>NZ_JBYTDQ010000050.1:0-526 GCF_058791575.1 Paenibacillus sp. EB106-06-01-XG199 | reverse complement strand
GTAATAGCTCACTGGTCGAGTGACTCTGCGCCGAAAATGTAACGGGGCTAAACACACCACCGAAGCTATGGCTAGATACTATGTATCTGGGGTAGGGGAGCGTTGTATGTGGGTTGAAGGTGTACCGTAAGGAGCGCTGGACAGCATACAAGTGAGAATGCCGGTATGAGTAACGAAAAGATCAGTGAGAATCTGATCCGCCGAAAGCCCAAGGTTTCCTGAGGAAGGCTCGTCCGCTCAGGGTAAGTCGGGACCTAAGGCGAGGCCGAAAGGCGTAGTCGAAGGACAACAGTTTGAAATTACTGTACCACCGTAATCCGCTATGAGCGATGGGGTGACGCAGGAGGGTAGTGACGCGGACTGATGGATGTCCGTCTAAGCAGTGAGGCTGGTGTGTAGGCAAATCCGCACACCGTTAAGGCTGGGCTGTGATGGGGAGCGAAAATTATAGTAGCGAAGGTCATGATCTCACACTGCCAAGAAAAGCCTCTAGCCAGGAGAAGGTGCCCGTACCGCAAACCGACAC
>NZ_JBYTDQ010000049.1:0-548 GCF_058791575.1 Paenibacillus sp. EB106-06-01-XG199 | reverse complement strand
GACCATTCCGATAAAATTGAGATGTTCAGGCTCAACGGAAGGAATGATCTTAGATGGCAAACAAGAGCTATAGTCTAGCTCACACGAAGTGGATGTGCAAATACCATATCGTGTTCACCCCGAAGTATAGACGGAAAGAGATTTATAATCAAGTGAGGAAAGATTTGATCGAAATCGTCAAACGTCTATGTAAGTACAAGGGAGTAGAAATACTAGAAGGTCATATGATGCCAGATCACGTGCACATGCTGGTCGCGATACCACCGAAGATCGCCGTGTCTACGTTCATGGGATATCTGAAGGGAAAAAGTTCGCTCATGATCTTTGAGAAGCATGCGGGGCTAAAGTATAAGTATGGGAATCGAAAATTTTGGGCGGAAGGCTATTACGTGAGTACAGTGGGCTTAAATGAAGCCACAGTAGCCAAATACATCCGTGAACAAGAAGCACATGACCAAGCCGTAGATAAATTGAGTGTAAAAGAATACGAAGACCCATTCAGTGACAAAAGAAACAAAAAGAAATAAGCCCGTTTAACGGGTAAGTGA
>NZ_JBYTDQ010000048.1:0-553 GCF_058791575.1 Paenibacillus sp. EB106-06-01-XG199 | reverse complement strand
AAATCGCTCGCGGTCTTCTCGCTGTGCGCCTGCCGGGTGCAGTGGGTGATCAGTCTGCGAAGCTGTTCCGCGTAGCACGCCATCCAGCGTTCCACCGTTTCCCTCCGGTACGCCTCTGCCTCATAGTCGCATGTAAACACGAGCTCCCCGCCGATCACCATCCCGTTCAGGCTCAGCTTGTACTCTCCCGGGAGGTTCGGGTCGATGCTGCTGCCTGTCCCGTACGCCGACGATTCGAATAGTCCTGTCGTCACGTCCCGGTCGAACTGGCCCAAGTAGTTGAAGCAGATCTCCGGGCGAAGGTCGAACTTCATCTCCTGTTTGTGCTCCGCGGCTGTCATATACTTCAGCACGCCATATCCCAGCCCTCTGTTCGGCACGCTGCGCAGCCCCTCTTTTACCCGCTTGATGCAGCCCGGCAACGTCTCGCATGACCCCAGGTCAAGCAGTGTCGGCACGATCGTCGTAAACCACCCCACCGTTCGGCTCACATCCACCGCTTCCCCGATCTCTTCCCGGCCATGCCCTTCCAGGTCCACGACAAACCGATCCT
>NZ_JBYTDQ010000047.1:0-564 GCF_058791575.1 Paenibacillus sp. EB106-06-01-XG199 | reverse complement strand
TGCGGCTGGATCACCTCCTTTCTATGGAGAATCGTTTCCTGCAACGGAAACATTCAAATCGGAAGCTTAGCTTCCAAAACACTCACTCGTGTTCAGTTTTGAAAGAGCAAGTCTCTTTCGTATGCGTTTGGTGGCGATAGCGGAGGGGTTCCACACGTACCCATCCCGAACACGACCGTTAAGTCCTCCAGCGCCAATGGTACTTGGACCGAAGGGTCCTGGGAGAGTAGGACGCTGCCAAGCGGACAACCAATTCGTTGGTTGATTCAAAAATGTTATATATGTTATATGGGCTTTTAGCTCAGTTGGTTAGAGCGCACCTCTGATAAGGGTGAGGTCGGTGGTTCGAGTCCACCAAGGCCCACCATATAACATTAAATTCCTTTATGGGGCCATAGCTCAGCTGGGAGAGCGCCTGCCTTGCAAGCAGGAGGTCAGCGGTTCGATCCCGCTTGGCTCCACCAACAAACTTCATCAATAGTAATACCTTGATCCTTGAAAACTGGATACCGAAACGAATTTGCGTTTTAGAACATCTTTTAGCTGAAACTTGTGTAAACAAGT
>NZ_JBYTDQ010000046.1:0-577 GCF_058791575.1 Paenibacillus sp. EB106-06-01-XG199 | reverse complement strand
ATCGCCCGTCACGAATCGCTGCGCACGTCGTTCACGTGGATCGACGGCGAACCGAGACAACAGGTACATGAAGACGTGGTGTTTGAATGGGTATGCCGGGAGGCAGATGAAGCGCAGGCGCGGGAACTCACCCGGAATTTTGTGCGGCCGTTCGAGCTGGATCAGGCGCCGCTGCTGCGGGCTGGGCTGCTGCGGCTGGCAGAGGAGCACCATTGGCTGGTGTGGGACATGCACCATATCGTCTCGGACGGCGTTTCGCTGAACCTTCTGGTGTCGGACCTTATGGCGGCGTATGCCGGTGAGGAGCTGACGCCGCTGCGGATCCAGTACAAAGACTACGCGGTCTGGCAGCAGGACACGCTCGGGGTAGAGCGGATGCAAGGGCATGAGGTGTACTGGCTGTCGGCCTATGCGGAGGAAGTGCCGGTGCTGGAGCTGCCGGCCGACCGGATGCGTCCGGCGGTGCTAAGCAGCGAAGGCGGACAGGTTCATGCGCAGATCAGCGCGGACGTAGCTGAGGCCCTAAAACGAATTGCCGCAGAGACCGGAGCCACGCTGTACATGGTGCTGCTGGCGG
>NZ_JBYTDQ010000045.1:0-630 GCF_058791575.1 Paenibacillus sp. EB106-06-01-XG199 | reverse complement strand
CGAGGTATAGATCACATACGCCAAACGCCGGGAATCCGGCGCAAGCTCCGGATTGGCCTCGGATTGCACCCGCCCTCCAGGCGTCAGCTCGATGACCATCCCCTCAAATCCGCATGAATCCTGGCCGGGCTGAATCAGCAGTACCGCCGCGCCGCTGTCCCCGAGCATATACCGGATGCGTTCGGCCGGCAGCGCCGGATCAATCGGCAAGTATGCCCCGCCGGCCTTCAGGATGCCATAAAGCCCTACCATCAGCTCCAGTGAGCGTTCCGCCATCACCGCTACAATCGTTTCCGGCCCCACACCTTGCCCGCGCAGCGTCCACGCCAGCTGGTTCGCCTGCCCGTTCAGCTCCGCGTAGGTCAGCTGCTGATCCCCGTACACGACCGCCACCGCATCCGGCGTCTTCTCCACCTGCTCCTCGAACAGACCGTGGATCGTCGCTTCCCGCGGATACGCCGCCACCGTATCGTTGAATCCGTGCAGTAGCTGTTGCTTCTCTTCCGTCGTCACAAGCTCATACGAGCCGATGCTTGCTTCCGGCTGACCGGCGATTTGCGACAAGAGCTGCACGAAGTGCATCAGGTACCGCCCGGCTGTCTCCTCATTGAACAGCGCGCAGCTGTATTC
>NZ_JBYTDQ010000044.1:0-647 GCF_058791575.1 Paenibacillus sp. EB106-06-01-XG199 | reverse complement strand
ACTAGCTATGTACTGCCATTTTTAATGATTATTGTTGCATTCAGCATTTTTCAGAACAAGGCTTTTGCTGCAGAGAACGTAGTGGCTCCTAAAGAATCATTTGAAAGTGGTACTTTTAATGGCACCAGCTATCTCCCTGTGAATGGGACAATTACCAGTGATGCACAAAAGATAGTTAGTGGAAGGTACTCCGCCTATTTGAGTTCTCAAGCATCAGAGGAGTGGAAGGAATTTTCCTATACAGATCAAAGTAAAATTAAATTCGAAAAAAACACTACCTACTCGGTGACTTTTTCCTACAAATCATTGGATATGCAGCCGCTGGATGCGAACCGTTTTTTTTATTTCCTTGCTCGCAGTACTGACAACCTGGAAGACAAGCTGTTTACAACCTGGAATGATGCAAGTGGGGGAAATGGCATAAAAACGATGACGTTCACAACCGGAAATAAAGCTAACTATTACTTAATTTGGGGAATCCACGCAGGGGGTGCCCTTTCAATTGATGATATAACAATCGTTAAGAAAATATCCGCACAGAGCGAATCTTTTGAAAAGGGTTCATTTGATCAGACTAATTTCCTTGCCGGATCCGGTGTTATTACGAGTGACCCAGCAAAAATAGTTAACGGTCAATATTCAGCTTA
>NZ_JBYTDQ010000043.1:0-649 GCF_058791575.1 Paenibacillus sp. EB106-06-01-XG199 | reverse complement strand
AGTAGCGAAGGTCATGATCTCACACTGCCAAGAAAAGCCTCTAGCCAGGAGAAGGTGCCCGTACCGCAAACCGACACAGGTAGGCGAGAAGAGAATTCTAAGGCGCGCGGAAGAACTCTCGTTAAGGAACTCGGCAAAATGACCCCGTAACTTCGGGAGAAGGGGTGCCTCGGTAGGGTGAATAGCCCGAGGGGGCCGCAGTGAAAAGGCCCAAGCGACTGTTTAGCAAAAACACAGGTCTGTGCGAAGCCGCAAGGCGAAGTATACGGGCTGACGCCTGCCCGGTGCTGGAAGGTTAAGGGGAGCGGTTAGGAGCAATCCGAAGCTGTGAACCGAAGCCCCAGTAAACGGCGGCCGTAACTATAACGGTCCTAAGGTAGCGAAATTCCTTGTCAGGTAAATTCTGACCCGCACGAATGGCGTAACGACTTGGGCGCTGTCTCAACGAGAGATCCGGTGAAATTTTAATACCTGTGAAGATGCAGGTTACCCGCGACAAGACGGAAAGACCCCATGGAGCTTTACTGCAGCTTGATATTGAATTTGGGTACGATCTGTACAGGATAGGTGGGAGCCGTAGAGGCAGGAGCGCAAGCTTCTGCGGAGGCGCCGTTGGGATACCACCCTGATCGTATCTAGGTTCTAACCT
>NZ_JBYTDQ010000042.1:0-652 GCF_058791575.1 Paenibacillus sp. EB106-06-01-XG199 | reverse complement strand
GATTCCGTCCTACTTTGTGGAGCTGGAGAAGCTGCCGCTAACCCCTAACGGCAAGGTGGACCGTAAGGCGCTGCCGGAGCCGCAAGGACAGATTCAGGCGGGAAGCGAATATGTGGCGCCGCGCAGCAAGATGGAGGCGAAGCTGGCAACGATTTGGCAGAACGTGCTCCAAGTCGGACAAGTCGGGATCCAAGACAACTTCTTCGAGCTGGGCGGGGATTCGATCAAAGCCGTTCAGATCGCCGCGCGGCTGCGGGGGCACGGGCTGCACTTGGGGATCCGTGAGCTGTTCCGGTATCCGACAATTCTGGAGCTGTGTCCGCATGTGCAGAAGTTGGCGCGGCAGATCGATCAGCGTCCGGTCGAAGGCAAAGTACGATTAACTCCGATCCAGCAAGGGTTGTTTGAGCGGTCGCCGCAGCTGCCGCACCATTATAACCAGGCGGTCATGCTGCATCGCCGGGACGGATTCAACGAAGTCATTCTGCGCCGTGTGTTTGAACGGATCGCCCAGCATCATGATGCGCTGCGGATGAGGTACCGGGAAGAAGCGGGGGGCATCGTGCAGTGGAGCTGCGGGCCTCAAGAGGCGAGTTTCGGGCTGGACGTGATCGACTTGCGCGGGGAAACCGCGGTGGATACACGGATTGCG
>NZ_JBYTDQ010000041.1:0-665 GCF_058791575.1 Paenibacillus sp. EB106-06-01-XG199 | reverse complement strand
TTCACCCGCGACCCCGATCGGCTGCAGCTGCCGGTTGTCACTCACAATGTACAGCTGCGTATTGGCAATCGGCCCCCCGATCGGCACCGCCGCTTCCGCGAAGGTCGGAGCGCTGTCGTAATACGCGACATCGACCGTGGCCTCCGTCGGCCCGTACAGGTTGTGAAGCGTGGCTCCGCTCCCTTCCATGAACTTGTAGAACCCGCTCACATGCTGCGGCTTCAGCGCTTCCCCGCTCGCAAATACCCGGCGCAAGCTCACGAGCTTCTCCGGGCTAAACGCTTGCCCGGCCTGCTCCAGGAAGACGCTCAGCATCGACGGCACAAAATGCATCACCGTGACCCCGTAACGCTCCATCGTTTCGGCCAGCACCGCCGGATCTTTCTCTCCCTGCGGCGGAAGCAGGCAGACCTTCGACCCGGTCATCCCCCACCAGAACAGCTCCCACACCGAAACGTCGAACGTTATCGGCGTCTTCTGCAGAATGACGTCCCCTTCTCCGACCGGGTAGCGGTTCTGCATCCATTGCAGGCGGTTGATGACCGCGCGATGCTCAATCATGACCCCTTTCGGGTTGCCTGTGGTCCCCGAGGTATAGATCACATACGCCAAACGCCGGGAATCCGGCGCAAGCTCCGGATTGGCCTCGGATTGCACCCGCCCTC
>NZ_JBYTDQ010000040.1:0-670 GCF_058791575.1 Paenibacillus sp. EB106-06-01-XG199 | reverse complement strand
GCCTTCGATTTGCTTTGCAGTTCAGCCAGCAGATCGTCCGTCCATGCCTCCCCGCCGACCAGTATTTCCGTTACGCCTTCAAACCACGCCACGCAGCCCGCCGACAGCAGCATCTTCAGCCGCGACGGTGTCATCTGCACCATCCCAATGCGCTGGCGTTCGATCAGCGCCGCCAGCTGCTGAGGGTCCTTCTGCTGTTCTTCGCTCGCCGCCACGATCCGCATGCCTTGCGTCAACGCCAGCAGCGTCTCCACCACCGAGATGTCGAAGGACAGCGTGGTCGCAAATAAAACCGACTTCGCCGGGCCGAAGGGAATCACTCTCGTCATCCCTGTGATGAAGTTAACCACCGCGCGGTGCTCAATCATCACCCCTTTGGGGTTCCCGGTCGTCCCCGAGGTATAGATCACATACGCCAACCGCCGGGAATCCGGCGCAAGCGGCAGGTTGGCCTCGGACTCTGCTGGCCCTCCAGGCGTCAACCCGATAACCGTGCCCTCAAATCCGCAGGAATCCAGGCCAGGCTGGGTCAGCAGCACCGCCGCGCCGCTGTCTCCGAGCATATACCGGATGCGTTCGGCCGGCAGCGCCGGATCAATCGGCAAGTACGCCCCGCCGGCCTTCAGGATGCCGAGCATCCCGGCGATCATGTCCAAAGAGCGTTCCATCA
>NZ_JBYTDQ010000039.1:0-678 GCF_058791575.1 Paenibacillus sp. EB106-06-01-XG199 | reverse complement strand
TTGGATAAGCCCTCGACCGATTAGTATTGGTCAGCTCCATGCATTGCTGCACTTCCACCTCCAACCTATCTACCTCGTCGTCTTCAAGGGGTCTTACTAATTGGGAAATCTCATCTTGAGGGGGGCTTCACGCTTAGATGCTTTCAGCGCTTATCCCGTCCGTACGTAGCTACTCAGCCATGCTCCTGGCGGAACAACTGATGCACCAGCGGTACGTCCATCCCGGTCCTCTCGTACTAAGGACAGCTCCTCTCAAATTTCCTGCGCCCACGACAGATAGGGACCGAACTGTCTCACGACGTTCTGAACCCAGCTCGCGTACCGCTTTAATGGGCGAACAGCCCAACCCTTGGGACCTACTTCAGCCCCAGGATGCGATGAGCCGACATCGAGGTGCCAAACCTCCCCGTCGATGTGGACTCTTGGGGGAGATAAGCCTGTTATCCCCAGGGTAGCTTTTATCCGTTGAGCGATGGCCCTTCCATGCGGTACCACCGGATCACTAAGTCCGACTTTCGTCCCTGCTCGACTTGTAGGTCTCGCAGTCAAGCTCCCTTATGCCTTTGCACTCTTCGAATGATTTCCAACCATTCTGAGGGAACCTTTGAACGCCTCCGTTACTCTTTAGGAGGCGACCGCCCCAGTCAAACTGCCCGCCTGACACGGTCCCCGTACCCG
>NZ_JBYTDQ010000038.1:0-679 GCF_058791575.1 Paenibacillus sp. EB106-06-01-XG199 | reverse complement strand
GTTCCTGACAGTGTTAAAACCGTACGTTTTCCGACATGGACGGATTACAATCAGCAAGATGATCTCGAATGGATTGATGGTGTAAAGGTTGCTCCAAATCTCTGGAGAGGTACGGTCGTTCTGTCCAAACATGGGATGGAAACTGGCGCATATGTAACTCATGTTTATGCGGATAACAATGCTGTAGCGGGTGTTACGACTCAAATTAAGAATACTCAAACCGTCAGAGCTCCTCAAACGGTCGGATTAGATGCTGAATACTATGAGGTAGTTATAGAAGGCGTGTCCAGAACCATACAAGAAGTGAAATTCCCGACATGGACAGAAAAGAATGACCAGGATGATATTGAGCGGCCCTATGTGATCGGTGAGCGGATAGGCAATACAACGTGGAAGATACGGATACCCTTCAGTAAGCACAATTATGAAGCAGGTAACTATTTCACACATATCTATGCCCATGACAAGTATGGCAATTCAAACTATATCGGAGGAACGTCAGTTGCTGTTAAGGGAGGTGTAGGTGTATCAGGACCGAAAACAGCCAATATCTCGGCGGGTTCATACAATGTTTTGATATACGGACTAGACCCTAATATAAAACGTGTTCAGTTCCCTACCTGGACTTCTAATAAAGAGCAGGATGACCTTGAGTGGATTGAAGGTGTGAAGGTTGCCC
>NZ_JBYTDQ010000037.1:0-740 GCF_058791575.1 Paenibacillus sp. EB106-06-01-XG199 | reverse complement strand
CTCTTTAGTTGACCTCTCTCGTCGTAGTTGTAACTGAACACACTGCCCATACGGTCCGTTTTACCGGTCTGTTGACCCAGATGATTATAGGACACACTTTCGCTTTTGGCGGCGGCGTCCTGCTTCGTTGTCATCAGTCCGATTTCGTTGTAACTCTTCGTGTTTAAGGTTTGTTCCGACTCACCCTTGCCCTGAACGGTCACCTTGGATATTTGTCCATTTCCGTCATAGCTGTACCGTGTGGTCTGATTTAGCGCATCCTTAACACCAGTTAACTGATTTAATGCGTTGTAACTGTAATGGGTTGTCACGCCAGCCTCATTGAGATGGTTCATCGGGTCGGTATATCCCGTAAGATTGCCGATAATATCGTAACTGTAGCGCTCAGTGATGGGCTGCGACTGATTCGGCCAATCTCTAAACGTCCGCTTCGAAATCACCCGGCCCCACGGATCATACGACTCCTCGATGTAATTCATCGTTTCGGAGGTGCCCGCCGCAGTCAGGTAGCTTACCGCTTTCCGCTGCTTCAAATTATAATTTGTCACGAAGACATTACGATAGGAATCCGTTAAACTTTTTTGTTGGCCCCAAGCATCATACCCCACCGTTATTTCATTGGATAGTGCATCTTTTTGATAGATGGGTCTGCCCATATCGTCATAGTGATACTGGGTGAATACCCATTTTCCAGCGTTGTCATCAAAGTGTTCCTCTAAAAGGGCCAAACCCATTCCGTT
>NZ_JBYTDQ010000036.1:0-832 GCF_058791575.1 Paenibacillus sp. EB106-06-01-XG199 | reverse complement strand
CCTAAACTGTGTTCTCTCCGAGACGGATCCCGAGTAGTGCGGGGCACGTGAAACCCCGTATGAATCCAGCAGGACCATCTGCTAAGGCTAAATACTACCTGGCGACCGATAGTGAAACAGTACCGTGAGGGAAAGGTGAAAAGCACCCCGGAAGGGGAGTGAAATAGAACCTGAAACCGTGTGCTTACAAAAAGTCAGAGCCCGATCTAGGGGTGATGGCGTGCCTTTTGTAGAATGAACCGGCGAGTTACGTTTAACATGCAAGGTTAAGGTGAGAAGCCGGAGCCGCAGCGAAAGCGAGTCTGAATAGGGCGATTTAGTATGTGGACGTAGACCCGAAACCGTGTGATCTACCCCTGTCCAGGGTGAAGGTGCGGTAACACGCACTGGAGGCCCGAACCCACGTATGTTGAAAAATGCGGGGATGAGGTGGGGGTAGCGGAGAAATTCCAATCGAACTCGGAGATAGCTGGTTCTCCCCGAAATAGCTTTAGGGCTAGCCTCGGTGAATGGAGTGGTGGAGGTAGAGCACTGATTGGGTGCGGGGCCCGCAAGGGTTACCAAGCTCAGTCAAACTCCGAATGCCATTAACTTCTTGCCGGGAGTCAGACAGTGAGTGCTAAGATCCATTGTCAAAAGGGAAACAGCCCAGACCATCAGCTAAGGTCCCCAAGTGTGTGTTAAGTGGGAAAGGATGTGGAGTTGCACAGACAACCAGGATGTTGGCTTAGAAGCAGCCACCATTGAAAGAGTGCGTAATAGCTCACTGGTCGAGTGACTCTGCGCCGAAAATGTAACGGGGCTAAACACACCACCGAAGCTATGGCTAGAT
>NZ_JBYTDQ010000035.1:0-856 GCF_058791575.1 Paenibacillus sp. EB106-06-01-XG199 | reverse complement strand
TGTGCAGATAATGGTCGTCCTGCCATTGATCCTGTCGTCTTATTTAAAATGATTTTTCTCGGTTACTTTTACGGTATTCGTTCTGAACGTCAATTGGAGCGAGAGATCCAAACCAATTTAGCCTATCGCTGGTTTTTAGGACTGGGATTGACAGATAAGGTTCCAGACCATTCGACGATTAGCTGGAACCGACGAACCCGGTTTAAAGATACGAGCATCTTCCAAGATATTTTCGATGAGATTGTTCTCCAAGCAATCTCACACCGAATGGTTGGCGGACGTGTTCTCGTAACCGACTCTACTCATGTGAAGGCCAATGCGAATAAACACCAGTACACGAAACAACAAGTGCTACAAAATACCAAGGATTACGTGGACGAGCTCAATGCCGCCGTGGCCGAAGACCGGAAAGAGCATGGAAAAAAGCCCTAAAACTCAGAGAGGAAGTGAACGAAGAAAAAGAAATTAAAGTGAGCAAAACCGATCCAGACAGTGGATATATGATTCGAGATGGCAAACCAGAAGGCTTCTTTTATTTGGACCACCGTACAGTCGATACCAAATACAATCTCATTACTGATGTGCACGTGACGCCCGGAAATGTTCATGATTCCGTGCCCTATTTGTTGCGTTTAGATCGCCAACGAGAACGTTTTGGATTTGCCGTAGAAGCTGTTGCACTTGATTCAGGTTATTTGACTACACCGATTTGCCGGGGACTACAACGTCGAAAGATCTTTGCCGTGATTGCTCACCGGAGATTTCATCCCAAGCAAGGCTTGTTTCCGAAGTGGAAGTTTACCTTTGATGCCGAACGTAATCTATATGTTTGTCCAGCGAGTCACGAACTGAAATA
>NZ_JBYTDQ010000034.1:0-1142 GCF_058791575.1 Paenibacillus sp. EB106-06-01-XG199 | reverse complement strand
TGCTACGCGGAACAGCTTCGCAGACTGATCACCCACTGCACCCGGCAGGCGCACAGCGAGAAGACCGCGAGCGATTTCCGTTTGGCGGATTTGGAGCCGCAGGAAGCGAGCGGCTTGCAGCAAGCCTACGGCTATAAGGTGCAAGACATCTATCCGCTGTCTCCGATGCAGGAAGGCATGTTGTTTCACGCTGAGCTGGACCCGGAGGCTGCGACGTATTTCGAGCAGTTTACGTTCCGGGTTGAAGGAACGCTGGATATCGCGGTATTCGAGGAAAGCTTGGGCCGTTTAACGGAAAGGCACGACATGCTGCGGACGGTGATCGTGAGCGAGCAGGTAGGGCGGCCGGTGCAGCTGGTGCTGCAGGAACGGGAAGTCGATCTGCGGGTGAGGGAAGGGTCAGGTGATCTGGAGACGATCCAGCAGGAAGACCGGCAAAGGGGCTTTGACCTGAGCCGGGATGCGCTAATGCGCGCCACGATTGTGATCGGGGAGAAGGGGTGTCAGCATGTCATCTGGAGCTTTCATCACATCATCATGGACGGCTGGTGCACGAGTATTCTGATGCAGGAGCTCATGGCGATTTATCGCGGGTTGCAGACGAAGCAGCCGATAGAGCTGGGGCCCGTGGAGCCGTATAGCCGATACATGCAGTGGCTGAACATGCAGGACAGGGAGGCGGCGCGGCAGTACTGGAGCCGGTACCTGAGGGACTATGAGCAACAGGCGAGTGTGCCGCGAGTGACAGGGGCAACAGGGCGAACAGAAGCTGAGCGGCAGGAGCATGCCTTCCGTCTGGATGTGGGGATGACCCGGGAGCTGGAGCGGTTGGCCCGCCAGGCCCAGGTGACGCTGAACACAGTGATGCAGACGATCTGGGGACTGCTACTACAGAAATACAACCAGAGCGATGATGTGGTATTCGGGGCGGTCGTATCGGGGAGACCGGCGGAGGTGCCGGGGATCGAGCGGATGATCGGCCTGTTTATCAATACAACGCCGGTACGGGTCAGCAGTACCCCCGAGCAGAGTGTAACGGCACTGCTGCAGCAGGTGCAGGAAGCAGCGCTGGTCTCGGAATCACATAGCCATTATCCGCTGTATGAGATTCAGGGAATGAGCGCGCTGAAGCAAGGGCTAAT
>NZ_JBYTDQ010000032.1:0-2044 GCF_058791575.1 Paenibacillus sp. EB106-06-01-XG199 | reverse complement strand
TTTTAAGACCGGCATTCCCGTATTGACAGCATCAAAGTTTGCGGAACTTGTATTATAGTAGTTATACTCTACGACCTTCAAGGACACTCCCTACCGCAATCACCGTTCGTTCCACAGCTCTATTCATTTCGCTGTGTTCATTAATCGTCGTCCCGGCAGCGGTGATCTTCTGCACATCCATGGAATCCCGGAGCCGCGCTGGCCATTCCCGGTTAGACCACACATCAGCCGCTCCGAGTGCAGTCCAGCTCCGTACCGCTGTCAGTGACAACGGATAAGCCTCATTAATCACCACCATCTTCACAGCTATACTCAGGGCGAACGGTAGGAATTCCTGGGCCAAATCTTCAACCACCAGGATTATTTTGGGCTTAATAATAGATGATACTTCTTGTGCTTCCTCGCACGCTCGGCACTCATGAAATCTGAAACGCGGATCACTAAGTTCAGGTTTAATGCCTAAAAGTACAATATGCAATGAGGCCCTACCTCCCTATCCAATTTTCTCACAATATAATACTACACTCTTTAGGCACGTAAATCGTTCGATGAACGTGCTAAAAATGTATGTAATTCTTCAAAGCCTCTATAACGCGCCAATTACTACCTTTTCTATCATCTTGCTTGCTGTTCAGGTGATTCGGGATCACGTATGCTGACTTATCTTCCCACTAAACCAACTATAAAGTTGTCCTGCTTTCGGTTAATAAATTGATGCCAGTTATACAACATCCCTTCAGTTGAGATGCCCCAACTTGCTTCACGCTGGGTAATTCAATTTCATTATTACTCTTGGTATTTAGGGGGCACTGGGTGGGACACATAAATTCAAAAAAAATAAACCACATGTAATATATCCCATGTGGTTTATCGGAATTTAATTCCCCCTTTGAGCGAATTGATTACTTAAATCATTCTGTCAGTAAATTTCTAACTTCATCAATCTCTTTTTTCAACTGACTAAATAACTCTTTATTTGTTGCAGCATTCTTGTTCTTAAAATTTGTTTTACCTAAGAAAGTCATATAAATACTTGCTATTTTTTTTTCTATTTCCTCCTCTTGTTGAGTATGATCCTGTTCGAAAAAAGTATCTATTTCTTTTCTTAACCTTTCAGAAAACCCAAAATTTTCAATACAGATATTGAGGGAATCAATGATAAAAAGGGCTTCCTCTTTAAAATCATTTCCTAAATTCGAGCCATTTCCATTTTTGCCTCTGTCCATTGAGCACCCCACTAAAAGAATTAAAGTTAACAGCATCATGATCTGTTTAGTCATTTTTTCCTTCCTTTTATTGGAATTTTAATATCGATATCAATAGAAGGTGGATACACTGTACTATTTGAAACATAATCAGATGCCATCTGAGTTGTAAGAGGCATTGTACCTTTCCCCCCCATATCTAAGTAAAAGGAATAAACTATTTTCCCAAGATCATTAAATTGAATATCCATCCTTAACTGATCTACTATGATAATTCCAGTAATATCGCTTAGCTGGTATCCTCTGCTCAACTGATTATTAACATTCCTGTACCTCAATAGCTGAGCCTCTGCGTCCTCCCAAGCACCATCCCCTAAACCAAGGTGAGTAACCCTCATTGCCTTTACTTCCCACATTTTATTATCTCCAGTAACTATATCAACATAATGATGTTTATTTGGCCAATAACTTATTTCTTCTTCAAGGTGATATTCTAATTGAACTGCTTGACCAGACTCTGAATGTATTTGTTTAGCCGCATAAATTTGAGCAATCTCATGGAATGCCTTATACCTGCCACTATCATTATTACCATTAGCATTAAGTACTGCATTTGCTAACTCTGCATTTGTATAATTTGTTCCATTTGAACGTCCACCAATAAAATCAGACAAAAACATATTCAAAAGTTTATGCGGCATATGACCTGTAGGATCACTATTAATCAAAGGATTATTATGAACATAAGTATAAAGGTTTTGACTCAGCGGATTATCAATCTGCCCTTCAACCGTATCCTCATTTAAAAACCGCCCGATACTCGGATCATAATACCGTGC
>NZ_JBYTDQ010000031.1:0-2429 GCF_058791575.1 Paenibacillus sp. EB106-06-01-XG199 | reverse complement strand
ATCAATCGGCAAGTACGCCCCGCCGGCCTTCAGGATGCCGAGCATCCCGGCGATCATGTCCAAAGAGCGTTCCATCAGGATAGCCACGATACGCTCCGGCCCTACACCCTGCCCGCGCAGCGTCCACGCCAGCTGATTCGCCCGCGCGTTCAGCTCTGCATAGGTCAGCTGCTGATCCCCGTACACGGCCGCCACCACATCCGGCGTCTTCTCCACCTGGGCTTCAAACAGCCCGTGGATCGTCGCTTCCCGCGGATACTCCGCCGCCGTGTTGTTGAACCCATGCAGCAGCTCTTGCTTCTCCTCCGCCGTGACAAGCGATATCGAGGCCACCGGCCTCTGCGCATCCGCCAGCATTTGCTGCGCGATCTCCCGGATATGCCCCTCCATTCGCCGGATGAATGTTCCATCGTATACCTTGGCGTTGTACCGGAATTCAATCGACAACGCTTCACCCGGGAATAGCACGACGGTTAGGTCATAATTCGTCTGCTCAAATACTTCAACGTCACGGATCCCGAACGCAGCCTCGTCCGTTCCGCCTGCTTGGCCAATCGCTTCAGCAATCGGATAGTTCTCGAACACCAAAATATGATCGATCAATCCTTCCTTCAGCGCGCTCAGTCCCTGAATCTCATACAGCGGATAATGGCTGTGTGATTCCGACGCCAGCGCCGCTTCCTGCACCTGCTGCAGCAGCTCCATTACGCTCTGGTCGGGGGAACTGCTGACCCGTACCGGCGTCGTATTGATAAACAGGCCGATCATCCGCTCGATTCCCGGAACTTCCGCCGGTCTCCCCGATACGACAGTCCCGAATACCACATCACCGCTCTGGTTGTACTTCTGCAAAAGCAGTCCCCAGATCGTCTGCATCACTGTGTTCAGCGTCACTTGTGCCTGGCGGGCCAACCGCTCCAGCTCCCGGGTCATCCCCACATCCAGACGGAAGGCATGCTCCTGCGGCTTGGCTCCCGCAGGCCCTGCTGTCCAAGGCGCTCGCGGTACACTCGCCTGTTGCTCATAGTTTGCCAAGTACTGGCTCCAGTACTGTCGCGCCGATTCCCCGTCCTGCTTTTCAAGCCATTGCATGTAACTGTTAAATTGTATTGGCGTGTCAAGTCGAATGGGCTGTTTAGTCTTCAAGCATTGATATATATGCATAAATTCCTGCATAAGAATGCTTACACACCAACCATCCATCAAAATATGGTGGAAGCTCCAAATCATTATGTGTGAATCAGAATCCTTTTTTAGAACAGCTAATCGAATTAAAGGCCCCCTCAATAGGTCAAAGCCCTCATCTCGATCATTTTGCATGTACTCGTTCACATACCTAGACTTTTCATTTTCACTCAACTGAGAAATATCTTTGAAAATCAAGTCCGTCTTTTGATTTTTTACTACGACTTGAACAGATTTCTTCACCTTTTTCCAGACGAAGATGGTTCGAAGTATATCGTATCGCTCAATGAGCTTCGCAAATGATTGATTAACTAGGGTTACATTTAAATCACCTGCAAGCTCCAAAGTATATTGTTCAAAATACTCATTTGATTTGTGAAGCAAAGAATGAAATAACATACCTTCTTGCATCGGCGTAAGATAATAGATGTCTTTTATCGAGTCTCTTCTTCTACTCATGTTTACCTCCCGGCAAGTTGTTTAGAGACGCTATTTTAAAACCTGGGCTATTTCTCCGATCATTTAGTTTAGATACTTGGTGCCTCGTTCTCTTCAATAACAACGTTAGGGAAGATGTTTTTACCTCTCCACCTTCTGTTAACCCTTTTTTTCTAAGGTGTGTCTTCAAACCGCTTCTCCGCCAAAACCTGCCGCTGTATGCCCTAAGGAATCTTGGGTACAGTACCATTTTCTGATCACATGCGGAGAAAGGCGTTTCGCCACTAGGTAGTTTTTCGGTGGAGGCTTACGTCTCGGTGTTTCAAAGACTTCGCTCTTCTTCCGAAGGTGTGTGTGTGTGACTGGAAAGTGTATTCCTGGCTCTGAGTACAAACGGACCGAGCTGTACTTGATTTGGGGCTTTTAGCCTGTTACAGGAGGACAAGGACTCCAGCGCAGTTATTTCTCCCTGATGGCCGTTTTTAGATAGAATGCAGAGCAGATAAGGTCGCCTGGGTCCGCAAAAGAGAATAAACAGGGATTTTACTCTCCATAGCACCTCCTGTGCGTTACGGGTAAATGAACCCGCTGCGGGCTTTTGGGCCCTACTTTCAATTCTAAATCCTTGCTTCCCCAGAGCTCTTCCAGTTTGAAGACATGCTCTAGTCTACTTGTTCAAGCAATGAGTAAATGTTCTCTACTTCATCAATATCTAATCCACTAGAACTAAAATCGCTCGCGGTCTTCTCGCTGTGCGCCTGCCGGGTGCAGTGGGTGATCAGTCTGCGAAGCTGTTCCGCGTAGCA
>NZ_JBYTDQ010000030.1:0-3460 GCF_058791575.1 Paenibacillus sp. EB106-06-01-XG199 | reverse complement strand
ATCAATCGGCAAGTACGCCCCGCCGGCCTTCAGGATGCCGAGCATCCCGGCGATCATGTCCAAAGAGCGTTCCATCAAGATGGCCACGATACGCTCCGGCCCTACACCCTGCCCGCGCAGCGTCCACGCCAGCTGATTCGCCCGCGCGTTCAGCTCCGCATAGGTCAGCTGCTGATCCCCGTACACGGCCGCCACCGCATCCGGCGTCTTCTCCACCTGGGCTTCAAACAGCTCATGGATCGTCGCTTCCCGCGGATACGCCGCCGCTGTGTCATTGAACGCATGCAGCAGTTGTTGCCTCTCTTCCGTCGTCACAAGCTCATACGAGCCAATGCTTGCTTCCGGCTGACCGGCCATTTGCGACAAGAGCTGCACGAAGTGCATCAGGTACCGCCCGGCTGTCTCCTCATTGAACAGCGCGCAGCTGTATTCCAGCAGCAGCTGAAGTCCTTGATCGTTCTCCGCGACGTTTAACGTCAGGTCAAACTTCGCCGTCCGTTGGTCAAGCTTGACCGGACGAACGTCAATATCTGCCAGCCCAAAACGCGCTTGTTCCATGTTCTGCAGCACCAGCATCGTGTCAAACAAGGGGTTACGGCTCCTATCGCGCCGTACGTTCAGCTTCTCGACCAGTTCCTCGAACGGGTAATCCTGATGCTCGAATGCCGCCAGCGTCCGCTCCTTCACTTCGCGCACGAAGTCCATAAACCGCTTGTCCCCGGACGGGGCGTTGCGCAGTGCCAGCGTGTTCACGAACATCCCGATCATCGGCTCCGTATCCCCATGCGTCCGCCCCGACACCGGCGTCCCGACCACAATGTCGCTCTGCCCCGTGTACTTGTGCAGCCACACGTTATAGGCAGCCAGCAGCACCATGTACAGCGTCGCTCCGCTTTCGGCTGCGATTCGTTTCAGGGCGTCTGCCGTCTTGGTATTCACTTGAGTGGATACCTGTCCTCCTTCACTGCCGGGCACCGCCGGACGCATCCGGTCGGCCGGCAGCTCCAGCACCGGCACTTCCTCCGCATAAGCCGACAGCCAGTACGCCTCATGCATCTCCATCCGCTCCACCCCAAGCGTACCCTGCTGCCAGACCGCGTAGTCCTTGTACTGGATCCGCAGCGGCGCCAGCTCCCCGCCGGCATACGCCGTCATGAAGTCCGACACCAGTAGGTTCACCGACACGCCATCCGACACGATATGGTGCATGTCCCAGACCAGCCAGTAGCGCTCTGCCGCCAGCCGCAGCAGCCCGGCCCGCAGCAGCGGCGCCTGATCCAACGCGAACGGGCGCACGAAGTTCCGGATGAGTTCCCGGCCCTGCGCTTCCTCCGCCTCCCGGCACCCCCATTCAAATGCCATGTCTTCGTGTACCTGTTGTCTTGGTTCGCCGCCGATCCACGTGAACGATGTGCGCAGCGATTCATGACGGGCGATGACCGAGCGGATCGCTTGCTCCAGCCGATCCGCATCCACCTTCCCGGCCAGTTCCAGGACGCCCGGCATGTTGTAGCGCATGCTCTCCGGCTCCATCTCATGAAGCACGTATAGCCGCCGCTGCGCCGAAGACAGCGGGTACGACGCCTGCGCCGCCGCCAGCTCGATCTTGCCGTAGCCGCTTTCTTTCGTGCTGCGCACATAGTCCGCCAGCGCCTTCACCGTCGGCCGCGCGAACAGCTCCCGCAGCGGCAGCTCCACCGCCAGCCGCTGATGTATGCGCGACATCAGCGTCATCGCTTTCAGCGAGTGACCACCGCGCTCGAAGAACGAATCACCGATGCCGAACGCCTTTATCCCCAGCACCTCTGCGAACAATTCCGCCAATTGTGTCTCCAGCGCATCCCGAGGCGCTTCATGGCTTCCGCTGTGCGCCTCCCGGTCCGGTGCCGGCAGCGCCTTGCGGTCCACCTTGCCGTTGGCAGTCAACGGGATTCCATCCATAGCTACAAAGTAGGACGGAATCATATAATCCGGCAGTTGTGCCACCAGGTGCGCACGCAGCTCAGCTGCCGGAACGGCTTCGCCGCTTACGAGATATGCGCACAAGTACGCCAGCCCTTGCTCATCCTTCCGGTCGACGACGACGGCTTCGCGAATCTGTGGATGCGCCATGAGCTGCGTCTCGATCTCTCCGCACTCGATCCGGTAGCCGCGGATCTTCACTTGCTGGTCGATCCGGCCCAGGTACTCCAGGTTGCCGTCCGGCAGCCATCTCGCTAAGTCTCCGCTCCGGTACATCCGCGCACCCGGCTCGAACGGGTTGTCGACGAATTTCTCCGCCGTCAGCTCCGGCCGGTTCAGATAGCCCCGGGCCACGCCGGCTCCCGCGATACAGATTTCACCCGGCACACCCATAGGCAGTAATCGGCCTTCCTGATCCAGTATATACACCCGAGTATTGGACATCGGTTTGCCAATCGGAACGATCATCATCTCTTCTTTTGTTCCGTCTGCAGGCCACATCGTGGCGCCCACTGTCGTTTCCGTCGGCCCGTACCCATTGACCAAGTTGACGTAAGGACTCCACTTCCGCACAACCTCCTGCGGACATGCCGAGCCTGCCGTGACGACCGTTCTCAGCGAACGGACTTGCTCCGGATGCATCCGCAATAAGTACGCCGGCGGCAAGCTCATTATTGTAATGCCGTTTGTCCGGATGTACTGCTCGAACTCCCCAAGGTGATGGATCACTTCCACCGGCACTATATGCAATTGCGCCCCGCTGCACAGGCTGATCACGATTTCCCAGACAGATGCATCGAACGAGAGGGACGCAAATTGGAGAATCCGGTCACCCCCGGTAACCTGTAGATAATGTTTAAACATAGACGTCAAGTTGGCCACACTCCGGTGCTCAGCCATCACTCCTTTTGGCCGCCCCGTAGAGCCCGAAGTGTAGATGACGTATGCCAGGCTCTCCGGTCCGCTGATTGCCCCTAAATTGCAGCCATATATAATGCTGCTCTCCCCGACATGCATTGTACCGGTCGCAGCGGTTTCGGCCATTGCTGTCATCAGTCCCAGCTTAACTCCATCAAAGGCCGTTTCCGCCAGTAGCGTCTCATCGCCTATCAACCACTGACTGCCGCTGTCCGCCAGCATGTATTGGATGCGTTCGGCCGGCAGCGCCGGATCGATCGGCAAGTACGCCCCGCCGGCCTTCAGGATGCCGAGCACTCCGATGATCATCTCTGCTGAGCGATGCATCAGGATCGCCACGATGTGATCCGGCCCTACACCCTGCCCGCGTAGCGTCCACGCCAGCTGATTCGCCCGCGCGTTCAGCTCCGCATAGGTCAGCTGCTGATCCCCGTACATGACCGCCACCGCATACGGCGTCTTCTCCGCCTGCTCCTCGAACAGCCCGTGGATCGTCGCTTCCCGCGGATACTCTGCCGCCGTGTCGTTGAATCCGTGCAGTAGCTGTTGTTTCTCCTCCGCCGTCACAAGCGATATCGAG
>NZ_JBYTDQ010000029.1:0-3576 GCF_058791575.1 Paenibacillus sp. EB106-06-01-XG199 | reverse complement strand
ACACGACCGTTAAGCCCTCCAGCGCCGATGGTACTTGGACCGAAGGGTCCTGGGAGAGTAGGACGCCGCCAAGCACATGGCATGACCGAATAGGTCATGCCTTTTTGCTATTTACAGACACAACTCAGCAATTTTAGCAAACGGTTGATCAGATATAGCACCGATTTTTTTTATTGACCAAAAGAGAACCTCAAGACGTTTAGTAAAGGTAAGAAGTGAGGGAGTATCATCATGAGCGAGACCCAGTGCTCTCATTGAAGTATTGTGAGCAATATGAAGCTCAGCCTCCTGTAAAGGCCAAGGGAGATGGTGAATATGGCCAATATAGAGCCGGCCTTTCGAGCCAGAAGCGTACAAACAATACCGTTCTGTCAACCAGTGGAGAAGCGTTCCTGGCTGCGCATGAAAGCAAAAGGGTTGAGTAGCCCGGTAGATGCCTTTGAAAACGCTTCCTTTCCTTATGCTGCTATATCGAATAGCCTCGCCTTCGGTGTGATAAGACATTTTAGCAAGACTATAGGGTAGGTGGGCGAAAAGGCGTGCTTAGCAACTGGTGATAAAAGTATGGGACGCTAATATGTCGGGAAATGACTTAATCACATTTGGATTCAACAAATATTCACAGAATTTTATAGCAAGGTTCGACAATTTCTGTATAAGTGATTTGCTATAATAAAACGATTCTCATTAAAATCCCCCTTTTCCAACATGGACAGAAGCCAACGATCATGACGATTTAAAGATTCCGTGGGTTAAAGGAGAAAGAATTAATCAAATAACATGGAAAGTTAAGATTCCATTTTCTAAATACAATAATGAGACAGGGAAATATATTACTCATATACTTACATTATCAAAAGGATAGGAAGATGTTATTAATGAAAAAGTACATATTCTTTATAGCAGTTTGTATGTGTATCTTGATTTATCCCAATACCACTACTGCGATGAAGTATACCTATCTAAAAACAGGACAGCTAGGTCTTATCAGCATTTATGAAGGTAAATATATGGATTTTCAGTACGACAACAATGGAAATATGATCGGAAGGAAAAGCTTAACCTGCAAAAATTCTGAGTTCAAACTAATCAATGTAAATAGTAATAAAGCTTTGGATGTTTTTGCGGGGAACACAAGCAACGGTACGAAAATACAGATTGAGGAAGATAATGGGACTGATGCGCAGCGCTGGCTGATTTGTAATGCACCAAATGAAACCTATAAATTAATTAATGTGAATAGTGGAAAAGCGCTTGATATTACAGGAGGGAAAACGGCTGAGGGTACATCAGTTCAACTTTGGGATGATAATGGAACCGAGGCTCAAGCATGGCGTATGGTGGATAACGGTGATAGTTCTTATACACTTCTAAATGTGCACAGTAATAAAGTGCTTGATGTAGCAGACGGGAGCGTGAGCAACGGATCAGCTGTTCGGATATGGACATCTAATGGAACATCGGCACAGAAGTGGAGACTGGTCAAGGCAATTTCTAATGGAGCTGAATTCAAAGTGTTGAATTATGGAAATCAAAAAGCGTTAGATGTCACTGGAGGAAACACTGCTGATGGCACCCCGGTACAAATTTGGACAGATAATAGTACTGCCTCTCAACGATGGCAGGTGTTCGATGCGGGAGGCAATAAGTATAAACTGATTAATGTAAACAGTGGGAAGGCGCTTGAAGTGTCCGGGGGAGGCACAAACAATGGATCAGCTGTACAGGTATGGACAGATAATGGAACGGCTTCTCAACATTGGACAATAAATGAGAATGAAGATGGTTCTTGTACACTGAAGAATGTAAACAGCAACAAGGTGCTGGACATACCTGGAGGAAGCAGTGCGGATGGAACACGCTTGCAGATATACACAGACAACGGGACATCCTCTCAAAAATGGAAGCTAGTAAAATGAAAAGCAATAGTCTTAACTTAGCCGTTTATTCCTTACCTTAATCACCAGCAACCAATCATCGAATCTTGGAGGAACTTTCTTGAAGAAATCAACAATAGTGACTATGCTAGCCAGTGTGCTTTTAACTCTTTTTAGCTTTAATGCTCAGACTTCAGCGGCTGTGGGACCGGAGGAGATCGTTTCCAATTATCTGATTGTAGATATGAACGGTACGCCACAGCGGCAGAAGATCAACATTTACAATCACAATCAACTAGAGACAGAGATTCTTGCGGATAACTCAATGATCCGGTATAGCTATGATGCAAATGGAAATCTTCTTAAGCGAAATAAGGTTACACCTGCAGAACCGTACATCTTCAGCACTTCAGCAGTCTCTTATGATATCTATCTTAAAGGGGTTCCTGACAGTGTTCAAAATGTACATTTTCCAACATGGACGGAAGACAAAGGGCAAGATGATATCGAATGGATTGCTGGTGTGAAAGTTGCCCCAAATCTCTGGAAAGGTAAGGTTATCCTGTCGAAACACGGGGGGCAAAGAGGTAAGTACAATACACATATCTATGCAGACAATCAGTTAGTGAAAGGTCTTAATACTAACATCCAAGATACTACAAAAATCATCTCTCCTCAAACAGTGTCATTAACTGACGGATATTACGAAGTTTATGTGGAAGGAGTCGCACGAACAATTAAAGAAGTACGGTTTCCCACATGGACAGAGTATAAAGGTCAAGATGACATTAAGGATCCATGGATCATCGGAGAAAAGGTAAACGACACGACATGGAAAATTCGTATACCCTTCAGCGAATAAATTACGAAACAGGAAACTATTCAACACACCTTTATTTTTTTGATCAATCTGGTAACATGCTTGGAGTCGGAGGAACGTCAGTTGCTGTTAAGGGTGGCGTAGGTGTATCAGGACCGAAAACAGCCAATATCTCGGCGGATTCATACGATGTTTTGATATACGGACTAGATCCTAATGTAAAACGTGTTCAGTTCCCTACATGGACTTCTAATAAGGATCAGGATGACATTGAGTGGATTGAAGGTGTAAAGGTTGCTCCTGGAGTCTGGAAAGCCACGGTAGTCTTTCAAAGGCATAACTCTGAGGTGGGAAGCTATATTACGCATATCTATGCTGATAATCAATATGCCGGAGTCTGGACGTGCAACGTTAATCGTTAACGGATGCCCGATCTAATGTAGAATAGGAAACCTGCTTCAGTAAATAATGTAATGTTAACCACATGTGAGTCACAGACTCCATGTGGTTTTTTCTTATGAGGTAGCATTCAACATTTTGAGTGATCAACAATAATATTACTTAATTTCCAACTAAATGTATATTATTCAATAAAGTTTATATTAAATAAATATACTCAGAATTTATAGCAAGGTTCGACAATTTCTGGATTAATGATTTGCTATAATAAATCGATTCTAGGAATTGCAATCTAATATTTTTATCAAAAAATAACAGAATTTTGGAGGGACGTTCTTGAAGAAATCAATGATAGTGACCCTGCTAGCCAGTGTCTTTTTAACTTTTTTTATCTTTAATTCTCAGACTTCAGCGGCTGCGGTATTAGAAGGTGTTGATTCCAATTATATAATCAAAGACATGAACGGCACGCCACAGCGG
>NZ_JBYTDQ010000028.1:0-4226 GCF_058791575.1 Paenibacillus sp. EB106-06-01-XG199 | reverse complement strand
ACATTCACAACGGGAAACAAAGAGAATTACTATTTGATCTGGGGAATATTTAAAGGCGGCGCCCTGTCCATTGACGACATAGAAATCACAAAAGTAAATGAATCCTTTGAGAGTGGTTCGTTTACCAATACTAATTTCAATGCTGGCTCTGGAGTCATTACTAATGAATCTTCCAAAGTGGTTACTGGACAATATTCAGCTTACCTTAAATCACTGGCAACTGAACCAACAAAGGAATTTGTAAATACAGATCTTAATAAGTATAAATTCGAACCTAATACGACTTATTCAGTAACTTTCTCCTATAAATCAGCTGACATGGATTCTTCGAACGCCAACCGGTACTTTTATTTCCTGGCTCGAAGTTCAGACAAGCTAGAAGAGAAAGGAATGACCACCTGGCAGAATCCTAGTGGCAGCAAGGGCAGCAAAACCGTTACGTTCACGACAGGGAGCAAAGATAATTACTATCTGGTTTGGGGCATCCGTCAAGGTGGCGCTCTTTCGCTGGATGATATAGAAATCTCTAAAGTAAGTGAATCTTTTGAGGGTGGCTCGTATAGCGGGACTGGCTTTTCACCCGTATCTGGAATGATTACTAATGAACCCTCAAAAACCGTCAGCGGGTCATATTCTGCCTATTTAAGCTCCACAGCTTCCCAGCAGTGGGCGAACTTCGCAAGTACAGATTTGGATCAAGTGAAGTTTCAGAGCAATACGACATATTCAGTGACCTTTTCTTACAAATCTATTGATATGGATTCAACCAATGCCTACCGCTATTTTTACTTCTCAGCACGTGGTCTAGATGATATTGAAACCAAAGGCTGGACTACATGGAATAGTGCCGCGGGAACAAAAGGAGTAGAAACGGTCACCTTTACTACTGGAAATCAAGAAAACTACTATTTGTTCTGGGGAATTTATGGCGGAGGCGCTCTCTCCATTGATGACATTATTATTAAGCAAGCGACAACTTATCTCTACGATGATAATGGAAGGCTGGTGCAGATCAAACAACCCAACAATAAGACGACTTACTATAATTATGACTCGAATGGCAATCTGAGGGGGACCCGAACGGAATAGTGCTGCAATGCGCTGACCTGCCTATGACGGAACAATCTGGAGACCGGTAATAGCTTATGTGAATTGAATTAGGGGCGGACCGCTCTTGCACTAGATTCGTGCTTTGCTATACATGACTTTAAAAATGAATGATAGGGGAGTATTTATTTGAAGAATAGAAAAAAGATGAATTCATTTCTCAACGTTGCTTTATCCTTTACTATATTAGTAGGCGGTTTTCCAGTTACAAATGAACGTATAGCCGCTGCTGAGAGCAATCCGATCCTTTCCTCTGAATATGTGAAGGCCGAAACTAAGGTGGAAAGTCCTGCTCCTTCTCCAGCCCCATTGAATACAATATCCGAACAGCAAATTGAGCCTACATTTAATCCCGGAAATGTCCAGATGAAATCAGCCTTTGCTGAAAATAAAAAGCTTATAGACGAGGTTGTATCCGTAACTGGAGACGTTTACGATCCGAACATGTTAACCATTCAAATGCTAAAAGAGAAAACCTATGAAACGCGTATGAAATTAGTTCCTGGGAAAACAAAGGAAAATTTAGAGAAGCCTCTTGCCCGTGCGGCTGAACCCAGGTCCCTGGATTTAACCCAAACAGAAATTGAACCGCTTGTTCTGGCTGGAGCCTCCAAGGTTGATGTATATTGGGTAAATTATCTGAGCTTGCTACAGGAGAAGCGAACCCCGCTGGAACTTTGGAAATGGAAACTGAATGAGAAAAGATCCTGGGAGGATATCCAGCAGGAGCTTGAAAAAGAAGCAGGAATATTCAGTAAGCCCACTGTACAGGAAAATGTGTATGCAACTGAAATGTTTAACCATTTTTCTTTTAACGGAAAGCCAACAGTTTCCTCCTCAGTATATGGACAAGAAGAGGGTACCGGGAAAGGGTATCGATCAGAATTAGCCCTCTCCATGAGTACCTTCGATGCAGCCGTATCCGGTGTGATCAACAAGTTAGCCCTTGCTCAAATCAATCAAACCTATAAACCGCAGTTTAATGACCGCAACAGTTCCAGTGAAATGGTCGATCCGGTGTCAGGAAGTGTGACCCGGAAAGAAAACCTGATTCACTTGCCTGGTGTGGATGGACTGGACTTAGATATTGGCCTTATGTACAATTCCAACCAAAGTATTCCCTTTCTTATTAGTACATGGTGGGATCCCAACTTTCAGAGTTGGGAATATAGCTACAATTATCGTCTTCCGGTCTTAGGCAGCGGGTGGTCGTATCAATTCCCATACTTACAAAGAGCTGGTGATACGGGGTTCATCTACCACGATGGAACAGGCAATGCGTATAGAGTTCGTGATGACAATAGTAATGATGAGCTCTCACTTTATACAAATTTACTCAATTATAAAGGCAAAGACAAGCGACTGGTATATGAAAACTGGAACAATGGCGCATTCAGTAATGGGCAACAAAGATCAAGTTCCTACATTGAATACTTAGATCTTAAACGAGAATACTTTTCCAATGATGGGGATTTAATTGGAATCGTAGATCGCTTCGGCAATACGATTACATTTAAATACGACGAATCAAGAAGATTGTTCTCGATAACGGATACCGTTGGCCGTGTGGTGAAATTTAATTACGAGGAAGACCTGGATTCCGAGGTATTTGATGGGGAAAACGTAGATATTCGGGTCTATAACGAAGAGAACGCGACGCAAGAAGTT
Organism: Paenibacillus sp. EB106-06-01-XG199; assembly: GCF_058791575.1. Taxonomy (NCBI): domain Bacteria; kingdom Bacillati; phylum Bacillota; class Bacilli; order Caryophanales; family Paenibacillaceae; genus Paenibacillus; species Paenibacillus sp. EB106-06-01-XG199. Next base: position 1,451 of record NZ_JBYTDQ010000028.1, on the reverse strand, counting down.
CAGAAGGTGGTATTGACGAAAGGGAGAGTATTGGGGGAAATTCAAAGAAATATAGGCATACCACCACTTCAAAAGTATATTCCGTGCCTTGCGTCAATTACCGATCAAAACGGAGAGAAAACCTATTTCGAGTATCAAAATGGCTTTTCTTCTTATGTTGGTTCTTACGACGGATTTCTTTTTAATTCGTTCCTGAAAAAAATTACGTATCCCAATTCTGTTACAGAATATGAATATGAACAAGCCGATCGTCATACCGGCCCGAATTCCACCGTCGTAGAGTATCGGGCGAAATCTAGAAAGGACAAGACGGCATCCAAGACGTATCAGGAAATAAACTATACTTATACAGGTGATTATACGGGGAATACCCCGGATCAATATCCCGCTGTTTTGCCTGCGGATTTTCGGTTTAGTACGACGTCAACTGTGGTTAGCACGACTGCCAGTAATGGGCTCCAAACCACTCATACATTTGATAAAGATGGCAGAGTGCTTCGGACGGAAACCCGGGAGGCTGGAGGCGAGCGGAAGATCACTGACAATACGGCGTTTCATGGAGTCTTTACCCGGTATCCCACAAGGACTACCCTCTCGGAGTATGCTCCCCAAGACACTGAAGCAACCGCAAATCATTTATACACCGAAACCGTGTATAACAGTTGGGGGCAGGTTGAGAGTCAAACGAAGCCGTTGACCGGAGATCAGTTTAATAATCCGGCAATCAAACAGCATTATACAACCACCTACCAGTATGAACCTAAGTATCATTTGCTGGAAACGCAGTCCTGGTATAACAATGAAAATGATGCAGCACCGCAAAATGAACGTTATACCTATACTCCTGAAGGGCGGCCGGTAACGGTAACCAATGCGTTAGGAGACAGGACGGTATACAGTTATAATTATTTTAATAGTACGGGAGGGATCTCCCAGGCAACGGCGGAGAAGACCGCCCAAGGCCAACTAGTGGCCAAAAGCGTGACCCAGTACGGGCCCGAAGGCCGCCGTGCCTACCCTACCGAACAACAGCAGTGGTTCAACATTGGTACATCCAATCAGCAGATTGTGAAAACCACGATGAGTTATGAGATGGGTTACGGATTGCTGAAAAGTCAGAGCGACGAGAATGGCAAGACCACGAGGTATGAATATGATGCCGCAGGGCGTCTGAAAAAAGAGACCTATCCAAATCGCTCCAACGCCAACGGAGAAGTGTTCAGTGAGGTCGTAGAGTATAACTACTATAATACAAGTTCCGCAAACTTTGATGCTGTCAATACGGGAATGCCGGTCTTAAAAGTGGACTCTATCCGAACTGTCACTCAGTTATCGAATAAGAGCGTGGTCAAAACCTATGCGAATGTGCTTTACAACGGAATGGGTTTGGCCCTTTTAGAGGAACACTTTGATGACAACGCTGGAAAATGGGTATTCACCCAGTATCACTA
>NZ_JBYTDQ010000027.1:0-6302 GCF_058791575.1 Paenibacillus sp. EB106-06-01-XG199 | reverse complement strand
CAATACCAGCGGAACACCGGTCAACACCTACAGCTATGACGAATGGGGGAATATCACCAGCCAGACGGAAGGGATACAGAACTCCTTTAAATATGCTGGTGAGATTTACGACGAAGAAACGGGCCTTTACTATCTGCGTGCACGGTATTATGATCCGAGTATCGGGCGGTTTTTAAATGAGGATACGTATGAGGGGCAGATTGATAATCCGCTGAGCCAGAATTTGTATACGTATGTGCATAATAATCCTTTACTTTATACTGATCCCACAGGTAATTGTATCTGGGACGCGTGTGTAGCTGAATCCATTAGTGTAGTAATATTCATAGGTGGAGCTGTAGTTGCAACAATTGGGGCTGGAATTACAACAGGAGTTGCTATGGATAAAGCAGGTATTAACATTTTTGACACTTATGATCAGGGTGTTACAGTTATTCAGCAGCCTGGCCAGCAGCAAAGCGTTATTGTACTTCAACAGCCATGGTTTCAGGAAGGCAAACGATAATACAACAACCTAAAATTAATGTAATAACACAAGAACAATTTGATATTTTACCCTTTGATTTTCAGCAGCGGATATTCAATTCAGGGACATTAATTTTTGATGTTGGATCATTTGAGAAAAGTATTGTTAACCTGTCACCAAGCGAAAGAGTGGCTAGTGTCCGGGCAACTGCGGCTACCATGGCAACAATTATGGTTTTAAAAAGGACTCAAGGTTATCCAAATTAAATGGTAGAGATGTTTACATTGATCCTGCAACAGGGAGCCTATATTCTGTTGACACACAACACGGTAGATTTGAGGTTACTAATAGTCGTGGTATACATCAAGGTGAAGTTAATTTTGATCTAAAATCGACTAAGCCAGCTGACAAATCTGGTAAACATAATATAAGAACCAATTAAGGAGGGTTTTAATGAATAATATGATTAAAGAGTATATAGATAAGTATTTAGTGGAGAAAAAAATATTCAGGAATATTTAAATAAATGCAGAAGTGAAGGTTTAATTCCGAACAAAGTGCTTGAGTTCATTAAGAAAAATGGATTTGATTATACTCAAGTAAATGTAGGAGAAGTTTGGCCAGCTACTGAATGGTTGCTAGATTTTGGAGATATTAAAGAAGACGACTTTGAGATTAGCTATAAATGCCGACTGATGGTTTCTAAGCTTGTCCCTCTTTATTACTTGCAACATGAATATGAGACAAAGAATTTGGATGAAAATGCGGTTAGCCCAATTCTAGATGGATTTGATACCCAGCCATATACTAGAGTTCAAGCAGAGTTTGAAGATATCGTTAATAGTATCTACAATCCCCTGGGCTACATGCGACTCTCATATGGAGAGCTGTCATATGTAATTTGTGGTTTAGAAAAAAACACTGATATCTTTGGTTCGCAAGTAACTATTGAATCAATATTTTTTAGGGATTTTCTAGAATTATGTTAATTTCTGAAAATATTTTCTGGAATCAATATCCCTCTGGTGCATCAGGAAAGAGCTCAAATGCAATTTTGTTAAAGGAAAGAGTGTCGAGAAATACTGTGCAGGGGGATACAGAAGAATCGTAAAACAATGCTAAACATTAGGACAATCGAACAGCCTGACGGGATAAGAGCTCTTGACCATTCGCGGGGCAATTCTCATAATCGCTAAGCAGCGGAAGGTCGTGAAGGACAAGCGCGCAAGCAACTTCGTAAACCTTAGAGCACTTGAATGCTGCCATTATGGTAGGTTCAGGTGCTTTTTTTCACTTGTGGAGATTAGTCTATAAGTCGGAAGTCGGTATTTTACTATTATGATTAGAGTGAAAAAAAAGATCAAAATGAAGCAAAAAAATAGACATAAATTTTGTTATAAATTGTGTTGTTTTGACAAAAAAATAAAGAGATGGATTCCTGTAAATTCAAGCTTAGTGTAATTGAGGCACCAGAGTCAATTGAGTTAATAGTTACAGAAATTAGACAAGGAGATTTTCAGGAACTACTTAATAACAGATTGAATAATTTCCTCGAAAAGGGAGTTAAAGTTCTAACGGAGGAAAAATACAATAACATGGTTGAAGAACAGTTTTCGAGAAATCAATGGGTATTTGAAAAAAATAATATATTCTAAGATGACAAAAGTTATAATCTTAATCACATGGAATAAGAAGAGCCATGTGGTTTTTTCGTTCTGATAATTCCGTATCAATTAACCTGAAATTATTGTAGTCATCTTCTTTTCAAGATTTGATATGTAAAACCTATAATGAACCGAGTCAGCTTGTCGGACCGACGCTTCCTCGCAGAATGAAAGCATGCTGTACAACAGCCTAGGACTGTTTTCGAGTAAGAGCGACCGGAATAGGACTGTGTCGAATTACCAGTATGACGAGCACAATCAGCTCATCAATGCATCCCTTTGCGTGACTATCGGGGGCACTCCGCAGACACAGAAGACTCTCAGTTGATTTGCAGAAACTGTCAGATCAAGAATATGAAGCGGCAAAAAATAGGATAACACAGCTCGATAACGATGGATTTGCTGCAGATCAATAAAGTTTGTGATGAGGATTGAATTTGTTCATACAAGGAGAGATGTGGAGTTTATGCATAATTATTCTATAAAAAAAATTGGGATTGGGATATTATTTCTTGCTTTCTTAACGTTAATACTATCAAGCTGTCAAAAGGAGAAATCTTTAAGTGATCAAATTATGCGCATCATAGACGACAAATGCAATTTGGGTGAGATTTGTGATATTTCACTTAACGAAATTACTACATTTAAATGGGATAAGGTGGTTGCTTTTCAGGTGGGAAGTTCAAGTAAGGAAATTAGTAATGCTTTAGGTGTTAAATATGAAGGTTCAACTGATTTAATGAGCGGATTTATTTTTGTGTTAGATAACAAAATAGTTTATGAAGAGATGATCCCATATCAAACAGAACGCCCTACTAACTTACAAATTTTTATAGATAAAAAAGCTAATGAACCCAACAACGTAGTTCTGAGCTTCGATGATGCTATATTAAAAGGGAATAAGGGACGATTGGACGATGTTACTTATTATTCTATTAGTGTAAATAATCAACAATAAAGAAAAGCCACATGTGATATAATCCATGTGGTTTTTTCTTGTGAAAATACATTTTGACACTCTTAGTAAGGCATTACACAATCAAGCTTTTGAGACATACTAGGTATGGCGGTGAATGAAATGATAGGATTACAATTTATACCAGACACGTTTCACATGGAGTACAAATCGGTAGCAGAAGCAATCGGAGTTTCTAAACAAACATTTCAAGACTTGATCAAAGAAAGACGTAAGATACCTGAGCCACGTCTGGAGCAATTGTCCGAGTTATTTGTGATCGACGATAAAACTTTGTTCCAGAAGGAGTTGCTTCCATCCGAAAAATCGGAAATTCTGATGGTTTACTTAACCAAAACAGATGAGCATGAGAAAATTGAGGTCACAAACGTTGATGATGAAGGAAACGAATACACTACAACGCAGCACTATTCACCGCATTTTAACCTTCTTGAGTATGGTCAAGCGGGACAGAAAAGAGTAAAACTAATTGAACAGATAAGCGCCTTGCTGAACGCTGATCTACCTTTTGGAAGATGTAGTTACGGTAATGCAAGGTCAGAATCGTAGTAAAAGCACAGCGGTGAAAATAAACTTATATTATCTCGTCCACCGAGATAATGAGTGGAGAATACATCCTGATTAAGCGAAATACGAACACAAACAGTTCTTTGAGAAACAATGAGTACAGATGTCCCCGTGAAACACGGCAGGGGTGCAGGATTACATCCATTCGCACAATCACTACTTGCCTCATTAATTTCTACAAAACTTGACACCGGCAGCGGTGGTATAACCGTCAGGCTTTGCTCTGATCCACAAGCGAGTAATGAAGGGAACTTTGTTCCCCTACCGCCTTGGGATTTGTCCTCCCCTCTTCCACGAGTTGCGTACCGACTTTGTTATTATTTTTTACACCTTAATGATATCAAATTCTCTGTCTTGACATCGTGTAGCACCATATCTGCATTTGGTCTAATAATTGATCGTCTACTAATTTGGTATTACCAATGGCAGCGCGTCCCTAAGCAAAGCCGCATCCGACAATGTACAGTATAGCTACTATGCAAATGGCCGAGTCAAGACAATTACTTATCCGCCGTTGACGGATGGAAGTATCTTAAAAACAGAGTACACGTACAACAAAGCACTCGGTTGGGTAGAGAGCATGAAAAATACAAAGGGTAGCTCGGTGCTTTCGGGATACACCTACAGCTATGATCATAATGGGAATATTACAGCGGTAACTGAAGTCCTCAATAATGGAGCAGCAAAAACGACAAGTTACGGATACGATGCTTTAAATCGTCTACTGTCAATCAAACGGCCGAATGGTCAAAGTACGCAGTACACGTATGATGTGCGTGGCAATCGTCTAACCTCAAGCGAGAGCGTCAGCTCCAGTGTGGATCTGAGCGATACAAGCTACACCTATGATTTACAAAACACCTTGACCGGATTGACCAAAAATGGGAATACGACCATCTTCACCTACTATGCGGATGGCCTTCGGTATTTGAAGAGCACTGGAACGACCCATACTCAGGTCAATTATGATTTTAGTGGCCAAGTTATCGCAGAGGAGAAATTAAGCGGGAGCACTGTAATACAGAAGTCCTCTTTTGTCCGTGGAGACCGGGTATTGGTGAAAAAGGACAAGACGGCAGCAAAGGATTACTACTATTTGTACAACGGTCATGGCGATGTGGTGCAAATCGTCAATACCAGCGGAACACCGGTCAACACCTACAGCTATGACGAATGGGGGAATATCACCAGCCAGACGGAAGGGATACAGAACTCCTTTAAATATGCTGGTGAGATTTACGACGAAGAAACGGGACTTTACTATCTGCGTGCACGGTATTATGATCCGAGTATCGGGCGGTTCTTAAATGAGGATACGTACGAAGGGCAGATTGATAATCCGCTGAGTTTGAATTTATATACGTATGTAAGTAATAATCCTTTGATTTATACTGATCCGACGGGACATCGTATTGCTGAGGATAATTATTGGAGCAAAGCAGACCAAAAGTTGATTAAACAGTATACGGCTGAATTTAATAAAGCTAAAGCAGCAGGTAATACTGCTGCTATGCAAGCCGCACACGATAAAGCAATTGCAATAAGAGTAGCAAACGGTGCTGAAGTTATTGCAAGAACTGACTATTCAACTGGTAAAACTACATCCATACGCACACAAAACGGAGGAGATCATGAGGACTATCTTTCACAAGCCCTTGCTGTTCCTGCCCTAGCCGCTGCAATATTTTACGCACCTATTATAGCGCCCACAGCACTAGCCGTTTCGGATGTTGCAACAATGGGAACAACAATTTCAACAGGGACAGTTATAGCAGCTCAAGCAGTAAATACGGGGTCCAAAATGGTCAATTTGTACAGGTCAATGAGTGATGCCGAAGTGGCTTCTATTGCTAATTTAAAAGCATTTGATGCTGGAGTCAATATGGAGGGGAAATGGTTTGCCACCACACTTAAGGATGCAAAAGAGTGGTCGAAGATGCCTGGTAATTCAAAAATTGTATCTGTAACTGTTAATGAAAGTATCTTAAATGGAGCGTTTTACAAGCCCATGCTTGATGGTATTGGTCCTGCATATTATTTTGAGCTAGAAGCTCTAAACGCTGGTTTTGGAAAGGTGACATTGGTGAAATAACATGGATAATAAGGTTATAGCTAGGATTAACTGGGTTCCGACAGAAGAAGGTGGAAAAAAGAGGTTTCCTTTGACGAAATATTCAACAGCTGCGCATTTCCAGGCTGACATGGAAGGACAGGATTGGAGTGTTGTACTGAGTATTATTTCAAACCATGATAATTATGAAACACTTTGTAGTATAAAATTTTTGTTTCCTGAAAAAGCACCCAGAAATTTGCTTGTCGTAGGAAGCAAATTTGTACTTTATGAATTTGGAAAAGTTGCAGATGGAGAAATAATTGAATCATAAGGGAGATATTACATGCCACATGGACTTACTAGCTCCATGTGGTTTTTTTATGAAAAAACATTTGACAACGAGCCGAGTAGATTATATTGGAATCTGTCTTGTGGTAGTGTTATCAACGGTCCCCTCAGTTGCCCTATTTCAAAGTGTCAGTACTCATGGTTGGACAAATCAAACGAAGCCGTTGACCGGAGATCAGTTTAATAATCCGGCAATCAAACAGCATTATACAACCACCTACCAGTATG
>NZ_JBYTDQ010000026.1:0-9799 GCF_058791575.1 Paenibacillus sp. EB106-06-01-XG199 | reverse complement strand
CGCAATCCGTGTATCCACCGCGGTTTCCCCGCGCAAGTCGATCACGTCCAGCCCGAAACTCGCCTCTTGAGGCCCGCGGCTCCACTGCACGATGCCCCCCGCTTCTTCCCGGTACCTCATCCGCAGCGCATCATGATGCTGGGCTATCCGTTCAAACACACGGCGCAGAATAACTTCGTTGAATCCGTCCCGGCGATGCAGCATGACTGCCTGATTATAATGGTGCGGCAGCTGCGGCGACCGCTCAAACAACCCTTGCTGGATCGGAGTTAATCGTACTTCGCCTTCGACCGGACGCTGATCGATCTTGTGCGCCAACGTTTGCACATAAGGGCACAGCTCCAGGATCGTTGGATACCGGAACAGATCGCGGATCCCCAAGTGCAGCCCATGCCCCCGCAGCCGCGCGGCGATCTGAACGGCTTTGATCGAATCCCCGCCCAGCTCGAAGAAGGAATCCTTGACGCCCATCCGCTTGATGCCCAGAACCTCCTGCCAAACCGATACCATCAAGGCTTCCTGGGCTGTCCGCGGTGCTTCATAGCCTTTGCTGTACGTCTCCCGGTCCGGTGCCGGCAGCGCCTTACGGTCCACCTTGCCGTTAGGGGTTAGCGGCAGCTTCTCCAGCTCCACAAAGTAGGACGGAATCATGTAATCCGGCAGCTGTGCCGCCAGGTGTGTACGCAGCTCCGGTACTGGAACAGCCCCGTTACTTACGAGATACGCACACAAGTACGCCTGCCCTTGCTCGTCCCCGCGGGCCATGACCACCGCTTCGCGGATCTGCGTATGCGCCAGAAGCCGCCCCTCGATCTCCCCGCACTCAATCCGGTAGCCGCGGATTTTCACTTGCTGGTCGATCCGGCCCAGGTACTCCAGATTGCCGTCCGGCAGCCATCGCGCCAAATCCCCGCTCCGGTACATCCGCTCACCCGGCTCGAACGGGTTGTCGACGAATTTCTCTGCCGTCAGCTCCGGCCGGTTCAGATACCCCCGGGCCAGACCGTCCCCCGCGATACACAATTCACCCGCGACCCCGATCGGCTGCAGCTGCTGCCCTTCGCCGAGAATATAGGCCCGCAGCGTTGGAAGCGGCTTGCCGATGTTGCTGATGCCGCCGCTTGTGATTTCCGCTTCTGTCAGCTTCTTATAAGTCACATGCACGGTCGTTTCCGTGATCCCGTACATGTTGATCAATTCCGTATGGGGATACTTCCGTCGCCATTCCCGCAATTGGCCCGGCGCCAGCGCTTCTCCGCCAAAGATCACGGCCCGCACGCAGAGCTCCGCGTCCGCCTCTTCCATTTCCCGCTCTGACAACGCACAGAATGCGCTCGGCGTCTGGTTTAGCACCGTCACCCGCTCCTGCCGCAGCAGCCGCACCATCTGCTCCGGGTCCCTCGCCGTCATCAGCGGCACAACAACCAGCTTGCCCCCATAAAGCAGCGCTCCGTACATTTCCCATACCGAGAAATCGAAGCAATACGAGTGGAACAACGTCCACACGTCCCGTTCGTTGAAATCAAAAGCCATGCGGTCATTGAACAACAGCCGCACTACGTTCCGGTGTGTGATCATCGTCCCTTTCGGCTTTCCCGTCGTTCCTGAGGTGTAAATCACGTACGCCAGATCGTTCGGTTTCGTCGCCTGCGGCGGGTTCTCCGCCTGCACCGGCTCTGTTTCTAAGGCAGTTTCTCCGGCATATACCCGGCATCCCGCGAACGGTAACGCCGGGGTCTGAAGCTCGGCGGCACGGGTCGTCACCAGCCACTGCGTCCCGCTGTCCGCCAGTGTATAGGCGATGCGCTCGGCTGGATAGGTCGGATCGATCGGCAAATACGCCCCGCCGGCCTTCAGAATGCCGAGCATCCCGACGAGCATCTCCAAAGAGCGCTCCATCAGGATGGCCACGATACACTCCGGCCCCACACCTTGCCCGCGCAGCGTCCACGCCAGCTGATTTGCCTGCGCATTCAGCTCTGCATAGGTCAGCTGCTGTTCCCCGTACACGACTGCCACAGCATCCGGCGTCTTCTTCACCTGGTCCTCGAACAGCCCGCGGATCGTCGCTTCCCGCGGATACGCCGCCGCTGTGTCGTTGAACCCGTGCAGCAGCTCTTGCCTCTCCTGATCCGAAACCATATCAATCTGGGCAAGCGGCGTGTTCTTCTGTTCCATTATTAATTCAAGGAAGTAAGCAAGCTGCTGCTTTAACCTGATCAGACTCTCATGGGCATAGCGGCTTGCATCATAATGCAGTACAAAGGAAAGGGCGTCGTCCTTCTTTTGAAAAAATATGTGTATGAGACATTCAGAGAGAAGAGGGTCTATCGTTTGGTGAATGCTGTTAAGTGAAACAATCGTACCGAAACGCAATAAATCGTTACCGTTCATAGGCAGCCCGATTTTCTCGGCTATGTAAGGATGGGGGAATTTCTGATGTTTGGCGGCTTCCGTTAAGCCGTTGCGCACCTGGAGCAGTACGTCCCTGAAAGTACTCTCAGAGTCCACTTGAATTCGAATCGGCAATACAGCCGAAGCCACTTCTTCGCTTCCTTTTTTTTTCAGTGGAGGCATACCTACTAATAAATCTGCAAGATTCAGATACCGGGAAAGAAACAACAGCGTTCCGGACATTAAGACCATGAACATTGCCTGTTCCGAGTTTTTAGATAGCAACTCTACTTGATGTAAGGTCTCCTTCGAAAGCTGCTGCTCCACCTGCCGGAACGACGGGCCGGCTATACCGTTCTCTCTGCCTAGGGAGAGGGTTGTCGGTGCGGAGGATTCCGCAAGCTGCTCCAGCCAATAATCAACGGCCTCCGAGTATTTACCGCTGGAAGCCATAAGCCTAACGGTTAAAGAATCCATTGTTGAACCTCCAATCATTGGGTAACCTCAGCAATTCCATGAAATAAACCGGGCATACCTGTTTCGTTAATCGCCTGCTCCATACGCAGATTCAGTTCATCGGCAGGCAGCTTCTTACCTCTAAGAATAGTCTCAAGCAGCTGTAGAACGTTCTCCGTTTGCTTTAATGTCAGTTCCTTTCCGGCAACCGTTACTTCTTCCTTCATTCTCTGAATCATCTTATAAGGCTCGAGCACATTTTTTTGATATTCATCCGCATTTGAATTGTGATTTTGGGTGCATACGGCAATAGATAAGCATTTATCTATTACCTTCCTCCTGCCTCTTAGACGGCTTCTTTCCCGATCTGACCTCAGGTTGTCAAGACAATCCTGCATAGCCGAATGGACGGAGTCTATTGCATACACCTTCGCTTCCGGAAAAGCTTCCTTCAGAAGCGGCCCAAGTGTTTCACGAGGCCCCGTATCGATAAATGCATGAACGGGCAGAGCAGCCATCCTGTTCATGCAAGCCGTCCACAAAACCGGTTTTATTAATTGGTCAGAGAGCAATGGAATAATATCCTGTTCACTGCTGTAAAAGTCCCCCGTAACATTCGACACAACTGTGTGCCGCAAAGGCTGAAATGTAAGTCCGTTCAAAAATGCGCGAAACGGAGCAACGGCCGGTTCCATGAGCGGACTGTGAAAGGGAGCACTGACTTTTAACGGTATAACTTGCGCGCCTGCATGTTTCATGGAAATCACCGCTTCTTCCACCGCGCCTTTTACCCCGGATATTACCGTTTGATTGCTGGCATTATAGTTAGATGGCACGACGGCCCCTGTATTTAGTGAAATCTTCCTGCATATCTCTTTCACTTGCTCTGATGAAAGTCCAACCACGGCATACATCAAGCCCCGGCCTTCCGGCACCGCTTCCTGCATATATTTCCCTCTGGCATGCACTAGCTTGACTGCGTCGGCAAACGATATAGTTTCCGCTGCGCATAATGCCGATATCTCTCCAAGACTATGACCCGCAAGGACGGGCTGCTGAATTTCAACCTCTTGAAGTATGATTCGATAAGCAATCAAACTTACGGTTAAAATTGCGGGTTGGGCAATTTCCGTCTTTTTAAGTTCTTGCGGATTTCCCTCGAAACAAATTTTTTTAAGATCGAAACCAAGAGCATCGTTGGCCATTTCGAACAATTCCCGTGCAATTGGATATGCTGAATGCCAAGCTTGACCCATCCCAACATATTGCGAGCCTTGGCCCGGAAATATAAATGCCATTTTATACAAATGCAACACCTCATTATATTGAAGTCCAATAATATCAATAAAGTTTATATATTTACTTTTTCACTTATTAAAGTTATACATATGGCAAAATTAGAAATTGATTTTTGTGAATTCTAGTTCCAGCTTCTTTCCAGATCAACTGCCAAACCAGTGGTCTGAAGCTTTCCGTGGCTGGAACTAGAATTCTGTAACCAATTGAGATGTTACCGAAGATTAACCCTAGTAATACAACAGACCCTGTTATTCAAAATAAATAATATCGAATAATTCGTCTTCCTCTTCTTCTTTTTCCTGTGGAAAAAGTTCCATCTTTAATTCTTTAATGCAAACGGAAGGATCGGTTACCGTGGCTTTGATAAGTTCACAGAATCCTTGAAGCAGTCTCGCTGCCGTCCCATACTCAAATAAATCCCTTCTGTACTCCAAAGATAATTGAAGGCCTTGTTCGACTTCGGCAACAATCATCGTCAGATCCATCTTCGTTGTCAAAATATCTTGTTCAACGGAGCGAACCTCAATATCAGTTAAATAAAGAATCGATTGCTCCATGTTCTGCAGCACCAGCATCGTGTCAAACAAGGGGTTACGGCTCCTATCGCGCCGTACGTTCAGCTTCTCGACCAGTTCCTCGAACGGATAGTCCTGGTGCTCGAATGCCGCCAGCGTCCGCTCCTTCACCTCACGCAGGAAATCCATAAACCGCTTGTCTCCGGACGGGGCATTCCGCAGCGCCAGCGTGTTCACGAACATCCCAATCATCGGCTCCGTATCCCCATGCGTCCGCCCCGACACCGGCGTCCCGACCACAATGTCGCTCTGCCTCGTGTACTTGTGCAGCCACACGTTATAGGCAGCCAGCAGCACCATGTACAGCGTCGCTCCGGTCTCTGCGGCAATCTGCTTCAGCCCCTCGGCTACGTCCGCGCTGATCTGCGCATGAACCTGCCTGCCTTCACTGCTGGGCACCGCTGGACGCCTCCGGTCGGTCGGCAGTTCCAGCACCGGCGTTTCTTCCGCATAAGCCGACAGCCAGTACGCCTCATGCGCTCTCATCTGCTCCACCTCGAGCGTACCTTGCTGCCATACCGCGTAGTCTTTGTACTGAATCCGAAGCGGCGCCAGTTCCACGCCGCCATACGCCGCCATGAAGTCCGACACCAGTAGGTTCATCGACACGCCGTCCGACACGATATGGTGTATGTCCCACATCAGCCAATGGCGCTCCTCCGAAAACCGCAGCAGTCCGGCCCGCAGCAGCGGTGCCTGGTCCAGCGCGAACGGCCGCACGAAGTTCCGGGTAAGTTCTCTCGCTTGCGCTTCATCCGCATCCCGGCATACCCATTCCAGCGTCACGTCTTCATGTATCCGTTGTCTCGCTTCGCCGTCGATCCACATGAACGACGTGCGCAGCGATTCGTGACGGGCGATGACCGAGCGAATCGATTGCTCCAGCCGGTCCGGGTCCACCCTCCCGGCCAGTTCCACCACGCCCGGCATGTTATAGCGCGTGCTCTCCGGCTCCATCTCATGCAGCACGTACAGCCGCCGCTGCGACGAAGACAGAGGGTACGACGCCTGTGGTGCCGCCGGTTCGATGGCGCTGTAGGCCGTCTTCGACATCCCTTCGATCTTCTGCGCCTGCTCCTTGACTGTCGGCAGGCGGAATACATCCTGCAGCGTCAGTTCTGCGTTCATCGTCTTCTGGATCTTGGTCACCAGCGCGGTCGCCCGCAAGGAGTGTCCTCCGATTGCAAAAAAGTCGTCGCTCACCCCAATGTTCTCTATGCCAAGCACGTCTTGCCAAATCCTGAGCAGCTTCCGCTGCGTCTCATTACTCGCTGCCTCATACCGTTCTTCCGAATCCATTCTTGCCTCAGGCTCCGGCAACGCCTTGCGGTCCAGCTTCCCGTTAGGCGTCAGCGGCAAGCGCTCCATCCGGATCATGTACCCCGGTATCATATAGGACGGCAACGTCCGCCCGAGATGCTCCCGAATGTCCGCCGATGCCGTCTCCTCCTGCAGCACCACGTAAGCGCACAAGTATTTCCCGCCCGCGGCATCCTCCCGGTCGATCACCACCGCTTCGCGGACCGCCTCATGCTTCAGCAGCTGGCTCTCGATTTCGCCCAGCTCCACACGGTAGCCGCGGATCTTCACCTGATGATCCCGGCGCCCCAGAAATTCCATATTGCCGTCCGGCAGCATCCGACCCATATCTCCCGTCTTGTACATCCGTCCCTGCGGCACAAACGGATTCGTCATAAACGATGCGCTGGTCTTCGCCGTATCGTTCATATATCCTTTGGCTACGCCTACTCCCCCGATATACAGCTCGCCGGCCACCCCGTACGGCACCGGATGCCGATTGGCGTCCAGTATGTAGAAGGTGTTGTTATCCAGCGGCTTGCCGTACGGAATGCTTGTTTGATCCGCCGTTACTTCCCGGATCGGATAGTAGTTGGACCATACGGTGGCTTCCGTCGCACCCCCAAGTCCAATCACCTGGACGTTCGGGAAGGCTGCCTTCGCTCGCACCGCCAAATTCACCGGAATCCAGTCCCCGCTTACCAGCGCCAGACGCAATGCCTGCTGACGGATGCCCTTCTCCTGTTCCTCCAGACCATGCAGCACATGGTTCAGTGTCGTCGGCACCGAGTCCCAAATCGTAATGGCTTCCTGTTCCAGCAGCTGCTGCATCTGCTTAGGATCCTGCACCTGCTCCCGGTCTGCAATCACAATCCGGGCGCCTGCCGCCAGCGGTCCGAAAATGTCATACACCGACAAGTCAAAGCACATCGACGTGATGAACAGCAGCCGATCTTCCTCATGAACGCCAAATTCCTGATTGACCCAGCTGACCAAGTTCACGGCCGAATGATGCTCTATCATGACGCCCTTCGGCTCTCCGGTGGAACCCGAGGTGTAAATAATGTAAGCCAGCTCGTGCGAAACTTTGGCCAGGTGAAGCGCCTCACCGGAATGCCCGATCAGCGAAGGGTCCCGGCTGTCGATGATTTGCGCAGGCATTTCTGCATACGCCTGATCGGCGACAACGACGCTTATTCCCGCATGGCTGATCATATGCGCGATCCGGCTTTGCGGATAGTCCGGATCCATCGGTACATACGCCGCGCCAGCTTTCAGAATCGCCAGCATGCCAATGATCATCTCAAAGCCCCGGCCAGTCATCAGCCCGACATGATCATTGACGTTCACCCCCTGGGCCTGCAGCAGCCGCGCCAACCGGTTCGACCGCTTGTCCAGCTCCCGGTAGGTCAGCTGCTGGCCGTTCCAGCTTACAGCCGGTCGCTCCGGCGTCCTCGCTGCTTGTTCCCCGAACAGTTGATGCAGCGTCTTCTCTACTGCGTACGGCGTATCCGTTCGGTTCCATTCGTACACGATCTCTTGACGCTCCGCAGCCGTCATCAGATGCTCCATCGACAAGAGATCGTTCTCCACGTCACACAAGGCCTCAAGGATTCGTTCGTACCAGGCAAACGCCGTTTCGATCTCCCGGTCCTCAAAATAAGCCGGCGTATATTTGATCTGCATGTTCAGCCTGTCAAAGTACTGCGATACTTCCAGATCAAACCACGTATTTGTCATTTCGTTTGCTTCCAAGCTCAGCGCCGCCGTCTCCGATACCAACTCTTGTCTCGGCCCCATCTCCTCCAGCACATGGAAATCCGTATAGTTAAACAGCGTATCGAAGATCGGGTTGACCGACGGGCTCGATACATCGCCGATCGCATGGGCGATATCGACCAAAAACAGTTCATGCGCCTTCATGTGTGCAAGCTGCTGCTTGGTACGGTTCACCAGTTCCGACTTGGACACTTCATGTGCTACCCCCATGCGGATCGGCACCGTATTCAGGAAGCAGCCCAGCACTTTATCTGCATCCTCGACTGGCGGCCGGTCGTGGCTGACCACGCCCGTGACAATCTCTTCCTCCGTCGTCAGGATACCCAGCAAATATACGTGCGCGCTCAAGCACAGTTCCTTGACGGTACAACCGTACCGCTTCGCGTGCCGCTTCAAGGCTCCCAGCAGCGTGCTGCTCAATGGCCTGCGATAAATTTTGCTGACTGCCCCGCGTTCCCTCTTCTTGCCTGCGTAGTTAAACGGCAGCTTATTACGGGTATACCCCGCCAATTCGCTGATCCAATATTGCCGGCTCTCCTCGTCGCTCTCCCGGAACCGGTTGATGGCCACATAATCCTTATAGCTGCTTTGCAGCGGCTTAACCTCCGCAGGGTTTCCCTGCAGCAGCTGATGATAAATGTCTTCAAACTCCTGCTGGAAGGAAGCCACGCTCCAGCCGTCCAGAATCGCATGGTGGAACGTAAACACCATGCAATAATCATGCTGGCTATTCAGCCGGAACAACCGAACTCGCCACAGCACCTCGCCGTCGAAGCGGAACAAGTGGCGCTGGTCCTGCTCAATATACGTGCGGATAACGCGCTCCTGCTCTTCCCGGCCAAGTGAAGAGACATCCTCCGCCGAAAGGGCTGGCACGATCCGGGCGTGCACGATCTGGACCTCTTCCTCGAAATGCTTAAGATCGAAGGTGGTGCGCAGAATCGGATGCTTGTCAGATAACCGCTGCAGTGCTTCGGCAAACTGTTCCACTGACACGATTTTGAAATGATACACAAACTGGTCGTGGTAGATCGGCTCCTCCGGCCGCAATCTGGAGTAGAACACCATGCTCTGCTGAATTTTGCTAAGCGGATACACATCCTCGCAATCTTCTGGCAGGTGCTTTAACTGCTCGGGATCCACCATGATGCGCCGCTTCATCTGCTCCAGCATCTCCCGCCCCGATTCCAGCTGCCGGTTCGGCTCATACTCCTGCGCCAAAAGCCCGGCCAGCTCTCCGATGGTCTGATGCAGGTAGAGCTCTTTTAGCGGGAGATCCGCCTCCATGTCACGGTTCATCCGGCTGATCAGACGGATCGCCTTGATCGAGTCGCCGCCCAGCACAAAGAAGTTATCGTGGACGCCGACCTGCTCCGCCCCCAGCACTTCCTGCCAAATCTCTGCCAGTTGCCGTTGCGTCGGCGTGCTTGGCGCTTCGTATACGCTGCCGGTATGAGCCGCTTCCGGCGCCGGCAACGCCTTGCGGTCCACCTTGCCGTTGGCAGTCAACGGGATTCCATCCATGCTCACAAAGTAGGACGGAATCATGTAATCCGGCAGCTGTGCCGCCAGGTGCGCCCGTAGTTCTGTAATCGGAACAGCCGCGTCACTTACGAGATACGCACACAAGTACGCCTGCCCTTGCTCGTCCTCATGGGCCAAGACCACCGCTTCGCGGATCTGCGCATGCGCCATGAGCCGCGCCTCAATCTCCCCGCACTCGATCCGGTACCCGCGGATCTTCACTTGCTGGTCGATCCGGCCCAGGTACTCCAGGTTGCCGTCCGGCAGCCATCGCGCCAAATCCCCGCTCCGGTACATCCGCTCACCCGGCTCGAACGGGTTGTCGACGAATTTCTCCGCCGTCAGCTCCGGCCGGTTCAGATACCCCCGGGCCAGACCGTCCCCCGCGATACACAGTTCACCCGCGACCCCGATCGGCTGCAGCTGCCGGTTGTCACTCACAATGTACAGCTGCGTATTGGCAATCGGCCCCC
>NZ_JBYTDQ010000025.1:0-18984 GCF_058791575.1 Paenibacillus sp. EB106-06-01-XG199 | reverse complement strand
CGTCTTTAGGCGCAGTTTGGCAACGAGGGGTTATACCCCTAGAGCAAACCACCCGTTGGACGGGTGGTCCTGATTTTCCGTCGTAGAGGTAAACCCCACCGTTCTGAGCTGAAGAATATCATTCCCTCAATTTGCTTATGTATACCCGTCCATTGCCACTGTATAATGAATTTGCTGAACCGGCGGAATAGCCATTCAGTATCTTTTACCCCTTACTTAAGTTAAACATAGATAGAGTTAATCGAATCAGCTAGAATAGTTTTATAATTACCTAAACAGAAATTATAAGAGGGATGAAGCATGTATAAATTGATTCTTGCCGAAGACGAAGAGGATGTAAGAGAAGGGATTATCGCACAGATCGACTGGGGCAGCTATGGTTTTGAGGTTGTAGATCAGGCGGAGAATGGCCGTGAGGCTGCGGAATCAATCGACCGCCTGCTGCCGGATGTGGTCGTGACCGACATCCAGATGCCATTTATGAACGGACTGCAGCTGTCCGAATGGATCCGCAGCCGTCACCCCAATACGAAGATCATAATTCTCACCGGCTACGATGAATTTGAGTACGCCCAGAAAGCGATTAAACTGCAAATTGACGAATATATTCTGAAACCGTTTTCTTCTCAGGAGCTGATCGACACACTGCTCAAGGTTAGAAAAACCATAGAGGCGGAAATCGCTGAGAAAGAAAATGTGTTTGTGCTGAGCGAGCATTACCGGAAGAGTCTGCCTGTGCTTCGTGAACAATTCCTCTCCTCGCTTGTTTCCCGTAGGCTGCGGCCCGTGGAAATCGCCGAGAAAAGTGCGGAATACGGCATCAACCTCTCTGGTGAGAGCTTTCAGTCTTCGGTAATCAGCATAGATTATATCCGTTCGGAGAAGAATGCAGGAGTTATCCAGAGTCTGCCCGTATCCCTGCGTGACACCGGCGACCGCAATTTGCAGCTGTTCGCGGTGCTTAATATTGCCGAGGAAATTTGTCTGAAGTATGGTTTCGGCAAAGTATTTATACACCGGGATGATGTCGTGCTGCTCTCGGTCAGCATGGAGAAGGATGAGGCGGAGATTACCGGAAAAACCTTTGCGATTTTGGAGGAGATCAGGCAAAATGTACAGCGTTTTCTAAAGCTGACGGTGACCTCAGGAGCCGGAACAGTATACCATACAGCGTCTATGCTGTTCAATTCATTCGGCGATGCGCTGCAGGCACTTGATTACCGCCTCATTCTCGGCAACAACAGAGTGATCTGGATCGAAGATGTGGAGTCAAGATCCAATCAAATGCTGGCTTATGACGAGCTGACCCAACAATCGCTGATCCGCACGATCAAACTGGGCACGCTACAGGAGCTGAAAGAGGTTGTCGACGAATTGTTCGGGGGACTGGACACCGCGCAGGTTTCGACCCAGGACTATCAGGTGTTTCTGCTGGAGATCATCACCTCGATTCTACGGGTGGCCAAGGAGTCAGGCAGTGAGACCACCGATTACATCGGATCAGGGCTGTCTTCGCTTACGGAAATCCATAAATTCAACAATATGGGCGAAGCTAAGCAGTGGATTATCCATGTGTGCAGCCGGCTGATGGATTCTATTGCTTCGGAGCGGCAGTCGAGCTACAAACAGCTGATTGGCCAAGCCAAGGAATACATCAGGGGTCATTATGAGGAGTCCGACATCTCGATCGGCAAAGTTTGCCAGCATTTGCATATCAGTACGGGATATTTCAGCAGCATTTTTAAGAAAGAGATGAAGATGACCTTTGTCAGCTATCTACTGCAGATCCGTCTGGAAGCTGCCAAGGAACTGCTGCGCTCAACAGAGCTGAAGGCTTTTGAAATTGCCGAAAAAATCGGTTTTGCCGACCCGAATTATTTCAGCTTCTGCTTCCGCAAGAAGTATGGACAATCTCCCAAAGAGTATAAGAACAGCTCCCGGGGAGGATAGCCATGAACAGGCCGAAGGCTTATTTTTTTCCGCTTCGCCCGCAGCAAGACAGACGCGGCAAAACAAGGATATCCTCCAAACTGCGGAGTATTCAGCTTATCATTACGGTGTCGTTCACGGCGATTACGGTGCTGGTTGCGGTGATCGTCAGCTTCATGCTGTACAACAAGTTTGCGAAGACAGCCGAGGAGAATGCCAATCTGAATATGCAGCAGATCATAGAGCAGGTGAATTATAATCTGGAGCTGTATGTCAAAGGAATGAGCAATATTTTTGAGACGGCGGAGGAACAGGTCACGACCAGTGCCTCTATTGATTCCCCGCTGCTGTACGAACGGATGGATACGCTGATGAACAGCAGAGAAGACTTGGTGTCGGTCGCCGTGTTTACGCTGCAGGGGAAATATGTGGTTGGGACCCCGGGCCAGAACATGCGCCTGAATACACAGCTGGAAAGTCAGAGCTGGTTCACCACCGCCAAAAAAAGCTCGGAGATTTCCTATTCCGCACCGCATATCCAAAATTTATTCAAGGGGCGCTATACCTGGGTTGTCTCCATCAGCAAAATGATTCAATACAGAGAAAACGGAGAATTGAAAACCGGCATCCTGCTGATCGACTTCAACTTCCGGACGATTGATGAGCTGAGCCGGCAGGTCAAGCTTGGCAAAAGAGGATACGCATACATTTTGGACTCGCTGGGCAATATCGTTTATCACCCGCAGCAGCAGCTGATTTATGCCGGTCTAAAGTATGAGAACGTGGAACCGGTGCTGGAGTATGCTTACCGCAGCTATCTGGATGAATCAACAGGAGAGAAACGTTTTATCACCGTACGCACGCTGGCCGAAACCGGCTGGAAAATCGTTGGTGTCGCTTATTACGATGAAATTGTGACTACGAAACGGGATCTGAATCAATTTCTGGTCTGGTTTCTGGCCGCTGTTATTCTTGGCGTCATTGCTGTCTCCGTCTTCCTGTCCTGGCTCATTGCCAGTCCGATCCGCAAGCTGGAGCGGACCGTCAAGCAGGTAGGTGAGGGTGACCTGAATACTCCGATCAATGTCAGCGGCGCTTATGAGGTTGAACAGCTGTCGCGGCGCTTTAACCTGATGCTCCAGCGGATCCGCCAGCTGATGGACCAGATTATTTATGAGCAGGAGACCAAGCGCAAAGGTGAGCTTGAAGTACTGCAGTCGCAGATCAACCCGCACTTTTTGT
Source organism: Paenibacillus sp. EB106-06-01-XG199 (assembly GCF_058791575.1). NCBI lineage: Bacteria > Bacillati > Bacillota > Bacilli > Caryophanales > Paenibacillaceae > Paenibacillus > Paenibacillus sp. EB106-06-01-XG199. Next base: position 15,813 of record NZ_JBYTDQ010000025.1, on the reverse strand, counting down.
ACAACACGCTGAACTCTGTCATCCGGCTTGCCGAACGGGGCAAAAACGAGGAAGTGGTCACGATGATCCAATCGTTGTCGAAGTTTTTCCGGATCAGCCTGAGCAAGGGGAATAATATTATTACCGTGCAGGAAGAGCTGGACCATATCCGCCATTATCTTGTCATCCAGAGCTTCCGCTTCAAGAATAAATTCCGCTTTGAAATCAAGGCGCAGGATGAGGTGCTCCAGTACCAGACGATCAAGCTGATTCTGCAGCCGATTGTAGAAAATGCACTGTATCACGGGATTGAAATGCTGCCGGACGAAGGTCTGATCTCCATTAGTGCCGAGCTTCAGCATGGCTTAATTGTCATCACAATCAGCGACAACGGTCTAGGAATGCCGAGGGAAATGCTGAATATGATCTTGAGCGGCGGGACCAAAAGCGGCAGCGGCTCTGGTGTAGGCGTGCGGAATGTGAATGAACGGATCAGACTTTATTACGGACGCGAATTCGGTCTTGCATTTGAAAGCGAGCTTGAGGAAGGCACAACGGTCACTATTACATTCCCGGCAATCCAAACCGCAGAGGGGCCGGAGCCGCAGAAGGAGGATGAATCATCTCCATGAGAAGCAAACGATTGTGGCTGATCCTGCTGCTTTGTCCGGTGCTGTGGCTGACGGTCACTTCCTGCTTCAATACGTCTCCCGCCGCTTATATCAGCACCAATAAAACGCATAATATTGATATGATTGTCAAGATGAACAAAGGGGATTACTGGAACACGGTTAAGCTCGGTGCTGAAGCCGCCGCCAAGGAATTTAATGTCAAGCTGACGTTCAAGGCACCTGATTCTGAGAGTGAGATTGATAAGCAGATTACCATGGTTGAGGATTCTATTAATCAAAAGGCAGAGGCGATTATTTTGGCAGCCAGCAGCTATATGGGATTGGCCCAGGTAGTGGATCAGGCCGCCTATTACAAAATCCCTGTTATTTCCGTCGATGCCGAGGTTGGTTCGGCCAGAGTCAAAGCCTACGTGGGTTCAAATGGCTATGAAGCCGGACAGAAATCAGCGGAAAGACTGATACAGCTGTTGAACGGATATGGTGAGATTGGAATCATCAATTTCACCAACTCCTCTCAGAACGTGCAGCCGGAATCCAGCGGACCGATTGATTATGGAGCCCGGGACGCAGAAGAAAGGGAAAAGGGTTTCCTGAACTATGCGGCCCGTTATCCGAATGTTAAGGTCGTGCAGATTTCCTACACCTCCTCGAATACAGCCAATGCGGAATCATTGACCCGGGACATGCTCCAGAACCATCCCGATTTGCGCGGAATCGCCACATTGAATGAAACGGCGTCGCAGGGTGCGGGCAAAGTACTGCAGAATCTGAAGCAGCATAAGGTTAAAATGGTGGCCTTCGACAGCTCTCCCTCGATGATGGAAATGCTTCAGGACGGAACCGTCCAGGCAACTGTGATCCAGAATCCGTTCAGCAACGGTTATCTGGCCGTGAAATATGCAGCCCAAGCCCTGGAAGGCATCGACATTCCGGAGCGTGCGGATACTGGCACCAAGCTGATTGACCTGGAAAACATGCTATGGCCCGAGAATCAAAAGCTGCTGTTTCCTTTTGTCCGGTAGCATAGGGAACTCATTAGAATATTTATTGAATACAGTAGGATTTTATATTCGCAACTGTGCTTTTTTCAGGCATAATGATGTACCTGGGACAGATCCGGCATGAGAAAGATTTACCCTCGGGAGGTCAATTAGTGATGAAAAAAAAGTCTTCCGTTTTATTCGCCGTGTTGCTGGGTGCTGCTATGTCCGGCTGCGGGGGCAGCCCTGCGAATACCGGCGGCAGCGCTGAGGCAATCCCTGGTGGTACCGGCTCAGCTCCAAAAATTGGTGTAGCCATTTATAAATTCAGCGATACGTTTATGGCCGGTGTCCGCAAATCGGTTGTGGCGGCAGCTAAAGGCATCGCAGCTGTGGACATTGTAGACAGCAAAAACTCCCAGCTTACGCAAAATGATAAGGTTGACGTTTTCATTACCAAGGGATATAAAGGCATGCTGATTAATCCGGTTGACCGCACTGCCGCAGGCGTCATCATCGACAAAGCAAAAACAGCCGACATTCCGGTTGTCTTCCTTAATCGTGAACCGTTTCCGGAAGATATGAAGAAATGGGACAAGGTGTATTATGTAGGCGCCAAAGCGGAAGAATCGGGCACCATGTCCGGCCAGATTATCGCGGAATACTGGAAATCCCATCCAGAAGCCGATAAGAACGGCGACGGAGTGCTTCAATATGTCATGCTGAAGGGCGAGCCGGGACACCAGGATGCCGAGCTGCGCACCAATTATTCCATTCAGGCGATTGAAGATGAAGGTATCAAGGTCGAGAAACTGGCGGAAGACAGCGGAATGTTCGACCGGGTGAAGGGCCAGGAGAAAATGGCGGGCTTTCTGAAGACCTGCGGAGACAGGATAGAAGCTGTGCTTGCCAACAACGACGACATGGCCCTCGGTGCAATTAAAGCTCTAAAAGCTGACGGATATTTTTCCGGCGGGAAATACATGCCGGTAGTTGGTGTAGATGCGACAGCTCCGGCCGTTAAAGCACTGAAAGAGGGAACCATGCTGGGTACTGTGTTAAATGATGCCCATATTCAAGGCAAAGCAGCAATCCAACTTGCGGCGGTTCTCTCTAGAGGCGAAGCGCCAACCAAACAAAATATTGGTTTCGATATTACCGATAACCAGTATGTATGGATTCCCTATAAGAAGATTACCAGAGACAATGTCGCCGATGTCGAATAATTAGGAAAGCGTCAGACCTTACAACCACACACCATTTCTCCCTTGACCACATATCCTATAGGCAAAAGCCCTTGTAAAGGAGAGCGACGGGATGCTGAGGATTAAGCTGAATGAGCTGGCGAAAGGAACGGATAACAGCCTGCTGCAGACGGAAGTGTGGAGATGGGACGGGATTGGCTGGAATGAATGTATTCCTCAGCAGGAAGAGGATTTCATCCGTGCGGATGATGATCTGTTCGTAACGATTCCTGCAGAAGCGGGTTTGTATCGGGTAGATTACTCCAAAAAGCCTGTAGAGGCGCTTTATTTCCTGCCTGAGGTGGATGACAGTGAGCTGCGGGCGGATTTGCTGCACCCCGCTCCTTTTAAGCTTAAAGAGGGGACTCGTTGGGGGTACATCAACAATGAAGGACGGACGGTTATTGAACCAAGGTATGAATATGCTGAGGATTTTCAGGAGAACGGCCTGGCGATTGTGCAGCGCAACGACAAGAGCGGCCTGATTGACAGCTCCGGGCGGGAGAAAGTGAGACCGGCCTATTCCTTTATTGCCCCTTTTTCAGAAGGCCGTGCTGTGGTTTCCGATGCCAAAGGCTATACGTTGATTGACGAAAGAGGCAAGCAGGTTACAGCAGCGCGTTATGATTACTTAAATTCGCTGCATGAAGGGCGTGCGATGTTCTCCAAACAAAGTACAACGGGTACTTCCCACTACGGATATCTGGATGCCCAGGGAAAGGAAGTACTGCCTGCGGTTTACGAGGACGCCAGTGATTTCATGAACGGAACGGCACTGGTCAAGCTGGGCGAAAGGGAGTTTGCGCTGATAGACCCGCAAGGCACCGTGCTGCATACGTATAAATATCCATTTGTAGGTTATCCGGGGGATGGCCTGCTGGCATACCAGGCTACCGAGAACGGTAAATACGGATATCTGCGGATAGACGGAAGCATCGCAATAGAGCCGCAGTATACAGCTGCCCTGCCATTTTCTGCGGGAAGAGCGGTGATCAATACGGCAGAGAATTATGGCAACGCCTATGGCCTGATTGACAAGCAGGGTAAGCTCGTAGTCCCGGCCCAGTATTATGAAGTTCAACAGCTGGGTGAAGACCGGGTGGCATTGGGTACACCAGTGTATCCAGACGAGCCTTACCGCGGTTCCCGTTATGCTATCGCTGATGCGGTAACCGGCAGAATCCTCAGTACTCACCCCTTGCTGGGTGTGAACAATTATCAGAATGGACTCGCCTCAGTGTTTGACGCCACAGATACCTATTTCATCGACAAAAGCGGAAAAAAAGCAGCTCAGCCGCCTGTAATTGCCGGTTCAGGCACACTTTCCTTCAGCGGAAGTCTGATCAGGGCTGACGTGGATCAGCGGACAGCCTATTACGACCGGCGGGGCAATCAGGTATGGAAGCAAAATGGAGTCATAACGCTCCGGCCGCCTTATTCAGTGCTGGAGAAGAAATACAAACCGAATAGAGACTATTTGGTGTATTATCCGGTTATCGAAGGGATCGCAAACTCCGAGGTCTCCAGAGAAGTAAATGACAAGCTGCGCAGCCTGTCCCTTGCCGAAGGAGCGGGGACCGGTGAAGGCACGCAGGATTACAGCTATACCGGGGATTTTGACGTCTCCTTCTTCCGCAAAAATCTGCTAGTCCTGGAATTGAGCGGCTACAAGTACCCTTTTGGCGCTGCCCATGGCATGCCTACCCGGATTTATGTTCATATCAATTTGCGCAACGGCAAGTTTTATGCTCTTCGTGACCTGTTCAAGCCGGGCAGCAAATATGTGGCGAAGCTCAGCGCAATTGTCGGCAAACAGATTGCGAACGATCCCCAGTACTCTTACGTTTTTCCGGACACCTACAAGGGGATTACGGCGGATCAGCCCTTTTTTGTTGATGAAGAAGCACTGTATCTGTATTTCGCTCCTTACGAGATCGCCCCGTATGCTGCTGGTTTCCCGACATTCCGCATTCCTTATGCAGAAATCATGGGTCTGATCTCGACCGAAGGCGAGTTCTGGCAGTCTTTCCATTAAGCTTCCAGCTACAAAGATAACGTCTTAACCTGTACAGAATGTACAGCGAAGTCAATAGGAGGCTGCTGTCCTGATTAGGATGGCGGCTTTTTTGTTGTATTGGAGTTGAAATGTACAAGCCGTCTGCTTGCCTATCTGGCAATCTATTAATGTAAAAATTTAGAAGCGCACAGCTGAGAGATTTATGCTACAATGACTGAGGAACAGATTACAACTTTGTAATATTTGGAGCCCATTACTTCGGCCGACAGCAACATAACAAATACATCATGAACAAGGAGATGGCAGAATGAAGAGCAAAACTTTAAGAGCAATGATAGGTGGAAGTGTGGCGGCAGTGATGGCGCTTAGCATTTCTCTTCCAATACAGGCAAATGCAGAGGCAGGCAATACTGTGACTGGAGCACCAACTAATTTCGCACAATTCATGCAATATTTTAACCAATATAGCCTTAAGGGATTTCCTTTTTCCAATACAACAGTGACAGTTTACAAATCTCAACCGGTTGTTGTTCCTACAAACACACCTGCACCGGTTGCAACAGCTAAACCAACAGCGACACACGTAGCAACAGCCGCACCAACGGTGACACCAGTAGCAACGCCTGTAGCGACAGCTAAACCAACGGCAACACCGGTTGCGACACCAAAACCAACGGCAACACCAGCAGCAGCAGCAGTCAGCACTCAAGAGTCATATATCCAGCAAATCGTTACGCTTGTGAATAAGGAACGTGCGACAGCAGGGCTGTCCCCGGTCAGCGCTTTGGAAAGCCTGAACAAAGTGGCCGCAGCTAAAGCAACCGATATGCGTACGAATAACTACTTTTCGCATACATCCCCGACGTACGGATCGCCTTTTGATATGATGGCCACTTTTGGCGTTACTTATCGGGCTGCCGGGGAGAACATTGCAATGGGCCAGAGAACTCCGCAAGAAGTAATGACGGCCTGGATGAACAGTGAGGGACACCGTGCCAATATTCTGAGTGCGAACTTTAACTACATCGGCGTAGGTTTCGACAACAATTACTGGGTTCAGGAATTCATCGGAAAATAAACCTTATGAACAGTACAAAACCCGTTCTCCGGCATTGCCGGGGGCGGGTTTTGTACTGTTTAAGATCTTGAAAACGTTTACTGATATTGATATGTTAGAAGAATCTTAGTTATGGAGAGGTTTGCGAAATGTGTTGTGAGGCTTAAAGTGATCAGTTATACGTTTCAAATGAACACTTCCCCCCCTTGTTTAGCTTGAGAGGAGCAGCAATGGATAAAAAATTAATTGATTTCAAGCAGAAAATTGCCGAGTATTTTCCTCAGATGAATATTACCTCAATAAAATCCGGCTTTGACCATGGATTGCATAATGATTTGATTCTTGTGAACGACGAATTAGTGGTGAGGTTCGCAAAAGATGATGCTGCAAAAAAGCTGCTAGAGAATGAATACAGGTGTATTCGCCTCTTAAAGGACAAGACAAACGTGCCTGTACCCGACATGAGCTGTGTTGATTACGGCGTCGTGTGTTACCCTTATATTCACGGTCAGCCATTATTCCGTCATCGCCTCTTTCAGCTCGATGCCGCGGAGCAACAATCAATCATGGAGCAGATCGCGGATTATATGAAACAAATTCACACAATACCTTTGGCGGAAGTGAGGAGGGCAGGCATTGCAGTTTCCCTGGCATCCACAGACGATCCATCTGAACACTATCAGAATATCATGAATGGTTATGAACGCATTAAAAGGGAATTATACCCCCACATGAGACCCTATACGAGATCTTGTGTGGATGCGGCCTACAAAGGACTAGAAAATGGTTCCGAGTGGTTTGACTATACGCCATGCTTAATCCACGGTGACTTGGCTCTGGAGCATTTTATTCTTGATGAGGATTATAAGAATATCACAGGTATTTTGGATTTTGGTGTTGCAGGAACCGGCAATCCGGCGCATGATATGGGCGTATTACTGGATGGACTGGGTGAACGCTTTACGTCGCTAATGTGTCCTGTTTACCCCGATTTGGATATAGTTCTATCACGTGCTAGAGTGGGACTTTGCAGTGCCGGCTGGCATTTACGAGGGAATGATACCGGCGATATATTCTGGCATTTGACGCATCTCATGACGGCAAAAGATATTCATTATTGATTTAACTTCTTTTCCCGGAACCGAAATAAAGAAGCAAGGACACTCTCCTTGCTTCTTTATGCTGTGATCTGATTGATATAGGGGCAGCCCGCAGCTTGCCGATTAAGAGCTGGCTCAAAGGAAAAGACCATATTTTTTTTGAGAAAAATATGCTTTCAATTGATATAATAGACTATTAAGGACAAAAACCGCCAAATTTCGCTTGAGCGGTGGATATTTGCAAATTAAGTATAGAAGAATTATGTTTATCTACATAGTTAAGAAGTTTGTAAAATGTGGAACACTGGAGATAAGAACTGGCATACGGAGGGATGGCTTTGAACGACTCAAAATGGACCTGGCGCACTGTGAGCCTGATTTCCATAGCAGCAACGTTAGTTTTGATCGTTGGGTTTGGATATGCGGTGAACGATATTATATACCCGAAGGGTGAAGTTCTTTCAACCTCTTTGCCGCAGGAAACACCGGTTCCCACGGCGGCAAGCAGCGATGAAGTGAAAATATTGGCACTTGGCGACTCTTTGGCCAAAGGCACTGGTGACAACACCGGAAACGGTTTTGTAAAGCGGACACTGGACGGTCTGTCTGCTGGCGGAGGCAAGGCGGAGCTGCTTGGCAATATGGGCATCAACGGGCTGACAACCGCAGGCCTGCAAAGCAAGCTCAAAGAAGAAGGTGTTCGGTATGCCTTGCGGCAGGCCAACGTCGTGCTGGTCTCGATTGGGGGCAATGATTTGTTCAGGGACTCGGATATAATGGGAACGGGCAGTGCAGAACAGGGGACAACCTCGACGGAGACAGGGAGCCCTACGGACATTGCTTCAATGCCTGGAGCAGATCCTTCTGAAACAGGGACTGCGAGCGGGAAGACCGGCTCATCCGGGACAACCGTTCCTTCGGCAACTGAAGATGAGGTGACGCCGGAGTCGCTGCTGGCCGCGCTGCCAGACGCTTCGAAACGGCTTGGCGGGATTCTGGAGAGCATTGCCGAGATCAATCCGCAGGCGCAAATTTATTATGTCGGATTATATAATCCGTTTGGAGATATAGAGGATCTGCTGGTGCCCGGCAATCAAGCGGTTACCACCTGGAATAACGCGGCAATGGATATCATTAACACACACAGCAATATGACACTCGTTCCAACCTTTGATTTGTTCAACCGCCATCTGGATAAGTATCTTTCAAACGATCATTTTCACCCGAACGGCGACGGCTATCAGCGGATGAGTGAACGAATCATACAGGCTGTGCGCTAAGGATGTACTTCACCGCAAGTCAGAAATGATCGTAGCAAGGAGTTGTGAGAACATGGTTAAAGACATAAGCGGAGAAGCCGGGACAGTTATTCTGTCAGTGGAAGGTGTCCGCAAAAAAATCGGCCGGAAATGGATCATTGATGATGTTACCTTCAACGTGAAGCAAGGGGAAATCTTCGGTTTCCTTGGACCCAACGGGGCCGGCAAAACAACTACAATCCGTATGCTTGTGGACCTGATTCGCCCAAGTGAAGGAAAGATAACCGTCTGCGGCTATAACGTTAACCGTGAACCGGAAAAAGCGCTGCAATATGTTGGCTCGATCGTAGAGAATCCGGAAGTGTATACCTATCTGACAGGCTGGGAGAATCTGCAGCATTTCGCCCGCATGCAGCCAGGCGTGGACAAGGCGCGAATTGCTGAGGTAGTGGACATTGTCCGGCTGGACCAGCGTATTCATGACAAGGTGAGCACCTATTCTCTGGGGATGAGGCAGCGGCTTGGAATTGCCCAGGCGCTGCTGGGCCGTCCCCGGCTGCTGATTCTGGATGAGCCGACAAACGGTCTGGACCCTAAAGGGATCAAAGAATTGCGCGAATTTATCCGCGAGCTTGCTGGGGAAGGTCTTGCGGTATTTGTATCGAGCCATTTGCTGAGCGAAATTCAGCTGCTGTGCGACCGGGTTGCGATTATCAGCAAAGGCCGCGTGCTGGCGGTTGGCGGGGTAAATGAACTTGTTGCGCGTAATTCCCCTTATGTGCTATGGGATCTGGAGCCTTTGGACAGGGCAAGAACGATACTGGCCGGACGTCCTGACATCAAGCTTCTCGAACTGGATGAGGTTACACTTGACGACTCTGTCATTGCCGGAATGGGCGCGAATTCCCTCATCACGGTCATGGATGAAGACCTGATTCCGGAGATTGTTGCCGTGCTCGTCACAGCGGAAGTGGAAGTTAGCGCCGTGCATAAAATAAATCCCACACTGGAACAGCTATTCTTGAAGCTAACGGAAGGTGAAACTATTGATTAATTTGCTTCCGCTCATCCGTAATGAGTGCCTGAAGATTATAAAAAAGAAACGGTTTTATGTTATACTGCTAATTCTGGTCGTACTTGTGCCTATGTTTACCTATGCACAGATGCGTATAGCCGAGCGCAGCCGGGACAAGTTTAATTCGGACTGGAGACTGGAGGTACAGCAGCAGATTACCGATAATCAAAATTCACTAGGCAGCGACCGGATTCCCGAGGAATGGAAGTCCTACCGGCGGATATTCGTCCAGCAGCTGCAGTATTATCTGGACCATGATGTCAATCCGAATGAGCCCAGCGGGGTTACCTTTACCCGCGAGTTCCTGGACAACTCAGTCTCCTTGTTCATTCCGCTGCTGATTATGGCAGTAGCCTCAGATCTTGTATCCGGGGAAAGGACGACCGGTACAATTAAGATGCTGCTGACCCGGCCGGTTAAACGCTGGAAGGTGCTGTTCAGCAAGCTGGCGGCGCTGCTGATGTTCGTCTCCTTGATTGTACTGTCGGTGTTTGCAATCAGCTATCTGATTTCGGGGCTTGTTTTTGGGTACAAGGGCTTTAATCTTCCTGTATTTACCGGGTTCCAAATCAGCGGAGATGCTGTGGATATGTCGGCTGTCCATTCCGTACCGCAGTGGAAATACCTGCTGATGCAGGGCGGATTAATCTGGTTCGTGAGCGTAGTCGTCGCCCTGCTGGCATTTATGGTGTCGGTGCTGGTGCGCAGCACAGCGGCAAGCATCGTGGTGATGATGGCCGCACTGATCGCCGGAACGATTCTGACCAATATGGCTTCGGCCTGGACGACGGCTAAATATTTATTCATGGTTAATCTGGGATTAACCGGGTATTTGGCCGGAACACCGGCACCGATTGAGGGGATGACACTGCCTTTTTCCATGGCTGTACTGGCCGTTTGGGGGATTTCTGCAGTAATCATTTCATTCGCCGTCTTTACGAAACGGGATATTTTGAATTAGAATGTACAAAGTGAACCAAAACGTTTGTTTGCATTTCATAGATAGAGAGAAAAGAAGGAGGAGCATGAATGCTCGAACAGATCGATATGTTTGCAAAAGTCTCTAAGAACGCCGAAACAGGCCGGACTGGATACGATGCTGACGACATTCAAGTGCTCGAAGGTCTGGTTGCGGTCCGCAAACGGCCCGGCATGTATATCGGCAGTACGAGTTCCTCGGGACTGCACCATCTCGTATGGGAAATAGTGGATAACGCCGTAGATGAGCATTTAGCCAAGTTTTGCTCGAAGATTGATATTACACTACGCAAGGACGGTTCGGTTACCGTCATTGATAACGGCCGGGGAATCCCGACCGGGATGCATAAGACCGGAGTGCCTACACCGCAGGTTGTTTTCACGATCCTGCATGCCGGTGGTAAATTCGGCGGCTCCGGGTACAAGAAATCGGGCGGTTTGCATGGCGTAGGGGCTTCAGTTACCAATGCGCTGTCCGAGTGGCTGGAAGTCGAAATTTATCGTGACGGCAAAATCCACCGCCAGCGCTTCGAATATTGGGTAGATGCAAAGGGGAAAGAGCATGTCGGTGAGCCTGTTACCGGTCTTGAGGTGCTGGGAAATACGAATAAGACCGGTTCGAAGATTACCTTCAAGCCGGATATTCGCGTCTTCCCGAATGGCATTGCCCTGAACTATGATACCCTTGCAGAACGGGTGCAGGAGATCGCCTTTCTGAACTCCGGGCTGCGGATTAATCTAAGTGACGAGCGCAGCGGCCGCCAGGATGAATTTTTCTATGAAGGCGGAGCAAGCCAGTTCGTGCAGTTTCTCAATGAGGGCAAGGATGTGCTGCATGACGTCATCCATTTCAGTTCGGAGAAGGATGATATTGAGGTAGAGGTGGCATTGCAGTATAACGCAGGTTATACCGAAACGCTGGCCTCCTTCGTCAATTCGATTCCTACGCGCAGCGGGGGAACACATGAGACCGGCTTCAAGACAGCTTATACCCGCGTGCTGAATGATTATGCCCGCCGGACACAGCTGCTTAAGGAGAAGGACAAGAACCTGGAGGGCAATGATCTGCGCGAAGGCATGATGGCGGTAATCAGCGTCAAGATGTCCGAGGTAGAATTCGTCGGCCAGACGAAGGATCAGCTCGGAAGCGCTTCTGCCCGCAGTGCCGTCGACTTTATCGTGTCCGAGAACATGGCCCGTTTCCTGGAGGAGAATCCGCAGGTGGCGCAAAGCCTGCTGAAGAAATCCATCCAGGCCTCCAGAGCCCGTGAAGCGGCGCGTAAGGCCCGCGATGAAATCCGCAGCGGCAAGAAACGCAGTGAAAGCTCCAACCTGGGCGGCAAGCTCTCACCTGCGCAGTCCAAGGACGTTACGCGTACAGAGCTGTTTATCGTCGAAGGCGATTCCGCCGGAGGATCAGCCAAGCAGGGGCGTGACTCCAAGATTCAGGCTATTCTGCCGCTTAAGGGCAAGCCGATGAATCCGGAGAAGGCCAAGCTGCTGGACATTCTTAAGAATGATGAGTACAAGGCGATTATTTCCGCAATCGGTGCGGGAATCGGTCCGGATTTTGCCGTAGAAGACAGCAATTATTCCAAAATTATCATTATGACCGATGCTGATACGGACGGTGCGCATATTCAAGTGCTGCTGCTGACCTTTTTCTACCGGTACATGAAGCCGTTGATTGACGCCGGCAAGGTGTTTATCGCCCAGCCGCCGCTGTATAAGCTGACCCGCAAATCAGGTAAGCTGGAGACGGTACGTTACTCCTGGAGCGATGAGGAACTGCAGAATTACCTCAAGGAATTCGGCAAAAACTTCGAGCTGCAGCGGTACAAAGGACTCGGCGAGATGAATCCCGACCAGCTGTGGGAGACGACGATGAACCCGGAATCACGCACGCTGCTTCAGGTGCAGATTGAGGACGCCGCAAAGGCGGAGCGCCGCGTATCCACGCTGATGGGCGACAAGGTCGATCCCCGTAAGCGCTGGATTGTCGAAAACGTCGACTTTACCGAATTTGTAGAGTAGTGTGCAAGTGACGATTATCCCGATTGTTAAAAAGAGATTGGTGATCTGAGGAACGAAGGGAAGTTTGGAACTGCAGAAGCGTCAGCGTTCGCCTTTATTCTCGAATTTCACCCGTAAAGCGGGTCAAATTGAAGAAATTCGGGAATAACAGCGATCGGAAGTCCAAACATTCCCCGCAGTGACAAGGGATCACCACACTTTTTTTAGGCGGGCAGTTTGAGGAACAGAAGGTGAGCCAAGTGAGCAGTTTATCAGAACAATTTTCACCGGCTTTTCTGGAAGAGGTCGTCGGTGACCGCTTTGGCCGGTATTCCAAATATATCATTCAGGACCGGGCGATTCCGGACGTGCGTGACGGGCTGAAGCCTGTACAGCGCCGGATTCTATACGCCATGTACGATTCCGGGAATACCCCGGACAAGCCGTACCGTAAATCCGCCAAAACCGTCGGGGATGTCATGGGTAATTATCATCCCCACGGGGATTCGTCGATTTATGACGGAATGGTGCGGATGGCGCAGCCTTGGAAGATGGGCCATGTGCTTGTGGACGGACATGGCAACTGGGGCTCAATGGATGATGATCCGGCAGCCGCGATGCGGTACACGGAAGCCCGCCTGTCGCCGATTGCCATGGAGATGATGCGCGACATCGAGAAGCGCACCGTGCTGTTCAAAGATAACTTTGACAACACAGCCAAGGAGCCAGTGGTGGTTCCTTCACGTTATCCGAATCTGCTGGTCAACGGAACGAGCGGCATTTCTGCCGGATTCGCCACGGAGATCCCGCCCCATAATTTGCGTGAGGTCATTGATGCCTGTATCGCGGTGATGCAAAAGCCGGAGATTGAGCTCGAGGACATCATGACATTTATCAAAGGTCCGGATTTCCCGACAGGCGGTACGATTATGGGCGGCGAAGGAATTATGGACGCCTACCGTACCGGCAAAGGCCGCATTTACCTGCGCTCCAAGACAGAGATTGAGAATCTGCGCGGCGGCAAACAGCAGATCGTTATTACGGAAGTGCCGTTCCAGATCGTGAAATCACGATTGGTCACCTCCATGGAGAACATCCGTCTGGAGAAGAAGATCGAAGGCATCGCCGAAGTCCGCGACGAAAGCGGACGGGAAGGCCTGCGCATTGTGGTGGAGCTGAAGAAGGAAGCCGACGCCCAGGGCGTGTTGGCTTATCTGCTAAAGAAAACCGACCTGCAGGTCACTTATAACTTCAATATGGTGGCGATTGTCAACAAGGCTCCGCAGCAGCTTGGCCTCAAGGCTATCCTGCAAGCCTATATCGCCCATCAGCGTGATGTGGTTACCCACCGCACCCAGTTCGACCTGGAAAAAGCAGAGGACCGCGCCCACGTCCTGGAAGGGCTTGTAAAGGCATTGAACATTCTGGATGAGGTTATCGCTGCGATCAAGGCATCGAAGAACCGCCAGGATGCCCAGAACAATCTGGTATGGATGTTCGGCTTCAGCGAACGCCAAGCCGATTCCATCCTTACCTTGCAGCTGTACCGTCTGACCAATCTGGAGATAAACTCGCTCCAGAAGGAACTGGACGAAATGCAGGCGCGGATTGCTATGTTGCGCGGCATCTTGGACAGCGACAAAAAACTGATCGCCGTCATCCGCAAGGAACTGCTGGAGATCCGTGATAAATACGGGATAGACCGCCGCTCGCTTATTCAGGGCGAGGTTGAAGAGCTGAAGGTCAGCCTTGAAGTACTGGTGAACGCCGAGGATGTGCTTGTCGCACTTTCGGCCGATGGTTACATCAAACGGACCGGAATGCCTTCGTTCACGCGTTCGGGCAGTGAACGCCAAGCCTCCGGTGTTAAGGAAGGCGACCATATCGTCAAGCTGCTGGATCTCAATACAAGGGACAGCCTGCTTGTATTTACCCGCAAAGGCCAATATTTCCTGCTTCCGGTTCATCAGATACCGGAATTCAAGTGGAAAGAGCCCGGCACGGCAATCGTGAACGTCATCAGCCTGGCAAAAGGGGATGGCATTGTCAGCGTGCTGCCGGTGGGCAATCTGGAGGAGCCTAAGGCGAGTCTGGTTTTCGTCACGCGTAAGGGCCAGGTCAAACGTACGGAGCTCAAGGAGTACTCTACGAGCCGTTCCGGAGCCGTGGCTGCCTGCAAGGTGGCTGATGGCGACGAGATCATTACAGTGGCGCTGAGCAGCGGAGACAAGGACATCGTGCTTGTGACCCGCGAAGGGATGAGCATCCGGTTCCGCGAGAACGAAGTCAATCCGATGGGCCGTGTGGCCAGCGGGGTCCGCGGTATTCAGCTTCGCGAAGGCGATGAAGTAGTTTCCTGCTTCTGGGTAAGCGAAGACGAAGGCGAAATACTGGTTGTCTCTGACCTTGGATATGCGAAACGGACACTATTAGTGGATTATCCGTCGCAAAGCCGCGGCGGCAAAGGGATGCCGACCTTCGAGTTCAAGGAAGGCAAACGGGTCAAACCGAACGGCAGCAGGCTGGCAGGGGCATTCCACTGTAAGGAGCCGCTGGAGTTAGTCGCCTTTACCCGTGATGGCTTGCATCATCAGTTCTCTTCTGAGGCTGCTCCGCTGGGTGATCGCCGTTCTACAGGCAAACAACTTGTTCCGGTTGAGAAGAAGGATGAGATCATCACTCTTTTACCTGCAATTAAGTAATTCGTATGCACTGCAACAGGGCTAACATACAAAAGGCGTTTGACGGCTCCTCACGGGCTGGCCACAACGCCTTTTTGTATAGGTAAAGTAACGGATAACAAGGGTTTTGGTTATTTATTTTTTCGTTTTGCAGGAAATGGAATTTCTTTCTCGAAAATGTAGATATACCGGATTGAAATCCGCAGGGAAAGGAAGGAGTAACTGTGCATTCCTCAGAATTCAGTAAGATTTGGCATAAAATATTGAAGGACTATAAGCTACATATGGATAGCAAGCTTGCGCCTACGCTGACAGATGCCCAACTCACCGTGCTTGAATTGCTTCAGGAACGTGACGCAATGAAGCCTTCTGATCTGGCCCCGCATCTCGCGACCAGCCCGGCGGCGGTGACGATGCTGCTTGACCGGATGGAGAAGCATAATTTGATTGTGCGTGAACGCGATGCAGCGGACCGGCGGATTGTCTGGGTGAGCATCACGGAGAACGGACAGAAAGAGACCGAGCGCGGACTCCAGATCCGCAGTGATTTTTTTGCCGAAGCGCTTGATCCGATTTCTTCACATAATCAGCAGCTGCTGCTTTATCTGATGGGCAAGATGGCGGTTGCTCCAACGCCGGAAGGCTCTACACCCTGAACCTAAACTTGGATCTTATGAATACTTATATAACCTCAAAAAACAGGCCATCCGTTAACGGATGGCCTCAGGCTGTCGAGAAAGTCTCGACAGCCTTATTTATATGTAAATAATTTAAGACGACACCGCGTTAATGTTGTAT
>NZ_JBYTDQ010000024.1:0-28199 GCF_058791575.1 Paenibacillus sp. EB106-06-01-XG199 | reverse complement strand
TTCCCCACTTCACCTCTGCCTGAACGTAAAAAGAAACCCACAGTCATAAAAATGACCTGGGTTTCTCGACAATCTGACCGTCCTGTTGAGGACGGTCCGTTTCCACTTGTTTACCGCGTGTTCCCGTTCCACTGCTCATCGCCCGAAAGATACTTCCCGGTCAATACGGACAACAACTCGATGCCAACCTGATTCTGTCCGCCTTCAGGGATGATGAGGTCGGCGTATTTCTTGGAAGGCTCAATAAACGCCTCATGCATTGGCTTTACCGTCGTCAGATATTGCGTGTGAATGGAGCGGATGGTCCGGCCGCGTTCTTCAATATCCCGCAGCACCCGGCGGAGAATACGCACATCCGGATCTGTATCTACAAATACCTTGATGTTCAGCTGTTCCCGCAGCTTCTCATCGGAAAGCACATGCAGCCCTTCGAGAATGACAATGTTGTTGGGCGCAAGCTCAACCGTCTTGTCAGTGGAGCGGGCGTGAACTGTGAAGTCATACACTGGAGCGTACGCAGCTTGTCCGGCTTTCAGACAATCCAGGTGCTCAATCAGCAATTCCGTATCGAAGGCCAGCGGATGATCGTAATTGATTGCTCCGCGCTCAGCCATGCTGAGGTAAGAATGGTCTTTATAGTAGTTATCCTGAGATATGAACGTCACTTTGTCTGTTCCCAGACGGTCAATGACGGAGCGAGCTACTGTCGTTTTGCCGGAACCGGTCCCGCCGGCGATACCAATAATAAGCATGGTGTTTTAATAAACCTCCCTAAGCGATTGCCTTTGCAATTTCAATATTGTAGCACAGCGGTCAATTTATTTCACCTCGGTACCGGGAATAAAACGTGAACATTCAAAAAAATCAGGAGTTTTGGCCTGAAATGATATAATTTAAGATATTTGATGCAGATGCTGGCATAAATGAAGGGGGAATTTACCGGGATGAGTGAGACGAAATCACTGCTTGAAGCCTTTAACGCCACGGCTATGAAGTTGGCCGGACACGGGAAACGCGACATTGAAGTATTGAAAGAGGCCTTTGCCGGCGTGGATGGACATACGGACAGCGATATTTACGGAGGAGGCAGGCTGATTGAGGATTTCCAGGCCGAAATGGCGGATGTTCTCGGGAAGGAGACGGCGGTCTTTTTCCCCAGCGGGACCATGGCCCAGCAAATTGCTCTAAGAATCTGGTGTGGCCGCAAAGGGATGAAGACGGTAGCGTATCATCCTTTATGCCATCTGGAAATTCATGAACAGGACGGGCTTAAAGAGCTGCATCATATCGAGCCGCTGCTTCTTGCGGATAAGGACAGCTTAATTACACTGGATGATGTGAAGAACATCGGAAGGGACATTGCTTGTCTGCTGCTGGAGCTGCCGCAGCGCGAAATCGGCGGCCAGCTGCCCGAGTATGCAGAGCTTGAAGCCATCTCCGCCTATTGCCGCGGGCAGGGCATTATTCTGCATCTTGATGGCGCGAGATTGTTTGAGGTGCTGCCGTATTACGGGAAGACGGCGGCTGAGGTATGCAGTCTGTTTGACAGCGTATATATATCCTTCTATAAAGGGATTGGCGGTATCGCAGGTGCCATTCTCGCGGGTAGCAGGGAGTTTACAGAGGAATCGAAGATCTGGAAACGGCGGCATGGCGGCGACTTAGTCAGCCTTTACCCGTACATTGTCCCGGCCCGCTATTATTACCGGCAGAGAGCCGGTAAGATGGGACAATACTATGAGGAGGCCAAGGAGCTTGCCGCTTTGTTGGGCGGCTGCCATAAGATGTCCACGCTTCCGCAGCAGCCGGTCTCGAACATGTTCCATGTCCATTTTGCCATAGCCAAGGAGCAGCTTGAGCCGATACTGGTTACAGTGTACGAGCAAACCGGAGTGGGGCTGACTGCATCGCTGAGGGAAACAGGGGAAGCCTCCTGCTTTTTTGAGATGCATATCGGTGACCGCTATGGCAGTATCCCCAAAGCAGAGCTTGGCGCAGCGGTTAAGCTGCTGGATCAGCTGATAAAGCAAGCGTAACAAGCTTCAAATGGCATCCTCCCGATGAAGGAGGGTGCTGTTTTTTTGTCCTGCAATAGTTTGCTTTTGACAATCTATAAAGGGTATTGGTTACACGAAAAAAAGACACCCCGCAAGGTGCCTGGTTACTACATTGGTATGGGCGCAGTCGAAGTTACCGGTTGAGCAGTGAGCGAACGAAGGATACCCGCAGCAGCTGTTTTTTCATCAGCTTGGTGCGGAACTGGCGTTTCAGCTGGCTGTAAGCCTTGGGGGAATGGCTGCTGGCCCAGCTGTACATGAACTTGAAGTCGGTATGACTTTTGGCCGAATTCATCAGGTAATAAGAGATCGTGTCATACACATTGTGGTTGAACCACTCGTTCATTTCCTGCTTATTGTAGCCGTAGCGTTCAATCGCCATATTGCGGATAAGCCGCTTCTCCTCCAGGTTCTCAATCAGGAAAGACTGGCTGAGATGAAAGGTGATGTTATTGCCATGAATCCGGTACACCCCGGCTAAACCATCGATGAACCCGGCATCGCCGATCAGCAGGGCACGCAGGTAAATCGAGGCATCGTTGACCATGTTCATGTTCAGGATGTCCATGCTCATCAGCGCTTCGCGTTTGAAGACTGTGGTTAGTGTAGAGGCAGGCTTGGGATAACCCTTCTGCTCGAAATTCATGAAATAATCCTTCTTGCCGGTAATGCTGGCCAGCTGCAGGCTGGAGATCGTGAGCTTCCGGCTTTTGGAGTATTCCAGAAATACGTTTGCGGCCACAAATGATACCTCAGGATGCGCCAGGTGAAAATTCACAGCTCTGCTTAAATAACTGGAATCAATCAGATAGTCGTCATCATCGAGGAACAGAATATATTCACCATCTCCATGAGCGGCAAAAGCCTTACGCCGGTTATTCCCCGGCCCGCTGTTAGTTTCATTCTGCATGAAGATGACACGCGGGTCACCGCCAAAATTCGTGTGCATCATCTCGCCCGTGCCATCACTGGAACAGTCGTCAATGACGGTAATTTCTTTATTGGGATAATCCTGCCGGAGAATACTCTGAATCGCCTGATGCAGGAAGTCTTTTCTATTATAAGTAGTGATAATAACGCTGACCTTCGGATAAGCAGCAGGATCGGCGGATTCAGGCAGCAGGCTCTCTGTTTCCCCGGCTCCGCTGCTGAGTCTGGCAAGCTGCGTAAGCAGTCCCTCAATCGTATTCAATTCAATATGAAATTGGCGCAATAAATAGTACTCCAGCGCATCCTCAGACGCTCTCCCCGCCAAATAAGCCTCGATCACTTCAGTCAAGGTTGCCAGATGTTCCTGGATCGCAGGTGCGCTTTCCTTGCTGCTAATCTCCCGACCCCGGCGTACAATGGCTTCGCGTGACAGCTCTTCGGCGGAGAAATGCTGAATATCGTCATGGAGCTGATGGAGTAATCGGTAGCCGGCCTGTTGCAATTCCTCGCTGTGATCCATATTCAGCCCTCCTCAAGTTTTGTTAGCGCCTGCTTCCTTGATGTACTTCGTGCAAAACTCGCTGCAGAAGCATACGCTTGGTTTTGTGAGCATCTACTTCCTTGATGTACTTCGTGCAAAACTCGCTGTGGAAGCATACGCTTGGTTTTGTTACAAGAATCGAACTGAGAAATGACTCTGCAGGGGCGCAAGTTGTATAAGTGTATTTAGTGCAACTATATGGAGCCTAAACAGCGATTTTTGAGTAATAAGTGCATTGTATACAGTTATAAATGGCAATTGGGTTCATTTTACTTAGTTTGACTCTATTTAAGTGTACAGAATACAATTATTTCAGTATCGGCCCCAAAATACCAAGTTTTAGTTGTACGAAATGCAGCTAAGGCTTAGGCATTTAGTAAGTCAGCCCCCTCATCTTACGCAACTCCCGCATCCCGCGTGTCCGCATCCGCGCATCCGCATCCCGCGCACTCGCATCCCGCATCCCGCGCACCCGCATCCCGCGTGCCCGCATCCGCGCATCCGCATCCGCGCACCCGCATCCCGCGTGTCCGTATCCGCGCGCCCGCATCCCGCGCACCCGCATCCCGCGTGCCCGCATCCGCATCCGCGCACCCGCATCCCGCGCGCCCGCATCCTGCGTGTCCGCATCCGCGCATCCGCATCCCGCGCTCCATCATCCCGCCCGTCCACACATCTCATACGCGCTGCGCCGCTTAATTAAGCCTGCCCGGCCGTAACCTTGCGCTTCAGCTTGAGCTTCGTACGGAAGCCTTTGAGATAACCCCAGGTATAGAGGAATACCTCGCGTTCCATCAGCGATCCGACCAGGAAATAGATGGGCAGAGTGATGATGCCGAGCAGCACGGCCCAGAGAATCACACCGGTGTATGAGGTGATGCTGAGGTCGAGCTTGGTGGTGACAAAAACGATGGCAGCGAAGACCGCAACGTTGGTCAGCCATCTGCGGAAAGTGATCCATGGACTGCGCTCCAGCAATACCCGGCTGGCATAGACAACAATATCAATGGAACGGTACAGCAGCGCGGCGATGGTGCCCATCAGCACGCCATAAATTCCGAAGAAGATGACGAAAATGATCGAAGCCCCCAGATTGATCGCCGACTCCATAATAGAGCGAAACTGGGTGTTTCTGAAATGTCCGGCAATCGTGATGATATTGTTGGAGGTGGTGCGGGCATTGGTCAACAATTTAATCACCACGAATAGAACCGGCAGCCAGGTATTAATATAGTTCACATCGTTGACGCCGGCCGTGTACAGTTTCATGAACGGCAGGATGATGATATAGACAACGGTCAGAATGGCAAAGATGAGGCCCATGAAATAGACCTCGTAAGCATCATAGAACTTCACGAAAGCCTCTTTGCCCTCATGGTAGCTCTGCCCCAAGGCGGCCTTTATACTTCCGTTGACGGTCTGAACGATGTTGTCGACAATGGTGAAGATCATGTTGTACATCACATAGATGCTGACGATCTTCAGGTTCGTAAATATAGTCAGAATCAACACGTCGGTATTGCGGAAGATGAGATAGGAAATCTCATGCACCATAACCGAGTTTTTCTGGCCAATGGCTGCAAAATCCGGCTTGTGGCTGAGGTCGATCCACTTATAATATTTCTTCGAATAGAAATAGAAAGCGACGATCTGCAGTAGGGTGAGCACGAAGAAGGAAGCCTGCACGGCAATGATGTTCACACCCTGCAGCAGCAGGATGATCCGAACGACATTGTTCAGAATATTTGCGATGGTGACGATGGACGTCTCCACATAGCTTTTGCCCTCGGCGATCAGCAGAATTCTGAATTTGCCCTGGAAGTAATAGTTGATGGCCCCGCCCAGACCCGAGAATAAAATAATCGCCATGATGCTCACTTTGTTGATCTCCGAGTGGATGACCAGCGGATAAATGACTGCAAGCAATACGACGGAGATAAAATAGTACATTCCCGTTTTTTTATAATAGCGTGAGGTTGCCGCGAGAATCGAATTGATATGACCCCGGTCATTGCTGGCTATCGGCTTATACAGAGCCTGCAGCGAAGCTGCACCGACCCCGGCTTCAAGCAGGGCGAAGTAACTGATGATCTGCACGATGGATGCAATGAGACCATTGGCTTCGGAGCCGTAGTTGACCATAATCAGTCTTGGAATGAAGAAGCCGAGAATAATTGTGATCACCTGGCTGGTAAGGCCAAAGCCGAGGTTCAGCAGGCTCCGTTTAGCTTTCATAGCTTCTTCTCCCTTCCATAAACGGTGCCGGTGACAGATAAGCGTCCAATTGTTCAAAATGCTTTTCTGCCTGATTTGCCTGTAACGTCACGTCAAGCCGGTTAGTGGCCATACTGTCATACACCTCTTCCGGTGTAAGCTCGGACAAATGGGCGAAATCGGTGTATTTTCCGGTAAAATAGGCATCCTGCATGACATTGACCATCTTGCTGCTGTAGGCCACCGGGAAGACAGGCTTGTCAAACACCCAGCCGAGAATCATCGCATGGAACCTGGAAGCGACAATACAGCTGGCACCTGCCAGTGCGGCGAGGATGTCATCTATGTTTGTTTTATAGAGGTGAACATGGGTCTGCTCCTGAAATTCTGCCGGAATCAGACCGAGAATTTGCCCAATGGCTTCCTGGTCGCCTTCATGCTGGCAAAATGACATGAAATGCACGGCATAACCCTGCTTGATGAAATAGACTGCAACATCTTTCATTTTTTCATAATAGAGGTTGTCAAAACCGCTTAAGTTCTTGGACGACGGCTTAATCACCGAAATCGCAATCGTTTGGCCCGCTGGAGGTTTGTGTCCGGATGAGGTTTCGTTTGTCTTATATTTCAGCTGGAAGATAATATCCGGAGCCATTCGGACATTGCCCAAATCCTTAAATAAATCATAGGAGTATTGCTCTCTGAAAGAGACGTCAGTATATTCCGGGAATATCCGCCGGTGCACCTGGTAATACTCATCATCCGTAAAGGGACCGAAGTTGGCGCCCATCAAATAATACGGCTTGCTCTTGTTGCGCATGGCTTCCGCGTTCGCCACATATTCCGCCCAGTGTTCTCCCTGCATAAAAATAGACCCGCCGATATGCACGGTTCCATCTGACTGATCACCCAGAAATCTCTGCAGAAAGTTGTTATGCAGCTTTAATTTTCGGAAGACATAATTAATTCCCCGGAACAGGACGGAGTCCGAAGCATAGACCTTGAGGTTCTTGATGTCCTTGAATACCAGTTTATATAAACGGGGAGCAATGATCATAAAACGGGTATCCGGATACCGTTCGCAGAGTACCTTGATAAACAAATCATCGCCCAAATTGAATTCTGTATATGCGCTTACCATCATCTTCTTCATATCTTAATTTCCTTTCTGGTGATCATGGTTTTGAGCTTATGTTTGAACTGGAGCCAGCTTCTGTCCATGTGGATCAACCGCGCATATAAAGCCGGGGAAATTAAGAAGGCTTTGATTCTAAAAGCGAGCTGTCTGTCATCCCCGCTGTAGCGTTTCATAATGAGCAGCATCTCGTCGTTCAAATGAGGGTAGGTCTTCTCAATGTCATGAAGCAGGTCACGCATGCGGATTCCCGAAGTGCCGTTC
Source organism: Paenibacillus sp. EB106-06-01-XG199 (assembly GCF_058791575.1). Lineage (NCBI taxonomy): Bacteria > Bacillati > Bacillota > Bacilli > Caryophanales > Paenibacillaceae > Paenibacillus > Paenibacillus sp. EB106-06-01-XG199. The sequence continues at coordinate 21,058 of NZ_JBYTDQ010000024.1, read as the reverse complement.
AGGCAGGTCTTGAGATTGTAAAAGTAGTTCTCCGTCATCTCCCGGGTCAAGAGGAGCTCTGAGATGGTGCTGGCCTCGCTGAAGGGATGGGCTTTGAAGTATTCATCCACCCGCTTGAAGGCATCGACAACATCGAATTTGTTCACATTATATGTGCCTGTAATGGATGACGTCCTTTGCACATAATAGGATAATACGTCGGGGATCGAGATCACCCGGGACGCTCTGGATAAGGCTTTATAGATAAATTCCTGATCCTCTCCGTTCACACAGCGCTCTGTGTAACGGATGTCGTTCTCCAGGAGAAAGCTCCGCTTGAAGGCAATGCTTCCGGTCCAGATTCTCAGGCTTTTGTGTACAAAAATATTCTGCAGCGCCTCGCTTCCCGTAGTGTCGGACTGACCGGAAGTGAAGCTTACAATTGTCGACTGATCCTCCCGGACGAGGTTGTAGCCCCAGCAGACCACATCCGGACCCGTGGTCCGTGTGGCGCCCTCGATACTCAGCGTGAGGTTGACGTCGGCATAATCGTCTCCGTCCAGGAACAGCACATAATCTCCTGTAGCTGAAGCCAAACCGGTGTTTCTTGCAGCGCTCACTCCAGAATTAGGAGTGCGGATCAGCTTCGAACGTAGATCAGGATGCTGCTCCAGGAAGTCAGCGGCCACCTCATACGTCCGGTCTGTTGAGCCGTCATCGACCATAATCAGCTCGAACCTCTTCCCGCTTTGTTCCAGGAGTGAGAGCAGCAGAGGTGTTAAATAACGTTCTAAATTGTACATGGGCACTACAATACTCACACTCATGCGACCACTCCCTTCCTGAGGTTTGATGGATTAACCGGCGGTTTGCCTGGAGAATATTTCTCTCAGCCCTTTTTTGTAGCCGCTGATGGCAGCTGTATTCTTCTTGGGCTGTTCCCGCAAAATCAGATAGAGCGTCGTCCAGACCAGGGCGAGATAACCGACAGGTCCCGAACGTTTATCCTTGAGCAAATGCACATGGTTCAGCACTCTCATATAAGCTACATTCTCAAGATTGTCTCTGGAGGCCGGGGACTCATGATGCAGAAGTTTAAGTTCGGGATTGATATAAAGGGGGCCGGAACCTTGCGCGATACGGGACATAAGAATGTCTTCACCGACGCTGTAGCTTTGGAGCCAGGGGACGGGTTTGATGTCTTGAATGGCCTCTTTCTTGAAGGACATGTTGCAGCCGTGCTGGAACTCTGTCTTGAAGATCTTCCGTGCCTTATGCCAATTGTACATGGAGCCGGCCTGGCCGCTTAAGGAAAGCTTGCCGCTCGATAGAGATTGCTGGAAGGAGAGCAGACAGCGGATCGTGCCGAGGAAGCTGTTGCGCATCCCGATGGCGACCCCGCCGACACCTGCGCAGTCCGGATGGTCGAGGTAGGTTTGGATTAAAGTGGCCAGATAATGATCGGGGATTTCGACGTCGTCATCAAGGAAGAGGATCTTGTCCATGGTAGACAGCTCCACCGCCTTGATTCGGGACAGCCATAATCCCCGCTCAGTTTTGCTGTGGTACAAAAGGGGATAACCGCAACCGGCCAATAAGGCTTCGAACCCCTTAAGGGTTCCTTCGGGAATCTCTCCGTCATCAATGATAATGACCTCTATAGGATACGTCCGGCCTATGCTTTGTTTAGTTATAGAATGAATGCACCGTGTCAGGTCCTGTACCCGGTTCCTCGTGCAGATAGCCACTGACAATCCTTGCATATACTCCACTCCCTTATCCGATTCTCCCATCTATATTAATCATAATAATCTTGGGATTATAAGCTAACTTAAGCTTACTATTGGCAGAGAAAGGTTGTATATACTACTTTAGTTTACTTATTGGCCGCCATGGAGCAGTAACAATTTTTTTGAATTTAACAATAAATTCTATAAATTCGACATAATCAGCGCTATCTAAAATTCCGATAATTAGATTATAAGCATTTTCCAGACTAAGCCAGGGAGGGCAGACCAGACATAGTTGAATAGCAAGGACATCTTAGAAAAGTGGGGCTGAATTTGTGGGAATAAAAAGAGGATCAAAACACTTGATCATGGCTTTGGTTGTCATTCTGATCATTAGCAATTTTTACGGTATACCCTATGTTGCTCAGGCACAGACTTCAATACCGCTGGATACCATTCTCGAGGACACGCTGGAACCTGCGGGGAAAAACATTTCAGATTTAAATCAAAGCGGAGTTGGCATCACTGAGGTGGATAACACCAACGGGCAATGGCAGTACAAAAACAACTCGGGCGTATGGCTGTCGATTGTAGCTCCTGGTCCGGGCAACATGGTTGTGTTAGGCAGCGGTGTAATGATCCGGTTTGTTCCGAAGAAGGATTGGAATGGAACTGTAGGCATCAAGTATCGCGACTGGTTGATTCCAGCGGAATCCGGCGGAAATCCTCCTAACTATGTAAATGTGAATGAGGCCTATACAGGAAAAGAATCGGCTTTTGGGGAATTTGAGGAAACCGCGCAGATCAAAGTCCTGCCTGTTAACGATACTCCTTATATTTCCGAGTCTGGGGGCAATGATTACCTTGATTTTGACGGTAAGGGATACGTAACCCTTCCCGATCTGGACATATATGCTAATTCCCTAACGATTGAAACGTGGGTGAATGCCAGCAGTGCTCCATCATGGGGGCGTATCTTTGATACCTCTTATGGTCCTGATAATTTTAATTTGCATTTTACCTTTGAAGGAAATACAGGGAGAATAGCACTTGAAGCGTTGCCGCAAAAGGGTACCAGAGTTAAAGCTTACCTGGTGAGGACAACGGAGCGATTGCCTTTGAATCAATGGGTTCATGTGGCCGCCGTATATAATCATGTGGAGAAAAAGGCCTATATTTACTGGAATGGAATTCTGAAAGGCAGCGGATTTATGGATCTGACGGACATGGCTAAAGCCAAGGCGCAGAACTCCAATCTGCCGAGAGCTTATAACTTTATAGGTGAGAGTACATGGTCCCAGGATGCCAATTATACGGGGGGCATGAGAGACTACCGGATATGGAATAAGGCAAAGACCCAGGCGGAGATTGAAAGTCAGATGAGCACCAGTCTGAGCGGAGCTGAAGCGGGTCTGATGGCCAACTACAAATTCAATAATCCAAGTGCTGGAGCGGTCGCCAAGGATTCCTCCACGGGAGCAAGAAATGGCAGCATTGTAAGTGGCAGATGGCAGTCCGACACAGGGTTCAACACCAACGTGGTAACACCGGTGAACACTCCTGTATCTAAGCCGTTTAAACTGACTGATGTGGATGACGGCGACATGCTGACGCTTTCTGCGACCTCGTCGAATACGGCCCTTTTGACGAATGGCAATATCACCTTTTCAGGGGAAGGCCCGGAAAGAAGTATCCATCTTACTCCGGCAGCAAACATGACAGGCGCCTCCACCATCAAAGTCACAGTAAACGATGGAATTACTTCAAGTAACAGCAGCTTTTTATTGAGTGTTGTGGCCGGGAAATTTGATCTTAAATTCATTTCGCCCTCTGTGGGTGTGATGGCACCTGCTTTTAACCGGGGGATTATCTACAATAAAGTGCATGTTCCCAACAAAAGCGGAAGCAGTCCGAACAACAGTATCGATATAAATGTAGGAGCGGTGAATCCTGCTGATGTAAATGTAACAGCGTACGCAGACAATGGATCTGGCGTGACGGTAGCAGGCTCCTACCCTACGTTTACTGTCAGCGGCCTGATTGTGGGTGTATATAAGCCCATAAAGATTAAGGTAGCCGATAAATTCTCATCTAATTTCAAGGAATATCAGCTTGATATCATCCGTTATCCAGGAAATGATGCCAATCTGGCTGCAGTGAATGGACTGGCTTTGTCCAGCGGCGGGCAAGCTATTGCGCTGTCCCCAAGCTACAGCAGTAATACGTCCAACTATACCGCTACCGTCGAAAATGATGTAAGTTCGGTTAAAGTGGAACTGAAAAAGTCGAATCTGTTCTCTACAGCGACATTAAACGGTGGAGCTATTGGTTCTACGGAATCTGTTGATGCCACTGGGAATGTCAGCTTGGCCTACGGGAAGAATCTGATTTCCGTTGTAGTAACGTCAGAGGACGGCAAAACAAAGAAAACCTATGAGGTTGTGATTGTTAGAAAGCTGTTGGGGGATGCTTCTCTGACTAATCTTACCGCTTTTCTGGGTGGACCTTCGCCAGTCTTCAATACCAATCAGGCGGACTACACAATGGAAGTCGCAAACGCAGTAACGACTGCGGAATTCACTCCGGCAGCCGCATTCGGTGCAAGCATTAAGGTGAATGGCGTGGATCACCCGAGCGGTACACCTTTTCTCATTACGGGTCTTGCAGCAGGAAATAACAAGTACTTGATCGAGGTAACGGCACAGGATGGAGTGACGAAGAAGTCTTACAGTCTGGTTATTCTGCGTGCACCTTCGGATGTGGCAGATCTTTCGGGATTGACCGTCTCTTCGGGAACGTTGTCGCCTGTCTTTAATAACAACGAAACGGGATATTCGGTTGAGGTTGCTAATGAGGTATCCTCGCTGGAGCTTACTCCGAAGCTTCTGGATGCTGCGGCAAGCCTCGTAGTGGACGGCAATATTCATATTGATGATACTGCCTATACTAAGAACTTAAATGTGGGTCTGAACACGGTTGAGATCGTGGTTACTTCACAGAGCGGTGTCCGTGTAAAAACAACCCTTGTAAATATTATCAGAAAGGCTTCTTCCAATGCCGATCTGTCCAGTTTGGTCCTTTCAGAAGGAGGAGTCGATCCTTCTTTTGACAAAAATCAAACCGGGTATGGTGTGACCGTGGCTAACAGTGTCTCTCAGCTTACGATTACTCCTACTCCTGAGGATGCAAACGCAGAGATCAGCCTGAGTGGGAATGTAGCGGCGAATGCTCAGCCAAGACTGGTAAATCTACGGGTTGGTGTCAACGAATTCAATATTTTGGTCAAGGCTCAGGATGGGATAACGTCAAAAAATTATGTATTGACGATTGTCCGTGAAGCTTCCTCCGATGCGGATTTGACCAATATCACTTTGTCCGGCACAACATTATCTGGAGGTTTCGACCGCGGAACCTCGACCTATTATGAGTATGTGCCGAACAATGTTACCAGCATGGCAGTTGCAGCAACTACAAGTGATGAACAGGCAACCTATACCATCAATGGGCTGGAGTCGGCAGGAGGAGTGCCTATTCCTTTGGGGGTAGGAGGAAATGTAGTTACAGTAGTTGTTACAGCGGCTGATAAAGTTACTACCAAGGAATACACGGTAACTATCGTCCGTGCAGCTTCGTCGAATGCGAATTTGCTCGAGTTGACGATGACTGACTTAACGGATAATGCGATTACCCTTACATCCATTCCGGGTACTTTCAATTATAGCGGCACGGTCGAGGACGAAGTTTCTGTAGCTAAGCTAAGTGCAGTTGTTGATGATGCAAATGCAAGCACCTCCGTATTTGTGAATGGGGTTTGGATCGAAGACCTGAACGCTGTACCTCTGACCACAGGCTTGAATGTTATTGAAGTCAAGGTCACGGCTCAAGACGGAAGCATGCAGGTATACACCATTAATCTGGTGCGAAATCCAAGTAAAGATGCAACTCTGCTGAATATGACGATTTTCCCCGGCGAATTAACACCGGTTTTCCAGGCAGGCATCAGTGATTATTCGGTCAATGTGGACAACAATGTAAGCGACGCCGATTTTTTAATTAGGACTAATAATGAGCTGGCAACCTACATCTTAAAGAAGAATGGAACCTCTACCGGCGTAACAGGCGACCGCGTAGCACTGGATGAGGGCACGAATCAAATTACAGTAGAGGTTACGGCTGGTGATGCCAGCACTAAAAAAACCTATTCCGTTACTGTGAATCGTGCCGTTCTGCCAAAGGATTCCTCTCTTACTGATTTGACCGTCAGCTCTGCAAGAGGAACAGAAGCTCTGAATCCCCAGTTCTCCGCAGAAGTCTTCAAGTACTTCTTGCCGGTACCCTATGAAGTGGATCGGGTTGAACTGGATGCTGCCAAAGGGGACATGGATGCACGGATAACCGTAAATGGTGTTACGGCAGATAGTCCGATGCCTATTTCGCTGGTGGAAGGGCTGAACATCGTAAACCTGAAGGTTACAGCTCAGGATGGAAAGACAGAAACTGTGTACAAGGTGGAAATCACCCGACAATCACGTTCGTCCGATGCTACTTTGGGGAGTATCGGTGTAGATGTCGGAGCTTTGGACCCGGCCTTTGATCCTGCCGTTTCCGATTATACGGTAGAGGTAGGAAATGATGTGAACTCCATCGTCTTGAGTCCGATAGTGGCTGATGGAAAGGCGAAAAGCCAAATCACTGGAAGAGACGGGGCCTCTCTAGATCATCTGATTGAAGGGGACAACGTATTTGATATTCAGGTCACTGCTGAGGATGGGACTGTAAAGATATACACAGTTAAAGTTATTAAGGCCCAGCCTGTAGCTACACCAACGCCAACAGCAACGCCAACGGCAGAACCGACAGCGACGCCAACGGCAGAACCGACAGCGACGCCAACAGCAGAGCCGACGGCTACGCCAACGGCAGAACCGACGGCCACGCCAACACCGGCCACGCCGACACCGGCTACGCCAACACCGGCCACGCCGACACCGGCTACGCCGACACCGGCTACGCCGACACCGGCTACGCCGACACCGGCCACGCCGACACCGGCTACGCCGACACCGGCTACGCCGACACCGGCCACGCCAACACCGGCCACGCCAACACCGGCTACGCCGACACCGGCTACGCCGACACCGGCCACGCCGACACCGGCCACGCCGACACCGGCTACGCCAACACCGGCCACGCCAACACCGGCCACGCCGACAGCTGAACCGGCGGTACCAGCCGCACCAATTGCGACAGCGTCGACAGAGCGGATAACTGTGAAGGTAGAATCGGGACAACTGGGTCAAGGTTCAGTGCTGGCTGAAACGGTTATCCAACGCACGCAGGATTCAAGTGGAATCCTGCATGATGTAGTCAACTTCACCACGGATCGGGTGGAGGAGGTTGTCCGGAAAATTGCCGGATCCTTGGATAATACGGCCCGGATTATGATCCCTGATGAGAAGGATCAGGTTGCGGATATTAATGTAAATGTTCCTAAAGATGCGATTAAGACGCTCGGCGGCTCCAACGTGAACATGGAGATCTTCACGGAGAACGTAAGAATTCTCATATCACAATTATCACTGGATAATTTCACTGAAGATTTATATTTTCATGTAGTGCCGATTAAAGACCAGACGTTGCGCAAAGAGGTGGAAGACCGGGCAAGAATCGAGCGGATTGTCAGAGAAATCGCAGCTGACAAACAAATTGATGTTGTCGCCCGTCCGATGACGATCGAGACCAATATGCAGAGTAGACCGGTTACATTAACGCTCCCTCTGCGTGACGTGCAGCTGCCAGCCAATCTCTCGGAAAGAGAAGAATTCCTGTCCAATCTGGTCATCTTTATCGAGCATAGTGATGGCGATAAGGAACTGAAGAAGGCGAAGGTTGTTGATTACAAATCCGGCGAACTTGGCTTACAGTTCGAGGTGAACAAATTCAGTACCTTCACCATTCTGAACATGGAAGGCTGGGAGCAGTATTTGGCGGCAACAGAGGCAGCGCAGCAGCAACAACAGCAGCAGCTGAACCAACACAAAGCCTTCATCAACGGCTTTACAGATGGAACCTTCAAGCCGAACCATTCCATTACCCGTGCGGAAATGGCCGCGATTCTGGCGAGAAACCTTGGCTATGACGCATCCGCTGCGCCAGCTGCTTCCACTTACCCGGATGTGAAGGATAGTCACTGGGCGAAGGGGGCGATTCAATTCGTCAAGGAGGCAGGGTTGATGCAGGGTAACGATAAAGGCCTGTTCCTCCCGGATGCTCCTATCAGCCGCGGAGAGATAGCGGCCGTTGCATCGAGATATAAGAAGCTGGATACTGCGGCTATTACATCCGGCGGGTTCAAGGATACGGCTAGCCACTGGGCCGCCAGAGAAATTGAGGCCGCAAGCAAGGCCGGCATCCTTAACGGCTATAAGGACGGTACGTACCGTCCAACCGGTAGCCTGACACGCGCTGAAGCTGTAAAGGTTGTCAATCGACTGTTCGGACGCGGACCGTTATATGGTGTCACCACACCAAGCTGGCCCGACGTCCCAACGACACACTGGGCTTATGCTGAAATTGAGGAAGCTTCCAATAACCACACGTTCACAGTGCGGATTGAAGGTGGAGAAACGCTTAGTCAATAAAAGCATATAAGTACGAAGAAGGCCGTAGCCCATCAGTGGGCTAACGGCCTTCTTTTTTTAAAAATTTATATGCTTCACGCTATAAAATATCCTTCTATTTCTCGCTGGAAATACGGAAAGCTGTTATGAAGCATGCAGGTATTAATTAATTTCTATCGTCAGTGAGCTGGCGAAATGTTCTCCTGGCGACAGGGTGATAATACCTTCTTTTTCCGAAAGCTCGCCCTCGAAGACATCGCTGTCTGCGAATCCCTGCCAAGGCTCGATGCAGACAAAAGGTGCATTCAGCGGCTGCCAGATGCCGAGATCCGGGAAGCCTTCGAAGGATACAGCAACGCTTTTTCCGGTAAGTCTGCTTTTCAGCGAGATCTGCCGGGAGGTTACATTCTGGAAAATAAGCGCGCCGTCCTTGAACATTTCATGGGATAATGGAAGGCTGCGCTCTTCCCTCAGCACAGGCTCCGATTTACCGCTGATCCGAAGTCCGCCGTCATTCAGGAACTCCCGGTCGAGGTTTTCGGACTCGGAGAACTCGAGCACATAGTCGCTGAAGCTTCCGTTCTCATCCAGCGGGCAGTTAAATGCAGGATGCGTGCCGAGCTGGAAGCAAATGTTCCCTCCGTCAATGTTCTCCACCCGGTAATCCAGCTTAAGAGTGCTATCGTTCAGCGTATATGTAATATACAGGTTGAACTTAAACGGATAGCTGGACAGGGTATGCTCGCTGCTGGTGAGAAGGAAGACCGCACGGGACTCGTCCGCTTCAACGACTGTAAATTCGCTGCGTCTGGCAAAGCCGTGATTGGCAAGCTTATACGCTTGTCCACCAACCTTGATCTCTCCGTTACGGACAGCGCCGATAATCGGGAACAACACTGGAGAACGGCCTGTCCAATAGGCGGCATCGCCGCTCCATATATATTCAGTGCCTGTGTCTTTTCTGGTGAAGCTGACAAGCTCCGCTCCGAGGGTGCTGATCTCAGCCTGTGCTGAGCCGCTGCGCAAAATGGTGTTCATAAAATTACTCCCCTTTCACAATGGTTGGCCAGCCCGTCTTCCTTGCTGACAGCTCATATTTTAACAGACTTCCTTAGCGGCGTTGTAACACATCGTGAACAATTCAGAAAAATAATTATTACAGTGTGTAAAATGACAATCTGACGCAATGGTATAACATATATAGAAAGCAATGTATCTGTATAAGTATGCGTTCAAAATGGAGGGATAGGCCCATGCAGCTTAAGCAAATATTCGTGAACGGTGAGAGATTGAAGAATACGATTGAGGCCTTTGCCGATTTTGGGCGTACGGACAATAACGGAGTTACCCGGTTGTCGTTGTCGGAGCAGGATGTGAAGGTGCGGAATTACTTCGCTGCGTGTTGTGAAGAGCTGGGTATGCCGGTCAAAGTGGATGATATGGGCAACATGTACGCCACGCTTGCAGGAACGGAAGCAGGGCCGCCTGTGGTGATTGGCTCACATCTGGACACGGTCAAGAAGGGCGGACGCTTCGATGGTGTGCTTGGCGTCATAGCCGGCCTGGAAGTGGTACGCACTCTGGTTGACCATGACATCAAGCCCCGGCTGCCGGTGACGGTGATGAATTTCACCAATGAGGAGGGTGCGCGCTTCGAGCCTTCGATGATGGCGTCCGGCGTATTGTCCGGGAAGTTCGGCAAGACGGAAATGCTGAAGAAAAAGGACCCGGAAGGGACGACCTTTGGAGAGGCATTGGAAGCGAGCGGCTATGCGGGAGAGGCTGCGAACCGGATCAAGGAAGCAACTGCATATCTGGAGCTGCATATCGAGCAGGGACCTGTGCTGGAGCGAGAAAATCTCGCCATTGGCCTGGTTGACTGTGTCGTAGGCATGGCCTGCTATGAGATTGAAGTGACGGGTGAATCGGATCACGCCGGAACTACGCCGATGGATATGCGCAAGGATGCCTTGTTTGCCGCCACCGGCCTGATTGCAGAGCTGCGGAGCAAGCTGGGTGTGCTGGATTCGGAGTTAGTTTATACGATGGGCAGAATGAACGTGCTGCCTAATATTCATACGGTGATTCCTAATAAGGTGATTTTTACCGTCGAGGCTAGACATAAGGATATGGATATTGTACGTGAAGTTGAGCATATCATAGGCGGCCTGCCCGAAGAGCTGCTGGAGTGTTCGGTGTCCAAGACCAAGCTGTGGGGCCGCGATACTGTGTGGTTCGATCCGGAGATCTGTGCTTTGACTCAGCAGGCAGCATCGAGACTGGGTTACAGCAGTAAAAAGATGGCCAGCGGAGCAGGGCATGACGCGCAGTTTGTGGCCGGGTTTCTGCCATCGGCAATGATTTTTGTGCCCAGCGTGAACGGGAAAAGCCACTGTGAAGAAGAACTTACTTCCTATGAAGATTGCGAAAAAGGGGTGAATGTTGTACTGGAAACGGTACTGGCTGTATTATCTAAGTAAATCATGTTATTAAACATAACATTAGATATGATTTTCTCTTAAATCCTTCCTATGACCGGCATGTTACCCATCTTCTTAACAAAATAATTTAGTACGAAAGACACCTGAGCTGGTGTCTTTTTTTGTGCGCGGGATTCACTGGTTTGCTATATACACCAATGCTTTGGTAAAATGATCAACGGATGTCCATCACCTTCATTGTGTAAAAACACAATCATGGCAGATAAAGTTTTTATTTTTCACCAAATTGTCTCGAGAAATCACATGTTATAATTCTTTACATAAGAGAAACACATAAGACGGGAGCGATTAACGATGATTATTGGTGTACCCAAAGAGATCAAAAACAATGAGAACCGCGTAGCCATTACCCCTGCCGGAGTAGTCAGCCTGGTAGCCGAAGGACATAAAGTACTGGTGGAAGCCGGAGCCGGAGCAGGCAGCGGATTTCTGAATGAAGACTATGCTTCCGCCGGAGCGGAGCTGATCGCCGAAGCTTCTGCCGTATGGGCAGACGCCGAAATGGTGATGAAGGTGAAAGAACCGCTGGAAAGCGAATATGGCTACTTCCGCCCGGGTCTCATCCTTTTCACCTATCTGCACCTTGCCCCGGAACCGTCCCTCGCCGCCGCATTGAAAGAAAGAGGCGCCTTCGCCATCGGCTATGAGACAGTTGTCCATGAGCGTACCTTGCCGCTGCTTACGCCAATGAGTGAAGTGGCCGGACGGATGTCCGTGCAGCTCGGGGCACAATTTCTGCAAAAGAACTACGGCGGACAAGGCATTCTGCTCTCAGGTGTTCCCGGCGTCAGCAGAGGCAAGGTCAGCATTATCGGCGGTGGGGTAGTCGGCACAAATGCAGCCAAAATGGCGATTGGCCTGGGCGCGGAAGTGACGATTGTTGACCTCAGCGCAGACAGACTCCGCCAGCTGGACGATATCTTCGGCGCACAGATTAATACGCTAATCTCCAATCCTTACAACATTGCCAAGGCGGTTGCTGAAGCGGATTTGCTGGTTGGTGCAGTGCTGATCCCGGGTGCGAAAGCTCCGAAGCTGGTCACTGAAGAAATGGTTAAGTCGATGAAGCCGGGCTCGGTCATTGTTGACGTGGCGATTGACCAGGGCGGTATCGTTGAAACCATCGACCGGGTCACCACACATGATAATCCGGTATTTGAGAAATATGGTGTACTGCACTATTCGGTAGCGAATATGCCGGGCGCTGTAGCCAAAACCTCAACGATTGCATTAACCAATGTTACAGTTCCTTATGCGCTGCAAATTGCCAATAAAGGGGTATTCCAGGCGATTGAGGACGATGCCGGTCTGAAGAGCGGTGTCAACGTGGCCAATGGAAAGATCACCTGCCAAGCTGTAGCGGAAGCACTCGGGGAAGAGTACTTCACGGTAGAGAAAGCATTAGAACAAAAGTTCACTCTGATCTAATATAGAACCGAAAAAAGAGCAAAAGGTCAATCTTAAGCAGTCCGGTGAAATTACCGGGCTGTTTTTGTTGGGACATGTTAGGTTTTCTTTCATCATCCTATAGTCAGCCGCTGCTCGGAGTACTATAATGTAATCACTCTATAGCGCAAATTCGGCTATTCTTCAGGTTGGGGTGGGAATATGACAGATTCAGAGCCAATATTTGACCGTTTTTTTGACAGCATGGAATCCCTGGCGGATACCCTCAGCGAGTCCCTTCAGTCGCAGGTAACGATTGAAGACAGCAACCACCATGTCATCGGCTACAGCTCCCATGAGTTTGAAAGCGACCCGGCCCGCATCTCCACCATCATCGGCAAACGTGTTCCGAATACAGTCATTATTGGCCTTCGAAAAAAGGGCGTAATGCATCAGCTGGAGAACGCCGCACATCCAATCCGCATTCCGGCGGTTATGGAGGTTGGGCTGGGGCCCCGGCTTGCCATGTGCATCAGACACCAGCAGGAAATCCTCGGTTATATCTGGGTTGTGGACCGGGGCAATCTGGCCTCAGGCCATGCGGAGAGCATTGTGGAGAAGGCCGCCGGCATCGCCGGGCGTTATCTGCTGAAGCAGCGCGGATGGAAGATGAAGCAGGACAAGACACATGAAGATTTCTTCTGGAAGCTGCTGACCTCGCATTATGAAAATGAGCCGCGCATCCGTCAGGAAGCGGAGAACGGGGCGATCCTGTTGCCGGAAAGCTACTATATCGGCGTGCTGGAGAGCAACCGGGTGATCGACGGGCATTTTCTGTTGAGGTTTCGCCAGATGATGGACACCTATGCCGGGCAGCGCCTGCTGTTATTGACGTCGGAGCAGAACCGGCTGATTATTTTGTTTTCGTTTCTTTTTCCGGTAGAAGGGACAGAGAGGCTGGCTTCATTCGTGCACAAGCTGATCCGCGATATGGGCAAAAGCGAAAGCTGTACGCTAGCGGCAGGCTGCAGTCCGGGATACCGGGAGTATACCCTTGCTGCTGTCGCCTACCGGGAGGCCCTGTCCATTCTGGAGCTTAAAAAGCTGCTGCCCTATCATGCCCGCGAGCTGCTGCTGTATGAGGAAATCGGCTTCTGGGCGTATATTCCGGCCATTATGGAGCAGAAACGCAGCATGACCCGCCGAAGCGCACTGCTGTATCCGCTGAAGGAGCATGACCGTGAACACAAAAGCGATTTTCTGAAAACGATCACCGTCTACTTGTCGTTCAACGGCAATTTGAAGGCGTCCGCCGCATTTTTGCATATCCATACCAACACATTAATGTACCGGCTGAACCGGATCGCCGAGATTACGGGCAAAAGCCTCAAGGAGACCGATTACCGGACCTCCATCTATCTGGATATCCTGACCGAAGAGACCGCACGGGTGAACCGCTGGTTTCTGGAGGAAGCCGGCAGCTCCGAATAAAGCGCCTGAAGTTTATCTCGATAAATTTCAGCTGCTCTGCACCAACCGAAGTCCCGACACGTACAATAACCTATATTTTGTGAACTTAAGATGAAAGGGGCAGAGCAGAATGGGGATTGGATATGGACCCGGGGATCCGTCGTTTGAACGGAGCATGCGGGCGGGAATTATCGCGGCGGCGGAATCCATGAATGCCGGCGGAACTGAATTTTCCAACTTTAAGAACTCCCGCTGCAATCCAAGGTATTGGACCCGTACGGACAACGGCGGATTTCAGTTGAAGGAAGGTGCCGCACCCTCGGCGGCAATCAATGATATTTTTGAGAACGGATCTCTCTATGCATTCGAATGCGCGATGGCTATGGTGATGATTCTTTATAAAGCGACGATCGGGGCGATCGGGGACGCCGCCTTTGACCGGCATTTCGGAGACATCTTCCTGTGGGACTGGAATTATGACAGCAATCTGCAGATGATTACTACCTTCGAGAAGTCTGATATGCTGCCAGGAGATGTGGTCTATTTCAAGAATCCCGACCATAACCCGGATAAGCCGGAATGGCAGGGGGAGAATGCGATCATGCTTGGCGATGACCGCTACTACGGGCATGGGCTGGGCATCAAAAGCTCGGCGCAAATGATTGCCGCACTCAACCGGCACAGAGTGCCGGGAAGCCGGACTTCTGCTTATTTTACCGACGAGGCGCTGCATCCCAACTTTGCCTATATTAGTGGATTAGCGATGAGGGCGGCTGTCCCTACGCCGGAGAACAAGGGTGCCAGAAACACCATTTTTTCCAGGATAGGTGTGAAATCCTATATTTATAAATAGCCGGATTACGGCATCTCTTCCTGGTCAGACCGGTATTTGAGCGGGTGGACGCCCACGGTTTTCTTGAACACGGTGCTGAAATAATGGGGGTTCTCATAGCCCACCCTTTCGGAAATTTCCATCACTTTCAGATCTGTAGTCTGCAGCAGCTCTTTGGCTTTGCCCATGCGGATTTTGGTGATATAGTCCGTGATCGTTTCACCGGTTTCTTTTTTGAAGATCAGGCTGATATAGTTGGGGGTCAGAAAGACCTCCTCTGCAATCCTGGAGATGGATAGCTCCTGGGCATACCCTTCCTGCACGATACTCCGGATTTTGTTGATGGCTCTGCTGTTCTTTGAGGTGTTTTTGCCTGCCACATATGCGCTTAAATCATGAAAAAGAGAGAGCATGTAGCTTTTGAGTCCGGCAATATTTTTCTGGATATAGAGTGTATCCATGATGGTAATCCGGTCATTCAGCACCCGTTCGATTTCCTCATCAATTTCATACAGGGCTCTTGCAGAAGTGAAGATGATCTCCGCACAGATGCTCTGTACATAACCGATTTGCAGCTTGGGCCCTTCAAGCATGGTGAACAGGGTTTCCAGCAGCTCCATTACTTTGTCCGTATGGCCTGCTTTGAGCTCATTCATCAGCTGGGCATGGAATTTATAAAAAAAAGTGCTCTGCAGCGTTTCCGTATCCGGCTGAATATCCTTGATATGGAGAATGGAAGCATGGCCGGTATAAAATTTGTAAGCCAGCGCGGCCAACGCATCTTTATAGGAGTTCTCGATTTGTCCGGCGAGCCTACAGGTTCTGCCGATGCCAATCGAGGCGTCAAGACGCAGATACTCTTTGATACTGGCGATAATCTGCTCGCAGAGGCTTGAGATGGAGTCTGATGCAGGCTCCTCCCCCGGACAAAAGATCATAATAAACTCATTCTCGCTGGCTACAAATCCGATTCCGCAGGGGTGGCTATTCAGGCATTCGCTCATAATATTCTGGATGGAGAAATAGAGCAGCTGCTTATACTCCTCCGTGAATTTGTCTACTGCCGCCCCGTAATCGTCAAGCTGCAATACACCTACCGACAGTGGGTCATTTCGTTTAAAAGGAAGGGCGAAATAGTCGACCTTCTCCCAAATCTCCCCTTCATTGCGGTATAGTCCGGCAATCAGGTTCTGCAGGAATTTCTCGCGGATCAGCGGCATATTGTCGTGCAGCTGCTTCTTCAACTGATTCAAATTCAGCTGGTTATCTCTTTCGTGGTGAATCCGGGCAATGACTTTATGAAAGATGTCTTTGACTTCACCGAGTTTAACCGGCTTTAGAATATAACCTTCGGCATTAACCTTCATCGCACTTTGGGCATAGGAGAAATCCTGCGCGCCGCTAATGATGATGATTTTGGTTAGACAACCGGCGGCCTTCAGCTTCTCGGCGACCTGAAGGCCGTTCAGAAAGGGCATCATAATATCGGTGAACAGAATATCCGGAGTATGCTTCATACATAATTCATAGGCCTCCTCGCCGTCTGCCGCCTCACCGATGACCTCAAGCCCGAACTCCTCCTGCCACTTGAACCCGTGGATCAGACTGCGGCGGATAAACGGCTCGTCATCCGCTATGATCATCGTCAACATCTTCAATCACCTCATCCCAAGTAGTAACGACCGGAAACCGGATCACAGCCAGCAGGCCTGCCTGATCTTCGGTGTTGGCATAGTAACGGATGCCGTAGGACTCGCCAAAAAACTGCTGGATTCTCATATGCACATTGCGGATGCCATATGACTGGTTACCTTGCTGATCGGTAAGCAGCTGGTTCAGCCTCTCCGGGTCCGCCCCTACGCCGTCGTCAAAAACCGATATGCAAAGGATATCATGGGAAGAGTCCACTCTTATGCGGATTGTACCCTTCCCCCGCCGCTGCTGGATCCCATGAATAATCGCATTCTCCACGAGCGGCTGGATACTTAGTTTCACCACGAGACATTCCTCCAGCAGCCGGGGGTCGGCTTTCTCCAGCTCATAGGCGAGTTTATCCTGAAAGCGGAATTGCTGGATTTCCAGATAGCTCTCCACCTGCTTCAGTTCATCCCGCAGCGGGATAATATTCCTCCCCTTACTGAGGCTGTACCTGAAGAAGTCGGATAAGGAGGTCACCATATGGCTGATCTCGGGGACATCATGATTGATGGCCAGCCAGTTGATCGAATCCAGGGTGTTATAAAGAAAATGGGGATTGATCTGGGCCTGCAATGTCTTTAGTTCGGCCTCTTTCTTACGCAGTTCAGTGACATAGAGCTTGTCGATCAGTGCTTTGATTTGCTGCAGCAGCTTGTTATAACGGTTGAACAGATAGGAAAATTCGTCCTTGCGCCGGTAGCGGATGATGATGTTGAAATTCCCGCTTTCGGCATGTGACATCGACTGGATGAATTTGCGTATAGGAGCAGAGATGTTCTCCGACAGCAGCAGGGCCATCATCAGGGATACCAGCATGCATATGCCGATGACGACATACATCACCCGCCGGAACGAGGCCAATTCTCCATTCAGTTCACTTATGGGCGAGATGGAAAGAATGGTCCAGCCGGTGGCTTTTATTTTTTTGTAGCTCACGAGCATATTCTCGCCCTGAATCACATGATCGAAGGAATGAAAGATGTCGGGGTCTGCGGGTTCGGCAGCCATTTTACCGTAATAATCCTGTGTGCTGATGTTCTGCCCGATCAGGGTCTCCTCAGGGCTGATGGCAATGGTTCCAGTCTGGTCAGCAATATAAATTCTGCTGCCCGTCGTTGGCTTATAGTGCTCCAGCAATGTGCTGAATTCCGTCACGGGAATATCAATGGTGAGCAGCCCGACATAAGGCAGCTGGGCATGCCGTATGCCAAACAGACGTTTGGCGAATTTAAGCGTAAACCGGGAGTCCAGCGAGCTTAGGCCGACCACTGTGAAATCGGATCTGGCCGGTATGCCGAGATACCATGGCTTCAGTGAGATCTGGTCGATATTAAAGACCCGTCTGGAGAAGTTGTATTGGGTATATTCCGGGCGGTTCAGCATATACAGCATAGGGACGAAGCTGCTTCCCGAGGTCCCGTTTGCAGGGAAGTTCTCCAGCATTTTGTTCAGGGCAGCCAACTCATTGATAATGCCGGTGCTGTCGGTGGGCCGGTTGGAAGAGATCAAATCTGCGAATTCGGTATTGAGGTAAAGGGAGACCATGGAATTGTTGGCGCTCTCGAAGCGCTGTGCGAGATTATCCTGTACAAGATTAAGATTGTTCTCAATCGATGTATTGACATTACGGGTGATGATATCCGCCGATTTATTGTAAACGGTAATAGAGATGATAGTCGTCGGGAGAAGGACAAGAAAGAGAAAGTAGAGGATGAGCCGGCTGCGGATGCTGAAATTGTACAGGAAGAGAGTTTTGGAGAGAGTATCAAATAGTTTTTTCATTTGAGTCCTCCTCTGGCCCTGTGAATATTCTTCGCTTGCCATTTAACGGATATTATTGGAATATATTAAATGCTGAATGAGTTTAACCCAATAGCTGGTATCCATTGTAAAACGCGATAAGTCTTGATGTCAACGCAGGAGGTGCACGGTGAAACGAATCCTCTTCCTTGGAATTACCTTGGTCCTTTGCGGGCTTGTGGCCTATGCCATTGCTTATGACCGTCCGCTGCTGGTTGATTTCGCTTCCGAACCTGCCTCTGAGGCAGTCCCGGTTACCCAGATCAGAATTGCACTATATGACTGGACGGAGAACCTGGAAGTGAAGAATGCGATCCATCAATACAATAAGAGCAATCCGGACCACATTGAGATTATAATCATGAATCTTTCAACAGATGTCTATGGGGATACACTGAACATGCTGATGACATCAGGTCAAGGGCCGGATGTGTTCAGCGTCGATAATGGCTGGCTGGCAACGTATGTGGAGAAGGGGTATCTGGCCGAATTATCTTCTTTTCTGAATACCGGCGATTTAGACAGGTTCCCGGTTTGGGCGAGAGACTTTGCGGACAGCTCGTTGTATAAGGGCGGCATTTATTTTATGCCCTCCAGTATTGAGACGGTACGGTTGATTTACAACAAGCAGCTGTTCCGCAATGCCGGTCTTGATCCGGAGCAGCCGCCCGTTACGTTTGCGGATATGGAGCGGTTCGCCGGGAAGATCAGCCAGGCCGGGGTCGGTGTAAATAAATACGGATTTGGCCTGCCGGCGGGAGACAGCCAGTATAGTCTGCAGACGGGACTTGAGATGTCGAGTACCTACAGCGGGACTTATCTTTATAATTACCGCACCGGCCGCTATGATCTGAGCGGATATGCCCCATGGCTGCAGATGCTGCTGGATATGAAGGCACAGGGCAGCCTGTATCCGGGAGAAACCCTGCTGAAGCGCAACAGCGCCTTGCGGCAGTTCGCCGATGGCAATATTGGGATGATGTACGTAACGAGCAAAGATTATGTGAAATTGCAGGAATATATGCCAAAGGATGACTGGGCAGTGGCTTTGCCGCCGGTAACATCAGCAGCCCAAAAGGGTGCCGGAGCCTTGATGATGATTCCACATTCTCCGCTTGTTGTGAACAGTGCCGCCTCCAACCGCGAGGCAGCGGTAAAGGTCTGGAAATTTTTGCAATCGAAGGAGTTTTTGACGATTTTATTCAAGCAGGCACTGGCACTGCCGGTGGTTGACGGCATCCTGGAGCTCCCCAACATGGCTCCGGGGCTGGGGCATTTCTCGGAATTTTATCCTACCGCAGAAGATTCAATATATCCGCTCTCCCCGCAAATCATGGACCAATATGATCCCAATACGGTTTCGATCGAGCCGCGCGACTCGGGTGACCGTCCGCGGATGCAGTTGTACCTGCAGATCCTCTCCGGGGAGAAGGAGCTGAAGGAGGCGTTGCGCAGCGAGACGCAGCGGCTGAACCGGATGCTGGATATCGCGGCTACCGGGTATTCTTTTAAGCACGAGGAGTATATTTATCCCGAGTTCAACCCTAAAGATCCATTGAAGGATGACAGTCTGGAGAATCTGTTAAGTGAGGATTAGGATGGACCGAGTAAGCTGCTGACGGGAGTACGCAGCAGGCCGGAATGTATGTGAACTGAAAATGTGCTGTATTGCGATAAGAGACTGTGCTGAAGCCGACTGGGGCTGCGGAACAGTCTCTTTGTGGTTTCAACAGGCAGCGCCGGAAGTCCTTGTGGGCGGCTTTGGGCGGACATCTGTTTCGGCAGAATGCCAAGCCCTGTTTATGAAGAGTGCAGCTTACGTCCACACCGTCAGGAGAGGGCCGGAATATTAGTATATAAATCACTCAGTATGCGCTGGATTGAATAGTCCAAGCCATAAAATTATGGCAACGAGACCGGCGTACTGGGAGAAGGGGGAATCAGCAGGAAACGCACAATCGAAATCTATTTTAGAAGGAGTGGTAGGGTAATGGTTTTTTTGTCCACAGGACCGATAGAAAACAACATGGTTGGCGGTGTGAGACCGACTCAGCAGATTACCGTCAGAATTGATAACCGCAGTAGTATTGAGGCTTCGACAGTGACTGTTCAAGGTTATTACTTGCTGGGTGGAGTGCGGAATCTGTATGTCAGTGAATCTATCAACGTTGCTGCAAATCAAGTAATAACTTCCAACTACTTTGCCAATTTGGATGCTTTTGAATTTATCTTCGTAACCCCGAGTGAAAGCCCCGCAGACGATCCAATCCAGGTTTCGTTGTGGGGGAAGAGCAGTACCGGCCAATTAGTAACTGCACACCGGCTGGTATCCGCTGAACTGTTGGGGGATTTTGCCGGAATAACCGGAGCAACCGGGCCTGCCGGTGCGACAGGAGCAACTGGTGCAACAGGAGCAACCGGCGCAACAGGAGCAACGGGTGCTGGCGAGACTGGGGCGACTGGAGCAACGGGCGCAACAGGACTACCAGGAGCAACCGGAGCTACTGGTGCAACAGGAGCAACGGGCGCGGGTGAGACCGGGGCGACTGGGGCGACGGGTGAGGCTGGAGCGACTGGCGTAACGGGAGCTACCGGAGTGACGGGAGCAACTGGCGAGGCTGGAGCGACTGGCGTAACGGGAGCTACCGGGGTAACAGGAGCAACCGGAGAGGCTGGAGCGACTGGTGTAACGGGAGCTACCGGAGCAACTGGAGCGACTGGCGTAACGGGAGCTACCGGAGTAACAGGTGCAACCGGAGAGGCTGGAGCAACTGGGGTAACGGGAGCTACCGGAGTAACAGGAGCAACCGGAGAGGCTGGAGCAACTGGGGTAACGGGAGCTACCGGAGTAACAGGAGCAACCGGAGAGGCTGGAGCAACTGGGGCAACGGGAGCTACCGGAGTAACAGGAGCAACCGGAGAGGCTGGAGCAACTGGGGTAACGGGAGCTACCGGAGTAACAGGAGCAACCGGAGAGGCTGGAGCAACTGGGGTAACGGGAGCTACCGGAGTAACAGGAGCAACCGGAGAGGCTGGAGCAAC
>NZ_JBYTDQ010000023.1:0-30751 GCF_058791575.1 Paenibacillus sp. EB106-06-01-XG199 | reverse complement strand
AGCGTCTTTAGGCGCAGTTTGGCAACGAGGGGTTATACCCCTAGAGCAAACCACCCGTTGGACGGGTGGTCCTGATTTTGGTATATTTTAACGGAAGGATCATGCTTATACTAATTAAACTTCTCTAAAGATCTTCGATCTGTTTCGAGGAGCTGAACGATATCCCTCATATGAAGTACAAAATTTCTTTTGGAATATCCGTATCTGTAGACAAGTTGGTGCACTTGGAGTGTTAATTGTCCATCAAAACAAATTAAGTCCCCGCTTGTAGTTGATTCCACAATGATATCATTTAAGGCCTCTAGTTCAATTTCTTGGAACCGTTCATCCATAGGAATAACAACTTCATATTGTGTAGTTAAAGTCTTATAATCTAAACAAACAATTAGTTGGTCAGGCCCATCAAAATTGCTGTAGGGGTCATAATACGCCAATACTTTTGTCTCTTTAACATGGTTACTCTGTATGTTTGGGTTTTTCTTGAATTTATTATGCAATGTTCTGCCAGATAATAATTCGCCTTCATATTCACGGCGTAAGATTTGATCAAACCTTAACTTAGCCATTTCTCTAGGGACTCCGAAGATGCTCGAGAGTTGATGGATTGCCTGATTGTAATCATCTGATAATACGTATGCTCTTATCATGAAATACGGCATTGTCGCATAGAGTACAAATTTTTGAGCGTCTTCTTCCTGAGCTTTAACAAATTGATTGGGAAGTACGATCTGATTACCAACGTGCCGAAGCATGTGACAGAGCTCATGTAAGAAATCAAAGCGTTGTCTGATTGGAGATATCCGGTTATCCAGAAGAATACATCGCATACCTGAGACTGACTCATAAGCACGGCTACTGATAGGGGAATATTGTACATTTATGTTTAGTTCAATGGAAAGATCATGAATTGTAATTTGCTCTGGGCTCGTAATGTGGTGATCTAAATAAATATGTTCAATGAATTGCTCTAAATGAGTTTTTTTGTAATGTATAAACATAATGGGCCTCCGTTGTGGGAATGTATGTTCGTATATATGGATGCGTGAAACCAGCTCGTCGGCTGGCACCACGATTATGTGTGATTATGCTTACTAGTTGTTATTACTGATCATTTGTTTTTTTCTTCTCCAGGTCTTTAATAAAATTCCAGAAGGTAAGCATTTCCCGTTTTCTTTCTTCTGGAGCACCTAGGTAGTCCTTAAAGAATAGGCTGTGTTCTGGATTGTTAATAAAAGCTTCAAACTCAGCAAGCTCGTGAATCGAGTGGGAAACAACTTCTTCATCAGGTCTAAATGCCAAACGATCCATTTCTTCAGTTGTAATTCCTAGAGCACGGCATACTTTGATGACATTATCTACTGAAGCACCACCTACCCCGCGCATTAACATTGATCTGAGCGTAGTATAAGGAATCCCCGCTTTTTCAGCAAATGCTTTTGTGTTCAGGCCGGTTTCCTCGATCAGTTTCTTTAAGACTTCAGCCCTCCGCACTGTCAAGTCCTCCTCATATCATCAGAATGTTCTTTCTACTAAGATGTAATTCATTATAGAGGTTTTTTTTTTATAAGTAAATGCTCAATATCGTATTTTTTCGCAATAATCAATTGACTAAATACGAAAATGAGTATATTATTGATGGAAAATACGATATTGAGTATTGTAGATCATATTTATTTAAATTGTTTGATATATGAACAAAGCGCATTTATACAATGATAAGTGCTCAATTAGTTCGTATAACAACGTTACAAATACAAAATATGATTAGTTTTTCTCATAAAAGGAGCATAAGGATGACTACAGTACGGACCGAAAAACCAGCCCTGCCGTATACCAGGGAACTTGAGGGCATGCTTTCAGATTATCAGAATACTTTGAAGGTAGCCGAATGTGCTTATGTGAACGCCGATGCTGATGACCGGAAAATCATTTCTGGAATGGTAAGTGACTGCAAATACATTATTGAGTGGCTGACCACAGGTAGGCGTCCGGGAAATAGAAGGGGGATAGAGCGTCGTGCCGGATATGAACGTGAAATATTACTGGAACCGTTACGAATGCAGTTGTTTACCAGTAGCGATGCTATTAATCGAAGTGACTCATTTACAGATGATCGGCGTTCATTGCTTGATTATGCTTTAGAGCCATTGAGTAAAAGGGAGCGAGAATGCTATATGATGGCGCATGGAGAAGGATTTTCCCATGCTTGTATAGCTGAGATGCTTGGAATTTCAGCCGGTAGCGTAAGTGAGTATATTCAACGGGCTCAAAGAAAAATAAGCCCTCTTGTTAATGAAATAAGAGAGTTTGTCTAGCGAATGCCCTGTATGTATAGAAAGACATTTTAAAGCATGTGCTTAACCGGCTTGGCTGTAAGGAGGTGGAGGTTGATATGACTACTAAAGCTAATCTGTTCTAAAGGGTATGAAATAAATTCATAATAATCAGGCAGTGGTTATGAGTGGAAGTGTTTACCGAAAGGGGAAATGATGTGACGATATTTTTGTTGATCAAGGCGATTCAAACCTTTTTGGAAAATGAGCTGGTTGATGATGCATTTGCGGTTCCAAATGTATATTTAGGTGATTTGCCGCCGAATTCTGCAGATAGTCAGGAGGATCCCGAATATCCGTTCATTATCATCCGACCATTTGAGGGGGAGGGAGGTAAGGATAATATACAATCCCAGATTAAACTCCTTTTTAGGACTCGGCCGCGGGATAATTCAGGATTTATTGATTTATTAAACCTGATGGAGCGGGTACGTATACTGCTTATGCGGAAAGGTATCCTGGAAAAGAAATTCGCTATTAATGATAGCTGGAAATGGAAACTTATTGAGGAACAGCCAATGCTCGAATGGGTTGGTGAAGTCATTACCACATGGACTTTACCGCAAATTAAACGGGAGGTAAAAATATGAGTCGAACTAAAAATAATGTTAAATTGCAGGAGGAGCAAGTGGTAACGGTGAAAGAAAATTTGGATTCAGTAAAAATCTATCTTGGCCCGAACTTGCCAGGTGGACGTTTGCTGCAGTCAACTGTCTTTCGGGCCGGTATTCCTGCTTATTTGCAACCACTGATTGTGGAACAGCCGGATGTAGAAGAACTTATCGTACCGGTTAATGGGATGAATGCAGTGCAGGAACGTATTGTTCAGTCCGGTACAGCAGAGTATGCAGCATATCAAAGGCTTTTAGGAAAGGGGAATAATTAATGGTCTATAAACATGGTGTAACAATTATCGAACAACCAACATCAGTCCTGGCACCCACAGAGGCAATGAGCGGAATTCCGTTTGCAGTAGGGACGGCTCCTGTTAATCTGGCTTCAACAGCTGCACCGGTGAATACTCCAGTGCTGGCTTACACTTATGCTGAAGCTGTAGCCGCGTTTGGCTATAGTGATGATTGGAAGAACTATACTCTCTGTGAACTTATCTACTCCCATTTCGTGTTATATCAGAAAGCCCCGTTGATTATGGTTAATGTCCTGGATCCTACAGTGCATAAGACAACGGTACCGCCGGAAGCCGTCACTGTAAATAACCGTGCAGTTACGCTGACGTCTGAGGGGATACTGTTGCCAACGCTCACGGTCAAATCGTCTGACGGAACATCAACATACGTAGCTGGTGTCGACTTTACTGCCGCATTTAATGATAACGGCCATGTAGTGATCTCGGTGAAAGCTGGTGGAAACATTTCAGCTAATGTAGCACAGCTCTCTGTAGGTTATGACCGGATTAACCCAAGTGCCGTAGACTTGGTTGATGTGATCGGTGGTCTTACATCATCTGGGGAATACACCGGTTTTGAGTTGATTAACCAAGTGTATCCGCGTTTCGGGATTCTCCCAGATTTACTGCTTGCACCTGGATGGTCTCATTTCCCTTCAGTAGCAGCAGTGATGAGAGCCAAAGCCAGCAACATTAACGGCAACTTCAAGGCAATGGCGCTGACCGATATTGATCCGGCTCAGGCTTATAGCGATGCCGGAACCTGGAAGTCCGAGAATAGCTATAATGGAACTCTCCAAATTGCCTCCTACCCCATGCTTACAATGGGAGATAATCAGTATCATTTTTCTACACAGCTGGCAGGACTAATCGCAGCAACAGATGGGAGCTATGGCGGAGTACCTTTTGTATCGCCATCTAATAAAGCACTTCAAGCCGATGGTACTGCACTTTCCAATGGGACGAGCTTGTATTTAGGGATCGATCAAGTGAGCTATATGAACAGTCTCGGAATTATGACAGCCCTTAATCTTGGCACGAGCGGATGGAAAGCCTGGGGGAACAACACAGGTTCATTCCCGGGGACGACCGATCCGAAAGACGGCTTTATTCCGGCTCGCCGTATGTTTAATTGGATCGGAAACAGCTTGATTCTGACCTATATGCAAAAGGTTGATGATCCGATGAACAAGCGGTTGATCGCTGCAGTCACGGACTCGGTAAATATTTGGCTGAACGGTCTCGTGGCATCCGGTGCGCTGCTTGGCGGTCGTGTGGAATTTAATGCTTCCGAAAATCAGGCCACTGACCTGATGTCCGGTAAAATTACTTTCCATTTATATATCACTCCACCAGGTCCTGCACAGGAGATCTCATTCCTGCTTGAATACGACACAACTTATTTGGCTGCATTGACAGCCTAAAGGAGGAAAAACATGCCTAATAGATCAGAACGTATTATCGATTATTCAGTTTTCTTGAGTGATCAGGATAGATATTTGGGTACAGCTACTGCTACGTTGCCAGAGATTACTTATCTGGTGGAAACAATCAAAGGCGGAGGAATCTCGGGCGAAATAGAGGCTCCTTCTCCAGGACATACCGGTGTAATGAATCTGTCCCTCAAATGGCGTACGATGGAAAAGGAAGCAGTTGAACTAATGGCTCCTAAGGTTCATATGCTAACCCTGCGCGCATCAATTCAGACGTTTAATACCTCCACTGCTGAATATAATGAATCCGCGCTAAAGATCACAGTACGTGCAAGACCACTGGGGCTGTCACTAGGCAATCTTGAACCTGCGACAACTATGGAGACTACGAATAATTTCTCGGTTAGTTATCTAATGGTGGAACTCAACGGTGAGCGTATATTGGAGATCGACAAATATAACTATGTCCACAGAGTGTTTGACAAAGATTATCTTGAAATTACTAAAAGAAATTTGGCGTTGTGATAAGGGAGGGATAAACAATGGAAAATGAAATAATCGAGGAGGACTTGGCGGAAGTATATACTTTCGCCCGGCCTGTCACTTTTGAAGGAAATACTGTAGAAACTTTGACCATTGATTTCGACAAGTTGACCGGCGTGGATATTCTTGCCTGTGACCGTCAATATCAAGCTGAAGCGGCAAGACATGGTGGCACTGAATTGGTTAAGGAGACGAATAAAGCCTATCAGGCCTACATTGTAGCAAAGGCCGCCGGCGTTCATGTCGGATTAATCCGTGCGCTTCCGGCAAAGGATTTCACTAAGCTGACTTTGCGGGCACAAAGTTTTTTGCTGCTGTAGGCTGTGGGGGTGGCGAGGAGGTCAAGGATCTCGCCGCCCTTCTGGCCATGTTTACCTACACACCCATTCCGTATTTTCTTTCGCTGCCCCTTTGCGAAATGGCAGAATGGGTGGAGCGGGTTACCCGGATTAAGGGAAGGAGGAAATAATTCGTGGCAGGGTCGAGTGGTGCAATTAATAGTTATAATATTGTTTATCAATTGAATGCCGTTGTATCTGCCTCCTTTCGCCGGTCGGTGGGAGAAGCAGAGGACAGTATAGAAGATGTTGCAAGGGTTCTTCGGGAGTTATCACGAATTTCAGGTTTTGATAATGTGCGGCGAGATGCGGACGCAGCGGAAGATTCAGTTGGAGAATTAGGCGAGAGTGCTTCTAAACTTGGCCACATTTTGGAAGGCATGAAGGGACAGCAGGAACTATTCTCTGAATTGAAATCAGGTGTCGAACCTCTTAAGAAAATTATGACCGGAATCAATGAATCCGCTGATGCTATGGCCCAATTGCAGGCATCGACAGGAATGACAACAGAGCAGATGGAGGATATGGAGGAAATCTCTAACAGTCTTTATCGCCAGAACTATGGTAAAGGCTTTGAGGATTTAGGTGACTCTCTGGCGCTGGTTAAAAAAGTATTGCAGCAAAGTGGGGATGAGCTTGAGAAAACTACGGAGAATGCGATTACCTACCGGGATGTTTTTAAAGGAGAGCTGCCTGATTCCTTAAAAGCAGTGGATGCGATGATGCAGCGGTTTGGCATTAACTCCGAGCAAGCTTATAACTTGATGGCTCAAGGGGCACAGAAGGGCTTGGACCGATCTGGTGAACTACTTGATACGACAAGTGAGTATAGTGTGTATTTTGACAAAATGGGCTATTCAGCTAATGAGATGTTCAGCCTCTTCAGTGCAGGGATCGAAAATGGGGCCTCTTCGCTTGGAGGTGTAGCTGATGCAGTGAAAGAGTTCAGTACAGCAATAATGAGTGACTCTGACTCAGTAAGCGCCTCTATATACGAATTGTTTGCGCCAGAGCAGTTGGACAAGTTCAGCGCAGCGCTTGTAAAGGGCGGTGCAGGTTCGGCTGAATACGCTCAACTTCTGAAAGTGGCGGGAAAGACTGTAGCTGACACCCTGACAAAAGATTTAAAAGCGGGCGGAGATTCTGCGAAGAAAGCCATGCTGGAGCTGCAGAAAACACTTGGCAGCGGAGAGAAGATTTTCAAGGGGCTGTCGAACGGTTCACTTACCGGCAAGCAAGCGATGGAGCAAGTGATTCAGAAGTTAAAGGAAATTAAAGATCCTGTAAAACAAGCACAACTTGCTGGAGAGCTATTCGGCAGTCAGTTCTCGGCTATTGGCAGCGAAGCCGTCCTTGCGCTCGGGAGCACCCGAAGTCAATTCGACATGACCAAGCAGACTATGGAAGAAGTTGCTGCTGTAAAATACAGTACGTTGACACAGCAGTTCCAGGCTGTCGGCCGTGAAATGATGACCGAACTGATCGTTCCGCTTGGAGAGAAGTTGATGCCGCTGCTTCAGGGTCTGGTTCAATGGATGGGGAACAATAAAGAGCTCATGATGGTCATCGGCCTTGGAGCTCCCGCGGCGGCAATCGGAGTGAATACTCTCAAGATTGTTCAGGGTTTCCTGAAAATCGGAAGTGCAGCTGGCGGGGCAGGCACTGCGGCTGGCGGGTTTGCCGGAGCGCTGGGACTGCTGACGAATCCAGTGGGGATAGCTGTGGGGGCACTGGGATTAGTGACAGCTGGGGTGGTCGCTTATAAACATCATCAGGAAAATGCCCGGCAGGAATTACTGCACATGGGCGATGCACTGGATGAAGCTGGAGAGAAATATGAAGCAGCACAAGGAAAGGCGAAACTCACCAATGACCTTGTCTGGGAATATCGGCATTTGAATGAAAAAATAAAAGAGAGCTCAACCAGTTCAGAAGGATTGGCTAAAAATACAGAAACTTTAGCCAAGCAGCAGGAGCGTTTACGTGAAGTGACTACCAAACTGCAGGAGCTACATCCTAAGACAATAAGTCAATACGAAATTGAGAATGGGAAGGTTGAAGAGAAGCTGGACCTTATGAAGCAGGAAAGCGATGCAGAGAAGGACTTGCTGAAAATCACCCTTGAGAACAAAATATACGAGGCTGAAGACAATCTTCCTGAGCTTGAAAAAGAGATGTCTGAACTTCAGAGCAGTTCCCAAAGTTTGGCGATGGAGAAGGGTATGCTTGATCCTGCAATTTCCGACCTTAAAAAATTCGAAGCGGAGTATGAACGGTTGATGCAACTCCCTAACTCGGATGAAAAAAATGAACAGCTTGAGGAACTGCGTCAAAAGGTCAATACAATAACAGGTGAGGTAGGATTTAATGTAGAAGGTACTAGTACTAATTTTAATGATATAAACCAGCTACCTGGTCTTAAAAATGCAATAAAAAGAATAAAAGAGAAGCGAGACAAAGGCTCAGAAGAACTTCAGAGTATTTTGGAAGAGCAGGTAATTGCCCAAGACACTTATGAAACTCTTTATGACAATAAAAAAAGTTTAATTGAGAATAATCTTGGTGGAGCTCTGGAGGAGCAGGCAGCCAAGTATAGGACATTATCTGATGCTCAAAAGCTGCAATTTCAGCAAGCGATGGAGGATGCTTCGGAACTGAACACGACATTGTCCATGATGCCCAGTGATAAAAAGATAAATGTTATGCTGATATGGGAGCAGACAGGGCAAGTCCCTGATTTTAGACTTACAGAAGATGACTGGATAGAAATTGATAAGACAATAAAGAATGGCGGTAAGCCAGATTTACGGACTTCAGCGGGTCAAAAATATAACCGTTTGCAGCAACGTGATCCTGGTTCTCCGGGTTATGCGGGTTTTGAGGATGGAGGCATAGCTTTACGTCCTTCTATATTTGGAGAAGCAGGCCCTGAAATTGCAATTCCACTCAATCAGAAGCCGCGTTCCCGCTCCCTTCTGGAGAAAGCAAATGACTTAATGGGTTACACCAGTTCAACTAGCTTAACGGAGGGGAATATACAGGTCAACTGGGCGCCGCAAGTTACGATTCAAGGAGGGACGCCGTCTATTGCGGCTGAAGTAGCCAAGGCCATTCAGGATCAACAACCGGCATTTGAACAACGGTTTCAGCAAATGATCCAGCAGCAAAGGCGGGTGAGTTTCTAATGATCTACAGGACAGTACAAGGTGACACTTGGGATAGTGTCGCCTTTCAGGTGTATGGAGACGAGCAATTAATGACAATGCTCATGAATGCAAATCCCAACCATACGGAAACAGTCATCTTTTCTAGAAATATCGCCATAAACGTGCCTGATAAGCCAGTCATCACTTCAGATATGCTTCCGCCTTGGCGAAGGGAGGATTAACCTTGGATTTGCCCCAAAACGCCCGAAGGGCAATGCTGGTACTTCAGTATAACGGAAAGGATGTAAGCAAGGATATTGCAAAATCACTGACAGGTTTTCAGTACAACGATGCCGCTTCCGGTTCACTTGATGATATTTCTATCTCACTGGAGGATACAGGGCGTAATTGGCAGGGGGCCTGGGTTCCAAGCGAAGGGGATCGAATTCATGCCACAATACGCACTATAAATTGGGATGCGCCAAATGAAATTAAGAAGCTGCCACTTGGGACATTTGAAGTAGACAGCATTGAATTTAACGGTCCGCCGGATACGGTGGCAATTAAGGCAGTGTCGCTTCCAATCAGTTCGGAAATTCGAATACAGCAAAGCTCGCGAGCCTGGGAGAAAACGAACCTAAATACGGTGGCTGCTGAGGTTGCCAAACGGGCAAAGCTAAAGCTGCTTTATAGGGCTGAAGAAAACCCCTCCTATGATCATTTGGAACAGACAGAGCAATCGGATTTAAGTTTTTTGTTGGAGACAGCGACCCGAGAAGGAATTGCCATTAAAGTATCAAACGGTACTTTGGTTATGTTTGACGAATCTGAATATGAAAAAAAGTCACCAATCGCGACTATAACACGTGGTGAGGACAATGTGAAGGGGTATGGATTTTCAATCAATACGGCATACTCGGCATACCGTGCCTGTACGATTACGTATACACCACCTAAAAGGAAAGAACCGGTACAAGCAACGTACACGCCTGCTGGTGCTCCGAAGACTGGTCCTATACTAAAGATAAACGAACAGGTAGATGATCAAGCTGCGGCCATACAACTGGCTCGTAAAAGGCTGAGGGAGCGCAATAAAGAAGGCGGAAAAGGCTCATTATCTCTCATGGGAGATATCCGCATGGCAGCTGGCCTGACTATTAATATAGTGGGCTGGAAGCGATTTGATGGTAAATACATTATTGAGTCTGCAAGACATGTTATCGGAAGTGGAGGCTATACAACTGATTTGGAAATAAGAAAGGTATTAGGGTGGTAATCATGAACTTTATTGGACAAGTTTCTACGGCAGACCCGGGATCCGGCAGCGTGCGGGTTACCTTTCCTGACCGGGACAATATGGTGTCAGCACCGCTGCCGGTTATTACACCAGCGGGATGGGAACGTACAAATGCTTTTCCGGAACCTGGGGATACCGTTCTTTGTGCATTTTTGGATAATGACCGATCTGCAGGTTTTTGCCTGGGGACCTACTATGGTTCAGAGGATGCTCCGCCTGGTGATGTCCATCAACAGGGTGTGTGGTTTGAGGATGGCAGCTATGTCTTTTATGACCGTAGTACCCGTATGTTAAATATTAAGTCAGTCGGCGGTATGAAAATTGATGGGGATTTGACCGTTACCGGGAATGTTACAAGTTCAGGAGGCGTATTATGAGCGGAGAAGCAGAAGCGGATATCTATACTGTCGGCGCTCTTGGGCCTCTCGTATTTTCTGTCTCCGAAGCATACATTCTAACGCTCCAGGATTTAGTGCGAAGCAGCACGGGGCGCTGGGCGCAACATGATATTATCGGGCAAAAGCCTAAAAAAGAGTGGCTGGGACCTGGAGTGGACACAGTGACCTTTTCTATACGCTTTTCTTGGGAGTATGGTCTAAACCCCAGGAAAGCAGTGGACAAGTTAACAGAGCTGGAACGGGCCGGTAAAGCACTCCCTTTGGTTATCGGAAATAAGGGTGTAGGAACAGGGCTATGGGTGATCACTAATATGACACAAGCCTGGGAGCAGCTTGACAACAGGGGGAATGTCCATGTGGCAAAAGTTGATCTTACATTGGAGGAATATGTAAAGTGATCTATACCGTAGATACTACCCAGCAGTCAAACATAGATTTTGCACCGGAAACTATAGCGGAAGAAATTGCCCAAAACGTTCGGACCATTCTCATGACACCGCAGGGCAGTGCACCGCTGGCACGAAGCATCGGATTAGATTATGGGATAGTGGACGAGCCCTATTCCTTCGCAAAGACACGTATTATAAGCGAGATTATGTCTGCTGTGGCTGAACAGGAACCACGAGCGCAAATAACAGAAATATTTTTTAAGGATGACCTGATTGATGCTTTGACAGGCCGGATACTAGCAGTGGTGCAATATAGTTTAAATGAGGAGGTGATGTGATTTGGTACTATATGCAGATTTGCCTGAAATACAGTTCGTGGCTGAAGAAGCTGCGGATATCCAGCGAAACGTGATTGCTATTTACGAAGGCCTAACCGGCCGAACCCTGCAGCCTGCCGATCCGGTGAGGCTGTTTTTATCTTCATTGGCTGTACTGATTGTCCAACAACGAGTGCTTATTAACCAGACGGCTAAGGGCAATTTGTTGCGGTATGCATCGGGAGTTCTGTTGGATCATATGGGTGCATTTCAGGGTTCGGAGCGTTTGCCTGCGTCTTCGGCAATCACCACGCTGCAATTTACATTGTCCATCCCTTTGTCAGCGGTCACTTCGATTCCTGCGGGTACCCGTGTCGGTATACTAGGAGGTGATGGCTCTATATATTTTGCGACAACAGAGTATGTAGAGATACCAGCCGGAGCAACCACTGGCACCGTTACAGCGATTTGCTCATCGCTCGGTGCTGGCGGCAATGGTTTCTTACCGGGGCAGATTAATGTTCTCATGGATCAATTACCGTTTGTTCAGTCTGTTATCAATTCTACAACCAGCAGTGGGGGTTCTGCAGAGGAGACGGATGAAGCCTTTCGGGATCGTATCCGGGCAGCTCCGGATTCGTATAGTACAGCTGGTCCGCAGGGGGCGTACGAGTTTTGGGCAAAATCCACATCTGCAGCAATTCTGGATGTGCATGCCTATTCCCCGGATGATGGTAAGGTGACAATAGTCCCCTTGCTTATTGGTGGACAGATTCCAGGCCAGGATATCCTTGATGCCGTCAGTGAGATATTGGATGACCGCGGCATTAGGCCATTGACGGATCAGGTGAAGGTAATTGCCCCGACACCTGTATCTTATAACACTACTGTTACCTATTACATTAGCCGCAGTCAGGCTTCGGAAGTATCTATCATTCAGGCGGCTGTAACAACCGCAATCGCTGATTATCAGCTCTGGCAAAAATCCAAGCTTGGTCGACATATCAATCCTTCTGAATTGATTGCCCGTGTCATGGAAGCGGGTGCGCTGCGCGTAGTACCGACAGCACCAGTGTATACGGCTTTGACAATGACCCAAATTGCACAGGAGGGTACGACAACAATCACCTATGGAGGTCTTGTTGATGATTAATATTCAAACGGTAAGCCTGCTCAATCTCGTCTCCTCTCCGATCCGAAACGATCCGGCTATCGCTGCCGCCGCGACTGCATTGGATAAACAACTTCAAGTAACAACGGATATGATAACATCTCTAAATATATTTAGTCGCTCGACAGAATGGACAAATGAAGAAACTGACCAATTGGCACTTCAGTACCGTCCACCCTATTATGATCCGGAATTGTCAGTGGGACAAAAGCGACTCCTAGTTAACAACGCCATTTCGTTTCACCGGCATAAAGGAACAGCTGGTGCTGTGGAAAATTTAATAAAGATTCTATTTGGGGAGGGTTCAGTTGAGGAGTGGTGGGAATACGGAGGTGATCCGTATCATTTTCGAGTGGTTACTAATAATGCGGATGTTACTACCACACGTGCACAAGAGTTTATAGAAGCCGTGAATGCAATTAAACGTCTTTCTACTGTACTGGACAGCGTCACCATATCACAAGCTGAAACACTGCCATTGTATATAGGTGGGTTTATACACGTTGGAGAACGAATTATTATATAAGGAGGGGCTTTTGTGGCAGTATTTGGTGGGATGACAATAACGACAAAAGGTATTGCACTCCAAGGCAAGGCGCAGGCGGGAGCTGCACTTAACTACACGCGTATTGCAGTCGGAGATGGAACACTTAGTGGGCAGTCTATTTCCGCGCTAAATGGGCTAATTTCTCAAAAAAAGAATTTGCCGATTACAAGACTGAAGACTCAACTGCCTAATAAGGCGGTAATTGGAGCGGTTTTATCAAATGCAGAAATTACAACGGGCTTTTATTTTAGAGAGGTCGGGGTTTTCGCACAAGATCCGGATGTAGGAGAAATTCTTTATGCTTACGCCAACTCTGGCGTAACAGCAGATTATATTGCTCCAGCCGATAGTACTGACGTCATAGAGAAGTCATTTGACTGTATCGTTGTAGTCGGCACTGCAGCAAACATAACGGCAGTAATCGATGAATCGCTGGTTTATGCTTTACGGTCTGATCTGGATGCTGTAGCAGCAACAAAGGTGGACAAGCTGGGAGGAAAACAGCTAAGCACTGAAGATTATACCACTAATGAAAAGGCTAAGCTTGCTGGGATTACAGCGGGTGCCGGTGGCACAGGAACAGCATCGGACACTGTTATCGGGAATCGGACGATAAGTGACAGCACCGCACCAACTGGTGAAACTGGCACGCTGACCACTTTGCTGGGCTGGCTGGCTAATACGATTAAGGGAATCACAGGTAAATCCTCTTGGCGGGCAGCGCCAGCTACAACCTTAGAGGCAGCAAAAGTCCACGCGGATGATGCAACCCGCCACATCACTGCTGCAGAGCGAACAACCTGGAATGCCAAGGAGACAACTAGTGGAGCACAGTCTAAGGCTGATGCAGCCAAAGACGCAGCTATCAATGCAGCTGCTCAGGATGCGACAAGTAAGGCTGATGCAGCAGAATCAGCGGCAAAGAATGCTTCAATTCCGACGACCCAAAAGGGCGCGGCTGGTGGTGTCGCAGCATTAGATGATGCTCAATTTGTAACAGGTAAGGGATTAAAGCTTACAGAAAATTATAAACAGCAAGTTTTTAATTTTGCATTTGCTGATGGCGTAACCAACCAAAAAGTAAACCTTATTTTTACGCAAGCTTTGGGTACTTTTGAGCTAACTATAGGATCGACATTCTATAACCTGAACGCAATGGGAAAGTTAACTAAGCGGTATGATGGTATATGGCCAGTTGATGGTGCTGTTCATGAATCAACCATGGCTTATACAGAAGTAACTGGATTTTTGAAAAATGTTATCTCTATGGGAGATCCTGTATGGGATAGCGTATCAAAATATTGGAAAATACCTATCGAAGCAAAAGGCATTGCAGGTAATTCATTTTCTTTATTAGTAACATCATTAAGTGGAACTGGGGCGACAAGATTTACACTATCAGAAGTATATACAGCATATCCTCCTACCTTACCGGTGCCTGTACAAACAATACCAGATGATACAATGACACAAAGTGGATATCTGATTCAAAAGCATCGATTAACAACCCCACAAGGAACAGCAGTTAACCTTCCTTCTGAATATAACTTGAATGACCTAACAATAAACGGTTTCTTCGATGGAGAAAAGTTTATAAATGCTCCGAACAACATGACAAATTGGTTATACATTGAATCATATGTTCATTCAAACAATCAGTGGGATTACAGACTGCAGCGCGCGACTGTATTGGGTGGATCATCGTATCAAGCTAATACGTTTGAACGTGTTCAGCAAGATGGAACATGGGGAACGTGGGTTGAAATAGCGGGAGATACCATATTCAAAATCAATGGGATTGTAAATAAGGATTACAACCAATTCACTAAACCAGGAACGTACCAAATTTATGGTGAAATACCCCCAAACGCACCAGCATTTACGGCCCCTTGGGGTATTCTTAATGTTTATGTGGGAAGTAACAATTACATTGTCCAAGAAGCCACACAAACAACTGCACCATTCGGTAAATGGCATAGAGCACGTACTGAAACAGAATGGGGTCCGTGGAAAAGGGAACTTAATGATACGGATGCTAGTTACTTTGCTAAAGCAGGGAATATTGTTACATTCGGCGGAACGAACACGGGCATAACAACTGCTGAATTTATAACGATGCTTAAAAGTATGGGAGCACACTCCTCCATTGGTGGGTATTGGGTTGGTCGGGGCGATTGGTCTTATGGTACTAATGCCTATATTACTGACTCTGGATTTGGTTCAATACACCTTGCGGGAGCGGTGGTGGAAGTTATTGGTTACCTTGACGGTGATATGTATACAATCCGCATCACTACTCCACCAACAAGCGGAGTTGATCAAAAAACCATTAATAGTGAGTTTACCTATGTGAGCAACGGTCCGCAATACTCTCCAGGATGGAGGAGAGATTGGAACGGCCACAACGACGACCCACTTTATAAAGCGAGAGAAACTATTCCAGGTGCTTCCAATCTTAATAACTATCTAATTAACGGAGCATACGTCCTAAACGTCGAGGGTGGAGCATATCTGAATGGTCCTCCAGCTGGATATTATCTATTAAATATTCACGCTGCGAATGAGGGGTTTGTAATTCAAGAGGCAATAAACATATTTGGAACAGCTAAGTATTTTCGGGGCCGGACAAACGCAGGTGTGTGGTCAGCTTGGAAAAAAACAATAACTGATGCTGATGGTACAGCAGATAGCAATCCAAACACATTAGTAAAACGAAATGCCGATGGTAACTTTGCAGTAGGAAGCGCTATTTACTTTGGAGATAATGACGGCATCACATACGACGATTCATCTAATGCCATGTATGTACGACTCGACGGTAACAATTATGGACTCTACCACCAAGGCAACGACACAAATCTAATGGTAACCAGAACATTGCCCGGAACAAATCTAGACCTCGTTATTACTCCAGGAACCTATTTCTTGGGAGCAAGCAGCACATACACAAACGGACCGGGGTTAGATTGGTGCTTGATGAATGTATATCGCAATGACGTAGGGTACATTGTGCAAGAAGTAACCGGAGTTGGAATGGTTGGCAAGAGATACAGAACTCGTGCAGAAACTGGCTGGTGGAATGCGTGGATGACGTTCGCAGTCGCAGATGCAACAGGTGGAAAGTATGGCGGGTTGACCACTACACGCTCTAGCGTAACTGATGTGCAGGTAGGCCCCGGCGGGGATAATACGAGCATTATTGCAGCATGGACTCCTACGGCAAAAGCTAATTATACTGTGAAAATCTACATGAAAGTTCAACAGGGTTGCAGCATAATAGTACAAGTAGTAAGCGCAGAAGGTACAGACACTGTTTTACCTTATCAATTCTGTCCTGCAGATACTTATCGTTTTGTCCCCATATTCTTTGTTGCTGCACCAGGAACGACTATACAGGTTGTCGTCGGAGCGAGTGCGTCAAATGCCGTTTATGTATCTGCAGTTATAGAGGAGGCATAAGTATATGCGATTAGTAACACCGGGGAACACCACCCCGGATAAAGTTTTAAGTGGAGACAAGTTCAATTCAGGAATAAATTATGGAGCTATAGGGACAATGCCTTTAAAAAGTAGTTCAAATGGAGATGCAGGATCGAGTGCGAACCATCACAATCATAAGGGGATAGAAGCTCATCCCGGCGTTTTGTACGTACGTCCAGTTGCCCCTACAGACCCGACTACAGCTTTCCAAGGTGATGTGTGGATTAGAGTTCCAGAAGCAAACCTTAACCCTGCATATTGGCGATCTGATGTAACTATGTTTGGTCTTCAAGGGACAATTCCAGTTCGCGGAGCGGGGGGAACTGTAACGCCTGGGCCTACGGCGCAAACAAAACCAGCGGGATATTGGTCCACTGATATTACAGTAGCTGGCGTATCCGTTCCAGCGGGAGCCGTGTTAGTGGGGAATACAATAGCTGGGACTGCTGGGACAATGCCAAACAGAAGTGCGCAAAATATCCATTTGCCTGCAAATGAATCTACAGTTTGGTCTGGTGATAGGGTATTTTTGCAGCCCCCACTGGGATACTACGACGGGTCCACATGGGTTACTGCAGCCGCACCACAGTTTGTTGCTTCTAATATTCGCAATGGGGTTACTATCCTTGGGCTTACGGGAAATATGGTAGAAGGAAAAAGATATGCAACTGGTTCGGTGGCGGCGCCTGGAAGTTCGTTAACTATAAATGGTTTAGGTTTCGATCCGTATATAGTAACTGTGGGATATTACTCTGCGGGTGATTACTATGTACAATCAGGCATTAATGGCAGATGGTTGTGGGCGGCGTTTCAGAGCGTTCCCGGCGGGTCTTGGAAGTACGGCGGGTATGGTGAAGATGCATGGACAAACAATGGTTTCACATTGAGTAGTATTACTGGTGCATCGCTTCTTGTCTGGCAAGCGTGGGAAACGTAATTATATTGAGAGGATGATTTTTTATGAAAATTGGAGCTAAAATTTATTACGAAAAAGCGACAGGAAATGTAATTCTTAATACTGGTGAAAGAGCAGGTGCTGTTGTTGAGACAACGCGCGAGCAAGATTTTACGTCTTTTAAGGTCCTTAGTGAGCGCGTAGAGGAAACAGTAGGGTTGATTGAATTAGAGTATGGTCAATATGCTACTGAGTTTTTAGAATCAAGAGGAAGAATTCGTGTAAATCCAGAAACCGAAGAACTGGAGTTTTTTTACGGTCCCCTTGATCCAGTAGAAACACCAGTCTACCAAAAGCCCTTAACTGAGCAACTCAAGGACCTGACAACAGAGCTATCCAGCACACAGATGGCTCTCGCTGATAATTACGAGCAACTGCTCTCAGCACAAAAAGAGGCTGTAAGTGCGCAATTGGCCTTAACCGAACTGTACGAACTGGTGTTACCCCTGACTGGAGGTGCTAGTAAATGACACAAGTATATGCAAGCCTGATCCGTAAGGGACTTAAAAAGCTGGAACAAGTACCAGCTGTAATCCGCGAGGATGTTGCCGCGCTGCTTGGCGATAATGCGTAACTGGTTGGCAGGGCTGCTGGTGTCCGGCGGTCTACCTCTCATGAAAGGAGGTGACACAATGTCTATTATTTATGCCTTGTTGATTATTAAGGGGCTGAAAACTTATGCTCAAGTGCCAGCCAAACTGCAGCCGGAGGTTAAGACCTACCTGGCAGCGTCTGATCTGGATGAAAACGGAGAACCATTACCAGCTAAATAAATTAAAGGATGCGCCCAATGAGGCGTTTTTATTTTGCCGTCGGAGTGATCCGGGGGCTCATTTTATACAACGACTAGATAAAGGGGTACATCATATGGCAGACGCGGGTGCAGATGTAAGGGGAGGGGTTGAGGATGTAATGCCATTACAACAACGTCTTGAAGAAGTGGAATCGGGATTGAATACTCTGACTAGTGAGTTTGCCCGAATAGCTGCCGAAAATGTTACGGCAAACACTAAGCTGCGGTTACTGGAAGAGAATGACCATCGTCATGATGAAAGTATTAAGGAGATTAAAAGTTCGACCATCAAAATGGAGATTCAGTTCAGTGCAATCATGGCTAAGTTCGACAGCCTCGAAAGCAAAATTTTCTCGCTGCTTCAACAAGCAAACAAGGACAGTGGGGCAGAGCGGAAACTTTGGATGGACATGATTAAATACATTGTTTTGATTGCTCTTGGAGCAGCGGCAGGTAATCAATTTTTAGGGAAATAAGGAGTGATGTGATGCTTACATTAGAGCAGGTAAAACTCAAATCCCATAAACGTCTAATCGGGCTGCATCCTGTTGTTGTGGCGGCAACGTTGGCTCTCATTGAGCGGAGTTACGCCCGGGGAGTTAATATAGTCATTACCCAAGGGCTCCGGACCATTGAAGAGCAGAATGCCCTGTACGCTCAGGGTCGTACGAAGCCAGGGGCTATTGTGACCAATGCCAAGGGGGGCACGAGTTACCACAACTTTGGACTTGCAGTCGACTTTGCGTTGCTCTTGCCAGATGGAAAACAGGTATCTTGGGACTTGAAACGCGATAGTGATGCAGATGGAATGGGAGATTGGACAGAGGTGGTGCAGGGGGCCAAATTGCTCGGGCTAGAGTGGGGCGGCGATTTTGTCTCCATTAAAGATGCACCACACTTCCAAATGACCTTAGGTCTTACAACCTCACAGTTACATGCCGGCAAGGAACCAACAGCATCTCAGGTGGCAGCGGCATATATCAAAATTGGTAAATGTACAAAGGAGGATTCAGAAGTGAAGAAAGATGTAATCGTATCAGTAATCGTGGATGGCCAGAAGGTGGCTGACGGTGTAGCGGACGAAGGGGTAACCTATACGCCAGCAAGAGCCATAGCAGAGGCTCTGGGAGCTACGGTGTCGTATGATGCCAAGAACAAAATAGTGACAATCAATAGTAAGGAGGCCAAATAGTGAGAAACAAATGGAGAAACTATGGATTATGGGTATCCTTGACGGCAGCAGTACTGTTGGGGGTGCAGACCGTTGGTATGATCTTTGACGTGCAATTCACACCGGAGAAATTTGACGAAGTAATGGCAGCAGTAAATGCTGTGCTCGGCGTGCTGGTGGTGCTGGGGATCGTGAGTAATCCAGAGGCTGGGAAAGGGTATGCGGATAATAAGTGGAAAATTCGATAGGTTATAAACGATCACGCCCTACCACGGAAGCGGCGGGGTAAGATTTCGCTAGGGGAGTAGATGTGTGTAACTCTGATTAATGGAGAGTTTCTTTGATGACTATATATTTCGACCTAATTCACAACCAAACTAATCGGAATTCATCGGAACTCTTGAAAAGAAACTTCCTATTATATGTGACTATCTGAACTAATCGGAACTAATCGTCGTGCTCCACAGTTCTCGAAACGTTAATATCTCTTGTTTTTCAAGGATATCAAGCCTCTGGCCTTTATGGCCAGGGGCTTTTATTTTTGCCATAATGACAGCTGTGACCATAGCAATGACTTGTTTTTATCTAACACTAAAGCCATGCAATATGGATCTCCAGAGTTGATCATTATCATGGAACATGTCCGGGACTTCTGGGATTTGTAAGGCGCAAACATTGTTAAAAGGCCAAGGCGTTTCGATAATTCCATATACAGGTGCATGATTAATAACAAGCAGGTTAAATGTTCCTTTAACCATTCCGTTTAACACATCCAGCAGTTCAGCGGTTTCATGTATTGTGGCTTCGGTGCGAATAAATAATACCTTGTCAGCGTCCATGAGGGTCTGGAGGAATCGCGGGATGCGGCGCTGTAGTTTTTCTTTTAATTCTGGATAGCTGACAAGCTGTTCCGGTGTATTTTCAATCAGTGGAAAATCATGATGAGAAAAAGCATGGTACGCTGCATCCCTAACAATAAAACATTCCGCCTCCCGTAATACTAAGATTAGGAAATTTCATGAAATGGGCGAACCGATTTCGCAATAGATTGCTTACACCTGCCAAAACGGGGGGTCTCCACCCAATCAATCACCCCACCTACTTTTCGCAATAGAGTGCGGGATAATTGATCTGCAGCGAGGCAGTTATGTCCTAAACTGAATATAACGTCATAGGTACCCTTAATCTCATTCAATATCATACGGATCCCCTTGGATAATTTACTATATAAAATTAATCACAGGAGAAAAGCGTTTGGACGATCATACTTATTTCATTTGAAACAGGCACTTACTCATATCGAGACAAGACATGGCCTCATAATCTATAAAGGGTTAAGTATAGTTG
This sequence comes from Paenibacillus sp. EB106-06-01-XG199, assembly GCF_058791575.1. Classification (NCBI taxonomy): domain Bacteria; kingdom Bacillati; phylum Bacillota; class Bacilli; order Caryophanales; family Paenibacillaceae; genus Paenibacillus; species Paenibacillus sp. EB106-06-01-XG199. Next base: position 10,186 of record NZ_JBYTDQ010000023.1, on the reverse strand, counting down.
AGGCGGTGTGAGTAATGGTGAAAATATCGGTTTTGTTGCCCGTATACAACTCATCACTTTATATTGAGGAGTCAATTCAGAGTATCCTTCAGCAATCGTATCCTGATTTTGAACTACTGATTATAGATGATGGGTCTGTTGATGGAACCTTGGGAAGAATAAAGGGTATTCATGACAGCCGTATAAAGGTGATTTCTCATGCCGTAAACATCGGGCTTATCAGAACATTGAACGAAGGCCTTTCGTTATGTACGGGTGAATATATTGCCCGAATGGATGGGGATGACATCGCTTTGCCGCATCGTTTCGAACGTCAAGTGGCCTTTATGGATGCGAATCCGCATATAGGGGTTTGCGGTAGCCAAGCAGAATATATCGGCATAGCCGGGACTACAGTTAAACCACTAATTCATGACGAAATAAGGTGTTGGCAGTTTTTTCACTGTACGTTTGTGCATCCTACTGTCATGCTTAGAAAATCCATTCTGGATAATCATGGAGTGAAATATTGGGATTACCCTCATGCGGAGGATTTTGAGCTGTGGAACCGCTTGGGAGAGGTAACCCAATTGATCAATCTGCCTGAAGTGCTGCTAAAGTACAGGGTGCATACTAACCAGATATCTTACGTCCATGAAGCTATGCAAGAACAGATAGCTGAGAGGATCATCAGGCAACAATTTGGGCAAATCGGGCTCAATCCCACCTATGAGGAGTATCAGCTGCATAGGGATTTCTGCCATTTTAGGATTCAGGTTCATGATTTCAATCAATACAACAGAGCATTAGCATGGGCTCATAAAATCTTGGAGGCGAATAATCGAGTCCAAAAATACAACCATGAGGTTTTAAATTCGGTATTATCTCAATGCTTTACCCTCTCTCAATAAGCTTGCTGCGGTTTTCTTTAGACTGGTATTACTCCGGTCGTAAAACACCCGTTAACTACGTGAACAATGCTCTATTAGCGCATTAACGAGTTGGTGGGTTTTAAAGTAGAAGTTGTGGTTTGATAATTCACAGTTCCTGACTATATATTCTCCTTATTACAGCATGTCTCTCGGTTTTTAGGGATATCAAGCCTCGAGCCTTTATGGCCAGGGGCTTTTGGCTTTTTATGCCGCTATAAATACTATAAAATGCATTGACTTCCTCAGAGAAAGTTATATACTATTCCGTATAAGAATAGTTGGAATTGTCGTCATAAGTTCAGCATTATCTTTAAGCTGCATAACTAGGATGGAGGAATACCGTAATGAATCTGCTTGAGAAAGAAGATTTGATTAAAGTTAAGGCCGAGGAACTGGAAAATGCTTCACCTGAAGAGATAATTCGGTGGGCAGTAGAAACTTTCCCTAACATCACCTTTGCCTGCAGTTTCGGAGCTGAAGATGTAGTGCTTGTTGATATGCTGCAGAAGGTTAGTCCGTCAACGGATGTTTTTTATTTGGATACGGATTATCATTTCAAAGAAACCTATGAGACAAGAGATATTATGGCTGATAAATATGGAATGGAGTTCGTGCGTGTGTCGCCGCAGATCTCTACTCAGGAACAAGCACTTCAATACGGTGATGCGCTATGGAGTGTCGATCCTAACCAATGCTGTGCGATCCGCAAAGTAGAGCCGCTTACCCGCATTCTTTCCCAATATGATGCCTGGATTACCGGGATTCGCCGTGATCAGGCGCCGACCCGCGCCAATTCCAAAAAGGTAGAGTACGATTATAAATTCGGACTGGTTAAATTTAATCCGATTGCGCACTGGACGACTGAGGATGTATGGAATTACATCCGCGAGAACGATGTTGTGTATAATCCGCTCCATGACCGCAATTTCCCGAGCATCGGCTGCGAGCAATGCACCCGTGCTGTTATGCCTGGCGAAGATCCGCGTGCCGGAAGATGGTCCGGTTCGGAAAAAACGGAATGTGGACTGCATAAATAAGCAAGGGACGAGAAGCGAGACACAGGAGGAGAAAAATTAGATGACGTCAATACTTCCACATGGAGGAACACTGATTCAGCGTACAGTGGAGGGAGCGCAGAGAGAAGAACTGCTGCAGCAAGCTTCGGACTATAAATCAATCGCAATTAATACATGGACTATCTCTGATCTGGATTTGATTGCCGTGGGAGCCTTCTCACCGCTTACCGGCTTTTTAAATGAAGAAGATTATCATTCTGTCGTGAAAAGCATGAGACTTGCAAATGGCACCGTATGGAGTATTCCCATTACACTTGCTGTCGAAGATGAGGTGGCCTCAGGTCTGGCTGTTGGAGATACCGTGTCTTTGGTCGGTGAAGAAGATGGTGTGATTTATGGTTTGCTGGATGTACAGAGCATTTACAGCGTAGATCAGCAGCTTGAAGCACAGAACGTCTTCAGAACGACAGATCCGGAGCACCCTGGCGTCAGTAAATTGCTGGCCCGTCCGGCAACCTATGTAGGAGGACCTATAACGGTCTTGAATCGTCCGCAGCCGGAGAAGTTCGGGGAGTTCTATTTTGATCCGGTCAAGACGCGGCAAATTTTCGCTGATAAAGGCTGGAGAACGGTTGTTGGCTTTCAGACCCGAAATCCCGTTCACCGTGCACATGAGTACATTCAGAAGTGTGCTATGGAGGTTGTGGACGCTCTGTTCCTCAATCCTCTGGTCGGCGAGACTAAATCCGATGATGTGCCGGCCAATGTGCGGATGAAGAGTTATCTGGCACTGCTGGAGAATTACTACCCGGCAGACCGTACATTCCTTGGAGTATTCCCGGCAGCTATGCGTTACGCGGGTCCAAGAGAAGCGATATTCCATGCCATGGTCCGCAAAAATTACGGCTGCACCCATTTCATCGTGGGCCGTGACCATGCCGGTGTAGGTGACTACTATGGAACTTACGAAGCACAAGAGATTTTTTCCAACTTTACTGCTGAGGAGTTGGGGATTACACCGCTATTTTTTGAGCACAGCTTTTTCTGCATCAAATGCGGAAATATGGCCTCCAGCAAGACCTGCCCTCATCCGGGTGATCAGCATCTGACACTATCCGGTACGAAGGTGCGTGCGCTGCTGCGGGATGGCCAGTGCCCGCCTCCGGAATTTACGCGGCCTGAGGTTGCGCAAATTTTGATTGAGGGAATGTCTCAGGAAGTTAACGCCTAAATACGAAGAGCCAGTACTATTTGGCCCTCTTGTCCCATATAGATGAGTAAAATCTATCGGGACGAGGGGGTCTTTGTTATGTCTGGCCGAAAGCAGCGGAAAGTCTCGGTCTGGATCTCATGGAACAGTATAAAAAAAAGCATGCTGGGCGCAGTGCTGCTTGCTGTGATGATCGGCATCATTGCCTATGATATGCCTACCGCCAAAACGCTGAACTATTGGAGCCTGCCATTGTCCGGTAAGATTATAGCCATCGATGCAGGCCATGGCGGACCTGACGGAGGGGCAGTCAGCCGTGAGGGACTGATTGAGAAGGATATTAACCTCGCGGTCTCACTGTATCTGCGGGATTATTTGCAGCAGGCGGGGGCGATTGTAGTTATGACGCGTGAAGGTGATTATGACCTGGCCCAGGAGGGCACCAAAGGATATTCCAAGCGCAAGACAGAGGATCTGAAGCAAAGGGTAAGGACTATTGAAGAGAAGGGCGCGGACCTCTTTATCAGCGTGCATATGAACAGTGTCCCTTCCGGCCGCTGGAGCGGAGCGCAAACCTTCTATTATCCCAACAACGAAGGGAATAAAGCGTTAGCGGGCTTTGTACAGGATGAACTCAGGGCTACGCTGGAGAATACCGATCGTGTAGCTAAAACTGTGAATACAGTGTTTCTGTTAAAAGCATTGAAAATGCCGGCTGTACTTGTGGAGGTAGGTTTTCTGTCACATCCGCAGGAGTCGGCTTTGCTTGGAGATGATGTCTATCAGCGGAAGGTGGCAACGAGCATTTACCGCGGGATTATGCGGTATGCTTCAGAGCAGCAGTGAGGAGGGACTACTCATCCGCAGAGGGGGAATGCTATAATAGACAAAAATACCGGAACCTTACCCGTCCGGAAGGAACAGAGGTGCTTTCCATGCTGACCAGGGAACAAATTCAGGAACTATTGCAGTCGCTTACAGACCCGGAATCCGGAAAAAGCCTTGTGGAGCTGCAGTTGATTCGCGATATTATGATTAAGGAAGACCGCATATCCTTATCGCTTGTATGTCTGGACCAAGATGAGAAGAGCCGTATGGAGTTGGAGCAGCAGGTGCGTGATCTGCTTACAGCGGGCGGAGCCGGCAATGTACATATCCGGCTGCGTGATGCCACCGACTATGAGCGCTCTATCTTGCGCGGAGAGAGCGTGGACGATAAGCCGGAAGATCATCAAGGGGACAAGCTTAAAGGGCATGCAGCCGGTCTTGAGGGCCATGAGCTGATTGGTGAGAACTCCGGCGTGAACTTCATCGCTATCGCCAGCGGTAAGGGCGGGGTCGGCAAATCAACCGTGACGGTAAATCTGGCAGTGGCACTCGCCCGAAAAGGGAAGAAGGTCGGATTGATTGATGCTGATATCTATGGCTTTAGTATTCCGGACATGATGGGGATTGAAGAGGGGCCGATTGTCGAAGAAGGCACAATTATACCTGTAGAACGTTTCGGAGTGAAGGTCATGTCCATGGGCTTTTTCATCCGTGAGAATAGTCCTGTCATCTGGAGAGGACCCATGCTTGGCAAGATGCTCCGCCAGTTCTTCAGCGACGTAGGTTGGGGAGAGCTTGACTACATGCTGCTTGACTTGCCTCCAGGTACGGGTGATGTGGCGCTGGATGTGCATCAGATGCTGCCGCACAGCAAGGAAATTATCGTAACTACGCCCCATGCAACAGCAGCCTTTGTAGCGGCCAGAGCAGGATCAATGGCTTTGCAGACAGAGCATGAGATTCTTGGGGTCATTGAGAATATGGCCTACTATGAATGCTCGGAATGCGGCAAAAAGGACTATATTTTCGGCCGCGGCGGCGGGGCGAGACTAGCAGAGACACTGCATACGGAGCTGCTGGCCCAGATTCCGCTTGGCGCACCGGATAATCATATCTCCGAACCGGATTTCTCACCGTCTGTATATAAACCCGAAACAGCCACCGCACAGCTGTTTGCGGAGATTGCCGATAAATTGATTGCGAAGTATGAGCAGTAATTCAAATTGGCATTAAAAAGAGGCCGTCCCAATTCTAAGTGGGACAAGGCCTCTTTTTATTTTAGGAACCGGAATCATCGCCGCCTTCTTGCTTCTGGCTGTCCCCGCCGCTTCCTTGATCGCCGCCTCCTTTTTCCTGACCTTTCTTTTCAACCTTCGGCTGAAGTTCATCCTGGACTACCGTTTTAAGCAAACCAAGCACTTCCATGCGGAATAGAGGATTCTGCATCGCTTCCTGCATAATGGTCATGGATTGCTTCCGGTAATCCGAAGTTTTAGTAAGGTCTAGGAACATTTTCATCATTTCGGGCGACTTCATGATCTCTTCAATTGATTTTTGATACGTTGGATCTTTGATCAACTGAAGATGCAGCTCCTTGCTCTGGGTATTGATCGCTTTAGCAAATTCACCGGCAAATTGCGGATCGGTCATGATTTTTTCAATTTCTTTTTGATACTCAGGAGCTGTAATTGTGTCTTTAACGGCAATCCGGATTTGTTCCGTCGTTTGGAGCGGCATCATTTTCATGCTCAACCCGCCGCCGCCTCCTTCGGAGCCGGAGCTTGGACTGGAGAGTGCCTCCTCTACGGCTTTCTTTCCATCATCGCTTTTTAATATATCAACAACCATGGTCTTCATTTCCTTGTATCCCATCTGCCCGGAAGATGAACTGCTCTGTTCTCCTCCGCAGGCTGTTAAAGCCATAATTAAGCTTAAAGCCAGGCCTCCGGCCCATAAACTCCTCCATTTCATTGGCGCTGCCCCTCCTTTGTAGGATTCCTGACTGTAGTATGCCGCGCGGACACACATTTATGTTGCTGTATAATGGTTTTTTGACGGTAAGCTTGGTAAAATAAATCTGACACGGGGAGGTGAACTGGCTGAGTATAAAGAAATGGTTTTATTTGTTCTGGACCACGCTTCTGATCGGTGCGGGCGGAGCGGTAGTAGCTGGACTTGCACTGCAGGCTGTGAATGGCCGTATCGAGTTCAAAAGCACTGCCGATCTTTTCATTTACCCCCTGATCCTTTTTGGCTATGGCATGCTTGTCAGCGTTTACTCGCAGCTCGGCTTCTTTGCGTATCTGATTCTCAACTATATGGGAACAGGTGTGTTTCGGCGGAAGGTCTGGCAGTACATACAACTGGTGCTGGCTGTGCTTGCCCTGCTTGAGCTGATCTTCCTGCGAACCTTTGTAGGGGGAGAACGAAACGTCGTCTCTGATTTGATTCTGGGCATCGTTATATTGCTTACAGCCATTATTGTGTCCTATTTTAAAGTACGAAGCACGAATAGTTCAGCCTGGATTCCGACATTTTTCTTTATGACAGCCATCACGATAGTGGAGACGATTGGTGTACTCCGCATAGGAGTGGACAGCGCTACCGTATTTATTGTAATTCCGCTTATTGCAAGCAATGCATTCCAAATTCTGATGCTGCACCGTATTCTGAAACCAAGAACAGGATAATTATGACAATACAAAGAACCCCGTTCTCCAGATGAGAAGCAGGGTTCTTTGTGATTCCTCCAGCCGGCGATTAAAATCAGGAGGAGGAGGTTAATCTTAAAGACATACTACATATTTTAAAGATGCGGCTGGGCTGTTCATGCTCACAAAACTTTGAGGAGGGGAATATATGAACATCAAGCGCTATATGATAAAAGACACAAACGAAACGCTCCTGAGCAAGCTTGATCCGAACGAAAGCGGCGACTTAACCAAGGAGGAAGCCGAGGTCAAAATGAAGGAGCTTAAAGAACGTCTCACCGAGCTGCAGGATATTCTATTTGCCCAGAAAAAGCATTCCCTGCTTGTCATCCTGCAAGGGATGGACTCCAGCGGGAAAGACGGCACCGTAAAGCATATTTTCTCCGGAATCAACCCTCAGGGTTTTATCGTCACCAGCTTTAAAAAACCGTCTCTTGAGGAAGAAGCCCATGATTTCCTTTGGAGAGTGCACATGAAGACGCCGCCCAAGGGCTATATTGCCGCATTCAACCGCTCGCATTATGAAGATGTCTTGGTTCCCCGCGTGCACGGCAGTCTGCAAAAAGATGAGATGAAACGCCGGTTTCGTTATATCCGCCAGTTTGAAGAAATGCTGGTGGAGGAAGGAACAACGATCATCAAACTCTTTTTGCATATCTCAAAGGAGAAGCAGCTTGAGAAAATTCAGGAGCGGCTGCAGGACCCGGCGAAACATTGGAAGTTTGACGCCAGTGACCTGCAGGAGCGGGAATATTGGGATGATTATCAGGAGGCTTATCAAGATGTATTTAAAGAAAGCAGTTCAAAAAGCGCGCCCTGGTATTGGATTCCGGCCAATCGCCGCTGGTACCGCAATTATCTCGCATTAGCCATTGTGGTGAAGACGCTGGAAGGGCTGGATTTAAGTTATCCGAAGCTGAACACTCCAACGCCCGATATATCAGAGCTGATATCACCACGCCATTAAAAATTACAGATGAAGCAGGATAGAGTGGCGGCGGGTTAGCCTACATTCCGGCAGCGTCTTCTATTCCATCGTCCAACCAAGCGGAATCACGTACTTCCTGACCCTCAGCGCTGCCTTGGTTGATTAACTCGGACACGGTAACAAATTCGTAGCCCTGGCTGCGCAGCTTGTCAATGATAAGCGGAAGAGCCTCGTGAGTTTGTTTACAGGAATCGCTGGCATGCAAAAGCACAATATCTCCGGGATGAGCCTTTGTCGTTACTCGATTTACGATATTGTCTACACCGATGTTCTTCCAGTCTAAAGAATCGGTATCCCACTGAATAACCTTATAACCCAGGTCGCTGGCCACCTGAAGCACTCTTTTGTCGAAATCACCGTTTGGCATGCGGATCAGATTCGGTTCCTTGCCAGTCAATTCGGTAAGCACAGTATGTGCTGTCGAAATTTGGGTGCGGATTTCCTCGTTGCTCAGCGCGCTGTAGTTTACATGCTTGTGACCATGGCTGCCAATCTCATATCCTGAATCTTTAATGCTTGTTACAATTTCCGGATGAGTCTTGCTCCAGGGTGACGACAGGAAGAAGGTGGCTTTATCCACTTTTTTCTCTTCCAGCACCTTAAGGATCGGTTCGGGCCTTTTTTCTCCCCAGCTAATATCAAAAGTTAAAGCGATCAGCTTCTTCTCCGTCGGCACGCTGTATATCGCAGAAGGGGCCGTTTCGGAAAAAACGGTAATGTTGCCCCTCTCGACATAAACGACACCGGCGGCAAGAAGCGCAGCGGCAAAAATGTAAATGAACCGTTTTATCTTCTTGCCGCTGAATACATAAAAAGAATTCATACTGACAGCGCTCCTCTCCTATGCGAAATGCTTGTTTGTTCTAAATGTATGCTCGTACCCACCGCTTATGACCTCCTCTAGGACAGAAATCATAGTTAAGGCTTTTTAAGCGGGTGACGTCAAAACTTCCAGGAGGTGTCTATGCTATCCTTTTTTACGTTTGCCAAAGATTTAACCACGATCCGCAAAGCCTTAATACTGGCAGCCATTCTATTCATCGCAGGGGGCATGATTGGCTGGATAGGCACCGGCGCTATGCAAAAATTGATTGAACAGCAGCTGCAGGGTCTCAGTAATATTAGTAAAGATCTAAAAGAGTCCGACTATCCACAGTGGAGTTTTTTCAAATTTATATTTTTAAACAATAGCATCAAGAGTGTGTTCATTATTTTCCTCGGTGCCTTCTTTGGAATACTGCCTGCAATTTTTCTGCTCATCAACGGTGCGGTCATCGGATATTTAATCCACTTGTCGGTGCTTCAGGAACAGGATTTGTTTACGCTTATCGTTAAGGGGCTACTACCGCACGGGATCATTGAAATTCCGGCAATCATTATCGCCTGTGCTTTTGGATTGCAGTTCGGCGGTAAAATATTCGCAGGTATATTCGGTACAGCCGCTAATAAAGAAAAGCGGAGCAACGCTTGGCCAGTCTTTATGAAGCAAACATTAACGGCATCGGTGTGGATTGTGATCCTTTTATTGATCGCAGCAATAATTGAAAGCACGATTACATTTTCACTTTTATCATAAAAAACCCGGGAATTGAGCATAACATTAAAGCCATTCGATTTTGGGGTTTCCTGACAACCGGTGCTATGTATTTGCGGCAAGACCATAGAGGTGATTTTTTCGTAATTATGGTTATAGATATTGCGCTCCGGTTAATCTAGTGTAAACGGATAAACAGGTACAGCTTCCCGTCATCCATGGACTATCTTCTATCACACAAGCAGCGGCAATTGAAGTTTCTGTAAAGATTAAATTTCATGAAGGAGGCCAAGCATATGTTGGGAATGTTGTTCAACGAGAAGGAGTGTAAGGAGCTGGACTATGTTTTGCGTAAAGAGCTTGATGAGATGCTTCTGGATTTAAGTGATCAACGCTTGGACCAAAATATCAGGCATGCCATTGCCAATCGATATAAAACAGTATTTCGTATGTACGCACGTTTTGCTCCTCAGAAAGAGCTGTCTAAGTATGCGTGGGGCGGCCGGTCATCCCAATTTAAACATTGAAATTAGAGGGCTGCTACTTAGGATTTAATCGCTTGTCCATGAAATTAACTAAATAGGTTGACTAAAAGGGAGCCGCTATGATACATTATATCTCGCGCTCCTTTTCTATGTATTGAAAAGCAGCTGCAGGCTAGGAAAAACGAAAAAAACTTTTTTTCAAAAAAAGACTTGCCAAAATGATAAACACTGTGATATATTATAAAGGTCGCCGCTGAGACGCGGTGAAGAGTTAAAAAAGAGACATTGATCTTTGAAAACTGAACAACGAGTGAGTGGGGAATCACGCAAGTGAGATCCAAAACTGATGAGTTTCATAGCGTATTTATACGCTTTAGAAATTTCATCGTGAGAATGTAAATTCTCGTCAGATGTTTCAAATTGAGCAATCGCTCTTTCTAAATACCAATTTGGAGAGTTTGATCCTGGCTCAGGACGAACGCTGGCGGCGTGCCTAATACATG
>NZ_JBYTDQ010000022.1:0-42285 GCF_058791575.1 Paenibacillus sp. EB106-06-01-XG199 | reverse complement strand
TCAATCCATTCGAGATCATCTTGCTGATTGTAATCCGTCCATGTCGGAAAACGTACGGTTTTAACACTGTCAGGAACCCCTTTCAGATAAATATCATAGGAGACTACCGAAGTGCTGAAGATATACGGTTCTGCGGGTGTGGCCTTACTGCGCTTAAGAAGGTTGCCATTCGCATCATAGGTATACTGAATCATTGAATTATCCGGAAGAATCTCCATCTCAAGCCGACTCTGATTGTAAATGCTGATCTTCTGCCGCTGTGGCGTGCCGTTCATGTCTTTGATTATATAATTGGAATCAACACCTTCTAATACCGCAGCCGCTGAAGTCTTAGTATTAAAGATAAAAAAAGTTAAAAAGACACTGGCTAGCAGGGTCACTATCATTGATTTCTTCAAGAAAGTCCCTCCAAGATTCTATTATTTTTTGATAAAATATTAGATTGTAATTCCCATTAAGCACCATTTAAATCTATGTATATTTGATCATGGAATTATCCTTTCATATAGAAGTGTCTGAATCTCTTAAATGCGAACCGATTTATTATAGCAAATCATTTATCCGGAAATTGTCGAATCTTGTTATAAAATTCTTTGTGAAGATATTTAATATAAATGTCATTAAATAATATACATTTAGTTGGTAATTAAGTAATATTATTGTTAATCATTCAGAAGGTCGAATGCTATCTCATAAGAAAAACCACATGGAGTACGTGACTCACATGTGGTTAACATTACATTATTTACTGAAGCAGGTTTCCTATTCTACAATTAGTTGCTGCTGCTTAAGATAAGGAATGACGCTAAGTTAAGACTATTTCTTTCATTTTACTAACTTCCATTTTTGAGAGGATGTTCCGTTGTCTGTGTATATCTGCAAGCGTGTTCCATCCGCACTGCTTCCTCCAGGTATGTCCAGCACCTTACTGCTGTTTACATTCTTCAGTGTACAAGAGCCATCTTCATTCTCATTTATTGTCCAATGTTGAGAAGCCGTTCCATTATCTGTCCATACCTGTACAGCTGATCCATTGTTTGTGCCTCCCCCGGACACTTCAAGCGCCTTCCCACTGTTTACATTAATCAGTTTATACTTGTTGTCTCCCGTATCGAACACCTGCCATCGTTGAGAGGCAGTACTATTATCTGTCCAAATTTGTACCGGGGTGCCATCAGCAGTGTTTCCTCCAGTGACATCTAACGCTTTTTGATTTCCATAATTCAACACTTTGAATTCAGCTCCGTTAGAAATTGCTTTGACCAGTCTCCACTTTTGTGCCGATGTTCCATTAGATGTCCAAATCCGAACAGCTGATCCGTTACTCACGCTCCCGTCTGCTACATCAAGCACTTTATTACTGTATACATTTAAAAGTGTATAAGAGCTATCACCGTTATCCACCATACGCCATGCTTGAGCCTCGGTTCCATTATCATTCCAAAGTTGAACTGATGTACCCTCAGCCGTTTTTCCTCCTGTAATATCAAGCGCTTTTCCACTATTCACATTGATTAATTTATAGGTTTCATTTGGTGCATTACAAATCAACCAGCGCTGCGCATCAGTCCCATTATCTTCCTCAATCTGTATTTTCGTACCGTTGCTTGTGTTCCCTGCAAAAACATCCAAAGCTTTATTACTATTTACATTGATTAGCTTGAACTCAGAACTTTTGCAGGTTAAGCTTTTCCTTCCGATCATATTTCCATTGTTGTCGTACTGAAAATCCATATATTTACCTTCTGAAATGCCGATAAGACCTAACTGTCCTGTTTTTAGATAGGTATACTTCATCGCAGTAGTTGTATTGGGATAAAACAAGATACACATACAAAATACTATAAAGAATATGAATTTTTTCATTAATAACATCTTCCTATCCTTTTGATAATGTAAGTTCTCAAGCGCCATCATATTAAATTAGAACAAGCTTATTTAACATTCACTTGTACACTCCGAAACCCGTATTGATTTCCATAAGAATCGACACTATAAATATGAGTGAGATATTTCCCGGTCTCATTATTATGTTTAGAAAATGGTATCTTAACTTTCCATGTTGTTGGATTGATTCGTTCTCCTTGAACCCACGGAATCTCTAAATCGTCATGACCGTTGGCTTCTGTCCATGTAGGAAATTTAACCTCATGTATATTGGAAGGAACCCCTTCGACAAAAACTTCATAATATCCCTTGCTTAAGGCTACTTCAGCTGGAACGGTTACTTTGGATTCATTTTTCACTTCAAATATGGTTCCACCACTATATTTTCCATCGGTATAGATATCAGTAAAGTATTTTCCTGTCTCATTGTTGTGCTTAGAATATATTACTGTACCTTGCCAAACACCCTTCGCTACATTTACCCCATTAATCCATTCAAGATCATCTGACCCTCCTCTGTCAGTCCACGTCGGAAACTGAACTTTGGCCACGTTATCGTCAACTCCATAGATAAAAACATCGCAGGAGACACCTGACAGGTCCGAGTTTGAAGGTCCACCTATACCCCCTGAAACATTTGTAGAGAATCCCCCAATTCCCCCAATATTTCCATACTTATCAAACGCGTAGACATGAGTGTTATATAGTCCTGTCTCAAAGTTATGTTCGCTGAATGGGACCCTAATTCTCCAGGTATCTCTGCTGATTCTTTCTCCAATAATCCATGGATTTATCAAATCATCCTGGCCATTTTTTTCTGTCCAAGTTGGAAATTTCACTTGTTCAATATTGGTACCCACACCTTTTGCGGTAACTTCATAGTAACCGTCACTTAATTTTGCATTCTGCGGCCCTGCTACTGAAGTAGTGGATACGACCTGAACTGAAATCCCCTTTGAATCATTATCCACATACATATGTGTGATGTAAGTCCCCAGTTCATTTCCATGTTTTGAAAATTGGATTGTCCCCTTCCAAATTCCTTCGGATACCTTCTCGCCGTTTATCCACTCAATATCATCCTGACCTTTGTTTAATGTCCAAGTCGGAAAGCGGACTTGACTGACGTTGTCAGGAACTCCTTTTAAATAAATATCATAAGAAAGAGAAGAAAAACTAACTGTATATGGCTCAGAGGAAGAAGTCATCTTCTTTTTATTAATTAAATTCCCATTTGAATCATATGTATATTTGATTATCGAATTATCCTTTAATATGGAAGAGTCTAATTTCCCCGTGTTGTAAATATTTATGGTTTGATCTTTTTGAATACTGGCCCAGTTATAAACAATGTAATTGGGATAGTTCATCGCCTCCTCAGCTTGAACCGGTGAAAATCCGAAACCTAAATTTCCAATAAAAAGAATAGCAACAATCTTCTGGGTCCCTTTAATATAGCCCATTTATAAATAACACCTCTCGTCTCTTAATTGCGAATCGATTTATTATAGCAAATCATTTATCCAGAAATTGTCGAATCATGTTATAAAATTCTGTGTAACTATATTTAATATAAATGTCATTAAATAATATACATTTAGTTGGTAATTAAGTAATATTATTGTTAATCATTCAGAATGTCGAATGCTATCTCATAAGAAAAACCACATGAAGTACGTGACTCACATGTGGTTAACATACATTAATTACTGAAACAGGCCTTCTATTCTACATTAGATCCGGCATCTGTTAACGATTAACGTTGCACGTCAAGACACCAGCATATTGATTATCAGACAAAGATATGAGCGATCAAGCTTCCCACCTCAGAGTTATGCCTTTGAAGAACTACCGTGGCTTTGGTTGCCGGTTGTCTACTTCGGCTATGGCACTTCAAAGGGTGAAGTTACCGGGTGGATTTACACCACCTAGATGATGCGACTGTGAGGCACACATGAAAAAGAGCCGCCACACGGCAGCTCAGTAGGGGAACGTTATTTAATAATTCCAAAGCGATTAAAACGTGCTATGAATGTTCGTAAAAAGTATGTCTTATGTATATTCGCCGTTCAATCGCTTCGTTGAGACCTGAGCCCAGCCCGGATCAATTTCAAAGGCATCCCATTTGCGGTTTAAGTTCTCTGCAGCCTCTGGAACAACACCACTTCCAGCGAATAAATCAACGATATACTCATGTTCCTCGGTACTGTTCTCGATGATCCGTTTCATTAAGTTTATGGGCTTTTCCGTAGGATGTATGGTTTGATTCCCGGGAATCCGCGGGACTTGCCATACGTCCGTTTGATTCCGTGAGCGTATCCGTCTGACGTTCTTCTTGCCCTTCACAGCCATAATAATAAATTCATGTTGATACCGATATTGCCACCCCATGCCCATGTTTTTCTTATCCCATACGATGCAATTCTTAATGGTGAACCCGGTAATCTTAAGCCATCGGGCCATGTCCGGGTAGGTGCGCCAATCGATAAAGACGTACACATGACTTCCTGGTTTCAGGATTCGATAGGCTTGCTTCAGCCAAGCGAGGCAAAATCTGCGGTAGTCGGGAAAAGATAGGTTATCATTGGCGAAAATCTGAAAACGAGGTTTTTTATTTTTAGTTTGGGTTGTTCCTCCGAATTTCAAATTATACGGTGGATCGGCAATCACTAAATCTACGGTTTCATCTGCAATTACTTTTTGTGCTCCTTCTATACAACTATCCAAATATAACATTTTAAGTCCTCCCATTGGTGTATTTGGTCCCAATGGTTATATACGGATTAATAAGAACATAAGTTCCTATTATTTTCAGGAAACTTACTTTCATATTCTTTCACTCTACGATAGAATGTGGGCTTCTTCATTCCAATTCTTCTCATCGCTTCAGTTGCAGTAAATCCCCCGGATTTCCATTCCTCGTACACTTCAATAAATTTGGTATCAATTTCATGTTTGGGTCGACCAAAGGTAACCCCTTCAGTCCGAGCGACCTCAATGCCTTCAGCCTGCCTCGAACGATTCTTCTTCCGTTCCTGCTCAGCCACATATGCCAGCAGGCTTAGAAATTGATCCTCCATGACCTTTCCGAAGTCTCCCATCGTCTTAAACTTCCGGGAATCGAACAATGTTTCGTTATCCAGACATACAATGTCTGCACCGATTTCGCGCGTGATATGTTTCCACTCCGCAATGATACCGTCATAGTCCCGGCCCAGCCGGTCCAGGGCATCTACATAAACCAGATCACCTTCCCGAATCATTAATCGCATTGCCTGATACCGTGGACGATCAAAATCTTTGCCGCTCTGCTTATCAACGAAAACAAATCGCTCTTCAATCCCCAATTCTCGAAATTTCAGGAGCTGCCGCTCTACATTCTGCTCCTTAGTTGAAACTCTTCCGTATGCAATCTTCATAGATGGAACCCCTCCCACTATAAAAACGTCTCAAATGACCTATTGAATCAGTGAGACGTTTCAAATCTATTTTTAAGGCATTTTGAAACGAAGAAATGAACAGCCATTCTACTGTCTCAGAAAGCATGCTTTTTGGAACTGTTCCTTCATTAAAATAAAAGGTGACCGTAGCACCTCAAATTGAAACTCATAAATGAAAATCTATTTATAACGTTTACCCACGAACTCTAATTGCTCAACTATGTGTATGAAATCTCGCTCCATTTTCTCATAGAGCTCCAAATCTCCTTTTGTAATCGCATCCTCCATAAGATCGCTATAATCTGCAAGTTGCTGCAATAAAGTGCGCCTCTCATGCAAGTGTCCTTTCTGTATTTTGAAGTTTGTCCATTCACGCTCCTTATTCATTTTGATAATTCTGCCTACAGCAGATTGTGAAGGCATATACGCAGTCCTAACCTAAGAAGCTCATTAAGATTCAGGAACTATTTTATAATAAACCGCTTCAATACTCCCCTTAATTGCACGTACACTGGTTCCAGTTCTTTTAAGGTCAGAAATAATTATATTCGCCTTGTTTTTATCCTCAAATCCCTCTAAAATCTCCTCATAAGTTTTATATCCTTCGAAACGTCTTCCCATGCCCGTAATTCCGGTATAGACAGCTATCTTCATTTCAATCATTCCTTCTCTATTCATTTATGTGTCGGCCAGTTCTCCCAACTCTCCCCCGCACAATGTGCAGTGATCGGACTATACACTGCTCAACGTTATAAATTAGAATTTCATCTGTCATATGTTCCTCAACTAAGTACGCCTTTATTTCTTCATCACTATCGACATCGACTGTTTCTACCGTGTCTTTTCCGTCTAATAAAAACCAAACTTCCCGTTTCATGCGATTAACCCTCCTTCGCTGTATGCCTCTATAATTCAGTACACACTGTTATATCCAGGTGGTCTTCAGCCCCCTGAATTCAAGTTATGAGATCGATGTGCAGGGAGATTGTTGCTGCAGCAGCTCACCTGTATCCGGAAGAACATATGCAGCAGCTGCACTAGTGGTTGATCTTACATTTTTTCAATCCATTGATCAGAATTAACAGCCATCTGGAATTTAATGTACTCCTCTGAAATAACTTCATCCAAGAATCTCTCTAAAGTATAAAGTGCATCTATCATATCTATCTCAGTTTTGAAATTAAAGGCCATAATACGTCTAAAATTATGATGCTTAGAAATTTCTATTCCCTTTCTTTCATGGGATGACTCAAAAGAAGCCCTCCATGTAATGGAATCGTCTTTAAATAGTCTCTTATTCACCTCTTTAGTTAGGTAAATATTCTTGCTTTGGTATATGGAGTATAAACGTGTATAAAATCCTTTAGGCTCTTCAGAAATTTTAACGGTTAAAATATAGGATTCAGGTAAAGCAGGTTGAACGCGCTTTTCAATTGTAAATAAACCTCCTGAAGTATTCATAAAAGCACTCCCTCTATTCTATTTTAGCCACTCGATAGTCCACCGCAGCCTTCCTGATCTTCAACATCAGGAGCCGTGTAAACCATCGTTAATTCATAGTAACCCTCGAACTGCGCATTTCATCTTTTAATTCGTCGGTTGAAAAAAGTCGAAATACCTGTGATTATTTGTAATTATTAAAATTATAAATCATGGTACACTCTAGCTTAGAAGTTGAAAGGATTGGCTGAGAAACAGCTTAAGCCACATGTCCAACTGGGAGTCGATAATTCTCAGCAAATTACTAAAGTTAGGTGGAGAGAGCATCAAATGAAAAAAAAGGTTGCACTACTTTCGGGACTTCTTCTTTCGTTAATCGTTGCTGGAACGACGACGGCTGCCGATGTGAATCAGGAAACAAAAATCGAACTGAAAAGTATTGTGGAAAGCCAGGCCGTGAAAGTGTATAACAACAAACTTAATGGAGTGGCAAATAAAGCCGAGATTATTAACGGTTCTTTGTACTTCAAATATGAAGATGAAAAAACTATTCCTTTCTTGGTTACGTATGGCGAATACACGGATGGTACAAAAGCGGCAAGTTTCAATAAAGATGGAAAAACAGATGTAATGGTAACAATGGGTAGTAAAACCTACATTACTTTCCAGGGACTTCCTCAGCCGCTTTCAGACGAAGTGAAAGCCCAAATGAAACGTAATTACTTTCCTGTTCGGTATGTCTATGAGATGGCGGGATACAAAGTCGATTATGATGTTACAACAAAGAGCGTAACAATCCACGAATAGAAATATATACTTGGCATCAGCTGAAGAGCAATTGAAAAGACGATATAATCAGCAGTTTAAGACTTTAATTTTCTGGTCTTAGACTGCTTTTTGTTTTGCATTGTGCAGTTCCTTACTTATCTGACTTGACGAAAGTCTTCCAACCTGATGCTTTTGACACAGGTTTTGTTTCCTAACAGTTTCGTCGGGCTGTGCATTATGGGGTTACAATCTCCCCAACCCAGCCGCATTTACAAAAATAGTTCCAGCAGGTCACTTCAAGGTCCCCTTCATTCTTCAGCACTTTACCAGTTTTAACGGATCTGATTCTTCCGACTGCTACTTGCTCATAAACCTTCAGGTTTTCATTTCCACATTGCGGACATTTTTCTTCTTCAATGAAACACATCTCCTTTAATCAATCTTGATCCCTATATGATCCTCCAGACTGATCGGCTGCTTCCCCTTCATAAACATGGTGTGTCCAATCTGCTTCTCCAGCTCAACATATCTGCGGTATAAACCTGGGTTGCAGATAGCTCCATGCCGTAAATCGTTGACACTGCCCATGATGCAGAATACACATGATAGCCGTTCATTTCCGTCAGCGTATGCCCAGAACGGTTCCTGCTCAGCATCTCTAATTACCTGAAAGACCCGCTCAGTAGTTAAATCAAAAATCGGCATCCAGTTGTATACGTCACGGCTCCGGCAACTCTCGGAAACGTTATATTGAAATGGCTGTTTCTTAGCTCTGGCTGAGGACTCCTCTGCCCGAATCCCCACGCAGTTCACCGCTATGGAAGCACCGCGCTGTTTAAGGTCATTTCGGATAAACTTAAATATCGGCCCGCGTTTCAGGTCGCTGGTACACTGTCTGCATGATGAAGAAGGCCATTTCCCCCGATCCTCAACCATGCCAAGCAGTGTCTTCACCTCACCGTTCTGTTTAATCGCTCTAACTACATTCACAGGGTGCCGGGTATTGGTAGTGATATGGTTATGAACCCCAGTCCATTCAACTTCACCCAGTTCTGCATGAACCACGACCAATTGATCATCTGGAATGAAACCATGGAGCAAGGCATACATTGCCTGCGAATCCTTACCACCTGAATGAGAACAGTAGAAAATTGCTCCCGATTCTACTAAACCAGCAATTTCTTCTGGTAGATTCATAATCATGACCTCCCCCTTGATACGCCATATGCGTCAACGGTTCAGTACTCTATACCTCAAGGTTTCGAGCCACTGAAGCCCTTTAAGATTCAGGAATCACTTCATAATAAACAGCATCCATACTCCCCTTAATTGGAAGGACACAAGCTCCAGTTCTTTTTAGGCCGGAAATAATCTTTCTGGCCTTATCTTTATTCTGGTACCCCTCTATTTCTTCAAGTGTTGTATAACCTTCAAACCGTTTTCCCATACCCGTAATTCCGGTATAAACAGCTATCTTCATTTCAATCATTCCTTCTCTCATTTATGTTAAAACAATAAGTAGAGCACTGTAGGTGTTATAGATTTAATACCGGCTGAATAACTGCTGTCCGTCTTTTTGCTATTTCCACATACTGAGGACCAATTTCGATAATTGTGCATTCCCGGTTGTTCTCCAGCGCGACTTTCCGTGTGGTGCCGCTGCCGCCGAATGGGTCAAGCACATATCCGTTCGGAGGCGCACCGGCGAGAATGCACGGTTCTATCAGCTTTTCGGGGAACGTTGCAAAGTGTGCTTCGGGGAATGACTGAGTGGCCACTGTCCAAACACTGCGTTTATTTCGCTTGCCGTTGTACTCAATGTCCTCCCGATCAGGCCGGTGCTGCTGCGGCTGACCGGGTGGCGGGGACGATTTGACCTCTCGGGCGAAGGAATGTGATTTAATCACTCTAATATTCCCTGTTGTCTTCCTCTTGCCGCCTTCCTGGTTGTCGAAGGTTCCATTACCGGTGTAACTCCCCTCCCTGAATCCATTTGCCCATTCGTTCTGCACTCCAGGCTCCTTGATAGCTTCAGCATCGTAGTAATACCGCTCTGCTTTAGAGAGTAGAAACACGTATTCATGGGCCTTTGTGGGGCGGTCCTTTATGCTTTCAGGCATTGGATTGGGTTTGCTCCAAACATTATCCATCCGGAGGTACCACCCATCTGCCTGAAGAGCAAAGGCTATTCGCCACGGGATTCCAATCAGATCCTTGACTTTGATTTCAGACACAGCCGTCCGAGCTCCGGTAGTAGCGAAAGCATCACCGTAGTTCACCCAAAGAGTCCCGTCCGGCCTTAGAAGCCGCCACACCTCCCGGAATACCGCAACACTGTGAGCGACAAACATTTCGGGCGTAGGCTCCATCCCTAGGCAGCCGGTCCATATCGGCACAGTCATCGGTGACATCCCAGGCATTGGTGTATATGTTGTCTCCGGCCAAATTGTCGGCGGAACACCGTAATCCCGCAAGCCCCAATAAGGCGGGCTGGTTACGCAGGTGTTAAAGCTCTCGGCCTCTAACTGCGGCATAATCTTCATGTTATCTCCTTGCAAGATCATATAGGCCGATTCTCCTTTCTTGATGCACCGTATGCGTCTATTGCATCGGATCTTCGTACTGTGCTGCAGTTTCACAGGCTGAATGCCAGTTGACCGGCTACAGGATTGTATCTTTCAAGTGCTAACTGACGGCCAGATCCCACGCATAGCTCAGGAAGATTTGCCTGGACCAGTACTGTTGCCATTGGCGGTGATACAGAATTACCTACCTTGGCAACCTGCTGTTTGATGGTAAACGACTTACCGTTGTGCTCCGGTGCTATGATGTAGCTTCCTGGGAACCCTTGGCCTCCGTACAGTTCCCTCGGGATCAGCATCCTCATGCAGACATCTACGATCTGATAAGCTACTCCACGGACCAACACCAGCCCGAAACGGTCTTTAGTCACTATGGTATTGATAGGGTCTCTTAAATCCTGCCCTACTCCGGTGCCGTAGTACATTGTCAGGAACGCGTACACTTGTCCCAAGTGCTGCCCGCCGGCGGTAATAGTCGGCAAAGGATCAGTCATTGACGATCCAATATTGTTTCCCCTGAACTTGGTCAGATGGCTTGTCACTAGAGCAAACCTGTTACCGCCTGCCGTAATGGTGTGCAAGGGATCATGCAAGCTGCTGCCGCGCGCTTCATTGCCTTTGGTCTCCCCGTAGTAACTGGAGAGGAACGATGCAACCATAGGTTTGTGTGAATCATCTATTTCCCGCATCCACGGGTGTATTTGGTCCTCGCTTAATATGAATGGATCTGGATCGTTAATTGCGAATTTAAATGTTCCAAGCGCCAGGCGCCGCATCGTTTTTTCTACCAACGATCGTTCCCGGCCAAAGATGGATTTGCATGGTATGGACCAGTCAATAATCCCCGCAGCTGGTTTATATGGCTCTAGTCGCTTCGTAATGACTGCCGGAGATCGTCTGTGACCGTGTGTCGGTTTAGGCCACACTATCGATTTCCCGTCACGCCTAGCAATCAGGAACAGCCGTTTCCGGCTCGTAGGCGCTCCGTAATCGCATGCAACAAGTTCGCGCCATTCTACCGTATATCCAAGATTCCGCAGCGCATTGACGAAAGAACGGAAGGTGTTACCTTTTTTTGTTTCTATGGGCTGACCTTCATTATCAAGAGGACCCCAGTCCTGAAATTCCTCTACGTTCTCCAGCATAATCACGCGCGGCTGCACGGTTGCTGCCCAGCGTACTGCGACCCATGCTAATCCCCGTATATTCTTCTGGCGCGGCTTTCCTCCCCGGGCTTTACTATGATGAGTACAATCCGGAGAGAACCAGGCAAGTCCTACCTTGCGTCCGGCCACCACTTCACGAGGATTTACATCCCATACACTTTCACAATAGTGCTCCGTCTCTGGATGATTGGCCCGATGCATGGCGATGGCAGCCGGATCATGATTAATGGCTATGTCCACGCTGCGGCCGGTTGCCAGCTCAATACCGGTAGAGGCGCCGCCCCCGCCCGCAAAGTTATCTACGATGATCTCCGTCATATTTCGTTGTTTCAAGGCCACAATATCACTCCTTCCTGAACCGTATGCGTCTACCATTCATCACACACGGTTTTATCGAAACATCTGTTTGTAATCCTTGGAATCGAATTTCCCCGTTTCCCGATCAACAGCGACCAGACCGACATCAGTGTGAAACACATGGCATCTATCATTTGAATGTGCATATTGAACTTCTTTATAATCTGCTTCTGTTAATACCCGGCACAAAAGCATTTGTTCAAACAAACCTAGCTCCATAACTTACCTCCTAACCTGGTGAACTCTTCGCAATCTATCGTGAGGCCTCAAAAGACCAGTCTAGTTCTTGATCATCAAACTGCCTAACTACCGCTTCAATAACTGCACGAATCTTACTGTCTTCTGGAGGTTTACCATTCCAGCCCCGTTCATAATTGGCCAGCCTTTTACAGAACTCTTTTTGTTTATCCGGATACACGGTCAACCGACTGATTCGACCTTCTGATATCCCATACGAGGATGGCTCTGAAAAAACTTGCGCTTGTACAAAGAGCCCTTGAATCTCTCCTTCAAAGAGGTCCCCTGCGTACAGGCGACGCTTGTATTCCAGTGGCATTAGCGTTTATCTCCCTTTTTGGCATATAACTCATATTCGTCAGTCATGGCAGTATCCCCCAATACATTTGCGTTAAACAGGACTTCTAGTGCTGTTTCAGAGGCATGCCCTTTTTTCAAAAGATCGGTATACATCCATTTGAGATAAGCATCCTCATTTACAAATCTGAGCATTTGCGCTGCATTGAATACTGGATAATCAAAGTCCATACCACTCATCCTTTCTACAATATAGGTAAGGAGGAAAATAGACTCCCTGATCATTCTTTAAATAATTCGTAAGGACTGGGCCAGTAAAATAAGTGCTGTTTTTTTAACCTGATAATATTTAGCGCGGTACCAGTTAAAATTGTTCATGAGATACTCATCCAATGCTTCCTCGCGGCAAAAGTATTTAGCCTCAATAAGCCTGAGTTGATCAGGATCAAGACTACGCAAGGCTTTTTCCATGGGATATAACTGATCCTCTACCTCCCAAATCTCATCCTGAAGGCGTTCAGCTCTATCAAACATGCTCATGACTGCGTGCTCGGTGGAAGAATGCGGAAGTCCTGATCGGCCACTGACGCCGGTAAGCTCCATTCCAGCTGTAACTTTCGGCTCCTTGGGCTTAACTTTTTGAAGTTCTACGTCTAACCAGTGTTTACGCTTATTTGCTTGGTAATATTGCTTTAAGCGGTACTCTACGATAGAAACGTATTGCTGCCGAATGGCTACAGGTATATTCATTTCAATTTGTTCCACTTCTTCATCGCAACTACTGACTGATGATTTACCTGTTTTCTCCAAATGCTCCTTTATGATCATCAGTTCCTGTTGCACAGCAGGTGAAGTAGTTGTCTTCACTGATTTTTTCAACTTTTGGTATCGGGCAAATAACCAATCTACCGGCACCAATGAGATGTTAAGCTCTGTGACCTGAAAGTTCTTCAATCCCCCACACTCCCCCCTTGATAAGCCCTCTGTCTCTTCCAACTCAAAATCCCAAGAACTTTGTTCAAATTTCTTTTTACAGACGCTGCACTGGAAGGCGTACTCTCCTACTTCATGGCACCTATTGCCGCAATGAAGGCAAATCAATCGCCATTCCCCCTTTATGTGCTTTGCTTCGGCAATAGTAAACTGAGTTCGTCAATCATTCGATTAATCTTGGCTTCATCAATCTCATCTTTCGAGATCACTCTGAAGTAATTCATAATTGACTTGGATAAACTCACAGCATCCCTCAATCTATTTATGATGAAATTCGCATGCAATATCTTGAACTTCATTTCCTTTAATTCAGCCAGTATTCGTTCGTCCTCTGATGGCAGACTGACCTTTTGGAGAAATTCAGGTGCAAATGAGCTGCCGTAACCTTCCAGGAACACAGAATCTTGTGCAGTCATCCCTTTACCCCGAGTAAACTGATCCGTTCTGCATGTCCACACTTTGCCGTAGTTATTCGGATCTTCAGCTTCTATACAACTGTGCATGACAACACGGTCACCTTGCTTCAGTTTCCCATCAGCCACACGCTTTGCCTCCTATTGAATATTTCGCTTAGTCGCTGCCTTCTGAGCAGCCTCCCTTGGTTTCAAGTATCCCAACTCCACAGCCATATACCGGATTGCTTGCATGTCCTCTTCTGGGTATCCCCAATGTGGGCAATACAGGCCACCGTACCCGTTGTTATGATTAGCGTCATCGTCCCCGAAGATATAATCCCGGAAATCGTTGATCAGTCCCCACATCGTTCCGCCGTTGCTGAAGCGATGCTTCTGCTCATTGGTTTTGCCTTCTGCCCCCGGCACAAGAATCATCGGCATGTCGGAATAATGATCTGTGTACCAGAGTCTTCCTCCAGCCCAATGAAATTCCGAATATCGATTATTCTTCCCGCTATATAGAAACTTGCGTCCACGGCTGCCGATCTCTTGGATCAGCCGGTTAGCCGTTTCGATGCGCTCTTGCCCCGGGAACGCTTCCTCGCCAGGCCGTGGCGTCGATTGACCGATCTTCCGGCAGCGAATCATTTTAAGAAATTCGATATAGGTTGTATCTGGACAAGGGTCAGAATATTCAAGGTATTCGGCATACTTCACTTTCCCAGGCGTCAACCCGCTCCGGATAACAGAATAAGTTTCATATTCGCCGACTTCACCCGGATAAGTGATTTCATATATGTTCAAGGCTATACTCATACTGTTTATGCCTCCCTATGGTATAATTATCAAAATTTCATGAGGTGATTTTTTAATGAGTCGTAAAGCACTTATTTGGCTTGGAATATTGACGGCTGCTCTATTAATTCTCTTTTTCATTGGCATCAACTATATGTTCCACTATGCAGCTAGGGGAGAGGGTGGTTAACCATCTACCCTATGCAGTTCTTGCATTAATTTGATATGCTCCTCTGAAGCAAGAGCCATGAGATCGTCATATGAAGTCCAATTGTCATCCAACCACTCAAACGAAAGTATTGATTTCCTGCCTTTGGTAATGGGACGTTCGTTAACATACACGATATGATTTTCAGTAACCGCCAATATTCGTATCGGGTCCCGTGTAAAACTCATATCACCGGATACAGGTGGGCATGCTCTCAATGCCCGCTTGCCAATCAATCGCTCTGCTCTCATCATTAGCTCTCTACTTTCTTGAGAAATTCAGTAGCAAAGCCGCCGCTCTTACCCTCCAGCAGCACAACTTCTGATCCGCACAGGTCCCACGGCTCCGATTTCACCGTCCAAACTTTATCCTTATTTTCTTCCTTACGTGCTTCGTAGCAGGAATGCATGATTACCTTGTCTTCCGGTTTTAGGCCTGATTTCTTAAACTTTGGTTGTTTTGCCATGTCATTTATCTCTCCTTTGTAGGTTAGTTAGTTCTCATTACCTCGTGCGGCAGGAGCTTGTCCTTAATCACTCCGTTAGCATCTGTACGATCATACAAAGCTACGTACCGATGTTGGGTATCGCTAGTGCCTTTTATTATCTGCGGCAAACCCAGGCAAACGCCTTTTCCCCTCGCCCTGAATCTTCAAGCACATAAGCCACACCTTTGGTCACATAAATGCTGGGACATACCCTGAGTGTTCCGAAAGCCGTGGGAATGGAATGATATTGTGCCATCTCAGAATCTGGGCATACATGTAATTTCAGACGCTCAATTTTGCATTCCTTGTCTTTAAGAAGCAGATGCTGGAGGGCGCTGTTAATCATATCCACGGCACGTGGGTGAATCGGACTCGCGGTACACTGGTTCATATCAACGGTACCTCCTTCCTAAAGTAGCTGTAACTGCCCAAATTGCCCGGCTGCTATCGGATTAATCCTCCTTTAACTACCGTTTTATAATATGAAGAGATCGTATGTTCTGTTTGAAGTCCGCAATTCTCCAGCTCTGGAGACAGTCTCTCTCCAAAGTTCGATTAGTCATAATTCCCTAAGTGGCTCTATCCGCAGCTCACGATACGTGTAGTGCCTTTCTTTTTATTTAGTAGCTCCAACTGCTCTGGGGTGGCACTAAGCACTAACCAGTTCTCCGGTATCAGCCGGTGCTGACTGATCACTTGCTTTTGCCGCCGTGTTGGGCGTAATCCGCGATTCTTTCTCATTTCTTTAGTACTCTTCATGCCGTTCATCCTCTCAGATATGGATATGTATTGACTTCAAAGGCTTGCTACTCACCGTACAGATACCTTGGCATCCTTTATTTCCTGAGCTTTCCGCATCATTTCAGCCATTTCTTCCGGAGTAGGAACATCTCCACTGCCATCATCGACAGATATCGGAATCTGCTGCTTTCCACTTCTACTGGTATTTCTCCCCGATCCATTAGGAGTCTTGGGTTTCCCTGGAGAAATAAAAGATGCGTCCGTCTTCTCCGATTGTTGGCTAGTCGTGCCGCCGCGATGTTGATAGCCATTTAAAATGCCTCGTATATAGGCCAGGTTCTGTTTTTCCGGCCCACCTCGATAAGCCGTCCTCATTGCTGCATGCAGCCATGCCCCGCCGAAGTCGTCAAACAGTGATTTCATATCCTCTTCGTCAAACGGGGCAACCTTTTTACCTGCCAGAAAGTTATTTGAGTAATTGATCATGGCACTTTGGAATGAATCAGCATCTTCTAGCAAATCTAGAGGTTCCCTTGTAGTTATTGTTGTAGTAGTAGTTCTTTTAAAAGATTTAAAGATAGCTTTAATACTAGCTTTAGAAACGCTGAACCCTTTGATATGACTAGGATAATCACGTCTGACGTTTCCCTTTCTGGGAACTGTGCGTTTCCCCTTTTGGGAAATGGGCGGTTCCTTCTTCGGGAACTCGTTTCCCTTTTCGGGAACCGGGGGATTCCCTATTCCGGAACTCGGTTCCCTTTTTGGGATAACACTTCCCTTTTCGGGAACTGGATTCCCATTTGGGGAACCTGGTTCCTCTTCCGGGGACTCATTTCCCTTTTTAGGAATCGATGGCTTCAATAAATTGGGTGAAGGCCGGGCAAGATTCATATTAATCAATTCTTTGAATTTCTTTGCAGAACTGGACACTATATCAATTTCCCATTGGTCATAGTGCTTATTGACTTGGAAAATATTCATAAGTTGATCCCATAGGATGACATTTCCGGCGACTAATCCGTCTAATACTTGACGGATATGGTTACTACCGATACCTGCTTCTTGAAAATTCTTCAATTCCGGAATGATTGCCGATGGCTTCCCGCATCCCCAGCTCAAGGTCAGAATAAAATCAATGACATTCCTCTGGCGCTGAGAAAACTTCCGCCGGATCAGCTCTCGGTGTATTTCGTGCGATATTCTGATGTGTGCATCCGTTGGCTGAGGATTAACACTGGAATCCACGGCATCCCCTCCTGTATCCTTTTACGCTTAGATCGCTCTGAAACGTTTTGTCCGCTCTTGCCATTCCCGATTCAACCCGCAGCCTTTCGCAGGGATCTCATAGTGCCTGCGCCCACAGACAAACGAAACGTATTTACCTGTTGCCTGCTCGTAATACATCCCATTTAGGACAACGGGTTTTGGGTCTTGTTGAACATCGATCAAATCAAACAGGTCTACTTGCTCAACATGTTCCAAGGCTCAGCCCTCCTCACACTCCACACTGGACGCAAAATTGCGCTAAGTGGCAGTGTTGCGCCATGCAAAGTTCTATGAGATAATCAATCCGCTAGTTGGACCCGGTACATGAGCATTCGCAGTGCTTATGTACCTTTTTTCATGTTCACATCGCATAATGTTCTTCACCAACACCTGATGCTGCAGCGGACTACGTTCAAACCAGATCGTTGCTAGTAGTGGCAATGTCATGTCTTCCTCCAATGCTTTCTCACCTCCCTTTAACTTCCTAGTACTGAGCGCAACTTTGCGTTCATCCTCCAATGATGACCGCTTAACGAAAGACTGCGTTCAGTCCGCTGGACGCATTGAATCGTTCAATAAATGAGGGTATTATCGCTGAGCGCAAAACTGCGTTAAGCTAACGGTCTCCAGCATTCTACATATTGTAGCGCCCTCTCCAAGTCTCCTTTGCGGATATCCCTGTAGCTGGTAACCTCAAATTCAGCATAGATTGACCGGTACAATTGTCTAAAAACCCCTGGTCGCTGGCTTGGTTGATTAGCCATCAAAATGACCCTGCGTCTAATAGCAGCATGCAACATCTTCTGTTCACACGTTATGAGAGTGATCTCTTTGGTTACGTGGTTCAGTTGCTGCTCTACTTCCTTTACGCGTTCCTTCATTTGAGTAAATGCCACTTCACTTATAACCAAAGGATTTGATTGTGCCGAAGCAAGCAATCCCTGTAACTGGACTTCCATTTGATTAAAGGCGGCAATATAGTCTTCTTTGAACCTCGCAGCTTCCCTACCCGTAAAACCTGTAATCAGAAATACAAATCCATCACGAGTCACCTTGTAATACGGATTCTTTCTTCCCGATTTGTCCATGTACTCGCTTAGCGCAAAATTGCGTTCAGTAAATTCAGCACTGCATTCGAGCGTTTTAATACTTCTTAAAATATCCGCATGACGCTTACCAAACTTGTCCGCAATACTTCGACTGTCTGTCATGGCTTGTCCATTTTCAACATAGACAAAATTTCTATCTTCTTCTGGGACTGAGGAAGCTTTTCTCTTGCTTATTTCCACTTTATGGATAACGTCTTTCAGCATCTTCACATCCTTTCGTAATACATACATTTTTTGATTCTACCTCCTAAATTCTGATAAGATGAAATTGTACATAATCTTTTTTTGAGAAAGGAGGCTTTATTTTTGGCTGAAACAAATGATTATAATAAACTCGTTGCAAAAGACTTTACGATTTCTGCTCTCAATAAAATTGATCCTAAGAAATTGGAAAAATTAAATATTGATGAAATCATTAGCACTTACACTGGAATCTACAATTCTTTTTTAGCAGCAATTGAAACAGATAAGCCCGAAGAATTAAAAAGCTACGCAAGAGAGTCACGCCAACTTTTAAATCGGAATTGACACTGGCTAATGGTTCTATGAGAAGACGGTCCTCATAGAACCATTAGGTATTATGCCAAGGGGCGTTCAAGCATCCTCCGCTTTACCAACTCCATAATTTGATTGGCTCGGGAAATACACAGACCTTCATTTATAAACAAATCCATAACCTTATTGGAAACAGTCCAATTCTCGTTGTTGATCCGTTCTGTTGTTTCCCATGTTCGTTCCTCGTTAGGTGAATTTGCAGCCGTCTGGCTATCCATCCTTCTCCCTCCTCTCCATTTACCATCTTGTAATGTAGTTCTAATGAGTTTATTTACTAACATAGGGAATGGGATTTCTTTTCCTCTATGGCGGATTCCGCGACCATCCCGGATAAATCGTCCGGTAGGTTTCAACCAGCCCCGCAGCCGGTCCAAGACGCTCTCAGCGCTCATCAGGCGGATTATGATTTTATTTTTGCCATGGCTGATTCTGCCGACGCCAATAACTCCTTGCAAGCCTCCACAGCTACATCATTACGCCATTTTTGAATGTCTCTTATAAGACCTTTAATGTAACCATCCAACGCTGACTCAAGAGCATATTTTTCTTTAGCGGTGAATTTCATTTGTTCATTTCCTCCTTTAGTGAGCCGTAGCCCCGTAATAGTCAATTAATCCACTGGAGCCATCATCAGGCAGGCAGATTCTCGTCAACAAATTCAGAGAGATTATCGACGAGCCGGAGTGCTTCCTCAGCTCTTGCAATCCAATTTTTCGCATACGGCTCTTTATCGATTGTTTCTTTAATCTGCAAATTCAGCAGTTTGGAAACAAATTCAATCGCTTCCTGGGCTTCCTCTTTTGAGTTAATCAGGCTTGAACGCATGGCCTTGCGAATTAATTCTTCCATAAGTATCCTCCAAGGTTAAAGCCCTCCGGCTTTTGGATATGGGGCTGTAGTCCCTAACATTGCTAGCTGGCTTGACCTTCGCCTTCCCCTAAGAGTTCTGAAGAGCTAGCCCTCACGCCTCACAGGGATCGCATCGGCCCATTCCCATGCTTCCGATTGTTCCGGATCTGGAGTCCGTTCGTAAATGTTATGGTAATCTGCTTCAGCCACAGCCTCCACACGGTACTCCATCCGTCTTCCAATCGGATCTTTAACTCTGAAGTAGAGATACTTCCTGTCGTCCGACACTACCTTCACAATCGCTGAGATGTGCAGCCAGTCCTGCAGGTATTCTGCAGCAGCTCTGCCAGTGATCACTGGCAATGAACTCATAGCCCCCATATATGTACTCCTTTCGTTGTTAGCAGATTTTCTTTATTTCAATTACGAGAATATCCCTCGCTCCATGCCACCAAGCCGATTAATCAAATGATCTTTCATACAGCTGGGTAGCTTCCCCTATGGTCTTGAAGTCAAATTCATAATACACGGCACGTATGACTTCATTAATCTGTTCTTTGGACCAGCCTTTTCGTTCCAATGCTGCCTGGATATACCCAAGGCACGCATTATTGCTCCACTCTTGCATTTTTGCCTTCCTCCTTTGATTAGTGGGACATTCACAGTTCCCCATGAATCCCGCTATTAAAAACAACCTCTCGAAACCGACCTCTACCTATCACGCTGAATCTATGACCCTTTCATCACTCAAAAAGATATAGGGATAGTCATGGGATACCACCCTGAACCCTGGATATCCTCTTGCAAAATACACTTCAAGCTCCCGCGCAAATGCCTCAGAATCAACCGACTTCAAGGCCCAAATCCTTTCTCCAACCATACTTTTGGTTAATGGCTTATCGTTAACTAAGGATTTCATTATCTACATCCCCGTTCTCATGATTGGGCTTAACGCAATTTTGCGTTGAGTGGTTAGGCGCGAAGATCCTCTCCTTACTTCGAACTGAGCGCAAAATTGCGTTCAGTATAAATCCGGGGCTTGTCCCATATACCTACAAGGAAATACGCTGCCTCACTAAGTTAAGAATGTCTTCCGGAAGATCCAGAATGATGGTCCGTAGGAGGTGAAGTTCTTCCTCCGCCTTTTGACGCTCTGGATCTTCAGTAAAAAACTTTGTTACATCAGCCAAAATCATGAGCTGCATATATCTGGTGGACAGTGCTTCTGCAAATTCCAATTTATTGGCCTCACTCATCTGATTCTCTCCAAATGAAGGATCATTAGTGAACAAATTCACCTTGAATCACACCCTTTTAATGCGAAATAATTGGACTGGCTGTTATGTATTCCTACACAAGCCCACGCCTTTTCAATTCCTTGCCGTAACCTCCTTCAAAAAGCCGTTTGAGTATGGACGAAATACACCGGTTTGTGATGGCTTCCAGACGTTCGAGTTGCTGCTGATAGATTTGTGGGTTGTAAACATCCGTATGATTTTTCAATTCCTTGATCTGCTCTTGCTTTAAGTACATGCATTCAAGCCGTTTAAACTCCATTTCGTAATGCATTTGAATGATCTGCTCTTTATTTGCCTCTACTTCTGAAAACAAAGGTCGCCGCCCATCTTTAATTGCGTCAATCTCCTTTGACTTCTTCGCCAATCGCTGAGCAACACTTAATAACTTCCCCATAGCCCCTACTCCTGTTCTTGTTTAATGAACCCAAAGCGCTGCTTCGAGACGTTGAGACAACTCAGCAGGAAACAAATCTTGGTATTCTCCGTAAAATCCATAATTGAAGAGGAGAAAAGCTTTTGCTAAGGACTCCTTCCAATCCGAAGTAATCACTTGTACCCGGTGATCCTCCTCATCCTGAATAATGCATATCTCGCTTATAAACGTAGGACCATCACCACATTTCATGAGACACACTGTTCCAAAAGCATCTGCAGCAAAATCCCTTAAACCAAGTGCCGCCAGTGTATCCCGTGAAAAAGCCATTCTCGGCTGTTGCACGCCTGAAATATCCCACATAGCTGATACAATCTTCTCTTCTATTTGTGTTCCAACTGGCAACTTCATAATTTGTTCGTCCATGTTTTCTCCCTAAAACCAAATTGGGTAATCTCAATATTTGATGTTGAATGAGTTCGGATTATGAATTAGTTCCTTATATAAACACTGAGTAAAGGCTATAATGATAATGTTTGCTTCATTCCAGCTCTGCTTTGTCTTGCAAGCATGCCCAGGCGGCATCAGCAATAGCAATCTCCACTCTCTCCCGTTCATCCGGGTCTGCAACAAGATGGTCATCGCAGATATGAACCTTTGTCTCACCAAATGTGTAGGTTGCAACAATCATGCCAGCATCCCCCCTGGCATTATGTGTATGCCGGGATGATCGAGGGACAACCATGATTTCCACCTCCTATTTTTAATTTTTGAAAATACAAAACCAAAACTGAATGTTCTTTTTACGAACAATAATATAAAAAATTTTTCTGCCACTATTGCTATTTTATATTTTCTTAGCACATTTCCTAATACGATTGCTCGTTTAACGAACATTACTTTGAAAAAAAATGAGATCCACACTTAACTCTAGTTGGCATGATATTAGTTGCGCTACTTTTAGAGAGGGATCATGTTCTCCTCTTTCAATATTAGCTAAATATGCCCTTGATATCCCTACAGATTTCGCAAGTTCTTCTTGAGTCCATCCTTTCATTTTTCTAGCAATTATAAGATTCTCACGTTTTTCTTTCATTTTCCCCCCACCTTTCACTTGATCGTTTTACGAACTTTAATACCCATATTATATGTTCGTAAAACGAGCATGTCAATACCGAAAAGCTCATTTTATGAACGTTTATTTTACGAACATTTTAGGTTATGCTAAAGATAGGCGGTGAATGATATGTCTTTATTCAATGATCGATTAAAGGAACTACGAAATGAACGTAGTCTTACTCAAGAACAATTAGCAAATAAATTAGATATTCCTTCAGCAACTATCCGAAGATTAGAGGTATCAAATTCAATTCCTCGGAGAGATCGTCTTGTTTTATTGGCAAATTTCTTTAATGTATCTACCGATTATTTGTTAGGTGAAACAGACGATAAAACACCAAGTAAAAAAAAGGACAGTGAAGAAGAAAATCAAGGAAATAACAACAACGCTAATACCTATTACACTCTCACAGAAAAAGACGAAAAAGACATCGGGAAGGACCTTGAACGCATGCTTGCTGATTTGGAATCAAACGAGGCATTAGCTTTTAACGGGGAACCCATGGATGAGGAAACAAAGCGGTTATTCGCTATTTCACTTGAAAATTCTTTGAGATTGGCTAGAGAACTGTCTAAACAAAAGTTCACACCAAATAAATACAGGGATTAATCAGGAAAGGGATACAGCATGATCAAAAAAACTGTAGCCCAACTGATCAAGAAGCATAGAACCAATGACCCATTTGAAATTGCATCCCAGAAAAACATCCTGGTTCTTTTTGAATTGTTGGGTGACATGTTAGGCTATTATAATTCCAGTCGTCGATTACAAATGATACATATTAACAACACTGCCTCTCAGCAGGATCAGCGTTTCACTTGTGCTCATGAATTAGGGCATGTCATTTTACATCCGAATGTGAACACTCCCTTTCTTCGAAGACATACTCTTTATTCTGTGGATCGTATTGAACGAGAGGCGAATCAATTCGCTGTGGAGTTGTTAATGCCTGATGAATTACTGTATGAATCCAAGCATAAGAACTTCACAATGCAAGAAGCTGCGGTTATTTACGGAGTACCCTCTGGACTTGAAAGCTTAAAGAAGCTGTCTGATTTAGAAATATAAAATAGACTGTTACCACTTAAAAATACATAATTCTTTTAAAAAAAAGGCGATTTGTACAATGCAATCGCCTGTCTTATAAGAAACCACTTATTTTTTGGCTCTGTTCGTAAGAATTGTTGCTAACAGATTGATAAAAAAGAGACAGCGAAAAAGCTGTCTCTTTTATTCAACTAACACCAGTTTAAAGTGCAACTCTCTACAAACTATCGAGGTTACTCTTCTTCGTCTAGAAAAACAAAACCACCGTCAAGAAGCTCCTGTAAATACTCATCAAAGCTCTTCGCAATCACTTCATATTGGTCAGGGTCGTGCAAAAAGCGAACTATTTGACCGCATACACCTTCATCAGAAGGGTTAAAATCAATATAAAGTCTTGATGTTCCACCATTGTTCATACAGTCTGAAAAATGAATATACCTCCCTGGAAGAAGTCCCTCTGGATTTATCTTAGGGTCAACGGCATCCTCGTCATCTTGGTATTCTAAGAGATAGGAGATGTCTTCTTCTTCTTTTGAACTTTCGAGCATCTGTTGAGTAGACAGTAAATAATATGGATATTTGCCTTCTTCAACATCTGAGCCAAGAATACAAACCGCAATTTCTTTTTCTCCATATTTCCTCCAATATGTACCATCAATATTTTCAAGTAAAGAGATTAGTGATTCTGGACAATTTGGATATTCTGACCTTAATGTATCAATATCTTCTTTTGTAGCACCACACGCTATATTTAGTGCCTCAAGTTCATCTGTTGGTAATGCTGCTCTCAAGCCATTTAAAAATTTGTTTACCAAATCCATTATTTTGTCCTCCCAGTAATAAAATATAAAGCAAATGTAAACAGATAAAGCCAATGTACTTATTGGTAGGATAAATCCTCCCCCTACAATATGTCCGTATATATTAAAATCAGTTTATCATTTTCTCTCTATATAGACCGCAATTAAGATCATAACTTGACAAGCAGGCGATTAATTGTTTTCATCGGTTGCTGATTGATTCGCTTCATAAATTGACTGACATGAAGTTTAATCTTATAGAATTTTTCAAAAAAGACGTTGTTCCTACATCGGCTTTGAGCCCCAGCCATAGACTTT
Organism: Paenibacillus sp. EB106-06-01-XG199; assembly: GCF_058791575.1. Taxonomy (NCBI): domain Bacteria; kingdom Bacillati; phylum Bacillota; class Bacilli; order Caryophanales; family Paenibacillaceae; genus Paenibacillus; species Paenibacillus sp. EB106-06-01-XG199. Next base: position 17,757 of record NZ_JBYTDQ010000022.1, on the reverse strand, counting down.
CAACTGGATTGAGGTTTGGACTGTAAGGCTGCAGAAAAACCAATTGTAGACGTGAGTGTTCCTCCAAAAAAGGTTGTAACTCTATGGCATGATGAATCCGGCTGTTATCCAGAATGAAGGCGATTTTTCCATTCGGATATGCAACGAGGAGATTCTGGAGAAATCGAATAAAGACTTCTGTGTTGGCCTTTTCTTCTTCCCGGTGATGCACCTGACCGGTTTCATAGTTAATCGCCCCAAACAATTTGGCTCCTTCGTGTTTACCGTACGTAGGCACTTTGCGTTGCTTTCCCTTCATACTTCGCTTAAAATACATCCATAAATATTTTCTTATAACCTAAAGGGGATGTACATATTGGATGTAGCACTATACTTGCGAAAATCCAGAGCCGATGAAGACGCCGAACGGCGCGGCGAAGGTGAAACTCTGACCAAACATAAGACAGCTCTACTCAAACTTGCCAAACAATTAAAATTAGATATTATCCGTATCCGTGAAGAGATTGTCAGTGGTGAAACCTTAGTCCATCGCCCAGAAATGCTGCAGTTATTAAAAGAGGTTGAATCCGGTGAATATGATGCCGTCCTTGTTATGGATATTGACCGCTTTGGACGTGGCAATATGCAAGAGCAAGGATTGATTCTGGAGACGTTCCGCTCAGCCAAGACTAAGATTATAACTCCACGGAAGACCTATGACTTAATGGATGAATTTGATGAGGAATACAGTGAATTTGAGGCCTTTATGGCCCGTAAGGAGCTCAAAATCATTACCCGCCGTATGCAAGGTGGACGGAAACGCGCTGCGGAAGAAGGTAATTTTATAGGTACACGTCCACCATTCGGTTACTTAATCGAGAATCTTCCTGATGGTCGTGGTCGTACTCTAAAGCCACATCCAGAACAAGCTGATATCGTAAGACAAATTTTCGCTTGGTATACACACGAAGATCCGGAACAACAAAAGGGAGGCGGCAAAATCGCATCAGAATTGGAACGGCTTAAAATCCCTTCTTACAAAGGTGGTAGTTGGTCAGCCTCTTCTGTCTTAACCATGCTTAAAAACGAAGTATACATTGGAAGAATCCAATGGGGAAAGAAAGAACTAAAAAAAAGCAAGGACGGAAGCAAACACCGCACCTCTCGTCATAGGAGCCGAGATGAGTGGGTTGATGTCAAAGGGAAGCACGAACCCCTCGTCGACAACGAAACCTTCCTGAAGGCAAACCAGAGGCTCTCAGAACATCACCACCCTCCTCACAAGCTCAATAATGATGGGAAACCGCGGATGACATCAGCATTAGCCGGACTTGTTAAGTGCTCCGAATGCGGACTGACAATGGTCTACCGGTCATACTCATATAACAATCAACCCGCCCATTTTCGTTGCAATACCGTTGGTTGTCCTTCGCGCAGCAGCCGTTATGATGCTGTGGAGGCCAGAATCGTTGAAGGGCTTGAGGTTTGGCTTAACGATTACAAAATCAAATGGGGAAAACGAAACCACACTACACCTCAGAGCGAGATCAAGCTAAAAGAACGCGCAATAGCCTCATTACAAAATGAAATAAAAGAACTAGAGAACCAAAGAGGAAAATTATTCGATTTCTTAGAAAGAGGAATTTATACCGAAGAGGTGTTTATAGAGAGATCACAAAATGTCTCCAGACGAATTACAGAAGCCAGCAAAGAAATCGGCAAGATTCAAAACGATTTGGATTTGGAATTGACCCGTAAAGAAGCAAGAAGCAAAATTATCCCTATAGCAGAATCTGTAGTTAAGTCGTACTACCAGACAGATAATCCCATGAGCAGAAATGCGTTATTGAAATCCGTGCTTAATAAAGTGGTTTATAAAAAGGGACCCGGCCAGTATAAAGAGCAGTTTGAACTGTTTCTGTATCCACGTCTATGATGTGGGTGAGCCCCTTGCCACCTCATCTGCCATATTCATTATCTCATCCAGTTTACCAGCGCTATGCCGATACAAATAAGCTGCAGGCTGCAAAAAGCCTCTGTCCGTCAGGAATATTCTGCATATTATTCGGGAACGTAATAGCAAAACTAATCGAAAGTCGAGCGCCTTATAATGACCAACCGGACTCAGACCTCATTCACTTCTGTAGATCAAAATTCCGATTACATCGAAGCGGACCGTATGTTGTACTTTTCAAGTATATAATGTTCGATTCATTCCTGCTCTGTTTGGTCTTGCAGGCATGCCCAGGCGGCCTCAGCAATAGCAATCTCCACTCTCTCCCGTTCATCCGGGTCTGTAACAAGATGGTCATCGCAGATATAAACCGTTGTCTCTCCAAATGTGTAGATTGCAACAATCATGCCAGCACCCCCTGGCATTATGTGTATGCCGGGATGATCGGGTAACAACTATGATTGTTACCTCCTATTTTTAATTTGCAGTTGCTAAAATCGGCAAATATCGAAGACATATCAATAAAAAAAAGGATGATATACTGTGCTAAAAGTACACATTTATATCATCCTTTTTTAATTGGTGAAGTTGTTAATATATGAAAGTGTTACAGAAACTGATACCCACTCTGAAATAAAGAGAGCGATGTTGGCTTTAAACTTATCGGTTAAACTCCTTGTTGAGTAATTTATCGTGAGCCTCTGTGGCTTCCGGTCCTACCGAGTTGATGGCCGTTACCAGAATATGCTTCCCGCCTAGAGTTCCGAAGGCTCTTGTCTCAAATCCGAAAGTACCGCCGGCATGTCCCCAATAGGATTGCCCGTCCGGCGTTCTCCCTTCAAAAATCCCTAGTCCGACTTTACCCAAAGGTGAATCTACTGTTGTGAGCATCTGGTCCATCATCTCTTGATTTAGTAGCTTTCCACCTAAAAGCGCACTGAAGAAGGTGGTCAAATCTTTGACATTTGACACCATATCCCCGGCTGCATTTGCCCAGGATTGATTCATTTCAGTCAAATCATACAAATGGCCCGATCTGTCCATATTGTATCCTGTGGCATGTTTCCCCGGAATATGAGAACTGTTCTCCATGACGAATGTCTCCGTCAGCCCGAGCGGTTCGATGAACCGCTTCCTGATCTGTTCCGCATACGTATCCCCGGTTACCTTCTGAATAATTTTGCCGGTGAGTATCGTATTGACGTTGGAGTAGTTCCACCCCTTCCCTGGTGCATATACAGGCGGTTTTGCAAGGGCCAAGCCGACAAGATCGTCTACGGAATAGTAACGGAATGGATTGTGAGGCAAGATAATGTCTCGCATATCTGGATCCGTATAACTCGCAAGCCCGCTTGTATGGTTCAATAATTGGCGAATCTTAATGTTGTTGCCGTCATAGCCGTTCCCCTTTATGACCCCTGGCAGCCATTTTTCGACCGAATCATCCAGACTCAATTGTTTCTCCTCAGCCAATTGTAATATAACGGAAGCAGTGAACGTCTTCGTGATGCTTCCAATACGGAATGAAAAATCCGGCTCCACTGAGCGTGGAACTTCGTAGCTAGCTGTGCCTGTAGCGTAGGACCAGCGTTCGCCATCCTGTAGTCCGCCGGCTATAACACTAGGAACTCTTTTGTTCGTTATCACCTCATCCATGACGCGTTTGACGTCTTCCCGATGTTTGATTTTCTTTTCCTTCTCGTTGAGTTCTTTTTTTGGTTCTTTTGTGAATTCCGTCTCTATAATATTGTCGATATGTCTAGCCGCATCTCCCATTACATTAATATTGATCGAGATGACATGCTGACCGTCTTCCGTTCCGCCCGCAAAGTTGGTAAATCCGGGAATACCGCCACCATGTCCCCATACAGTGGTACCGTCAGGTAGCTTTGTTTGATGTATGCCAAGTCCATACTTTCCAAATGGTGAATCATTTGTGCTAGTCAACATCTCCTTCTTCATCTCTGGCGTCAACAGCTTTCCGCCGAGTAAGGCGCGGAAAAACGTCGTCATGTCTTCCCCTGTCGAGATCATCTCTCCGCTGGAATTAGCAAACGATGGGTTAAGCATTGTAAGATCTACTAATTTATTACCTGTGTCCAAGTAGCCGCGGGCGTTTTTTTTCGGAATATCCATCGAATTGCCGGGGAGGAAGGTTTCTTTCAGCTGAAGCGGTTCAATAATCCGTTTTTTAATCTGCTCCGCATAGGTTTCCCCGGTAGCTTTCTGGATAATGAGACCCATAATCGTGTAATTTGTGTTCGAGTATGCCCACCCTGTTACCGGCTTTTGCTCCAAACTCATGGCGACTAACTGCTCGGCTGTATAATTCCCACCTGGATTCGCCAGTAATTCCGTTCTGAGTTCTGGCGTCAAGTAGTCAGGAAGTCCGCTTGTTTGATTCAACAATTGACGAATCTTAACTTTATTGCCGTCGTACCCATTTTCCTGTACGAGCCCTGGCAACCACTTCTCCACTGTATCATCAAGGGATAGTTTCTTCTCGCCTGCAAGCTGCAGGGCAACCGTAGCGACAAACGTCTTCGTTGTACTTCCGATCCGGAAAGCAGAGTCGGCATCCACCTTATGATTTCTTTCAATATTCCCTTCTCCGGAAGCATAGGACCAGCTTGCATCTCCTTTCTTAACGGTTACGATCACGCCTGGGATATTGTCGCTATTAGCAGCTTTATCAATCGCTTGATAGATTGCGGTGTGACCCGCTGCGTGTAGTGTTCCATAAGCAGGGAATACCGGTGTAACCGCCAATATAGCTGTTAACGTAAGTGCAACTCCTCTTTGCATGGTAAATAATTTCATGATGCATCGCTCCTATTTTTTTGGATTGGTGTGTTGGTTCACTCCTTCACATTACCCCCGAAGTTGTTAAATCGGATATTGATGAAACCGCCAAACTTTTGATGACATCGTGCTTGGACCTGTCACATATACCGTATGACAAATTGTCAATGTCTCATATGACGTTCTTGCTACAACTTGGTTCTAACCGCCCCCTCTCTCGCTTGACGAATCAGGAGATAATGGTGCATGATAAGGGTCTGAATCAATCGGAAATTGACTATCATAAACATACAAGCAGGTGAACATAATCCGTGTTCTCTATCATGAAAAAATGGTTCTGGTATGATTGGATACATTTGGCCACTCGAACAATTTGGCTGTTCATTATCGCAAGCGCTGGTTTGGTCGATTCGTCCTTGCTCGGTGGGTCGCTTTGGATTGTAATTTCTTTTGCTCTCGTCGTTTACCTCGTTCCGTTCATCGTCCGCTATCGAAAAGAAGCTTGGTATCTCGCTGTCGAAGTCACGGCAACGGGGTCTTTTTATCTTTATATAGCCTACACAGCTCCGGAACTGCTATGGTCTCTTGTTTTACTTGTGATAACGATCGGCTTGTCGAGCAGCCGAACAACTTATGTGTGGACAGGAATCCTCTGCGGAATCGTATTCCCGATAATGAACGGTTGGATCGCTGACCGTCTCCCGTTTGAGTTTATCTTTAGCTGCAGCCTAGGTTTTGCTATCGGCTTTGCCTTCAATATCTTAATTCAGTCCCATCAGCAAGCCCGAATTATTCAAGAGCAGAAGCAATTACTGGAGCAGCATATTAAGCGGATAGAGGAGCTTACGCTTCATGAGGAGCGCAGCCGGCTGTCACATGAACTGCATGACACGATTGGCCATTCGCTTACCTCGCTCATCGTCGGTGTCGAATCGCTGCGATCGTCCGTACCGCATTATCAGATCGAGAAGATCGATTCGCTTGTCGGTATCGCCCAGCACAGTATGGATGATATCCGCAAGCATCTGCACCAGCTCTCTCAAGTTCCGCTCAGCCATTCGTTAAGTGAGTCGCTGCAACATTTAACTGAAGAATTCATGAAATCGACGGGGATAACGGTTAAATTCCGTGTGATCGGCAGTGAGACACTTGTGATGCAAAAAATAAATTTTTGCCTACATCGCTGCCTTCAAGAGTCTCTAACCAACGCGGTTCGGTACGGACAGGCGAGCATGATATCCGTTCAGCTGCTTTTCGATAGTCAGCAGATCCGGTTACAGATCGAAGATAACGGCATCGGAATGGAAGAAATCCAATTTGGATTTGAGCTGAACGGGATGAAGGAACGGATTGAACTACTTCACGGCACGCTGTCCATGCATTCCGGACCGGGACAAGGTACTTTCATCATATGTAATATTCCGTTACTGACCGAGCCTGTACATGACGCGATCCGCTTGCTGATCGCTGATGATCAGGTCATCATTACCGACAGTTTGAAGCAAATTTTGGATCAGAATGTTGATTTTAACGTCATTGGTACGGCAGGGAACGGACGGGAAACATTAGAACATTGTGAGCGTTCCCGGCCGGATATTGTGCTAATGGATTTTCGTATGCAGGGAAGTGACGGACTTGAGACGTTACTCGAGATAAAACAGCGTTGGCCTGATATGAAGGTTGTGTTCATGACGACGTTTGAGGACTCCTTACAGGCAGCATCTGCATTAGAGCGCGGAGCAGAAGGATACATGCTAAAGTCGATTCATCCGCGGGAGATGAAGGAAGCCTTGAAACTTATTTATAACGGTGGAACATGGATCGACCAATCGGTTGCTACACGAGTTTTCGAAGAGATGAAACGTCAACGTGAGCAGTTGGAGAAGATAGGTTCAAGTCTGGAAAACTACCCGTATGGCCTAACGAAACGCGAGATGGAGATTCTGGAACATCTATCGGGCGGACTGCGCTACAAGTCGATCGCCGCCAAGTTATTTTTATCGGAGGGCACGATCCGCAATTACTGCTCGATTCTCTACTCAAAGCTCAGCGTCAACAACCGCGAAGAAGCGATAGAACTGGCGAGAACGGAGAATATCGTGTAGATGGCACTCACCAGGATCGTTGAAGGACTTGAGATTTGGCTGAACGATTATAAGATCAAATGGGGAAAAAGAAATCAAACGACACCGCAGAGTGAACTCAAGCTAAAAGAACGAGCACTGGCCTCACTGCAAAATGAACTTAAAGAATTGGAAAATCAAAGAGGAAAATTGTTCGATTTTTTAGAAAGAGGTATTTATTCCGAGGAAGTGTTTATGGAACGATCGCAGGAGATCACTAAACGAATAGCTGCAACAAATGAGGGGCTTAACAGAGTACAAAAAGATCTGGATCTGGAATTAACCCGCAAAGAAGCCAAAAGCAAGATCATCCCCATTGCGGAATCTGTTGTGAAGTCGTATTACCAGACCGACAACCCCATGAATAGAAAAGTGGTTTATAAAAAGGGGCCTACCCAGTACAAAGAACAGTTTGAGCTGTTTCTACACCCACGTCTATAATGTGGGTGTTATTGTGTTTACTCCTTCCGATGTGCATGTCAGCAAAGAACAGATTCACGCGCTTGTCTACGATGTTAAAAGCGGCAAATGGTCACGCAAATGGCGGCCATTCCCGAACATGATCTATGACCGCTGCCGGATCCAGCGCAGCTCCCGCTTTCAGCAGCTGCTCAGATTCCGCTCCCGCTATAGTCATCTTACCTTTCTGAACCGGCCGCTGCGCAACAAATGGACGGTCCACCAGACCTTTTCGCAGAAAAGCCGCTTCCGCCAGCATATGCCGGAAACTTTGCTATATCAGTCTTCCGCCGATCTGCACCGGATGCTGAAATTCAGCCCTGTCGTCTACGTCAAACCGATCAACGGCACCGGTGGACGCGGCATCCTGCGGATTGAACGGCAGCGGGACGGCAAGCAACTCTACGATATCCAGGGACGCCGCCAGAACCGGCAAATTATTGCCCCCCGCAAGGTGTCGCTCACCCGTCTGGAGTCCATTGTGCGCCAATGGTGCCTCGGCGGACGCTTCCTGGTCCAGCAGGGCATCCCGCTGCGCCTGCCCAGCGGGCGCTACCACGACTACCGCATGCTAGTGCAAAAGAACGGCCAAGGCGTGTGGGAGCTGACCGGCATGGCCGGCCGGGTGGGAGCAGCCCGCAGCGTAACGTCTAACCTTCACGGCGGCGGACATGCGGTACGTGCGGAGGTCCTGCTGAAGAAATGGCTCGGCAGCGAAGAAAAAGCGTCCAAAACCATGAAAACGGCTGAAAAGCTTGGGCTTGAAGCCGCCGCCTTCCTTGAGGACAGCTTCGGCGCCCTATGCGAGCTGGCGCTGGACCTCGCCATCGACCGTGAGGGAAAGATTTACGTGCTGGAGGTCAATCCCAAGCCTGCCCGCGAAGTCTTCGCCCGCTCCGGGGACAGCGCCACTTACCGCAAAGCGATGCTGCGCCCGCTGGAATATGCGATGTGGGTGTATAAGAACAAGAACACGCCGAGTCCGGTAAAGACAACTGAAGAGTAAATCTGTTACTCAAAGCCAAACAACCGCCTCTTCTGAATCACTCAGAGAGGCGGTTGTTTGGCTACCGTGCTGTGTCATCAAAACTATAGTATATGTATTGTTTTTTAGTTGTTTTTTGGGAATTTAAATATCCATAGTGCTACAACTAGAGCTAATTGTATTAACAAGTACGAAAAAGGAAACAGAATCATCAATTCAACAAAACCATCGTCAAATTTAAAATCAATAAACAACCATACATAAAACACTATGATGCTTGAATTATGATTTAACTTCTTTTCTTATTTTGATGAGATAATATAAAACCAAAAAAAATTGGATTACTAAAACGCTCCCAGGAAGCAAAATGAGCATTTCCACCTGATATTTTGGGAATAATTCAATAGAAACGACAACTGCATCCTCACTATCTCCACTACTTTGTATTCCTTTGAAAAATAACAAAAGTAAAGAATTAGGGAGTGTAGTAAACAGAAACCAGGTGACATGGTACTTTATCCTCTGAGTCCTTATAAACAAAAAGGAATTAATGAAACATAGAAATAGCGGCACAAAGTATACCTTAAATGAGAATTCTAATAATCCTGCCCCCCACCCTTCTATTCTTAGCTCAAGGAAATAGATCAAAATTAGATGTAATCCAACAACTATTAGTACATAAAGAATGGCTTGGAGTAATGTCTTTATCAATTTCTCCATTTGTCTCCCCTTTTAGGACGAAATTACATACAGATCATCCTATTAATGTAATTATCGAAACAATAAAGGAAAATTGAAAGAACCTCCGTCAAGAGTTGCCACTGCCTTCGAAACTGCCTACCAATTGGCCTATGCCAAAGATAAACCCGCTGACGCAGCGAAAGTGCTTGACCTTGTATTCTCGAAAGTTGAAGAAGCAACATTAACACTACAGTACAAAGCTTTTGTATTACGAGCCGATATTGCTGCATCCATGGATGAAATCGAACTTATGAGTAGTTTTATTGAAAAAATCGACAGTTTATCTTTGACAGGTGCAGAGCTTGAAGAAGTGATGGAGGCAACCGAAAGATTAGATGAACTCAAAGCCAAACAACCGCTTATCTGAATGGGTCAGAAGGGGCGGCTGTTTTAGAAATAACAACAGGTCATTTATTTATTCTCTATTATTTCCATTTCATCACATTCATCATTTGGATAGCAGTATGTAATACCTTTCTTATATTTCATATATATTTCTATAGAGTTCGCTTTAGATTTATCATAAAATAATAAACTCACTTTTTTAAATTTTTTACTTTTAGCCTTCTCCGCAAAAAATCCGACCTCATCTTTAGTAATGGCTCCCTCACTTTGTTTCACTAGTACTGCAACATAATATGTTTTTAACTCCTTTACTCTTTTCTCACTTGTTTTCAAATCGATTAGATATGAAATATGTTGATTGTTAATATCCGCTTGGATTTTGTTTATGAATTTATCATTACTTTCTATACTCACTTTATGGAGATAATCGTCTATATTAGATATCCACCCTAAACCCCGAGGTCCAAAAAGAGAGAAGAATATAGTAATAATAAAACAGACTATCATCAGGTTTTGATTATTGTTTTTTATTGAGTGTATTATGAATAATAGATAGCAGATCACAATTACCAATAAGATGAGACTGGGAATTACAGCATTTTCATATTGAGGCTCAATAAAACCAGACTCCTTATCCATAAGGAGCAATATATTCAATACTGACAACCAAATTCCCACTCCCGCAAAGAAACTAAATATAAGAGACAATATGCTAACTAGAACAATCAGATATATCTCCTCCTTTCGATTTCCCCTTTTAGGTAATTATCGGTAGGCAATTACAATGGCTTCCACTCTCTTATCTCCGTCAACATCTGCTAACAAATATGATTTTGACCGAATTCCCGTATACAAGTTACATTCAATCTTAGTATAATTTAACAGGAAATTATTTCATTTACCATTGTTGAAAAATACTATGTAACTTAGAAAGGTGCTAAAAGAATGAAGCTTACAAAAAAAGTATGCTTGATATCGTCAATACTTGTGCTTCTTTGTAACTGGAGCCAAGTGTTCGCTGAAGCAGGCGATGTAGAGTCATTGAAGAATAACGCCAGCTATTATCAATACTCCAATGGGACCAGCAGATTGAATTATAAAATATCCCCCTCTGAAACAACTTATTACCTATACGACTCCAACGGGAATACGACTAAAAAAATCAGTTCAAAAAAACCTCCCATGTTTACCTCTTCTGAATATAGTGGTTTTGAAGCTTATAGATTAGGTGACAGCAGCTCTAGCACCTTTTGGTCAAGTAATGGTCACCCTGTAGAAACTGGACAGGAATGGGTTGCTACGGATTTAGGTGAAAATCATATGATTAGTGGAATCAGTTTAACTCCCAGAACCACATTAGGCTTTCCAAAAGATTTCAAAATCCAATCCAGTGATAACGCTGTAACATGGTCTGACGTCCCACATCAGTCTTATACCAACTATGTGAATAACGGTTCTGTGCAATCGTTTAAATTTGATAGTTCAGTGGTAGCCAGATATGTTCGGGTGTATGCAACAAAGTTGGGGAAAGATGATATGGGCAACTATTACTTTCAATTATCCGAGTTCAGTGCTGATCTTAGCAATATTGCAGCCTCATCTAGCTTGCAAGGCTGGTCTGTTAACAGATTAACTGACAATAATACCTCCACCCTTTGGTCTACTCCGGCTCATGGGGTTGAATCAGCTACAGAGTGGATTGCCTTCGATTTAGGCAACATGGAGACCGTAGGCAGTATTAGCTTAACTCCCCGAGGAACCTATAGCTTTCCAAAAGATTTCAAGATCCAGGCCAGCAATGATGCTTTAACTTGGTCTGATGTTCCAAACCAAAGCTATACCAATTATGTAAATAACGGGAGTGTGCAAACCTTTACTTTTGAGAGCTCAGTACTGGCTAAGTATATCCGGGTCCACGCCACTAAATTAAGTAAGGATGACATGGGCTCGTATTATTTCCAGCTTGCCGAATTCAAGGCTAACATCACCAATGTGGCTGCATCATCAAGCTTAATTGACTGGCCTGCCAGCAGATTATCAGATAATAATACTGCGACTTCGTGGTCAAGTGTGGCACATAGCAATGAGTCAAACACAGAGTGGGTTATTTTGAATTTAGGAAGTATAAAATCGGTTAGCGGAATTACGCTATCCCCGCGGGCAACCTTAAGCTTCCCAAAGGATTTCAGTATTCAAGCTAGCAATAACGCTATACTATGGACAGATATTCCAAATCAATCATATACCAATTATGCTAATAACGGATCTGCGAAGAATTTCAATTTCTCTACTCCCGTTTCAGCAAAGTTTATAAGGATTTATGCGACCAAACTTAATGTTGATGATAGGGGGAGTTATTATTTTCAACTGAATGAAATAAAGGCTACTCTCAGTAGCCTAAAACTCTAATCATAGCTAAAACCCGCCTGAATCAGGTGGGTTTTTATCAAGGAGACTTTATTTAATGAAAAAGAAATGGTTTTTTTCTTCTTTCCTCATCTTTAATCTCTTGTTATTTAACTTTAGTACCTTCATCTTTGCTGATTCTTTTGAGCCGGCTCCGAATGAACAGATTAAAACAACTATACGAAATGAATTCAATTTAAAGTATCTTGATTCGTTGAGTTCAGTGAAATCAGAACACGGCCTCGAAGAAAAAGAAAATTTTGAAAATGCACAATTAAGTTCAGGAACTGCTTACTACAAAATATCTGATGATGCAAACAGTAGTGAGTTAGTTTTTGCAGGTTATATCTTTTCAATCAAATTGAATAACATTAATATTGGAACAATTTATTCAAACAATGACTCCGGTTCGTGGGAGATATTCAACATTACTAGTGATATAAATAATGAGCAATCATTTGTAGCAACACAATCATCCCTTAAAGAAGGAGAAGACGTAAAACTTGTTAGTGACGTTAGATATGGTATAGATGCTTTATACATTCATGGGATAGCAGGGGAACGAGTAATAGATCTGAACAGCAACAACCCTACATCAGGTAGCCTCCACGCAGAGAAAACAATATCCAAATCCGTTTTTGATGAAAAAATAAAAAGTATTAAGGAAAAACGGGCTGCTTCTCCTACTAAAAACGGAGTCCTTGAAATGGGGTCAGGACAAGTTAATTTCACTGAACCTGAGGCTACCTCTAATACCCTTCCAGTAATTTTATTTCTTTTTGGCGTTATCTTAGTTATTCCTGTCTTATTTGTCTTAACACTTATTCTAAAGACACGTTAGGATTCAAAGTAATCTCAAAAGCACGGCCCCAAATAAAATCCGGATCATCATGAAGGAGTTCTGCACTGACATATTCCGAAAATGACCAAGTGGTTCCACAAATCTGGCGGACGTTATAAGCCGTTCCAGAACCGCAGTTAAGGAATGCACTTTTCCCGGAAAGTGAGGTTGTATGCGTCTGCATCCGCTCCCTCAGCACTTCTTGTAAATGCAAATAGTCTGCTGGACTATTGAACAAAATCATATTCTGGTCTGCAATCGTAGCGATATTTGTATACAAAGAATTGGCTCTCGAGTACTCCCGGATTTCACCAATGGCCAACGTTTTGTAATAATAGTCTTTCAAGAATCGCTTGAACAAAAGCGTTCCGTGAGCGTTGACTGCTGAACTGAGTGCCTCAGCATCTTTTTCCGTAACCAAGTACGTATACCGCGCCTGGCCCATACCCAGTGCAATTCCGATCTTGTTACCTGGCGTGTTCCAGCCACTGTATCCTAAAATACTCCCCGTATGCTCGCTACCCAGCAATGCTTCGGTTACAGTGGCATTCGCTGCGCCACCACCCACGAAATCAATGACTACAGTTGGAACGTGTTGGGTACTGTTGGCAGCAATCCGGCTGACCGCAGCCGTTACCTGATTCGCAGCAGTTATCGCGATAATTTCTACGGTAGGTGAAGTGCTCATAGACTTTCCGCCAACAATATCCACATGACGCAAAATATTTTGATGCACATCCATATATTCATATGGACTGGTGATGGTGGAGCCATGTGGTCCAAAGTATTGCACAGCATACCTTGGCTTTATTCCGCAGCGGTAGAGCTGATTCGCCATACGTGCCACTAGCGCCTGCCCCAATCCGTCTGCATCCGGAAGAATAATAGCCCGCTCTGGATTTTGACCATTCTTTCCGCCAAGACAAGCATTGATGCGCCCTTCCAGAAAGTTAATCTCATTGATCTGTACCCCCTGCGTATTGGCATCATCGACACCCACCGCAAGAAAATCAATGTATCCCGCTTGGACCAGCTTCTCTAGAATGTAACGATTACTCTTGAACTTGTGCTGTCTGGTATTGTAATACTGGTCTTTATTAAAATGGGCCGTGCTGCCATAAGAACCGGTTGGCGACAAGTTATATCCGGTGAGAATATCAGCAAACTGTGAAAAACTTTTCCGTGGCTGTAACATGAAACTGCGTGATTCTGTATAGGCTTCAAAGGTTAAACCTTCTGCAAAAATCGTTGTGGCCAGCCTCAAAATGGTATCCAGTACATAGACCGGCTTCTTAGGATAAGATTGTTTAACTAAACGAATCACGTCGAGCAAATTCGTGATAGTCGCATCATAATCCGGGTAAGCTCCGCCTGCACTCGTCCGAAGACGGCGACTTCCGATCAAGCCCCCATAAGCTAGCATATCTGTTGAGATGATAAAGCCATCTACAGAGGCTGCATTATTAAGGATAAACTGCCGGATGTTTGCGGTATTCCCATAGGTAGGTGAAGAGGTCGCCAGTAAGGTTGTTCCCGATGCTGTCTTTTGTGAATCCAGCCGGTTTCTAAGATCGCCCACACTTGGCGTGATCACATTGATCCCCGCCGATCTCCCTTGGACAATAACATCATCCAGATTGACCGGTCTATCATCCAACGGTACGTACAGTACATTTTTCATTTTTATCAAGCTCCTTCCCAAATCCATCTAGTTCTCCTTTATTTGTGCCTTTACTTATAGGGTAATTTAAGCGGATGTATTACAACCAGAAAAAAATTAAAAAATCAATCTTAATAAAGCGTCTCTCAAAGATACCTTTTTGTTGATCTAAAACTAAAGTAGAACTTAAGCCTTCTTCGGAGGTATAGTCAATTGCAAAAAAACATCTCCACTATAAAAGAACTCCGCAGTTCCTCCCATACAACCGTTGGAAAGATAGTTACATGCATTATTTCGTACTCACTTGCATAATACCGTGCACGCAGATAGTGAAAGTCGATTTCCACGTCGTATATCTCACCTGCACTACGGCTTTGTATGGGCTTATTCTTTGAACTGCTGCGATGGTATGCCCTAAAAGAAAAGAACCACAAACGGAAGGGTTCGCCAGTGGTTAGAATAATTTCGTTTTAATTCACCCTACTCGATATTCCTGCTGTGATGTCGATTTTGAACTCCTCTTCAGGGATGCCAAGATCTTTTGTCGTGTACAGAATATAATAAGATGCATTATCCATTGCCTCAAGCTCCACCCAATGATTAACCTTACTAACCCCAAGTCCTACAATCTTGCGCGTCTGAATCTCAATCGGAATGTACATTTCCTCTCCCGAGTCAACATCCTTTAGATAGAGCCGTGCATGACTGTTTCTTTGAAATAAATTAATTAAGTCAATTCGATATTCATACTTTTCATCTGCCGTAATCTTTATAGAGTCACTTTCTATCTTTTCATTTGCCCAACCATGGGTACTGACACTTTGAAATAGGACAACAGAGAGTACCGTCGATAACACTACCACAAGACAGATTCCAACGTAATCTACTCGGCTCGTTGGAGTCCATCCTTTTATAAGTAATACGATAAATAATACAGCGAACAATAAAACTGGAATACCTCCACCCCATAAATAAGTAGTTCCTATAATATCCATACCTCGTTGAAAATACGCTGTTGAACCTAGAAGAAACCAAACAAATGATGAGGCACTAAATATTATAGAGAGTATCATTAAAATTCGTAACCAGACTTTCATATTCTCCCGCCTTTGGGTTGTATAATATCAGCTGTGCATTGCCGAATGAGCGTGGATTTAATTCCCTTTCTTCTCCGCATCCGTGTAGTAGGGAAAAGAATCAACCCTTTTCCTTTGTTTCGAGTTAATATTCCCTCACAGGAGTTGTGATAGCAATCAAAGTTTTCATTTTATTGAGCTATTAAGCTTCGAAGTGATTGGATATAGCTGTTTGAGGATTTTACCAAAAGCTTTTCATAATCATGGAATTGCGTATTTTTCCACTCTTGAAAATCACTTTCGTTATTAACACCTTGTTGTCTTAAATAATATTCAATGCCCATGATAGATAAATTACAAAAAGAGATGTAATCGTTAAAACTCAATTCGCTATGCACTATTGAAATAAATCTCTTTAGCGCTTTATCAACAGCCTGATTAATAATCCCCTTCCAAAGGTCTTTATTAAAGACCCCTCTTTCAAAGAAATGTTGTAATATCTCATAATTAAGAACTTCATAACTAGCAGTGACATTAAATAAGGTCTTCTCAAAATCCAACAAGTCATTATTAGCAAAACCATTAAATAAATAATCAATATGACCATATGAATCATCTATTGAAAACCACTCAACTATTTTTTCTGCGATAACAGGAATCAATTCATTAATGTGTCCTAATAAGAATGAACCTACAATTTCATGTTCATCATCATGATTTTCATACAATTGTTGAAATAAGTTTAGTAAAATCTTATAAGAACCTGGCTCGTGTTTTAGCACATTCTGTTGAAGTGATTCTATAACATTGTTAATATCCATTTCACACCCCTCACCAGTTTTTCCTACGATAGATTTGAGTATAGTAGTGTAAACACTATCACATTTATCCGTATTGAATTCATCCACACTCACACCGAGTCTAGTAGTAACTCATTCACCTTTTTGTTACCCAAAATCAGGATGGTTAGAGAAGTAATCAACCGTAGAAAAAAACCACATGGAGCATAAGACTCACATGTGGTTATATAGAGAATTATTCCTCATATAATGTAACACTTAATCCAAGCTCACCCATAATTTCATTGCCTACTTCTACAATTATGTTTTTCTCCGGAAAAATCTCTTTAGCTCTTCTGCTCCAATGATATACAATTACTTCTCCGAACTGTTCTAATATTTTGCTGTTATCCAGTCCTTCTGTGACATTCCCGATAAAGAAGTCAGCGAAACTCCAACTATTAACCCATTGTTGTATGTCTTTCTTATTATTATTAAATTGCATTTCTAGGCGTTTTACTTTTTCAATGGCGGCATCACCCTCTTCAATGAAAAAATCAGCAATAAATATATACCCATTGATTTCAATTAGGTCAGGGCATAAAACATAAGAAACAGCAAGAAAGTCTTCTATCGAACAACTATTAGCAGAGTGGTTGAAAAGACTGATTCCATTGCGAGTCTGAAACTCTTCAAAAATCTTATTATTAACAATGCTCTCGTGAATTGTAACTCTATTCATATCCTCACCATCCGAATAAGTCTTTAATAAAATCAGGAACAGGACCATCCAATTTATATGGTTGGTAGTGTTCTGTACCATTAGGAGAAACATTTATTTTAAATGCCTTAACCCTTTGATTACTTAAATCATAAATTAATTTCCCATTGTTGTCATATATAAATACATGTTCGCCATTCACTGTACTGTAATAACTACTCGGATTACCCGTTAATGGTCGATTGCTCCCTGAAGCATTTACTTTTATCACACCATTATTAGTTAAACTTCCAAACGATGAAGGTGTTAGATCTGCAGCCGTCTTAATATTCCTGTTAAATCCACCTCCGCCAGATATTGATCCTGCGCCCATAACTCCAATCGTAGTAGCAATAGCAATAGTCTTATCGTTGGCTCCATAACTAAAATAACTATCCAGTTGTGAGATTGCCCATTTAGCAGTATTGTAGTTACTTGATCCCTCAGCCAAAGCCGTTTTGTATAGATATTCAAATTGATTTCTAGTCATTCCTCCAGAATCATCACCAAAGAATCCATACTTATATTCTTTAATTAATGAATTTAAAATCTTTGCTTGGGCGGCTGCATCCACCGAGCGAGCTGAGATAACTTGTCTAGTAGCATTAGTATTAGACAAATTATAAAGCGGATTCCCACCTGATGCGCCTCCCATTTGGGCATCATGACCCGTCGGATCAGTATAAATCAACGGATTATTACTCACATACGTATACAGATTCTGGCTCAGCGGATTATCAATCTGCCCTTCAACCGTATCCTCATTTAAAAACCGCCCGATACTCGGATCATAATACCGTGCACGCAGATAGTAAAGTCCCGTTTCTTCGTCGTAAATCTCACCAGC
>NZ_JBYTDQ010000021.1:0-48766 GCF_058791575.1 Paenibacillus sp. EB106-06-01-XG199 | reverse complement strand
GAAGGGTCCTGGGAGAGTAGGACGCCGCCAAGCACACAAAGCCATTGTTGAGTTTCTCAACAGTGGCTTTTTTGTTGGATTAAAGTGCAAATGATGGTAGCAAAAGCAATATATAGGCTAATTTTGCTCACTGAAACAACGAATGCACATATAAAATAAATGGATTCATACGGAGATAATGTCCACTGGATACGGACTTTCGTCCAAGAATTCGCTTACCCGGTGACCGTTTTCCGATTCCCTCCTCCGATGATGTAATATTCTTGACAGGCCAAAAACCCTTTGCTAAGATGGCAATAATATATTTTTGGACAAGCATCTCAAACCTTAATTGAAGATACGGATATGTATAACTTCGCTGTTTAGTTCGGTGTCTATCGGATATGGACTTCAAACCGGAGTTTCTTCATTTATAAAGTTTGTGGGCGGTTAGAATAAAGATAATCGAGGAGGAATGACCCAGGTGTGGGAAGATAAGTTTGGTAAAGAAGGTTTCACGTTTGACGATGTGCTGTTGGTGCCGCGCAAATCCGAGGTACTGCCGAAGGAAGTGGATCTTGCCACGGTACTGAGCAAAAATGTGAAGCTGAATATCCCTCTGATGAGTGCAGGCATGGATACAGTCACAGAAGCAGCTATGGCGATTGCAATCGCCCGCGAGGGAGGCATTGGCATTATTCATAAGAATATGTCAGTGGAGCAGCAGGCTGAAGAAGTAGACCGCGTAAAGCGCTCCGAGAGCGGTGTTATTACTAATCCCTTTTCTCTAACGCCAGAACACTGGGTCTCCGACGCTGAAGTCCTAATGGGTAAATACCGTATTTCCGGAGTACCTATCGTTGATCAAAGCAACAAGCTTGTTGGGATTCTGACCAATAGAGATCTGCGTTTCATCCATGATTTTAATATTCAAATTAAAGAAGTGATGACCCATGAGAATCTGGTCACTGCTGCGGTTGGGACTACTCTCCAGGAAGCAGAAGGTATCCTTCAACGCCATAAGATCGAGAAACTGCCGCTTGTAGATGAGAACAACATTCTTAAAGGTCTGATCACGATTAAAGATATAGAAAAAGCAATTCAATTCCCGAACGGAGCAAAAGATGCTCACGGCCGTCTGCTGGTAGGTGCGGCAATTGGTATTTCCAAAGATACTTTTGAACGTACAGAGGCGTTAGTGAAAGCCGGCGTGGATCTGATTACAGTAGATTCCGCACACGGACATCATATTAATATTATTGATGCTGTCCGCAAATTGCGTGAACTGTACCCGGATCTTACGATTGTTGCCGGTAACGTGGCAACCGGAGACGCAACCCGTGAATTGATTGAAGCTGGCGCTTCTGTAGTCAAAGTGGGTATTGGACCAGGATCAATTTGTACCACACGCGTAATTGCCGGTATCGGTGTTCCGCAAATTACGGCCATTTACGACTGTGCAACGGTTGCCCGTGAGTACGGCATTCCGATTATTGCTGACGGGGGTATCAAATATTCCGGTGAGGTTACCAAAGCAATTGCTGCGGGAGCATCTGCGGTTATGATGGGAAGCCTGTTCGCCGGAACGGAAGAAAGCCCGGGCGAATCCGAGATTTACCAAGGACGTAAATTCAAGGTATACCGCGGCATGGGCAGTATGAGCGCCATGAAGCAGGGCAGTAAAGACCGTTACTTCCAGGATGATGACAAGAAGCTTGTTCCAGAAGGTATTGAAGGTAGAGTCGCATTCAAAGGTTCTCTCTCCGATACAGTTCATCAGCTGATCGGCGGGCTTCGTTCTGGCATGGGGTATTGTGGAACGAAGACACTGGAGGAACTGCGCAATGATACATCTTTCATCCGGATTACAGGAGCCGGATTGCGCGAAAGTCACCCTCATGATGTACAAATCACCAAGGAAGCTCCCAACTATTCCCTATAATTAGGCGGTTTCGATAAATTACGGACAGACAGGACTAAATTCGTCCTGTCTGTCTTTTTTTGCAGGTACCCCTGTGTTAGAATAGAACAAGCAATGGATATGAGGATCAAAAGGAGAGTAGTAATCATTGAAGCACAAGCGGAAATTTAGCAGTAAACAATTTGTAATTAAGACAGCGACAGTAGGTCTGCTTTTAAATATGTTAGCTTCTCCAGTACATTCGGTGTTCGCTGATGAAGTGAAGACACCGGCAACGACAGAAAAGGGTACTGCCGCTGGCACTACTGCGGCGAAAGCTGCAGTCAAGATTCCTAATATAGAATCACTGAAGCTCGAAGTAGATTCGGCAGTGTTGATCGAACCCACTACAGGCGAGGTTCTTTTGTCCCTGAATGCCGATAAGCCTCTGCCTCCGGCAAGCATGACGAAGATGATGACCGAATATCTGGTTGCAGATGCCGTGAAGAATGGCCAGATTTCCTGGGATCAGAAAGTAGTTGTTCAGGAAAATGCCTCCAAGCAGATCGGCTCGCGTATTTTTTTGGCTGAAGGCGATGAACATACGGTAAGAGAGCTATACATAGCGATGGCCGTTGGTTCTGCTAATGATGCCACCGTAGCGTTGGCTGAGCTTGTTTCGTCATCGGAGCAGGAATTTGTAGCTCTAATGAATGAAACTGCAAAGAAGATGGGAATGAAGACGGCTTACTTTATCAATTCTACCGGTCTTGACCGTGCCGATATGCCAGCTAAGTTCCAGCCCAAAGTCGATCGTGAAACCGTAATGTCAGCCATGGACGCAGCGATTCTTGCCAAATATATCGTAACGGACCACCCTGATTTCACAGAATTCACAACCATTCAGTCTTATAAGTTCCGTCAACGGGATGACAAACCGATGGTTAACTACAACTGGATGCTGGAAGCGAACAAGGATATCGCCAACTTTAAGGCATACGCTTATCCCGGCCTTGACGGGCTGAAGACAGGACATACCAACAATGCCGGCAACTGTTTCACTGGTACGGCTGTTCGCGACGGCATGCGGCTGATCAGTGTCGTTATGGGCGCCAACTCGGAAGCACACCGTTTCACAGAAACCAAGAAGGTACTTGATTTTGGCTTCAATAATTTCGAAATCAAACAGGTAGTGGCCCCTAAAGCCGTGATTGCCGGCAATGAAACAGTGCCCGTGCAAAAAGGCAAAAAGAAAGATGTGTCCATCGTTACCGATGCCGGAGTTACTTTTATCGTGCCTAAAGGAACGGTTGCACCACAGATTAACACGGCGGTTGCGGTTAATGATGCAGCAACACTGGTAGCCCCAATTGCCAATGCTTCCAAAGTGGGCAAGGTTACTTACTCCTACAAGGTTGAAGGCATGTCTCAGGTTCAGGAGAAAACGGTCAATCTGATTACCGCAGAGGAAGCGGAGAAGGCTGGCTGGTTCAAGCTGCTGATGAGAGCAATAGGCGATTTTTTCAGCGATTTGTTTACAGGAATTAAGAACCTGTTCTAGGGCAGTAATGTCTGGTGCAGTGAATAATTCGAGTAAATAGGTTGTATATATAGCCGCCTTGCGGTAAAGTGGCAAGTTAGATAAGATCAATCGGGAGGCTTGAATCATGGAAACTGGAACATCGCGAGTTAAAAGAGGCATGGCAGAAATGCAAAAAGGCGGCGTCATTATGGACGTCATGAATGCAGAGCAAGCGAAAATTGCCGAGGCTGCGGGTGCAGTAGCTGTAATGGCTCTGGAACGTGTACCCTCTGATATCCGCGCAGCAGGCGGTGTAGCCCGGATGGCTGATCCTACAATCGTAGAAGAAGTTATCAAAGTGGTGAGCATTCCCGTTATGGCCAAAGCCCGTATCGGTCATTATGTAGAAGCGAAGGTTCTTGAATCTCTGGGCGTAGATTATTTGGATGAAAGCGAAGTGCTCACGCCTGCCGATGAAGTATTCCATATCAACAAACGTGAGTTTACAGTCCCTTTTGTCTGCGGAGCGAAAGATCTGGGTGAAGCGCTGCGCCGCATTAATGAAGGAGCTTCGATGATCCGTACTAAGGGTGAACCGGGAACGGGCAACATCGTGGAAGCCGTGCGCCATATGCGTTTTATCAACAGCCAGATCCGCAAGGTAACCAACTTGTCCAAAGACGAGCTTTTTCACGAAGCTAAGACTTTAGGTGTTCCTTACGAGCTGCTGCTTGAAGTTCACGAGCTCGGCAAGCTGCCGGTTGTTAACTTTGCCGCAGGGGGTGTAGCTACTCCGGCTGATGCAGCCTTGATGATGCATCTTGGTGCGGATGGCGTATTCGTCGGTTCCGGTATATTCAAATCGGACAACCCCGAGAAATTCGCCCGTGCGATTGTAGAGGCAACTACTCACTTCACTGACTATAAACTGATCGCTGAAGTATCCAAGAACCTTGGCACGCCAATGAAGGGGATTGATATCGCAACTCTGACTCCGGCTGAACGTATGTCGGAGCGCGGCCGTTAATAGAGAGAAGGTTGTCCGGATGAAAATAGGAGTGTTGGCGCTTCAAGGCGCCGTAACAGAACATATTGTCAGTATAGAGAAGGCCGGGGCTGAGGGCCTGCCCATCAAGCGTGTAGAGCAGCTGGATGAGGTCCAGGGGCTCATTATACCTGGTGGAGAAAGTACAACGATAGGCAAGCTGATGCGCAAGTATGGCTTCATAGAAGCGATACGCGATTTTGCAGGCTTGGGCAAGCCTATTTTTGGAACATGTGCCGGCATGATTGTACTGGCGAAGAGAATCGCCGGCGGTGAGCCCGGACATCTCGAACTGATGGACATTACCGTTGCCCGGAATGCCTTTGGCCGCCAGCGGGAAAGTTTTGAATGTGATCTGAAGGTTAAAGGGATAGATGAGCCGGTGCGTGCCGTCTTTATCCGTGCTCCTCTTATTAATGAGACGGGTCCGAATGTGGATGTGCTCACGGTTTACAAGGATGAGATTGTAACTGCGCGTGAGGGCAATCTGCTGGTCTCCTCCTTTCATCCGGAACTGACAGAAGATTACCGGCTGCACCAGTATTTTGCCGATATGGTAGAGGCAAGTCTGGCAGCCAAACAATAGAACTGCATATAAGAACATTCTGACTCTTTCAGTGCTGCAAAACAGCAATTTGAAAGAGTTTAGGCTGTTTTCAGGAGGGAAACTTTGTGCTAGATGTAAAAGTATTGCGCAGTGATTACGCAAAGGTAGAAGAGGCGCTTAACAAACGCGGTAAATCGCTCGATTTGATCGCCGGATTTCCGCAGCTGGATCTGCGCCGCCGTGAGCTGCTGCAAGAGACAGAGGGTTTGAAGAACCGCCGGAATATTGTTTCCGGTGATGTTGCTAAGAAGAAGAAAAACGGCGAACCGGCTGATGATTTAATTGCAGAGATGCGGACCGTTTCTGACCGCATTAAAGAACTCGATGATGAAGTGCGTGTTCTGGAGACTCAGATTGACGAACTGACGATGAGTATTCCGAACATTCCACATGAATCTGTACCAGTAGGTAAATCCGAGGAAGAGAATGTTGAATTGCGCCGCTGGTCGCAGCCAAGAGAATTCGGATTTACACCAAAATCACATTGGGAGCTGGCACAACAGCTGGATATCATTGATTTTGAAGCTGCTGCTAAGGTAACCGGCTCCAGATTTGTTTTCTATAAGGGACTTGGAGCGCGTCTTGAACGTGCCCTGATTAACTTTATGATGGACCTTCACAGTGGAGAGCATAATTATGA
This sequence comes from Paenibacillus sp. EB106-06-01-XG199, assembly GCF_058791575.1. Lineage (NCBI taxonomy): Bacteria > Bacillati > Bacillota > Bacilli > Caryophanales > Paenibacillaceae > Paenibacillus > Paenibacillus sp. EB106-06-01-XG199. The sequence goes on along the minus strand of NZ_JBYTDQ010000021.1, from coordinate 43,073 downwards.
AGAAATGCTGCCGCCGTATATCGTCAACAAGGATAGCTTATATGGTACAGGCCAGCTTCCGAAGTTTGAAGAGGATCTGTTCAAGTTGCGGGATACAGAGTACTACTTAATTCCTACGGCTGAAGTCCCGGTGACGAATTATTATCGTGAGGAGATTTTGACAGCGGCAGACCTACCCAAATATCATGTCGCTTACAGCTCCTGTTTCCGTTCTGAAGCAGGGGCGGCAGGACGTGATACCCGCGGACTTATCCGCCAGCACCAGTTCAACAAGGTGGAGCTGGTGAAGCTCACCACCCCTGAGACCTCGTATGAGGAGCTTGAGAAGATGACTGCGGATGCTGAGCGTGTACTGCAGCTTCTGGGGCTGCCATACCGTGTCCTGGGCCTGTGCACGGGAGATATGGGCTTTACTTCGGCTAAGACTTACGATTTGGAGGTTTGGCTGCCAGAGAGCGGCATGTACCGTGAAATCTCCTCTTGCTCCAATACTGAGGACTTCCAGGCGCGCCGGGCGAATATCCGTTTCCGCAAGGAACCCAAATCCAAGCCGGAGTTTGTTCATACGCTGAATGGCTCTGCACTTGCTGTCGGCCGGACGGTCGCCGCTATTCTGGAGAACTACCAGCAAGAAGATGGCAGTATCCAGATTCCAGAGGCCCTTCAGCCGTATATGCGTAATGTAAAATGTATTAGTCCTAAAGTTTCTTAATAAAACAGTTGCTTATTGTTTGTATTGTGTGGTACAATTCCTAATGCATGTGAAATTTAGATGCATTGGAGAGGTACCGAAGCGGTCATAACGGGGCGGTCTTGAAAACCGTTAGGGTGCAAGCCCACATGGGTTCGAATCCCATCCTCTCCGCCATTCCTTTTAATTAAATAAATTACAGATAGAAGTCGCCTTCCTTGGAAGGCGGCTTTTTTTGTACAGCAGGTTGAGAAAAATAAGGTTGTGGAATTTAATTTTTTAAATATTCCTTTACAGGAATATTCTCATAATGGTATATTTATATCGAGCAAGGGAATACAAAAGCCAGACACTTAATGAAGGGTACGTACCTTCACAGCTAAGAATGGATGATGACTATGAATTCGAATGTCATGAGTGCCTTGGCAGAGCCTAACCGCCTGCAGATTGTTGAGCTTTTGCGCGAACGCCCGCTAACTGTAGGGGAAATCGCTGAAAGGCTGCAACTGCGCCAGCCTCAAGCATCCAAACATTTGCGTGTTCTAAGTGAGGCTGGCATTGTGGAGGCCCGGGTGGACGCTAACCGCCGGATCTATAGCCTGCTGCCCGAACCTTTTCAGGAGCTGGAGGATTGGCTGAGCAGCTATCGTCACATCTGGGAGGAACGGTTCGACCGGCTGGATGACTACTTACAGAAAGTACAAGGTAAGCAAGCAGTAGAAGAGCAGCAAGATTGAATAAGAGATGATGGATTAGCTTTGCGAACGCTGTGGTAGAACTGTCTTAACCCACTAGGAAGATCGAGGAGGAATTTAAAAATGGCAAATGAAATGGTATCCAAGGTAGAGGATAAGGTGCTTATTCTGGAACGTGAGTTCAATGCCCCTCGGGAGCTGGTATTTCAGGCGTTTTCGCAGGCAGAGCATCTGAAGCATTGGTGGGGGCCTAGAGGCTGGACGCTTCCGGTATGCCATATGGATTTCCGTGTGGGCGGCGTTTGGCATTATTGTATGAAGTGCGAGGACAAGAACCAGGGCGATTTCTATGGCATGGAATCATGGGGCAAGGGTGTATACCGTGAGATCGTTGCACCAGAGAAGATCGTGTATGTAGATTATTTCTCCGATGCGGAGGGCAACGTTGCAGATAATATGCCTGAGACGCTCGTTACCTTAATCTTCGTCGAAACAGAAAATGGGACTAAAGTCATTAATCGCGCGGAATATGCTACAAGAGAAGCATTGCAGCAGGTACTGGATATGGGTATGCTGCAGGGTATCACCGATACCTGGAACAGACTGGTTGAGCATTTGAACTCGATCCGGAAGATCGGTTAAAGGATAAAAGTCCTGCATATACGAAGGTCATTCCTCTTAGGAGGAGTGATCTTTTTTTATTCTTATTTTTGGAACCTGTTCCAGAGGGAATAAAAACCCTCTTTTCTCCGCAATGTATTAAAGAAGGGAGGCTGATAAGAACAATGAACCGACAATTGCAACTGGACCAGCAAAGTCTGGTTACCGCATGGCAGGAGCGTCTGCCTGCACTGATGGAGGATGGAGACAGCTTTAGTGTGCAGGGAGATGCAGCTGACCAGAACAGTCTGCTGATTCATTTCAATGCGGCAGGGCGGCAGGATTATTCTCTTGATTTTCGCTGCACTTATGTCGATAGCCGTGAAGTGGCTGTGAATCTGATTGATGCCGAGCAAGCCGGAAGGCATACCGATGAGCGTACCGATGCCGTACAATTACTCGCTCAGCAGTATTCAAGACAGATTCATGAATGTGCACAAGCGCTACAAGATTTGACTAATCCATAGGGAGGGAATTAAAAATGAGCAAGCCTAAAAGTATGCCGGTTCCCGGGGTAGACACCAATCACGAGCCTAGAGGAGAACATCATTCTTCAGCGCCCAAGCCGCTTTCCGGCTCCAAAAAGGTCAAACAGGCTAACCATGTAGATCATCATAATCCGCAGGGATAACACCTCCGGAAAAGAAAGGAGAAATGAACTGTTTCCCCTTTTTGCCAAATGGTTTATCATTAGGAAGGGGAAACAATTTTTTTACATGGGAGAGGAGAACAACAATGAACAAAAAATGGGGGTTATCCGCTTCCGCATTGCTGCTTGCAGCTGCAATTATTTTGCCGGGATGCGCGAACAAACAAGAGGCACCAAAAGAGGCCCTGAAATCGGCTGCCGCTAAAGCGACTGCATTGACTTCATATGAAATGAAGAGCAAGCTAGTCATTAACAACCTGACTGTGGAAGCCGGTGAAGGTACAACGGATGCCACGACAGGTATGGTGCTCAGTATGCTGAAGAACGCTGATATTTCCGTGAATGGGGTATACCAAGCGGATCCGATGCAGACAGAAATGACTATGGTACTGAACCTGAAGGGCGATATGGCGATGTCCTTTAACATCCCTATGGTAATGACCGCAGAGAAGATGTACGTCAAAGTACCGTCGATTCCGTTCTTGCCGCTTCCGGAGACAATTGTAGGGAAATACGTAGAACTTGACCTGAAGGAACTGGCAGAGCAGGGCGGCACCGAATGGAGCCCGGCTTCAGTAGACACGCAAAAAATGCAAAAGCTCTCCAATGAAGTGGTAAGCACACTGTTGGCTGAGTATGATGAAGAAAAATATTTTACCGACATCAAACCTAAAGATGCAGCATTACCGGAGGACGTCAAGGCTAAACAAGTGGTTCAGTTCCAGGTGACCAATGACAATGTCAAAGAAGCACTTACAATCCTCGTGAATAATGCACTGCCGAAGATTATTGATATTGTGGGTAAGGAAGAATACAAGACTATGCTGCAAATTGACGAGGCTGATTTAGCCAAAGCCAAAGAAGAGCTGCAGTCCAGCGAGACCCGAGCTGAGGTCGACAAAGGATTGGCTGATTTGAACAAGTATCTGACGATCAACCAATTCAAACTCGATACCGCGATCGACAAAGATAGCTTCCCTGTATACCAAAACCTGCTGATGGATATCATCGTCAAAGATCCTGAGCAAGGAACGAACGTCAGCCTGTCATTAACCGGAAGCAACCAATACAGCAAAGTTAATGAGAAGCAGACCTTCACGATTGGCATCCCGCAGGGCGATGATGTAGTTACAATGGAAGAGCTGCAACAGCAGTTCGGTGGAATGGGCACTTATTAATCTAAGCAGCATAGAAATCCCGCATGCGTGCGTATTGTTCGCGCTCATGCGGGATTTTTTTGTTCAAATATAAAAATTTATATGCTTTTGAGGACGGCGAACCGTTTCCACTGGTTTACATAGTTTGGCTGCAATATGTAGTGAGGGCTAATGCTGTCCCTTCTCCGGATAGTAATCATCGCTCAGAATAGCGTAGGTGCGGTGGTCCTGCCACTGGCCGTTGATTTTAATGAAACGCCGGGCAATTCCTTCTGCCTGAAACCTGTTCTTCTCCAATACACGGCGGGAGCCTTCGTTATGCAGCAGGATGCAAGCCTGTACCCGATGCAGCCCAAGAGCATGGAAGGCATACTCCAGGATTAAGCCTACAGCGGCGCTGGTATACCCTTTTCCTTGTACCTCATGGTCAATAAAATAGCCGATATCGGCATACTGTCCGACGCCACGTACCACATTGGAAATGGTAACCTGCCCAATTAATTGTCCGTCCAGCAGAAAGATGCCAAACATATAGGCTCTATCCTGACGGGCATCCTCCAAACGCTGGCCAATGAGCTGCTTCTGGCTTTCAAGGGTAAAATAATCGTCCTCGCGCAGTGGTTCAAACGGCTGATGCTGTACCTTGTTACGCAGGCGCAGCTGAAGCAGTTCATCCGCATCATGGAGCTGCAGCAGGGAGAGATAGATACCTTGAGACGTATTGTACAGTTTAAGAGACATATAATCCTCCTTGGTCATTTTTGCGAATAACTATAGCTTGGACGGCTTCTGGCGCAAGCGGCGGAAAAAGGAAGTCAGCAGATCCGCACACTCCTCCTGCAAGATCCCTTGAATGACTTCGGTCCGGTGATTGAACCGCGGTTCCTCCAGCAGATTCATGAGGGTGCCTGCACAGCCGGCTTTAGGGTCTGTTGTGCCATATACCGTGAGAGGGACTCTAGATTGAACCATGGCCCCCGCACACATCGGACAGGGCTCAAGGGTAACGTAGAGCCGGCAATCGAGCAGCCTCCAGGAATTCATAGCTATACTGGCCTTGCGGATGGCTACCATTTCAGCATGAGCCGTGGAGTCCATTGTGGTCTCACGCAGATTGTAGCCGCGCCCGATGATTTCGCCATGGCGGACAATTACTGCTCCGATGGGAACCTCGCCCAGTGCTTCTGCTTTGCGGGCTTCCGCAATCGCCTCCCGCATCCAATATTCATGAGCCTCCCGCTCTTCGGGCGGCAGTTCATCAAGTAATATATTCAAGTGCATCTTCCCTTCTTATTCTGTACCTTGTGCAACGAACAAATATTCGTTCTGAACAAATTGTGTATAAGTCTGTGGATAACCGCCGACTTATACACAATATTGTACACATTAGAATTTAATAAAATGTTTATATGTGTATATCCTGTGGATTAACCTTATGTTTTTCTTATCCATTGTAGAGAAACTCCCTATAAAATTCAATGCTTCGCAAAATATGCCCCGTCTCTGAAATGTCTTTTCAAATGGATAGGCAAAAGGTATGATATTCATGAACACTCCGCTAGGATTTACCAGCGGATAAGAGGTGAAAAAGCAGCTTGTCCATAAAAACGAAATTATCGGCTATTATTTTTGGTTCGGTACTGCTGATCTTGGCGCTCAATCTTACACTGAATCTTTACGCGGCCCGTGATAATCTGCGTATTGAAAGTGAAAATAATATGAAGATGACCGCCATGCAGATTGCCGTTTCAGTCGAACAGAGCAGCTATAGCTCGAACTATGTGCAGTATCAGCTGGCTCAGAACCTGCGGATGACCGCCATTCTAGCCTCTGAAGAGCTTGACCCGGATATCAAGAATGTGAAGAATGAACAGCTGGTGTACCTGGCGGATAAGCTTGGTGTGTCTAATATTTCACTTCTGGTCAAGACTGATGATGATATAGTGGTTGCCAAATCGTCTGATCCTAATGAGATTGGACTGCCTACCAAAGGAATGGGGTATTGGTACGTCGCATTTCTCGAGCTGTTTGCCGGTCAGAAAGTATCCGTTCAGCAGGGGCAGAGCCTTGAGAATTTCTGGTCCGGACCTTTTGAATTTTCGACTTCCAATCCTAAGTTCATTGAAAAGTGGGGATATTATCACGATGCCTCGACTAACTACATCATAGATCCTTACATACGGAGTACAGCAGTGAGTGATTACGTCAAAATTATGAATCCCGATGAGATCGTTCAGCAGTCCAAAGAGGTCAATCCGGGACTTCTGGAGGTCACAGGAATCAATCCCAAAACCTTTGCCTCTGCAAGCATGATGCCTAATGGTGAAGACCGCGTGAATGAGAAGCTGCGCAGCCGTCCCATTAAATTCGGCACCTATATCTTTGGCAATGTGGAAGAGGATAAGTCGGCGATGATGGCAGCCCTCGGCAAAGGGCAGCCGGTCACGCTGGATACGGAGGCTCTTGGCAAAAGAGTGCTCAAAAGCTTCATCCCGATCAACCAGCCGGGTGCTGATGATTATGTCGTCTCTGTAGTCATGGACTATTCGGTCATTTCTTCGGTCATCAAAGACCAATTGTTCAATAATATCACTACTTCATTGTTGCTGCTTATCATTTTTTTCGTGTGCAGCTATGTGCTTGCCGGTGTGGTAACGCGTCCGATTCAGGATATTCTGGCCAAGGTCAATGATGTGGCAAAAGGCAAATTTGAGCCGCCGTTAAAGGTGGACAGCCGGGATGAGCTGGGACAGCTGGCCCACAGGATTAATGCGATGACCTCCCATCTTTCCCAGCATACGAACCGGTTAGGGCAGACGCTGGAAGAGAACCGGGCGGTTAAGGAACATTTGGAATCGGTGATCAACGGCACCTCCGATGCGATTCATACTGTAGATATGGATGGACGGATCACCAGTACGAACAGAGCATTTGAGGATCTGTACGGCTGGAGTGCCGCAGATGCCCTGGTTAAGCCGCCTTATCTGGTACCGGCTACGGTGCAGAAACAGGAAGAAGAAAGGCTTAGGGAGCTGAAGAATGGCGCTGTTCTGCCTCCGGTAGAGACTGTAAGGCTGAAGCGAGACGGTTCGATGGTCGAAGTCAGTGTCAGCACCTCGATCATTCGCGACGAAGAGGGACGGCCACAGGCCTTTGTCCACGTATCCCGTGACATGACAGAGCGCAACCGGATCGAAGAGCTGCTGAGACGCTCTGAGAAGCTGACGACGGTAGGACAGCTTGCCGCCGGGGTTGCCCATGAAATCCGTAATCCGCTGACAACGCTACGGGGATTCCTGCAGCTTCAACAAGAAAAGCAGGTGCTGGTCCCGCTGCATATTGACTTAATGCTCTCCGAACTGGAACGAATTAATCTCATTGTGAGTGAATTTCTGATATTGGCCAAGCCGCAGGCAGTTCACTTTCAGCAAAAGGATGTCCGGCACATTCTAAATGATGTAATTTCCCTTCTGAGCAGCCAGGCCCATCTCTTTGGCATAGAGTTTGAGTCACGGTTCGCAGAGCTGCCGGCAACGGTGCATTGCGAGGAGAACCAGCTCAAGCAGGTGTTTATTAATATCGTCAAGAATGCCATTGAAGCCATGCCGGACGGCGGAACCATCACACTGGAGCAGTATATGGATGAAGACTCTGTTGTTATTGTGATCTCTGACGAGGGAGGCGGCATTCCCGATTATATGCTGCCCAAGCTGGGCGAGCCGTTCTATACCAATAAAGAGTCAGGGACGGGACTTGGGCTGATGGTCAGCCAGCGGATTATCCAGGCTCACAAAGGCAGTCTGGAGATTCGCAGTGAATACGGTTGCGGGACGGAGGTTATTATTAAACTGCCCGCACCAGTTGAGCCTGCTGCAGAGCAGGGCATGAATAAAGAACGGAGTGAAGACAATCATGAGAATTAATAAATTCATCAGTGAGACAGGCTATTGTTCACGCCGTGAAGCAGACAAGCTGGTGGAAGGCGGCAGGGTTACCATTAACGGTGAGCCGGCCGTACTCGGCAGTCAGGCCGTTCCTGGCGATGAAGTACGGATTGATGGCAAGCCGCTGGAAACGGGAAGCCAGATCGTCTACATTGCGCTTAATAAGCCGGTGGGCATCACATCGACCACGGAAAGCCACATTCAGGGGAATATTGTTGACTTTGTCGGACATCAGGAGCGCATCTTTCCGATCGGCCGGCTGGACAAGGACTCAGAGGGGTTAATTTTACTTACCAATGATGGAGACATTGTTAACAAGATATTGCGGGCCGAAGGCAAGCATGAGAAGGAATACGTAGTCACTGTAGACCGGCCTGTCACGCCTTCCTTCATTTCCGGGATGTCGAGTGGAGTGAAGATCCTGGGCGGCAGAACGCTGCCCTGTGAAGTGACAAGAATGACAGAGCGGGTATTCCGCATCATCCTGACTGAAGGCAAGAACCGGCAAATACGCCGCATGTGTAGCGCCTTTGGTTATGAGGTCAGAAAGCTGCAGCGCATCCGGGTTATGAATATCCGCCTTGGGACGCTGCAAACCGGAGAGTGGCGTGAGCTGTCCCCTCAGGAGAAGCAAGAACTTGGGGAAATGCTAAACTATGAGCTGCAGTAGCCATTAGAAAGTGCTGCCGAAGAAAGCAAAGAGCTGTTCCAGAAGATCTCTCGCGGGATCGTTGGAACAGCTCTTTTATCTGAGTGCCTATTATTGGTTAGGGAGGGTAATGCCCTTTGGTTCAGTGACTTCTTGATATTTGCGCAGAATAGAAACTTCTACGCGGCGGTTCTTGGCCCGTCCGGCAGTAGTGTCATTGGGTGCGATTGGATGGTATTCCCCATATCCGATAGGACTGAATTTAACGGGATTCAGATTCGGATTCAGCAGCAGGATTTTCATGAAATGCAGTGCACGGTCTACGCTGAGGTCCCAGTTAGATGAATAGCTGGTATTGGAAATCGGAATATTATCCGTATGCCCTTGTACAAGGACGTCATAATCAGGGAATTGCTGCAGCATGTTCGAGATTGATTTGGCAAGCTGGCGGGAATCATCCTTTACGTCTGCCTGTCCTGAAGCAAAGAGGGCGTTGTCGCTGATGGTAATCATCAATTGCGATTGATTCAGCTTGGTGCTGAGCAAATCGGTCAGCCCGTTCTTTTCAATATACTGATCAAACTGCTTTTTTAGTTTCTCCAGATCCTCTTGCTCTTTCGCCCGCAGCTTGGCCATGTCGGATTCGCCGGTATTCTTATCAATAACACTGTTCATTTTATCTTGCTTACCCTGATCAAGCTGGGTATTTGTCGGGGCATCGGAACGATACTCCAGAACACCGCCACCACCACTGAGCGCAGAGCTAAAGGCATCAGCCATGTCTTCAAATTTCTTGGCGTCTGTAGCACTCATGGCATACATAACGAGGAACAGCGCCACTAGGAGCGTCATCAGGTCGGAATAGGGTAATAGCCAGGATTCATCGGCATGCTCTTCGTGTTCTTCATGCCTAGTCTTTTTGCTCACTTGAGCCGCCTCCCTTTTCGATTAGCTTGACACGTTCAGAAGGTGTTAGGAAGACGGAAAGCTTCTGATTGATAGCGATTGTGGATACTCCGGATTGAATAGACAGCAGACCCTCTACCATCATCAGCCGGATTTCAATTTCACGCTTGGAAATTCTTTTGAGCTTGTTGGACATCGGATGCCACATTACATAACCGGTGAAAATACCGAGCAATGTAGCAATAAAGGCTCCGGCAATTGCGTGCGCCAGAACGTCCATATCACTCATATCCGCCAGAGCGGCAATCAGCCCGATAACGGCACCCAATACCCCTAGGGTAGGAGCGTACATCCCCGCTTGTGAGAAGATCAGGGCTCCCGCTTTATGCCGGTCTTCTGTAGCATGAATATCTTCCATTAACACATCGCGGACAAATTCCTGGTCGTTGCCGTCGATAATCATCCGCATACCGTTACGGAGGAAGTTATCTTCGATCTCATCGACCTTGGACTCCAGCGCCAACAGACCTTCGCGCCGTGTAATGGAAGCCCATTCCATGAACATTGTAATCAGTTCAGCTTTGCTGACCATCTTTTTCTTAATAAAGAGGATCTTGAACAGCTTGGGTACATTCTTGACCTCCGACATGGGAAAGGCCACAAAGATTGAGGCAGTCGTACCAAGAAAGATAATGACATAAGCTGCCGGATTTTCCAAGCTGGTAAGCGGGGCATGTTTGAGCATCATTCCCCAGACAACTGCGATGAGACCAAATACTAAGCCTAGTAATGTTGAAATTTCCATTATGCACCTCGTCCATGAGAATTAAGAAGTGATCCGTTCAGACCGCATATTTCATCCTTGAACAGCGGCGGGACACCCTGCACGTAACCAAATCACGTATATTCTTATTTATCGTCAGTATTCCGTTTTTTGTGAAGTCATTTTTTCGGCTATAATGATAAGGTAAGTTATTATTCATCTGTGAAGAAAACGGAGTGATACACGTGGGTGTGAAACATGGCAGAGATTACAGCGAGATTCTTAGTGATTTGACGGAAGCAGTCGGACGTATTTCTGACGGGTATGTGTTTTTTGAGATGGAGCCGGATGAGTGGCAGGAACTGCCGCAGGAATCCAAGCTGGAGGTATGGGAAGCGCTCGCAGAGGATCTATTCTACGCGCTGGGCAACGAGCCTGTTATTCAGGTAGGCAGTGGTGTGGTTATCTATGACAAGGAGACGCACCGTATCAATATTTTGCTGGGTGAAGAGGATTTGGCCTCGGTTGTACTCGTTTAGAGCAGCAGAACAGCAGAGTAACAGGAGGACGGTTTGCCCCCTGTCTGCGGCCCGTGGTAAAATTGAAGATGCCGAGTACTATTTGCCGGGATCTTAGAATACATTAAACCGAAAAAAAGCCTTCATCCTGGCGCATCCCTTGGACTTTACCGAAGCTGAGGGATGTTTTGTTTAAGGGATATGGGGAGCTGGGCTGTACGGACTTTACGGCTAACTTAGTAAGGGAGGAAACAAATTGCATTTTACGGAGGAAGAGCTGCGTGAGCAGGTAAGTAAGCTGGAGGGCTGGAAGCTGGAGCCGAATATGATGGTGCGTAAATATATGTTTAATGAATATATGAAGGGTATCGCCTTTGTGGATGAGGTGGCTGCGATCTCGGAAGCCTTTGATCATCATCCGCATATTACAATTGATTACAAAACGGTAATTCTGCGCTTGTCCGCAAAAGAAGAGAGCGGGCTTGCCGCGCTAGAGTTCCGCCAGGCGCATGAATTTAACGAAGCTTTCGACAAAACGCGTTAGGCGCAGGAGAAACCGACTTATCATAGGAATAGATATAAAAATGCCCGTGCAAGGATGTCTGAATATCCTTTGTACGGGCATTCTGTATTTTTAAGGTCAGGTTTATTTCTTCTCTGCAAGCCACATGGCAACATTCGCAATCTCTTCGGGAGCAAGCTTATCCTTGAAAGACGGCATTTGGCCGCGTCCCTTCGTAACAATGGTGTAGATTTCTTCTGCGTTATGCTGGCCGCCTTCCTGCTGCAGACTAGGGCCTAGACCGCCCTGTAGCTGATCACCGTGGCAGGTAATGCAGCTTGCCTGTACAATCGCTTCGGCGCTGGTGGCATCCAGTGTGACTTGCGGCATCGTCGGGTTATTTTCTTCGGCTACCTCTGCTTTGCCGGGCAATGTGAACAAGAGCACTACCGCAAAGGCACAGGCTGCGAAAAACAAACCGCCCATGATCCATTTCTGCATCTTCATCCGTCCCCTCCATGTAAGCTGCTTCCTACATTATATAGGATGGTGAAGCGTTATCATAGCATTTGTGTCAAAAAAGTGGACGATTTCAACACTAAAATTTTCAATTTAATGGAACGTTATGTTGTTTATCATAGACCATGCAATAAAATGGCTTATTTCCGGTTGGAGTAAGGCGTTCATAAGTATCCGTGATCGTGAAGCCGCATTTTTGGTATGTTCGGATCGCCCGCTGGTTCCAGGTCAATACTTCCAAATCAATCTCCCGCCCGGGATACCGCTTTAGCGCGGCCTGAACGATGGCTTCCATGAAAATGTGGCCAAGACCGTGTCCGCAAAGCTCGGGGCGCATTCCAATACCCAGCCTGACGACACCCTCCATCGGAAACAACTGCGCAAAGCCGCAAAGGATGCCTTGCTCGTTGACCACGGAAACATACTGGTCCCTGCGGAGCTCTGGATCGCCAAATTCAATGCCAAGCGCCTCCATTTGGGACCAAGGCATCCATTCGTAAATATTATAAGGCGCTTTGTAATTCCATGCGGCGATGTCTTCAGCATGGCTGATCTCCATGGGAACCACATGGAATGTAACGGGGGAGCTAATCATAAGGCCACCGGCCTCCTTTCATAGGGAGCAACAGCACTAGCTATACCTAATTATATCCATAACTGGCCTGATTCGACTCAGAAATTTCCTGAAAGGCGGAAACTTGACAAAGTGGGAAAAATATTTTATGAAATGGAGGAAATTTGGGTAGATTTATGTTTTGCGGATATTGAGAGGGGTAAGTAATTTTATAGACAAAAAAAACAGGCCCCCTCCAGATTTCGGCAAAAATCATGGAAGAGTGCCCGTTTTACGACAACTTATTGCACGTCATCATTGTCTTGGGAATCAGAAGTAACGGATTGGTAAGCATCTGTACTCATGATACGTTTGGCGCCAACGTAACGGTTGACGTAGTAGCTGTCACTCATCGTGCTGATGGTTACACCACGGGAGGATGAAGCATGTGCGAATTTGCCCTCACCGACATAAATGCCGACATGGGATACACCTTTACCGCTGGTATTATAAAATACAAGATCTCCCGCTCTCAGATCGTCCCGGGAAATGGCGGTACCCATTTGGTATTGGGAACCGGATTGGTGTGGCAGATTGATACCGATCTTATCAAAAACGTACATTGTAAATCCGGAGCAATCAAAGCCGTTGGTCGATACACCGCCGGATACGTATTTACTTCCGATGGTCTTGTCGATGACTTTATCCATTTTGGAATCCGCGAAAGCGCTTCCTGCTCCGATGGTAAGCATAATGGAAAAGCTTAGTACTGCTGCTGCTAACTTCTTCTTCAAAAGTGAATACCCCTTCCAAATGCCTACGAGGTTAGCTTAAGGGTTCGGTTGAAGGTCCCCTATGACCCCTCTGTGAATAGGAGGTCAATTCACCCAAAATCGGTTCCCCCGTTTCCCTAATGGTTAGGGAACTCGGCATGACTGTTGATTAGGATTAGCTTGTTAACCAATACATGACAAAACCTTTGTAAAACCCGATTGAATAATTACAAAAATGTTACTAAAAACTCACTGCGATAATTGTAACAAAGACTTCGCCAGTTGGCAATCACTTAAAACATATTAATGCATAATATTTACGCTTTTTAAGAGTTGATTTTGCTAAAAAGGTCTTATATTTACACGCTGAGTAAGCTTTAACTTAGAATTGTTGGGATTTTTAGTAAAAAGGTGTTTCACAGGCCTCAAATACGTGTAAAAGGTAGAATAAGGAAGACAAAAAGGAAAAACCCGGAAATGATTACGGCAATAATCAGTTTCCGGATTTCTATAAGTTACAATTATTTATTGGAGGATGGAATTCCTGAGGGATGTCAATCGTAAGCGATAGCTTTGTAAGCTGTTGTGCTCATTACTCGTTTGGCTCCAACGTAGCGGTTGGCCCAATAGGATTGACTCATTGAACTGATAGTTACACCACGGGATGAAGAGGATTGGGCGAATTTTCCGTTGCCGACATAAATACCGACATGGGAGACTCCATTGCCAAGGGTATTGAAGAATACCAGATCGCCTGAACGGAGGTTACTCCGTGATACGGCGGTTCCAACGCTGAATTGTGCTTTGGAAGTGCGGGGCAAGGTAAGGCCAACGTTCTTAAATACATATTTGGTGAATCCAGAACAATCAAAGCCGGCAGTGCTTGTGCCCCCGGTTTTATATGTCGTTCCGAGTGTTTTTGTAATAACCGTATCCATTCTGGAGTCGGCGAAAGCGCTCCCTGCTCCAAGCGTGAACACCATCACCAGCCCTAATGCTGCTGCGGTGCATTTCTTCTTAAAATTATGACTTTTCAAAAGATGTACTCCTTCCAAGGCCTGCGAGGTTAGCTTAAGGATTCGGTAGAAGGTTCCCCTATGACCCCTCTAAAGCGAGATCAATTCACCCAAAATATGGTTCCCCCACTTCCCGGTGCCGGGAATTTGGCGTTTTATGCACCGAAACAGTGACGTGTCGACAAGGTTAAATGCTTAAAGGCACATTCATTTGCTTCAAATTAGTTTCAAAAGATTACAAAGTTGTTACTACTGGTACAGGCATCATTGTACCAGAGGATTTACAGTTTTGCAAATACCCTAAATCACGTTGTAACCAAAAGAAGAGTCCCGCCCTTTATCTGGGGCAGTGACTCTTCTATTATGCCAAGGGACTGGCGTTATTATTGTGGAAATGTTTTACTGCACCAAAGGTGATACTGCCCCGCTAGGCTCCACATTTTGAACAGCGTTGAGGGAAGCGGTGAAAATTGCCGGAACAGCAGTGCGGGCAGGCCTGGACAGAAAAGTGCGGTCACTCCAGAGAGCAGCAGCAGAAGCAGGCCGCCGGCGCCGAACAGTGCAGATATACAGGTGGAAGGGAGGATTACCCTCAGGCCAACCAGCAAGGAAGAAAACATGCCTGTTCCTCCGGTGAAGCCAAACTGCATGTACAGCAGCAGAATGCGGATCAGGTAGAAGTACAGGAGCCAGGCCAGAACATAAGGAACCAGTCTCAGCAGCAGAGTATAATCGAGAATACCGCTGAGGAGAAGCCCATACATTTTGGGGAGAAGCCAATACAGCGGTGTTGCGGCCAGAAGCCATTCCGCTAGACTGAACAGCAGTACGGGGAGTCCGTAAAGCTTCATTCCGGGAAAAAAGAACATTCCCCGCTCCCCTTTGCGCTCCTGGTGCAGCTCATGCAGCAGCCCTGCGCGGATAAAGGGGGAGCATAGCAGCCGTAGCGCTGAGAGGGCCAGCAGCAGCCAGAGCCAGCGCAGCACCCCGGGGTCTGTGCTAAGTGCAGTCTGTCCTTCGATATAATACAGCAATCTGCCTATTCCGCTGCCGCCGGCGTGTGTATCGGGATAACGGAGCAGCACCGGGATGAGGGCTGACCTGACGAATCTGTACAGGAAATAGCCCCAAAGCAGCCGATAGATAAAAAGCAGAATCAGAATATAAAATTGCTCTTTCATGCTGTACCAGCCGCGAACTATCGATCTTTTCACAATCCTTCACCTCACCAGACAAGAGTTCCGAGCAGGGTTTCAAGCAGCTTCGTTACGCTAAGCGTCCAGCGGGAGAGCGTCTTTCGCTCCAGCTCCGCCAGTCTAAAATTGTTGAGATGCTTACTCTCCAGCAGAATGGAGTGCTCCGGATCAATCTCTGCAGACAAAAGAGGCGCTTTGTAGGCTAGCTGAAAGGTGGTTTCCTTCTCTGTCCCATTCCAAAACTGCTGGACAGTATAGCCATCCAGGAAGGTGAACTTTATGGGGACGTCACCATACTGATTTCCTTTATTGCTGACCGCTACTGAGCTTTCGTAACGGGCATTATCATCGCCGCCCTCTTTTTTGGGGTCAGAGATTTTAATGTGATCAATTGAAAAATCCGGAGAACCGCCGCTGTATACATATTGGTCGAAGTAGGCTTGCCAGGATTTTTTGGTTACCTTCTCCACGATTTTCTGGAAGTCGGCGGTAGAAGGATGCCGGAAGCGGAACTTACGGGTATAGGCCGCCATTATGGCATCCATCGTCTTGGTTCCGACCTGCTGTTCGATATCCTTCAGCACCAGCTTGCCGCGGATGTACACATTTCGGGCATAGGCATCGGCAGGAGTGTATTTCCAGGTTTCCAGGTTAAGCGGCTGGGAGGATGTCACCAGGCTGGCCTGCAGGACATGATTGGATGATACCCCATACTCCTGCTCCATTAGCCTGTCTTCAGCGTAGGAAGTGAAGCTTTCGTCCAGCCAGGCCTCCTCGAATTCATTGCTGGCTAACATCCCGTAGAAATATTGATGGCCGATCTCATGAATGACCGTGCGCTCCAGAGAGGTGCCTGGAGAAGCCTCGGCCGCGCCAAAAGCAGTAACCAGTGTGGGATATTCCATCCCGCCGGCGCCGTTGCCCTCTTTGGGAGGTACGACGATGGATAATGTAGAGTAAGGATAAGGTCCGTACCATTTGCTGAAATTGGTCAGAGCGGCCTTCGCTGCCTGGAAATAACGCTCCTGCAGATGTTTATGTAGCGGGTCCAGATAAAGCTTGATTCTCACGCCCGGTACATAGTCTGTAGAGAAGGCCTCTTCGGCTACCACAAAGTCCGGGGAAGCGGTCCAGGCGAAGTCATGGACATCATCCGCATAAAATTGATACACCTTCTGATCCTGCTTCAGCTTGGCGCTCTTGACCGGGAACCCGCTTGCGCCAACGATATAATTGGGGGGGACGGAGATGGTTACATTGTAGATACCGAAATCGCTGTAAAATTCGGATGTTCCGTGATATTGGTGCACATTCCAGCCTTCCTCATGTACACCCCGGGTACCGGCAGGTTCATAGACGCTCAGTTTGGGAAACCATTGCCCGGCCATCACGAAATTGCCGGCGGAACCCATGCGGGCGAATATTTTGGGCAGCTTAACTTCAAACTGGACCCTAAGCGTAACACTTTCCCCACCGTTAACCGGCTGCGGGAGATGCACCTTTACGAGTGTCTTGTCATTGCCATTGCCATCATCAGGCTGCACGTATTGCAGCCGCTGCATGAGCGAGACTCCATCCGTAGTCCGGAGATCGGTCAGGGTTATGCTGCCAAATCCGTTCGCTGGCATGGCATCACCCCGGAGTTCGCCTCCAGATTCTTTCATAAACGTAGTATCTTCAGAAGCAAATGCGTTTGGATAAAGATGAAAGTAGAGTTCTTGTACCGGTTTTAGGCCCGGGTGAGTCCAGGTCACCGTCTCTGAGGCTCTTAGAGAGGTGGTGTCCGGCAGCAGCTGCACGTCGATATGATACTCCACTACCCGCTGGCTTAACGCTTCTGAGACCGGAAGGGGAGTGCTCTGGGGAAGAACGGGCTGCACGGCTTTGGGCTTAGGCAGGGCAGCGGGGGACTTGGCCTCTTTTTGAACAGCAGCAGTCAGAACGGCAGGGCTGTGCTCTGCACCATACCCTGAAAGGACCCCTATTCCCCCTCCCAGCAGAGTGAGGGCGGACAGGGCCGCAAAGACGATAACGTACCTTAATGACAGTGGCTTCATACTGTGATTCCTCCCGTGACAAGCATCTACGGGATGTATATGTTTGCATTCGCCGCATTATTAGCTAAAATTAAATTATTAGTGAAAGGGAAGGATGTGCACTTGTGGATAACATACAACCGGAGGGCAAGAAACAGATTGCCTTAAATATTGTGAATGCCAAGAGCAAACATAAAGGCTTCGGCGCAGGCTCCATTGATTTGAACAATGTATCGCCCGTTATTATTGACGGCGGTGAAGCAGTTATCGATATCGGTGCCATGCATGCCAAGAGCAAGGTAGAGAAGGGGATTAAGTTCTCCATGAACCGCGAGGATGTGCCGGCGGGCAGACAGGTTTGGGTTGTCTGGGTAGCTGTAGACCGTACGGCGGAGGGCCAGTTCTACGGGGGCATTACCGCTTGCGAGATGTGGATTGATACAGAGGCACGGCGCGGCTGGAAAATTCTTGCCGATCATGTGAACAAGCTGGATGCTGCTCTGAAGCGGAAGATCATTCTGGAGGGGCTCGGTACGGTGGAAAGAGCGGCGCTTAAATCATTGCTGATTTCTCATAATGAAGCTTGGTGGAATGCCTCTCCGGAAGAGCTGAAAGCGGCGCTGTCGGAATAGGAGATGTCCCCCGCAACATACTTTGATTCAAGCTAAAAAGGCTTGGCCCTCCCGAAACGGGAAAGGCCAAGCCTTTTGAATGCTCATGAGGGATGAATCAAGATGTTTGTGTTCTTTTATTTGCCTGCTGCATTGATCTTGCGCTTTAGCTGGCTGACTCTGGCCTGGCTGATGCCAAGAACCTCGGCAAGCTCCTTCTGGTTGGCATACGGATGGTCCGCGATGGCCTTCTCGAGACGCTGGCTCATTTCCTCTGTTTTTGTTCTCCGGCCGCCACGCAGTAATGCAGTGTTGTCTTCAACAGGACTTACCGGTTGCTCTGCCGCATCGGAAACAAGCCCGGGATCCCCCAGCTCTTTGAGGCAGCTGTTGCAAATAAACTGATCTTTAAAGTAAGTTACATGGTCAAGGCTTCTGCAAAAAGTGCATTCTGTAGAGGTGTACTTTCTGAGCACAATAATCTCTTCATTCAGAATGAAAAACTCGATAGGATCCCCAATGTCAATATTACGTGTCATGCGGATTTCTACAGGAACCACAATTCTACCAAGACTGTCTAAACTCCGGATCATGCCTGTATCTTTCATCTCATGTCCCTCATTTGCATCTTTATATTTTTGGTGTGGATATCTATGATTATAACAGTAATTGTAAGTTAAGAGAACGGGGGAAGCGCATACATTTATAGGAATTTGGAGATTAAAGAGATGAAAAGCCTCTGCCGGCGGAGGTCCGCTGGCAGAGGCTGATTAGGGTTCATTATTTTTTACCCAATTCCGGGATACCGAAACAGGCAGGGAAGTCTTTAAACTCTGAAAGAGCTGGCCTGCTTAGCATTTACCGAAACGTAAGGATTGTTCCTGAGATAGAAACGCCAGGGCAGCTCCGCATATTCTTCAGCATAAGGAATATTGATGCGGGGAGCCTGTACAATATCAAGAGTTTCGGGGCTTGCGCCTTGCTCCAGCCAGAGCGGCCCGCCCGGTACGTCCAGGCGGATTTCATTCAGGCTTTTGTCGATCCGCAGCGCCCGGCAGAGCTTGCCCGGACCGCCCGACAGGTCGACCGGCTTCTTGACGGCTATGCCCCGGTAAGATGCCATCCGCTCCGCATCGGCGGGAGTGAGCGGCTCCACCGCGCGGATCAATACCGCATGCGGATCGTCTTGCGCGGCGGTAACCACATTGAGGCAGTGGTACATGCCGTATATGAGATATACATAGGCGGTGCCGCCGGAGCTGAACATCACTTCGGTTCTGGCGGTGCGGCGGCCTCCATAAGCATGGCTGCCTTTGTCTTCGGCGCCTCCGTAGCTTTCCGTTTCCACGATGCGGCAGCGTATATCCCCGTCTTCCGTGCGCCGGACCAGATGCTGGCCAAGAAGAAGCGGCGCGGCCCTAAGCGCTGTATGCGCATAGATCTCCGGGGACAGAAGTGGAGAAGAAGGGAACGGTTCCCTGCCGCTGGCAGCGTTATTCGCATTCATAGATTGATGGCACCTCTCCCTGGCGAAGCAGGGCTTAAAGCCTGTGCTTCTGCCGTTCATTGGTCCCATCGTAGCGCAGACGGGGCAATGGCTGCAACAGGGATCAGTTCATCCACCAGCGCTTAATGTCGCTCCACAAGGAATGTTCATCCTTGGCAGGGACTGCGCTGTCCTTTGATCCGCCGGATGGAGCGGTGTCTTCGCCTGCACCATGCTGGTCACAATATTCCGTAGGTTCTGTACCGCTGATGAAGGTTTCCAGCTCCTTCTCGGGGCAGGCGGCCGTGGCCAGCTTACCGGATTGCGGGTTAATGTACACGCTAACCACGCCGTCGGGAATCGGAAAAGTTTTTGGCGGGACGTTTGCCAGTGCTTTTTCCGTGAACTCCGCAAAAATTGGCGCAGCCCGCCTTCCGTCAGACGTGGCGATCTCACGCCCTTTATCATAGCCTACCCAGACTGCGGTAGACAGCTCGGGGGTGAAGCCGACCATCCAGCCGTCGGTGTCAGTGGTGCCGGTCTTGCCGGCCACGGGACGTTTGATAACGGAGGCGACACGATTTCCCGTTCCGCCGCTCTCGAATACACCTTCCATCAGCCGGGTCAGCACATAGGCCGCTGCCGGCTCGACAACCTTTTGCCCCCGGCCCTGCGGAGCCTCATAGAGCAGATTGCCTTTGGAGTCGGTAATCTTGAGGATAGCCGTCACAGGCAGCTTAGTCCCTCCGCCGCCAATCACCGCAAAGGCTGAGGCCATCTCCAGCGGACTGACCGGCGAGGTGCCGAGCGCTAGTGAGGGCACGCTTTGCAGCGGGCTGCCGATACCCATATTAGCGGCCATTTCGGCGACCTTATCCGCCCCTACCTTCATAATGGTATTCACGGCATAAATGTTGTCAGAGGCGGCAATCGCCTGACGCATATTGATCTCTCCAAGATATTTGTCGCCAAAGTTGCGGGGCTGATAGGTTTTGCGGTTATTGTCGTAATGGAACAGCGTCGGCTGGCTGTTAAAGACAGACAGTCCGGTCATCGTCTTGGACGAGAGTGCGGTTAAATACATAATTGGCTTAAAGGAAGATCCCGGCTGGCGCGTTGTGGCTAAGGCATGGTTGAACGGGTTGGTGCGGTAATTTGTGCCTCCGACCATCGCTTTGATATAACCGGTGCGGGGGTCGATGGAGACAAGGGCGGTCTCCAGCTCACTGCTGCCGTCCATTCCTTTATCGACAGCATCCTCTGCCGCCTGCTGCATATCGGAATCAAGGGTGGTATAGACCTTCAGCCCGCCCTGGTCCAGCTCATCGCTGCTGATATGCAGGGTGTCGATGACAAGACTGCGCACATAATCGCGAAAATAGGGTGCGGCCACAGTGGTGTCCTTCTGACCCTGAGGCTTGAATTTCAAGCCTTCCCGGGCTGCTGCCTGGGCCTCCGCATCGGTAATATCGCCAACATTGGCCATAGCGGACAAAATGATGCCCTGCCGCTTCTTGGCATTCTCCATATGCGTATACGGCGAATAGTAGGTCGGGCCCTTGGGAATCCCGGCAAGCATGGCGCTCTCGGCCAGATCCAAATCCGCCGCAGCTTTGCCGAAATACATTCGTGCAGCCGCTTCAATGCCGTAGGCTCCATGTCCGTAATAGATTTCATTTAAATACATGTTCAGGATTTCGTCTTTACTAAACTTCATCTCAAGCTGCATCGTATATAAAGCTTCCTTCGCCTTACGGGTCCAGGTCTTCTCATGGGTCAGGTAAAGATTGCGCGCAAGCTGCTGGGTTAGGGTGCTGGCCCCCTGCGTGCGTTTGCCCGCCTCCAGATTGACGAGTACAGCCCGGGCCATACCTTTTAGATCAAAGCCGGAGTGGTCATAGAACTTACGGTCCTCCACGGCCAGGGTTGCCTGTATGAGCAGCCGAGAAATCTCTTCCAGCTTTACAGGGTCCCGGCTGCGCCCGTCGTTGGTGAAGGTGGCCAGCACATTGCCCCGGGAATCGAGCAGCTTGGAGCGGATATCATCTCCGATCGGAGGAAGGTCTTTCTGATATAGATAGCCGATCAATGCCCCGGAAGCGAGCAGCAACAGTACGGTCATGACGGCCAGCAGCCGGAACAGCCCGCGGAAGCGGTGTTTCTTTGCCTTGGGTTTATCAGAATCGCGCGGCATGGCATCAGGCTCCTTCTTTATAAATATCTAAATTATAGGAAACGACGGCTGTATTCTTATTTCCTCATTAATTTTCATTATGGGGAAGGATGGGATCAGATATTCAGGAGACCTGTACTTTGCATCAAAAGAGACAAGAGGGAGCCGTTTGAAGGACGGTGACCAAATTGTCTTCTTTTTGTGATTTTCTCTGGTGGATCGAGCAGCGGCGGGGGAGTATAACAGAGTAGTGTTTACAGAAAAGGGTATATATCTTACAGGAGGTGTTCTCATGAATTGGACCCATAAAATACACCACACGGCCTTAACGCTCCTCTCGGCGGGCCTTTTGGCGGTTTCCGGCTGGGGAGCATCCGCTTCACCGGCGCAGGCAGCGTCAGTACCGGCACCTGCCTGCGGCAGCGGCGATCACGGATTGTTGCAGGAACTGCAGGCGAAACTGAGCAGCACCCAAAGCGCACCGCCCAGCTTTAACGATCTCCAATTTCTTGGCGCAGATACAGGCCGGGCGGCAGGAAACGGCTTTATGATCGGTACGTCAGATGGCGGTTGTCACTTTCAGGAGATCTACAAGGGACAATGGAACTTCCGCCAAATGGATTTCCCGGACAACGTCAAAGGTTGGGCACTGGCTTCAGTTCAAGACGGTTCAGCGGTCTATCTGATTACAACCTCTGACGGAGGCTCTACCTGGAAGAGACTTTCGGACAAGGCGGTAACTTTTGAGCGAATTGATTTTACAGACAGGATGCACGGCTTTGGGTACAACCGGACCTCTTCCTACTACACTGCGGACGGCGGCCTTAGCTGGAGCAAGATCTCAACACCGGCCCACACCAGCGGCGCAGAGTTCAACAGCCGCAGTAACGGTTGGGCAGTTGTAACTGCACCGGGTTCCGGCTACCGGATCATGAAGACTACAGATGGCGGCTCCACTTGGAAGCTTAGCCTGAAGTCCGCCTTTGCCTATCCTGAATCAGGACGAATCTATGCGAAGGGTGATCAAGTATACGCCTTACTATACGGGGGAAGCGGCATGTCGCAGACCTCTTATTCACTGTATGCCAGCGGTAATAAGGGCAACAGCTGGCGCAGAGTAATTGCCGAGGATTCGGCTGGTGGCGGACCTGCGCCGGGCAGCGGCGCCGAGCCGCTCAAGACGGGACCTGCTTCCGGCAAACCGGGCAACATGCAGCTGGTTGGCAACAGCACCGCTTTTCTGTCCGGCTTCTCTCCGGCGGGAGAGAAGGTAGCCGTTGGCAGGACTTATAACAGCGGCAAGCAGTGGTCAAATCAGCCGGCCATTCCTGGGGTTGACGGTATGATTTCTTTTACCGGCAGCAAAGTGGGCTGGATGGCCATGAAAGGCGTCAATAGTTCCTCCCTGTACGCTACGGAAGACGGCGGTACCACCTGGAAGCTGAAATTGACTTTTAAAGGAACAGAATAATTATCCGGCAGCGGGACCGCATGGTCCTGCACGGATGGCGGCTCCTCTGGGGGCCGCTTTTTGTATTTCGAACATCTAGTTACTACCCCGGGAAAGTGTGTTTTTTTCGCCGGTATGGTAAAATTTTATGTACTTTCTAAGGTAGGCGCCCGGCGTGTGAAAGGGTTGCTTATCCAAACAATCTTGAATAACCATTAGGAGGACTTCCAATATGGCTTTTCGCGTATCTGCTGTGCAATATCATCTGCATACGATCTCTTCATTTGAGGAGTTTTCCGCTCAATGCGAGCACTACATAAAGACAGCGGAGGAGTATAGCGCCGACTTCATCCTGTTTCCCGAATTTTTAACGACGCAGCTAATGTCCATAGGTGATGAGCAGGGCAAGGCCCTGGGAATTAACGACCTGCCGCAGTTTACCGGCCGCTACCGGGAAATGTTCTCTGGTTATGCCCGGAAGTACGGTGTACATATTATTGGCGGAACCCACGTACTGCGCAGAAATGGCAAGCTGTACAATGTGGCGCATCTCTTTTATCCGGATGGAAGAATTGCCGAGCAGGCCAAGCTGCACATTACACCTGCGGAAGTTGAAGGCTGGAATATGGGGGCGGGAGAAGGGCTGGAGGTATTCCAGACCGATAAAGGCACCATCGCCATGCTGACCTGCTATGACATTGAATTTCCGGAAATTGTACGCATGGCCAGAGCCAAAGGTGCAGACGTGATTTTCTGTCCCTCCTGTACGGATGACCGCCATGGATTCCACCGGGTAAGATATACGAGTCACGCCCGCGCGATTGAGAATCAGATCTATGTGGTGCTGACGGGGACCGTAGGCTCCTTGCCGACTGTCGACCTGATGCGCGCCAATTTCGGCCAGGCAGCGGTCATTACGCCGAATGATATTCCTTTTCCGCCGCAAGGTCTGCTCGCCGAAGGTGAAATTAATGACGATATGATCATTACCGCCGATCTGGATCTGGAGCTGCTGTACAGTGTGCGCGAGAAAGGTTCTGTAACGACGTGGCGGGACCGCAGGACAGACCTCTACACAGATTGGAAGTAAGGAGTGGAGCACGGTATGTACTACAAAACCTTTTATGCTTTTGACGGAAAAATCCCGGTGCCTGCGGTTATCTGCCAGTATACCGAAGACGATTTTGCCGAGCTGATCACCATTCAGTCCGAAGCATTTCCGCCGCCTTATCCTGCTGAATTATGGTGGAACCGGGAGCAGCTGCTGAATCATGTGACGCTTTTTCCGGAAGGCGCGCTCGCTGTGGAAGTGAACGGGGAACTGGCTGGCTCGGTGACAGGGCTGAAAATTAATTTTGAGCCGGAGGGTGAAGGGCTTCATCATACGTGGTCGGAGGTTACAGCAGACGGTTATATTACCACGCATCAGCCGGATGGAAATACGCTGTATATCGCCGATTTATGCGTACGTCCCAAATACCGCAAGCTGGGACTCGGCAAGGAACTGGTGCAGTCGCTGTATCACGTTGTGGTGGAGCAGAAGCTGGAGCGGCTACTGGGAGCGGGAAGAATGCCCGGCTATCATCTGCAGGCTTCCCGGATGCCGGCGGAGAAGTATCTGGCCGAAGTGGCCGCCGGCACACTAGCTGATCCTGTGATTACCTTCCTGCTGCGCTGCGGGCGGACGCCGGTCGGGGTCGTAGCCGATTATCTGGACGATGAAGAATCGGGCAATTTCGCTGCACTGATGGAGTGGCGCAACCCCTTTGTTTCACGTGTATGAAGTCGTAGTGAATTCATAACCGGATGGAGGAGGAAATGGAATATGGAATATATAAGAATCACCGATATTGGGGACCCGTTGTTCAGACAAGTGCATCAATTGCTGGCAGAGGTGTTCCCGCCGGAGGAAGTGCTGGAGTATAGCTTGTGGAAAGCGCCGCTTGAAGATCCCGGGATTCGCGTATTTGCCGCCGTCCATGACGGAGCTGTGGTGGGCACAACGGAATACCGTTATTATTCGGACTGGAATGTGGCAATGACCGACTTCACCATCATTGGCCGTGAGGGTCTGGGGATCGGGCGTTTTCTGGCCCGGAACCGGCTGAAAGACTTGAACAAGATTGCTGCGGATAGCGGCAAAATGCTGTACGGTATGTTCGCAGAAATCTACGATCCTTACCGGGCCGAGCATCATGAGTTTGGAGGCGTTAAGCCGATGGATCCGTTTGTACGCCGTGAGGTGCTGTCGCACTTAGGCTATAAACGTCTTGATTTTCCTTATGTACATCCCTCGTGGACGGGCGACGGGGAAGCGGTAACCGGACTGGATCTTTGTTTCATGCCCGCAGATGAGGAGCAGGACCGGCTGGATGCATCTTTGGTTGGCAATTTCCTGACCCGCTATTATGCTGTGCTGGAGGATAAGCCTGAGGCCTGGCTGTCGATGGTGGAAGGTCTGCGTGCCCAGGATAAGCTTGAACTGCTGCCGCTTTAATTATTCCTCATGGCGAATTAGCCATTGAATTGCTCTCTTGAACTGGATATAGTGTACAATGGGAAAGCGAATATGACTTTGATTAAATATAAGAAAGAATAAGCGAGGAACACGTGATGGCTGAAGTACAGTCCGACAAATACGGTGTTTCCGTGACACTGGAAAGCCTGCAGGACGGGCAGCGAAATGTTGTAAAAGCAGCCGGAGAAGTTACTGCCAGAGGGCCGCAGCTATATATCCGTTATGAAGAATCCAGTCAGGGCCCGCAGGGCGAGGCTGTCTCCGTCCGCACCACCATAAAGATTTCAGACAGCGAGCTGAAGCTGATCCGTCACGGCGGAATCCAGTCCGAGCAGTCTTTTGCGCCGGGGCGCCGCCTGCCGGGATTCTACCGCTCCCCTTACACACAGTTCAATCTCTCTACAGAAACACGGAAGCTGGATATGGTCCGGAACGGGCGGTCGCTGACGGTTTCATGGGAATATGACCTGTACGTTTACGAGGAGTTATCAGGACAGTTCGCGATCAGTTTGCATATACAGGAGGAACCACAATCATGACACAAAGTTCAAATCCGCTTCAGCTTGCCAATGAACGGGTGAAAGAAGCCATCGCCGATGCAGTTGTTGCCGCAGGCCTGGTGACCAGAGAAGAGCTTCCCGCTATCGTGCTGGAAGTGCCGAAGGACAAAGCGCATGGCGATCTGGCAACCAACGCCGCGATGCAGCTTACCAAGATTGCAAAGCGTAATCCGCGCCAGATCGCCGAGGCGATCATTGAGCACCTGGATACGGGCCGTGCTTCTATTGAAAAAGCAGAAATTGCCGGACCCGGCTTCATCAACTTTACTTTGTCCAAGAGCTACCTTTATCCGGTAATCGCTCTTGCCCACGAGCAGGGTGACAACTACGGCCGCATAGATGTTGGCCAAGGGCAAAAGGTTGAAGTGGAATTCGTCAGCGCGAATCCTACCGGCAGCCTGCACCTGGGGCATGCCCGCGGCGCTGCTGTCGGCGACGCACTCTGCAACGTGCTGGATTATGCCGGCTACAAAGTAACCCGTGAGTATTATATCAACGACGCCGGCAACCAGGTGGCCAATCTGTGCAAGTCGATTGAGACCCGCTACCTGCAGGAGCTGGGCCAGCCGGCCGAAATGCCGGAGGACGGCTACCATGGCGAAGACATCAAGGGATTCGCTAAAGAGCTTGTGGCTGAGAAGGGGGATTCTCTGCTTGCGTTGACTCCGGGGGACCGTGCCGCTTTCTTCCGCACTTACGGTCTGACCAAGGAGCTGGACAAAATCAAACGCGACCTCGGCCGCTTCCGTGTCAACTTCGACATCTGGTTCAGCGAAACCTCGCTGTATGAGAATGGACAGGTGCTGCGCTCACTAGATGAGCTGCGCGACCGCGGAGAGGTATACGAGCTGGACGGGGCAACCTGGCTGCAGACGACCAAATATGGCGACGACAAGGACCGCGTACTGATCAAGAACGACGGAACCTATACCTATCTCACGCCTGATATTGCTTACCACAGCGATAAATATAGCCGCGGCTACGATAAAATGATCAATATCTGGGGCGCTGACCACCACGGCTACATTCCGCGGATGAAGGCCGCGATGTCGGCCCTTGGCAACGATTCGGAGAAGCTTGTGGTGCTGATTGCCCAAATGGTCAGTCTGTTCCAGAACGGCGAAAAGGTCAAAATGTCGAAACGTACCGGCAAAGCGGTTACGATGGAAGACTTGATGGAAGAAGTCGGCCTCGACGCGATCCGTTATTTCTTCACGATGCGCAGCATGGATTCGCATCTGGACTTCGATATGGACCTGGCAATTTCCACGTCCAATGAAAATCCTGTATTCTACGTTCAATACGCGCATGCGCGGATCTGCAGCATTTTCCGCCAGGCGGAAGAGCAGGGCATCACATTGCCGGATTACACCGATATCGATTATACGAAGCTGACGGCAGCTCATGAATATGACCTGCTCCGCAAAATCGGCGAATTACCGGCGGAGATTGCCATTGCTGCCGAAGGCTATGCGCCGCACCGCCTGATCCGCTATGTCTACGATCTGGCTGCGCTGTTCCACAGCTATTACAAAGCCGAGCGCGTGATCACCGAGGATGCCGCACAGACCGTGGCCCGTCTCGCCCTGCTGGGCGCTGCGCGCACGACGATTGCCAACGTGCTGCGCCTTGTCGGTGTCACTGCACCTGACCGCATGTAGCTGCAGCTTGCGCCAGCAACTTAAAAGCTCCGCCTTCCGGTGAAAGGAAGGCGGAGCTTTTGGCGTGAGGCAGTACCGGTGCCGCCGGGTCCTGCCTTGAATAACGCCGGGCCGGGGACCGCCCGCAATCTGGGCGGCCCCCGGTCCGGGCTGGTTGCAGGCCCCCGTGCCGAGGGGCCTGCTGCTGCGCGCCGCCGCAGAGCGCCCGGCGGCAGCTGCCGCCCGTTGCCTACGCCTTCGCGGCGGCGGCAACGGGCTTCGCCCGTGCGCCCGCCCGCAGCAGGCGCAGGGCATCGGCCGCGCCGCCGCCCAGGGAAGCGCGGCGCTGGCCCTTGCGCAGCCGCACCGGCGAAGCCGTGCGGCGCAGCAGCAGCTTCAGCTCGCGCGGCGTAAGCGACGGCCGCAGTGCGAGCAGCAGTGCAGCGGCACCGGTGACATGTGAGGTCGCCATGGAGGTGCCGCTCATCTCTTTGTAGCCCTCCCTCAGCCAGCAGGAGGGCACGCTTTCGCCTGGTCCGTACACATCGATGTACGGACCGCGGTTGCTGAAGGCCGCTACGCGGTGCCTTCTGTCCAGAGCGCCGACGGCGATCGTCTCGGGGTAACGGGCGGGATAATCCCCGCCCCGTTTGCCGTCATTGCCGGAGGAAGCGATGATGGCGATCCCGGCCCGATAGGCCTTGATCACCACATCATGAAGTGCTTTACTTCTTGTTTTCATCCCGAAGCTCATATTGATAATGTCGATCTTGTTCTGTACACACCAGTCGATCCCGAGGACAATATCTGACACATAGGCGGAGCCGCTGTGGTCAAAGGCTTTGACCGGATACACCAGTGCCCGCGGGGCTACGCCCATCATTCCGCGAGTGCCGCCCGCTGCGGCCAGTGTACCGGCAATATGAGTGCCATGCCCGTTATCATCGAGCGGCAGCATGCCTCGGTGCAGCAGATTCACGCCGGAGGCCAGGGAATGCTTCAAATCGGGATGGCGGTAATCGGCTCCCGTGTCAATGACGCCTATTTTCACATGCACTCCGGTTGATTTGGACCAGGCCTGGGGAGCATGTATCGCCTTCACCCCCCATGGCATGACGGCGGTTCCGCTCTTGTCCGGGGTCACGGAGTGGACCTGTATCCGCAGGTCATCTTCAATGCGCAGCAAATCGGAGAATTTATCCATCAGTCTTTCTGCACCCGCAGCAGGCAGAAAGAAGGCCCGAATCAGCGGGGAAACCTGGACCTGCCGCAGCCCGGGCCGCTTTTTCTTCAGCGCCTTCCACTGTGACAGCGCTCCGGCATACTGGCGGGCATCGTTGAAGGTAACAATACGCCGCTCAGTAGTATTTTTGGGGGCAGCCGATATCTCATCAAGCAGCATCTGCCAAAATCCGTAATAGTCCATAAGTTATACGCCGTCCCCTCCTCGGTGCCGTGCTGCCATATTGTATGAAAGAAGGCGTACGTCCGAATGGGAACTTGCCCTTTTTTAGCGAAATGGGCTGCCCATCGTGTCAAAAGGCGGCGCTTCACATAAAATAAACGGAAGAGATCTAAACCTCTCTTTGCAACATCCCGTAAGGAGCCGATCCTTGGCGTGGATACAGTCATGCGCGGAGGAATTTCCTCCGCCTTTTTTAGCAAATTAGAAGTATAAGCTTGGCGCTATACTATCTTCATATTCTGTTGTACTTAACACAATTTCCTGGCGTTGGGACAGCCGGGTACATATGATCAGATCGAACTGCTTCGTACGTGCCCGTGCAAGCAGTGACTGAGACATCCGAAAGCGCTTCAATCCTTCAGGGACGCCAGAAACAATTCTCCATACCAGGACCGCAAAGCGAATCTTCCGGCCTCTCACCGCAATTGACTTGCAATTTGCTGGCAAATAGGTTTTACTTAGGTTTGTTAATGGATATGATAAATTAAGCATGATTTGTAATGTGAACAATGCGTGAGAGGAAGTGTCCTTTAGTGAGTACGCCACTCAATTTAAAGCTGGACCCTGAGAAAGTTAAAGAAATACCGATGGTGGACCTGGCTTTCCTGGTGCTTAAAGCAGCCAACACACCTTTTTATTACCGTGACCTGATGGTTGAAGTAGCCAAGCTGCGCGGTATGACCGAGCAAGAAAGCCAAGATACTATTGCCCAGTTATATACCGAGATTAACATTGACGGGCGTTTTGCCTGTGTCGGAACCAACCTGTGGGGGCTGAAACGCTGGTACCCTCTGGAACGCTCCGATGATCCTGTCGGCAATACCAAACGCGTTCGTATCATCAACGATGAAGACGACGATTTGGAAGATGATGATTTTGCCGAAGAAGAAGAGAACTATGCTGCTGAGGAAGAGGACTTCGACGTTATCGACGAAGATCGCGACGACCTCTATTCAGACGACGACAGCGAAGAAGAAGTTGACGAGGATGTTGTCATTGATGAAGATGACATTGACGAAGACGAAGTGGATGAAGATGACTCCGAAGACGGCGAAGGCGAAGATGCCGACGAGGACGAGAAGGACGAATTTTAGAATAGTGCACTAGGGCAGAATTCCTCCCTTGACATGGGTAGGACCGTCAGAGTAAACTATTGCATGGGCTTATAATGAACGTTAATATTATTTTCTAAAATAAAAAGTGCCCCGGCTCTACGGGTGTCACTTTTTTGTTTTTTTAGATGGTTTTTCCGTGATTGGATGAACACATCCCTGGTTTTTTGGGATGGCAGAAGTAACTTTTAAGTTCCCCGTTTTGATGATGGAAAAAAGGGTTACGATAAACAAATGCGTCGCCTGAATTTCTGGACTTTATTTAGGAGGGTTTTACAGTGACAAAGTATATTTTTGTAACGGGTGGCGTTGTGTCTTCCCTGGGCAAGGGCATCACCGCTGCTTCGCTGGGCAGGCTGCTCAAGAACAGAGGTCTGAAGGTGACGATCCAGAAATTTGATCCTTATATCAATGTAGACCCTGGAACTATGAGTCCTTATCAGCACGGGGAAGTATTTGTCACCGATGATGGTGCGGAAACTGACCTCGATCTTGGACACTATGAACGGTTTATTGATATCAATCTGTCTAAGAACAGCAATGTGACGACAGGTAAAATTTATTCCTCCGTAATCAGCAAAGAACGGCGCGGGGAATATTTGGGCGGCACGGTTCAGGTTATTCCTCACATCACGAATGAAATCAAGGAACGGGTATACCGCGCCGGCCGCGAGACTGGCTCTGATGTAGTTATTACTGAGATCGGCGGTACTGTGGGTGACATTGAGAGCCTTCCGTTCCTGGAAGCTATCCGTCAGATTAAGGGTGATATTGGCCGGGAAAATGTAATGTATATCCACGTAACCTTGATTCCTTATATTAAGGCTGCGGGTGAAGTAAAGACAAAGCCGACACAACATAGTGTCAAGGAGCTGCGCAGCATTGGGATTCAGCCGAATGTGATCGTGTGCCGTACGGAATATCAGCTTTCTGATGACATGAAAGCCAAAATCGCCTTGTTCTGTGACATCGACGCCAATGCAGTAGTTGAGTGCCGTGATGCTTCCACACTGTATGAGGTTCCGCTTAACCTGCGCGATGAAGGTCTGGATGAGATTGTGGTTAATCATTTGAAGCTGACTACACCTGCGCCGGATATGCGTGAATGGGAAAGCATGCTGGAGCGGATCCAGAAGCTGGAACACACCGTGGAGATCGCTATTGTCGGCAAGTACGTTGCTTTGCATGATGCATATCTGAGTGTGGTGGAGTCGCTTTCGCATGCAGGTTTCGCAGCCAATGCGGAAGTGAAGCTCCGCTGGGTGGACGCCGAGATGGTGACCGACGAGAATGTGGACGAACTGCTTGGCGGAGTAGGCGGCATTCTGGTGCCAGGCGGCTTCGGCGACCGGGGGATTGAAGGTAAAATCTCCGCAATCCGTTATGCCCGTAAGCAGTTGATCCCGTTCTTCGGGATTTGCCTGGGAATGCAGGTTTCCGTTATCGAATACGGCCGTTCCGTGTTGGGACTGGCAGGGGCGAACAGTTCGGAGATTGATCCGACTACATCGCATCCGCTGATTGATCTGCTCCCTGAGCAGAAGGATATCGAAGATATGGGCGGCACCATGCGTCTTGGACTGTATCCTTGCAAGCTTTTGCCGGATTCACTGGCTATGTCCTGCTATGATGATGAATTGGTCTATGAACGCCACCGTCACCGGTATGAGTTCAATAACGCCTACCGCGACGAAATTGAAAAAGCGGGTCTTGTGATCTCCGGGACTTCACCTGATGGACGTCTGGTGGAAATTGTGGAGCTTCCGGGTCATCCTTGGTTCCTGTCGGTACAATTCCATCCGGAATTCACTTCCCGTCCGAACCGTCCGCAGCCGCTCTTCCGTGAATTTGTCAAAGCTTCACTGACTCATTCCGAACAGCTGTAATTCATATGTCAAACCGGCCCTCACGGGTCTTTGAAAGCCTCCATCTGGAGGCTTTCTTCAAAATATGGGGCAGTACAGGTTGTGCGCTATACCTTTTCCTTCATCTCTACAGAAACGGATGTCGTCCTTCGTTAAGGACGGCAAAGCCGTTTTTTTTGGTTATAAGGGTTTGTATACCTTTAATGGTGTTGAGAAATTTAATTTTTATAGTTTTGAATTTACCATTCCCGGGTAGTCAGTATTAACCATTATATGGATTGTATTTACCCATTTTATCCAATTAGCAGGATTTTGGCTATAAAGCACGAATTATAGGTTTCGTATAGACTAAGTTGTAGTGGGCCGTTAGCTGTGCGGAGCGCGGTATAGTCAATCTGCCTTAAATCTGGGAGGGTATGATATGGAAAAGAAGAAAGTTTTAATTGTCGACGATCAGAACGGAATCCGGATTCTTCTCATGGAAGTCTTTAATAGCGAAGGGTATACCACTTTTCAAGCAGCTAACGGAAAATTGGCACTGGACATTGTTCGTAGTGAATCCCCAGACTTGGTTCTGCTTGATATGAAGATTCCGGGAATGGACGGACTCGAAATCCTGAAGCATTTGAAGGAGATCAATCCGGCCATAAAGGTGATTATGATGACTGCCTACGGAGAGCTGGATATGATTAAGGAAGCGACAAAACTCGGAGCACTGATGCACTTTACCAAACCTTTTGACATTGATGAGATGCGGGTAGCCGTGAACATGCATCTTAACAGCAAGTCGATAGACCAGTGCAGCTAGTGTTGGAATAGGCGGTTTGGGATGCTCCTGAAATGGACAGTCTAAAGAGGATGAGTTCCGCTAAGGATATGGGCTGGATGAATATCGTCCCACCGGGACATTTTTTTGTGTGCCCTATTTAGTATTTAACACAGGATGTGCTATAATAAGCCTGTATGTGATGTCGGCTTATATATAAGCAACCAACATTCTTAGGAGGATTGAAACCATGCCATTAGTATCTATGACAGACATGTTAAACAAAGCACTTGAAGGAAAATATGCAGTAGGCCAGTTCAACATCAACAACCTGGAGTGGACTCAAGCGATTCTTGGTGCCGCAGAAGAAGAGAAATCACCGGTTATCCTTGGTGTATCCGAAGGCGCAGCTCGTCACATGGGCGGATTCTACACTGTTGTAAAGATGGTTGAAGGTCTTGTTCATGACATGAAAATCACCGTTCCTGTAGCGATTCACCTGGATCACGGTTCTAGCTTTGACAAATGTAAAGAAGCCATTGATGCCGGATTTACTTCCGTAATGATCGACGGTTCCCACCACCCAATCAGCGAAAACATTGAAATGACTAAAAAAGTCGTTGACTATGCACACGCTAAAGGTGTTTCTGTAGAAGCCGAAGTAGGTACAGTTGGCGGACAAGAAGATGACGTTATTGGCGGCATTCAATATGCTGACCTGAACGAATGCGTAAGCATCGTTAAAGAAACCGGCATCGACACTTTGGCTCCGGCACTTGGTTCTGTACACGGTCCTTACCATGGCGAGCCTAACCTCGGATTCAAAGAAATGGAAGAAATCCGCAATGCGGTTAAACTTCCACTGGTTCTGCACGGTGGTACAGGTATCCCTGAGCACGATATCAAGAAATCGATCTCCCTGGGTACTTCCAAAATCAACGTAAACACTGAGAACCAAATCGCATTTGCTAAAGTAGTTCGCGAAGTTCTTGCTGCTAAACCTGATGCTTACGATCCACGTACATTTATCGCACCAGGCCGCGATGCCATCAAACAAACCGTTATTGGCAAAATCCGCGAGTTCGGATCCAGCAACAAAGCGTAATTTATTTCAGCCCTTAACGGACGAGCTACCCTTGTTTAGAGTGCTCTTTCCTTTGTGCATCTGCACAGATTAATATCTTTATGCACCGGGACAGGTTATTTAACGCTGTCCAGTTGAATAGTTTGATATGGAAAGCACACCGCTTAGCCGGTGTCTTTCCATTTTATTCACCAAAAATGCCACAGCAGGTATTGCCGGATAAGTTGCAATACACGTAGGGGGAACCAGATAAATCTATGGAAAAATTAATGATTGGCGGTGGACGTCCGCTAGAGGGCGTTGTAACCATCAGCGGAGCGAAGAATAGCGCAATTGCGCTTATTCCTGCGGCGATTTTAGCCGAATCTGAAGTTGTTCTGGATAATTTGCCCTCCCTTAGTGATGTGGCTGTTTACTCTGAAATTCTGGAAGAGCTTGGTGCGACTGTGTCGTGGTCAGGCAACCAGATGAGAATTGATCCCTCCCGTATCGTCTCCATTCCAATGCCTAATGGCCCCGTCAAGAAATTGCGGGCTTCATATTATATGATGGGAGCACTTCTTGGAAGATTCAAAGAAGCGACAATTGGTCTTCCCGGCGGCTGTAATTTTGAACCCCGCCCCATTGACCAGCACATTAAAGGTTTTGAGGCGCTGGGAGCGACCGTAACCAATGATCATGGTTCGATTCATCTTTATGCCAAGGAACTGCGCGGTGCGAAAATTTATCTGGATGTGTCCAGCGTTGGTGCGACCATTAACATTATGCTTGCGGCTTCACGGGCCAAAGGCTCTACAATTATTGAAAATGCGGCTAAAGAGCCTGAGATTATAGATGTAGCTACCCTATTAAACTCTATGGGCGCAGTTATTAAAGGCGCCGGTACCGAAACCATCCGGATCGAAGGCGTTACGGAAATGCATGGCTGCCGTCATTCCATCATTCCCGACCGGATTCAAGCTGGGACATATATGATTGCTGCTGCAGCGACGCGCGGCAACGTGTTAATAGATAACGTTATCCCCAAACATTTGGAGGCATTAACCGCCAAACTGCTGGAGATGGGCGTAGAAATTGAAGAACTGGACGAAAGCATTCGTGTTATCGGCAGAGCCCAATATGAGCATGTCGATGTTAAGGCTTTGGTATACCCCGGTTTTGCCACCGATCTTCAATCCCCGATGACAAGTATATTGACCCAGGCTGAGGGAGTTAGCGTCCTTAGCGATTTTGTCTACAGCAACCGGTTTAAGCATGTACCGGAACTCGTGCGGATGGGCGCAAAGATCCGCGTAGAAGGGCGATCCGCCATTATTGAAGGCGGCAGGCTTAACGCTGCTAAAGTAAAGGCTGCCGATTTGCGCGCGGGTGCGGCGCTGGTCATTGCCGGACTGACTGTTCAGGAAGGCATTACCGAGGTGACGGGTGTGGAATATATTGACCGCGGATATGATAATCTTGTTAGCAATCTCCGTAATTTGGGTGCCGAGGTCTGGCGCGAGAACGAATAGAAATTGAGGTTGCCTGAGGAATTGGGAGGAGTAATATTTGCCTCTTAACTGCATATCTCCTTCCAATTTGGGTAATCCTATCCTAATGAGCAATTTAATAGACTCATATTTTGCCCGAACTCATACAAAAATTGAATAGGTGGTTATTACATGGATCTTCAAATTTCCGATCTGGAAGAAATGAAGCTGACCGATCTGTATAAGCTGGCTAAGAAATACCAGATTCCCTACTACGGAACGCTCAAGAAACGGGAACTGATCTTTGCGATTCTTCGTGCACAGGCGGAGCAAAGCGGGCTCATGTTCATGGAAGGCGTACTGGAAATTTTGCCTGAAGGTTATGGTTTCCTGAGGCCGATTAACTATTTGCCCAGCGCGGAGGATATTTATATCTCGGCTTCGCAAATTCGCAAATTTGATTTAAGAAGCGGCGATCTTGTTTCCGGGAAATGCCGCACACCGAAAGAAAATGAACGTTATTTTGGATTGCTTCA
This sequence comes from Paenibacillus sp. EB106-06-01-XG199, assembly GCF_058791575.1. NCBI lineage: Bacteria > Bacillati > Bacillota > Bacilli > Caryophanales > Paenibacillaceae > Paenibacillus > Paenibacillus sp. EB106-06-01-XG199. The sequence goes on along the minus strand of NZ_JBYTDQ010000021.1, from coordinate 7,111 downwards.
AGTAAATGCCGTGAATGGCGAGAATCCTGCCAGTGCAGCGGAGCGCTTGCATTTCCCGGCGCTGACACCTCTTTATCCGCAAGACAAGCTGCCGCTCGAAACATCCCCTACTCATTTATCTACCCGAATAATGGATTTACTTGCTCCTGTAGGTTTGGGGCAGCGCGGTTTGATTGTAGCACCTCCCAAGGCAGGAAAAACGCTCCTTCTGAAAGAAATAGCCAACAGTATCTCCACTAATAATCCCGAGATTGAACTGTTTGTATTGCTGATTGATGAACGTCCAGAAGAAGTAACTGATATGCAGCGCTCTGTAAAAGGCGAAGTGGTTGCATCCACATTTGATGAGCTTCCGGAGAATCATATTAAGGTAGCTGAGCTTGTCCTGCAGCGGGCACTGCGTTTGGTTGAGCATAAAAAGGATGTTGTTATTCTGCTGGATAGCATTACCCGGTTGGCGCGCGCCTATAACCTTGTGGTTCCTCCTTCTGGCCGGACACTTAGCGGGGGGATAGATCCTGCGGCGTTCCACCGTCCGAAGCGTTTCTTTGGCTCTGCGCGGAATGTAGAAGAAGGCGGAAGCCTGACGATCCTTGCAACAGCGCTGATTGATACCGGATCGCGTATGGATGATATCATTTATGAAGAATTTAAAGGTACGGGCAACATGGAGCTGCATTTGGACCGCAAGCTGGCGGAACGCCGCATCTTCCCGGCAATCGACATCCGCCGTTCAGGCACACGCCGCGAAGAGGTGCTGCTGAGCAAGGAAGAACTCGATACCATTTGGGCGATTCGCAAAAATATGAACGAGTCGTACGATTTTGTAGAGGGATTCATCAAAAAGCTGCGTGACACCAAGACCAATGCCGAATTCCTGGCGTCTTTTGATGTGGCCGGAGGCAAAGAGGGTTCATCGGCAAGCGGTACAGCCAGCAATGGCGGGACTTCCAATAGCGGCTCGTCGGCGCGCCGGACAACACGGCCCAAGACACCTACTGTTCCTACAACCTGAGAATTGATATAAGAGGAGACTAACATGTATTTGGTATATGCCGACGGGCAAGGAAACGTATATGATCATCCCGAGCTGTACGGGCTTGCCCGCAGCGGAGATATGATTGTTGAGATGCTGGAGGAAGAATTGATTCCGCTGCCGGAAGGCGCGACACTGGTAGGACTGCCTAATACGCGGGCAGTGGGCATGAACCCCGAGACAGGGGAAATGCTGCCGTTGCCGGAAGGTTTGCAGGCTGTAGGTGCACTGTTGCCGCAGGGTTTTACAAGGCTCTGTCTTCCTGGTTATGTCAAGACAGACAAGTCATATAAGCTTCCGCTGTTCGGATATTCCGCTGTAGTGTGGAAGGATGGCGGCTTCTATGTAGCTGCTGATCTTACGGATGATCCCGAACAATGGAACCCTTTGAATTGTGACCGGGAGAATGTGGAAGCCGGAGTCGGTGATTTGACCGCCAAGTATCCGGAGAACCGTCTATATGATCATCTTTCCAACTGCGCGCTGGGCTATGAATGCCTGACTTCCTCAAATACCTTTTTAGGTCGTTGGGAAGGTGCAGTTCCGGTCTCCTATTCTTGCAATGCCGGGTGCTTTGGCTGTATTTCCGAACAGCCTGATGACAGCGGGTTTGTATCGCCGCAGACCCGTATGAACTTCCGGCCTACGGTGGATGAAATTTCTCAAGTCATGCTGGAGCATCTGAAGACGCCCCAGTCCATCATCAGCTTCGGTCAGGGGTGTGAAGGCGAGCCTTCCACACAGGCCAAATTAATCATTGAGTCTATTCGTGAAGTGCGTTCGGTTACCGATATGGGCTACATCAATATCAACACCAACGCCGGGCTGAGCGACCATATCCGCGGGATTGTTGACGCAGGGCTTGATTTGATGCGGGTGAGTACGATCAGTGCCTTGGATGACCATTACAACGCTTACTACAAGCCTCGCGGCTACACTTTGGCGAATGTGGAGAAGTCGCTGAAATACGCTGCGGCCCAGGGTGTATATACGTCTATCAATTATCTGATTTTCCCCGGGGTCACGGATCGCGAGGAAGAAATTGAGGCCATGGTGGAGTTTGTAAGACGAACGGATCTGAAACTCATTCAGATGCGTAATCTGAACATTGATCCCGAGAGCTATTTAGAACTCATTCCTCCGGCGCAAGGCGAAATTCTGGGTATGAAGACCATGCTTGAGATTTTCCGCGAGGAACTTCCGGGTGTGGTTATAGGCTCCTTCACTCATGTCCCTCCAGCGGATTTGGCCCGTGCCAAACAGCGCAGAGTCCATATGTAGCACGGAAATATGGGCTTTAAATATATTGCAGACTTCTACCTTTCATGCTAAAATACCGTTGTATGTTTAATAACTCTGGGTCCGCATGAGTCCTAGGGCATGAGAGGTGAAATTGAAATGCAACAAGCAATCCAACCAAAGTACAACCTTACTAAGGTAACCTGCGCATGTGGCAACACATTCGAATCCGGTTCTGTTAAACAAGAGCTGCGCGTCGAAATTTGCTCTAACTGCCATCCGTTCTTCACTGGCAAGCAGAAATTCCTTGATGCCGGTGGTCGCGTTGATAAATTCAAGAAGAAATACGGCATCTAATCAGCCTTGCCTTTCAGTGGCATAAGATTGGACTGCCCCTTGGCTTTTTAGCCAGGGGGTTTTTATATACTAGAGGAAAATAATGCCATTACCGCTTGTCGGGTTGATTTTTACCAGGCGGTGAGCTATACTTATCTTCGCCGTGCTAGACGGGGAGGTAGCGGTGCCCTGTAACTCGCAATCCGCTGTAGCGAGGTTGAATTCCTGTTAGAGGTGCTGTCGATGTGAGGCCTTGGTCCCTATGGACTGTGTTGACGGTTGGGTCCTCCGCAATGAGTGCTTGTGAACCTGGTCAGGTCCGGAAGGAAGCAGCCATAAGCAAGTTTACTCTTGTGCCGGAGGGTGGCCTAGCCCGAGCAGTCTTGTAGGGTTGCCGCTTGGATCGCAGCCATCAATAACAGGTGCACGGTTTTATATTATAAACATATCGTTAATGATAGCGTCTTTGCCACAAGCAAAGATGCTTTTTGTTTTTGGTCAAAGTCTGGGGAATATAGTATAATAAATTAGCGACAAATGCCGGAAAGCGGCAGCCTAAGAAAGGGTAATGCATAGTGGAACATATCGCGCTGTACCGTGCTTGGCGGCCGCAGTCGTTTCAAGACATGGTAGGACAACAGCACATTATCCAGACGCTGCAGAATGCGATTCGTGAACAGCGGGTTTCGCATGCCTACCTGTTCAGCGGCCCGCGGGGAACCGGCAAGACGAGTGCTGCCAAAGTGCTCGCCAAAGCGGTCAATTGCGAGCGCGGTCCGGGTCCGGAGCCATGCAATGAATGTCCATCCTGTGTACGGATTTCTGCTGGCAACGTAATGGATGTGCAGGAAATTGATGCGGCCTCCAACCGGGGTGTTGAAGAGATTCGCGATCTGCGGGATAAGGTGAAATATGCGCCTACCGAAGTACGCCGTAAAGTGTATATTATTGATGAAGTGCATATGCTGACAACAGAAGCGTTCAACGCTCTGCTAAAGACGCTGGAGGAGCCGCCGCCCCATGTCATGTTCATTTTGGCGACGACAGAACCTCATAAATTGCCGGCAACGATTATTTCCCGCTGCCAGCGTTTTGACTTTCGAAGAGTATCGCTCGAAGAGCAGACTGGCCGGCTGACTGAAATCTGTGAGAAGGAAGGCATTACTGCAGATGTAGATGCATTGCAGTACATTGCCCGTCTTTCCGATGGGGGGATGCGCGATGCTCTCAGCATACTGGACCAGATTTCTTCCTTTACAGACGGAAATGTGACTTACCAGCAAGTGCTGGGGATGACGGGCGGAATTCCTTCTGAGCAGTTTGCCCGCCTTGCAACAGCCATTCTGGAAGGTGATATGGGTCTGCTTCTGGAACTTGTCGAGCAGCTTATGCACGAAGGCAAAAGCGCCGACAAATGTCTGGAGAACCTGCTGTATTATTTCCGTGATCTGCTGATGATCAAGATGGTGCCGGGCGCGGATCAGCTAACAGACCGGGTTCTCAATCCGGCTGAATTCCGCGATATGGCAGCAGCGTTCTCCCGGGAGCGGCTGTTTGAAATTGTCGAGACCCTGAACCGCTATCTGGGAGAAATGAAATATGCCACTCATCCGCAGACTTTGTTTGAAGTGGCGCTGATGAAGTTATGCAGCCTGCAGCAGGGCGGAGGGGCTCCGATTCTGGCGGCTGCCCCTGGCTCAGCGACCTCCCTGCAGCCTTCAGGGGGCAGCTCCTCCGTGGATTCGGGGGAACTGGAGCTTCTCAAGCGTCAGATTGCCGCATTGGAGAAGAAGCTCGAGCAGGCTATGCAGTCCGGGGGGATATCCGGTAACGGCTCAAGAGATCAGGCTTCCGCCCAGAAGCCAGCCCAAAGCTCGGCTCCACGAATCTCCTCACCCTCCAAGCTGCCTCCGCAGCTGGATAAATTCATCGCCAGTAAAGACAGTGCTGATTTCGCTTCGGTGTTTAAACAATGGAGTGTCGTCTTGCAAGGGGTGAAGGAGGAGAAGGTAACCGTGCATGCCTGGTTTGTTGACGGTGAACCTGTGTCTGTAATGGAAGATGCGGTGCTTGTGGCCTTTAAGAACACAATTCACCGGGATACCACAGAGAAACCGGCTAACAGACAGGTGATTGAGAATGTGTTAGCTGCACGGCTGGGTAAACCCTACCGTCTGGTCACGATACTTCTGCGCGACTGGAATGAAGCGGCGCAGAAGTCTGCTGCACAACCGGGCAAGGAGGAGCTTCGTCTCGAGCATGAGCATGAAACTGCGGAGACAAAGACTGAACCATGGATTGACGAGGCCATCCAGCTCTTTGGAGAAGACCTTGTTGTCATAAAAGAGTAGCATTTAAGCCTATGAGCGCAATAAGCGCATTCCAAAGGAGAGACGACTTATGAATAATATGAACCAAATGATGAAACAGGTTAAAAAAATGCAGGAGCAAATGCTCAAAGCCCAAGAAGAGCTGGGAAGCAAGACGATCGAAGGTTCTTCCGGCGGCGGCGTGGTTACCGTTCAAGTGAATGGCCATAAGAAGCTGCTGTCCATGCAAATCAAACCTGAGGCTGTTGATCCGGAAGATATCGAAATGCTGCAGGATCTTGTCATCACAGCTGTAAACGACGCCCTTACCCAGGCTGAAGAGCTGGCTAACAACGATATGGGTAAATTCACCGGCGGAATGAAGATCCCTGGCTTATTCTAGGCCTACTCCACTCCAGACCAAAGGAGAACCATCAATTTGTATTATCCAGAACCGCTAGCCAAGCTGATCGAAGCTTTTACACGTTTGCCCGGGATCGGCCCGAAGACAGCAGCCCGGCTGGCTTTTCATGTACTCAACATGAAAGAGGATGAAGTTATTGATTTTGCCAAAGCGCTTGTCAGTGTCAAACGCAATCTTCATTACTGCTCGGTCTGCTGCAACATTACGGACACCGATCCATGCCGTATATGTCAGGACAAAACCCGAGATACCTCAGTGATCTGTGTGGTACAAGACTCCAAGGATCTTGTAGCCATAGAGAGAACCAAGGAGTTCGACGGCTACTATCATGTGCTTCAGGGTGCAATTTCACCGATGGAGGGCATAGGTCCTGACGATATAAGACTCAAGGAACTGTTGACCCGTCTGAGCGACGAGAGAGTGAAAGAGCTTATTATGGCCACTAACCCCAATATTGAGGGTGAAGCTACGGCCATGTATATCTCCCGTCTGGTCCGTCCGTTCGATATTAAAATCACCAGAATAGCCCATGGCTTGCCCGTGGGGGGCGATTTGGAGTATGCGGACGAGGTTACCTTATCCAAAGCTTTGGAAGGCCGTCGTGAGCTCTAAGCAGTTCTGACATCATAATCAGCAAAGGAAGCCCGTGAGGGCTTCTTTTTTGTTTACGAGGGCGCATACGTCCTTTTAACGATACATTACATACAAGATAAGCTATGAACCGCCATCTTACCTTGTGGGACTTTTTTAGTTCTAAGTTTGTCCCCATCTTTATATGAATGAGAATATGCAAAACGCGGAAGCTGCGTTATCAAAGCATAGAATTATTCTTGAGGGGGAATCGCAAATGGGTTGGTGGGGCTCCAGAAAGCAGCGAAACGATGCAAAAGATGTTCAAGTGTCAGACTTGGATGAGCACTGGAATGTATTCCTCGACGTGTGCAAAGCACAAGCGGAGTGGCAAAGAGCTTATTTGATGTTTGATGAGGCGCTGGGACAGGATCAAATTGACTACGCGATATATATTCTGGAGGCAGCAGAACGCAAATATCAGATTCATCTTAAGCATGCTAAAAGCTTGGGGCTTAACCGCAGTCTATTATAAGCTTGGACAAGATATGTAAAGGGGGGGCACAATGCTAAGATTGGCTGCAATGGGTGTATTGATATTATCCGGGTTATTATTGATATTAATAGTTTTTCGTAAAAAATTGGGCTGGGCCTGGCTCAGTTTGTTTGGAACTCATCTTATTCTTGCTGCACTGGGTATTTATATAGTGAATTTCTCCGGATTGCTTACGGAAGTTTATCTTCCCTTAAACCCGGCAACCATAGGCGCCGTAACGGTTCTTGGACTTCCGGGAGTCCTGATGCTGCTCGGTTTAAAAATAACTTTGTTTTAATGGTTGACGCATGTTATTAATTTATGATACATTAAGTCTCGGCCCTTTGGACAAGATATCACTTGATAACTTGCCAATAAGGAAAGCGAAAAAAGAAATTAAAAAAACGCTTGACTGAAGCAAGGGTGCTGTGATATATTATAAAGGTCGCTGCTGACAAGCAACGACGACGAAAAAAGAGACATTGATCTTTGAAAACTGAACAACGAGTGAGTGGGAAATCACGTAAGTGAGATCCAAAACTGATGAGTTTCACAGCGTATTTATACGCTTTAGAAATTTCATCGAGAGAATGTAAATTCTCGTCAGATGTTTCAAATTGAGCAATCGCTCTTTCTAAATACCAATTTGGAGAGTTTGATCC
>NZ_JBYTDQ010000020.1:150-52509 GCF_058791575.1 Paenibacillus sp. EB106-06-01-XG199 | reverse complement strand
CAGACTAATTTCCTTGCCGGATCCGGTGTTATTACGAGTGACCCAGCAAAAATAGTTAACGGTCAATATTCAGCTTATCTCTCTTCATTAAACACAGAGGATTGGAAAGCATTTTCCTATACGGATACGAACAAAGTGAAGTTTGAAAAAAATACGACCTACAAAGTTACATTTTCCTATAAAACTATCGATATGGTGCCAACCGGAAGTGATCGCCGTTTTTATTTTTTAGCCAGAAGTACAGATGATACAGATGACAAAGGCTGGACGGCCTGGAGCGACGCAAGTGGGAATAAGGGGAGAAAGTCGATAACATTCACAACGGGAAACAAAGAGAATTACTATTTGATCTGGGGAATATTTAAAGGCGGCGCCCTGTCCATTGACGATATAGAAATCACAAAAGTAAATGAATCCTTTGAGAGTGGTTCGTTTACCAATACTAATTTCAATGCTGGCTCTGGGGTCATTACTAATGAATCGTCCAAAGTGGTTACTGGACAATATTCAGCTTACCTTAAATCACTGGCGACCGAACCAACAAAGGAATTTGTAAATACAGATCTTAATAAGTATAAATTCGAACCCAATACGACTTATTCAGTAACTTTCTCCTATAAATCAGCTGATATGGATTCTTCAAACGCCAACCGGTATTTCTATTTCCTGGCCCGGAGTTCGGACAAGCTAGAAGAGAAAGGAATGACTACTTGGCTGAACCCTAGTGGCAGTAAGGGCAGCAAAACCGTTACGTTCACGACAGGGAGCAAGGATAATTACTATCTGGTTTGGGGCATCCGTCAAGGTGGCGCTCTTTCGCTGGATGATATAGAAATCTCGAAAGTAAGTGAATCCTTTGAGGGGGGCTCATATAGCGGGACTGGCTTTTCACCCGTATCCGGAATGATTACTAATGAATCCTCAAAAACCGTCAGTGGTTCATATTCTGCCTATCTAAGCTCCACAGCTTCCCAGCAGTGGGCGAATTTCGCAAGTACAGATTTGGATCAAGTGAAGTTTCAGAGCAATACGACATATTCAGTGACCTTTTCTTACAAATCTATTGATATGGAATCAACCAATGCTAACCGCTATTTTTACTTCTCAGCACGCGGTCTAGATGATATTGAAACCAAAGGCTGGACTACATGGAATAGTGCCTCGGGAACAAAAGGAGTAGAAACGGTCACCTTTACTACCGGAAATCAAGAAAACTACTATTTGTTCTGGGGAATTTATGGTGGAGGCGCTCTCTCCATTGATGACATTATTATTAAGCAAGCGACAACTTATCTATACGATGATAATGGAAGGCTGGTGCAGATCAAACAACCCAACAATAAGATTACTTACTATACCTATGACTCGAATGGCAATCTGAAGGGGACTCGAACGGAATAGTGCTACTATGCGCTGAAAGTAATTTGCGAAAGAGGAATGCTAATGAAGAAACGGTCAGCTGTATGGATATTTGGCGTCATAATTTTACTATTATCAGCTTTCTTTTTAGAACCTCCCTTTGTTTTCGGAAACTCGGGCAATAATCAAAATTATACGTATGATTCCGCAGGAAGACTAAACTACATAGATTCAAGAAGCGGAAGAGTTAGCTATCAATATGATTTGCAGGGGAACTTGACTTCAAAAGTTAATGAAGTAAATCTCGTCGGAATGTACACCGGCACAAGTTCAATATTTTCCGCCACTTCCCAGTACAGCAGCACGCAAGGACAAGGGAACTGGTATTACCAGGAATGGGATGGGACGAAATATACAGATCTGAAATATAAGAATAATTAATGGGAGGGATTAACCCCCTATACGATTATTTTGAATGATTTTCAACATCCGGATCAGACGGATTCAGTTAGAAAGTGGGTTGCACCTAAGTCAGGGATGATACAAATTTCGGGAATTGTAGCAAAGAGTAATACAACAAGCGGGGACGGGGTCGTTGCTAAGGTATTGAAAAATGATATACAGCTATGGTCAAAAACAGTTGCCTATAATGATTCAACCGGTTACGAAGTGGGTCTGACCGTGGGGGTGAGCAAAGGCGATGCGATCTATTTCGTAGTAAATAAAAATGCTGAAGCTTCTTATGATGGTACCACGTGGAAACCGGTAATAGCATACATGGAGGCCAGCTCCGCTCAGGACCAGTATAGCAATACGCAGGGGCAAGGGAATTGGTATTACCAGGAATGGGACGGGACGAAATACACAGATCTGAAATATAAGAATAATCAGTGGGAGGGACTTACCCCCTATACGATTATTTTGAATGATTTTCAACATCCGGATCAGACGGATTCGGTAAGGAAGTGGATTGCACCCAAATCAGGGATGATTCGAATTTCAGGAAATGTAGCGAAAAGTAGTACAGGCGGAGGGGACGGAATCGTTGCCAAGGTATTGAAGAATAAGATGCAGCTTTGGTCAAAGACAATTGCCTATAATGACGCAGTTGGTTATGAAGTGGGGCTGACCGTGGGGGTGAGTAAAGGCGATGCGATCTATTTTGTAGTTAGTAAAAATGCTGAAGCCTCCTATGATGGTACGTCGTGGAAACCGGTAATAGCATACATGGAGGCGAGCTCCGCTCAGGATCAGTACAGCAGTACTCAGGGGCAAGGGAATTGGTATTATCAGGAATGGGACGGGACGAAATACACAGATCTGAAATATAAGAATAATCAATGGGAGGGATTAACCCCTTATACGATTATTTTGAATGATTTTCAACATCCGGATCAGACGGATTCAGTTAGAAAGTGGGTTGCACCCAAGTCCGGTACGATCCGAATCTCAGGAAATGTAGCGAAAAGTAGTACAGGCGGAGGGGACGGGATCGTTGCTAAGGTTTTGAAGAATAACAAAACATTGTGGTCAAAGACAGTTGCCTATAATGACGCAGTCGGTTACGAAGTGGGTCTCACAGTGGCGGTGAGCAAAGGCGATGCGATCTATTTTGTAGTTAATAAAAATGCCGAAGCCGCCTATGACGGAACAATCTGGAGACCGGTAATAGCTTATGTGAATTGAATTAGGGGGTGGACCGCTCTTGCACTAGATTCGTGCTTTGCTGTACATGACTTTAAAAAATGAATGATAGATAGTTAAACAAAATGGATAATTGCTAAATTGTTCTCGTAGTATGCCTCCATTGGATGCTGGTTCACACCGTATCAAACGACTGATGTCAATTCGAAATTTGTATGTTTTATCCAAAAACGCGTTTAATGTTGAACTAGCTGCCACCTGTTAGAGCATGTGTAAGCTATATATTTCATTTTAATTTGGGAGAGATAGATATGAGTCGTAATTCTTTGTTCAAGAAAGTTTCGCTTTTTCTACTGATTTTTATTTTAATCTTTGATAGTTTGGCCGGTGTTTCTAATGCTGCTGGCGTAAGCAGTCAACAAAATACCATTATTAATAATGTGGAAACTCCTCGAAATATGGAAATCCAGGGTGGAGGACTCCTTAGTCCTTCTCCATCACCATCACCAACCTCTCATACGGATAGTGAAGTACCACCTGAATTCACACCCACACCCACATTGGCACCGACACCCACCTCCAAAATCTCGGCGCTCCCCCTAATCGCAGAGGGGAATGAAATTGCTGAGTCCAAGTCGAGTGTGGAAACCTTGGAGAATCAACCTGCTGAGGGTTATGATGTAATGTCTGAGCCAGATGTGAAGACCCTTTTTCAGAAATATTCAACGCTTTACAATGACAAACAGGTGAACTTGGACCTGGAACAGATTCGACAATTATTTGCCTTAGGTGCTTCTATCTCCGATGTCTATGCCATTGCCTTGCTGCATGACATGTATAATGAAGATTCGCCCACACTATGGGAACTGAAGCAAAAATCCAAGGATAGCTGGCTAGAGATAGAGGATAAACTCAGATTGGAAAACTCACAGTCTGCACCGGCCAAGGTAACTGATGGAGTGTACAAGGATGAAGAACGAACATCTTTACTATTGATACCTAGAGTCACAGATGTGGTCTATGAGGAACGTCCGCTGGTGTCATCGGATCAGCCCAAGGTTAAGTACAGTGCATTGGTTTCGCTCAGCGGCACAATAGACGACGCGATGAGCGAGTTGGGGTTGAAGGATAAATATCAGACATTTAATCAGCAATTTTCTGACCAACAAAATACTACAGAGAGCATCGATCCGATAACCGGAATGCTTACCTGGAGGAGCAACCAGATCAGTCTGCCGGGAAGAGATGGCTTGGATCTAAATCTCGGCGTGACCTATCAATCCAACGGAGCGAGTCAATTTTATCCTGCGACCATGTATGATCCTAGCGAAGGAAGAAGCATTAACACCGGGGCATGGGACGATGATCAACGTTATAACTATTTGGGCCTTGGATGGACATTTAATATACCTTCCTTAAAAGGAGATTATTATAATGACGGAAAAGGCGGTCAATATGAGTCCAAATTTATAAAACCGACAGATGGATCGGATGCATACTATACACTTAAGGATTACCCCACGGGTGATGTAAGAATTACCCACGGTAGTTCAGGTACTACCTTGGTGTTTCCAGATAAATCGAGAGAGTATTTTAGTTCAGATATGATGATTCAAACGGACCGGTTTGGTAATACAATAACTTATTACTATAATTCCTACGGAAATGTGAATAGAATCGAGGATACATTAGGAAGAGTAATTAGTTTTGAATACAAGGCATATGGGTCCGGAACTCCATCTAATGAACCCAATGTAAGAGTAAGGGTTCTCGAAAACGGCGTACCGGTAAAAGAAATTAAATATTTCCAACAATCCATAGGTTTTAATAATGCTACGGGTCTTATCCGGATTGAAGCCACCAATGATGAGAAAATACAATTTGAGTATGCCGAAAACAAAAATGAATATGATTTCTTTGGTAATATATTGCCCAGTAACAGATCGAATGGTCACTATGAATACATGCTGAAACGGGTGCAGTACAATAATACGTCGCAAACGGTCTATGATTACGAATACGGCGTTCATAATTTATCTAAGTACGGAGTCATTAAAAAATCACGTGTTAGCGGCAGAAGCGATATCATTCTACGGAATTCCTTGCCTTCATATGTTATGAATCATAATGTCTTTACCTACAGCGGAGACTATAGTGCTTATGGGGTAACCAATGACCCCGAAAACCTGCCTGCAGGGTATCATTTTTCTAGCACCGTGACTGCATTGGACAAAAATAATGCACCACTACAGAAGACAATCACTTTATTTAATCATCTGAAGCAAAATGAATCAGTAGAGAGCAAGATCATAAGCGGAAGCCAGGCTGGACAAAGAATACTTACCCTGTACTCCAATTTTTTGACCGACTACAAGTATAAGCCGACCTTAATTGAACAGCGGGAATATGAAGGTGATGCAGATACGAACCCTAATACCCTATATACAGATTTAACCTATGACTCTCTGGGATACGTACAGACAGAAACGTTACCTTTGTCAAATGAAAAGCGGAATAACGCTGCTCTTAAGCAGAAATATACCCTATCATATCAATATGACCCGAAATTTAAGCTGCTGTCTTCAAAGAGATGGTATCAAAATGAGACCGATGGGACCCCGGTAAGTGAAACAGTTGTTTACACATCAGATGGAAGAATAGAGAAAAGTACGAATGCAGCAGGAGAAGTTACCATTTATTCCTATCTAAAAGATAACAGTGCTTTCACAGTCACTGCCGAGAACTGGAAAGGTGGTCTGCGGGTTGCTAAGTCTGTGATTGTGTACGGGTCGGCGTATAACTTTGCCTATCCGACTGAAAAACAGCAGTGGTTCAACCTCGGACAGCCGAATCAGCAAATTGTTAAAACGCAAATGAGTTATGACAAAGGAAACGGGCTACTGATAAGTGAAATCAAAGGCAATCAGCAGAAAACCACCTATACTTACGATGAGCTTGGCAGGCTGTTAAAGATAACCAAACCCAATTTCACAAATTCAAATGGGGACAAGTATTCTGAAACAGAGGAATATAGGTACTCATATAATCAGATCTCTACGAATTTTGATTCAGTGAATGCCGGGACCTACAGTTTCGTTGTGGATACGGAACATACGTTGACACAGACATCTAATGGAAATACGGTCAAATCTCACGGCATTACATTTTACAATGGTCTCGGACAAACATTATTGGAAGAGCGCAAAGACCCCAATGCAGGAAAGTATACCCAAACACAGTATCATTACGACGAGTGGAATCGTCCAGTGTATATAATCGACCCAGCCAGAAATACAATGACCGTCAGTTACGATGCCTGGGGCAGGCAGAACCGAGCTACGAATGCAAATGGAGACCTCATCGTCAGCGACTATGCCCTGAAAGCACGCAGGAGCACAAGCTATTTGCAGGATAAGCTAACAGGCGAAAGGCTGAACTATGCAGAACAAAGCTTTGATGCCTGGGGAAACAAAATTTCAGCTTCCACCTATAAAGATTGGCCCGCAAATCAGCAAAGGATTACCGAAGCCTATCGATACGATATCGTAGGAAGGGTCACAGGCTACACCGATCCGAACAAGAACCTGAATGAGGATGGAGTTACGACCTCCTACACCTACGATGCCTTGGGCCGGTTAATTGCCGTGAAGGATGCCTTGAACCAAACCACAACCTATACGTATGACGGCAACGGGCAACTGTCCAAGGTGACGATACAAGCCAAAGGCGGTACGCCGCAAACCTTAAATACGAAAACTTATAATGAGTTGGGACTGGTTAGCGTGAAGCAGGATGGAGCTTCGCAAATGGAAAGCTCCACCTACAACAACCTAGGCCAATTGGAAACAAAAAGAGACCGCAATGGCAGCACATTCGGGTATGTGTATGACGAAAGAGGCCAACTGAAAAAGAGCACCATCCGCGGGATCCTTAACAATGTAGCACAAACGCAGGAAACGAATGTGATTTTCGGTGACGGTTCCCCTGAGAAGCAGACGATCCAGACGCGCACGAACAATGCAGTCACCGCGACTCAAACGCAAACCCTGGATAGTCTTGGACAAATGCGAACTGCGTATTCGGTTTCGGGAAACCACTCCACGATGATCGGGAATCAGGTCGACGTGATAGGCCGGTTTACGCAGATCAATGACACCTACATGGGCTTTTATACCAATTATCAATATTACCAGCAAAGACTGAATAAAGTGCAGACCAATGGAAGCTCTACCCTTAGCAGCGATCCGTCCGTAAACGCGCAGTATAGCTACTATGCGAATGATTTGGTCGACAGCATTGTGTATCCAACACTGAGCGATGGAACTAAAATCGTCACGAAATATACGTATAATAAAGCGCTGGGCTGGATGGAGACTTTGAAAAATACGAAGGGCAGTTCTGTTCTTTCTGGCTACAGCTACAGCTACGACAATAATGGAAACCGAATCACAGTAAGGGAGTCTCGTAAAGACGGAGCGGCGCAAACGACCAGCTATGGTTACGACCCGCTGAATCGCTTGGTGTCCATTACCCGCCAGGATGGAAGCAGGATTGCATATACGTACGATGTGCGAGGAAATCGGCAGACCGTATCCGATACCGGTAATGGCAGTCCTGATACCACTGATACGAGTTATACGTATGATTTGCAGAATACCTTAACGGGAGTGACCAAGGGAGGTAAAGCGACAAGCTTCCAGTACTATGCCGATGGCATGCGCTACCTAAAGACCAATGGCAATACACAGACCCAGGTGAACTATAATTTCCAGGGTCAAGTCATTTCGGAAGAGAAGATCGTCAGCGGTGTCTTTGTGGAACAAGCGAACTTTGTGCGTGGCGACCGGGTATTGGTGAAGAAGGATAAGAAGGCATCGAAGGATTATTATTACCTGTATAATGGTCATGGTGACGTGGTACAGATTGTCAATACAAGCGGAGAGGTCGTCAACAACTACACCTATGATGAGTGGGGAAATATTACCAGTCAAGTGGAAGGTACCTCTAACTCTTTCAAGTACACCGGAGAAGTTTATGATGCAGAAACCGGCCTTTACTATCTGCGTGCACGGTATTATGATCCGAGTATTGGACGTTTTTTAAATGAGGATACGGTTGAGGGGCAGATTGATAACCCGTTGAGTATGAATTTGTATACGTATGTGGAGAATAATCCGTTAACACGTATTGACCCTACAGGGCATTATACCGAGAGTCAAGTAGATTTAATGCTTACAACTGCCCGTATTGCTGGGAGCGGATCACAACTTTATTGGGACATTAGAAAAGATCTTGGTGACCACAAACCAATGATATTCTTAGGCAATAAGCAAAGAGAGAAATGGTTAAATCTCTTTAATATAGCTACATCTTTTGAAAGTAGCGATGCACAGGCTTCATGGGCAAAGAGTCAATTAATGAAAGAATATGGCGAAGAACAATCAATAAACGATGCAGTTGTCGGTGCAATTTTAGGCATGACTGGAGGAGGTGGGAAACCCTTAAGTCCTCTCGTGGCAGCAGAAAGAATAGTTAAAGCGGAACGTGTGGGTACTGCGTTGGCTAAATCAGATGTAGGTCATCGATCCGCTAGTTTTTTAACTGAAAAGATATTAGCAATGGGCAAAACTTTCATAGTTAAAGGTAACGATGGAGTCGAACGGACGTTACTTCAAGTTAAGGGAGAATTGAATGGGAGTTCAGGTATATATGAATATATAATAAATCTAGAAGGAAAGGTTACACATCAAAGATTTATTGTTAAAGGTAAGATTACTGGATATCCAAATCAAAAACCATGAAAGGTGATACTAGTGAATACTTTAAATCTCCTGATTCCATACAATTATATTGTGAATCTGATTAATCTGACGTGGAGTGATCTATTCTTTGCCATTAAACATGGTTATTTGAACCCTGAGGCAGCAACTGAACATGCAATGTATGTGATTAGCGAGGAGGAATTTCCATCACAAGACGTCATCGACCTAGCTTGGTTAAAAAAAGGGGAAGACGTTCATCCATATCTTGATAAGTTGTTAGCTCCAATGTCTATGGAAGAATATAGTATTGCCCAAGAAAAAATTTTATATGTAGTATTGAAGTGGGTTTTTGAAAACAAGGAGCACTATGCAGATCCTTTTGAAGTGGTTGAAACTATTTATGCAGATTTTGATTATCCAGAGGAGATTTCTCAGTTTGTACGGTATATGCCCTCAAATCAGCCTCTACTTGATTTGGTAGACTTCAATAAAGAAAGATTATACAAGAATTGGAGTGATTATTTGGAGAAACAAAAAAAGAAGTATTCTGTGTCGGATGAAAGGTAACACAAAAATTAATTTGATAAATGGAGACGATAAGGTAGGGAATTCTTCTAAAATCGCTAATTAGAATTTTTTTGCAGATTCGACGTCCATCAGGAACTTTTCCGATTACAATTCATTTATTGCTTATTATGGAGTAGCATTGCACGTTTGCTTGCTGCACAGGAACTGCAACCGCATAAAGTTCGGAACTACTTAGAACGTCGTGATGCCAAACGAGCGGATGTCCTGTGTGTTTTATCTACACTGTATTAATAATTGGAAATAAGAGAAACACCTAACAAAACAAACTAAATTCAGAAGAGCTGCATTTGCGCAGCTCTTTTGTTGTTCAAGAGGCATTCCAGGATTGAGTCGTGTGCTTAATAGAGGGTTTGAAGAAATACATACTTTTTTAGCACGTTCTTCGAACGTTTTACGTGCCTAAAGAGTGTAGGATTATATTGTAAGAAAATTAAATAGGGAGGTAGGGCATCATTGCATATTGTACTTTTAGGTATCAAACCTGAACTTAGTGATCCGCGTTTCAGATTTCATGAGTGCGGAACGTGCGAGGAAGCACAAGAAGTATCATCCATTATTAAGCCCAAAATAATCCTGGTGGTTGAAGACTTGGCCCAGGAATTCCTACCGTTCGCCCTGAGTTTAGCAGTGAAGATGGTGGTGATTAGTGAGGCTTATCCGTTGTCACTGACAGCGGTACGGAGCTGGACTGCACTCGGAGCTGCCGATGTATGGGCAAACCGGGAATGGCCAGCGCGGCTTCGGAATTCCTTGGATGAACAGAAGATTAGCGCTGCCGGGACGACGAGTCACGAACATCACGAAAGGAATAGAGCTGGGGAACGAACGGTGATTGCGGTAGGAAGTGTCTTTGAAGGCGCTGGAAGTACCCACACCGCCTTGCTCATTGCGGAGTACCTGGCACGGGTTGCCAAAACGAAAGTGGCCGTGTGGGAAGGTGGAAGCCATCCTTGCTTTTCTTTTTTGGAATATATCAGGCAAGGAGAATTTTCGAGTAGCCCCCGTTATGAAGTCAACTCGTTGTCCCTGTTCAAGGGAGAGTTATCGGAGCATTGGGTACACTCACTGATGAATGAATATCGGTTTACGGTTCTGGATTTAGGGAGTTTGCACACCAGCTCACAAGCGGAGTTATTCGTACAGTCCCGGTTGCCGGTGCTTGTCGGCTCAGGCAGTGAGTGGCGGACGAAGGAACTGATCTCCTTTTGCCGGGAGCATCAGCGCGTACCTCAAGATTACTGGAGGATTGCTCTGCCACTGGCGAGTGAAGAGAATCAGGAAATCATAGCCGGATGCTTAAGCGGCAGACCAGTCTTTGCCATTCCGTATCACCCAGACCCGTTCAAATCAGACCCAAACACGGATGAATTACTGGAAGGATTACTCTCTCCGATCCTGGATAAGCCTAAGAAGAGAGGACTCGCCCGTTTCTTCTGAGTAACAAATCATGAGGAAGGCCGCACTGCTTCAGCCCTGAAGCGGTTATTTGTCGTTTCGGAAGGAGGTGATGAAAAAAATGAATAAAAAGGGACATGTAGCTGTAGCTGTGCTAACCGGATCGGCTCTCGCTGCACACCTCACCGAGCTGATGGTCACGCCAGTCTTACTCTTAGTAGTCGCTGCAGGTGTGGCGGGTTTGCTGCCCGATTTAGACCACAAAACCAGTACAGTTAGCAATACCATGCAGTTTTCAGCCAAAACCAGAAAGAAGCTGCGGTGGGCATCAGGAATGGCGGTAGGAGTTGGCGCTATTCTATTCTATTTACAACAGGGTTTTCCACTATTGTGGATCGGTACGGGCTTATGCCTTGCTGTGGCAGCTAGACTTCGGACATTGATTCTTAGTGGAGCTGGACTGCTGATGGTTGGAGCGTATCTACATTATCACGAACACTGGCTATTGCTGTTGACGGGGCTGGCGTTATTGATCATGCCCTTTGTGAAGCACCGGGGACTGATTCACAGTCCAGAATTCGCCGTTTTGCTTAGCGCAGGGGTGATTACTTTTACCGAATCACAGTCGCCGCAGGTGTACGCGATGGGGCTGGGTGTTTTAGCCGGTTGGTGGTCACATCTACTTGCTGATTCGGTGACAGCAGAAGGAATTCACTCTGCACTGCTACCGAGGCTGAAAGTTGCGCTAAATGTCATTCGTAACGGCGGTGCCACTGAGCGCTGGGTGGCCAGGATCTGCTGGGCTGCGAGTGTGGTGCTGTGGATCAATCTATTTCATGTGAAGGGATGAATGTAATGAAAAAAACAATAACTGTTTTGATGATGTTCTTTAGTGTGTTTCTTTTGCCCATCATGGCCTACGCCGATGATAATAATCCAATTACGAAGATCAAGGAGAAAATGAAGTTTAACTGGAAGGTGCTAGACGGACTGGACTTTGTGTTTACGCCTATTGGGTTGTTCATCTCTTTAATCACCATTGCAACACTGATTTTTGTGGTGGTCCGAGTCATTATCAAGCTGGTCAAGATCAGTACCGGTAAAGGGACCATCAAAGATAAGTGGTTTTGGATTGAGGCCGGTCTGATTGTATTTATTGTATTCCTCTTCATCAGCGGCGCATTCTTTAGCTTTTTGGAAAACATTTATAACTGGACCTCCACGCAGGATCTCGGGGGGAAGACTACGTTCATCCAGTCCATGGATCATAACCACAAGTTGTCATAATGGCCCGGCTGATGACTGACAACGATTATATCTCGAAAATGAAAAAAATGTATAAAGTAGATCCGGATGTGGTGGACGGTATGAACTGGTTCTTGGTCTTGGCCGGAGCTGCAGGGACGATACTTTGTGTTCTCGCTCTCTCCTATTGGCTGATCCGTTTCTTTGGCTTTCTGTTGTCCGCAAGCCGGGGCGCTAAAAGTATAAAAGATACTCGCTTTTGGCGGAACATGGGTGTGGCGCTCTTGATCATAATTTTGATTATGACCGGATCGGTTTTCACCTTGCTTTCACAGTTTTATGATTACATGGCCTTATGGGGGTGGGGAAGTTGAGAAGGCGTACTTATATGCTGGTCGTCATACTCTTTATGTTTGTGGGGTTGAGTGTCAGTGTGCCAGATACAAAGGTTCAGGCTGCATCCAGTCAGGTCGCCGCCTCATCTGGAGGTAGTATGGTGACACTGGCTTCTGCAGGTCCTACACCTACAGCCTCCCCGCCGGTGGAGCGGGAGACAAGCTGGTATATTCCCGATTGGGTAGATGACATGATTCATAAAGTCGATGATATGATCCAATCGTTTAAGGACCTCATGTCCGGCAAGCTGATCAAAGATGCGATTGAAGGTTTAGTTGTGTTGTTGGTGGACGAGCTCATGTCACCACTCTATGATGCCTTTGCCAAGAGCTATTTGTTTACTCCGCAGATTGCCGAAATCGATCTGGTGCAGTCGGGCTGGTCCATCTTTATGATTGTCGGCCTTGTGTCACTTTTTGTCGGGATTTCATGGTTGGCGTTCAAAATTATTCGAGGCAAAAAAGACCTGGGCAGTTTGCTCAAGGTCTTTCTTCTTTGCTTTGTCGCTACCTACCTTTCGCTCACGGTCCTGAATATCGCCAATGTGGGGATTAACTGGATGGCCAGCAAGATGTTCGAAGGCATAATCGGCACGAGTGGCATCACGTATGAGGGTTTGGATGGCCAACAAATTCTAAAAGCAATGATTGTCGGTGCAGATGGGATTACAGAGGCCTCTTATGCAGCGCAGACACTGGGAGAACTGACGGTGTCCACGAGTGGGGGTATTTTTAATCTGCTCGGTTATTTGATACTAGTAGTGCTGCCTTTGTATGTGGTAGCGGTGGTGAAAACGTTGGTTTTGATGTTTATGGCCATCCTGGTCAATCTCTGGATTACCCAGTCTGCCTACACAGGAAAGTTTGAGACAATGCTCGGGTTTGCCAATTTGTATGTGCGGACTTTAATCGTGGGCTTGATCTGCGGTCTGCATTGGGCCATTTTTGTGAAAATGCAAACGGATTATGGTGAGGGGACTGGATTTTGTGCGGCGATTGGCATACCTCCGATCATCTTCGCCATCCTCAGTGCTGTCGTTTTGATTGTGTTCTTCTTCTTTTTCTGGATCAAACCGCTAATGAGAGCGGCTCAAAATCCGATGACCCTGAATGGAGCTCATGTAGTGGAATCAATGGGGAAATGGGGAGAGAAGACCTCGACTACTTTGGATTCCATGGGCAAACGGATGGGTTCGGAAGGCGTGCAGAAGAAGGCGCTCAGCATGAAAGAGGCCAGTAAACGGATGCAGAGTGCGGCAGAACGCATGCGTACGCAGCGCAGTGTGGGCAAAGATAAACTGGCGTCCACACTTAGCGGGGGTCTGTCTGAATCGGTGCAAGGGATTGCCTATCAAGAGCCGGAGCATTGGCTTGAAGAGGGAGGGCAGGTCCATGTCGATGTGGACCATGAACTGGCCTTTGGGGAATCAGAAATTAAATCCTCCGCGCTGAACATTTCAACGGTCTTGGGAGAGGAAGGATTTCGAAGTGTTTCCCTCCTGCAGGCACCTGTTGCCCAGCGGAAAAAGCTGACCCAGAAGCTAAGTACGCTCAAGAAAGAATACAAAGAAGATGTTACATGGGACGAGAGTACCGGAGAGCTGATTCTGGCCGGAGAAACACTCGATATGCTGCCGCAGCTGGAGAAGGATGGTTTTGATGTATCAGCTGTACGTGAGGGCATGTACAAGGATGGGGCATTTGTGGATCTAAACCATGCGCCAAAGATTACACAGCTGAAAGATTCTGCCGAGGCCAAGCAAGCAGTGGAACAAATTAAAGAGGCTCTGCCGCTATATACGCGAGCGAACCTGCCTGAGGCACAAGCCTCTGCTGCGTACCATGCGCTAAAGGACCGTGCGGATGAATACCCATGGGTCAAAGATTTGCTGCTGGAGCAGGGAGCGCTGTGGCTACCGGATGAGGATTTAGAAGAAGCCACAGAAGTGCTGGAGGGGATGTTGGCCCAAACCACCCGGAAGATCCGGTATAACTTCCCGCGCTATTCTCAGTTTGCTGCCAACATGCTGGAGGAGTGGGAACGTTCCAGTACATCGGAAGCGCTGGCCAAAGTGTTGGAACTTGCTAACGATGAGTCTCATGTCTATGTCCCCGAGGAATATTTAAACGAATTCCAGAAGGCTTATGACACCTATCGGAAAGACCGCACACCATACTGGCGAGCCAAAGACGGCGCGGTCTATGTCATTAAGGATCGGGTACCGGTCAACTATGGACAGCCACCACTGCATGGACTCGATATGGGGAGTTTTGAAAGACTGCAAAAGGAAATGCTGCATCGACATGAGACGCAGCGAGACAAGCAAAGTCAGGCGACTAAAACAGTGGGGAAAGCTCAAGCGGCGAGCACACCAAAAGACAAAGGGCAGGTGAATGGAAATGGATAAGGAGAATCAGGACCGGGAAGATGAGCTCCTGCGGGCAAGCTTTATGGGCGATATCCGTGAGGATGTACAATTTTTGGGACTGTCCCTGGGAGATATCGGCTGGATTGTAGGGACGACACTCGTGATCGGGGGATTCCCCTTTCTGCTTCCGTTGCCAGTCGTGTTCAAGATGGCATGGATTGCGGCGATTTTTATGCTTAGCACCTTTGGGCATATGCTCAAGTGGCCCTATCGCATGAAGCGCTATATCCATGATCAACAACAAAAGAAAGACGGTACAGGGGAAGATATTGGATCTTTTCTGGGCGTGGAGGAAGATGGCTGGCTCTATCGCAGCGGGAAGACCTTACATGTCGTCTCCTCCTTAACGGCAGCTCCTTGGAGAACGGCTGTATTTGCGCAAAAACGATCACGAATTGGGGGATTTGAGCAATTTCTGCGTGCCATCGTGCAGGAAGGCTTTAGTGCCCAAATTTCAGCAGAACAAATTCCGGACGTGCGTCATGAACTCTGGAACGAGAAACGTAGTCGCCTTGCTGCAAGTGAAGGCATCCAGCAGATGAAGCTGAATCGGCTGGAGATGTGGGAACGGCTGGCCCAGAAGGGGGAGGCGCTGCGCAGTGAATATACGCTGACGCTCACGACATCCGAATCCAAAATCAATATCAGGGAACGGGAAGATGAACCTGAAAACCTGAATACGGAGGAGATGAAGCGTTTCCGATTACTATGCGAACTCCAGGAGAAAAAAGATCGTGTATTGAACACGCTCACGGCTCATGGAGGGCACACCACAGCGCTCTTATCCGGTTTTTCCCTACCGGAGATCCTGGGACGCTGGTGGGACCGAACATCGTGGGAGGCATGGAAAATGGCTGAAGGAACATGGGCGGAAGAACCCGAAGAGGTGACAGAGCCGGAAGAACAGAATGAGGAAGAAGAGGCTCAATCGATCTTTAGCCCCCTTCTTCTGAAAGTCATCCAAGAGGATGAATCAGGAGGGGATGAAGCAGAGAATACAGAAGACCTGGAGATCGAGGATGAGTCCATCGTGGGGCCATGGATCATTGAGGAAACCGCTGCGGATGCAGGGCGATTTAATAAGTTGAAGCTGAGCAAAGGGTTCATCGGAAATGGATGGCGTAGCTGTAAAAAAGTCATCCCCATTCTCCTAGCGAAGTGGAGGCAATATATCCGTCCTCGTTTTAGTTCGTGGGCGTTGAAATGCCGTTTGGGGTGGCAGAAGTTAAGAACCCGAAAAGATATAGTGCCAGAAGAGGTAGTGGAGCTTACGCATGAGAACAGAACTGGAGAAGATGGGCTGGAGTTTCCTCATCCTCCCGTTTCCATTGCAGAGTATCAGGAGCAGACACAGGTAAAGACAGGACAACAAAGCCCAAAGGGGTTAAAAGGGATCGTTCTTCTAACCTCGCCAGTACCTAGCGGCAAGTCTTTTCTGGCTGCGAATCTTGGGGTGGCTGCAAGTCTGTCTGGAACCACGGTGAGCATTATGGATATATCGCTGGACCAGGGGACGAAGACGGTGCTGAATCCATTGCAACATCCTTTGAAGCTAGAGAATTGGGACACATGGTCCGGTAAAGAAACGGACTGGCTGTTGTTTACACCATCGTGTTATCCATCTTTGCAGCAGGTGGAGCAGTTGCTTCAGCGCCGATCAAAAGAAGATGGACTGGTCATTGCCGAGATCCCGTGGAACTACCCCGAACGGGAGGCGCTCATGCAGCGACATCGTTCCATTGCCGTCATGGACTGTGATTATCATCATTGGCTCCGGTTTACGGACACTGCCCCCCGCTGGGAAGGAGAGTTCTGGCTTAATCAGAGTACCCCAGAGATGACTTCCAGAATGGCTGCACTGCTGAGGGAGCAATATAAACAGTCCTTCGCAGCGGTCTACCCCTATTTTGCTGCGGCAGGGTATTGCTTGTTCCAAGGAAGACCTCTGGCTCTTGATCCGCTGCTGCGTACACCGCTGATTGCCCAGTTGCATGGAGAGGAGGATGCCGATGAGCCTGTTAAAGCATACGAATCGGTTAGTTAAGCGGTGGGTGAAACATCCACGGCATGTCGTAGTCAATACGCTGGATGGTAAAGACGGAAAAACAGGTCATTTTGTCCGGGTGCTTATGGTGCAAGAGTACCCACCGGAGATTATTGCCGGGTATCTGGATCAATTGGATGGGGTCGTTACTCATGCTGGAGCCACCTTGCGCAAGACGATCCGTTATGCGCAAAGCGACATCAAGTTTAACACCCGCATGAAGTATAAACTAAACCGGCTAACGGCGAGCATCAATGATCAGAGCGAAACCGACCCGGCCCGTAATGCAGAGATTGCAGCGAAGGAAACCATTCTCGCCTTAAGAGACTCGACGCTGTCAAATGACCATAAGCTGGTGGAGGTTCAAACCTTCCTGACACTATCTGCGCCCAAACTGCATCAAATTGAAGCGGCTGAGGCGGGATTGAAGCTTTGGTTTGATAACATGTCCGGGAAGTTAAATGAATTGAAGCGCGAGCAACGAGAAGCGATGCGGCAAACCGCACCTGCCTCTGATCCTTACGTGAATCATAGTGAGTTCTTTAACAAAACGCATTATGGGCGTGTCACGACAGATTCTGTAGCAGCACGCACATACCCGATGACCCGAGGCTCGTTTTCAGATGCTGAAGGACTTTATTTTGGTCGCCGGACCGAGGACGGCGGCTTTTGTTTTGTCAATCTTTGTGATCCGGATGATCCCCGGGCACAAAATGTCACGGTATTCGGCAAGACCGGGGAAGGGAAAAGTTACTTTCTCAAGGCGCTGGTGATGTCTCTGTTGGAAGAAGGCGTGCATGTCTTTGTGTTTGACCTGGACGGCGAGTGGCGTGATCTTTGTGAGTATGTGGGGGGCGTATACATTGATCACACCACAGAAGAGGGACGCTATTTTGAACCGCTGACCATCATGCCTGCGATTCCCGAGATCGATGCGGACTGTGTGCAGTATAATCGCTCCCGGTACAAGATGGCCGAAAAAAGTGGTGTGCGAACCTTCTCCTTACTTGGCGAGAACTTAACCCGCACGGAAATTTTTGAAGTAGGGGAAGCCATCCGTAGAGTGTACCGAGCTGCAGGAATTGATAAGAAAAAGCCGGAAACCTGGAATTCTCCTACCGGCCCCAAGCCGACGATCCACGCCGTGTTCGCGGAAATTGAGGCGGCATCTCGCAGTAATGCAGATGCCAAAAGTTTGTATGACAAGATCAAAATCTATTTTATTGGCATTTACGATGATATTTTTCAAATTGAAGAGGCTTCTAGCTTTGATGAAAAAGCTCCCCTTGTGGTGTACCGGGTAGGGGCCGGCGAGGAAGACGAGTCCAAAAAGGATGAATCGGCCAAACAAGCGCAGATCAAGATGTCGATGGCTTTTGAACAGGTCAATGCCAACATCCATCTACTTAAAATTGCGGGTGCTCACTTTTCTGCTGTACTGGTGGACGAAGGTCAGCGGCAATTGCAGAACCCGGAACTGCGCAGTTATGTATTTGGCTGGTACACGGCCATTCGGAAGCAGAATGGCATGATGATTCTTGCAGGCAATTCCCCGGCGATTATGCTGGACACCGCAAAAGGTGTGGGGATGTGGGAAAACACGAGTGTACGTGTGTATTTTTACATGGAACAATCAGCGGTACGTTTACTCTCCTCTCACGCGGATCTTCCAAGCGAGATTCAGGAACTGATTACGCAAAATGAAGGCACCCAGCGTTACATTTTGGAGAACCACAAAAGGTACGATGAACTGATCATGCATGTCCCTCCTGAAGAACATGTTCTGTATAAAACGCGGGGACTGAAAACCGCAGGATAGGGGGGATTCTGGTGGAAGTCGTCAAAAAGGCCAAGGATCTCAAGAAAATGTTTGCACTGATTTCTGCACTAAGCTCCCCGGGAATCGGGTTGGTGTTGATCCTTTTTGGAATCGTGGCACTCATTGTTTTGTTTGTGTTTTTGCCGTTCATGATTTTTACGGATGCCGATAGCTATAAGCCACAAGCAGCAGGAGAGTATGCATGGATGGCTCCTGCACAACTGGATGTGGATGGCACGGCATATGTGTGGCCAGTGCCTACGATTAGCCGAGTATCCTCCCCTTTTGCCTTGCGGGATTTGTTTGGAACGACTCGAATGCACAAGGGCATTGATATTGCGAATGGAGCTGCCAACACAGAGCTGCAGCCCGTTTATGCAATGGCTGAAGGCACGGTGACTTTGGCGGGAGCAGCCAGTGGTTATGGTCAAGCGATTATAATAAATCACGGGAACGGACTGGTGACTACCTACGGACATCTATCTGCTCAGATGCATGTCTCTGTGGGTGACAGGGTGAGCAAAGGACAGTTGATTGGACAAATTGGACAAGGAATTGTTGGGCGATCTACCGGTTCACATCTACATTTTCAGGTAGAGCTGAACGGCGCAGCCGTTGATCCACTCAATTATGTTTTCGCTCCAGGCTCAGAACTGCCCAGTTTGCCAAGTGAGCTAGGGTATCAGCCCTTAAATATAGATTACGTCTTGCAGTTTTTAAATAAACGAAAATCTGCGCTGGCTGATCGCAGCCTGCTGCAGATGATCGACGACGCGGGACGGACTAAAAATGTATCCCCCTATCTCCTGATTGCCATTACTGGTCAAGAACAATCTTTCGTGCCGAGAAACAATAACCATGCTTCGGAAATCATTCGAAATCCGTGGAACGTATTTGGATGCTGGTGCAAGGGGAAAGGAGCGCGACTAACGACCGGAGAATCGGCCCAGATTGCGGCTAATACCATTATCAAGTTATCGCAGGATCTTCCTGCCGGTCGAGATCCGATTCAGTGGCTGTCGGCCAAAGATAACCCTCGTGGTTACTATGCAGAGCATAACGGATGGTGGATTGGCGTATCCAAATACTTCAAATTGTTATTAAGAGGGGGCGGTTAAGTGAATTTAACGGTTGTCATTATTGCGATCATCCTGTGGATCTTTTACAAGAAAGGCAGCAATGGTTTACCGAGCTGGCTGGTCAAAGCTTTGGGTGTATTTTTGGTAATTATGCTACTGCGCAATTTAAATGAGGTCTATCATTTCATATTTGATGAATCGGATGCTTGGTGGCCACTGGTGAAAGAAAATGCGGCACGTTTTAATCAACAGTTGCGAGATTTAATCCAGACCATGATGAAGGGAAGGGAAGGAACGTGAGCACTCCGGAACATTCACCGAAAGAGTCGTTTCCGCAATTCGCGAACCGCATAACGCTGATCAGCGCAGCGGGGAGTGCAACTGTACGCTTTCTTAACCTGTTCCCGGAACTGAATGATTTGGCAGGGACCGTACTGAAATATTCGCTGATACTTTGGTTTGCATTAGTTGCTCTGCCAACGGCCCCGCAGATGATATGGAAGCATAAACTGAAGATTTTAGCGGGGCTAGTCATTGTGAAGCAAATTCTGCGGAAAGAAGAGTGGAGAAAGAATGTAGTAACCACGAAGGGTCCTGAGGCGATACTGGCAGCAGGCGGTACGATTGGATCAATACCGGATGTTTCGGAGGGGATCAAACCTGAGGACCTTAATCTCACGAAGCCGACATTTACTTTACCGGCAGAAGGTGGACCTTATGCTCTTTTTCCAAGTAATCCACGGCCATATTCATCGTCCATTATGTCTGCGGAGCAGGCTTCTGAGCTCATCTTCAATACCGTACAGCTGGCAGGGCTGAAAATGGATGAACCCCCTGAAATTTTGTCCATCGATGCGGGGCCGACGCTACAAACCATTTCATTTCGACTACCGGCCCGGCTGCAGCTTAGTGACCTCGTAAAGAAGAGGGATGATCTAGCTAACCATATCGGGCATAACCGGAGTTTCGCGGTGACATCTTCCCCTTTTTCAAGTGCAGCAGCCTTTATACTGCCCCATGCAGAACGAGCATTTGTGTATATGAGAGACATGGCACAGGAATTGCGGGAGTTTGCTCTAAAAGCTCAATTGCCCATGGTGTTCGGAAAGGATATGGAGGGCAAACCGATTCTGGTGGACTTGGCCAAATTACCGCATTTGCTCGTAGCAGGGGCAACCGGCTCAGGAAAGTCTGTTTTTATCAATGGTCTGCTGACCTCATTAGCTTCTACACGGTCACCAGAACAAGTTCAGTTTCTACTCATTGATCCCAAGATGGTCGAGTTTACGATGTATACGGGTTTGCCGCATTTAATCTCCCCGCCGGTCACTGATCCGAAGCGAGCGGCACTGACGCTCAAAAAGCTTGTGGTGGAGATGGAAAAGCGATATATGATTTTTGCTGAAGCGGGTGTACGCAACTTACTGCAGTATAACCGGAATTACCCGCAGGATCTGATGCCTTATATTGTCGCGGTTATTGATGAATATGCCGACCTGATGGTTATTGCTCGGGATGATGTGGAGGATACGGTGCAACGATTGACGCAAATGGGACGAGCCGCTGGAATCCATTTGATTTTTGGTACTCAGCGGCCTAGCGTGGATGTTGTAACCGGCGTTATTAAATCGAATCTTCCGTCCCGGGTGGCTTTCCATTTACTCAGTATCTATGATTTTAAAACAGTCATGGATACAGGTGGTCCGCATTTGCTCGGTGGTGGAGATGGGGTCTGCATGCTGAACGGTGGAGGACAGAAGAGATTTCAGTCTGCTGCAATCAGTGCGGACGACGATGAAACTACTCGTTATATTGAGGAACTGAAACGTTATTGGAGGAATGAAGAGAGCCTGCGGAAAGAGGATAAGAAGACAAACGAGGATCTTTCTTCGCTCAGTGAATTACCCGGTGAGGAAGAGAATGAGCCTATGGAAGTGGAATCTGATTTAGCCGGGCAGACATCAATCAGTGTGTTCCACTCGCAGGAGTGGATGGATCTGGAGGAAGAAGGAGATCCGGCTATTATCGAAAGCATGTATGACCAGGTGATTCGCCTGGCGCGCGAGCATAACGGTGTATCCGGCAGGCTGCTTCAGCATGCGCTTAACATTGATTATGTAACAGCGGCAACCTATGTAGAACAACTGAGTAGAGAAGGGAAAGTCGCACCTGATTATGATCCGAAAACAGGACTTAAGCCTTGGCTTGCAGATGTACGGGAGAGTGATGAAGTTCTACTGCTGCGAATGCAACGGATTATTTGCGAGACAGGCTCAGCTAGATCTGCTGAGCTTCAGCAAGAACTTGGTATACGTAAGGAGAAGGTTCTGCAGTTGATGAGCCAACTCGTGGAATTAGAATTTTTGTCCCCTCCCCTAAGTCCTAAAGCGGGATACACTCTAGCTTGGACTGAAGAACAAATTGAGCGTTTTATGAAAGGATAAGTGTTAAACAGTAACTAAGTGTCGGGGTAGAAATCATAGTAATAAACATGTGGAAATTAACAACCTAATATATGGTATGATAATGGAATCATATGGCATGGAGGAGACTTCATTGAATAAGAGATATCAGGTTTTTGTAAGCTCAACTTATCAAGATCTACAAGATGAAAGAAAGGAAATAATGCAAGCACTTTTAGAATTAGACTGCATCCCGTCTGGAATGGAACTATTCCCAGCAACTAATGACGATCAGTGGTCTCTTATAAAAAGTGTCATTGATGATAGCGACTATTATATAGTAGTCATTGGTGGGAGGTATGGATCAATTGGACCGAAAGATATAAGTTATACTGAGATGGAGTACAGATATGCACTAGAAACAGGAAAGCCAATTATTGCTTTTCTCCATAAAAACCCACTAGAATTACCTGTGAACAAAACCGAAAGAGAAAAGGATAGTCAAGAGAAACTTGAATCATTTAAAACGTTAGCTAAAGAGAAGTTGGTGAGATACTGGACATCCCCTTCAGATTTAGGTTCTGTTGTTTCAAGAAGTTTAACAAAGCTCATTAAATCTAACCCTGCAATTGGATGGATTAGAGCAGATACAGTATCCGATGGCGGTGCAGCAAAAGAGATTTTAAAGTTGAAAGAAACTATTGATAAACTAAAGGAAGAACTAGAACAAACTAAATTAAATCCACCTTTAGGTATAGAGAAATTTTCAAGAGATGAAGATGAAGTTGATCTTGAATTTACTTTTAGAGCAAGAAACGGCAGTAGCACAGCCTTTAAACAATATCGACGCACAACTAAGGCTACATGGAACGAAATTTTCTATCATGTTGGTCCTACTTTAATGGTTGAGGCAAATGAAGAAGATATGATATCCTCAATAAACAGACTCATCGTTACAAAAGTCCGAGGTACATTTTCGAATGAAGGTTTAAAAGGGATTACGAATATAAGCGTTGATCCAAGTGTGTTTCAAACAATAAAAATTCAATTTAGAGTCCTGGGGTTAATATCAAAAAACGTAAAACAGAGAAGTGTGAAAGATACAGCATCATATTGGACTCTTACCCCCTACGGAGATGATTATTTAATGACCTTAAGAGCAGTGAAAAGAGAAAATTCGTAAACATGAGCGAGTACAGAAGGTGGGAAATTATCTCGCCTTCTTTTTTATGTCTTGTACTACGGATTTTCATTCACCAGATGACTGGAGTTAATAAATTTCGTTATTATATTATTCGATTTAAGTTTACAGTTCCCAGTTACGGTTCCCGTTTATATTTCCCAAGCTTAAAAGCCGAAAGCCCTTGTGGTTAAGGGCTTTTTTTGTTTTCTAACCCCCTTTATTTCCGGAAACCAAAGGCGGGAACTTTAATGGGAACCATAAATGATGGGGGAGGAGAAATAGGAATGGACTACTCTGCTGAAGATCATTACCGAGCCATCCAGAATACCAAAGAAGCAATTAAGCGTGCGGAAGCTTCCGGGAACAGCCATGAAGCGGATTTTCTGACTCGCAAAACCTTGCCGAGGCTTGAGAAACGGCTGGCCGAGGCTCGCATGCAGCAAAACTGAAAACCCATACTTTTTCCGTACTTTTTGAGTACGTTTGAGTAGATAAATTCAGGTAATCTTAGATTATGAAAGAACTCAAAAGAGACCGTTTCCGTGTCCATGCCGGAGCGGTCTTTGTATTTCAAGGAGGGAGTGTTGTGCAAGAAGTTGGGTTTAAAGAAGCAGGGGAATTGTTAGATACTCCGGTCAGTACGTTAAGGCGCTGGGTCGTCTTGCTTGAAGAACAAGGTTACCCCATTAACCGGGAAGGAAAGCGGAGGCAGCTGGATTGGCGAGATGTGGGGATGTTGCGGGAAGTGAAATTCGGCCTGCAGCAATGCTCACTGGAAGAAGCTGTCCGCAAAGCGGTGCAAGAAGTTGTGGATGAAGGTACAGCTCCCTCTGTGACTGATCAAATAGCTTTTGACTCAGCACCTATCGAAGCGTTGGATCAGGAGATTAAGGCATTCCTGCCAAACCTGTTTTGGCATGGACCAGATCAAGCTGTGAGCACATTGGTTGCGGCATGGGAAAATCTAAAATGTACATTAGGAGGGAATAAGGTTTGAAGACCTATGAAAACTGGAAAGGGGATCTAAAAGATTACCTTCAACCCGGGGATGTAGTAGATGAGGAAATATCGGAGCACTTCTTGAATGTCATGCCTCCGGCATTTTGGAGAGCGAATCTCATCCAAATGGGTGAATCACCTGTTGATTATGTAGATGGCAAAGGAACCTATCATACCTTAGAAAAAACACTGGAGGGTTGGGTGTACCGTGGAACCTGTCACAAAGGAGAAACCAGGCACCGTAGCAACTAAGAAAGGAGCGAACCACTTGAATATGAAAACCAAAGCTCAGGTTATTGCCTTTGCTAACATCGGCGGTGGGGACGCAATTCAGGGTGTGTTGAAGTTGATCCGCACTTATCCAAAGGAACAGCGGATTGTCGTAGCCGAATTGCCTTGTGTCGGTTTACCACGCATGGCCTATACATTTGATCAACAAATTGCGGATCTTAGCAAAGAACGTACCGTCGATCAGTTTCTACTGGATCTGGATCGCAAGGCGCTAAAACCGATGCAATCCTACATGGTGCAGCGTAGTGGGATAGATTATCTGCTCGTGAATCCACGCTCTCAGCCGGAGGCACCGGTTATTCGTAAACTCTCGTCCAACCAGACGCTTATTTCAGCACCTAGTGTGCTGCGGCAACAGTTGGAAGGCTCGTATGATGTGATCATTCTAGTGCTGCAAGGTTCGCTCATTCAACCCACCACACACTTTGCACTCCGGACTTCCGATGCTGTGGTGCTGTATAGTGCCGATGCGATTGATTTTATCGGTAACTATACCCATTATCGTCGATTGATCGAAGTGTTTGGTGTGGAGCAGGAACGTCTATTTCTATTTACAGCTGATTCCAACGTCAAAATTGAGGAAGCGCCTGTTTACTCCAAATTCGGCGATTTGCTCAAGCGCTGGAAGGAGCTTGCGCCGAATGCGTTCCCTTTACGTGAGGGAAGTGAATCTGTCCGGGAGGGGGAGACGGTGGGCATCATTGAACCCCTCGAATACCTGGATGTCCACGTATCCGTACATCCCGTGGGCACCGAATTCTCGGAAGGGGATTTCAAGAAGCTTGAATCCCTGAAGAACTATGTACGCTTTCGTCTGCAAGAGGATCACCTGGACGAATATGTACAGTCTCTAACCCATGAACCATCCCGGCAAAAGATACGTTATTACATTTCTGATTTGGTGCGCGAACAGACCGAATATGCCCTGTCTATACCGGTGAATGAAGCGGTGGAATGGGTACAGAAGGAAATTACGGAGCTGGGCGTTCTACAGGGGATTTTGGATGATCCGAGTATCAGTTCAATCGAAATCAATGGACTGGATCAAGTGATCGTTGAGCAAGTGGGGCAGGACAAGCATTTGCCGGAGATCCGGTTTCAAAGCATCACCCATCTCTATGAAGTGATCAACAAGATGCTCATGCCCATTGGGAAACCCATTTCCAGTACCGATCCGATTGTGGATGCGAACTACCGTGGATTCCGTATTTGCGTGGTAGCGGATACGAAAGAATTTCAAGGTGTAAGTGCGAATGCCCCCTTAATCAGTATTCGGAAGTTCCCACCTGATGTGTTCACGGATGAGCAGTGTATTCAGTACGGAAACATCTCAGCCGAAATTTCCGACTTCCTGAAATTTATTGTACCCAAAGGAGCCAACATTGTAATTGGTGGCGGGACGAACAGCGGAAAGACCACGCAACTGATCCGTCTACCCATGTATATGGAGCCGATTACCCGGATCATTTCTATTGAGGATTCCGAGGAAATGTTACTGGCCAGCAAGACGCAGTATCAGCATTATCCGAACTTGCCATCCCTGCTCGTTAAAGAGCTGGAGGACGAGAAGAAAAGCTTTGGCATCGCCAAGTTGATCAAAGCCTGCCTGCGGCTGCGACCTACTGTCATGGGCATCGGAGAGATCCGGGATGAACCGGCAGCGCAGCAAAGTCTGATCGGGATGAATACAGGACACACCGTCTGGACGACGATCCATGCGAATAGTGCCCGGGAGGCAGCCACGCGGTTTTTACAGCTGAATGGAAATACAGCGGCAGCGGCCAGTCAGATTTCGGGATCGATTGACCTGATACTCTTCCAGAAGAAACTGCGCAGTGGGGTGCGGGTCGTGACAGAAATCTGTGAGCTCATTGGGTATAGAGGCACAGAGGAGCCAATCCTGAATCCGATCTTCAAATATGACCATCACTTGAAAAAGCAAGTCAAGGTGGGCCGGATCAAGTCTGAAGCGTTGTTGGAGAAGATTTACCTGCAGGAGCCGGGGCCGGAAGAATTGCGGCGTTGGTGTGAGGTGAAGGAGTTGAAAGCTGCTTTATGATGCTGGGTTATTGGATCGTGGCAGGGCTGTTGATATCCTTCGGGATTTTTTCGCTGGCACCGATACCTGTCAGCCGTTCGAAACGGATGCGCATAGCCTTCGGGTTTGAACAGACGGAGGCGCAGGCGAAGGC
Source organism: Paenibacillus sp. EB106-06-01-XG199 (assembly GCF_058791575.1). Classification (NCBI taxonomy): domain Bacteria; kingdom Bacillati; phylum Bacillota; class Bacilli; order Caryophanales; family Paenibacillaceae; genus Paenibacillus; species Paenibacillus sp. EB106-06-01-XG199. Next base: position 25,683 of record NZ_JBYTDQ010000020.1, on the reverse strand, counting down.
GGCAGGAATTCGGCTGAATGGCAAGCGGTTGATTCAGGTGTTGTTGGTGGCCGTCCTGATCGGTGTGGCGATTGCGTACTTCACACGAAATATCTGGTTTGTCGGAGTCGGCGGGGCTATGGGGGTTATAGTGCCTAAAATGATCATTTCAGCAGTCACGTTCAAACGCCGCATGGAGATATTAATGAACTTGCCGGGTAATTTGCGGCTGCTGTCCTCCAAGTTTCGGGACTGTAAATCACTCCAGAAATCGCTAGAAATGTCGCTATCCATGATGAGCGGTGTGACTGTCCCATTATTTGAGCAATTATATTCTTCGCTGCGAATTGGTCTGGATGTGCCAACAGCACTAGAGAACATGAAGCGGGAGATTCGTTTCAAGAAATTTGATGATTTCTGTGAAAAGGTGATCGCCGGAAACAAGGATGGCTTTCATCTGCGGTCTGTGGAAGGGATTCGGGAAAGCATTGCCGATTTGTCATCCGATATGAATTTGCTGCAGGAGATTGATCTGGAAAATGAAAAGAAACGGATCGAGCCTTTTGTGGTGTTCGGATTCAGTTTGGTGTTTCCGTTCCTCTTTGGATACTTGGAGAGTCAATTGGTCCAGGAGTTCAAGTTGGCGACGACGCTACAGACTGGCCTTGGCAAGCTGCTGCTCGCGAGTATGATCGTTTCCATACTGAGCGGGCTATGGAAGAAGGATAAACTGCTGCGGCTTAATCTGGATGATCTATGAACACAGACGTTAGCAAAAAGGGAGGTGGTGAAATATGCTTACGTCCATTTTATTTTTCCTGGCGGCGGGTTGCATCACTGTTCCCATCCTTAGGTTAGTTCTCCCAGGATTCCAGAGGCAGAAGCAATTGGTACGTTTGGCTGCGCTGGTCAATCAGACCGAAGCGCAGCGCGTACGAAACGGGCAAAATGCCATTGTGCGATCCTTTGCGGACCGGATGGGTAGAGGAAACGGGGAGCGGCCCCTGAGTAAGCGGCGACAGATGTATCAGGTGCTGGCTTATGCTGAAAGTTATGAAATGTATATGGCCAAAGTGGTCGTACAGTCGCTAATGCCCGGCCTGTTCGCACTGGCGCTGGCCGGGATGGTTCAGCATTTCTTTTTTCTGCTCGTGGCTCCCGTTCTTTCCGGACTATTCTTCTGGATGTCCTTACGGCGGATTCCCCAGGCTTACCAAAAACGGCAAGATCGGCTGATCGCGGACTTGCCGTTTTTAATTAGCAAAATGATTACGGCACTTGAAGTGGGCAAACCCCTGAACGTGATCTTTCAAGAGGTCAGCGCCCGGTGCGGTCCTACTCTTTCCGCACTACTCAAGCGTCTGGTCGCTAACATGGGGACGATGTCGCAAAAGGATGCCCTGCAATTGTTTGCTCAAGAAGTGAATGTCTCGGTAGTATTTGACTTTATCTCTGTCGTCAACATCGTTGCAGAGAAGGGTTTCCATGAGGCAGAAGATGACCTCAATCATATCAAAAATGATCTGCGCAGTCTAAGTAAGTTGGCCCTGAAAGAGCGCACCCGAGGCAATCCGGCAAAAATGAACCTGTATTACGGCATCGTTATTGCCCATGTAGCCGTGTTCTTTTTTTTAATGCTTATCAAGATGTTTGCTGCTTTTAATGCCTTGTAGTACCCAAATCATTTAATTTGAGAGGATGAATTTATTAATGAAAAAGCTGCTGAATAAAGTGAAACGTGAAAGTCAACAAACGATGCTTCTTGCCACCTCTGCCTTTTATACCCGGTTGGATCGATTTCGAAAAGAAGAACGTGGGGATGCGATGCAGTGGGTCATTGGTATCCTGATTACATTGCTGCTGTTTATTGCGGTGTACATTCTGTTCAAGGCTCAAATCGACGTCTTTGTCAAAGATAAAATCTTCGGCAAAATGAACTCCTTGACTTAAGGCTTGTTATGAAGCGCAGGCTGAACACCTTTAGGAAATCGGAAAAAGGGGACGCTCTCATTGGCGTCTTCTTTTTTCTGATGATTACACTGATCGTTGCACTACTCGCTGTAACCATTGTGCAGTATGTCATGATTCGCTCTAACCTTCGCACCGCCTCGAATGAAGTACTGCAGGTGATGAAAGTAGAGAATGGTGCAGATGCCATAACCCGGCAGCGTTTCGATGGCTTGCTTCGGAGCATGGAGATGGACCCGGGAAAAGTCAGTTTTACGGCCACGACCAAGCCGGTGCAGCGCGGAGATGTACTTGAAGTAACAGCGGTCAGGGAATATGAAGTTTTTGCGCTCAAGGCGGTTGGTGTGTACTACACGGTGCCGATCAAGGTGCATGTATCCGGCCTGGCACATAAGTTTTACCGAACGGGGGACTAGCCAATGTGGGTCAAGGTATGCGGGTCTATATTGTTTGGTCTAATCCTGATCGTACTGATCATGGATTTGCTGGTCATAGACAGTGTGTATGATTCTACCGGCCGGGCCATTGAGCACTCCATTGATGCAGGGATTGTGCGCTCAGGGATTGTGACGGATGCGCAGCAAGGCAAAGTACAACTCGAAGAAAACGCCTTGCGCTCAAGTACTCGTGAAGCCTTTCGAGTTGCGCTAAGCCTGAACAGTTCGCTTGAGAATCCAGTCATGAAGAATAGTCAATTTGAATTGCAACTGCGGTATGATGCCGATGAGGTGCCGTGGATTGATGTGGTGTTCCGTACTCATGTTTCTTTTGCTCTTCCGGGGGTACAATATCCGGTTACGATTCACCGTAATATACCGTATGAGAGTGTTTTTAAGTAAGCAGGGAGGGAAATCAATCATTGAAAAAGATTTGGAATAAATATACCCGTAGCGCACTCATCGTCCTCCTCGGACTGGTGATTGCGCTAGTTGCATTTAACCTGAATAAAAGTCAAATTGCTCGGCAGGTAAAGACCCAGAAAATCATCGTCGCCAAGACAGACATTGCACCTTACGCAGCCATCACCAAAGATATGCTCGAATATCGGGAGGTTGTACTTAGTGAGGTGCCGGAGGATGCCCTGGAGTCCCCGGAAGAACTTGATTTCAAGGATGCCTATGCTTCGAAGTACGGCTTCTTGGAACATGCACCTTTGCGTAAATCGTTGATTACGACAGCGGCGACTTCAGGGGTGGGCGCAGCAGTGTCGCTGAAGCCGGGGATGCGCCAAATCGGGGTAAAGACCGACTTGACGATGTCCGCAGGGGATGAAGTCAAGCCTGGTATTGTGATCGATGCCTATGCCTTTGTCACCGATACGGCTTCAGGGCAGTCCAAACGCATCGTTCTTCCGGAATTAGCTGGACTTAAGGTTGTGAAACGGCTGAATGCGGAAGGCAAGGTCCCCGATCCAGTGGACGGCGGGAGCTTAATTCCTGCAGTCGTTATCCTTGAGGTCACGCCAAAGCAGGCGGAACTTCTTATGGAGTATCAAGAATCCGGGAAGGTGTACCTGCTGCCTGCAGGAACGCTGAAGCCGTAAAGGAGGGGTACCATGAAGCGGTATTTCTTTCTGGCCGCGATGCTCATCCTTCTGGGAACCGTACGATCTCCGGTTACACATGCGGAGCTGGATGATTCTGAAGGAGATGCTTCGAAAACGGTAGTTTCAGCCACCTATGCGGTTTATTCTGCGCAACCACTTGGTGCGATGCGTATAGCTGGTGAGTCCACGCCGATAACACTGAATACTTCCGGAAACCTACAGTTCTCCAAGCATCTGAAGCTGGAGGTTGAACATGAAGGAGACATGGGATGGCAGTATGCCGTGCGATTGGATGAATTCACGGTCCGGCATACACTTGCGCAAGGCAATATTCGGGCGAAGATTCCTGCAGGATATGCTTCCTATCAAGTGTCGGGGATTACCTCGGAGAACGAGACAAATGGGATGATATCCGGTGCGGGGGTATTTGCCTCGGGAAGTTCTCAAGTGGTGCTAGAAGCTGCAGAAGGTTCCGGACGCGGTCGTTTCACTGCGGATCTGATCCTGCAGGTGGATATTCCCGATCTTCTGGAGGTGGCTGAAGTGAATGACACGGATCGGATTTCCCCTGGAGAAAGGGTGGGCCTACTGGCCGGAGAGTACCGCGCAAGCTTAACCTATACCCTGGTTACCGGGCTATAAGAATAGAATAGAGGTTATGTCATGGAGAGAAAAAAGGTTAGAAAGACCCTGATCCAGTTCAGTTTGTTGTTGCTTTGCTGTTTAGGGCTGTCTGGCGTGGCAAGTGCAGATAGTTCGTTTGTATTGTCTCCGGTCAAGGCGGTAGAAGAAGGCCGAGGGTATTATAAAGATCAGGTGAAGCCGGGTGATTCCAGAGAATATACCTTCTTTGTGCGGAACACGAAAAACGAATCTGTAGAGATTAAACTGTACCCAGCTGACGCACTCCCGGCTCAGAATGGAGGGCGAAGTTTCTCGGAGAAAGAACATAAGCTTTCTCATGTCGGGGCATGGCTGGACCCGCAAGGGGTCCAGCGCTTCACACTGAAGCCGAAGGAGGAGCGCAGTTTTAAGTACCAAGTCTCCGTTCCGGAAGAGATCACGCCTGGACAGTATGTAGGTGTGATTGCCGCTGAGGAACTGATCCAGGCAGAAAATAATGAATCGAATGTGCAAGGTCAGCAGGCTTCGGTGGCCATTGATGTGGTCAATCGTAGCGGTGTGCAGATGGTACTGGAATACAAGCCTGAACAGGCGGTGCATGCGATGAGCATCGACGACTTCCATCACGATTATATCAGCACCGGATATTCCAGACTGACCCTTAAATTAAGAGATCGTGGCACCATTTTAGAGAAACCCACTGGAAATATCACAGTAAAGGACAGCAAAGGCCAGGTCATGTATCAGCAGGCCTATCGTGCGGATTCCATTTATGCGGGTACAACCGCAGATATGGTCTATATCTTGGATAACAAGTTACTGCTGCCGGATACATACGAGGTCACTTATGATGCAACGTTCTCTGGGCAGACCATTACTCGAACCTTTTCGTTCTCAGTCACTCCTGAACAGTCCAGAGCTTCCCAGGCGTCATTGACAGAGGCCGGGAAGATTGAAGTGACTCAGACCTTCTGGGATTGGCTAGAGCTGCACGTATGGGTTGTGGTGATCGTGTTAGTAGTCATTATTTTCATTTTCGTCTTCTTGTTCTGGCTCCTGCTCCTGCTGTGGAAACGCAAAAAAGAAAAGGAAGAGCAGAAGACACCCTCTGTACCATCCAGCGCAGATCCGGGTGACAAAGAGGTCAACCTATAGAGAGCAAATTCCAATCCTGGAGTTTGCTTTTTTGGTTCTTATTTTCAGAACGTGCTTGAAGGGAGGTGGTTGTCCGGAGCCTGTTCACTTGGTTGATTGACTCAGAACAATAAATAAGGAGGAATAGCAACATGAAAAAATGGATAATGTCGATGCTGATGGCCATGCTCGTAACGCTCCCGTTCTCCTCTGCCTTTGCTGCAGATGAATCGGAGGTTGTGGTCACTGGTGCAGGTCTGCAAATGACGCAGACGAAGCCGATCTTTACCGATATCACACTGGACATAAAGCAAAACCAAACGTCAGCAGCGACCAGTAATTTGAACGTATTGGATGCGAGAGGGACTGCAGCGGGTTGGGGGATTGTGCTAAGGGCCACCGATTTTAAACTGACGAAGATGGTTAGTGGACAAGCTATTGACTTTGTCATTCCTGCATCTTCGGTATCCTTCTCTACCCAGTACAAGAATGCTGTTGTTGGAACACCTATTGATTTTAAGGCCGCAAAGGGAGAACTAGCAAGTCACCAGGTGCTCTCTTCGGAGGACAGCCGGATTGTAGGGGTGATCCCTTCGGAGGGGGCAGGAACGCATCAGTTCGGGGTGTCGTACGTGCTTAACGTACCCAAAATTATTGAGGGCAGTAATGGCCAGAACGTGGGTCTACTCCAGGGTACGTATACATCAACATTTACCTATACGGCAACGGTAGGATTATAAGGAGGCGAAAGCATGACTACGAGATCGACACAAGCGTCAACCAAAAAGCACAAACGATGGGGAGCGTTGGCTTTATCTTTGGTTCTGTTAGTTCCCGGATTATTCATCTCCGGCGAGACAACCAAAGTTGAAGGTGCTGCGTACAATGAAATTGTAAAGGTGGAAAACTTCTCAAGTAATAGTACTGCTTATGAGGCTGCATACAACACTAACATAACCGCATTTTACAATAAAGTAACTCTTAGCAACGGAAGTGTCTACTACCTCGACGGAGATTCCATCTTCGTGAAGTTCGAGCCTGGAGAAACTCCACTGTTTCCTACGTATGCGAGTAGAACAGAGATTAACTCTTATCCTTTTATAGGAGCGGATGGATACATCTACAGGAGCAAAGGATATCCAACAACTAAAATATTTGAAACTAAAGTTAAAAATGCAGTAATTGCAGCTAACCCTACCAATTATCAGTCAGGTACCAGTTATTTTGCAATTGGGGAAGATGGTATGACATGGGCTTGGGGAAAAGGGGCAGCAGGTCAACTGGGTAGTGGAGAAAAGTTGGACAGGGCTATTCCCATAGAAGTCGTTGACCCGGCTACAGGCGACCCTATTCTAGGCGTTAAGAAAATAATCCCAGCACCAGAACAGGGTGTTATATTACTTACCAACAGTAAAGCTTATCTTGTTGGTTCATCGTTTGGGTTATCCTCTTTGGCTTCGGCGAAGCCAGTAGCAATTGATAACTTTCCAGCATATAGCAACCCTATGAATGTTGATGTCTCTTACCTTGGTGACACCTCAGAGGCTGGCGCTAACTATGCAAAACAGTGGATAGCAAACTCGAACCCACCGGTTACTTATGCGTGGTACAAAGGTAATTTCAGACGTTATGTTTTGCAGGTGGAAGATAAGTCCTATACCTTTTCACCAATTGACACGGTAATTGACAATGATAAACAAATTACAGCATTGTCTGGATTAACCGCGCTCCCTCTAGACAAATCTAAAGCTAAATTTTATCCAAATAAGAATACAGAGCTGAACACTTACACAGGATTGTATTTGGATAATGGGGCATTGTCGACATGGGATACTCTAGGAACCAATATCCCAGTGTGGAATGCATCTGCTAATGCTAAAACATTTGCAACAAAGGTTGAAATAGCAACTGGTGTTACTAAAGCTATGTTTAGTAGCAAAGAGAACACATACTGGTTTATAAAAGATGATAAGTTGTACGCCGTTGGAGCGAATAACAAAGGAATATCTGGTACCGGCTCTGCAGTATTAACGACTCCATCCCGTATCCGTGGATCTTCCGACCAAGTTGCAGCAGTTAAGGATATTGCGATAGCTGACGGCGGTACTATTTCCAACCAGCCCTCAATCTTAGCAATAAATACGAATGGTCAGCTTTATAGTTGGACGAACGGTCCTTCCATGACAGAACAAAAAAGTTCCTTTGGCGACAAGTTCATAGGCTTTGTGGAAGTTCCTACAGTGGGTACTTTAGGTAGATACAGCACCTATGTAATCGATGACAAAGGTCGAATGTTTTGGATAAATCATCAACTAAGTGGCGTGATGTATCTCGTGCAGGTGGCAGGAATACCATCTGTTGCACCTACAGGCTATGTACCCCCAGTAGTTCTTGAAAAACCTACAAGTACCGTAACCACGAATAAATTAAACCAACAAGTAGTCACAGTTGACTTCGGAAGTGAACCAGCTATTACAACTCGGGAGTATTCATTGAACGGCGGTACGACTTGGTCTCCGTACACGACTCCTATAACATTGGAAACAGCAGGTACAATTTCGTTTAAGGCTCGTTCGGGCGCAAACGGTGGAGTACTCAGCCCTCTTCTAGAGATGGAAATTAAAAATGATCCAATCGTGATCACTCCAGGCTATCCCAAAATCATTGATCATGCAGATGGCACGTTCAGCGTCGAAAGTGGAACATCACAATCCAGTGTGAAAACCGAAGTGAGGATTGATGATGGTGCATGGTCTACCTATACTGGACCTGTCACGTTAATTACGGGTAGCCATAACATTGATGTCAGAGTGGTCAATGCAAGTGGTGAAGAGTTGGCAAATGCAAATGCAACAGTAAATGGTCCAACACCGCTACCAACGGTAGAGCCAACACCGCTACCAACGGTAGCACCAACACCGCTACCAACGGTAGCACCAACACCGCTACCAACGGTAGCACCGACACCAACACCTACGGTAGCACCGACACCAACACCTACGGTAGCACCGACACCGGTACCAACGGTAGAGCCAACACCTACACCTACGGTGACACCAACGCCGTCAGCGACTCCACAACCTACGTTGGACCCGAGCTGGGGAAGTCCAATAGGTTCAGAAGATGTCACGTTTACTGTATTGTCCGGGGGCTTCTCCTCGCACTTTAGTGGATTATTGCTGGACACGGTAACCATCAGTACGACAAATCAATATCAAGTTATTAATTCGGTGACGAATTCTGTGATTGAAGACAGTCGGGGAACCGGCGCGGGGTGGAACTACAGTCTGAAGATCACCGATTTTGTGAGTGATCCTGTAGTAGACAACAGTAAGGGCACGAGTGACTTGGTTGTAAAAATGCCAGCTAGTTCACTCAGTGTAGATATTACCGATTCAAAGACACTGGCCGGGCAGGAGGTAAGTCTTAGTCAAAACGGGAAATATGTCTTCAATGCCGAGCCGGTGGTGATCGCCAAGGCCGGAGAGTTTGAGGGCATGGGACAATACCAGATTCCAATGAGTTATATGCTTCGCGTGCCGGATAAGGTAGAGGTGGTTTCAGCGGGGGCGGACAGTTCCTATCAAGCTGGGGCAAAGACAGGGCTTCGTGTAGGGACGTACCGTTCGCAGTTTACCTTTACGCTGGCATCGGGGATTTAATGAGAGTACAATGAATTTCAGCCGCCTGGTGTAATAACCGGACGGCTTTTTTTATTATCTTTGTATGAGGAGGAATGGATATGCAGAAAGCAGCATTTGCTTATGGTCGATTCACTCATAGCGACCTGCAAACGTTAACGAAATTTTGCCAGAGGGTAGCTGGAAATATAATTGGAAAGGAAGTACATGTGGTGTATTACTCACGCGATTCAGAAGAAATGGTACTTAGAGTTGCGAAAGAGCTTGGAGTTGAACAAATCAAAACATAATATTTAGACGACTTAGATTATCCATCTATGTATGATGTCTAAAATCCATACTTTTTTAATACGTTTGGATTGAAAAATTGGGATATGCTTGTCTTGTGAGAAATGAATACGAAGGAGAGTGAGATCATGCCAGACATGTGCTTCACACCTTAGACAATGTGTTATAATAGCTACACATGCAGACAATAAGGTATAAAATCTTGATCTAACAGCATACTCATAATCTCTACAAAGATTGGAGGTATGTTGCATGAATGAGGAGGAGAACGATTTGATTATGAAAAGTCCTAACCCATTGAAAGAAGCGAATCGTAAAGTGGATAAAATGCGCCCGGAATTGTGGGCAGCTGCTGAAGCGAACCTTCAAAAGGCAGAAGCAGAATTTAAACGTGATAAAGGAGAGAAATAGGCTAATATACTGTATTAGTTTAGCTGCTGATGAATCATAACCGTGGAGACGTATATCTTGTTCTGTACCCTTTTGATGATGGAGAGATTGAGAAATTGAGGCCCGGCATTGTGCTGGATACCCGGGAGAATCAATCCATCGTCATTAAGGTGACCTCGCATGCTGAGCGGGCTGGTGATCCGAAGGATTTAGTACTTAAGTATTGGCAAAGGGCCGGGCTTAGTCAACCTTCCGTCGCACGCTGCTCGCAGTTTGTTCCTTTGCATCACGATAAAATCGGCAAATATCTGGGAACGCTGCACGATGAAGATTTATTAAATGTATTGAGTAAGTTTTACGAATAAGCAAGTTCACAAGCGCCGAGATGGGGCTTTTTATTTTGTCTTTTTTTCAGTAGGGGAGGGAGGTAAAGAGTGGGGGAGAGGGATTTGGAAAATATTTCTTTACTTTTGTTACACTTAATCATATTATAAAAGTATAACAAAATAATGGAGGCGATCTTTTTGCAATCATCTAATCCATCTACCCCCTCGGATATCAAACAGGCGGGTCGTCCTAAATCATATAATCCTAAAAGTAAGTCGATCCCTACACGGCTGGACAAGTCGACAGAAGAAATCCTTGAGCGATATTGCGAGAAGCACAAGACCAGCCGGTCTGAAGCGATTCGTGAGGCAATTCACCGGTTGGATCAGGACGAGCATGAGTATTTCTGGAGTCCGGAATGGCGGCAGCGGCTGTTAGACAATGAGCAAGGTCTCCGCAATGGTGAAGCAGAGATGCACCGGATCGTACAGGATTTATTGCAATTAATTCAAGGTATGTCCGCAAGAATGAATTCGAAAACGGGGAGTGATCAGAATGAAAAGGAGTCATAAAGTGTTAAGTAGTGTGCTCACAGCAGTGATCATGCTCGGCATGGTGGCCAGTGTAGGCAGTGCGGCTCAAGTGGCTGTATCGGTCCAGGTAAACGGTAAAACCGTTAAATTTCCGGATGCCCGGCCATATGATGAAGGCAACCGGGTAATGATCCCGATTCGCTTTGTGAGTGAGGCGCTGGGAGCTACTGTAGGGTACAGTAATCGGATCGTGACTATTAAGCAAGACAGCAAAAACATTGTAATGAAAGTGAACAGTGATACTGTGACCGTGGATACGGTCATTCATAAGCTGGATGTACCAGCAAGAGCACAGCAGAATCGTACCTATGTTCCGTTGCGGTTTGTCTCTGAGGCTCTGGGGGCGGCAGTGGACTGGAACCAGCAGACGAAGCTTGTGACCATTACGACAACAAGCGGCGGCACGGTCTCTCCTTCGCCTAGTCCATCACCAACTCCGGGAACGGCAAACGGGAATAACATGTACAGTACTGATTTTGCCTGGAAGCCGGGTTATACCAAGCTGGCTAAGACCTTGTTTGTGAACAATATGAAGGTAGAGAACGGGAAACTATCCTTTACCCTGCCGAAGGAAGCCTATGGTCAGTATTATGAGGCTGATGGTTCTTCCGTAGATCTTGTGCCTGGCAAGAGCTACACTTATGCGATTGGCAAGGGTAGCGGTTTTCTCTCCCTCGCGCAAGTCTATCCTGGCCATGATGAGCAGGAAGGGTACGTGATTGAAATGGATAGCAACGGCACTACTGATCTAGGGAAGATCTATGGTAATGTGAGCAATGATGTTATCGTTGTTATTGCTGCAAACAATTCAACAGCAACATTGTCTAAGACCCAAACATTAGCACGGGGATTGAACTGAGCGGAATAATTTTAGTTTGGCGAAAAGGAGAGTCTGCATGCGCAGGCTCTTTTTGCTGTCCGTAATCTGAAAGGAGAACTGTAAATGAAGAAAAAGACATGGTCTGTCGTGCTTTGCATTGCTTTTTCACTGATGCTGACAACCTCAGTAATGGCTGACTCTAGCCAGCCATTACTGAGTAAGTACGTAAATTGGAATTATGGAAAGGAAGGTGTTCATTTTAAGGGCTATATACCGGCTTTGGAAAAAAGCGTATCGGGAAATCCCTGGAAACTTCACCAATGGGCCGGGATGTATACCTTCTCAAACGGCCAGACCCGGATAGTCCCTAATTATGATGCATTCAGCGTCAAGCAAACGCCTGCTGACGAGGATTTCAACAAGGAGAATGGGTTCGGTCTAGTCTATAAAAGCAAAGCCTCACTGGCAAGCTTGTTCGATGCTGTATGGGGAGGTCAATCCCTCACGGCTGAACAGCGAGTTTTTTTTAAAGATCGATTCAGCGAGAACGCCAATGATCCTCTGTTCCAAGAGGGACATGAATTTTATTATATGCTTGAGACGAGGTATCCCTTCCTGCGGACTTCGGGGATTGTTCCGCGTATGGGTATCAAGTTTGACAAGACCCAGAAGATGAATGAGGGTGTGAACCGGGCGATGTATGTAGTCAGCGCCTGGCCGGAACTTAAAGTCATGAATGGACAGAACCTCACGATTTCATATGCGGGGTATGGATACACGGACAGGGACATCCGCCTGATCGCTGCACCCAAAGGCGCTTTTCCCGATCTGAGCCGTGTTGTCAGTCTGACCGATGGGAAATATATCCGAGCAAACGCGTCTCAGGAGAAGGAATCGGGATCGATCTCTGTTAGCGCCAAGGAAGTTGCCGATGTGCTTGGGGAAAACGTGGACATTATCATGGACGATGGCTATGGACGGACAGCGATCCAATCCATTAAGCTTACCGTGGATGAGCCTATGGACTATGTGCCTATGAAGCTGACGCTGACCGAGGCCGGGCAGTTGTGGATGAGGTTCCGCTATGACGGTGCAGACGGATTTACATCGGATTACACAAACAACCGGGGTATGCCAATGACGGCGAAAGTGCAGATCGGCGGACCCCTAACAGCTGAGTTTGCATTGCCCTCTATGTTCACGAACTTACCAGCAAATCTTAAGAATGGCCAAGAATATAATTACATGCTGGGCAAAATTGATATTGGACAAGCTCCGGGCAAGTACTATATCAAAGTGGACGGTATCGTCAACAATCCGAATCATCCGGACCGCGCACTTGAATCGCCGTCTGCAGCGTACCAGAATAATACTATTCAGGGTTATTGGACCGTTGAACGCAAAGCTCCAGAAGCGGATTTGATCGCGGTATCGATCACGGCTTCCCCTTCGGCGATTCAGAAGGGTGGACAGAGCAGTATTACAGCTGCAGTGAAGAATAATAGTGCGGATGGTCAGAGCAATGTGCTCATTCGCTTTTTCGATAATGCGACCAAAATCTATGAAACAAGAAAATCCTTTGCCGCTGGCCAGAGCTTGACCGTTGGACCTTTTCAGTGGACAGGCCATTCAACAGGAGCACATAATCTTACCGTTTCTGTAGATCCAGAAAAGGAGAAGGTTGATCAGGACCGGAGTAATAATGTGGCGACTACCGGCTGCACCGTGACCTCCAGTGCATCCGGAAACGGCAGCGAATGCAACCAGCCCGAAGCAGCAGCTGATTGGAACGTAACTTATCCGGTCATTACAGGCTATCCCACTAAATCGTACACTGCAAGCTACACCAGAGCAGATGGACTCACTCAGTTCTATACAGAGTATTACACTGATTACAACGATCCCATCTGGAGCAATACCTCCGTATCGTACAACGAGAAGTTGACGATGACTGCTGAAGTGAACACCAAGCAAGGGATAGCTACAGATTTAAATCATCCCAAACTATCTGACAGAGAGAGCCGGGGGTCGTGGGAGATCATTCCCTATGCGAACAGGAAAGGGAAGGATGCCAATGAAATTACTCGGGCCGGTTACGGGATCGAGCTAAAAGTGAAGACCGTGTATAACACGAATTGGGAAACCAAAGTCCCAGCCGGTCTGGAAGGGACGGCCTATCCGATTGTAGGACAGTATTACGGCCCAGCAGAAGTCTATGCCACATTCTACGACTCGAACTGGAAGATGGAACGCAAAATCAAACTGGAGAAAACCAGCGGGAATCGTAACACAGCTACCTGGGAGTTGCCCCTGCAGACGATCACATCCGATTCTGGAAAGACTTATCATGGCCGAAAGTATATGACCTCGGTCAATGCTACCGATGGATTCTATCGGATCAAGATCTCCACCGATCCGTCCGGTATGAATAACCTGGTCACTTGCATCACCAAGCAAGTAGAAATTTTCGGCAGTATGTATGATGATGTGCAGAATTTGAGACGGACGGATTAAAATAAAGTAGCTAGCCCCATCGTTCGCGGTGGGGTTTTGCTTATGAGCACCGTGAGGGCTCTGATAAAGGAGGAAATCATGATATCTAACTTATTCACGCTATTGGAAGCGATAATTCTCTGTGGCTTGCAATTAATGTTTCCTGAGCTAGGGGTATAAAGGATGGCCATAGTAAATATGCTACTGACAACAAGTCTACTCATCCTTTGTTGCTGGTTCAGTTACACCGATATAACGGAGCGGCGGATTTCTAATAAACTAACTTATCCTGCTATTTTATTTTTGTTTGTATTCAGGACTCTGTGTAGTCCAGAATATTTATGGGGGTTAATCCCAGGCATTGTATTATTCCTGATCTTTATGATCAGCCCCTCATCTCTGGGAGCCGGTGATGTGAAACTGGTGACGTTGATTGGATTGGGTATCGGGGTGGAACGAGCGGTAGTAGTAGTATTTTTGATGTGCATTTTTGTGTTTCTATACCTGGGGGGAAGAAGGTTACTGTCTTTAGCAGTTCAGCGTTCCGTGCCATTGGCACCGTTTCTCAGCCTGGGGTTAATTATTGTTATCCTGTGACCTACTCAAAAACTAATCGAAAAGCCCGTCAACCTAGCTTCTAATGGGCTTTTTTTCTATGCTGGCTGATGCTATATGGACGCTAACTCAGGGGAGAAATGATTGATTTCAGTAACTCTAAAGTATCGAATCTTGAGGATTTTTGTGAAATATTATATATAGCAAAACCTGACGCACTATGACACAAGAGAGAAAATGCTGAAAGGGGCTATCTGCTATGGAACAAACAAACAATACTCTGGTTCTCGATCTATGGGATGTTCATAACATCCGAGTAAATGTTGAAGATAACAGGATGTCATTTGTTGAGGCAGTAGAAACAGAGGCACGTACTCAGGGCGTTCAAGTGTTAGATGTTAAGGATGTAGTTTTACCTGTGAAACACTTGTATTTAAAAGAAAACATCTTAGAAGCATTAGTCAAAATGAAGCATTAGTGACGGTCGCTCAACGGAGTGGCTTTTTTTATGCATAGATTTCATTAAAAGTTCATGCCCACTAGCTTCGGCTGGTGGGTAGTTTGTATTTACAAATTGTCCCAAAACAAATAAGATAATTTTATCTTCTCAATTCTTATTTCGAACAATTAATAATGACAAATAAATTTCATTATGCTACAATACCGACCGATGCTTTTTCAATTTTAACGAAAGGAATGACGGCATGAAAACGAGAGATATTGACATTCGAGCCTCTTTACATCGAAGTTTACAGGCGGAACATGCCGATGAAATTGAAAATACATTAATTTTAAACGAACTTTCACTTTGTCAGGGAGATGCGAGGATTGATGTGGCTGTTGTAAACGGTGCTATAAGTGGATACGAGATCAAAAGTGAGAGTGACACATTGGAGAGGCTTCCTAAACAATGTGAAACTTATAATAAAGTTTTTGATACTATCACAATTCTAACTGCTTCAAAATACATAGATGGAATAATCGATATTGTTCCAAGTTGGTGGGGAATTACAAGAGCTGAAATGGATGAAGATGGAGTTGTTTATTTATTCCCAGTTCGTACGCCTTTAGAAAATCCAGATATCGACTCAATTTCTGTTGCACAACTGCTGTGGAGAGAAGAGGCTATTTCTATTTTAAAACAAAGAGGCTTGCAAAAAGGACTTTTAAGCAAGCCAAGAAAAGTTTTATGGGAAGCACTTGCGATGTCTCTTTCTTTAGATGATTTAAAATATGAAGTCAGAAAACATCTTAAGGCAAGAGAAGGTTGGAGAGTTCAGTAGCCACTTGAACAATATGGTGATTGGTTCCTGCTCTCCTCCAAGTAGTTGGGCTCCCTGGTTTATCTGATTTACTTGCAACAACGTAAGCATACTGATCTCCGGCTGAAAATGTTGGTCCTTTGTATTCTTCATGGTCTACTAATTGAGCAGCTAAATCATAATATTGTTCGTATCCAAATTTCCGTAAATTCTTTCCTTTGAAGACTACAAATTGATCGTCTCCCGTGTAACGAATACTAGCTGGAATCTTTATAACTCTGGGATCCGCCTCAAAAGGTGAAGGATTGGCAATAGTATAGTCACCAAAAACTGGTTTTCTTATAATGTTCTCAGTTTTTATTAGATCCTTCCAAATGATCCATTCGGAGCGAGGTATCACTTCAATGGAGTCTCTTTGAACTTCCGATAGATCTTTTGGAAAAGAGGTGGCACAAAAAATAATATTTCTCCAATCATTCAAATAAGGGATATTATTTAAAAATTCTTTTAAGAATAAGGTTGTTCTTATATTGGTATTAGGATCAATATATTCAAAATCTACAATTAAATCAATGCTGCACTTGGCGATGTTAAGTATGGCAAGTAAATGATCAATTTTCGTTTTAAGATCACCGAAATCTTCCTCCCTCACTCTAATCCCCACGCCTAGATTATCGATTCGATTGGCTTCGATAATTTCAGTTTGAAATGCGACATCTCTTTCCACGCTTGTAATTGGTATTCCAACAACCTTTTTTTGACGAAGATCACCTAGTACAAATTGAAGAGGGTGTTCTCCATTTTGTAACCGATCATTCTCTTTAATGTATAACAGGTCAATAAAAAAAGCTTGCTGCTTCCCCCAGTGTTTATCAATTGAATCTCCTATACCGTTTAAATGCTTATCAATTGTTTTTTTTGGTTGCTCTTTCTCATAATTCCACTCAATTGGTGGCAACTCGATAAGCGGGGTAATAGATTCTTTTATAAACTTTGGCAAGAGGTTGAGTGCAGTTTGTTCTCCCTGTTTCCACTTTAAAATCGGTACATAATGTCTTTTATCGAGCACTTTTTCTCACATCCGCAAGTTTCTCCGTAGGCTGGAGTATTGGCTATAGGTCTTCCAGATGAGGCTATTTTACTATAAAAGTATTATTTTGGCGATATGTGGGATTACATAATTAAAAAAACTGGAAAATTCTCCTTACCGAAGATACAAAATTCATATACATAATGTTCCAAATCGATTATATTGAAATTACAAAAAGATACTGGGGCGAGTTGGAATATGAGAATAGAACTGAATGCGATTAGTACTCAAGCAGTGAATGAAATTAAAGAATTAGCAATATTTGCGGAAGCATCTAAATACATTTATCAACATTTCACCTCAACTGCTGAGGATATTCGCGATGTTGAGATTAAACCTAACGTAAATTATGGAGTAAGCGTAGAAGAGTTAATTGAACAAATTTCTAATGGGACAATCACAAATAAGTTATATGAGAATGTTATTGTAAGAGCTTATGGAACGTTAGAGGTATACATTCAAAAGGTTGTTTCATTGATAATCAATGAGAATACTTCAATTTTTCTAAAAGGAATTTCAATTCCTTTAACCACCTTGATCGATGGGGACATAGATAAGTTGATACAAGGCTATATTAACAGAAGCATCTTTGAAAAAATGTCTAATAAAAATATGTATGATGCTATTAGCAGTGTTTTAAAAACGCTAAATGTAGATTTGGGATTAATTTCAGTACATGAATCTGATGTTAGAGATATTTATGCTTTAAGAAATCTGATCGCCCACAAAAACTGTGAGATAGATTCGAAATTTTTGGAGATATATAGTCACAATTCGAGCCTCGTAGTTGGGGAGAAATTAAAAATCGAATATGAAAATATGACTAGTGTTGTAAATAGGATAAACAAATTTATGTCAGCTGTACATAAAACGGTTGCGAGAATAAATTAAAATAGCTGTAAATACTTAATTTACTGGAAACTTTTTTTTGCATTGCTCAATCCTCTGCTATTTTTAGTAGGGGATTTCATTGTATGGAGGATAGTTTTTCTTATCGTCACATACATAATGTTCCAGATGGATTATAATTACTCCAATTTATAAGATTCGATGATTGGAGAGATGTTACGTTGTTGGATCAGATTGTAAAAGTCATAAATAGTAAAATAATTGGATTGGGTGGTATAGTTGCCATATTAGGAACAATTATTTTACCTTTGCTAAAGGCGCAGCCGATTACAGCGCTGACCTCCACCAAATTAGAAAAAGTATTGTTCACTAAAGAAAGGAGAGCTTCCGTAAAATTAGCATATTTCTTTTTGCAATGGATCATTAGTTCTACTTTCGCAATCTTGTTCGCCTTTTTTCTGTATACACTCGATATTTCTTTTATTGTTGTAACATGTATTACTATCGTAGCTTCTTTTACATATATGACACTTCAATACATAATTAGCACGGAGAAATCCCTGCTTGATAAACATCTTCCTAATGGTCTAAACATTATCATATCTATAATATTTTTATTAGTACATACATCATCAATATTTACAGCGTTACCAAGCTTCTTTGCTGCTGTAGTGAGTTCCAGCAATTTTAGTGAGGATGAAAAAATTTCTGCAGGGTTCTGGACCATGATGGCTATTTTCTTCGCAATTAATTGTGGTGTTAATTTGTTCTTATTATCAAGTGCTCGTAATACATTTAAAGAATTTATTCGGAAATTTAACAAGTATTTAAGTGAAGGGTTTTATATTGTTGAGGCGAACAGCGACAAGAAATGGTATATTTATCACCCCACGGACAAAGACAATGTATTATTAGGCAATAAGGAGTCGGCTGAAGAGGCAACTGAATTTAGAATAATAGAAAGAAAAAAAGTACTTGAGCATACAATCAATTATTTAAGAGTACCTAAAGTAAGTGAAGAGTCAATGGAAGATGGCGAGGATTACGTTATATAAGCACTACATAAAAAGTCCTGGAGAGCGATACAGACTTCCTGGCTGAGTGTCGAATGAAGAGATCCGGGCGGCTATTGAAGCTGCTTATCTTAAGTTCAAGGCAACGTCCTCACAAAGCAATAAAAAATATCCCACCAACTTCGGCTGGCGGGATATTTTCGTTTAAAGAATTTTCTTATTCAGTATTTCCCCATCGTAAGAAAGATGTATTTTGTAACTCTTCATAATATGAGCGTAACTCGTTGAACTGTTTTATAAATTCAGAATTTACGTCGTGATGATGATGATTAATATAAGAGCCCAAAGCAAGTGAAGCGAAAGAAATCCCGTTAACAAGCGAAAAACATGTAAGTCTTATGGAGTGTTCGCTGGTTTCTGGTCCTGGTTCAGCAATGACCACATTGCTTTCATATTTATAAACGTGAAGCATTTGGTTTAATGGGTTGCTATGTTTGGCCATGCAAAGTTGAGTGTATTTATGGTATTCACCTTTGAACAAACTATCATAATCTTCTGGAAACAGTTGAGAAATTACTTCTTCTGTTATTTTTTTTATTGATGCAAATGGAGTATGTCTCTCATCAGTGTGTGATATCCACTCGTCTGCTAAACTATCGTTTCCACCAATGTAAGTAAGTGTATAGGCAGTCTCGTATAGGGATGATGCAATGGTTGCGGTCTGTACGGAATATCCTCTTGGCGCAAGTATAATCATCGTTCTCAAATCATTTATCATTTTCATTAATAGTGAAATGGTTACTTTTAAGGAACTTCTAACATCTAAAAGTTTTTTTTTAGGCGCTAAATCAATGGCGAATGAGATTAAGTTAAGTGATTCATTAATGCCCTTTATATAAATCTCTAAGTCTGAAGATAGTGCCTCTGCGGCAAGCTTTTCCCCTTCATCTATTGTCGGTTTAATTTCTTCACCAGAAGTATCATTCAAAAAAATCCCCTCATTTCGTTGTATTGTTTTTCTCTAAAATATATAATTCGATATAAATCATCCTAATCCTTTCATTGCTAGATGTCCCTATCATGGTTATAGAGAGAACAAATGTTCTTGTTTTTTTGGAGGCGCCGATGATGCTTGATGATACACTGCGCAAACTGTTATTGATCAAGTTCAGCCGTACATAACGGCAATCGTCCTGATTATTACCGGAGTATTGTCTACTGTGATATTGCGAGCCGTGGCATTGCTGCAGCAAAGGAAGACTCCTGTTTGATGCGCGTTTGTCGGCGACACAGCGGGAACTGCTGCATAAGATTGCCACTGAGGGATTTGCTTATGCCCAGACCGAATTCTAAGATCAGGGAGGCGAAGACAAGTTACAGCAGGCATTGGCGTACGTTTCTAACTAGTAAACAAGGAGATCTTAGCTGCTCCTGAAGATCCAGGCAGCGGTCGAGGAGGCATATCTCAAGTACAAAGCGGGGCTGTATTGACCAAAGAATAGAGTATTGCCCACCGGCTGCGGCTGGTGGGTATTTTGTCGTTTACAGAATGTCCCAGACATGATATTCTTTCGTTGCACAAATCGGAAGCACCGAAGAGTGTAGTCGGAAAGTAATGGCAAATAGCCCTGATAGCCTTGGCTGATAGAGCTGTTTTTATTTTGTAGGAGGCGATTATGCGTGTCTAATAAAAATGAAACTAAAAAGATCTCTGATGAAAATGCAGGAATCGAACCGCTTAAAACTTGTTTTGTAATTATGCCTATTGCAGATACTCCCGGCTATGATTCCGGGCATTTTGACAGAGTATACCAACATATTATTAAACCAGCATGTGAAAAAGCTGGTTTTGAACCAAAGAGAGCAGACGATTCAATTCAAACAAATACAATAATATTAGATATTTTAAAGCAAATTGTGAATGCAGATATGGCTATTTGTGATTTGAGTTCTCGTAATCCGAATGTTATGTATGAGCTCGGGATAAGACAGGCGTTTAATTTACCAGTGGTTCTCTTAAAAGATGAACTGACAAACAGGGTTTTTGATACTTCACATCTAAGAGACATTCCGTACGACCATTCACTGCGGATTGATACTGTCTCAATTGCTATTTCAAAACTGTCGGCTACTCTCATTGAAACAGAAAAACACAAAGATAATGACACACATTCTCTTATTTCTCTCTTAGGAATTGAGGCGGCAAAAATACCAGAAAAGCGAGAGGTAAGTATAGAAACATCAATAATTCTTGACGAGATAAAGAATTTGAAATTGCAATTAAACAACCCTCCCTTTTCGAAAACGAAGCCCAAAGGGATTATCTTTACAGAAAAACAATACCTTGAAGAATTGAGACCAGATATTTATTATCCAGTCTATAATGAATTTGATGCTAAACTGATGGAAGCTATGAGATCAGGAGAGAGGTTAGCAGGAATAAGAATAAATCATAAAAGATTAGGGGATGGAATTGTACATCAATACGATGGTGAAAAAATGCTAGTTAAATTAGATAATAATAAAAACATTGAAATTGGTCCTGAATCCCTTCATTTAATTAGATTAATCGAGGATAAATAAAGTTCTTGAATACTAAATCCTCTGTGTTTAAGATTATACCCACTGGCTCTGGCTGGTGGTTTTTTTAGTTTACAGATCACGCCAGCATTAAGTAAAATAAAGGGAATATCAGCTTCTTAACACGCCGATACGGGCGAGGGAGAGTTGGCTAGGGAAGAGGTGAACAGTGAACATATCCGAAACTGTGTTTGCGGAATATTTTCGTGCATTGAATTATGAACCTTACAGGTATACTAAACAGGAAATGAGATTAAGTAAAACCCCCGATTTAAAAATATTTATAGAAGGTATCCTTTCAATGTATTGTGAAGTTAAAGAAATAAATGAGGATGAAAGACAGGACGACATACAGCATGATAATACATACAACATTGTTTCAGATTGTATCTATGGGTCATCAAAACAGTTTTTAGCTGTAAATCCAGCTCATAATCAGCCCAATATTCTGGCCATTTATAGTAGACGAACGGGGACAGATATTCAAGACTTTAAGATCACGTACGAAGGTGTATTGGAAACAGAGAAGGGGGAGCGCTGGCCTTTTCTAAAAAACGTATCGGAGGGCAGGATCAAGAAAATGAAAACAGAAATTGATCTTTGTATTTGGTATGACGAGTTTGAAGAAACTTTTAAAAAGTGTTTCTGTAGCGACTCTCCTCATTACAATAGATTAAAACTTTTCTTCCCAGATAAGAATATTTAGGAGTGAATGAGCTGAGCACCACATATAAAGTTCTGGAAAGTGATACTGATTTTCTAACAGCCGCGTTGTCACAATCAAAGGTGTTCGTCTTGTACCGAGAAGGTCCGGATCCAATTGGTCACTTGATGGATTATGGCGGCATAGTTGAGGGATACGCTCCAGACTCTATTAAGATAGCCGGTGAATACTTTGTCCGGGAACGATTTGAATTTAGAGCATATATAAAATAAACCCCTGCTCATTCCCCGTCGGGTATTTTGATTACCGGAAAAAATTACTTACCAGTAATATATAGCTTATTTGTAAAGTTTTAGATAGTGTAGCATCTTTTTTATACTAGGGAGGAGATGTTTTGGAATTTGGTAAATGGACTATAAAGGATAATGATGATGAAAACGTAGATGCTTCTGAGCTTGCATCCACCATTACTGTTTCAACTGATGATTTTGCCCAGTATCATTGGAGGAAATTTGAGAGCGTGATTAAAGACGTTTTAAGTACTTTTATTTCACATTTACCATCAATTACAATTAGCGTTAATCAAGATTTTTTTAGAGGTCGCAAATGGGAAGAGGGGCGAACATTTAAGAATGTAAGAGAAATAAAGGCTCCGCCTGCCTATTTAGCAGGAGCAGGAAGGATTAATCCAGTAGGCTTGCCATTTTTATATGTAGCTGATTCCATTGGTACAGCATTAAGAGAAGTTCATCAAAAAGCAGGGACGCCAACAACTATTGCTAAATGTTCTCCTAATAGAGAACTAAGAATAATAGATCTCACTCATGGAATCGAAGAGGAAGATAAAGTGCATAGTTTTCGTAGGATTATAAATAACAACTTTTCTAAACCAGTGGAATTAAATAAAACCATTGTAGAATATCTTCCTACGCAAGTAATTGCTCTTTATATTAAGGATCAATTGAAATTAGATGGTGTGAAATATAAAAGTTCAGTTAATGCAGGAGGATATAATATTGTTTTATTCGATGAGAGCAATATGAATTTTTGGCAAAAGATCCTATTTATGAATAAATATGAACCGTATAAATCTTTATTTACACGTTCTTTCAGTGACGATAAAATATTAAGCAACGGAAGCACCGCACCCTGCCTTCACTGGCGGGGTATTTCTTTGCGTTCAGGAAAACATCCTTATCCCTTTACCAATGATACAGAATTCATATCCTTGAATAAAAACCACATAATCCCTCAACAACCCTTAAGTGTATTGTGAATTTATGTCGATAAACAGGCTGTACGGAAAGTTAGAAAGACTGAGTACAATGATAGTAATCGAAGGGAGATAGAAAAACCAGACTATACGTTTGTAGTCTGGTGATGGCGTACGATTTTTAAATCGAGAGAGTGAATAACAGTCAAGTGTTCTTAAAAACTGGTATACCAGCTCCAGTTCGAGTTGCATCGAAGGGTGAAGGTACACAAAGTGAGCGTATTAATTCAAACAATGCAGTAACTCGTTGAATGTTACGCTCTTGAAACTGCATCTTAAATAGAGGGTGGTGTGCAAGTAATAATGTAGCAATCCCAGTAATATGAGGAGCCGCCATAGAAGTACCAGATTCGGCTTTATACCCTCCTCCCGGTACTGTGGAAATGATCGCCACTCCGGGTGCGCATACTGAAATTTCAGGGCCATAACAAGAAAACTTAGGCCAAAACATTCCAGTAGAGGTTTGTAGGTTAACATCTCCTATAGTGGAGTCCCAAGTGTTTTTTTGTATGTTTGCGATATTTCCAATAGCTGCTACTGCGAAAGCATATGGGGAACTTGCGGGATATCTTACTGAATTCCCGGAATTGCCTGCTGCTACTATGCAGGCTATCCCATTTTGTGCAGCAATATTTAATGCCTCTTCTACAGTTGCGTTTACTGTATCAGCTCCTAAACTCATATTGACTACATCGATTTTATGTTCGACGCAGTAATCTAAAGCCTCAATTAAGCTACTGTAGCTACCTCCAGGAAAAATTTTTAGAATATGAACTTCTGCTTCGGGAGCAAAACCATTTGAACCTTCTACATTACGAGCAGCAATTACCCCAGCACAATGTGTACCATGACCAATTTCATCTTGATTCCATTTAGAAGCATCGTCACTTGTAAAATCCATCCCTAAATTAATATGTTTTAGGAGTTTATGTTGATTATCGCACCCACTATCTATTATTGCGACTTTAATTCCCGCACCAGTCATGTCTTTGGGAATATTACTTAGACCAATCAACTGTTGTCCCCAACCCACCTTAAAATCTTCGTTCTTTTCAAAAAGTGGTTTTAACTTGATGGTATTAATTGAAGAAAAAGATATTTCAGGATTTTTATTATATATATCCCAATAATCATTAGTAGGAGTAACCACTAATAATCTTGCCGATGGGTTTTTCTCCAGACTCACAAATTCGAGCGAAACCATTCCGTTCTCATCTGTAATATTTTGTGATGGATATGCATCGCCCACTAATTGTACCATTACCTTTGATATAGGTTGATCGTCAATACCAATAATTTTAAATTGTACAGTAGTAGTAATTATTTTTGAGGAAGCTGTAAAAGACAGTCCCTTAAAGCCATGTTCTACTGCAACACTTCCGTAAGTTAAAACTTCATCTTTAGTGATCGATAAATTTTGAGGCAAAGTCTCTTTTAAGAGCTCTGCGCGTTCAGGGTCTATTTTAGCTACCACTATGTCAGTTGCGACTTCAGTATTGACTCCAAGCGTCTTTAATGAACCTTGTTTTCTCTTTACGCTTTTTACTATGTCCAATCCCATGTCAGAAAGCATTCGATTCATTGTTGATGCACTCATTGGCGTGTAGAATTGAGCTGTGTTTGAAGAGTTTGGTGCTATCATATAGTTTTCTTTTGAGTTGAGAGTAACTTCAAATGTTTTTGATTCAGAATCTGGCATATTAATTATCCTTTCATAAATGAAATTGATCTAGTGACTCGTCTAACGAAATATCCACTTGGTTACCAAAAACCTTTTTTAAGTTATCAACAGTAACTTGGTCGGTTTTAATAACAGCAAAACAAAGGATTTTTTTACTGATAACTTTAATTAGTTGAACAGACGGATCCTCTTCCAGTTTATTAATTACTTGCGAAAATAAAATTTGCATATCATTGTTTTTACTGATAGGTGCAACTAACCATTTCTTATTGTTTGAATTTTCCACAGACATCTTCCTTCTAGAGATATGTTTCGGGCATTGCTGCTAAAGCATTAGCAATGCCCGAATTAATAAGAAATACTTAATGAACCATCATAGAAGAGTTATTTAAAGTTTCAGAAATATTTACTGGTGAGAATGCTTGAAAAGGAATCAAGTTCTCACCAATGGTTCTGCCAATCATGCCACCCAAAGCCCCTTGTGGAGCAAACAAAGGAACTGCTTGGAAGGGAATCAAGTTCTCACCAATGGTTCTGCCAATCATGCCACCCAAAGCCCCTTGTGGAGCAAACGAAGGAACTGCTTGGAAGGGAATCAAGTTCTTACCAATGGTTTGGCCAATCATGCCACCCAAACCCCCTTGTGGAGCAAACGAAGGAACTGCTTGGAAGGGAATCAAGTTCTCACCAATGGTTTGGCCAATCATGCCACCCAAACCCCCTTGTGGAGCAAACGAAGGAACTGCTTGGAAGGGAATCAAGT
>NZ_JBYTDQ010000019.1:0-57339 GCF_058791575.1 Paenibacillus sp. EB106-06-01-XG199 | reverse complement strand
CCTCCAGCGCCGATGGTACTTGGACCGAAGGGTCCTGGGAGAGTAGGACGCCGCCAAGCACACAAAGCCATTGTTGATTCATTGACAGTGGCTTTTTTGTGTTTGTGCAGGGCTGTGGAAATGCTGTGGATAATTTTCAGGAAGTGCAGAAAACTTACACACATGTGGATACAATATTAGAAAGGCAACTACCTCTGAAAGATGTGGATGAAAGACATATTCTCGGAGATTCGTCAAGAGAAAATCCAAGTAATACACGGGTTTTGTGGATAATATGTGGAATTTGTGGATAGAGACTGTGGAATCGTGGATAACTATTTTTTGCCGGAAAGATATTCTTTCCGGTTCTTTGTGCTGCTGTGTATAAGTTGTGGATAACCATTGGATTCTATATAATCTTTCTTGGCGGATTCGCGTACCGTTTCTGGGCTTGATATACTCTTAATAAGCACTATTCTATTTGATAATGAGGTGAAGGTATTGGAGATCAGGCAATTGCAGCTGGAGGATTTTGAGGCAAGCCTTGGCTTGTCCGAGTACGCTTTTCAATTCAAACTTAACGGTGACGACAGAGTGAAATCCAAACAAAAGTTCAAGCCGGAAGGAGTCTGGGGCATTTTTGAGGAAGGGGAGCTAAGTGCGAAGCTGACACTGCTGCCTTTTCAGGTGTATGTGCAAGGCAAAGCGGTCTCCATGGGTGGGATTGCCGGAGTGGCGACATGGCCGGAGAACCGCAGACAGGGACTTGTGGCCAAGCTTTTGTCCCACACGCTGCAAACAATGAACGAGTCAGGTCATACATTATCCTTCCTGCATCCCTTCTTGATTCCTTTTTACCGCAGGTTTGGGTGGGAGATCTACTGTGAATATAAGAAGTACACGATACCGGTGGGCAAGTTTCCGCGGAAGGCCGAAATGGAGGGGCATGTAGAGCGCGATAAAGCGAACATTGAAGTATTGGAACAGTTATACGGGCGCTTTGCTTCCGGGTATAACGGTGCGCTGCTTCGTGATCGTGAATGGTGGGAGAACAGCGTAGTGGATGAGGATACACATCATTGTGTGTTTTATTCTGCAGCGGGTGAACCGGGAGGTTATGTGCTTTATAAAATAGAGAACAAAGAACTGGTTATTGATGAATTCATTTTTATGGACGAAGAAGCCCGCCGGGGATTGTGGACTTTTCTCGCTAACCATGATTCGATGGTCACCGCTGCGAAATTAAAGCTGGTGCCAGCCGATGATATGCTGCCGTTTTTGCTTCCGGATCCCCGTATTCCGCAGGAGAATTATCCTTATTTTATGGCGCGTATTGTTAATGCCAAAGCCTTTGTGGAAGGACTCACCTTTAAGGAACAGAGTGAGCTGCAAAAGCACACGTTGTATATTGAGGATGAGCATGCCCCTTGGAACGAAGGGCTGTGGGAGTGGAAGGTCGATCAGCAAGGCGAGGCATCTTTAATACAAGTAGAGGGTAACGGAGAGCAGGCAGATTTGCGCTGCGGTATTGGAACATTGACGGTGCTGCTGCTTGGATACAAACGTCCGGGAGAATTGCACCGCTGTGGGCAGTTAACCGGCAGTCTAGAAGCGGTGGAGTGGCTGAAAGGGATTATGCCGCAGGCACGGACCGCATTGTTTGATTTCTTTTGATCGTAAGCAGCTCTTCCGCGCTGAATGAAGCAGGGAGAGCTTTTTATTTTTCATATTAAAAAATGCATGTTGATCTAAGGGTTATTCCGAATACAATGGCGGCAATAAGTAAAAAATAAGACTAACCACTTGGAATTCAGTGAGAATATGTTATAATATGAAAAAAGTCAAAGAAAGTCAAAGTCAACGCATCCCAAAATCAGTCTCTCCTAAGTTGTAAAGCCTGAAAGGCAGGACATTGTGTCCGATTCGCCATCAGGTGCTTCGGTTAAGTTCTTAAGAGATCACCGACGGACGGATGTACAGCAAGAATTACCCTAACGCTTTGAACACTGGAGGATGAGTGATGCGTAATATCTCCGATATTATCGAACAATATCTGAAGAATATTTTGCATGAAAGTCCCGAAGGTACGGTGGAAATTCAGCGTAATGATCTGGCGGACCAGTTTTCCTGTGTACCGTCGCAGATCAATTATGTCATCAGTACGCGCTTTACTTTGGAGAAGGGCTATGTGGTCGAGAGCAAACGTGGAGGCGGAGGTTACATCCGGATTCAGCGCTTTGAGCTTCCTCAGAATGTGGCGCTTTACGCACATCTCAAATCCACGATAGGCAATGATATTGACCAGAATTCCGCCGAAGGGCTGATCTACCAGCTTGAGGAGGCCCTGTTCTTAACCAAGCGTGAAGCGTGTCTCATGCGCGCCGCTGTTTCCCGGGATTGTCTGACGATTAATCTGCCCTACCGGGATGAGATTCGTGCCAAGATTATGAAAGCCATGCTGATTTCTTTGCTTGGTAAATAATACGAATGGTAAGGGGGACACCGCTTATGCTTTGCCAGGAATGCGGCGTCAAACCGGCTACCCTTCATTTCACCAAAATTGTGAGTGGAGAGAAGACGGAATTTCATATTTGTGAAAGCTGTGCGCGGGAGAAGGGGGAGTTAATTCCCGGAACCGCGGGCGGGTTCTCCATTCACAGCCTGCTCTCCGGTTTACTGGATCTGGAAGGTTCCGGCAAGGAGAAATCCGCGGCAACCCAAAATGCACAGGGACTGAAATGCGAGAATTGCGGCATGACGTATTCCCAGTTCAGCAAACTTGGACGGTTCGGCTGCAGCTCCTGCTATAAATATTTTGACAGCACGCTGGATCCGCTGTTCCGAAGAGTGCATGGCAGTACCGCTCATGTAGGCAAGCTGCCAAAACGTGCGGGGGCACAAATTATGTGCAAACGGCAAATTGATGAACTGAAGTTGGAATTGCAGCAAAGCATTATGCAAGAGGAGTTCGAAACTGCAGCCGAGCTGCGGGATCAGATCCGCCGACTTGAAAAAGAAATGGCACAAGAGTAAAGTCTTTCATATATAGGGGGGATGCGGCATGTCAAGTCTCCGGTTTACCGAACAAGCGCTTAGTGACTGGATGCGCTGCGGTGGCAGCCATTCTGAGATTGTAATCAGCAGCCGTATGCGTATCGCCCGCAATCTGGAGCACCTGCCTTTTCCTTTGCTGGCATCTGCCGAGCAGGCGGAAGAGGCGCTGGAGCAGCTGGCACCCGTGTTTCAGGGAGAAGCTGCAGCGGACTTTGGTACCTTTCAACTGCTGAAGCTGGATGAGCTGGATGAGCTGGATAAAAAAGTGCTGGTGGAGAAACATCTGATCAGTCCAAATCTAGCCAATGATTCACGGGGTGGAGCGGTCATTCTGAACGAGGATGAGTCGGTCAGCATCATGATCAATGAGGAAGACCACCTCCGGATTCAATGTCTGTTTCCCGGCCTGCAGGTTAAAGAGGCTTGGGTAAGGGCTACGGCCATCGACGATATTTTTGAGGCTTCTGTCAATTATGCCTTTGATGATAGAAGAGGGTACTTAACGAGTTGTCCCACCAATGTAGGAACCGGGCTAAGAGCCTCGGTGATGCTGCATTTGCCGGCACTGGTTATGACCCATCAGATCAACCGGATTCTATCCGCTGTAAATCAGGTGGGACTGACCGTAAGAGGAATTTATGGTGAGGGCAGCGAAGCAGTAGGGAACATCTTTCAGATATCCAACCAGATTACGCTGGGACAGACCGAAAGTGAAATCATTGAGAATCTTCACAGTGTGGTCACCCAGATTATAGAGCATGAACGGAATGCCCGTGAACGCCTGCTGGTTGATTCCGCACTGCGGATTACCGACCGGATTAAACGTTCTTACGGCATTTTGTCCTATGCGGCAGTAATGGAGCTTAAAGAGTCGGCCCAGCGGTTATCCGATTTGCGGCTTGGAGTCGATTTGGGGATACTGGAAGGGCCTTCGATTTCAGTGCTGAATGAGCTGAATGTCAAGACACAGCCCGGATTTTTGCAAAAGCTGTTCGGCGATGAGCTCACGGCTACTGAACGTGATATGTACCGGGCAAAGCTGCTCCGGGAAACACTGGGATCACAACATTAATTATAGATATTTATTATTCGTGGAGGTGCAGGAGATATGATGTTTGGAAGATTTACGGAACGCGCACAAAAAGTGCTGGCGCTGGCGCAAGAAGAAGCTGTTCGTTTGGGACACAACAACATTGGGACAGAACATATTTTGCTCGGACTGATTCGTGAAGGAGACGGCATAGCCGCGAAAGCTCTAATCGGACTTGGTCTGGGTCTTGAGAAAATTCAGGATGAAGTGGAAACACTGATCGGCAGAGGACAGGAGCAGCCAACAAACATCGCGTATACTCCTCGTGCCAAAAAAGTTATTGAGCTGTCGATGGACGAAGCCCGCAAGCTGGGACACACTTACGTCGGCACTGAGCATATCCTGCTCGGACTTATCCGTGAAGGCGAGGGTGTAGCTGCCCGTGTACTTAACAACCTGGGGATCAGCCTTAACAAGGCCCGCCAGCAAGTGCTGCAGCTGCTCGGCAGCAGCGAAGCTACTTCCAGCCACAGCGGTGCGCCTGCCAATGTCAGCACACCAACGCTGGATGGCCTGGCCCGTGACCTTACCGCCTATGCCAAGGATGGCAACCTGGATCCGGTTATTGGCCGCAGTAAGGAAATTGAACGTGTCATTCAGGTGCTGAGCCGCCGGACGAAGAACAATCCGGTGCTGATCGGTGAGCCTGGGGTTGGTAAAACAGCCATTGCCGAAGGTCTGGCCCAAAAGATCATCAATAATGAAATTCCGGAAACGCTGCGCGACAAACGCGTAATGACTCTGGATATGGGTTCTGTAGTAGCCGGAACCAAATACCGCGGTGAGTTTGAAGACCGCCTTAAGAAGATTATGGATGAGATTCGCCAGGCAGGAAACATCGTGCTCTTCATTGACGAGCTGCACACCCTGATCGGTGCAGGCGGTGCGGAAGGTGCCATTGACGCCTCCAACATCCTGAAGCCGGCTCTGGCCCGTGGAGAGCTGCAATGCATCGGTGCCACTACGCTGGATGAATACCGCAAATATATTGAGAAAGATGCAGCCTTGGAACGCCGCTTCCAGCCTATTACGGTGGATCAGCCTTCTCCTGAGGAAGCTGTACAGATTCTTTACGGACTACGTGACCGTTATGAAGCCCATCACCGTGTGAAGATCACGGATGAAGCCATCGTAGAGGCTGTAAAACTGTCCGACCGTTACATTCCTGACCGGTTCCTTCCGGACAAAGCAATTGACCTGATTGATGAAGCCGGTTCTAAGGTAAGATTGAATTCTTACACGATTCCGCCGAATCTGAAGGAACTGGAAATGCGTCTGGATGATATCCGCAAGGAGAAGGATTCAGCCGTACAGAGCCAGGAATTCGAGAAGGCTGCAGCACTGCGGGATACGGAGCAAAAGATCCGCGAGGAACTGGACACGACCAAGAACCAGTGGAAAGAGAAGCAAGGCCGCACCGACTCGCAGGTTACACCGGAGGATATCGCTCAAGTGGTAGCCAGTTGGACCGGCATACCGGTCAGCAAGCTGAAGGAAGAGGAAACCGACCGTCTGCTTAATATGGAGTCTATCCTGCATGAACGGGTAATCGGCCAGGACGAAGCCGTCAAGGCAGTCAGCCGGGCCCTCCGCCGGGCACGTGCAGGACTTAAGGATCCTAAACGCCCTATGGGTTCTTTCATCTTCCTGGGTCCAACCGGGGTTGGTAAAACCGAGCTGGCACGGGCGCTTGCTGAAGCAATGTTCGGTGATGAGAATGCGGTGGTCCGGATTGATATGTCGGAGTATATGGAGAAACACTCCACTTCCCGTTTGGTAGGAGCGCCTCCAGGTTATGTGGGTTATGAAGAAGGCGGACAATTGACCGAGAAGGTACGCCGTAAACCATATTCCGTAGTACTGCTGGACGAAATTGAGAAGGCTCATCCAGAAGTATTCAACATCCTGCTGCAGGTGCTGGAAGACGGCCGTCTGACCGATTCCAAAGGCCGCGTGGTCGATTTCCGCAACACTCTGATCATTCTTACCTCCAATGTAGGAGCGCAGGCGATCAAGAAGAATTCGACACTGGGCTTCACAGCGGTGCAGGATGCGGGAGCAGACTACACCAATATGAAGGGCAAGGTTATGGATGAGCTGAAGAAGAGCTTCCGTCCCGAGTTCCTGAACCGGATCGATGAGATCATTGTCTTCCACTCTCTGGAAGAAAAGCATATCGCAGAAATTGTTACGCTGATGTCCGATGAGCTGCGCAAGCGGCTGCGTGAGTACGATGTGGACTTTGAGCTGACAGAGGGAGGCAAAGCCTTCCTGGCCAAAGAGGGCTATGATCCAGCCTTCGGCGCACGTCCGCTTCGCCGGGCGATCCAGAAGCATATTGAGGACCGGCTGTCTGAAGAACTGCTGAAGGGCAACATCAAAAAAGGTGATTCCCTCAAGATTGATGAGGTGAACGGTGAGCTTGTCGTAACTACCGTTGAGCCGCCAGCAGCTTCCCTGGAAAAAGAAGTAGAAACTGAGAAATAATATCCATCTGTGAAACATAGCTCCCGTTCCTCCGTATAGAGGGGCGGGGGCTTTTTGTTGCTGTTCAGACCCTTTTGGTGATAATTCATCCGAATTTCAGGAAAGTTAATGAGATACTCCTCAAAAGTAGCTCTGAACTGACCTTCCGTTCAAGGTGCAGAAATGGTAAACTTTGAATAAGAGAAAATTATCCGCAATTTAAGCAGTTCAGACGGTAAGGAGTACACATGGCTAAACCAAAAACTAAATTTTTCTGCACCGAATGCGGCTACGAATCGCCGAAGTGGTTCGGCAAATGCCCGGGCTGCCAGGCATGGAACTCCATGGTTGAGGAGACCGAAAGCGTAGTCAAAACACAAGGAATGAATGCACCTATTTTTCAGAGTAAAGAAAAGGCGCAATCGATCATAAATATAGAAAGTGACAAAGAGCCCCGTATATTGACAGGCATCGGTGAGCTTAACCGGGTTCTCGGCGGAGGTATTGTGCCGGGTTCGCTGGTGCTGGTCGGAGGCGACCCCGGCATCGGGAAGTCAACCCTGCTGCTGCAGACCTCGCATGCATTGACTACTCAAGGTTTACGCGTATTGTACATCTCGGGAGAAGAATCTGTTCGGCAGACCAAACTCCGTGCCGATCGCCTCGGGGCGTTGTCGGCAGAGCTGTATGTACTGTGCGAGACGAATATGGAAAGCATCGAGGAAGCCATTGAACAGATCAAACCTCAGTTCCTCGTCATTGACTCCATCCAGACGGTATTCATGCCGGAAGTAACCAGTGCACCTGGCAGCGTGACACAGGTTCGGGAATGTACGACAAGATTTATGCGTATCGCCAAAATTCGCGGGATCGCAACCGTACTTGTTGGTCATGTCACCAAGGAAGGCGCGATTGCCGGGCCCCGAATGCTGGAGCATATGGTGGATTGCGTGCTCTATTTTGAAGGAGAGCGGCATCATACGTACCGGTTGCTGCGGGCAGTCAAAAACCGCTTCGGTTCAACCAACGAGATCGGTATCTTTGAGATGGGGGAGATCGGGCTTACAGAAGTGGAGAATCCCTCCGAGCTGTTCTTGTCCGAACGTCCGCTAGGTGTAGCGGGTTCAGCAGTAGTGGCGAGTATGGAAGGAACCAGACCGGTGCTTGTTGAGCTTCAGGCACTTGTCGCTGCAACTCATTTCCCTTCCCCCCGCCGGATGTGCACAGGTATGGACCACCAGCGGATGGCGCTTATTATTGCAGTGCTGGAGAAGCGGATGGGGATGTTCCTGCAAAACCAGGATGCTTATCTGAACGTTGCCGGTGGGGTAAAGCTGGATGAACCGGCAGTAGATTTGGCTGTAGCTATCAGCATTGCTTCCAGCTTCCGCGATATATCAACCAAGCCTTATGATGTCTTCTTTGGTGAAGTCGGTCTCACCGGTGAGGTCAGGGGGGTCTCACGCGCGGAAATGCGGGTGAAGGAAGCGTCTAAACTTGGCTTCCGGAGAGTGATTATGCCAGAGAAGAGCATGAAAGGC
Organism: Paenibacillus sp. EB106-06-01-XG199; assembly: GCF_058791575.1. Classification (NCBI taxonomy): domain Bacteria; kingdom Bacillati; phylum Bacillota; class Bacilli; order Caryophanales; family Paenibacillaceae; genus Paenibacillus; species Paenibacillus sp. EB106-06-01-XG199. The sequence goes on along the minus strand of NZ_JBYTDQ010000019.1, from coordinate 49,209 downwards.
TGGAAACATCCGCAGGATATCCAGATTATTGGCGTCAGTACCGTAGCAGATGCACTATCGGTCGCGTTAGATTAGGGGGCATAGGAAGATGAAAGAATATAATCAATTAGATAATATGAATGATCTGCTGAGGATGGCGGCACCCGGAACTCCCTTCCGGGAAGGTCTGGAGAATGTGCTGCGTGCAAAGACAGGAGCTTTGATTGTTGTCGGATACAGCCCTGAGGTGATGGAAGTTGTCGATGGGGGCTTCTCCATTAACTGCGATTTTTCACCCAATTATTTATATGAATTAGCCAAAATGGACGGAGCCATTATTCTGAGCGAGGATTTGAAGCGGATACTGTACGCAAATACGCAGCTTATTCCCGATTCCTCCATCTCATCCATTGAGACAGGGATCCGCCACCGCACTGCAGAGCGTGTCGCCAAGCAGACGGGCAAGCTGGTGGTATCCATTTCCCAGCGGCGCAACATCATTACCCTATATCAAGGTTCCATCCGTTATGCGCTTAAGGAGATTGGGGCAATTCTGGCCAAGGCCAACCAGGCTATACAAACCCTTGAGAAGTACAAAGCAGTACTTACCCAGGGTTTAACGAACCTTTCCGCTTCTGAATATGAAGGCATCGTTACCGTGGTTGAAGTTGTCGGGGTGATCCAGCGGGTGGAGATGGTACTGCGCATTAAAATGGAAATCAAGCGCTATATCAACGAACTCGGCAACGAAGGGCGCTTGATCAGCATGCAGATGGAAGAACTGGTTGGAAATACAGAGGAAGAAGCATGGCTTCTGTACAGAGACTATGCAAGAGAGGAACAGGAGGACAAAATCCGCGAAATTATTGCCGGACTCAAACGTTCCAGCGACGATGAGCTGATGGATGACAATCATATTGCCCGTCTGCTTGGTTATTCCTCTACAGCGATTGCCTCCGAGGAAGTCGTTACTCCGCGCGGGTACCGGCTGCTTAATAAGATTCCACGCCTGCCGAATGTGATCATCCACAATCTGGTGGAGCGCTTCGAAATGCTGCCGAATCTGATGACCGCGAGCATCGCGGAACTCGATGAGGTCGATGGAATCGGAGAGGTTCGGGCACGAAATATCCAAGACGGACTTAAACGTCTGCAGAAACAAGTTCTTATTGACAGGCAAATGTAAATAACATACAATCACGTAATATTGAAGAAGTTAGGCTCAAAGTAATAAAATAGAGGTGAAGAAATGATACAAAAATCAATTCCGAGTCTTTTTACCATTGGTAACCTGATGCTTGGAATGTTTGGTATCATGATGGCGTTTGACGGCAAGCTTAGCATGGCCGCTATCATGGTGATTATCGCTATGCTGCTTGACGGACTAGATGGCCGTGTAGCGCGGGCGCTGGGCTGCGAGAGTGAATTTGGCAAAGAGCTGGATTCCCTATCCGATGTCGTATCCTTTGGTGTGGCACCTGCGCTAATTATGTATCTTACAAGCCTGCAGGATTTGAGTTCTGCGCTCGGCTGGACTGTAACAGCAATATTCCCGGTATTCGGGGCGCTGCGGTTGGCCCGTTTTAATGTCCGCCCGGGAATCCCCGGATATTTTGTCGGTTTGCCTATTCCTGCTGCAGGTGGCGTGCTCGCCACACTGGCTCTTTTTCATAAAGATGTTTCTGCTCCATTCATGATTGTTGCCACTTTGCTCTTATCTTATCTGATGGTCAGCACAGTCAAATACCCTAACTTCAAGAAGATCGGACTGCCCAAAAAAGCGGTCGTTGGTGCGCCGTTAGTGATTATTGTGGCGGTAGCAGTAGCAGTTGTGTTCCCGGAGCAGATTGCCAAGATGATCTTTGGACTGCTCGCGCTGTATGCTTTGTACGGATTTAAGCATAATATTGACCGGCTCACGGCACGTCGCCGTCACCGCCGCAGAAGACGTTCGGAAGACAAGATCTATCACTCCAAGAACGGGTAGTATGCAAGTTATTCCTCTGTATGATAGTTCCTTTATATATACCGAAAAAGGCTTTGCCCTCCCTGACCTCAGTGGACGGCAAAGCCTTTTTCGGTTGAACGAATGAAGAAAGCATACAAGAGCGTCTGCAGCCATGATTAGGATAGGTTGAACAAACCGAGCGTAGCGCATTTCTGCGATTCCTTCACTACAACCTCGTCCATATTAATGTCAAGCAGATTGCACAGTGCAGACATATAGAACAATTCCCGCCCCAGCTCGGAGGCGACAACTTCACGGCAGTTCTCACACAGCTGGCCCTCAAGATGAGTTCCTGCGAGTTCCTTAGCTTGTTCAAGTCCCAAAGCGGGCTCGAACACCTGTTTGGTGGCATGCAGCTGAATACAGCCGCATTCGGTAATGGCCTTGACAACGGCACGGTTGACGGATGCGCTGCTCTGCCCGTTCTTGGACATTACATCCAGAAGACTACGGTGACGGAGCAGCAGTTCGGAGACTTGATCCTGAAAGGCCTGTAAACTTGGTGCGCTCATTTTTCATTCACCCCTGGGTTCGTAATTGAGTTCATTATATGCCAGGGCCCCCCTGTTTTCAACGGGAATAGGAGTTCCTGGGAATCTTTACAGGAGCGGTAAGGTAAAAGTATGAGAAAAAATAAGCAACCCCCGATTACCGTCCTGAAAATTGGAACATACTGGTGAAGTATAGATCATTTTAGGATGAATAAAAGGAGGTGCTTAAGGTTATGTGGAAAAAAGTGATGTTGACGCTAGCCGGGTTATGCGGAGCCTGGTCCGGTTTTTCGCTATACCATACGGCAGAAAAAGGGTTCCCGGAGGGAATGGGAAAGCTGGGGGAAAACCTGCCTGTGGAAGGAAGCATTTTATTTACGGTGCTGGGTGCCATTATTTTTTTGTTTGCGGGGACTTTATGCGCGGAGTGGGCAGGTTCAAAGCTGCATGAGGCGGTGTTGTACTGCTCGCGAATTCCGATGAATGAATTGGCCGCAGGTGCCGCAGGACTTACTGGAGGGCTGCTGTTGTCCCTGCTGCTCCATCCGGCCATGGACTGGCTGGGGAAGGCAGGTGAGCTGGTGCAGGTGGCTGCCACGCTAGCTCTGGGTTATATGGGGCTGCGGATCGGTCTGGAGAAGAAAGAGGAGTTGGCCTCGCTTTGGACAACCGGGCGCTGGGGACAATCGGCTGAACCGGAGGGCCGCGGACTGGAGGAGCATAAAATTCTCGATACCAGCGTCATTATTGACGGGCGGATTGCCGATATCTGCAAAACGGGATTTATCGAGGGGACGATTGTCATCCCTGAGTTTGTTCTGGAAGAGCTTCAGCACATCGCCGATTCTTCCGATCTGCTGAAACGCAACCGTGGCCGGCGCGGTCTAGATATACTCAATAAGATCCAGAAAGAACTGGATGTGAAGGTGCTTATCTACGAAGGCGATTTCGAAGAGATCTCCGAGGTGGACAGCAAGCTGGTCAAGCTCGCCAAAGTGCTGCGCGGCAAGGTGGTAACCAATGATTTCAATCTCAATAAGGTCTGTGAGCTGCAGGGGGTTTCCGTACTTAATATCAACGATCTGGCAAATGCGGTAAAACCGGTTGTTCTGCCGGGAGAGGAGATTATCGTACAGGTCATTAAAGACGGCAAGGAGCATGGACAAGGGGTAGCCTATCTCGATGATGGAACAATGATTGTCGTTGAAGGCGGACGCGAGTACATCGGCACGACGATGGAGGTTTTGGTTACAAGTGTGCTGCAGACCTCAGCCGGCAGAATGATTTTTGCCAAACCGAAGCTGCTGGAAAAAGCGCAATAAGCAAGAAGCCATACCGCAAAATGTCTTTTGGGTTGGAAATGACCGCCAAACACGTTATGATGGGGATATACGTGAAAGACAGGAGCAAAAAGAATGTCAAACAGTGTGGGCGCCGTGATTGTGGCGGCAGGCAGAGGAACACGGATGGGGACCGCCGAGAGCAAGCAATATTTGCTGCTTCAAGGCAAACCCATTATCGTGCATACGCTGGAGGTGTTCCAGCAGCATGAGCTTATCTCTGGAATTGTACTGGTTGCTGGCCAGGAGGACATAGAACGCTGCCGGGAATGGGTAGAGGCCTATAAGCTGGACAAAGTGAAGGCTGTCGTTCCCGGAGGCTCCGAACGTCAGCACTCCGTACATTTGGGGCTAAAGCAGCTGGACACCAACTGGGTCATGGTGCATGACGGTGTACGTCCATTCGTGCAGGAGAGTGAGATTGATGCTTGCTACGAACGGGCCAGAGCGGTCGGCGCATCCGTACTTGCAGTGCCGGTAAAGGATACGATCAAGCAGGTAGACGGTGATGGTAAGGTGCTGTCTACGCCGGATCGGCGAAGTCTGTGGGCGATTCAGACCCCGCAGACTTTTCGTCTGTCTGATTTGCTTGCGGCGTATGCCGCGGCGGAGCGGGAAGGATTTATTGGCACCGATGACTCCAGCCTGGCCGAGCGCAGCGGGATTCCGGTATCTGTGGTGGAGGGAAGCTACAGGAACATAAAGATCACAACGCCGGAAGACCTCGATTTTGCCGAATTTACAGAAAGTAACAGGGGAGAGGGTTAAGCATGATAGCTGTAGGACAAGGTTTTGATGTACACCAGCTGGTAGAGGGAAGACCGTGTATTATTGGCGGAGTCACCATTCCTTATGAAAAAGGGCTGCTGGGGCACTCCGATGCGGATGTGCTGCTGCACGCGGTAAGTGATGCTATTCTGGGGGCGCTTGGGCTTGGTGATATCGGCAGGCATTTTCCCGACACCGATCCGGCCTTCAAGGATGCGGACAGCCTGAAGCTATTGGAGCAGGTATGGAGTCTTGCCCGCGAGCGTGGCTATAGGCTCGGCAATATCGACTCAACTATTATTGCCCAGAAGCCAAAGATGGCTCCGTACATCCCGCAGATGACTGAGATCATTGCCCGCGCGCTTGGAGCGGAAACCTCGAAAGTGAATGTAAAAGCGACCACTACCGAACAGCTCGGATTTGCCGGACGCGGCGAAGGAATTGCGGCACAATCTATTGTCTGCCTGCTCCAAGATGTGATATCATCTTGAGATGGCTGCAAGTGACCTAATTTTAACCATTATGAAGCGGAGGGAATACTATGGCGGATCAAGTCCGGGTGCGTTACGCACCGAGCCCTACGGGACATTTACATATCGGAAATGCCAGAACAGCACTGTTTAACTATTTATTTGCCCGTAATCTGGGCGGAAAATTCATTATCCGGATCGAAGATACAGATGTAAAGCGCAATGTCGCCGGCGGGGAAGAAAGCCAGCTGAAATACTTGAAGTGGCTGGGAGTAGACTGGGATGAGAGCGTCGATGTTGGCGGAGAATACGGCCCTTACCGCCAGACCGAACGCCTTGATTTGTATCGTATCTACTGGCAGGATTTGCTAGACCGCGGTCTGGCTTACCGCTGCTATTGCACCGAAGAGGAGCTGGAAGCGGAACGTGAGGAACAGACGGCCCGCGGCGAAACTCCGCGTTATTCCGGCAAGCACCGCGATTTGACAGAGGCACAACGCCTCGCGTTTGAAGCGGAAGGACGTATTGCCAGCATCCGCTTCCGGGTGCCGGAAGATCGCACATATACCTTTGAGGACATCGTAAAAGGCAGCATTTCTTTTACTACTAAAGAAATGGGCGATTTTGTAATCGTGAAGAAGGACGGAATTCCGACCTATAACTTTGCTGTAGCGATAGATGATCATCTGATGGAAATCTCCCACGTGCTGCGCGGGGAAGACCATATCTCCAATACGCCGCGCCAGCTGATGATTTATGAATCACTTGGCTGGGAACCGCCGCTATTTGGTCATATGACGCTGATTGTCGGCGATGACCACAAGAAGCTGAGCAAACGGAATGAATCCATTATTCAATTCATCGAGCAGTATGATCAGCTCGGCTATCTGCCGGAAGCGCTCTTTAACTTCATCTCCTTGCTTGGCTGGTCTCCGGAAGGTGAAGAGGAAATCTTTAATAAAGAAGAGCTGATCTCGATCTTTACCGCTGACCGCCTGTCCAAGAGTCCCGCTGTGTTCGACACGAACAAGCTGGCTCATTTGAACAATCACTACATTAAGCATGCGGATCCGAAGCGGATTGCAGCACTGGCCATTCCTCATCTGCAAAAGGCGGGAAGACTCCCGGCTCAGCTTAATGATGAACAGCAGACCTGGGCGGAAACACTTGTTGCACTGTACCAGGAGCAGCTGACGGCTGCATCGGATATTGTCGGGCTGTCCGAAATGTTCTTCCGCAGCCATGTGGAGCTCGAAACGGAAGCGGCTCAGATTCTGGCTGAGAGCCAGGTTTCTGAAGTTCTCTCCGCTTTTCTGGCCAAGGTGGAAGGTACTGAAGACTTCACTGCCAGCAATATGGCTGTTCTGATTAAAGAAGTGCAGAAAGAGACGGGCCACAAAGGAAAAGCGCTGTTTATGCCAATCCGTGTCGCTTTGACGGGTCAGACACATGGCCGTGACCTGAATGTGACGATTGCCCTGCTGGGCCGGAACCGAGTCATTGAACGTTTGAAATCACAAATCAAAGGGGCCTAAGCTTTGATGACCTGGGGGCAAACCTCTTGTCAGTCCCTTATCTTTTCGCTAAGATAGAAGAATATTGTAATAGCTGTGATCAGGAAAAGTAAGCGCATAAGGACAATTGCCAGAGAGAATAACCTCGTGAGGAACTTCCTTAAGAGGCTGGAAGTTATTCATTTGTCCGCCGCTGAACATGCGCCTGTGAGCTGCAGGGTTGAGCGTTCCCTTAAGGGACGTTAGACTGTGCCGGGAACGTTGCCGTTAATGACGCAAGAGGGATGCTGCATCCAGAGGCCGGAATGTTGGGCTGGGGAATATGCAATCATCCAAGCAGAGTGGAACCGCGGTTACACGCCTCTGCAGCTTTTAGCTGCAGAGGCGTTTTTTGTTGAAATAGGAGAGCAGATTCTTTGGACATAAAGATGGATTTCTGACCAAGCCTAAGCCCGCGGCAAACGTGTAGAGAGATAGATAGTGGGCTGCGCCAATACCTTCCTTATGCGTACCTGTAAACAGGAGGCGGGGAAGCCAAGAAGAGGGGAACCGTGATGTTTAAGCATATCAAGTCGGACATTCGGGCAGTATTCGACAACGATCCCGCAGCCCGCAGCAGATTCGAGGTTGTCTTCACTTATGCCGGACTTCACGCCATTTGGGGTCATCGGATGGCCCACTCTTTTTACAAACGGGGCTGGTTTACGCTGGCGCGCATCGTTTCACAGATCAGCAGGTTTATGACCGGTGTCGAAATTCATCCTGGCGCCCGTATCGGGGATCGGTTGTTTATCGACCATGGCATGGGGATAGTCATTGGCGAAACTTGTGAAATCGGTGATGATGTTATTATCTATCAAGGGGTTACGCTTGGGGGAACCGGTAAGGAAAAAGGGAAACGTCATCCTACTGTCGGCAATAATGTTGTAATTGGTTCCGGTGCGAAAGTACTGGGATCATTCCGGATCGGCGATAATTCCAATATCGGCTCCAACGCGGTTGTACTGCGTGAAGTGCCCAATAACAGCACTGTGGTAGGCAATCCCGGCCGAGTGGTCAAGCGCAACGGGGAACGGGTATCCGACCGTCTCGATCATACCAAGATGCCGGATCCGCTGGTAGATTCCCTGCGTTTCCTGCAGAAGGAGATTGAGGAAATCCGGGAACAGCTCGGGAACGAGGATAAGCAGAAAGCCGAGCAGCGGCGGCTGGAGAGCCAGCAATATATAGGTGACTATGAAATTTAAGCATCCCGGTATTCCAGTGAATGCCGGAACATCAGAAAGGATTGGGAACAGCATGGCTTTGCAAATCTACAACACAATGAGTCGCAGCAAGGAGCAGTTTGTGCCTCTGAAGTCAGGCGAGGTAAAAATGTACGTATGCGGACCAACCGTCTACGGCTATATGCATATCGGAAATGCCAGACCTGTTATCGTTTTTGATACGGTCCGCAATTATTTAGAGGCAATCGGCAATGAGGTGCGATATATTACCAATTTCACCGATGTCGATGATAAGCTGATCCGCAAAGCGGAGGAAATGAATACTACCGTAGCTGAAGTTGCTGAAATTTTTATCGCTGCCTACGGTGAAGATCTTGCCGGTCTGGGCGTAAAGCCGGCAACAATGAATCCGCGGGTTACACAAAGTATGGATCTGATCATTGAGCTCATTAAGGAGCTAGAAGCAAAAGGTTATGCTTATGAGAACGGCGGCGATGTATATTACCGCACGGGCAAATTTGCCGATTACGGCAAGCTGTCCCGCCAGAATCTCGGGGAGCTGCAATTCGGGATTCGTGTGGAAGTGGATTCGCGCAAGGAGAAACCCGAGGATTTTGTGCTATGGAAAGCGGCCAAACCGGGTGAAATCCATTGGCACAGCCCTTGGGGGAATGGACGTCCCGGCTGGCATATCGAGTGCTCGGCCATGGTCCGTGAATATTTGGGCGATACTATTGATATCCACGGCGGAGGGCAGGATCTACAGTTCCCGCATCATGAATGCGAATGTGCACAAACGGAAGTGCTGACCGGCAAGCCGCTGTCGAACTATTGGATGCACAACGGATTTCTCAACATCGGAGACGAGAAAATGTCGAAATCGCTCGGCAACGGGCTGCTAGTCAAGGATATCCGCCAGCGTTTCAAAGCTGGAACGATCCGTTATTTCATGCTCTCCACCCATTACCGCAATCCGCTGAACTTTTCGGAAGAAGCGCTGCTGTCTGCCGAGAAAAGCGCCGAGCGGATCGCGCTGGCAGAGAGTAATGTGAAGCATCGTCTGGAACTTGCTCCTGAAGGGGCTGTGGAAGCAGCGAGCGCAGAGACCGTGGATCGCCTGGCGAATATACTGGAGACCTTCCATGCTAAAATGCAGGATGATTTTAATACCCCGGATGCGATCACTGCTGTATTCGACTGGGTAAGCCTTGCGAATCTTACGCTTGCGAACAACGAGGCGAAATCCGCGGATTTTGCGGCGCTGCTGAAGGCTTTTTCGGAGATGAATGCGGTTCTGCGCCTTGCTCCCGAGCTTGAAGAAGAGGTCGCAAGTGAAGATGTGGAGCGGCTGATCGCAGAGCGGGCAGAAGCGCGCAAGAATAAGAACTGGGGACGGTCCGATGAAATCCGCGACGAGTTGAACCGTTTGGGCATCCTGCTTGAAGATACTCCACAAGGAATGCGGTGGCGTCGTAAATGAGCGGCGAGTTCAATGTGAACAACGCTTGGTTCCCGTATGAACCCTCCAAGCCGGTCCGGCAGCTCTCGCCAATCGTGCTCGCTTATGCGGGAGACGCGATTTATGAAGTGGCTGTCCGCCAATATCTGATCTCGCTGACGAATCTGCGTCCGAATCACTTGCACCGCACGGCAACCGGACTGGTCTCGGCTAAGGCGCAAAGCACCATTCTTGCCTTTCTTGACCCGATGCTCACGGATGAGGAGAAGGATGTCGCCCGGCAAGGACGGAACGCTAAGTCAGGGACGATCCCCAAAAATGCGGATGTGCTGGAATACCGCCATGCCACCGCTTTTGAATGCCTGATCGGGCACCTGTATTACACAGGGCAGCAGGAGAGAATACAAGAACTTGTCCACAGCAGTATAGAGTACATGATGAACCGGCCCAAGTGAGGCCATAAAACTTATAGAACAGGAGGCATGAACATGGAAGAAGAAATAAAGACAGAAGAAGAAATACTGGCCGGTAAGCATTCGGTGCTTGAAGCGCTTCGTGCCGGCCGTACACTGAACAAGATTTGGATCGCCGAAACGGCGCAAAAGCATTTAACCGCACCGATCGTTGCTGAAGCGCGCAAAGCGGGAATTGTGATCCAGCATGTAGATAAGCGGAAGCTGGACCAGCTTGCACCCGGAGTGCAGCATCAGGGAGTGGTGGCTCAGGCTGCGCCGTTCGCTTATGCGGAAGTTGCCGATATTCTGGCTGCGGCCGAGGCCAAAGGGGAACCGCCTTTTCTTATCCTGTTGGATGAGATTGAAGATCCGCATAATTTGGGCTCCATTCTACGGACAGCTGACTGCACTGGCGTACACGGGGTGATTGTGCCCAAACGGCGCTCTGCGCAAATTACGGCCACCGTGTCCAAAACCTCAGCTGGAGCTGTAGAATATGTTCCCGTAGCACGGGTCACCAATCTTGGCCAGACTATAGACCGGCTTAAGGAGCTGGGCGTCTGGGTGGTCGGAACAGATGTTGCTACGGATCAGAACCTGTATGAATCGGATATTTTCACCGGTCCGGTAGCTGTTGTTATTGGCAATGAGAACAAGGGAATGGGCCGCTTGATCCGTGAAAAATGCGATGTACTGCTGAAGCTGCCAATGGCCGGTAAGATCAACTCTTTGAATGCCTCAGTTGCGGCCGGCGTCATTATGTATGAGGTATTGCGGCGCCGGCAAGTACAGGGATAGCTATGGCAGACTGGCGCGATGTGCTGCTTGTGGATGGATACAACATGATCGGCGGCTGGCCGGAACTTTCGGCACTGTCGGAGACAGGCATGCAGGGAGCACGCGACCGGCTGCTGGATATGCTGGCCGATTATCAGGCATTCACCGGGCGGCGCGTCATTGCCGTATTCGATGCTTACCGTGTTCCGGGACTTGGCCGTTCCTTTGTGCAGGGGAAGGTGCAGGTCTTTTTCACTAAGGAAAAAGAAACCGCAGACGAATGCATTGAGCGGCTGGTTGGAGAATTCGCTCACCGCCGCCGGCAGATTTATGTGGCAACCAGCGATTTTGTGGAGCAGCATGTAATCTTTGCCCAAGGTGCGTTGCGGATTTCTGCCAGAGAGCTGCGGCTGGAGATCGAAGAAAATCAAAAGCAGGTTAAGAAAGCTATCGAGCCGCAGGGTACCAGCTCCCAGCGGCATTCCCTGGAAGAGAAACTTCCACCGGAGATGCGGAAACGCCTGGAGGATTGGCGGCGGCAATGAAGCATCCGGAAACCCGTAATCAATTGATTAAATTCCAAAAATTGTTATAGAAGATTGTTTTTGGACAAATACGGTTGACGGTGTAAGGTAACATAATATATACTGATCCTATATTTCGAGAAGTGACGATGTGTCTTGCGTTGCAGCCGGGGGGATTCTTGGTGAGTGTCGACCTCAAGGAATTAATGCTGTCTGAGTATGATTTCATAAGTGATGAAGAAATTGTCGAGATCTTCCGTGGTGGCGACAGTGGCGCATTGGAGCACTTGATTAACAAGTACCGTAATTTCGTACGTGCCAAGGCCCGTTCTTATTTTCTGATTGGAGCGGATCGTGAAGATATCGTACAGGAAGGCATGATAGGCCTTTATAAGGCAATTCGTGACTTCAAGGGCGATAAGCTGTCTTCGTTTAAGGCCTTTGCCGAACTCTGTATTACCCGTCAGATTATAACCGCCATTAAGACGGCTACCCGCCAGAAGCATATACCGCTTAATTCGTATGTCTCTTTGGACAAGCCTATATACGATGAAGATTCCGACCGGACGCTGATGGATGTCATTTGCGGGACTCAGGTGCTGGATCCGGAAGAACTGATTATTAACCAGGAGGAATTTATCGGCCTGGAGGATAAGATGGCGGAGATTCTCAGTGATCTCGAACGCAAAGTTCTGATGCTGTATCTGGACGGCAGGTCCTATCAGGAGATTGCGGAAGATTTGAAGCGGCATGTGAAGTCGATCGACAATGCTTTGCAGCGAGTGAAACGTAAATTGGAAAGATATCTGGAAGTGCGTGACAATTAATGATATAATGGACAGGAAAGACTCGGTCATCGAGTCTTTTTTTAGTGTTTATGCAAGTTTTGATGGATAAGACAGGATTTTAGTGGATTGCCGTTGCTAATAGGTTTATTCATAGTCGGATTGCTCCATAATGGTAAGAATAGTGCCTATCGATGTTCTATCGAGAAATTCCGTCCGTGAAGTCATTCATGACGACCTTGCACAAGGCAGCGAACAGCTGGGAAAGACAAGAACAAGACAATGAATGGAACACGGCTACATTACCCGAAATTACCCAGTGCGATGGGGAATTCTTTCGTTGACACAGAGCTTGACATTATGCTAAAGTGTTTTAGGTAGGCCTAAATTCGCGGGTTTTTTTTAGGATCAATATTTGCGTCTTCTAATTATAAGATTAGAAGTACGTCTTCGGGAGGTGCATATCATGCGGGTAATTATCACTTTGGCTTGTACAAGTTGCAAACAAAGAAACTATGCGACAACCAAAAACAAGCGAAATCACCCCGACCGCTTGGAGATGAAGAAATTTTGCAAGTTCTGTAACGAGCAAACTCCTCATCGCGAAACCAGATAGTCTTTGGAGGTGTAGTCGGCGTGAAACGTAGTTTCAAGTCATTGTTTTCCTTTTTCACTGAGAGCTGGAGCGAGCTCAAAAAAGTTCGCTGGCCTAGCCGTAAAGAGTTGAAAAACTATTCATTGATCGTTCTCGGTACAATTGTAGTTATGGCGCTTTACTTCTGGGTTCTGGACATCGGTATTTCCGCTCTGATCGAAACGATTATTTAGAGAGGTCCCAGGTGGCTTGTATGGAAAAAAGATGGTATGTTGTTCATACCTATTCCGGGTATGAGAATAAGGTTAAGGCCAATTTGGAAAAACGCGTTGAGTCCATGGGCATGGAAGACAAAATATTCCGTGTTCTTGTTCCTATGGAAGAAGAACTGGTAAACAAGGATGGCAAGAAAAAAACTGTCATGCGTAAAGTTTATCCTGGTTATGTTTTGGTCGAAATGGTTCAGACTGATGATTCTTGGTATGTTGTCCGCAATACGCCGGGCGTTACCGGATTTGTCGGTTCGACAGGTTCCGGATCTAAACCTACCGCTCTGCTTCCGGAAGAAGTTGAACAAATTCTGAAGCATATGGGCATGGTTGAACCTAAAGCGAAGATTGATTTCGAAATTAAGGAATCCGTACGTATTATGGTTGGTCCCTTTGCGAATTTTGTGGGCTCCGTGGAAGAGATTTTGGCTGACAAGAGCAAGATCAAAGTGCATGTTAACATGTTTGGACGGGAAACCCCGCTGGAGTTGGATTTCACTCAAGTGGAGAAAATATAACAGTGTCAAGGGTTTCTTGTGGGAGAACGCTTTAAGCGTTCGAATACCACTATTTACGCAAGGAGGTGTCACTCATGGCTAAAAAAGTTATTAAAATGGTGAAACTGCAGATTCCTGCAGGGAAAGCGAATCCAGCGCCTCCAGTAGGTCCGGCGTTAGGTCAAGCAGGTGTCAACATCATGGCATTCTGTAAGGAATTCAACGCTCGTACTGCCGACCAGGCTGGCCTGATCATCCCGGTTGAAATTACAGTATTTGAAGACCGTTCGTTTACCTTCATCACTAAAACTCCTCCGGCTGCCGTTCTGCTTCGCATCGCTGCTAAAGTAGAAAAAGGATCCGGTGAACCAAACAAGAAAAAAGTAGCGAAGCTCGGCCGCGCAGCGGTTCGTGAAATCGCTGAAACAAAAATGCCCGACCTGAACGCTGCATCTATCGAAGCTGCAATGCGTATGGTTGAAGGTACTGCCCGCAGTATGGGTATCACAATCGAAGACTAATATGTATTCGATGCACCGGTCATTCATGACCGCAATATGTGGGAGGAATTTCCGCTAACACCACAAAGGAGGAACATTTTCATGGCTAAACATGGTAAGAAATACATGGAATCTGCTAAGCTGATCGACAGCGAAGCAACATACGAGCCTTCAGAAGCTGTAGAGCTTGTGAAAAAGGCAGCGACTGCCAAATTCGACGAAACCGTTGAAGCAGCAGTTCGTCTGGGTGTAGACCCGCGTAAACAAGACCAAGCTGTTCGTGGTGTTGTTGTCCTGCCTCACGGCACAGGCAAAACGCAACGCGTACTTGTATTTGCAAAAGGTGAAAAAGCGAAAGAGGCAGAAGCTGCTGGCGCGGATTTTGTAGGCGATCAGGATATGATCAACAAGATCCAACAGGGCTGGTTTGAATTTGATGTCTGCGTAGCTACACCTGATATGATGAGTGAAGTTGGTAAACTGGGTCGTCTGCTCGGTGGTAAAGGCCTCATGCCTAACCCTAAAGCTGGCACAGTTACTTTCGACGTTACCAAGGCTGTGCAAGAAATCAAAGCCGGTAAGATCGAATACCGTCTTGATAAAGCCGGTCAAATTCACGCACCTATCGGCAAAGTGTCCTTTAATGCTGAACAATTGAACGAAAACCTTAAATCCCTCATCGACGCTCTTAACCGTGCGAAACCGGCTGCTGCTAAAGGTGTTTACCTGAAGAACATTGCTATTTCGTCAACTATGGGACCTAGTGCTCGTGTGAATACAACTTCTTACAGATAATAGGGGTTGACTCTTAGAGTCATCTTTGATAATCTATAACAGTTGTGAACTTTAAGGTGATCATTCTTCAACTTGAATATGCTTACCGTAGACAGTAGGTGCCGTAGGGCTTAATTTCCTACCGAGGTGTTGTGATAGAAACAAGAAGTGCCGGGTACATGCCTGTGTAACTTACGTTTTATCAAGCCTTCGTGAATCTGCGGAGGCTTTTCTAATGCCTGCGTAGGAACGACGAGAATTTTCCGGAAGAATCGTCGTCACATAAATTTTCAGGAGGTGTATACAAATGGCAAATGCAAAAGTAATCCAAGCTAAACAGGAAGCGGTTGATGTTGTAACAAGCAAACTGCAGAACAGTGTTTCCACTGTTGTTGCGGACTACCGTGGATTGAACGTTTCGCAAGTGACCGAACTGCGTAAGCAGCTTCGTGAAGCTGGCGTTGATTTTCAAGTCCTGAAAAACTCTTTGGTGCGTCGTGCAACTGCGGCGTCTGATTTGACTGAGTTGGACGCAGTTCTGACTGGTCCTACAGCAGTAGCATTCAGTGAAACTGATGCAGTAGTAGCAGCCAAGATTTTGAATGACTTCGCTAAGAAGAACGACGCTCTGAAACTGAAGGGCGGCGTTGTAGAAGGTAAAGTTATCGACGCTGACCAGCTGAAAGCACTGGCTGAGCTTCCATCCCGCGATGGTTTGCTGTCCATGCTGCTTAGCGTGCTTCAAGCTCCAGTGCGCAACTTCGCGCTTGCAGTTAAAGCAGTCGCTGAGAAAGAAGAACAAAGCGCGTAAGCCTTTGTCTCTAGCATCATAATCAATACCACAAATAAATTTAAATATAAAATGGAGGTTCAATCATGAGCAAAGAAACAATTTTAGAAGAAATTAAAGGCATGAGCGTATTGGAACTGAACGACCTGGTTAAAGCAATCGAAGAAGAATTCGGCGTAACTGCAGCAGCTCCAGTAGCAGCTGGCGG
Organism: Paenibacillus sp. EB106-06-01-XG199; assembly: GCF_058791575.1. Taxonomy (NCBI): domain Bacteria; kingdom Bacillati; phylum Bacillota; class Bacilli; order Caryophanales; family Paenibacillaceae; genus Paenibacillus; species Paenibacillus sp. EB106-06-01-XG199. The sequence continues at coordinate 33,780 of NZ_JBYTDQ010000019.1, read as the reverse complement.
CGCAGTAGCAGCAGTAGCAGAAGAACAATCCGAATTTGACGTAATTTTGACAGGCGCTGGCGCTTCCAAAATCAACGTTATCAAAATCGTTCGCGAAATCACAGGTCTGGGCTTGAAAGAAGCTAAAGACCTCGTAGACAACGCTCCAAAACCAATCAAAGAAAAAGTAAGCAAAGAAGAAGCCGATGCTACCAAAGCAAAATTGGAAGAAGCAGGCGCAGCTGTAGAAGTGAAGTAATTCGCTTCAATAAGGTAATGCCCCGGGGAGGACTTCTCCTTCCGGTTCTTGCAACCCCCTTGAACTTGTTCAAGGGGGTTGCTGTATACAATAGGAAGAACAAAATGAAAGGGAGGATCTTATGTCGCAGCATTATTACTCGCAGCAGCCGGAAGCGCGTCATGACAGACGTACCCTAAGCACGGTTCTGAGAGGGAAAACCCTGCGGTTTACCAGCGACGCCGGTGTTTTTTCCAAAGGAGATATCGACCATGGAAGCCGTGTTCTAATTGAGACTATGGACATTCCGGATGGATCTGCAGTGCTTGACGTAGGCTGCGGGTACGGACCGATTGGCATTAGTGCAGCGTTTCTGACCCCGGGCGGCCATGTGACGATGATTGATATTAACAGCCGTGCGGTCGAGCTGGCTCGCGAGAATGCCCAGCATAATGGAATCCGCAATGTTACAGTTATGGAAAGCGATGTGTTGTCTGCAGTAAAGGGACAGAAGTATGATGTCATACTTACCAATCCTCCGATACGTGCCGGCAAAGCGGTAGTGCATCGTATTTTTGAAGAGGCGTATGAGCATTTAAATGAGGGTGGAAGTCTGTGGATTGTAATCCAGAAGAAACAGGGGGCACCTTCAGCGGCAGCAAAACTCGAAAGCTTGTTTACGGTTGTGGAAGAAGTGGGGAAAGACAAAGGCTATCGTATTATCAGGGCGCAAAAAAATAGTTGATTATTCATTGACTTGTGATATAGATAGTGGTATTATTATAAAATGTCAGTATTAAGCTAGGCTCCATGTCTTTAGTTTGCTGAAATGTCAAGTAATATATTGTCGCCCGGCAAGCGCATGCCGTACGGCAAGTTTGTGCGAATTCAGTTCTCTATGTTACTGCCACGGCGAAGGTCGCCGGGGAAATAGATAATAGCGCATAAACTGTTGCTTGGTGACGTATAATACGTACGTTTTGGGCAAATCTACTGGATAAGGAGTATTTTGGTCATGGATAGATGCGCTCTTTTTTCGAAAGATTTCGATAAGGGCTTTTCTCTATTTGTGGCTGAATCCTTGTGTTATGGTTCCATTATAATGGTCCAAACAAGGGTTCGCAATCAATTTTTAAGTGAGTAGACATGAGGGGTGAGTAAAGTTGGCAGGACATCTTGTTCAGTATGGTCGACGCACTCGGCGGAGCTATGCGAGAATTAACGAGGTACTCGAGGTCCCGAACCTGATCGAGATCCAACAAAAATCTTATGATTGGTTTTTGGAGGAAGGATTGCGGGAAATGTTCCAGGACATCTCGCCGATCCAGGATTTCACAGGGAATTTGGTGCTTGAGTTCATTGATTACAGCCTGGGTGAACCGAAATATACGGTTGACGACGCTAAAGAGCGGGACGTAACATATGCGGCTCCTCTGCGGGTGAAAGTACGGCTCATTAATAAGGAGACCGGTGAGGTCAAAGAGCAGGAAGTGTTCATGGGAGATTTCCCGCTGATGACGGAGACCGGCACTTTTATTATCAATGGTGCGGAACGGGTTATTGTCAGCCAGTTGGTTCGCTCTCCAAGCGTCTATTTCAGCACAAAAGTGGATAAGAACGGTAAAAAAACCTACACCGCCACAGTAATTCCTAACCGCGGAGCCTGGCTGGAGCTTGAGACCGACGCTAAGGACATTATGTATGTCCGTATCGACCGGACTCGTAAGATCCCGGTTACCGTGCTTCTGCGTGCTCTCGGGTTCGGCAGTGATGCTGAAATTCTGGAACTGCTTGGCAATGATGAATATATTCGCAATACGCTGGATAAAGACAACACGGACTCTACGGAAAAGGCGCTTATCGAAATCTACGAGCGTCTGCGTCCGGGCGAACCGCCGACACTTGATAATGCCAAGAGCCTTTTGGTCGCACGTTTCTTTGATCCGAAGCGCTATGATCTGGCCAATGTAGGCCGCTACAAGATCAACAAAAAGCTGCACATTAAGAATCGTCTGTTCAATCAGCGTTTGGCTCAACCTCTGGTTGATGAGTCCACAGGTGAAATCCTGGCGGAATCCGGCCAAATGGTTGACCGTCGTCTGCTTGATGAGCTGATTCCTTATTTCGAGAAGAATGTCGCTTCCAAAAACTACCGTGTAAGCGGTGGGGTTATGGACAGTATTGATATCCCACTGCAAACGATCGACGTGTTCTCGCCGATTGAAGAAGGACGGGTTATCAAGCTGATTGCCAATGGCAATATCGACAAATCAGTGAAGCATATTACTCAGGCTGATATTATCTCCTCAATCAGCTACTTTATTAATTTGTTGCACGGCATCGGCAACACCGATGATATCGACCACCTGGGTAACCGTCGTTTGCGTTCTGTAGGCGAACTGCTGCAGAACCAATTCCGTATCGGGTTGTCCCGTATGGAGCGCGTAGTGCGTGAGAGAATGTCGATACAGGATGCTAATGCGATTACGCCACAGGCTTTGATCAACATTCGTCCGGTTATCGCGTCGATTAAAGAGTTCTTCGGTAGTTCGCAGCTGTCCCAATTTATGGACCAGACGAACCCGCTGGCTGAACTGACGCACAAACGCCGTCTATCGGCACTCGGACCCGGCGGTCTGACTCGTGAACGCGCGGGCTTTGAGGTTCGTGACGTCCATCACAGTCACTACGGCCGTATGTGTCCAATTGAAACGCCGGAAGGTCCGAATATCGGGCTGATCAACTCCTTGTCCACCTTTGCCCGCATCAATGAATACGGCTTTATTGAAGCGCCGTACCGTTGGGTGGATCCGAAGACTGGCAAGGTGACCGAACAGATCGATTACCTGACTGCCGATGAAGAAGATAACTATGTAGTTGCTCAGGCTAACGTACTGATCGACGAAGAGGGCTCCTTCAAAGAAGACATGGTTATCGTTCGTTACAACAAAGATTCAGACAACATTACAACAATGCCAAGTAATCGCGTGGATTACATGGATGTATCGCCAAAACAGGTTGTATCGGTCGCTACGGCGCTCATTCCGTTCCTTGAGAACGATGACTCCAACCGCGCACTGATGGGATCGAACATGCAGCGTCAGGCCGTTCCGCTTCTAATTCCTAAAGCACCGCTTGTCGGCACAGGAATGGAACATAAATCCGCTAAGGATTCGGGCGTATGTATTGTTTCCAAGTATGACGGTATTATTGAACGCTCGTCGGCCAACGAAATTTGGCTGCGCCGCGTTGAAGCTGTCGAAGGCAAGGAAGTTAAAGGCGATATCGTTAAATATAAATTACACAAATTTATGCGTTCGAACCAGGGTACCTGCATTAATCAACGTCCGCTGGCTAAAAGAGGCGACATTGTTAAGAAAGGCGACATTCTGGCCGATGGACCATCCACGGAAATGGGCGAACTTGCTCTTGGCCGCAACGTAGTTGTTGCGTTCATGACTTGGGAAGGTTACAACTACGAGGATGCGATCCTGCTGAGTGAGAAACTGGTTAAGGAAGATGTATACACTTCGATTCATATCGAGGAGTACGAATCCGAGGCTCGTGACACCAAGCTGGGACCTGAAGAGATTACGCGTGATATTCCGAATGTCGGTGAAGAAGCGTTGCGCAATCTTGATGAGCGCGGCATCATCCGCATCGGTGCGGAAATCAACGCTGGTGACATTCTGGTAGGTAAAGTTACTCCTAAGGGTGTAACTGAACTGACTGCCGAAGAACGCCTGCTGCACGCTATCTTTGGTGAGAAAGCCCGCGAAGTGCGCGATACTTCGCTGCGCGTTCCTCATGGTAGTGACGGTATTATCGTTGACGTTAAGGTATTTACACGCGAGAACGGCGATGAGCTGCCTCCGGGTGTAAATCAGCTGGTTCGTGTCTACATCGCTCAGAAACGTAAGATTTCTGAAGGTGACAAGATGGCCGGACGTCACGGTAACAAGGGTGTCGTTGCCCGTATCCTGCCTGAAGAGGATATGCCATTCCTTCCTGACGGTACACCGGTGCAGGTTGTCCTGAACCCTCTGGGCGTTCCTTCCCGTATGAACATCGGCCAGGTGCTCGAAGTTCATATCGGTATGGCTGCCCTGCAGCTCGGTATTCACGTAGCTACTCCAGTATTTGATGGAGCGCGTGAGAACGACGTGTTTGATACGATGGAAGAAGCCGGCATGCAGCGTAATGGTAAGACAGTGCTTTATGACGGCCGTACAGGTGAACGCTTCGAGCGTGAAGTTACTGTCGGCGTTATGCACATGATCAAACTGGCGCACATGGTTGACGATAAGATTCATGCCCGTTCCACAGGGCCTTACTCTCTCGTTACACAGCAGCCACTCGGCGGTAAAGCCCAGTTCGGCGGACAGCGTTTCGGGGAGATGGAAGTTTGGGCGCTTGAAGCTTACGGTGCTGCATATACACTTCAAGAGATTTTAACTGTGAAGTCCGATGACGTGGTAGGCCGTGTCAAGACGTACGAATCCATTGTCAAAGGCGAGAATGTTCCAGAACCAGGTGTTCCGGAATCGTTCAAAGTACTCATCAAGGAACTGCAGTCGCTTGGTATGGATGTTAAGATCCTCAGCGGTGACGAGCAGGAAATTGAAATGAAGGAACTGGATGATGAGGATGAGACGTCAGGCGACAAGCTGAGCCTCAATTTGGAAGGCGCAGAAGTCGGAATAGAGTAATTCAACTGTAAGAATCAATTTCATTTAAAAAGGACCGTGCCCTCTTTTGATCTAACCGTCAAGGGAGGGCCTCCGGTACTAAATCAGGATATAGGTTAAGGAGGGTTGCTCCTTGTTGGACGTTAACAATTTTGAATTCATGAAAATCGGGCTTGCTTCTCCGGAGAAGATTCGTTCTTGGTCCCGCGGAGAAGTAAAAAAACCGGAAACCATTAACTATCGTACATTGAAGCCGGAAAAAGAAGGTCTATTCTGCGAACGTATCTTCGGACCGCAAAAAGACTGGGAATGTCACTGTGGTAAATACAAACGCGTCCGTTATAAGGGCGTAGTGTGCGACCGGTGCGGCGTGGAAGTTACCCGCGCTAAAGTTCGCCGCGAACGTATGGGCCACATTGAACTGGCGGCTCCTGTATCTCATATCTGGTATTTCAAAGGTATTCCAAGCCGTATGGGTCTGGCACTCGATATGTCCCCGAGATCGCTTGAAGAGATCATCTACTTTGCATCTTATGTTGTAACCGATCCAGGTGAAACACCACTGGAGAAGAAACAACTGCTGTCCGAGAAAGAATATCGCAGCTACCGTGAGAAATACGGCTACGGTTTCCAAGCCGGCATGGGTGCCGAAGCCGTGAAGAAGCTGCTTCAGGATATCGACATCGAGAAGGAATTGGAATTCCTCAAGGAAGAGCTGCGCACCGCCCAAGGCCAACGCCGCAACCGGGCGATTAAACGTCTGGAAGTTATTGAAGCGTTCCGCAACTCCGGCAACAAGCCTGATTGGATGATCATGGATGTGCTTCCGGTTATTCCTCCGGAGCTTCGCCCGATGGTTCAATTGGATGGTGGCCGTTTTGCTACGTCTGACCTTAACGATCTCTATCGTCGCGTAATCAACCGGAACAACCGTCTGAAAAGACTGCTTGATCTGGGTGCTCCTGATATTATCGTGCAGAATGAGAAACGGATGCTTCAGGAAGCTGTCGATGCACTTATCGACAACGGCCGTCGCGGCCGCCCTGTAACGGGTCCTGGTAACCGTCCGCTCAAATCGCTCAGCCATATGCTGAAAGGTAAACAAGGACGTTTCCGTCAGAACTTGCTCGGTAAACGGGTTGACTATTCCGGACGTTCCGTTATCGTTGTAGGACCGTATCTCAAAATGTACCAATGCGGACTTCCAAAGAAAATGGCGCTTGAACTCTTCAAGCCGTTTGTTATGAAAGAATTGGTAAACAAGGGCTTAGCCCATAACATCAAGAGCGCAAAACGTAAAGTTGAGCGTGTGAGCCCTGAAGTATGGGATGTGCTTGAAGAAGTAATCAGAGAGCATCCGGTTCTGCTGAACCGTGCCCCTACACTTCACCGTCTCGGTATTCAAGCGTTTGAACCGATTCTGGTAGAAGGCCATGCTATCCGTCTTCACCCGCTCGTATGTACGGCTTACAATGCCGACTTTGACGGTGACCAAATGGCGGTGCACGTTCCTCTATCTGCAGAAGCTCAAGCGGAAGCACGTCTGCTTATGCTGGCCTCCGGTAACATCCTGAACCCTAAGGACGGCAAGCCGGTTGTTACCCCTTCCCAGGATATGGTCCTCGGTACGTTCTACCTGACCATGGACAACAAGGAAGAAAAGGGTACGGGTATGATTCTGCGTACCGTGAACGAAGCTGTTTCAGCTTACCAGCGTGGAACCGCAGGTCTGCACGCCCGTGTAGCTATTCCTGTTAAGGCTCTGGGTAAAACCTGCTTTACAGAACAGCAACAAGGCGCAATGCTGATTACTACGGTCGGAAAGATCATCTTTAACGAGATCTATCCTAGCAGCTTCCCTTATATCAATGAAGCGACCAAAACAAACCTGCTGCAAGGCACACCAGAGAAATACTTTATCTATGAAAAAGGCGCGGACATCCGTGAGCTGATTATGAATGCTCCGGAAGCAAGTGCTGTAGGTAAGGAATACCTCGGTCTGATTATTGCCCGCTGCTTCGAAACCTATCACACGACCAAAACATCTGTGATTTTGGATAAAATCAAACAACTCGGCTTTACTTACTCCACACGTTCCGGTGTTACGGTTGCCGTATCGGACGTTATCGTGCCGGAGGAAAAAGCTACAATCCTGAAAGAGTCCGAGGCTAAGGTCGATGTGGTTGCCAATCAATATCGCCGTGGTCTGATCACCAATGACGAACGGTATGACCGTGTTATTGAGATATGGTCGAAGACGAAGGATGATCTTACCAACGTGCTGTTGAAATCGATGGACCGTTTCAATTCCATCATGCTCATGGTTGACTCCAAAGCGCGTGGTAACAAATCGCAGATTACCCAGCTGGGTGGTATGCGCGGACTGATGGCTACACCATCGGGACGGATTTTCGAATTGCCGATCAAGGCGAACTTCCGTGAAGGCCTGACCGTCCTCGAGTACTTTATCTCCACTCACGGAGCGCGTAAAGGTCTAGCCGATACAGCACTGCGTACAGCCGACTCCGGATACTTGACCCGTCGTCTCGTTGACGTTGCCCAAGACGTTATTGTCCGTGAAGAAGACTGTGGTACCGATAAAGGCTTCACTGTCAGCCGTATTCAAGATGGCAAGGAAGTTATCGAAGATCTGTATGACCGTATTGAAGGCCGCTACTCCTTTGAAACTGTACGTCATCCGGAAACGAAGGAAATCCTCGTTCACCGCAACGATCTGATTGACTCCGACAAAGCTGAGGCGATTGTTAACGCTGGTGTGACCAAACTGCAGATCCGTTCTGTGCTGAGCTGCCGTGCGCGTCACGGTGTCTGCAAGAAATGCTACGGACGTAACCTGGCAACAGGTAAATTCGTGGAAATCGGAGAAGCTGTCGGTATCATCGCGGCACAATCCATCGGTGAGCCGGGAACCCAGCTTACAATGCGTACGTTCCATACCGGGGGTGTTGCCGGTGATGACATCACGCAAGGTTTGCCGCGTATCCAGGAGTTGTTTGAAGCCCGTAACCCTAAAGGTCAGGCTACAATCAGTGAAATTGACGGGGTAATCAAGGAAATCCGCGAAACCAAGGACCGCCGCGAAATCGAGGTTCAAGGTGAAGCTGAATCCAAGACTTATTCCATCACCTACGGTTCGCGTCTGCGTGTCAGTGAAGGCCAGGAGATTGAAGCTGGCGATGAGCTGACGGACGGTTCGATCGACCCTAAAGAAATGCTGCGCATCAAAGGGATCCGCGGGGTACAAAACTACATTCTGCAAGAAGTACAGCGTGTATACCGTAACCAAGGCGTTGAGATCAATGATAAGCACATTGAAGTTATGATTAAGCAGATGCTGCGCAAAATCCGTATTATCGATGCTGGTGATACGAATCTCTTGCCAGGTGCATTTGCGGACATTCATGAATATGAAGCTGCGAATAAGGAAGCCATTCTTTCTGGTAATGAGCCTGCAGTTGCCAAACCGGTACTGCTCGGTATTACTAAGGCATCTCTGGAGACAGATTCCTTCCTGTCTGCGGCCTCCTTCCAAGAAACTACCCGCGTCTTGACTGATGCTGCAATTAAGGGTAAAGTAGATAAGTTGCTTGGACTCAAAGAAAATGTTATTATCGGTAAGTTGATTCCTGCAGGTACTGGCATGAATCGTTACCGTAATGTGAAGCTGAGTGATCCGAATGTCGAAAGCTCGCAAGAAGCTTTAGAAACGGTTCCTGCTGAATAGTTAAATAATCATGGCGGGCAGTTGATTATGCCACGGCTATTTATAGACGTGGCGCTGCTGCCTGCTGTGAATATTAATAAATTTATTGCCGATTCTCTTGACATCATCTACTGATAATGCTAATATGTCTAAGGTGCGTGAGTAGCCTGGTTATTCTTGTTCATTGGAGGTAATGATTTATCATGACTGATGATAGAGGACTGCAGGATGCTCAGGTCAAGATCGGTACCAAACAAACCGTTAAGGCGGTGGAGTTGGGCCAAGCCGCAGAAGTCTATGTGGCAGAGGACGGAGATCAACGGCTTACTTCCAGAATTGTTATGCTTTGTAACAAACAAGGTGTGAAGGTCACTTATGTAGACACGATGCTGAATTTGGGCAAGGCTTGCGGTATAGAAGTTGGTGCTGCTATGGCAGCCGTCTTAAAACAATAGCACGAGAAGCGTTTTTGTACCGGGGTACACTTCGGCAACAAAGACTTTTCATTTGTCTTTTTATGAACCGCCTGGGTCTGTGGACTTAATGTTCGTAAATAGATTACTATTTCAGGAAGGGGGTGGCACAACAATGCCAACTATTAATCAACTGGTTCGTAAAGGCCGTCAAGCCAAAATCGAAAAATCCAAATCTCCCGCTCTTCAAAAAGGGTTCAACGCCCTCAAACGTGAGACTACAAATTTGAGCGCCCCGCAAAAACGCGGTGTGTGCACTCGTGTAGGCACAATGACTCCACGTAAACCAAACTCTGCGCTTCGTAAGTATGCCCGTGTTCGTTTGACGAACCGTCTTGAGGTGACTGCTTACATTCCGGGTATTGGACATAACCTTCAAGAGCACAGTGTTGTATTGCTGCGCGGAGGTAAAGTTAAAGACCTTGCAGGAGTTCGTTATCACATCGTTCGTGGCGCTTTGGATACAGCAGGCGTTGCTAACCGTATGCAAGCTCGTTCCAAGTATGGTGCTAAACGTCCTAAAGCAAAGAAATAAGTTAAGAATATCTGAATAACAAACATTGAGAAAGGGGGATATCCATGCCACGCAAAGGTCCAGTTACTAAGAGAGATGTATTGCCAGATCCATTGTATAATAGCAAGTTGGTTACTCGTTTGATCAACCGTATTATGCTGGGTGGTAAAAGAGGTGTCGCTCAAAGCATTCTGTACAATTCGTTCAAGTTGATTCAAGAACGCACAGGCAAAGATCCGATGGAAGTTTTCGAAGCTGCCATCAAGAATATTATGCCGGTATTGGAAGTTAAAGCTCGTCGTGTCGGCGGTGCTAACTACCAAGTGCCTATCGAGGTTAAACCTGAAAGACGTACTGCTTTGGGATTACGTTGGCTCGTAAACTACTCACGCAACCGCGGTGAGAAGACGATGGAAGAGCGTTTGGCGGCTGAGATCATCGACGCTTCCAACAACACAGGCGCTTCCGTTAAGAAACGTGAAGACACGCACAAAATGGCTGAAGCAAACAAAGCGTTTGCTCACTACCGCTGGTAGGATTTAAGGCCGTTCAAATAACTTATATTTTGAAGGGAGACCCAATTCATGGCAAGAGAGTTCTCCTTAAAAAATACACGTAACATCGGGATCATGGCGCATATTGATGCTGGTAAGACTACTACCACTGAGCGGATTCTATTCTATACAGGCCGTACGCACAAAATCGGTGAAGTTCACGAGGGTGCTGCTACAATGGACTGGATGGAGCAAGAACAGGAGCGCGGAATTACTATTACTTCCGCCGCTACAACTGCTGCATGGAAAGGTCACCGCATCAATATCATTGATACCCCTGGACACGTTGACTTCACAGTTGAAGTTGAACGTTCCCTTCGTGTATTGGATGGGGCAGTAGGCGTTTTCAGTGCGAAAGAGGGCGTTGAGCCTCAGTCTGAAACCGTATGGAGACAGGCTGACCGTTATGGCGTTCCCCGGATCGCATATGTAAATAAAATGGATATTATCGGTGCGGATTTCCTAAACGTTATCGACAGCATGCGTGATCGCTTGCAAGCCAATGCAGTTGCTATTCAACTGCCAATTGGTGCCGAAAACGACTTCATTGGTATTATTGACCTGGTTGAGCAAAAAGCTCATATGTTTAAAGACGATCTGGGTCAAAATATTGAAGTAACGGACATTCCGGCTGAATATCTGGAACAAGTTGAGGGGCTGCGTCTTGAGTTGATCGAGAAAGTAGCAGAACTTGACGAAGATCTGACTATGAAGTACCTGGAAGGCGAAGAGATTTCAGTTGATGAGATCAAAGCTGCTCTGCGCAAAGGCGTTGTAGAAGTTAAGATCTTCCCTGTAATTGTCGGATCCTCCTACCGTAACAAGGGTGTCCAACTTATGATGGATGCTGTCGTTGATTACCTGCCATCCCCACTGGATGTACCGGCTATTCAAGGTCATCTGGATGACGGAACTGAAGCGGTTCGCCACTCTTCGGACGAAGAACCATTCTCAGCACTGGCATTTAAAATCATGACAGACCCTTATGTGGGTAAACTCACGTTCTTCCGCGTGTATTCCGGTGTTCTGGAATCCGGTTCTTATGTAGTTAACGCTACTAAGAACAAACGCGAGCGTATCGGCCGTATCCTGCAAATGCATGCGAACAGCCGCCAAGAAATCTCCATCGTTTACGCTGGTGATATCGCGGCAGCCGTTGGTCTGAAGGACACAAGTACTGGCGATACACTTTGTGATGAGAAACATCCGGTTATTCTGGAGTCCATGAACTTCCCTGATCCGGTTATCGAAATCGCAGTTGAACCAAAAACCAAAGCTGACCAAGATAAACTGGGTGTTGCTCTCGGTAAGTTGACTGAAGAGGATCCAACTCTTCGTGCTCACACTGATGAAGAAACAGGCCAAACGATCCTGGCAGGTATGGGTGAGCTTCACCTTGATATTATCATTGACCGTATGCGCCGCGAATTCAAAGTAGAAACCAATGTGGGTAAACCACAGGTTGCTTACCGCGAAACATTCAAAGCACCAGCTCGTGTCGAAGGTAAATTCGTTCGCCAATCCGGCGGTCGCGGTCAGTACGGTCACGTATGGGTTGAATTTGAACCTCTCGAGCCAGGTACTGGCAGCAAGTTCGAAAGTAAAGTAGTCGGTGGCTCTGTTCCTAGAGAGTATATCGCTCCTGCACTTGCCGGTATTGAAGAGCAAATGAAAAACGGCGTTATCGCAGGCTTCCCGCTTGTTGACGTTAAGGCTACCATCGTTGATGGTTCTTATCATGATGTTGACTCCAACGAAATGGCGTTCAAAATTGCCGGATCGATGGCACTCAAAGCAGCTAAAGACAAGTGTAAGCCTGTCCTGCTTGAGCCAATCATGAAAGTGGAAGTAACTGTTCCTGAGGAATATATGGGTGATGTAATGGGTATGCTGAACTCCCGTCGCGGTCGGATCGAAGGTATGGATTCCCGTGGTGGAGCGCAAATTATCCGTGCGAAGGTGCCTCTTTCCGAAATGTTCGGATACTCCACAACACTCCGTTCTGGTACTCAAGGACGCGGCGTATTCTCCATGGAGCTTTCTCACTATGAAGAAGTTCCTAAATCCATTGCGGAAGAGATCGTTGCTAAGAACAAAGGCGGAGAATAATTAATTGTTTTAACTTGCTGTCCGGGTACAACCGATCAGTCATCCTAGATAAGCAACTAGCCCGGCGGCTCAAATATAAGGAACCCCACAATAAGGAGGAACTGTTCAAATGGCAAAGGCAAAGTTTGAACGTAACAAACCACACGTTAACATCGGTACTATTGGTCACGTCGACCATGGTAAAACAACTCTGACTGCTGCAATCACTACTGTATTGTCCAAAAAATACGGTGGCGCTGCTGTAGCATTCGACCAAATCGACAAGGCTCCTGAAGAACGCGAACGTGGTATCACTATCTCCACAGCTCACGTTGAATATGAAACTCCTAACCGTCACTACGCACACGTAGACTGCCCTGGTCACGCCGACTATGTTAAAAACATGATCACTGGCGCAGCGCAAATGGACGGAGCTATCCTGGTTGTATCCGCAGCTGACGGCCCTATGCCACAAACTCGCGAACACATCCTGCTGTCCCGTCAAGTAGGCGTTCCTTACATCGTTGTATTCTTGAACAAATGCGACATGGTTGAAGACGAAGAGTTGCTTGAACTGGTTGAAATGGAAGTTCGCGACTTGCTGAGCGAATATGATTTCCCAGGCGATGATACTCCAATCATCCGTGGATCTGCTCGTGAAGCTCTTCAAAACCCTGATGGCGATTATGCACAGAAAATCGTTGAGATGTTTGAAACGATTGATACGTACATTCCGCTTCCAGAACGCCAAACTGACAAGCCTTTCTTGATGCCTGTCGAAGATGTATTCTCCATTACTGGCCGCGGTACTGTGGCAACTGGTCGCGTAGAACGCGGAACAGTTAAAGTCGGAGAAGAAATCGAAATCGTTGGTATTCATGAAGAAACTAAGAAATCCGTAGTTACGGGCGTTGAAATGTTCCGTAAATTGCTGGATTCCGCTCAAGCAGGCGACAACATCGGCGCACTTCTGCGTGGTGTTGACCGTAACATGATCGAGCGCGGCCAAGTAATTGCTAAGCCGAACTCCGTTAAACCACACACTGAGTTCACTGCTCAGATCTACGTTCTGACTAAAGAAGAAGGCGGACGTCACAAACCATTCTTCACTGGTTACCGTCCACAGTTCTACTTCCGTACAACTGACGTAACTGGCATCATCAACCTGCCAGAAGGTACTGAAATGGTTATGCCTGGTGACAACATCACAGTAACTGTTTCCCTGATCTCCCCAATCGCTATTGAAGAAGGTACTAAATTCTCCATTCGCGAAGGCGGACGTACAGTTGGAGCAGGTAGCGTAGCTTCCATCCAAAAATAATTCGGTTCTATCCGTTAGGATAGTGCTGAACCATAAAGGCAGGGATTCTTCTCCGGAAGACTCCCTGTTTTTTTGCATACAAAAAACTCTATTTCCTTATAAAGACCGGAAATAGAGTTGAATTCAAATGAAATGATTAGGATATTTCTTGGGTGTACGCTGGGCCTGGAACTTTGGATATTACCACATGCAAACTTGCGGGTTGATGACCATTGTTACGGTAGGAAAAGGATTCATCACCGGTGAGATGGATAACATCACCTTCAGCTAGATCCTGCTCTACATCGTTAACATTAATGATTCCGTTTCCCTTCAGAGCAAGGATGAATACATCTGCTCCGGGATGTTTATGCGCTGGAAGTTGTTGGCCTGGCATGAAATTAAGCATAAACATTACACTATCGCCTTTTTGAAACAGGATCTTCTTCGTAAACCGTTCCTCCTGATACTGAATTGCTTCTACTAATGTCTTTTTCTCCATCATCAATCCCTGCCTTCATTTTTATTATGTCTTAAAGCTTAACTTCATACTCACAATGCTCATGACCTGCAGCATTGCATTTTACTTCTCTGACAGATATCCGTCTTCCCATGATTTTGGATAAAGCCCCTTCCAGAATAGCTCCTTCCAAATCACAAATCAGTTTCTCTTCCTCCAGTGTAGGGAGACCTTTGCAAAAGCAGTCCTCCACCGCGATGCTGATCTTGCGGTCATCCTCATGCAGGATGCGTGGAATCCCTATTTTCAAATCCTCGAATAATTGTAGTAACTCTTCGAGTGTGTTCACTGGTAGACTCTCACCGATTTTTCGGCCAACAGTAAGTGTAGTTCCTTTACCGCCAAGGGGGAGACCCTGGTTCATTCCGATAAGGCGGATGGTGCGGAATAGTTCAAGCGGGACCATGTTGCCGAGCACAGATCTGTCCATACTTTTCATATCTTCGAAGGTATATTGCAGCATAGATACTCCATCTCCTTTAGATCTCTCTATAGGACCCATTATGACGGATATTGATAAGATATTCCTTGATGCAGATCAATTTTTTTGAAAAAAGTTGTGAGGGCAGTCACTGGGCAGCATTAAAATCCTTGTTATGGTGAGAATAGCAGAAAGGAGGGTGAGTGAATGGAATGCACAGTATGCAATTCACATTCTTGTGTTTCTCAGGTGCCCGTATTCAAAAATCTATCAGATGAAGAATTGATAATGGTAGAAGCGATAGTAGAATCAAGCCATTATGCTAAAGGAAATCTCGTGTTCAGAGAGGGAGAAGAGTCAGATTCGCTTTTTGTAGTAAAGAGTGGTCTCATTAAGCTCACGCAGAGTAATAAAGAAGGCAAGCAGCATATCCTCCGATTCTTGTTCCCCGGCGACTATTTCGGACAGTTTGCTTTGCTGCACCACAAACAAAATTATGTAACAGCCGAAGTTGTAGAGAGTGGAAGTGTATGCCGGATGCACCGCAAACAATTTGTTCCTTTATTGGAGAACAACGCGGCGCTTGCATTCAGCTTTTTAATGTCAATGAGCGAACAGTTGCATCAAGCTGAAGAGCTGGCTGGTGCAATGCATATATATGATGTAGAAAAACGCCTCGCCCGGTTGCTGCTTTATCTGCATAACAGAAATCAATCGGATGATTCTTCCCGTGAACAAGGTAACAGCATTGATTTGCCAGCTGCCAAAAAAGAGTTCGCCGCTATGATAGGTGCTACTGCCGAAACCCTTAGCCGCAAGCTGAATTATCTGGAAAGTATGGGGATTATCACGGTCCGTAAAAGAAGGGTAAACATTTTAGATCTAAAAGCACTGAATCAAATGGCAGAAATGAAAAAATAGATTCTATCAAAAGACAATCAACGACCAAAATTGCGGAATTCAGCGGAGAGTTAATAGATCTCAGCATGGATACTAACGCTGCTGTAGAGCAGCTGGTGGCAAGCAGTGACGAAGTGAGTAGTACGTTCCAACGGAACTGCAATTCGGCTAAGGAGTCTCAGGGGATGGCTAGGGACAGGCATGAGCACTTGGACAGCCTTACCGGTCAAATCCATCTGATTTATGAAAGCACCAATGAAATGGAACGGTCGGTGAATGAACTAAGAGCTCATCACAGCAAATCCAGATGATTGTTGCAGCTGTTCAGGAAATTGCCGATCAGACCAAAATTCTTTCACTCAATGCTACTATAAAAGTTGCGAGGGCTGGAGAGTATGGCAGAGGCTTCAGCGTAGTTGCGCAGGAGGTCAACCGACTGGCCGAGGATACCAAGAATATCGTTGTACGCATCGGCGAGCTAACCCATCTATCAGGGATGCTGACATCTCAGGTTGTTAAAGAGATCCGCAAGGTACAGGAACTGACTAAGAGCGGTAGACATCAATCTGTTGAGACCGCCGGCTGTTTAGTGAAATCTTGGATTCCATGCAGACCAGCACCCAGGAAATTGTCAACATAGAAGAAGAGATAAGAGTGTTGATTCAAACTATCGAAAGAGTCGGCTCTACAACGGCAACATTCTGCCGCCTCAGCTGAGTATTTCCGTTCAGCTACAGAGGGTCTTTAATTAGAAACGACCACATATGTGTCATATATATAGAAAGAAAACAACTTATGAAAAAAATCATGAGTTGTTTTGTGTTTTTGCTTGCAAAGTGTCCGCCTATTATATATAATAATAAATGTTGTTCTGAGACGTTGCGATGATGTGAGAGGTTACTGACACACCCGGCCCCTTTGCCATGAGGTCGACGTCAGAAAATTTTCACGGAGTATGTCCGATAATAAATTGGGCGATAGAAGGAGGGACTAAAATGGCAAAGCAAAAAATTCGTATCCGCTTGAAAGCATACGACCACAGAATTCTTGATCAATCCGCAGAGAAAATCGTTGAAACAGCAAAACGTTCGGGTGCTGGTGTATCCGGGCCGATCCCGCTGCCAACTGAGAAGCAAATCATTACTATTCTCCGTGCGGTACACAAGTACAAGGATTCCCGTGAACAGTTTGAACAACGGACTCACAAACGTTTGATCGATATTGTGAACCCAACACCACAAACTGTGGATGCCTTGATGCGCTTGGATCTACCGTCCGGTGTAGATATCGAAATCAAATTGTAATACTATCTATTAAAGTAACTAGGAAAAGAAAAGAGGTGTCAACATTGAAAGGTATCTTAGGAAAAAAACTCGGTATGACTCAAGTGTTTACTCCAGAAGGTAACGTAATCGCGGTTACGGTTATCGAAGCTGGTCCTTGTGTGGTACTGCAAAAGAAAGACCTGAATATCGACGGATATGAAGCAGTGCAGTTGGGCTTTTCCGATAAGAAGGAAAGTCGCTCCAACAAGCCTGAACAGGGTCACGCCAAAAAGGCAAATGCAACACCTAAGCGCTACGTTCGCGAAATTCGCGGTGTTGACCTCGGGGCACTCGAGGTTGGACAAGAGCTGAAGGCTGATATCTTCGCTGAAGGCGAATTTGTTGACGTAACAGGTACATCTAAGGGTAAAGGTTTCCAAGGTGTTATCAAACGCTGGGGACAAAGCCGCGGACCAATGGCACACGGATCGCGTTACCACAGAAGACCAGGTTCCATGGGTTCCATCCAAGCTAACCGTGTTCCAAAGGGCAAACGCCTGCCAGGACATATGGGTCATACGACCGTAACGGTTCAAAAGCTTGAAATCATCAGAGTAGACGTTGAACGTAACGTATTGCTGGTTAAAGGCGCTATTCCAGGTCCTAAAAACAGCTTTGTGAAAGTTAAACAAACCGTTAAGAAATAATTACTGAAGAAAGGAGGAACATGAAATGCCAAAAGTAACACTTTTTAATATTAGTGGTAACGAAGTTGGCGAAGTTGAATTGAGCGATACAGTGTTCGGTATTGAACCGAATGTGCATGTTCTGCACGAAGCTGCGCTTATGCAAAGAGCTTCCCTTCGTCGTGGTACACATAAAGTAAAAGGACGTTCTGAAGTGCGTGGCGGCGGACGTAAGCCTTGGAAACAAAAAGGTACAGGTCGTGCTCGTCAAGGCTCCATTCGTTCTCCACAATGGAAAGGCGGCGGCGTAGTCTTCGGACCAACACCACGCAGCTATTCCTGGAAACTGCCTAAGAAAGTTCGCCGTTTGGCCATCAAATCTGCGTTGTCCTCGAAAGTGCTCGGGAATGACATTATCGTATTGGATAGCTTGACAATGAATGCTCCGAAAACGAAAGAATTCGCAGCGATTCTGAACAATCTTAAAGTAGGCAGCAAAGCCCTGATCGTAGCTCCTAGCTATGATGACAATGTGGCACTTTCCGCTCGTAACATCCCTGGGGTGAAATTCGTAGCGGCTGACGGCATCAATGTTCTTGACGTACTGACGTACGACAAACTGATCATCACTAAAGAAGCAGTTCTGAAGGTAGAGGAGGTGTTCGCGTAATGAAAGATCCTCGTGATATTATCAAACGTCCGGTGATTACGGAACGCACATCCGAATACATGAGCGAATTGAAATACGCTTTTGAAGTGGATATCCGTGCTAACAAGACCGAAATCAAAAAAGCTGTCGAGGCTATTTTCAAAGTTAAAGTAGTTAGTGTGAACACAATGCGCGTACCTGGTAAACTGAAACGTTACGGCAAATACTCCGGATATACTCCAGAGTGGAAAAAAGCCATCGTGAAACTCAGCCCGGACAGCAAACCGCTCGAATTCTTTGAAGCGGTAGAATAATACTCTGTAAAGTAAGGAGGGAATACAGTGCCAATCAAAAAGTACAAACCGACATCTCCGGCCAGACGTAACATGTCCGTGTCTACGTTTGAAGAAATCACAACAAATGAGCCAGAGAAATCTTTGCTTGCGCCGCTGTTCAAACATGCGGGCCGTAACAACCAAGGTAAAATTACAGTTCGTCACCATGGCGGCGGACACAAACGTAAATACCGTATCATCGACTTCAAACGGACTAAAGACGGCATACCAGGTAGCGTTGCTACGATCGAGTATGACCCGAACCGTACATCCAATATTGCTTTGATCCACTATGCTGATGGAGAGAAACGTTACATCCTCGCTCCTCAAGGCCTTAAAGTTGGGGATAAGATTGAGTCCGGCCCTGCGGCTGACATCAAAATTGGTAACAGCCTTCCGCTGGCGAACATTCCAGTTGGTACAGTTATCCACAACATTGAACTTAAACCAGGCAAAGGCGGCCAGTTGGTACGCGCTGCCGGTACAGAAGCTCAATTGCTGGGCAAAGAAGAAAAATACGTTTCTGTTCGTTTGACTTCCGGTGAAGTTCGCAGAATCCTCAGCGTATGCCGTGCAACGATCGGATCCGTAGGTAACGGTGATCATGAACTGATCAAGATTGGTAAAGCCGGACGCAGTCGCTGGCTGGGCAAACGTCCTGAAGTACGCGGTGTTGTAATGAACCCTAACGATCACCCACACGGTGGTGGTGAAGGCCGCGCTCCAATCGGACGGAAATCGCCTATGTCACCTTGGGGTAAACCAACCCTCGGCTACAAAACGCGTAAGAAAAACAAAGCATCTGATAAATATATCGTTCGCCGCCGCACGAAATAAGACGCTTCTGGCAAGTTAGCTTAACGCGAAGCGTCGATTCGCGGTTTGAAGAACCGGATGAAGGGAGGATTCACACATGGGTCGCAGTTTAAAGAAGGGGCCGTTCATCGATGGCTACCTGCTGAAAAAAGTTGAGGAATTGAACGCGGCAGATAAGAAAGTCGTTGTTAAAACCTGGTCCCGTCGCTCAACCATTTTCCCTCAGTTTATCGGACATACGTTTGGTGTATATGACGGCCGTAAACACGTGCCAGTATACGTAACGGAAGATATGGTAGGTCACAAGTTGGGCGAGTTCGCGCCAACACGTACTTACAAAGGCCACGCGGGTGACGATAAGAAAACAAGAAGATAATTAAGGTCTTCGTTTGAGAGGAGGGAAAACAATGGAAGCAAAAGCACATGCAAGATCGGTGCGGATTTCCGCTCGCAAAGCGAAACTGGTTGTTGACTTGATTCGCGGCAAGCAAGTGGGGGAAGCAATTGCAATTCTTCGCCACACTCCAAAATCCGCTTCTCCAGTAGTTGAGAAGTTGCTTAACTCGGCGATCGCCAATGCTGAGCATAACTACTCTATGGACGTGAACAGTTTGTTCGTTAGCGAAGTTTTCGTTAACCAGGGTCCTACGATGAAGCGTTTCCGTCCACGCGCCATGGGCCGTGCAAGTCGGATCAATAAACGTACCAGCCACATTACTTTGGTGGTATCTGAGAAATAAGGAGGGATAACACGTGGGTCAAAAGGTAAATCCAGTCGGACTCCGAGTCGGAATTATTCGCGATTGGGAATCTAAATGGTATGCAGGCAAAGATTTCGGTACTCTTTTAATGGAAGACGTCAAAATCCGGGAATACCTTAAAGGTAAGTTGAAGGATTCCGCTGTTTCCCGCATCGAGATCGAAAGAGCGGCAAGCCGCGTGAACGTTACAATTCATACTGCTAAACCAGGTATGGTAATTGGTAAAGGCGGAGCAGAAGTAGAAGTACTTCGCAGCGCAGTTACAACTATCGCTGGTGGCAAAAAGGTTCACATCAACATCAACGAAATTAAGCACCCTGAACTGGATGCAATTCTTGTTGCTGAAAGCATTGCACAACAATTGGAACGTCGTGTATCGTTCCGTCGTGCTCTGAAACAAGCAATTCAAAGAACTATGCGTTCCGGTGCAAAGGGAATTAAAACTCAAGTTGGCGGACGTCTTGGCGGCGCTGAGATTGCCCGTTCAGAAGGTTATAGCGAAGGAACAGTTCCACTTCATACGCTTCGTGCCGATATCGATTACGGAACGGCTGAAGCACATACTACTTACGGCCGTATCGGTGTAAAAGTATGGATCTACCGTGGAGAAGTTCTTCCCCCAGCTAAGAAACAAGCTGCTCAGGAAGGAGGCAACTAATCATGTTGGTACCAAAACGCGTTAAACACCGCAAGCAACAACGCGGTCACATGAAGGGTATGGCAAAAGGCGGTACCGAATTGAACTTCGGCGAATTCGGCTTGCAAGCTTTGGAGCCGTCTTGGATCACTAACCGTCAGATCGAAGCTGCCCGTATCGCAATGACACGTTACATCAAACGTGGCGGTCAAGTTTGGATCAAGATTTTCCCAGATAAGCCTATTACTCAAAAACCTCTTGAGGTTCGTATGGGTAGTGGTAAAGGTAACGTTGAGAAATGGGTAGCCGTAGTTAAACCGGGCAAGATTATGTTCGAACTCGGAGGCGTGTCGGAAGAAATCGCTCGTGAAGCGATGCGTCTTGCCGCTCACAAGCTGCCTATCAAGACTAAGTTTGTGAAACGTGAAGAATTGGGTGGTGAAGCAAATGAAAGCTAATGAACTTCGCAACTTAACCACTGCCGAGATTGAACAAAAGATCGCAGGATTCAAAGAAGAACTTTTCAATCTCCGTTTTCAATTGGCAACTGGCCAATTGGATAACCCGACTCGGATTCGTGATGTGCGTAAGGAAATAGCTCGTGCTAAAACCGTTATCCATCAAAGAGTACTCGGGATCAGCTAAGTGAGGGCGGATTAATGATCCGTAATCAGGAAGGAGGCTAACTATGAGCGAAGAACGTAATGCACGTAAAGTGCTGATCGGTAAAGTAGTCAGCGACAAAATGGATAAAACCATCGTAATTGCTGTTGAAACCTATAAGAAACACAACTTGTATCACAAACGCATCAAGTCTACGAATAAATTCAAAGCACATGATGAGGAAAACGTTGCTAAAATCGGTGATACTGTAAAAATCATGGAAACTCGTCCTTTGTCTAAAGACAAACGTTGGAGACTTGTTGAAGTGGTTGAAAAAGCGGTTATCATCTAAGATAATGAGCAGAGCCTTTCCGGAAGGA
Organism: Paenibacillus sp. EB106-06-01-XG199; assembly: GCF_058791575.1. Lineage (NCBI taxonomy): Bacteria > Bacillati > Bacillota > Bacilli > Caryophanales > Paenibacillaceae > Paenibacillus > Paenibacillus sp. EB106-06-01-XG199. The sequence continues at coordinate 12,249 of NZ_JBYTDQ010000019.1, read as the reverse complement.
GGAAATTAATAATGATTCAACCATTTACACGTTTGCATGTGGCTGATAACTCTGGTGCGAAGGAACTGATGTGTATCCGCGTACTGGGTGGTACTGGACGCCGTACAGCAGCAATCGGTGATCTGATCGTTTGTTCCGTTAAACAAGCAACACCAGGCGGCGTTGTCAAAAAGGGTGATGTTGTTAAAGCGGTGGTTGTTCGTACTAAACGTTCTGTGCGCCGTAAAGACGGTTCTTACATCGCATTCGACGAAAATGCAGCTGTTGTTGTTAAAGACGACAGAAGCCCGCGCGGAACACGTATCTTCGGACCAGTTGCTCGCGAACTTCGCGATAAAGACTACATGAAGATCGTTTCCTTGGCACCGGAAGTAATCTAATAAAGTTACCCATAAAGTAACGTGAAGTTCTGAGAAGGTTAGTCATAGGAGGTGTAATAAATGCCTAGAGTGAAAAAAGTTCTGGAATCCCATAACAATAAACTGCATGTGAAGAAAGATGATGTGGTACTTGTGATCAGCGGGAAAGACAAAGGTAAAAAAGGCCGTGTCATCGCTGCTTATCCTCGTGAAAACCGCGTCCTGGTAGAAGGCGTGAACATGGTGAAAAAACACCAGAAGCCTAACCAGTTGAATCCGCAAGGCGGAATCATCGAACAAGAAGCTTCGATTCATGTGTCCAACGTAATGCACATTGATCCGAAGAGCGGTAAAGTTACTCGTATCGGTTACAAAGTACTCGATAACGGTAAGAAGGTTCGGGTAGCAAAGAGATCCGGAGAGATTATCGACTAATACAGTCCTAAAGAAAGGAGGTAAATCTTCATGGCAGCAAGAATGAAAGAACGTTATTTGAATGAAATAACACCTGCTCTGATGCAGAAGTTTAACTATACAACTGTTATGCAAGTACCTAAAATCGAGAAGGTTGTCATCAACATGGGTGTGGGTGACGCTGTTCAGAACTCCAAAGTACTTGATGCTGCAGTTAATGACTTGCAACTGATCGCTGGTCAAAAGCCAGTAATCACTAAAGCTAAAAAATCCATCGCCGGTTTCAAACTGCGCGAAAACATGCCGATTGGGGTTAAAGTAACACTGCGCGGCGAGCGTATGTATTACTTCCTGGACAAATTGTTCAACGTAACGCTTCCACGCGTACGTGACTTCCGCGGTGTTTCCACTAAAGCCTTTGACGGCCGTGGTAACTACACGCTTGGTCTTAAAGAACAACTGATCTTCCCAGAAATCGAGTATGACAAAGTGGATAAGGTCCGCGGTATGGACATCGTTATCGTAACGACTGCAAAGACGGATGAGGAATCCCGTGAGCTGCTGAATCAGCTGGGAATGCCTTTCGCTAAGTAAGAATCATCCATTTCTCCGAAACTGTTTAGGAGGTGTCAGGCTAAAGTGGCAAAAACTTCGATGAAAGTTAAACAACAACGCGAGCCTAAGTTCAAAGTACGTGCATATACACGTTGTGAGCGTTGCGGTCGTCCACATTCGGTACTGCAAAAGTTCAAAATTTGCAGAATTTGTTTCCGTGAGTTAGCTTATAAAGGCCAGATCCCTGGCGTGAAAAAAGCAAGTTGGTAAGAAGTTTATAAACGGGAAGGAGGTTTACACACATGACTATGTCTGATCCTATTGCAGATATGCTTACTCGTATTCGTAACGCCAACACTGTGCGTCACGAGACAGTAGAAATGCCTGCTTCTACTATGAAAAAACAAATCGCGGACATCTTGAAGCGTGAAGGTTTCATCCGTGATGCGGAATTCGTTGAAGATAGCAAACAAGGGATTATCCGTATCTTCTTGAAATACGGCCCTAACCAAGAGCGCGTTATCTCTGGTCTGAAAAGAATCAGTAAACCAGGCCTTCGCGTTTACACGAAGAGCAATGAAGTGCCTCGTGTACTCGGCGGCCTAGGAATCGCGATTATCTCCACATCTAAGGGAGTTATGACCGACAAAGAAGCTCGTCAATCAAAATCGGGCGGAGAAGTTGTCTGCTACATTTGGTAATAAACGTCACAAGATAAGGAGGTGCAACACATGTCTCGTATTGGTCGCAAACCAATCGCAGTACCTAGCGGTGTAGATGTCACTTTGGACAACGCCGTTATTACAGTAAAAGGTCCTAAGGGCACTTTGACTCGTGAGCTTCATAAAGACATGAAGGTTACAGTTGAAAATAACGAAATCACCGTTGTCCGCCCGTCGGACAACAAATTGCATCGTTCACTTCACGGCACAACCCGCTCCGTTGTCAACAACATGGTGAGTGGTGTGACTGAAGGTTTCTCGAAATCTCTGGAGCTGGTTGGGGTCGGATATCGTGCAAGCAAATCCGGAGATAAAATCGTTCTGAACGTTGGCTACTCCCACCCGGTTGAAATTACACCGGAAGCGGGCATCGAGTTCGAAGTTCCTGCGAACACGAAGATCATCGTTAAAGGTATCGATAAAGAACGCGTTGGCGCTTATGCTGCCAAAATCCGTTCCGTACGTGAACCAGAACCGTATAAAGGTAAAGGTATCAAATATGAAGGCGAGCGTATCATCCGCAAGGAAGGTAAAGCCGGTAAGAAGAAATAATCGGCTTACTCTTCATTGTAAGATACCCCGTGCATCTTAAAGTGAAGCTGTTTACGGCAAACTGAAGGGAGTGAAAGGGAAGTCATGATTACAAAAGAGGATAAAAACAAGGCTCGTCTCAAAAGACACCTGCGTGTTCGTAAAAAAATCCAGGGAACTACTGAGCGTCCACGTTTGAACGTGTTCCGTTCTTCGAAACACATCTACGCTCAATTGATCGATGACGTGACAGGCGTTACAATCGTATCCGCCTCGACACTTGATAAAGATCTGAGCGCTACAATCGGCAATGGCGGCAGCGTTGAAGCTGCAAGCAAAGTAGGTCAACTGATCGCTGAGCGTGCTAAAGCTAAAGGTTATGCAGTGGTTGTATTTGACCGCGGTGGATACTTGTACCATGGACGAATTCAGGCTTTGGCTGATGCAGCTCGCGAAGCTGGTCTTGAATTCTAGAATATTTCTTAAAAGGAGGTTAACGACTTGCGTGTAGATCCGAACAGTTTAGAGCTGACAGAAAGAGTTGTACACATTAACCGTGTAGCAAAAGTTGTAAAAGGCGGACGCCGTTTCAGCTTTAGTGCACTTGTTGTTGTGGGCGATGGCAACGGCTACGTTGGTGCTGGTATCGGTAAAGCCGGCGAAGTTCCGGATGCCATCCGTAAAGGCATTGAAGACGCCAAGAAAAACCTGATTCACATTCCAATCGTAGGAACTTCGATTCCCCATCTGGTTACTGGACATTTCGGCGCAGGACGCGTGCTGCTGAAACCAGCATCAGAAGGTACTGGCGTTATTGCCGGCGGTCCAGTTCGTGCGGTATTGGAATTGGCAGGCGTTGGCGACATCTTGACAAAATCTTTGGGTTCTTCGAATTCCATGAACATGGTCAATGCAACTTTAGAGGGTCTTTCCCGTCTGAAACGCATTGAAGAGGTCGCGAAACTTCGCGGCAAATCTGTCGAAGAATTGCGCGGTTAAGGAGGGGAACGTCAATGGCAAAATTGCAAATTACCCTCGTACGCAGCGTAATTGGACGTCCAGAAACACAACGTGTTACTGTTAAGACGCTCGGCCTGCGTAAGACTAACTCGTCCGTGGTTCACAATGACACTCCTGCAATTCGCGGAATGATCAACAAAGTGAGCCACTTGCTGTCCGTTACAGAAATCGAAGGCTAAACGCCTCGTATAAATTAACAAACATAAGGAGGTGCAAACGATGAAGTTACATGAACTTGCTCCAGCTCCGGGTTCCCGCAAAGAACGCAATCGCGTTGGTCGCGGACCTAGTAGCGGTAACGGAAAAACTTCCGGTCGCGGTCATAAGGGTCAAAACTCCCGTTCCGGCGGTGGTGTTCGTCCCGGCTTCGAGGGTGGACAAAACCCACTCTATCGTCGTCTGCCTAAACGTGGTTTCATCAATCCTACCCGTAAAGAGTATGCGATTGTGAACCTGGAAGATCTGAATAGCTTTGCTGAAGGAACTGAAGTGACTCCACAGTTGCTGATTGAAACTGGTGTTGTCAAGAATTCCAAAAGCGGCATTAAGATTCTCGGTAACGGCGAACTAGCCGTTAAATTGACTGTACAAGCAAATAAGTTCTCTCAATCTGCGGTAGAGAAAATCGAGGCTGCCGGCGGTAAAACCGAGGTGATCTAATGTTCAAGACGCTTAAGAATATATGGCATATTGAAGATTTGCGCAAAAAGATCCTGTTTACCCTGCTCGTTCTGATCATCTACCGACTCGGTTCGTTTGTACCGGTTCCTGGTGTGAACAAAGAAGTACTGGAAACAACAAATCAAAGCGGCGACGCTTTGATGGGTCTTCTGAACACCTTCTCGGGCGGAGCGCTCAAAAACTTCTCGATTTTTGCGATTAGTATTTACCCGTACATTACCGCATCGATCATCGTGCAATTGCTGTCGATGGATGTTATCCCTAAGTTTGCCGAATGGGCTAAACAAGGGGAACACGGGAAAAAGCAGCTAGCGCAAGTGACCCGTTACGGCACAGTAGTGCTCGGTTTGATTCAAGCTTTTGCGACTTCAATCGGATTCAACCGGATCTACAGCACTGAGATGATTCCGAATGCAACCTTTGCGGATTACCTGCTTATCGCGATCATTCTGACTGCAGGTACATCGTTCCTGATGTGGCTGGGTGAGCAGATCACGGAAAAGGGAATAGGAAACGGGATTTCGATCCTGATTTTTGCGGGAATCGTCGCTGCCATACCGGGACATATCACGGCCACGGCTCAGTCCAGCTTTATACAGCCGGATCAGATGTTCCTGAATATTCTTAAAGTCGTTATCGTGTTGATCTTGGTTGCGGCGATTATTGTTGGAGTAATCTTCGTACAGCAAGGGATTCGTAAGATTCCTGTGCAATATGCCAAACGCGTAGTCGGCAACAAGATGTATGGTGGACAGAATACGCATATTCCGCTGAAGATTAACGCAGCAGGCGTTATTCCTGTCATTTTCGCTGTTTCTCTACTGCAATTCCCGGTGGTACTCTCCAGCTTCTGGTCAACACATGAGTGGGCGAAATGGGTTGCTGGCAACCTGAAGTTTAATGAGCCTCTCGGTATGGTTCTGTATGTGCTTATGATTATTGGATTTACGTTCTTCTATACGTTTGTTCAGATGAATCCACAGCAGATGGCCGATAACATGAAGAAGAATGGCGGTTATATCCCGGGCATCCGTCCTGGTAAAGCAACGGAGAAATATCTCACCAAGGTAATGTCCCGTCTGACTATGTCCGGCGCGCTGTTCTTGGCGTTTATATCCGTACTTCCTGTATTCTTCGGGAAGCTCTCCGGTCTACCAGATTCGGTTCAGATTGGTGGTACATCCATCCTGATCGTAATTGGTGTAGCACTGGATACCATGAAGCAGATCGAGAGCCAATTGATCAAACGCCATTACAAAGGCTTCATCAATAAATAGTGGATAGGTTCCGGCGAAGCATGAGATTTACAGACTTCCCGGCACCTATTGTGCTGTTTCTTGCTTGGTGGCGAACTTTTGGGGGGAGAGAGAAATCGTGAACATTCTATTCATGGGCCCTCCTGGGGCAGGCAAGGGGACACAAGCAGCAGTTATCGTTAAAGAGCTTGGCATTCCGCATATTTCGACAGGTGACGCCTTCCGCTTGGCAATCAAGCAGGGTACTCCGGTCGGACTGAAGGCCAAATCTTACACCGAGCAAGGCTTGCTTGTACCTGATGATGTGACTATTGGGATCGTTGAAGAACGGCTTCAGCAGTCCGATTGCGAAAAAGGTTTCTTATTGGATGGCTTTCCAAGAACCCTTTCGCAAGCGGAAGCGCTGGAAGATATCTTAAGCCGCCTCAATATTTCATTGGATCATGTAATCAACTTGAATGTAGACCGTGGACTGCTGATGGCGCGTCTTACGGGACGTAGAATCTGCAGAGTTTGCGGAGCATCCTACCATTTAATTTTCAACCCGCCGAAGCAAGAAGGCATTTGCGACATTGATGGCGGTGAGTTGTATCAACGTCCGGATGACAACGAAGAGAGCGTAGGCAAGCGTCTGGATGAGTATGATAACAAGACAGCACCGCTGCTTGCGTTTTATGAGAATAAAGGTCTTTTGCGTCAGGTAAACGGAGAAAACGAAATCAATGTCGTTACTTCCGAAATCGTATCTTTGTTGCGAGGTTAATGTAATGATCATTTGTAAATCCGAACAGGAACTTGCCTTTATGAGGGAAGCTGGTCGAATTGTTGCCGAGAGTCACCGGTTGATTGCAGAGGCTATCCAGCCTGGTATCACAACCGGAGAGCTCGACAGAATCGCCGATCAATACATTCGCAGTCAAGGTGCTGTGCCGTCTTTCAAAGGTTACAACGGTTTTCCTGCCAGCATTTGCGCTTCAGTCAACGAACAATTGGTGCATGGATTTCCGGGTAAACGCAAATTGATGGAAGGCGATATAATAACGCTTGATATCGGTGCAGAGTACCGCGGTTATCACGGTGATTCCGCTTGGACCTACGGAGTGGGCAGCATTTCTGATGAAGCTCAGCGCTTGCTGGACGTCACGGAAGGCTCCTTGTACGCAGGACTGGCGTTAGTCAAACCGGATGTGCGCTTGTTTACAATCTCCCATGCGATCCAGCAAACTATTGAAGACGCCGGATTCTCCGTCGTACGAGAGTATGTGGGTCACGGCATCGGGGCAAAACTGCATGAAGAACCGCAAATTCCGAACTATGGCATAGCGGACCGCGGACCACGTCTGAAACCGGGTATGGTACTCGCGATTGAGCCGATGGTGAACGTAGGGGACAGATATGTCAGAACGCTGGAAGATAACTGGACGGTCGTTACGGTAGACGGCTCATTGTGTGCTCACTTCGAACATACAGTAGCAGTTACACCGGACGGCATGGAAATTTTCACTAAACTGAATGCGTAGGTGATCTTGATGAATACTCAGAGCAGCCCGCAGATTGGTCAATTGGTGAGAATTCTCAAAGGCAAAGATGCCGGAGAGGCTGCCGTTGTTATCGCAGTTGTGGATAGCAGATTTGTATATATTGCCGATGGGGACAAACGGAAGTTTGATGGGCCGAAGAAGAAGAACATTCAACATCTGGAGCTCATACCCTTTATCAGCAGTGAGGTTGTGAACAGTTTGGAAGAAACCGGCCGGGTTACCAACGGAAAGCTGCGTTTTGCAGTGATGAAGTATGGCGGACCTGCTGGAATAAGTGCAGATGAGAAAGGAGACTAACTGTGGCTAAAGAAGATGTCATTGAAGTCGAAGGTACGGTCATTGAGCCGTTGCCGAATGCAACGTTTAAGGTTGAGCTTGAGAACGGTCATCAAATACTTGCCCATGTGTCCGGGAAATTGCGGATGCACTTTATCCGTATCCTAACCGGAGACAAAGTGGTCGTGCAGTTATCGCCTTACGATTTATCTAAAGGTCGTATAACTTACCGTAAATAGATGGGAACTACAACAAAAGTTTTGCTTCGCAAAACTTTGAGGAGGTAATTAACATGAAGGTAAGACCTTCTGTGAAGCCCATTTGCGAGAAATGCAAAGTCATCCGCCGCAAAGGGACTGTTATGGTAATTTGCGAAAATCCGAAACACAAACAAAAACAAGGTTAAGAAGGGGGTGTAGCGTAAAATGGCTCGTATAGCTGGAGTGGATTTGCCACGTGATAAACGCGTTGAGATCGCCTTGACTTATATTTTCGGAATCGGTAAAACGACTTCCCAGAAAATTCTTAATGAAACAGGCATTGACGTTAACACACGTGTCCGTGATTTGACGGAAGATGAAGTCAGCAAACTGCGTGAAATGATCGACAAGTCAGTTAAGGTTGAAGGTGACCTTCGTCGTGAAATTTCCTTGAATATTAAGCGTCTTACTGAGATCGGCTGTTACCGCGGTGTTCGCCACCGTCGTGGATTGCCTGTTCGCGGTCAACGCACCAAAACGAATGCCCGTACCCGGAAAGGCCCGCGTCGTACGGTAGCAAACAAAAAGAAATAATAAGGGGGGATAAGAGACAATGGCTAAACCGAAAAAAGTCGTACGTACCAAACGTCGCGACCGGAAGAATATCGAGAGCGGCGTGGCACATATTCGTTCCACGTTCAACAACACTATCGTTACGATCACGGATCCTCACGGAAATGCAATTTCCTGGGCTAGCTCCGGCGGTCAAGGATTCAAAGGTTCCCGTAAATCGACTCCATTTGCAGCGCAAATGGCAGCCGAAAGTGCTGCTAAAGCAGCGATGGAACACGGCATGAAGTCCGTTGAAGTTATGGTTAAAGGACCGGGCGCGGGCCGCGAAGCAGCCATCCGTTCCCTTCAAGCCGCAGGGCTTGAAGTAAACCTCATTAAAGACGTAACTCCGGTTCCTCATAATGGATGCCGTCCGCCGAAACGTCGTCGCGTATAGTGAAATCAGAATTGTGATTGTGGTATAATTCTGACGCATCTGCTAATAATAGGTGTTTAGGCATACTACATGATGCACCTGATGGGGTGACAGTTTCATATAGGAGCGACGTTTGAAGGAGGGGTACACTCGTGATAGAAATCGAAAAGCCGAAGATTGAGACCGTAGAAGCCAATGATGAAGGAACCTATGGGAAATTCGTAGTTGAACCGCTGGAACGTGGATATGGCACGACTCTGGGGAACTCGCTTCGCCGGATTCTGCTTTCCTCCCTTCCGGGAGCCGCAGTAACATCGGTCCAAATTGACGGCGTTTTGCATGAGTTCTCGACCGTTCCTGGCGTAATGGAAGATGTGACGGAAATCATTCTGAACCTTAAAGCTCTTTCTCTGAAGATCCATTCAGATGAAGAGAAAGTGTTCGAGATTGATGCTGAGGGTGAAGGCATCGTTACCGCAGGTGATATCCGTGCGGACAGCGATGTTGAGATCCTCAATCCGGATCTTCATATTGCAACGCTGGGACCTGGCGCGAGACTTCACATGCGTATTTTTGCAGGCCGTGGTCGCGGCTATGTCCAAGCAGACCGGAACAAACGCGACGACCAGCCAATCGGTGTTATTCCAGTTGACTCTATCTACACTCCTATTTCCCGCGTGAATTACGGCATTGATAACACTCGTGTCGGTCAAGTGACGAACTATGACAAGTTGACGCTGGAAATTTGGACAGATGGCAGTATCAGACCGGAAGAGGCTGTAAGCCTCGGAGCCAAAATTTTGAACGAGCACCTCGTATTGTTCGTAGGACTTACGGACGAAGCGAAAGACGCCGAAATTATGGTTGAAAAAGAAGAAGACAAAAAAGAAAAAGTACTTGAGATGACAATCGAAGAACTTGATCTTTCTGTCCGTTCCTACAACTGCCTCAAACGTGCCGGTATTAATACCGTACAAGAGCTGACTACGAAAACTGAAGAAGATATGATGAAGGTTCGTAACTTGGGCCGCAAATCTTTGGAAGAAGTTCAAGAGAAGCTAGAGGAACTTGGTTTGGGTCTCCGCACAGAAGAATAGTTAACAGATTGCTTGAGTACTTGAGTGAAGGAGGGAAAACAAATGGCATACCAAAAATTGGGCCGTGATTCCAGTGCGCGTAAAGCATTGTTCCGCGACATGGTTACGGATCTGTTCCTTTACGAGCGCATCCAGACAACGGAAGCCAAAGCGAAGGAAGTTCGTTCCATCGCTGAGAAACTGATCACTAAAGCGAAAAAGGGCGATCTTCATGCTCGTCGTCAAGTAGCTGCATTTGTTCGTCGTGAAACTGTTGACGGTGAACAAGATGCAATCCAAAAACTGTTCTCTGATATTGCTCCTCGTTACACAGAGCGTCCAGGCGGATACACTCGTATCCTGAAGCTGGGACCTCGCCGTGGCGATGCTGCGCCTATGGTTTATCTTGAACTGGTAGACCGCGCGTAGTAACGCAAGTAATGATTTCCGGAATTATCCCTTTCCCCCATGATCCTCGGAGCATGGGTAGGAAAGTATTAACCGTTATTGTGCTGCAGGGGCGCTAAGGCCCTGCTGTACAACTAACCGCGGGAATCACCTTGTATAGAGTAGAAGGAGCTCCCGCCGGGGCTCTTTTTTTTTGAAAACCAAGTATGGACTGACGGGAGAACGGAATGCGCAATCTATTGATGAAAGTCAATTATGACGGGACCCATTATGATGGCTTTCAGACCCAGCCTCAGGGCAATACGATTCAAGACCGGCTGGAACAGGCCATACTCCATCTGACGGGCGAGGCGCTCAAGATAACCGCCTCTGGACGGACAGACGCGGGTGTGCATGCTTATGGACAGCCATTTAACTTCATGACCTCCTCTCAGATCCCGCTTGAACGCTGGTGTCTAGCCCTGAATGCTAGGTTGCCGCAAGATATCGTGGTTACCGAGGCGAGGGAGGTTCCGCTATCGTTCCACTCTCGTAGAGGAGCAAAGCGCAAAACCTATCGGTACACCATTAATGGCAACCGGTTTCCGGATCCGTTTCAGCGGCGCTGGCAGCATCACCACCCGGTGAAACTCGATATACCGGCAATGCAGAAAGGTCTTACACATTTACTGGGTACCCATGACTTCACCTCGTTCGCATCACGGAAGTCCACGAAGACTTCCCATGTCCGAACGATCTTTGAGGCTCATATGGAGATTGACCGCAGTATGTGTCGACCTGACTCTGTAGACCAGGGTGTCATTCACACTTATATTACGGGCAGCGGATTTCTGCAGCATATGGTTCGCATTATTATGGGAACGCTGATTCACGTGGGAGAAGGCAAATACCATGCGGATAAGGTTGCGGATATTCTAGCCGCATGCGATCGGGCAGCAGCAGGGCCAACTGCCGTATCCAAGGGCTTGGCGCTGTGGAGTGTTGAATATGACGAGGATGGAATTTAGGCGAGAGCGTTCTATACTTTTTTTAGAAAAATTATAGTCAATAAGCTTAAAATCACTTGCACTTGTCATGTTTATGCTGTAATATAAAAGTTGTGTTTTCTTGATGGCTATCCCACAGCCCCGATCAAGAAGATGCCGACAAATAAGCTTTTTTTAACTCACATAATTGTAATCCAATGAGAAACAAGATATACGAAACAGATGATTTTCGTACGAGAACAAGGAGGAAACATTCATGCGTACCACCTATATGGCGAAACCAAACGAAGTTGAACGCACTTGGCACATCATTGATGCCGAAGGCAAGACACTTGGTCGTTTGGCCAGCGAAGCCGCTGCATTGATCCGTGGCAAACACAAACCGCAATTTACTCCACATGTTGATACTGGAGATTTCGTAATTGTTATCAACGCTGAGAAGATTCACCTGACAGGTAAGAAAATGCAAAATAAGAAATACTACCGTCACTCGATGCACCCAGGTGGCTTGAAAGTCACTGTTGCAGAAGACCTGATCAAGACTAAACCTGAACGCATGATTGAATTTGCAGTTCACGGTATGATTCCTAAGACTCGTCAAGGGGATCACATGAAGCTGAGATTGAAAGTCTATGCAGGCGCCGAGCATCCACATGCAGCACAAAAACCTGAAGTTTACGAACTTCGCGGATAAGAATAGAGGAGGACAGTTTCATGGCACAAGTACAATACTATGGGACAGGTCGTCGTAAACATTCGGTAGCACGTGTTCGCCTTGTACCGGGTGAAGGACGCATTGTCATTAACAAACGCGAGATGGACGAATATTTCGGTGTGGAAACATTGAAAATGATCGTGAAACAACCTTTGAACCTGACTGAAACACTGGGCAACTACGATGTAATCGTTCTTGCACATGGTGGCGGCATTTCTGGTCAAGCCGGAGCAATCCGTCACGGGATCTCCCGTGCATTGCTCAAAGTGGACCCTGAATATCGCGGTGCGCTGAAGAAAGCCGGATTCCTGACTCGTGACCCTCGTATGAAGGAACGTAAGAAATACGGCCTCAAAGCAGCTCGTCGTGCTCCACAGTTCTCGAAACGTTAATATCCCTTGTTTTTCAAGGATATCAAGCCTCTGGCCTTTATGGCCAGGGGCTTTTTGTTATGGCTTTAGCCAGTTGAGTGCGTGAAACGCGCGAAACAAAAAACCACCCGCTATGCGGGTGGAGGGAAC
>NZ_JBYTDQ010000018.1:56961-57478 GCF_058791575.1 Paenibacillus sp. EB106-06-01-XG199 | reverse complement strand
ACGACGGATGGCACAACGCCAACCAGCAGCAGCACGCTTTATAGCGGTCCAATCACCCTGACGAGCGCGACGACGATGAAGGCCATCGCGGTGAAACCGGGGATGACGGACAGCTCCGTGCTGAGCGAGAGCTACACGATTATGGCGCAAGTAGCAGCGCCGACAGCGAATCCAGCCGGAGGCGAGGTAGCGTCCGGCACGGAGGTGACGCTGAGCAGCGCCACCAGCGGAGCGGTGATCTACTATACGACGGATGGCACAACGCCAACCATCGGCAGTACGCTCTACAGCGGAGCGATCACCCTGACGAGCGCGACGACGATGAAGGCCATCGCGGTGAAACCGGGGATGACAGACAGCGCGGTGCTGAGCGAGAGCTACACGATTGCAGCGCAGCAGGTTGCAGCGCCGACAGCAAATCCAGCCGGAGGCGAGGTAGTGTCCGGCACGGAGGTGACGCTGAGCAGCGCAACTAGCAGCGCAGTGATCTACTATACGACGGATGGCACAACGCCAA
>NZ_JBYTDQ010000018.1:0-56861 GCF_058791575.1 Paenibacillus sp. EB106-06-01-XG199 | reverse complement strand
AGTACGCTCTACAGCGGACCGATCACCTTGACGAGCGCGAAGACGATTAAAGCCATCGCGGTGAAACCGGGGATGACAGACAGCTCGGTGCTGAGCGAGAGCTACACGATTGCAGCGCAGCAGGTTGCAGCACCGACAGCAAATCCGGCCGGAGGCGAGGTAGCGTCCGGCACGGAGGTGACGCTTAGTAGCGCCACCAGCGGCGCAGTGATCTACTATACGACGGATGGCACAACGCCAATCATCGGCAGTACGCTCTACAGCGGAGCGATCACCCTGACGAGCGCGAAGACGATTAAGGCCATCGCGGTGAAACCGGGGATGACGGACAGCTCCGTGCTGAGCGAGAGCTACACGATTGCAGCGCAGCAGGTTGCAGCGCCGACAGCAAATCCAGCCGGAGGCGAGGTAGCGTCCGGCACGGAGGTGACGCTGAGCAGCGCAACTAGCAGCGCAGTGATCTACTATACGACGGATGGCACAACGCCAACCATCGGCAGTACGCTCTACAGCGGACCGATCACCTTGACGAGCGCGAAGACGATTAAAGCCATCGCGGTGAAACCGGGGATGACGGATAGCTCCGTGCTGAGCGAGAGCTACACGATTTCAACAGCCAATAACAGTTCAATCAGTCCGAAGACTGCAAGCTTCGACAAGAATACGGGCAAACAGGCGGATGTTGTAATAACGATGATGCTGAATGATAATAATCTCACCAGCATCTCAAACGGTGTGGCATATCTTGCCGCAGGAAGTGATTACACCGTGTCAGGCAACACAGTAACGCTCCAGAAGGATTACTTGGCTACGCTGGCAGAAGGCACGACGAGCTTAACGTTCAACTTTACAGCGGGCGCAGTGCAGACACTTGTTATTACAGTAACCGATACGTCGGTGCCTATCCCGGGAGTGCCTTTCCTGCAATCCGCTTTTGCCGGTAATGGCGAGATCAACCTGATCTGGAGTCCGGTTACGGGTTCAACAGGGTACAAGATATTCCAGAGACTTTCTTCCTCTGAATACGGCAATGAAATAGCTACAGTCAGCAGTTCGGTATACAGCTATAGGGCGACAGGATTGAATAATGGAACAGTCTATTATTTTGTGGTCAAAGCGGCCAATGAAGCAGGGGATAGCGCGGCTTCGAACGAATTGAACGCAACGCCAAAAACGGTTCCGGGCGCGCCGACGGATATAACCGCAGTAGCCGGAAATGGACAAGCGGTGGTAAGCTTTACGGCCCCGGCAGAGACCGGAGGCAGTGCAATTACCGGTTATGAGGTTACGGCTTCGCCAGGCAACATTGTGGGGATTGGAACAACAGGTCCCATTACAATTACAGGACTGACAAACGGCACAGCTTATACTTTTACGGTAAAAGCGATTAACGGTGCAGGCAGCAGTGCCTCATCCGCTCTATCGAACGAAGTTACGCCAATCGCGCCATCCGCGCCATCTGGTGGAGGAGGGAATGAGACCCCGCCTGTAAGCACGACTCCAGTGACAAACGACGGTGTTGATGTTTTTGTTAATGGCAAGGTGGAAAGAGCAGGAACAGCAACAACCTCCACCGTGAACGGGCAGAGTGTTACAACTGTCGTAGTTGATCAGAAGAAGCTGGAAGAAAGACTGGTAGCCGAAGGCCAAAGAGCTCTGATAACGATTCCGGTGATCAGCAGTTCTAATATTGTCATAGGCGAGTTAAGCGGCCAAATAATCAAGAGTATGGAACAAAAGCAGGCGGTGCTTGAGTTTAAAAGCGGAAATGCCACTTACACGCTTCCTGCGGCGCAAATTAACATTGAGTCTATTTCAACACAGCTTGGAGCGTCAGTTGCCCTTGAAGATATCAAAATTCAAATTGAGATCGCTAAGCCGACAGCGGATACGCTGAGAATAGTGGAGAATTCGGCGGCTGCAGGGGAGTTTACGCTTGCTGCTCCACCACTTGATTTTGTAATCCGGGCTCAATACGGGGATACCACGGTTGAAATAACGAAGTTTAACGCTTATGTAGAGCGGATGATTGCTCTTCCGGATGGTGTGGACCCGAACAGAATTACAACCGGGATTGTGGTTGAGCCGGACGGATCGGTGAGACATGTGCCGACAAAAGTGGCTAAGATTGATCAACAATATTTTGCCATCGTCAATAGCTTGACCAACAGCACCTACTCGATTATCTGGCATCCGCTGGAATTCAAGGATATGGACGGTCATTGGGCAAAAGATATCGTCAACAACATGGGCTCACGCATGATTATTGACGGCGTTGGGAACGGAACGTTTAATCCTGCTGCAGAGATTACACGGGCCGAATTCGCCGCAATCGTTGTACGGGGGTTAGGTCTGAAACTGGAGAACGGTACGGGTGCTTTCTCGGATGTGAAGGCTTCGGATTGGTATAGCAGTTCAGTGCAGACAGCGTATGCGTACAAACTAATTAACGGGTTTGAAGACGGCAACTTCCGTCCGCTGGACAAGATCACCCGTGAACAAGCAATGACAATGATTGCAAAAGCAATGCAAATCACCGCGTTGAAAGATAAGCAACAGAATAAAGAGGCCTCTGAGCTGCTAAGTTCCTTTACGGATGCAGGCAGCGTTTCGAAATGGGCAGTGAGCAGTGCTGCAGATAGTGTTGCCGCCGGAATTGTTTCCGGTAGAACTTCTACACGATTAGACCCGCAGGCATCTATCACAAGAGCCGAAGTTGCCGCAATGATTCAGCGGTTGCTGCAGCGGGCGGATTTAATCTAGACAAGCGGGTAAAAGATTCCGAATTGCGCCACTTGGCTGCTGAGGCAGCCAAGTGGCGTCTTTTCTTGTGCCAAAAGTTGTTTCAGTACTTATGGTAATCCCTGTGCTTTATACTGTTTCACGTTGCTTGGCAGTGTATCTGCTGCTGCAACCTTTCTTTATTTCCCTCCGTCAATACTAGCAGTTAGTTCTTACTGGAACCCATACTACAGGAACGTTAGGGTCGATCAAGGAGATGACAAGATGATAACAACATTTAGATCAATAGCCGGCATCATTATATTGGCAGGGGTGATCGGGCTCACGGCTTGTGATTCTTCTGATCAACAGGCGGCGGCATCTGCATTGCCGACAACGGCGGCTGGTACGGGTGCACCGGCAACCTCACAGCCGGCAGCGAGCGCTTCATCTGCTCCAACCGAGGAGCCGGCAGCGGCAGCTTCACCAAGCTCTGGAGCTGGAGGGTCTTCTGCTGTAGCTCTGCAGGATAGCAGCAAGCAGCTGGAAGAACTGCTCCAGCTTGCCAAGCAGGGCAAAGTGCCGGGTGTAGAATATGCTGCGCACAGCGGATTAATAGATGAGGTCGAAGCAGCATGGGGAGAGCCGGACACGAAGGATTCGGCGGGTAAAGGGATGTATTCAGTCTACAGCGACAAACATGTCGTATTTGGCTTCAATAAAGGCAGCCGGATCTTCGATGTCCGCTCAAGCGCTGCTGAGCTGCAGAAGTTGACTCTGAAGCAGATTGAGGAAGTACTCGGCAAGCCGGGCGGCACTGCGGTGAACGGCAGCGATAAGATCTACATATACCAAGCCGGCAAGGAATACCAGCTCAAATTCATTATTCCAGAGTCCTCCGGCACCGTGGATCATATCTCTGTATTTTCTGAACAGGATGCAGTTAACAATATGGCAGGATAATCAGCGGATAAGAGATACTGCTGCTGCAAACCGCAATAGGTAGAGTGGAAGGAAGAGCAAACCTGCAGGAAGTTGCGGGTTTGCTCTTTTTGCCTTTTTCCCGCTGGAGCTGGGTGAAGGCTGGCTGTTATAATAAAGTGATAGATTCATCCGTGGAAAAGAGGTTCAGCTATGCATCTGGAATTAAACGGGAGCGAATATAAAGTGTCGGCCGAAGGAATGACGATCGAGCTGCTGCCTAAGGAATTTGCACTCCTGCAGTTTTTATACCATAACAGGGGGCGGACCTTCAGCCGGGAGCAGCTTCTGGATAAAGTATGGCCGCTGGAGTATCCGGTGGAACGGACAGTGGATGATCATATCTACCGGCTGCGCAAAAAGCTCCGCGGACTTAAAGGTCTTGATATCAAGACGGTACGGGGCTTTGGTTATAGTCTGGCAGTGCCGGGTTTGGGCAGTGTGATGATTACACCGACCACGCATGATCCGGAGCTGCGCGATACGATGCGTGACGTGTTCGGCAAGTTTCATGTATACGGCCAGGGCAAATCGATGCTCACCCTCGCGCGTCAGCAGGACATCCTCGGCTATGAGCTGGACCCGCATTATTCCATGGTTATTCACTTTGTGCAAGGGGATTTGGAGTGGCTGCTGTATACGAAAGAGGTGCCTTTAAAGGACCGGCTTTTTTACCTGCTGCTGTTCTACTTTTTCTCCGGCGATCCCAAGCCGAAGCTGGCGTACTGTGAGCAGGTGATCCGGAAAAAACTGCTGCCTCCACCTGATCAGGTGGAATTGGAGATCCTCACAATTCTGGATTTGTTCACCTTAGCGGGGCAGCCGGAGAGGGCGCTGGAACGTCTGGAAAGGTCCTATCAAGTCATTGCTGAACCCGGTTATGAAAATTTCATTCCGGTTATGATGATTGTGGAGCTGTTTGTGCATCTGGTGGCGGGAACCGAAGATGCTGAGCTGGAACGGCTGGACGAGGCTATAGAGGGAGTATTGTTGGACAAGCCTTTTTTGCGGGAGATTGGCAGCTATAAAATAGTAAAAGGACTATGGCGTTTGCGCAACAAGCAGTGGCGTGAAGCAGAGAAACTGCTGGATGAAGGGCTGCAGGTGCTGGGAATGACCGGATTCGTTCCTCTGCCTCTTCATGCGTTGTACCGCATATATCACTTCTGCCGGATGTTCCCTCCTCCTCAAGCGTTGCAGCACAAATATGATAATCAATTTGCAGCCAAGCTTGAGGAATTGGGGTTCGACCGGCTTGCCCAGTCTTTGGAGGATGTGCTGAAGCAAATATTGAAAGCTCTCTGATAATTCTCTGACAATTCTCCGATACAGTAGGATCATGAATTACACAATTCTAAGATTCTAAATGTGACCTGGAGGAATGACAGATGGAGGCTTCAACTAAGCAGGGAACCAGCCTGCTGCATAACAAAGTATTCATGCGTGTATACAGCGCCTTCGCCACGGCAACCTTTGGCGATTGGTTCGATACACTGGCCATTCAAGTGCTTGTCGGCTACCGCTGGCAGGCCAGCCCGCTGATGCTGGCGCTGATTCCGGTAGCCATAGCACTGCCGAGCCTATTGCTCGGCTCCGTGGCCGGGGTGGCCGCCGACCGGATGAACAAGCTGAAGCTGATGCGGTTATGCGATCTGCTCACCGCGGTTCTGACCGTGCTGGTATTATTCGCTCCCGATATGGTCTGGCTGCTGCCTTTGCTGTCGCTGCGCGCAGCAGTTTCTACACTGAATGTGCCTGCACAGCAGTCTATGACCCGCAGTATTGTCAGGGAGGACCAGCTGCTTCAGGCGACCTCGCTTAACGGCATTGTAAATCAAGGCTCCAAAATTGCCGGCCCGCTGCTGGGCGGATTAGCCTTGTCAGTACTCACGCCGCAGTGGTGCATTTTACTGAATGCCATTTTTCGTGTCTGCTCCTACCTGCTGCTGCTTTCGGTAAGAAACATTTCTGCGGGAGAGGCAAATCCTGTTCCCGAGTCACCAGAGGAACGGGTTCCGCTTCGCACCATGTGGAAGGAAGGCTGGAGCTTTATGCTGCACAGCCGGGTGCTGCTGAATACGATGCTGTTCGGACTTACGGGGGCATTGGCGATCCAGATGATTGATTTTCAATTTACCAGCTTGTTCCGGATGATTTCGCCGGCCAATGAATCCCTGCTGGGCTGGATGGTTGCCGCTTCCGGTGTGGGGGCTGTGCTCATCATCCTCGTCATGAACAAGCTGAAGCTGGGAACGGGGTATGGCTGGAGACTTGGCACCGGTTATGTGCTGATCGGCGGCTCAGTTCTCGGCCTGGGACTGCTCCAGCCTGGAGCTTCTGTAATCTGGGTGCTGCTGCTGGGATTTGTACTGGGCATCGGGAACGGAATGTTTATTGTAGCCTTTAATTATAGCCTGCAGAAAGAAACGCCTCCACATATGACAGGCCGGGTATTCGGTATTCAGAGCACGATCCTCGGTGCCGTGATGATTGTTGCCCCGCTGCTGGGAGGTCTGCTGGTCGAACTTGCCGGTCCTGGTCAAATCTTCGTCAACTTCGGCATCATCCAAGCTGTTCTGGGTCTGACCGGTATAGTGTTGGGACGTGTGCTTTGGCCAGTTGCAAAGCGGGAGAGAGTAAGTTCTGTAGAACAGGTCAGCTAGTGTGCTGGACAGAAGTGTGCTGGATATTAGTATGCTGGATAGAAGTGTGCTGGATATTAGTGTGCTGGATATTAGTGTGCTGGACAGAGGTGTGCTGGACAGAGGTGTGTTGGATATTAGTGTGCTGGATATTAGTGTGCTGGACAGAGGTGTGCTGGACAGAAGTGTGCTGGACAGAAGTGTGCTGGACAGGAGTATGCTGGATATTAGTGTGCTGTATAGAAGTGTGCTCAATAGAAGTGGAAGTGGCTCTAAATGGCGTGACGGCGTAGTTAAGCTGGTTCAGCGGACGAATTGGGTAGTAGGGCAGCAGGGCCTGGAGTTATTTTAGTTGTGTTTTGGTAAGCTGGACCTCTCACGTTGCCTCATTTGCCGGGTGGCAGATTTATAGTTGTATTTCGTACAGCTAAAGTGACTCCCCAGGGCCTGATTTTACTTTTAATTGTATTTCGTACAGCTAAAATTAGCTGATTGCCCGAAATTCGGTGGATAGCCGACTTTTAGCTGTACAGAATACAATTAACTCTCCCATATGTGCAAATATCCTTGATATAACTGTACAAAGTACACTTAGGGCTTCCCATGTAGGGCTTGCCATGTAAGACTTCCATACTCAAATTAAACATCCAACAAGCCTGCGTGGCTCTTTGGTAGTTTTAGGTCAGCCAGAAACCATTGGTTGGTCTATTTTTCTTGTTGCAGGAGGACATGGAATCCTCCCGGAGAAATTGTTAGGAGAGCATATGCTTCAACCGCAGGCTTGTAGGCAGTTGCAGTTATTGAAGGAATTCAAAGCCGGCAATACAATTTCAGGAGGATTAATTGAAATGAGTACTTTCATTTACATGGTACGGCACGGAGAGTCTCCCAAAACCGGAGGAGATGAGAGAGAACGCGGGTTATCTCCCAAAGGTGAAGCAGATGCCCGTCGGGTGACGGCAAAATTACGGAGTGAAGGGATTCATGCATTTTACAGCAGTCCTTATGTCCGTGCGGTACAGACGATAGCACATTTAGCAGAAGAACTGGGCCAGGAGATTGTTCCCGATGAAGCGCTAAAAGAAAAAATCTGGATGGAAGGCAACCGCCCGTTGCCACAAGATGAATTATATCCAGCCTTAAGGAAGATGTATGCAGACGCGGATTTTGCCTTACCGGGCGGAGAGTCTAATAATGAATGCCAAGATCGGGCGGTCCAAGTCCTTAAGGATATCCTGCGGAAGCACCCGGGTGAAAACATAGTCATCGGCACCCATGGTCTGGTTATGGCCTTAATGATGGGGTATTTCTCCGATGACTATGGACTGGAATTTCTGATGCAGACTACGAAGCCGGATATTTACCGGATGGAATTCACCGGTGAGAAATTGTCAGGTGTAGAGAGAATCCCGCTGTAGGGCTAGCTCTGACTTGCCGGCAATTACACATCCTTCTTCCCCGGCGGCAGCGCGTCTCTATCTAGAAATCATAGAACCTCGCCGTATTCGCAGTCAGCATGGCCGCCGCCTGGGAGGCGGAATAACCATGCAGTGCCCCCCAGGCGGGTGCAACTTCACGAATCATGGCCGGATGGGTGGGCTTCCCGGCAAAAGGACCTTCGAAGGGCCAAGGTCCATCTGTTTCCGCCATTACCAGCTTCGGCGGGTAGCGGAGGGCGAGGTCGCGGATCTCCGGTTCATAGAGAATATCCGGAGTGAAGGAAATATGATATCCGCGTTCGATCATGCGGACAATAGCTTCTTCCGGTCCTTTGAACCAATGAAAGTGCGCGCGGGTAATGCCGTGCTTCTCCAGAAGATCGCAAGCGGTCAGAGCATCCTCGTATACGGCATGCAGTACAACGGGCTTGTTCAGGCGGGCAGCAAGGCCAAGCAGGGTATCCAGCAGCCTGATATACGGCTCCATCTCAAAGGCTTCGCCCCGCTCCAGCGCTTCTGCCCGTGTATAGTAGGGTAATCCGATTTCGCCTAAGGCAGTCATTTCACCGGCATGGCGTTCAATCCAGTCCAGCAGTGCGTAAAGCTCGGGTTCCTGTGGCAGCGGCTGCTCGGGGTGGAAGCCATAGGCCGGTTTTACCTGGACTGGATATAATGCGGCGATTTTCTGCGTGCGGATGCAGGAATCCAGGTTCATCGAGACTGCGATCAGCGATTCGATGTCGAGTCCCGGCAGCTCAAGCAACATGGACTCCAGCTCAGTGTCATTATATTGCTCTAGATGGATATGGGCATCTATCATTGGTTTCTTGAACCTCCTTCTGTTGTCTCCGGCAGACTCCTGATTTTGTTCAATTACCCCTGCTTAGGCTCCATGTTCGGCTTGATGGCAGCATCGGGCTCAAATTTGATTGAACCCAGTTCCATTCCCTTCCCGCCTGCCTTGTACTCCAGCATGAGTGTTCCTATACTTTCCTGCATTCCGACCATTACACTGGTCTCTGCCTTTAGTTTGCCGCCCTCCACTTGGTAATAGGTAACAGCGCCGATTCCTGCCTGCTTGCCGAAATAATCCAAACCGTTATCCGTTGCACGCCCGGGAAGCCGCAGTGTTAGCTTGGACGGTTCCGCTCCTTTGACCTCAAGGCGGATCAGCACATCCTTTTGATGGATGGCCAGACTGGAGGTAACGGCAGTGGCAGCTGCCTTATCTGCTGCTGGGAGAGTTAGCTCTTTCCACAGTTCAGGCTTTACGACATGGACCTCCTGCGCAACAATTCCGGTTCCGGTACCCCGCGTCAGAATGACGATTGCTTCCGGCTTCCCGTCGTTATCGACATCGGCATAGTGAAGCTCGGGCGGAGAGTTGTAGATTCTTGGAGCTGACCAATTGAAGGTTTGTTTCCGGCCATTCACTTCAAGTATGAATCCTTTATAAGTGTCGCCGTTCTTAAGTGCGGTATATAGCTTGATCTTGGAGTTGTTCGCTGCAACGGCAAGAGGTTCCTTGGGAACCCGAACCGTCGTGCTGACACTTCCGGGCACAATGGATACTGTATTCCCTGTGGTCTCAAGCTTACTTTCAGCTCCGGTAAGATCATACAATGTATCAGCGGGGATATAATTATGTCCGTCCTTTACGATGACAGGTCCTTCCTGCATTTCTTCATTACTGCCGTCTGTTTGTGTATAGGTGATTTGTATGGCTGAGCTGCCGGGTGTAAGGACTGTATTGGAGCTGATATCGCTAAGGGTCAGTTGTTTACGGACATTGTCCCAGATCAATTGGCAGGGATAATATTCGAGCAAGACTCTTACGGGTACATACAAGATTCCTCCGGAATGGAAGGGATGAAGAGGTGTGAGGGCAGGCTGTCCATCCACAGCAAGGAGTAAGGGGGAAGCGGCGTGAGCAGTATCTATAGGAGACGCAGCCGTACATCCTGCAATAAACAGGGCGATCGCGGCAGCGCCGAATAATTTTTTCATGGGTTAACCTCCAGAGTATAAAAGTTCCAGTCTATTTTATTATATATTAAAACGCCTGCTTTCAGATCACGATCTGTTAACAAAGCAACAACAAGGCTGTTACGAATGGGTCAGGTGCCAGCGGCCAACGTAGTGAAGGTACCCATAATCACAACCCGATCGACAGGAATTCACCGGCTGGAAGCGGAATATTGAAGAAATCTACGCCGGGAAGTGCGGCTTTACGGGGAAAGGCTTGACACATATTTTGCTTAAAATTAACATGGGATTATGAATGGAAATAATGTACTCGCGGTCATTGGCCGCATTCACCGGCGTGG
This sequence comes from Paenibacillus sp. EB106-06-01-XG199, assembly GCF_058791575.1. NCBI lineage: Bacteria > Bacillati > Bacillota > Bacilli > Caryophanales > Paenibacillaceae > Paenibacillus > Paenibacillus sp. EB106-06-01-XG199. The sequence goes on along the minus strand of NZ_JBYTDQ010000018.1, from coordinate 46,751 downwards.
CAATAAGTTCATCGAAAGGGAATTGAAAAAACACAATCTTCAAGGTATCGCCCCCTCGCATGGAGATATTCTATACCAGCTGTTTGTCCAGGAATACATAACGATGCATCAGTTATCTTGCTACATTGATAAGGACAAGTCTACAATTACAGCTTTGGTGGATAAACTGGTGCGCATGGAATACGTCCAGCGGGAACAGGATCAAAGAGATGGGAGGATCTTTCGATTGTCTCTTACGGCGAAAGGCCGGGAGCTTCAGCCGATATTTGAAGCCGTATCGGAGTCGCTGCTGGCAGCGGTCTATGAGGACTTCGCACAGGAAGAGAAGCAGCTGCTGCTCGGCTTATTAGAAAAAATTAAACTGTGAAGCATGGCTGGAACCGGACCGAGGCGGTACAAGAATAGTTACTCTTGTACCGCCTCGGTCTGTTTACGGTAATTCCGTTTCCGCCTCTGAAATTTATATTTGTCGACTTTTTACCGCCGCTTAACGGGAACTAAACCGCAAGCGGCGTTTTTTTATACGTTGATGCATTGTACAACTTCACCTATATTTTGACATAAACCCCTAGAATATTTACGGGAGGTAGTGCTAATGAACGAGTTAGAAGTCATCCAGAAACAGATTGAAGTGGAGCGGGCCAGACTAAATCAGATGGAACAGCAGTTTGGCCTGCTGCACCCGAGTGTAATTAAACAATCTATGTTATTGGATGAGTTGATCAATAAATATACTAAATTAGATAATAATGTATAATTAATAGTTGTTGGAAAAGAAACGGTCCGCTGGGAACTACACAGTGCCCGTTTCTTTTTTGTGAAAAATTCCTGTAAGCAGAACGATCAATCCGGCCAGGCAAAAAAGCGGAAGCAACAGCAGCAGCAGGGCAATCCCTGCAAATCCATCATGTGCAACAAAGTCCGCATAGAGCAAAGAAATCATCCATGATGCCAAGGGAGAGACAGGCACCATGAGGGTGATCCCCCAGATGATTAATTTTCTCTTTCTGGATTTCCCGCTGCTTACACGATACGCTGCTACTAGAACAGCTATTAACAGTAACGCTGCAAATACAATTACCATAATCTCAAATCCTCCATTTCAGAAAAACGATTATAAATTTGGTTAATTGTACCATGAAAGATTCGTTCGTAAAAATTTCCTAATCCTGTAATGAAACTGCGCGTACACACGTATTAGCTGGAGTAAATTACTTGGCCAAGTGAAATTTTGCAGGAAGGGAGAGCTTAAGGGATGCAAGAGCGCGCATTGTTACAGCCTTTTATTCTAGAAAGAATGCAGGAAAATACAGAGACAGACCAGCAGTTTACAACGATTTTTGAAACCTACTATAAGCGGATATATAACTATATAGCTTACAGGGTCAGCTGCCGTTATACGGCTGAGGATCTGACGAGCCTGGTATTTGAGAAAACGTTGTCTAAGCTGGACAGCTTTTCCGGTGAGAAAGCGCCCTTTGAGGTGTGGCTGTTTGCCATCGCCAGAAATGTTGTGAACGATTATTACAGAAGCCGGAAGAGAACCCGTCTGTTCTCACTGGATACAGTTATGGAACTGGTGTCCGGCAAAAAAGCCCCCGAGGATTTGCTGCTGGAGGAAGAACGAAATACGAGGCTGAATCATGCGCTGGACAAGCTGGCTGTCAAGGAGCGGAATGTCGTAGCGCTTAAATTCGGTGCCGGTTTGAAAAATAAAGAGATCGCTCTGCTCACAGGGATTTCCGAGAGTAATGTAGGCGTGATTCTCTACCGGAGTATGAGAAAACTCAAATCTGAAATAGGGAGTGTCGATGAACTGTGAAAAACAAGGATAGCGCGCAACGTTTTGCGAGGGATATGGATAACGGTGTTCACAAAGCAGGCTCTGGTGAATGGAAGGGATCCGGGGAATACCGTGAGCTGCTTGAGCTTGGACAAGTGTTGGCCGAACATGATTTCAGCCGCAATACGGATCAGCAGGCAGTTTGGTCCAAGGTTAGAAGCCGGACCGGCAAAGTGCAGGCCGGTTCCAGAAGGAGCCCTTCCCGCAGCTTCAAACGGCTGGTAATGATTGCGGCTTCGCTGCTTGTAGCATTTGCGGTAAGCGGAGCTGTGGTCAAGCCATCCTTTGCCCAGGAGGTTCTGAGCCGGGTGCTTCAGACGATTAATCTGGGACATATCATCGCGAATGAGATGGATCCGGACCAGATCCCTGAAATTCCTGAAGAGATGAAAGGCAAGATTTATGATAAGGACGGCCATCTGGTAGTCTCCTTTGCCCAGGAGATAGAGAGGGGGCAGGTCTTTACGGCGGACGGCGAGCCGATTGTGGATTTTGTAGACGGCAAACCTGTCACACAGCAGGAGCAGGATGTGCTGGATAAGGAAAAAGCCGCAGGTATTTTCAGCGTCAAGACACTTGCAGAGCTGAATAAATACGCTGCTTTTGAAGTGAAGCTGCCTGAATATTTACCTGAAGGGATTGCCTTTGACCACGGAGAGCTTTACACGGGAAAGGACGGGATCAGCAGCAAATATGTCGACTTGATCTTCACCAGTGAGAAGAAAGGCATAAAGTTCTGGATGCAGCAGTCTTATGCTGATCATGAAACGGCCTATGAGATGTCGACCGACGGCAAGATCGAGCAGGTGAAGGTGAACGGGATCGACGCAGTGTTAATGAATAACAAAAGCTTGGATTGGGAAGCAGACGGCGTATTATACAGCTTGAGCACCCAAGGTTTAGACCGCGAAGAAATCATGCAGATTGCTGAATCAATCCGCTGAGCAGCGGAACAGGGGATCTCCTTAACGGGGGATCTTTTTGTTTAAATATAGAATTTATATGCTTCTCGCTATAAATGGACTTAGCAATAAATGTCCGGTAGTCCGTTTGCAGGGTGATTATAATGAAGGTAATCGTTGCAACGAGGATGTGAACGGCTTGGGATATACGGAGTATATGCAGAAAGCAATTGATTACATTGAAGAGAATCTGCAAGGTCCGATTACGATTGAGGATTGTGCGCGTGTATCCGGATTCTCGAAATTTCATTTCCACAGGTTATTTAGTATTCATCTGGATGTCACCTTAATGGAGTATATCCGCAGGAGACGGCTTTGCCATGCGATGAATGAGCTGATTCGTGGAAGAAGGATTTTAGATATTGCCATGGATTACGGATATAGCTCCGAGCGTGCGTTCAGCAGGGCATTTCTGCAGGAGTTCGGCCAAGTTCCAAGCAGATGCCGGAGTGTTAACTACTCCCTCCCTCCCAAACCGTTGTTAGAGGAAAGCTTAAACCACAGTGCAGGAGGCATTCCAATGGATTATTTAAGTGAGGTCAGAATTGACAGTCTCCACACGATGAATACCGCCAGCGGCGTAAGAATCAGCAAGGATCCTGAGGCGGAGGTCATCACATTTATGAGTGAGTGGTCAGCGAAAACGGGAATCGGCGCCGGGACAAGAAGGTTTGGTTTTGATGTTCCTGTGTCTGAAGAGCAGCAGCAGGAAGGCCTGCGGGGGTATGAATATTGGGTTGTACTCAATCAGGTTGTTCCGGCACTGGCTGAAGGTATAACGTGTAAGCATGTGGAGGGCTGCAGGTACGCAATATTGCGGATTACGGAGCCCTTTGTTGATCCCTTTGAGCGTATACCCCTTGGCTGGAAGAAACTCGCGGTTTGGGTGAACAGCAGGGGATACCAAGCAGCCTGTGACAAAGAGCGTTACTGGCTGGAGGAAGTACTGGAGACCGGGGAATCTGTGGTGATGGATCTCTATTTTCCCATTGAGTAATCAGAAATGTTGAACGCAAAGTTTGGATACTTAGAGCCGCAAGCGTTCAACAGAAGTACCGGGAAAAACGTCCGCTAATATTTAGGTAATCAGCATTTTTTCGCAATGAACGGGAAAGCTGCCCGCTATTTCTGTGGATCCAGTCGTATGTGGAGTTTATGATGGAATTTATAGGGAGGAATTCCCTGTAAAATGCAATGAAGAGACTGTTCCCGCAATATTCCGGGCATATTCCCCTTTAATCCAAGAGTGTCGTCCAGTCAGCTGAGCCTCTGAAACTCAGAAGTTGAATACAGTAACCGAGGGAATGGAACACCGCCCCTTTTTTTGCAGCGGTACAGAGCTACTTCTTTCACAACCAAACTAATAAGATGAATTATTCAAAGGAGCCAATATGATTACGATTCAACTAGCCGAACCGCAGGACGCCAAGACCTTAGCCGAAATACAGAAGAAAACCTTCAACGAGGACGCCCGGCAGTTCCAAAATAAAGAAGAAGACGGGCCATCGGGATATGATTCCAGCGCCTGGCAGGCAGAGATGATGCAGAAGGGACATTATTACAAGCTGCTTGCCGATGATGCCATCATTGGCGGAATGATCGTCTTTCCTGCTCCCGGCGGAGAGGAATGTCATCTTGGCCGGATTTATCTGGATCCGGTTTACCAGAATAAAGGCTACGGCCAGGAGGCCTTCCGCTTCCTGTTTGACACTTATCCCTCAGCACAGAAATGGACATTAGACACGCCTTCTTGGGCAGTCAGAAATCAATATCTCTATCAGAAGCTGGGGTTCATCCGGATCGGAGAGATTCAGGATGGCTCAAGCGGAGAAACCATTATTGAGTATGAAAGATGAACCCCAGGATTCAGGATTTCACATACCTTAGGCAGATTCGGAGGCATCGGGGAGGGTGAAGTCTTTGCCGAGGAAGGCAGCTGCATTGGGCCGGAAATCCATGCGGCTGCTCATGATACTGGCCCTCCAGATCCGTTCGTATGCACAGCTCTGCCCACTTTCGATTTCGGGTCAACGTGCAGACTTCCGCTGTAGCGGATTTCCTGAATATCGCAACCGGGTCCAACCCGGATCTGCTCTCCGCACACTAGCTCGGCTGTGGTGTACTCCAGCTCAATGGCTCCCCCTTGAATCAAGCGGGCAGTCAATTTGCGGAACGGTCCCATCAGGCGCTTAAGCAGCAGAGAGGAGCGCCTGACTATCAGGGTTCCGTCCGTTCTGATCTGATCCGCAGTACAGGAAGAACCGAGCAGAACCGTAATGGATTCCTTCGCACTAAGGCTGTTCACCCGCACAGCGCCTTCCCCCAGAAAGGTCAGCGTATGGATTGCTTCCGATGCCGCGAAATATCCGGAGGAACGGATATGTTCGGCTTGCAGGCTATGTAAACGCAGGCTTCCGAAATTCTCTACCTTTGCAGTAAGACAGGCACCTGTTATAGAGCATTCTCCAGACACTTTCAGCCGTCCCGTCGTAACCCTGCCCAGCGCTTTCAAGTGACCGAATACATCTACGCAGGCAGAGGTGATATCCTCCCGGCGGATGAGAGACCCTCTTACTTTAAGCGGAGGATGATTCAACGCATCTGTTACTGAAGTGTGTTTGTCCAGATGTATCATGAGTAGAGCCCCCTTTGTCGAATTTACTTTAATGATTAAAATATATACATATAATAATATATAGTCAATAAAATAATCATCCACTCAAAAAGCACCGCCTTTCAGTTGCTTGAGGCGGTGCTTGTGCAGATAAGAGAGCTATTCAATAATTTCGTCCATCAGTATTTGAATTTTGGAGAGCGTATCTGCAATCTTGTCCAGCTCTGCGGTAGCGAAACGGTCAAACAGATCAAGAATCCGCCGTTCCCCTTGCTCCGTAAGTATGATATTGACCACTCTGCGGTCTTCCTTGGTGCGTACCCGTTCAATTAGAGCTGCCTCCTCCAATCTATCGCACATGGAGGAAGCAGCTCCCGGCGTAATGACGAATCGTTCAGAGATATCGGTGATATTCAGCTTTCCCATAAGCCGCAGTTGGAACAACAGCATAATTTGGTTCTGGGTCAAGGATTCCTGCCTGTTAATTCTGTCAACGAAGGCTTGGGATTTATGCTGGACGGCTGCCATTCTATCCATCACCTGATGGATAGCTAATGTTTTCTTTTCTTCTGCGCTCATAGGCACGCTCCAATTTGTTATAGTTCTTAAAATATATAGAAGCTATAACTTTGTTGTCAAGCATACCTGCTTCTGCTCAGCGCAGTCCAATATCGTGAAAACGGTTGGCAATCGGTTCACGCAGCAAGTGACGGATCGACTGAATGGCGGCGGTTTCGGCTGCCTTGGCATCATCGAATAAGGTTATTAGTTTTTTTAACCCGGAGGGCGGGAGAGGTTGCGTATGGAGCTCAACCTGTGTGATCGCCTCGAATATTTCCGACAGCCGGGTATAATGTGCGGCGATCTCTTTTGCAGCTGGCCAGTACGCCAGAACTTCCTGTGCATACTTTGCCGCATCTTGTTTGGCCGCAGTGTAGACAAAGAATGTTTCGGCGGCTCCTTCAGCATAATAGCGGCCGGAACGAAGTGCTTCTACAATGGCATCATAAGCCGCAAGCCCGCATGCATAGCCGGACTCCGGCAGCATGATGTCATGGGTTTCCGCTTTGAAGACCGCTTGTATGAATGATTCTTTAATGGCCTGCAGCACATCTATCTCGATCTGCTTCTCGTAGACCTGATAGTAGGCATAAGGCGAGTGGTTCCGCCCCAATTCTAAGTAGGGGAGTTCCTGGCAGGATTCCGCTACCCCGTCCAAATAATAAAATACCTGCTTTTGTTCATGGTATCCGTTCACAATAACAAACCGGTCTTTCCATACCACTGCGCCCGTTCCGCGGTCAATGCATGCTTTGATATCAGAGATGGCCTGCTGCTGGTAGAGAGGAAAGGTAGGTGTGAAATTAAATCCGCCCATTTGGGAGGCGGTTACTCCAATCAGGTCACAAGCTACAAGATGCTCCGCCATCCAATTGTAGGCCGTGGCCGAATCGGAATGGAGCTGCCTGTGAACGGAGAAGCGGAAACAAGCAGCCGTCATTCCGGACAACATACATTTCGGCAAAGTGAACCAGCCTTTCTCTGCCAAAACACTGTAAAGGGCATCTGTAAACGAATGCGATTCCAGGCGGTATTGAAGGGAATGGAGAATGATCTTGCTCATGAATAAATTCCTTCTTTCCGCCGTTCTTGTTCATGGCCTGCGGCGCTAAAATATTACCTTGCCGAATGTGCGCCCCATCTGGGTACAATAGAACGTTTGCGGTCAGGGTAACGTTCTGACACAATCCGGACCCGTTCCATTGCGCGTTTTTCGAGGGCCTCAGCTTTGGCCAGTGCTGCACATAAGGAGGCTTGACGGTGCTCAGCCAGTTGCCCTGTCCCATGAAAGGAAGGCAGAGACACTGCAAGTTCTTCCGTCATTAGGTCTGCCAATTCACTGTATATGTGATGAACTTCATCCAGTCCAGGGATCAGCTTGTGTACTTCCTGCAAATAATCCCTGATCTCCCTTCGTGCGTATCCATAGGAATCCAGAATATATGCGGCACCCGAAGAATCAAAGTCTCCCAGCTTCAAGGCTTGAATCAGGTATGGATAGGCGAGCCGGCCTGAGGCGATTTCCTTATCCGGCCATGTTTTGTAAGGTGTCTCCCAGTCATAGAGTGCCAGACGAAGAGATTCGAGCACCGCATCCTTCAAGGGGATCTCTACCTGATTACCGAACACCTGGCAGTACCAGAAGGAGGTGAAGTTGATGCCGAAATTGTCATACAACACCACTTGGCTCTCCCCGGACCAGCCGTCCTGCAGATAAAATACCCTGTCTGCATCATCATAGCCGTGAATTACCCCGAACTCCGGAATCCAGTACAATGCTCCAACACCGGCATCTATACTTTGTTTGATCCAAGTGATGGCATCCTGCTGATACACTTCGAATGAGCTGTGCCTTGTGCGTCCGCCGTCATAGGCCGTGTGAATCCCCAGATTATCAATGGCAGGTGCATGCTCATTTCCCCACTGGCCGTAGGCCGTGACCGACATAGGCAGAAGCCTGCGGTGCACTGAGAATTTGAAGGCCATGCCGCTAAGCCCGGAGAGCATATACTTTGGTCCTTCAAACCGCTGTGCGGCTGTCAGGATGGCATATAAGGCGTCTGTAAAAGACTTCGATTCACGTTTCATCTGAATATTATTTAGGTTCACTTGGATTCTCCTGTGGATTCAGCAAATCAAGCATCGCTTGGCATCTGCTGCTTATTTTGACCTGCAGCCATTGGGGGGCCAGTATTTGCAGCCATTCTGTAGTGAGCAGATGCTGGACGAACATCTCCGGATCGAAAAAATCCACTTCGTAAATGTCTTTATCTATAAGATGTACCGGAAATCCGAGCCATGATTCTCCTTTGGGCGGAGCAGCCAGGCGGATCTGTGCCGTAAAAGGCTTGAGCTTTCGGACCTGTTCCTGCCGCAGTCCGCCGTCGGCTTCTCCATTGAACCGCCGCTCAGTCAGCTTCAAAGAGCGGATGGAGGATAGCCGGAAGTGCTGGGGCGGACTATGTTCTGCCGTTCTGGCAATGACATGATCATCATCGTAGTGGTTAACAAGCTTCAACGGGCAGATTTCCTGTTCACCCTCCTGCCCATCATGAACAATTCTTACAACTATACATTCTTTGATGGCATGCTCCAGCAGCTCAATATACTGCAGTACATGTACATTTACCGTGAAAATCGGCAGCTGTGCCTCTGCACCCGGCTCCTGGTCATCGGTAAGCCGCTCCAGCAGGCTGCCAATCCGCCGTACTGCCGCTCCATTCTCGTAATTATAGCGGCTGTACCGGTAAGCCAAATATTTCAGAATCTGCTTTTCCCGATCGGTCATATAGAGATAGGGAAGCATGAAGCTGTCATCCTCATAGCAATACCCGCGCTGCTTCGCTACATATTGCAGCGGAGCCCGGAGAGAAGCGGCCATGTATTCGATATCCCGCTGAGCCTGGCGCTTGGAGATTTCGAACTGCCCGGCCAGATGATTGCTGTTCGGATAACGCCCCGCCTTAATCTGCTGGTCGAACCATTGAATACGGTGGATATGGCTCAAGTAAGAGGCTCCCTTTCATGATTATGAGAATCAGAGCTTGGCCCTGTGTTTGTTTATTTCGAGTATAAGGAACCCGGCGGAATGAAACAAGGATGCCTGCACCTGTCTTATGCATATACGCATAAAAGAGAGAGGCATCCCCGACTAAGGATACGCTTAGCCTGTTATAGCATCAACTTTGACTTGCGGCGCTTTACTGCACCGCTTGCATACCTTAATTCCGGTTCCATCGCTCTTCACTTTTGGATAGAGCAGTTTAATGCGCGTAGTTTCACAGATCGGGCATGTCCCCCGGCCCCGTGACGGCAAGTTCCAAAGTACGCGGCCCCGTTTTGTTTTCGGCATAATCTTGAACCTCATTTCACAGTTTGAATGGTACCTTTGTAGTATAAAACAAGAGGTACGACATAAAATGTCGTACCTCTTATAAATCCTGATCCAAATAAATGAAATAAAATACATTATTTATGCTCTTTTTTATATTAATGAATTGATTTTCCCTATATACTTAGCAGAAAAGTCTACTAAAAAGGAGGGTTTGCGATGAACAATATCATCACGATTCTGAGCGTTGCTGCAATAGCTGTCATTATGTTTTTGCTGAATAAATATGTGAAGAACAAAAGCCGGATGCGCCTCGTGCTGGCCATTATGTTTGTGCTCTATATTTCTACGTTTATCATCATAGGCATGTTAAAGGATTCATGAAGATGTCCCCAAAACTGGATACATATTAAGATGAGGAGTCCGTGCAGAGTGCGGGCTTTTTTTTGTTAAAAGAGAATTTATATGCTTCACGCTATAATTTATCCTTCTATTTCCCGCTGAAACGGATACCGTCCTTTTGAGGGCGCCGAAGCCGTTTCCACTTGTCTGTTCATAAAGCAGAATCACTTTCCGATAAAGAAAACAGTTGTTGAATGTACAAAATGCTACATTTTTTTTGTTTATTCGACATCACTAGATAGATAGGCGGTGGCTTTTATGAGGGGAAACAAAGTATGGGGGTTATTGAAGGTATGTGGGGCTCTCCTGGTCCTAACAGGAATTGTAGGTTGCAGCAACTCCGGTGACGGAAACAAGGAAGAGACAGCAGCTCAGGAGGTTACACTGAAGTTTGTGTGGTGGGGGAAAGAGCAACGCAAAGAGGACACGCAGAAGGTAGTTGATCTTTATATGAAGGAGCACCCGGGCGTCAAGATTGAGACGGAGGATTTCTCGGGTACAGATGCACTGTCTTCTCGTCTGGCTATGGATACGGCGGATCAGAAGGCTCCTGATATTATTCAGGGGGATTATGGATTTATATTCAATTATATTAATCGGGATCTCATTGAACCGCTTGGCCCTTATATTAAGAATAAGAGTCTTTCCATTTCGGATGTTCCCCCGGAGTACCTGGCTCCAGGCATGAAGAATGATGAATTATATGCGGTTAATATCGGCATTAATTCAGAAGCTCTGATCTATGATCCGGCATTCCTTCAGGAGGCAGGCATTAAGGTGCCTTCCCAGGACTATACAATAGATGAGCTGTATAAGACTCTTGTAGAACTAAAAGAAACTATAGATGATCCTGATTTCTATCCGATGGGGAATATGTTTGCTGCGGGCTATTTTCTGAGAACCCGAGGCGTATCCATGTACAATGCGGGGGGGACGGCTCTTGGATATGATGATGACAAAGATCTGGCGGAATATTTCACTCTCTATAAAAAATGGACAGATGAAGGGTTGGTAGGCTCATTTAAGGGAGTCAGCAATGATGAGAATCATCCGGTAATAACCGGGAAGACGGCCTTCTTCTCCGTTTCCAGCAATGCTTCGACAATCTTGAGCAGCAAGGCAGGAAGAACCATCAAGCTGCTGCCGCTGCCGAAGGCCGGGGACAAAGAAGGGCGCTTTATCAAACCCTCCATGTTCCTCGCAGTGTCGTCCTATTCTAAATATCCGGAAGAAGCGGCCAAATTCATTAATTTTTTCATTAATAATGAGGCAGCCAATGACATTCTGAAAGGAGAACGGGGAGTTCCTGTTTCCAGTGTGATTGCTGCACAGCTCTCCGGCAAGCTGGGAGAAGGGGGAAAACAACAGTACGAGCTGCTTGACTACCTCAAGACTCATTCATCACCAATCGATCCTCCTGCTCCAAGCAGTTCCATGGTTGTTGACAATGCCTATAAAATCCTCCTGGATCGTGTGCTGGACGGCAGCATAACCCCGGAACAAGCAGCTAAGAGTTATCGGGCAGAAGCCACCTCAATTCTGGACACAACAGATAAGGGGGCAGCGAAATGAGCAGACTCAGAAACATGACGATTAAAAATAAATTATACGGCGGGTTCGGTCTGATACTGATCCTCCTGCTGGTTGTAGCCTTCACCAGCTACTTTTACCTTTCCAAGGTCAATGATACCTACACACAACTGCTGACGAACAAATCCGAATCGGTTCAACTGATTAAGGATTTGCGAATTGCAGTGGAGCAGGAAAGGGCTAGCATCAGCAGTTTCCTGATTGATGGAGATGAGGCCAGAGTAGCTGACTTTGAGGGAGCGAAGAATCAGTTCCGCACTGCTCTTGGTCAGCTGAAATCACTCACTACCGATCGTGATGACAAACAAATCCTCGCCGGACTCGATCTCCTGCAGGAGCATTACAGCGGTACTGCGATGCAAGTTATCGACAGTAAAAAGCGGAATAACAGCGATTATCTGGAGATTCTGCAAATGCAGGGACCTGTTCTAAGTAAATTCAGCAGTACGGCAGAACGGTTTGTTAAGCTTCAGGAGGAGGAACTGGAGCTGGAAGCTAATACAACCTTCAGCGATGTATCGGCTACTAAGAAGCTGGTCATTGCATTGACAGGCGCAGCCTTGCTTCTGGGAACTCTGGCCGCGGCTCTGATCAGCAGGGCGATCTCGAACCCGATCCAGAAGCTCCAGAAGATGGCGGTTCAAATTGCCGGAGGGGATCTGCGGAATACTCTGGTGGAGATCAAGAATAAGGACGAGATTGGGCAACTGGCTGAGGCCTTCAATGACATGGGTAACCACTTGCGTGATCTGATCCGGGAAGTGGGCACAAATGCGGAGCATGTTGCCGCCTCATCGGAAGAGCTGACAGCCAGCGCAGAACAAACGGGACAAGCTACGGAGCATGTTGCGTCCATTACGGAGAAATTAGCGGAAGGAGCGCAGACGCAGGTGAACAGTATCGAAGCCAGTGTTGCGCTTGTTCAGAAGATGGACGGAGAGGCCGCGCAAATTGCGGAGCGTTCCATTCATGTCAAGGAATCGGTGGATGTAGCATCCGACCTGGCCACCAAAGGGATTCAGGCGGTTGAATCAGCAATTCACCAAATATCGGCAGTATCAAAAAATGTAAGTGAGGTTTCAGGAGTGGTCAGCGCCTTGGCCGAAAGCTCCAGAGAAATCGGCGAAATCATTGCAATTATTACGGATATAGCGAATCAGACGAACCTGCTGTCGCTAAATGCGGCGATTGAAGCAGCGAGAGCAGGAGAGCATGGCCGGGGTTTTGCTGTAGTAGCCAGTGAGGTGCGCAAGCTTGCGGAGAAGACTGCAGAATCCGGGAAACGCGTCTCTGATGTGATTCATTCGATTCAATCCGAGACAAGCCGGACTCTCACAATGGTCAGTCAAGGGGAGAAGGAAGTCGAGGCCGGCATTTATGCCGTCCAAACCGCCGGGCAATCCTTTGCCGAAATCGAAGCCTCCATACAAGAAATTAATGAACAGATTGGAGGCGTCTCCGATGCTTCGCAAGAAATGTCGCATGAAACTCATGAGCTTGTAGTTGCCTTTGAGCAGATCAACAGGATCACGTTGGCCTCCTCCGAGGGGACCTATGATGTATCCGCCTCGGCGCAAGAGCAGTTGGCCAGTGTGGAGGAAATTGCAGTGGCCTCAAGAATGCTGTCCGAGCTTGCTCAAGAGCTTCAGGAAAGTATTTCGAAGTTTTCAGTCTAATCAATGTATCGTTAAGAGTCCAATTTCCCGAAGAAACGTTACCCTCTCTATTAAGAGGGTAACGTTTCTTCCTGGATTCATAGTTTTATCTAATTATGGCAGGATAAAGACGCAACAGACCAACCCAAAAGCAAGGACTAAATGCCTTGTCGGGTGCGTTTTCCTTCGTGCTATAATGATCTAAAATCCTGTATTGGGAGCTGTTGTGTCGTGAAGAGTCAAAGTGAAACGGAGATTGAACAATTACTGGATGCTTTGAGAATATCGTTGCCGCTCGTGCAGCGCTTGTTTCCGCTGGATGTCATGTTCGCATTAGCCGATTCGGACAAGTTCATCTATTATCTGCCGGGTAGTGAGCTGGATATTCGCATTCAAGAGGGAATGCCGGTTCCGCAGAATGGCGGGATCCGAAAATCGCTGGACACCGGCGAGACGGTTAGTGCAAATATTCCGAAGGAAATCTACGGATTGCCCTTCAAATCTTCGTCCATGCCGATTCGGGGGCAAGACGGGAACGTTACCGGTGTTTTTACCATTGGGATCAGCCTGCACAATCAAGAAACGTTAAGCGATGCGGCCAATACTCTGGCAACAACCTCTGAAGAGATAAGCTCCACCTCCGGGGAGATAGCCGGAACTGCTTCTGATTTGGCGAATACCGTAAGCGATCTTAAGCTGCTCGGCCAGAAGGTTGTCGAAGAGCTGCATAGTACGGATGAGATTTTGGATTTCATCAAAAAGGTGGCGGACAACTCCAATCTGCTGGGCCTGAACGCCGCAATCGAAGCTGCACATGCCGCCGAGCATGGCCGGGGATTTGGGATAGTAGCGCAGGAGATTCGAAAGATGTCGGTCTCCAGCGCCTCCTCTGCCAAAGAAATCGCCAGCATCCTGCAGGCGATCAAGAAGAACATTACCCTGATGGATGCAACCCTGCTGGATTGTCTGGCACAGAGCGAGCGCCAGGCTGCGGCAACGGAGCAAATCACCGCGTCCATGCAGCAGTTAGCCGCTTCTGCAGTGGAGATCGAAAAGATCGCCCGTCTGATTTAACCCGGTCCTGCCTGTTCATACCCTTTGATATGAGGAGAACCGAATAAAATATTTGTGTGAAGAGTCCCCGGTGGACTCTTTTTTATGTGTGGTGTGAGAAGAAAGGCGCACTATGAAACTCTGTATGCTATGCTGGCAAACATGTTACAGTGGAGGAAAGAATACTTATAGAAGCGATGGTGGCTATGCAGATTCAGTTACAGGGTGAAATGATTCAAATCCATGTACAGTACGCGAAGCGGAAGAAGATTTCCCTTCATATAGATGCAATTGGGTTGATCACGGTAAAAGCCCCCAAGGGGACAAGCGACGAATTGATTTTGGGCGCGGTGGAGCGGCACGGCGAATGGATTCTGGACACGCTGCGCCAGGGCCGGGAGGCACGGCAGGCACCCAAGGCGAAGGAATATCAGGAGGAAGGGAAGTTTCTTTACCTTGGGAAGGAATACCCGCTGCATGAATTGATTAATGTCGGTGAATGGGATGCGGAGAAGCTGAAGCTGGAACTCAAAAAGTTCTATTTTGCCAGCCTGAAGAAGATTGTTGCGGAACGGATTACTGTTTATCAGAATCAGCTCCGCGTAAAACCGAAGACGATCGAAATCGTTGAATCCAGAACCAAGTGGGGGAGCTGCAGCGCGGACAAGAAACTGACGTTTAATTACCGCCTGGCGATGGCCCCCGCCCAGGTTATTGATTATGTGATTATCCATGAGCTATGCCATCTGCTGCATATGAATCATGACCGGTCATTTTGGCGCCGCCTCGGGAGTGTCATGCCGGATTACAAAGAGAAGGAAGAGTTCCTGGCCCGGTTTGGGCAATTCATGACTCTCTAAACATAGCAGATCCCGGGGTTGCGGCTGACTTGCCCTAACTTCCGGTTTCTAGGCGATAGACGTAGCTGGATGCTTCATGTGGGCCGGAAATGAAGAGTTGCCGCAGGTTCTCACAAATAAGCCGCCCGGGTAAGGCGTGCTTTCCGCTTCAATCCCTATGTAATCGGGAGTGAAATGAAAAACTATTTTTTCAGTTTCACTGCTGGCCAGCTTAGCCAAAACAGCTTGAATATCAATGGCTTTCGTAAACACAATGTCGAAAATGTTCAGCTCCTTGCCTTCCTGCTTGCAAATGGCTAATACGTCCTCGTTCTCCAGGTAATAGAGGTCGTCACTGAAGACGTTTAGGCAGTAGAACATTAGCAGCCCTAGCGTTCCGTCTGTTCCAAAACGACGGGATACCGGCAATCGCTGCGCTGCGAATGTGCGGATAAAGTTTAGATCATCCGGCTCAGTCCCGTCTAATTTCCGGATCCCCACGGAGTCGGTGCTGCCTGAAGTATAGTCAATAGAGAAGAGCTGTTCCTGCGCCGGAATAAATCCAAACCTCGGATAGAAATCGAGCACCGTATCATTGGCAAAAAGGTACATAAAATCAACCTGATTCGTATACTCCTCCAGCACCTTATTCATTAGACTGGCAGACAAGCCCTTATGCCGGTAATCCGGATGCGTCATTACAGTTCCGATCTGGATCGCCTTTTTCTGGTGGCCGTCCATGATCAAGTCCAGCACATTTACTGAAACATTCGCAATCACCTGCTCATCCTCGATATAAGAAAATGGAATATACCGCTCACTCCAGAACCCTTCCTGATACCACTGTTCGAAGCTTATTCCAAAGCTGCTGGCGGCAAGCCCGGACAGGCTCTTTCGGAGCACCTCATTTTCTCTGTAATCTTTCTTGAAAATAAATCCCTGCATAACTTGTACCCCTTTCAATAAGCGTTGCCTAAACAATTCTGCACGTCCGCTGCCAGTTCCTTTGTTGAATCGTCCATACGGATAATTCGAACCTCTTGTCATGCTTGTCATGCCCGTCTGCATATTGCGGAGTTGTCCCTCATAGACATGTACTAATCAATGCATTCAAAACAGGTTAAGGGGATGATGTCATGCGCCGGATAACATGGGTACTCGCGATCATAATGAGCGTGGCCCTGGTGCTCGCGGGGTGCGGGAAGAAGGATGCCGCTTCCGTAGTCAAGGATTTGAACAATGTGTCTGACAAGCTGGAGAGCAAGCAGGGGGCCTACCAGGGTGCCGGCACGATGACCCTGTACACCGGCGAACAGCCACAGGAGTACAAGGTGGAGGTCTGGTACAAAAATCCTTCCTACTACCGGATTAGCCTCTCCAATGTGCAGAAGGATGTAACGCAGATTGTTCTGCGCAATGATGAAGGGGTGTTCGTGCTGACACCGAGTCTGGGCAAAAGCTTCCGCTTCCAGAGCGATTGGCCGGATAGCCAAGGTCAGGTATATTTGTACCAGACACTGCTCAACAGCATTGTCTCTGACAACAACCGGCAGTTTACGGTGGATGGAGACAACTATGTGTTTGAAGTCGCGGCAAATTACCAGAGCAGCGCACTGGTGCGCCAAAAAATATGGCTGACCAAAAAGACCTATGAACCAAAACAGGTGCAGGTCTCCGACTCCGAGGCCAAGGTTGTGGTCGATGTGAAGTTCGACAGCTTCAAGTTTAGTCCTGAGCTCAATAAGGATTCTTTTGATATGCAAAAAAATATGGCGAGCGGTACTCCTTCCGAAAGCACGGTGGCTGAGGTTGACGAGAACGGCAATCCGGTGGCTGCACCGGAGGACAAGGAACAGGCAGATCAGCCGGTTGCTGCGGAGCTTGGCGATTTCGGCATCATTGAACCGGCTTATATTCCTGCCGGTGTAGAATTTAAGGACAGCAACAAAATCGAGGACAGCAAAGATCATTCGGCTCTGCTCCGCTATGACGGAATTTACCAGTATACGATTATGGAAAGCCGTCCGCTGGATCATACTGTATCGCTGGTTCCTGGAAAGGTAATCGATCTTGGCTTTACCGCAGGGCTTCTGAGCGGCGATGAACAGCTGACTCTGACCTGGATGAACGACGGCGTGGAATTCCGCATTACCAGCGCGAACCTTCCGGCGACCGAAATGATGCAAATTGCCGCTTCTATGGCGGAACAATCGGGTAAGTAATATTCAGTAGGCGGATACTGCGCATTGTGGGAGCCATTTCCTCTACAAGCCGTATCCGCTTTTTACTTATTTCTGCCGTTAACCGCCCCTTTGGAGGACCAATCAGCAAGATAGCTGTACTTACATTGACAGCCGCCTTCCATTAGCATTACCATTGGCAGTAAGACTAGTGGTTCCATACAACAATCACAGAGCTGTTTTACTACAATGTAAGAAGGTGACCCTGAAGTGCAAGTATGCTATCGACCTACAGTAGCCGAGATTAATCTGGATGATCTGCGTGCCAATTACGAAGCCTTTCGTGCGGCCTTGCTGCCGGAGACTAAATTTATGGGATGCGTCAAAGGAAATGCGTACGGCCATGGAGCAGTGGAAGTGACGCGGGAGCTTGAACGACTCGGAGCGGATTATGTTAGTGTAGCTTTTTTGGATGAGGCATTGGAGCTGCGTCAGGCGGGAATACTAATTCCTATTCTGGTGCTCGGCTACACCTCACCGGAAGGAATAGCCGTTGCCTGGGAGTACAATATAACCGTAACACTGTTCACACCGGATGTACTGGAGGCAATAAGAAGGCTTCCTATAGATCCGGAGCACCGGCTGAAGGTGCATATCAAGATTGACAGCGGGATGGGAAGGCTGGGATTGCTGCCGGCTGACGCGCCCGATTTCATCGCTGAAGTGCATTCTGTAGCGCAGGCGGAGCTGGAGGGTATGTTTACCCATTTTGCCAAGGCAGACGAAGAAAACAAAAGCTATACACTGATGCAGTACCGGCGGTTCATGAGCGTGGCGGAAACGCTTCGGGACAGAGAGATTGAAATCCCGATCATACATACGGGCAATAGCGCTACGGCCATTGATACACCTCTTCTATCCAGTAACATGGTGCGTGTGGGCATAAGCTTGTACGGTTTTTATCCATCGACTGAGGTAAGCCGTACAAAGGTGGCTTTACACCCGGTAATGACGCTGAAGACGCAGGCAGTTTATGTAAAAACCCTGCCGCCCGATTGGGGCATCAGCTACGGCACCCGTTACTTCACAGACAGCGAAGAGATCATTGCTACGCTGCCTGTGGGGTACGCAGACGGATATTCCCGCATGCTGACAGGCAAAGCGGAGGTGCTAATACGTGGACGTCGCGTTCCTGTCGTCGGAACGATCTGCATGGACCAGTGTATGGTATCGCTCAAATCTTTCGCTGAAGAAGCGGAACAAATCAAAGCTGGCGAAGAGGTTGTACTCATCGGAAGCCAGGCTGGCGTGTCCATCACGGCAGACGAACTGGCACTCCATATGGGAACGATTCACTACGAGGTAATCTGTATGCTGGCCCACCGGGTGCCCCGCGTATATGTGCGTGAAGGTGCTGCTCCGAACCTGGTGAATCCCCTGCTGCAGGCTTGATGTTCTTACTGTGTAACTTTTACAGGAATCGATAAAGGAAGCTGAACCGTAAAGACCTATGTGACTTATGGTCTATACGAACCGCCATTTCTAGTTTATAATGGGATGCAGCATACTTGATATACTGGTTGCATATATTCCTTGTATAAAATTCCTTGTATATTGTAACACTGAAACACAAGGGCAGAAGGTTTGTGGGGGTGGAAGAGAAGGTGGCCAATTTGCAGAACACCAAAAGAATTATGATCAGCTTGCCCGATCATCTCTTACAGGAAGTGGATGGGATCGCTCAATTGGAGAACTCTAACCGGAGTGAATTGATTAGGCAGGCCATGAAGCTGTATTTAAGCGAACGGAGGAAACGCACCATTCGTGAGTCTATGCAGCGGGGCTATATGGAAATGGCCAAGATCAATTTGACGATGGCATGCGAGGCCTTTCTCGCTGAGGAAGATGCAGACAGTACTCTTGGCCGCTTAGTAAGCGGGGTGTAGATATTGATCGTTAAACGCGGCGACGTTTTTTTTGCCGACCTTTCGCCTGTTGTAGGTTCAGAACAAGGCGGAGTACGGCCGGTACTGATTATTCAGAACGATATTGGCAACCGTTTCAGCCCGACGGTGATTGTGGCGGCCATCACTGCCCAGATCCAGAAGGCCAAACTGCCGACGCACGTGGAAATTGATGCGGCAGCCCACGGCTTTGACCGGGATTCCGTCATTCTCCTTGAGCAGGTTCGGACAATTGACAAACAACGCTTGACCGATAAGATCACCCACCTTGACGATGATACAATGAAGAAAGTGGATGATTCGCTGCAAATCAGTCTGGGCCTGATCGATTTCTAAATCAGGCAGGGCTACATAGTATAGAATGTGTAATGGAGGCACGTCCGGTGTATA
This sequence comes from Paenibacillus sp. EB106-06-01-XG199, assembly GCF_058791575.1. Classification (NCBI taxonomy): domain Bacteria; kingdom Bacillati; phylum Bacillota; class Bacilli; order Caryophanales; family Paenibacillaceae; genus Paenibacillus; species Paenibacillus sp. EB106-06-01-XG199. The sequence continues at coordinate 27,367 of NZ_JBYTDQ010000018.1, read as the reverse complement.
ATCCGGCGTGCCTTTTTAATTGTATGGAAACTATATACGAACCTGTGGCTTAAATGTATTCACTTTAAACAATAGCTGTGCTACAATTGGACCGGACGGTCGGGTTAAGGAGGTGGTCGGAATTAAAGGACGTTCTGACGGAGAAGAAACGAAAAAGCGGATAGTGCTAAAGGCAACACAGTTATTTGTTCAGAAAGGTTTTGCAGCGGTGACCATGAACGAAGTCTGTACGGCGGCCAAGGTGAGCAAAGGGAGTTTATATCACCATTTTCCGAGTAAAGATGAACTGTTTCTATATGTAGTAGAAGACGATACCGAGCAGTGGCTCAGCGATTGGGAGCAGAAACGGAGCGGAATTAACGGCATCGAGGAACGTTTCTATGCATTAGGCGAGCATTATGCGAATGATTTTCAGAATCCGCTGATCCGCGCGCTTGAGGAATACGCCAGATCCCGGCCTCATTCAGAAGAGGTTCAACAGCGTCTCTCCCGGCTCTACGAATCGGCGTCACAAGCCTGCCGCAATCTGCTGCAGGAGGGTATGGACACGGGGTATCTGGTCAAGGGCAATCTGGACAATTACGTAATCATTGTAAGCGGCTTGCTGGAGGGAATCAGCAGAGTCAGCGAGATTACAGTTCTGGCCAACACGCCGGAGGATATCATGGAATATTACCGGGATGCCATACGGCTGCTGCTGCAGGGGATACGTACCGGATAGGCATAGAGACTAAGCATGCTGTGAAGACAGCACACTGCAGAGAAGCTATACGCAGTGTACGGTTAGTCGAGGGTACCAGAATAGAGGCTTCTCTGAAGCGCAGATAGAGCAAGCTGTAAGGCAATTATTTTATTGCAGGGTTGGGCCGGAAAATTAGTTTGAGAAGACGTTTTTATTTACCCTTAATTAGACCGGATGGTCGGTCTTATGTGTCTTATTTAGATTTTTCATTTCTGGAATAAAAGGGATGGCAACTGACGGATAAGTGGATATTTAACTATAAGATAAATAGAATCACCCCTACTTGAGGATTTGGTTGCGGGAATACGGAGGTTATTGCAATGTCATTACTGCTAAGAAACCGGGGCGCTATGCTGCTCCTTATGCTGAATATTTTTCTGGCGTTTACAGGCATCGGACTGGTTGTTCCGATCATGCCTACTTATATGAATGAGCTGCAGATCGGAGGCAGTGTTGTCGGGTTGCTGGTGGCAGCCTTCTCTGTAACCCAGTTGATTGTGTCGCCGTTTGCGGGCAGACTGTCGGACCGGATGGGCCGGAAAAAAATTATCGTCGCCGGACTGATTGTTTTTTCACTCTCGGAGCTGCTGTTTGGGTTGGCAAATGCGCCCTGGCTGCTGTTTGTATCCCGAATGCTAGGGGGTGTCGGAGCAGCGTTGATTATGCCTGCGGTCATGGCTTACGTGGCGGATACGACCTCCACGGAGGAACGGGCCAAAGGAATGGGGCTGATCAATGCGGCCATCACCACCGGATTTATTATTGGACCGGGAGTTGGCGGTTATCTGGCAGAGTTTGGTATCCGTGTGCCGTTCTTCGCGGCAGCAGTAGCAGCGGCTTTGGTGGCTGTGATAAGTACATTTGTATTGCCGGAATCGCGTTCCGCAGCCCAGCGTGAAGCTGTGAAGACAGCACAGAACGATAAAGAGAGCCTTGTATCTCAACTGGTGCGTTCCTACCGTGAACCCTACTTCTTCGGATTGGTTATTGTATTTGTACTCTCCTTCGGATTGGCGAATTATGAAACGGTATTCGGGTTGTTTGTGGATCATAAGTTTGGATTCACCCCTAAGGATATTGCCTTTGTCCTAACCTTTGGCTCCATCTCGGGGGCTGTGATTCAGGTTACGGCGTTCAGCTGGATATTGAATCGTTTTGGTGAAAATAAGGTCATTTCGACCTCTTTGCTTATCGCGGGCCTGTTCATCCTCCTCACACTGTTTGTGCACGGCTACTGGGCCATCGTTACAGTGACGTTCATTGTGTTTCTTTCGATGGATATCCTGCGCCCCGCTGTCGGAACACAGCTCTCCAAGTTGGCGGTGGAATCGCAGCAGGGCTTCGTGATGGGGATGAATTCTGCCTACACCAGTCTTGGCAATATTGCCGGTCCGATTGTGGCCGGAGTCCTGTTCGACCTGGATATCAACTTCCCGTATGCCGTGGCTGCACTAGTGCTCGTTCTGTGCTTTGGGCTGTCACTCGCCTCCGCTAAGCGTATGAACCGGCGGGGCCTGCAAATGAAATGAGCCGTGGTTCCTGCAGGATTGACAATATACCTCGCAGCAAGCCAGCTTTTTCCGGGTCAATGAATCCCTAAACTTTGGTAGATAACCAATTTGTGATACTATTTCAGGTAGGGATTATAAGAACGCAGAACGTGTGCGGAAAGAGGGATTCAATTGGCTGCAGAAAATACGAATGCCGGTACTGTACCGGATGAAGCTGCTGCGCGGCAGGAGCAGGAACTAATTACCGCGGCGATTGCCAAGGAGCTGGGCATTAGCCTGAAGCAGGTGCGTACGACGGTAGGCCTTCTGGATGAGGGGAATACGATTCCGTTTATTGCGAGATACCGTAAGGAAATGACCGGTGAGCTGGACGAGAACGCTCTGCGTGATATTGAGGAAAGGCTGGCCTATCTGCGCAATCTGGGTGACCGCAAGAAGGATGTCATCCGCAGCATCGAGGAGCAGGGCAAGCTGACAGAGGAGCTGCATGAGCAGATCCTGAAGGCAGTCAAGCTGCAGGAAGTGGAGGATCTGTATCGTCCCTTCCGGCAGAAGCGCAAGACACGGGCAAGTGTGGCCAAGGAGAAGGGGCTGGAGCCGCTGGCGAACTGGGTTATGGAACAGCGCCGGCAGGGGCTTCCGCTGGAAGAGGCCGCTAAATATATTGATGCGGACAAAGGCGTGGAGAGTGCTGTGCTGGCGCTGCAGGGTGCGATGGATATCATCGCTGAGAACATTGCCGATGATCCGGTCATCCGTTCCTGGATACGCCAGTACACCGCAAGTCAAGGGGTGCTGGTCTCCGAAGCCAAGGATGCTGAGCAGGAGAGCGTATACGAGAACTATTACAGTTACCGTGAACCGGTACATAAAATGCCGCCGCACCGGATTCTCGCCATCAACCGCGGAGAACGGGAGAACGTGCTAAAGGTAGGCATTGAGGTGACTACTGACAAGATTCATGCCTTTATCTCGCGGAAGCTGATCAAGGGGCCGTCTCCGGTCAAGGAATTGCTGGAGACCGTGACGGAGGATTCCTACAAGCGGCTGATCGCTCCGTCTGTTGAGCGCGAGGTGCGCGGAGAGATGACGGAGAAAGGAGAGAATCAGGCGATCTCGATCTTCTCCGGGAATCTGCGCAGCCTGCTGCTGCAGCCGCCGGTCAAAGGCCGGAACGTGCTTGGCGTTGACCCGGCCTACCGTACCGGGTGCAAGCTGGCCGTTGTGGACGATACCGGCAAGCTGCTGGAGGTAGCGGTCACTTATCCGACGCCGCCGAACAACAAGAAGAAGGAGGCGGCGGCGAAGTTCAAGGAGCTGATTGCCAAATACGGCATTCAGCTGATCGTAATCGGCAACGGCACCGGCTCGCGGGAGACGGAGCAGTTCACCGCCGAGGTCATCGCAGAGATCGGCAATCCTGAGCTGGCGTACCTGATCGTTAATGAAGCGGGAGCCAGTGTCTATTCCGCCTCCAAGCTTGCGCAGGAGGAGTTCCCGGATCTGGATGTGGCCGAGCGCAGCGCCGCATCCATTGCCCGCCGCGTGCAGGACCCGCTGGCGGAGCTGGTGAAGATCGACCCGAAGGCGATCGGAGTCGGGCAGTACCAGCATGACGTCTCCCAGAAGCATCTGGAGGAGAGCCTGAAGGGCGTTGTGGAATCCGCGGTTAACCACGTCGGTGTCGATGTGAATACAGCATCCGCATCGCTGCTGTCCTATGTTGCGGGCGTGAATGCCACAATCGCCAAGAATATTGTGAAGTTCCGCGAGGAGAACGGCAAGTTCGTGACCCGCAAGGCGCTGCAGAAGGTGCCGCGCCTCGGTGCCAAATCCTACGAGCAGTGCATCGGCTTCCTGCGGATTCCCGGCGGGGACAATACGCTGGACCGCACGCCGATCCATCCGGAGTCCTATCCGGTGGTGGACCGCCTGTTCCGTGAGCTGGGGCTGGAGGTAGCCCGGCTCGGCAGCAAAGAGGTCGCAGAGGAGCTGCAGGCGCAGAACGCCGAAGAGCTGGCTGCGAAGCTGAATGTCGGCGTGCCTACACTGCGCGACATCCTTGAAAGTCTGCAGCGCCCGGGCCGCGATCCGCGCGAGGAGCTGCCGCTGCCGATCTTCCGCACCGATGTGCTGAAGATCGAGGATCTGGTTCCCGGCATGGAGATGCAGGGGACCGTCCGCAATGTAATCGATTTTGGCGCCTTCGTCGATATCGGAATCAAGAACGACGGGCTGGTGCATATCTCCCAGCTTAGCGGCAGCTTCGTGAAGCATCCGATGGACGTCGTCTCTGTAGGAGACAATGTCACTGTATGGGTCATGGGCGTTGACCTCAAGAAAGGCCGGGTCAGCCTGACCATGCGTCCGCCGCGCAGCGAAGCAGGCAGCGCCAAGTAAATCTAACAGCAAGCCCTCTGCAGGTTGCGGGACAGACCCTGTAACGCCGGCAGGGGGCTTTTTTTCATCACCAATGGCTGACTGTTGGCTTGCACCCCGAACTAGCCGCTTGCAAAGTAAGTATTGTGCTGCCGTATAACATTAATTATAGTAAGGATATATTACTAAGGGGGAATAGTGGGAGAATGAAAAAGGCGATGATATTGTTGTTGCTATTGGTGGTTGTATTACCATCACAGGCGTTTGCCGCTACATATTCTAATGCGTACGTAGACAAGTATTATTTTGAATCCTACAAAGACAGGGTCAAAGAGGTTAAGGATGCGCAGAAGAACTTAAGTAAAGTCTTGGGCACCGAGGTTACAGCCTTAGCGCAGAAATCTAAGGTATCTGCAGCTAACTATAGCAATGCGGTCAAAAACAAGCTGAGCAAGGAGGCTGTCGCCAAGGCTAGAAATGAAATGACTCAGGATAAAAAAACACTCGCGGCAGCAAAAGCCAAGTTGTCAAAAACCGTAAAGAGCGCCAAAAAAGAAAGCGATGCATCCCTTAAAGAGATCGCAAATCATAAAGCATCTCTGGTCAAGATGATCAAGACTCATTTGGAAGGCAAAGACCAACAAAGTGATGCAGCTTTTAATAAGACGCTATCCTCGGAGCTTTCCCAAATAGACTCCAGTTTTAATGCGACTTTAGAATATTTGCAGAACATTGAGCTTGATTAATCCGCGAAGCAGGCAGCGTCAATTAAGTTTAATCAATAACAGGAAGAGGTCCGGCTTACTCCCGCTCTCAACTAACTGTTCTCATAACCATGAAAGCGGCTGTGTGCGCCCATATTTACTGGACGCGGCAGCCGCTTTTGCTTTTATATTCAATGAATCTGAGCGTTAACAACGTTACTGAACATGTATTTCCGATTTGATATCATTTTGACTTAAAAATTTCATTAAATCATTACTCAGCTGCACAATCTCATTGTTAGCATTATTCGCATAATCCGGCAACATCATATCCCTAACCATTTTAGTTCGTAGCCATGTCATAAAGAAAAGATCCAAAAATAAGTTTGGAAATTTAAGCACCATTTTAAGCATTGGAGGATCAATTGAAACGCCAGCTTTTTGTATTGCCCTTAGATACGTTTTTAAAGTGACTGTTATTTTGCGTGCCGTCTTTCTGGTTCTGGCTGTTTTTTTGTCAATTATCTTATTCTCAGAATGCAAAACGCTCAACATGGCAATGTCTGATACGGAATGTGTGATTAGATACGCTTGCATATCCTTTTTAATAACGTAGGGAAGCTTTGCTGTTTTAAATAATTTTGCGAGGTTTTCTATGCGTTCTGTCACTACACCATTAATTTCTCCAAATGCAGTTGCCACTAAAATCTTTGGTAGAAATCGAGCATGTAATACTCCATCTTTAATCTGTCCGCCGAAGCCGGGAAAAGCTGGTAAAAGTCTATCCCCTACGATATCCAGCCACGAAGAAAATCCAATTGAACTACTAGTCATCGTGACTATATTTTTGCTTTGATTATCTTTTAGCGCTAACAACGCTGATTCGGACCGATCATAACGAACGGTAACGAAAATAAAATCGTATACATCGTAATTTTCGAGCGTATCAATGACATTTACTTGTATCGATCTAACTGTACCTTTTTCTTTATATTGCAGGCCATTTTCTCTTAATGATTTAAATCTATTAGAATGTGCAAACAGGCTAACATCAAACCCTGCTTCAATAAGCTTAATTGCGTACATGCTCCCGATGACACCTGCACCAAAAATTAGAATTCTATCTTGTTTTGCTGACATTAAAACCACCCCTACTTATTAACATTTCCTTTTAATTATCAGACAACATGTTGTATGATGTGATTATAAATCTTCATTATTCCTTGATCAACCATCAGTTTTTTATTATTTGTCGGATGACATTCAGATTCGCTAGCAGGAGGGAAACATGAAAAAGCAACCCCAAATAACGGAGAAAACAAGACAAAAGTTTGTAGAAGTTTTTTGTGAGTTATATAGCCAAAAGCCGATTGAGAAAATTTCGGTTCAGGAAATTGCGAATAAGTCAGGATATAACCGCAGCACCTTTTATCAATACTTTACTGACATTTACGAATTGTTAGACTCTGTTGAAAATGACTTATTGAATGACATGAAAAAAGAATTGGCGAATAAAGAGCTATCGATGCATACGGTTCAAGATACGCTCTATTGTCTGGACAAAAGAGAACATCTCCTGGTTCTTAATGCCCTTTTGGGCGATTATGGAAGTGCCCGTTTTTTAAAACGCTTAAAAAAAGAAATCAGTTTAGATCAATTAGAATTAAACGTTCCGCAAAACCATTCCTTAACGCCATACTTCATTGAGTTTTACCTGACAACTTCCCTTTCTTTATTTCGTCTTTGGCTCCAGCGTCAAAAGGATTTATCGTCAGAAGAATTTTTCAAGATAGTGGAGAACCTATATTCAAGAGGGATTACGCCCTATTTTAAAGAATGAGTCTGTCATTCAAACCAAAAATTGCCTCTATTTGTGATACGGTCATGTTTGACAACACTCATCCGCATCTGTAGAATGCCCTTGCCTAGCGCACACATGCTTTGGTTTATTTTAAGATTCCAAAGCATCTTTAAGAAATTGAAGTGAATTAAGTTGAAATGCACTTGTTTTTGATTCGTCTATATGATGAAAAGTAACATCGCCAATATTTGGAATATTTGATGTGTCATAAACATAGCAAGAAGATAAGCCAAACGTATCCAGCAGAGCTATCAGTCTTGAATCCATTGATTTGGGGTCTTGTGGATTATCAGATACCGGGAAAACCAAAAATGGAACCTTATATAAAATGGCAAAAGCAGCCCCATGAAAAGCACTAGTAATAAAATACTTAGCGTGTTTTATGTACCCTACAAATTCCTTCGGACCAACCGTAGCTGCTCCAGCAGTTGCAAGAGATATAATCTCGTATCCGTACTTTCTTGAAAGTGCTTCAGCGTATTTCTGAACCCCTGTAATATCTCGTAAATCATAAGTGAGTATATAGGCTTTTTCTGGCGGAGTAGCAGATATATCATCCCATCCGGATTTATCAAGAAGCATTACCGGATCCAATACATGAGTAATATCTCCATTTTTCATCGTTTTCACAAAAGGGATTGCCCTTTTTTCACGAACAGAAACAAAGTCTAAGGAATTAACGTGTGGAGCAAGGATCTTTTTTCGATCGGGCTCTATTTCTGCTCCTCCCATGCTTGCTGCGTATGCAATTTTCGTTTTTGATGCTGGAACAAAAGAAAGTGCCATACAGGGTAAAATGTCATCGGAAATAACCCATGGTAAACCCCATATTTGGTCGCTACCGCAAACAAAAATATCGTAATCATCAACACATTCTGCAATATCAGTTACTGTATATAAGCGTTCGCTGTGGGGAATGCTTTCGGAAAAATTCCTAAAATGTTCTGCACCTTTAGCACTTTCATATGCTTGTAAGGTGTATTCGTTTTGCCACTTGAATGTAATTTGCTCACAATGAAATCCTAACTTAGCTATAGCTTTTTGCAGTGCATAAGCTCCTAGTTGGCCACCGTAATTATAGTTTTTGTAGTAAAGAGTAATAATTCCAACTCTTTTCATAATAATCTCCATTCCGAACTAAGTCGGCACAAACAGGAATGAAAGAAAAGTGCCGAAAAGTCTACATAAATTTGAATTTTTGCAACAGTATAGTAGTACCGTCAGAAACGCGTTCGCTGCCAGCATCGACACTCGTGACACTTTTCTTTCCTGCCTCGGGGAGCCCCTACCGTTTACAAGTCCTCTTTCTTCCGTGGGATGTGACGCAGATGTTCCATTCAAAATACGATAGCCCAATGTTGCTTTTCAGCGTTAACATAGCCCGAAACCTACACACATATATACAAATCCATGCACTACAAGGAATTCCGCAAAAAACTTGCCCCTATTTATGATACGGCTCACCGCGCTGACTGTAACGGCAAGTTTTAGGGCCATCCTTTGCGGGATGGCCCTCTGTTTCATCTCGTTAGTATTTTATCAATCTGCAGGACGATTTTGGGTAATCCTAAACGATCATACACTCGTTAATCTTTTCCCATATTCAGTACTTCTGCCTCATACGATTGAAACGCGTTTTCTATTCCCATCACAACATCTTTGATTTTCATATACCCTTTGGTGTACGGGAGCGAGTCTCTGATTTCTTCCCACATATAGTGGTACTGCATTAAGTCTACCGTTTCGCACAGGACAAAATCCGTATAATCTTTTCCAGGCAGCGCTTCTGCGTCAAAGAATCGCACTTTGACGTGCTGACCGTATTTTTGTATAATCCCCTGCAATGAATCGGCATGTTTTCTCCGTTCCTCCCGAGGCAGTGCAAGCCAGGAAGGATAAAACTCCAACAGCACAATCATCATGTACCGCATTTCTTTACCACCTTTATTTGCTTATTTTTGTTTTATTTTAGCGACAAAGCGCTGGCTTCGCATTAACATAGGTTAATCTTTTTCCGAATGAAGGAGCCGGCTCAGAGAAACAGGGGTAATTCCCAAGTAGGACGCAATGTGATACTGAGGAATCCGTTGTCCCAATCCAGGGTACTTGACCAAAAACACGTCATATCTTTCCTTCGCGGACAGGTAAAGCAATTCCCGCTCTCTTTCTTCCTTTCGTATATATAATCTTTCAACACTCTTACACACAAAACGTTCCCATGCACGGCTTTCATCCACTAACTCCTTCAGCATATCATAAGATATTTCGATAACTGCAGAGTCTTCCATAGCCTCGATTGTAAAGAAAGAAGGCGTCCCCATGACCATGGCACCATAAGAAGTAGCAAAATCATTTTCCACCGTAAATGCAACATTATATTCCCTGCCGTCTTGAAGCGTATAATACAGGCGAAATAAGCCCATTGTGCAAAAATAAACATGCTTCACCAATTGTCCCGCCTGAATTAGGGTGACTCCTTTAGGGATTCGTTTTGTTCGTGAACGTTCTACAAACAGGTTCCAGTCCTCATCAGACAGCTGCGCTGCTTGAGGAAGATCTCTTATCGCACTGTAGTCAATATCCATCAGGAATTACACCCCCTAGCTTTTTTGTCGCAAGTGACAACATACGCTGTAACGCTAAATTAACGGGTCACACCGAAAAACTTGCCCCCTACTTATGATACGGTTCACCGAGATTGATCTTTAACCTCCTACCCGTTAGCTTAATGAAGCATGGTCAGTCTAATACTTTATTTTCTCAGTCTACAGCTTTATTTGCTGAGTCTAGCATTTTATTTTTTCCTTGAATCTAATAGACCCGTTGGTCAAGCACCGGTTTCTAGGTTGAGCCGGAAATCCTCCAGCTAATCTCTTGTAATTCGCAAGCCGATGTTTTATATTGACATAAGAGCAGGTCAATAATAAAAGAGGTGAACGGACGAAATGACTCCACGCACAAAAGAACAAAACGAAGAGATCCGGCTGCGGCGTCTGACGCAGATCCGTAAAGCCGCTGCCGATGTGTTTTTGAATAAAGGGCCTTTACTGGAGATCCGCGATGTGGCCGCGCAGGCGGGACTCGGCTATGGCACGGTATATCATTATTACAGCAATAAGGGCGATTTGCTCTACGATCTGTTATGGGACGCGGTGGAGCGGGCCGGGGGATGGCTGGAGGCTCCGCTGGAGTTCCCGTTGGAGGCTCCGCTAGAGGCACGGCTGAAGGTCCCGCTGGAGGCTCAACTGAAGGCTCCGCTGAAGGCCCCGCGCGCTTCGGCTTCGGGGGAGGCGCCGGCGGGCGGGCATTTCGCCTTGGCTGCGGCGGCGGACACTGGGAACTCGGCTGCTGCGGATTCCCGAAGCGGAAGCCGCGGAACGGCCGCTGCCGCAAAGCTTGGCCCCGTCGCTGCCGCCGGCGTCCGGCTGCTGCAGCTTTGGGCAGAGGACCACGCCCTGTACCTGCTGCATAAGCAGGCCAGTGAGGACTTTGCCTCGCTGCCTGAAGCGCGCTCGGCCCTGCTCTCGGCCGCCTTTCGCCGGGAGGTGCTCGCGCCGTTTGCCGCGCTGCTGGAAACCGGGCGTGCGGCGGACGGGGCTGACGCTTCCGGCGGAAACGCGGCGGAGCCGCCGTATCGGCTACAGCATGCCGAAATGCTGCTGGCTGCCTTGGTCGGCTGCGCCTCGCTTTCGCTTCGCCGCGGAAAGCTGCACGAGGAGGCTAGGGATATCGCCCTGTTTTTAAAATTATAGAATGGAGAAGGAGCGAATAAGCAAAAGATGATCATTATAAAATCACCCAGGGAAATCGAAGAGATGAAGCCGGCGAGCCAAATTATTGCGGACTGCTACCGCGAGGTGGCCAAACTGATCGAGCCTGGGATCACCACCCGGGAAATCAATGACTTTGTTGCCAGACACATCACCAAGCTGGGCGGCAAGCAGTTTACGAAAGGGTACAACGGTTTCCCCGCCGAAACCTGCATTTCGGTCAACGATGTGGTGGCCCACGGTATTCCTTCGAACCAGATGCTTATGGACGGCGACTTGCTGAAGCTCGACATCGTCGTGGAATACGGCGGATGGTTCGGCGATTCGTGCTGGTGTTATGCGGTGGGCAATATCCGGCCGGAGGCGCAAAAGTTAATGAAGGTGACAAAGGAATGCTTGGATCTGGGGATCGCCCGGGCACTCCCCGGGGGCCGGCTCGGCGACATAACGTCGGCGATTCAACAGCATGCGGAAGCGAACGGGTTTTCGGTCGTACGCGATCTGCTGGCGCATGGGATCGGGCGGAGCCTGCACGAGGAGCCGAGCTACGAGCATATCGGCGTAGCCGGCAAAGGCATTCGGTTAAAGGAAGGCATGGTGTTTACGATTGAACCGATGATCAACGAAGGTACGTTCCGTATCACGATCGACGACGATGAGTGGACGGCGAGAACGGCCGACGGCAAGTTGTCGGCGCAATATGAGCATACGATCGCAGTCACGCCGGACGGACCGCTGATTTTAACGGCCCAGTAAGAATAGAGGCGAACGGACGGGAATACGTCATTTTAGGAAATAAGCCGCCAACCCGGCCTGCTTGGTCTATCCGAAACGACGAAAAAGCGCTGAGCTCAGCCTGGGCACAGGGATGCTTTTGTTAACATGGTTGTAACTATACCAATTTACGAAAACCGCATTATTTGCGGTTTTTTATTATGACGCCGGTATAAATATTATAACTTTTATGGAAAATAGTGTACAAATCGAGCGAGACTTCGTGCACAATTCGTGCGCGCTCAACCCGTCGGAATTCTTCTGTACGCGCTTTTGCTTATTCGCTGAAGCATTACAGCATGTAATACTCCACCTAGACATTGGGAAAATCGTTGTTCAACTGCACAATGCATTTCGTCCGATCATCAATATTTTTTGGCGAGGGTAAGCGTTACAATGAAAGCGTGTTCAACAAGAGCAATGGGAGGCATAACAATGGAAGGATTAATGATTGGCTGGTATGGCGCCTTGGCGGGGTTGGCAATTGCTATTATTCTGATATTAAGAAAACTGAATCCCGTATATGCGCTGTTTCTGGGGGCCATTGCAGGCGCACTGATCGGCGGCGCCAATCTGGAGCAGACGGTAACTGTTCTTGTAAGCGGTACGCAAAGTGTAATGGGCACGGTGCTGCGTGTGCTCGCCGCTGGTGTCCTGGCAGGGGTAATGATGGAATCGGGGGCGGCCGAGACCATTGCCCAGGCGATTGTCAAAAAATTCGGCGGCAGCAAAGCCATTCTGGCCTTGGCCTTGGCAACGATGATTATTACCGCAGTGGGCGTCTTCATTCCGGTAGCGGTGTTGATTGTGGCTCCTATTGCTTTGTCGGTAGGCAATAAGATGGGGATTTCCAAGATGGCGCTGCTGCTTGCTCTGTCGGGCGGAGGTAAAGCGGGGAACATTATCTCCCCCAATCCGAATACGATAGCCGCGGCCCGCGGGTTTGATCTGGATCTGAGCCACGTGATGCTGGCAGGCTTGATTCCGGCAGTGTGCGGTCTGATCGTAACCGTTATTGTCGCTTCACTTCTGAAGAAAAGGGGGATTATGGTCACAGACCAGGAGGCGGTGAACAACACCGCCGACACCTCCAAATATCCGCCGCTTCATCAGGCGATTGTTGCACCGCTCGTTGCGGTCATTCTGCTGATGATCAATCCGATTGGCTCGTTATCCGGAATTGAGGCATTGGCGAGCTTCAAGGTGGATGCATTATATATCCTGCCGATTGCAGGGATTGTCGGCATGCTGGCTATGGGCCAAGGCAAGAAGATCCTGCAGTACAGCTCGTCCGGCTTGAACAAAATGACGGCAACAGTTCTTATCCTGATCGGTGCAGGAGGCATAGCCGGTTTGATTGCGGCTTCTGATCTGTCGATCCAGGTGGTCCAGTTGATTCAGGCTTCGGGTATATCCGGGACCTTCCTGGCACCGATTTCCGGTATCCTGATGGCGGCGGCTACCGCCTCAACCTCAACGGGTGTTATTCTGGCTACAGGCTCCTTCGGACAAGCCATTCTCGATATGGGCACCGCTCCGCTGGCAGCAGCAGTAATGGTCCATACCGGAGCCACTGTCATCGACTCTCTTCCGCAGGGGAACTACTTCCATGTAACGGCGGATAGTATGAAAATGACGATCAAGCAGCGGTTAGGGCTGGTCCCTTATGAGGCGCTCGTCGGCGGAACGATGACGCTTGTGGCGACGATAATTTACGGATTTATATTCTAATATCTAACATGGGGTGAGGAAATGAGAGAGAAAACCTTTGTACTGGCACCGGACTCCTTTAAAGAGAGCATGAGCGCTAAGGAAGTCTGCATTGCGATGGAAAAGGGGCTGCGAAAGGTTTATCCCAAGGCTGAATATATACATGTTCCTATGGCGGATGGAGGGGAAGGAACGGTCCAATCGCTTGTCGATGCTTCCGGAGGGCAAATTTATACCAAAGAGGTTATGGGACCGCTGGGGCAACCAGTTACAGCGAAGTACGGCATCCTCGGCGACGGCCGTACGGCGGCCATTGAGATGGCTTCGGCAAGCGGTATTCATCTGGTGGACAAGGCGGACAGAAACCCGCTTATCACCACCACCTATGGCACCGGCGAACTGATTAGGGAATGTCTTGACCGGGACATCCGCAATATCATTATCGGCATCGGGGGCAGCGCGACCAATGACGGCGGCACAGGGATGGCCGAGGCGCTCGGGGCCAGATTCCTCGATGAAGCGGGGAATGAGCTTCCGCGCGGCGGCGGCAGCCTGGACCGGCTGGCAAGCATTGATATTGCTTCTCTTGACGGGCGGCTGAAGCAGGTTCAGCTGATCGTGGCCTGTGACGTAACCAACCCGCTGTGCGGGGAGCAAGGCGCATCCCGGGTGTTCGGCCCGCAAAAGGGGGCTACACCCGAGATGGTCCTCCAGCTCGATGCGAATCTTGCCCATTATGCGGAAATCGTAAACAAACAGCTGGACAAGGATATCCGTAACTTGCCGGGTGCGGGAGCTGCCGGAGGACTCGGCGCGGGACTGCTGATATTTACACAGGCAGTTCTGCAGAAAGGAATCGAAATCGTTATTGAATATACCGGCCTCAAGCATAAGCTGGCGGCTGCTGATATGGTGTTCACCGGCGAGGGCGGCATTGACTTCCAGACCAAATTCGGTAAAACACCGTACGGGGTGGCCCGCACCGCCAAAGCAGGCGGCAAGAAGGTCATTGCCTTAGCCGGCTACATCGGTGAAGGGATTGAGACGCTCTATGCGGAAGGCATAGATGCCATCTTCGGAATCGTTCCGGGAGCGGCTGAACTGGAAAAACTGCTAAACGACGGTCCGGCCAATGTCGAACGGACCTGTGAGAATATTGCGAGAGTGCTGAAGTTAAGCGAATAACGAAAGCAGAAGACCCCGAAGAAGAAATTCTTCGGGGCCTTCTGCAGTTAGGTGCCGGAAAATGAGCGGCCGATCTGGAGTTTAGGTTACTTGTACAAGGCCAGCAATCCGTAGGTGAGCTCGAACAGCTGCAGCAGATTCCGCGGATCTTTGCCGGTGAGGCTCTCAATCCGTTTCAGCCGGTACTGTAGTGTATTCCGGTGAATGTTCAGCGCCTCCGACGTATGCGAGACACTGCAATTGTGGTTGATGAAACTCCTTAGTGTCTCCAGTAAATCGGCGGTATCCTCCAGCTTGATGGTGGTATTCAGAGTGTCCGTCAGCTCCGCATGGCTCAGCTTCACCAGAAATTCGGCCTCCTCGAAATGGATGGTCTGCGCAGAGGGCTTCAGCGCCAGCAGAATTCCCATAGCCGACTTCGCCTGCCGGTAGCTTTCCGCGATGCTGGCCTCCTGCTTGCCGGAAGCAAGCAGCACCTGTGGCTGGTTATGAAGAATTTGCCGGATCAGCAGATTGCAGTCCTGCTGGTTCTGGACCAGCATAAGCCAGATGTCCTCTTGGATCCGAAACGAAGGCTGCAGCAGCAGAATCTTGGCATTCTGCTCTGCCGGTGTAAAATTTTTGATATACAGGACCGTTGTTTTGAGCAGCAGATCGATGTGATAAGCGGCTGCTTCTTTTCGTAATTTCTGCGAATACGCTCCCTCATGGGCCAGCAGCAGTTCCAGAAATGCCTTCTTGCGGCTCGCTTCATTGGCGAGATCCTCGAGCGTATTTCTTTGTTCAATCAGCAGAGAGACGGTCGTTCTTACGATATTGCAAAAGGGACGGACTTCATCCGGGTTGCCCGAAATTCCAATCACACCTACAGGCGCATCGCCTATAACAATCGGCTCATTGGTGCCCTTTTTTTCATAACGTCCATCCTCCCAGACCTCGACCATTTTTCCGGTGGACAGTGCTTTGACTGCCCCCTGGTGAATGGTGCCGACACGTTCCATTTTTCCGCTGCCGATAATGACCCCTTTCCCGTTCATAATGTTGATGTTATAGGGGATGTCCATCATCATTTTATCTACAATTTCCTGTGCCTGTTTCTCAGAAAGCTCAAACAATCGGGTTCCTCCTTTGCCAAGCCGGTTATGCTCAGTTATGGTCTTTGGATTATAGCTTGTGCATATGAACAAAATTATAGATGATCTTCCGTATTTATAAAAGCAGGAAGTGCTGTTCTGACGGCATGAGGCCTGAAGGAAATACAATGGCGGTTTCGCTGGTGACATTTCTGATAGCTCTTAGCTCAGGTGATGGAGTATTTTAACATTAAATACTAGGATGGGGTGAAAGAGATGAATGACAAATCTTCAATCAGCAACGCTTTTCAAATGTTCAGCAAGGAAGCTCCGGCACATCAGGAGGCGTGGATGCAGGCTGTAAAGGGACTGGGGGCTGCAAGCAAGCTGGATTCCAGAACGGAAGCGCTGGCTTACATTGCGGTACTTGCTGTGGCCAGACTTGAGAGCGGACTTCCTTTTCACGTGAAGCAGGCTAAGGCTCTGGGTGTCAGCAGAGAAGAAATCATCAGTGCTGTTCTGCTGGGGCTTCCGGCAGTAGGGAATACTGTGGTTCAATTGCTTCCTGCGGCACTTGCGGCATATGATGAAGAGTAGCCCATAATTCTGTATCAAAAGAACCGGCTGTATGCCTCACAAGGGGCGAGCCGGTTCTTTAATTTGCAACTTTAACAAGTTGCGAAGCGTCTAAATTAGAAAGACAGCAGAATAAGGAGGGAATTCATGTACACAGTAAGAAATTTTGGAAGGTTTGCACTGGTGGCCGCAATGCTGCTCCTTGCAGCCTGCAGCACGACACCAGCAGCAGAACCGGAGGCCACATTGGCACCTGTGCAGACATCACAGGCTGAGCCGACACAAAGCCCGGTAGCGAGTACTTCCCCGGAGACTCAGCCACAGGAATCTGCAGAGCCGTCGGCGACGACAGAACCGACAGCACCTGCAGAACCTGGAGAAGGTCAGCCGCCTACGGCATTGGAAGCTGCCGCAACGGTGATGAAGGCGCTGAAGAACAGTGATATGGAGTCGCTCGCGGCCTGGGTTCACCCGGATAAAGGCGTCCGCTTCTCGCCCTATGCATATGTCGACCCCAAAAAGGACCTGGTCTTTACCCGTGATAAGCTAGAGGGGGTAATGAAAGACAACACGAAATATGAGTGGCGGGAATTCGCCGGTTCAGGCGAACTGATTAAGCTGACTTTTGCAGAATACTTTAAGCAGTTTGTATATGATGCAGACTTTGCCGGTGATGCCGAAATCGCGCTGAATAAAGGACTGGGGCAAGGAACGACAGTCAACAATATCAACGAAGTTTATCCGAAGGAAACTCACGACTTCGTGGAGTACCATATCGACGGTATCGATCCTTCCGTCGAAGGCATGGACTGGCGCAGCCTGCGGCTGGTCTTCGAGAAGATGGGCGAAGATCGTGCGCTTGTAGGCATCGTTCACGATCAGTGGACGCCATAAATAAATAAAGAAGACGGACACTTTGCTGGAGTACAGCAGGGTGTCCGTCTTTTGTTTTTAGTTCTGGGAATTATACAATTTGAAAAATTTCGGAGAACTCAAAACTTGCATTATCCGCAGCCGCGGATTCCTGCGGAATGAGAGGTACAGCAAAAGCCGCGCCCCCATAGGAGGCGCGGCCTATTCCATTCAGCAGCAGCGGCAAATTATTGAACGCTGCTGGAGGATACTGAGGAACCGGCAGTGCCGGTTACAGGCTGGGCTGTCGCCGTGTAGCCTTCCGGCAAGTAGGTGACTACGGAAGCTGCTGAGATCACCTGTGCGTAACTTTTGCCAGGGTCCGGCTGGGTTACGCTGTAATAGATGACGGCAGTCTTGTTCTTGCCAAATTCGATCCGGTCGATGCTTAGGCCATAGCCCGGATGCGGCAGGTTGCTGACGGTCACTGTAACTTTGTTTACTCCGTCAGCGGCTTTTTCCAGCTTCACTGCCGTTTCATAATTATAAGAAGGAGCTGCTGTTCCGCCATCCGGCTCAATGACTTCCTTGGCGAATTTAACTGCTTCGAAGAGCCATTCCGCTGCTTCCCCGCGGGTAACGGCTTCTGATGGGCGGAACGTGTTGTTCTTCTCAAGGGTAACGATATGTGTGTTAACCAGAATCTGCAGGCTGTTCATTTCCGCCGTGGACAGCTTGCTGCCGTCGGAAATATTGGCAAACATCATCGTTACCGGGAAGTTGCCCTTACTCTGCAACGCTTGAGTCAGCAAATGGGCGAACTGGGCGCGTGTCATCGTGCTGTTCGGATTAACGGTTTTGTCCAGGGACAGGCCGTTCTGCTTGGCGGCTACGAATGCGGAAGCATACCAGGCTTTGTCCTTAACTTTGTCAAAGTAATCACTAGCTTTACCAGCGGTTTGCGGGGATAGCTGCAGTCCGCTGACGATAAACTGAATGCCCTGGGCGAAGGTTACTTTTGATTTCGGTGCGAACTTGTCGCTGGTTACTCCGTTGATAATCCCGTCCTTATGCAAAGTGTTGATTTTGGATTCGGCGGAATGGCCGTTCAAATCGGAAAATGCAAATGCCGATGTTCCCAAAGACAAGCTTGCTGCCAGAATGCTGCACGCTATGGTTAGTTTTTTAGCGTTCATCTGGAATGAATGATTTTTCTTCATTGTGCCTCACCTCTTATTCTCTTAGATGGCAGAATGCCGCAAAATGTTGCAGAGTAGCTCAAATTAAATGTAATTTAAGACATAAAAGGACTCGTCCGAGGGAAGAAACAGCACGAGATTGGCTACCTGCTCCGGCTTGCCGGGAGCCTGCTCCAGCGGATGACTGCCGTCCGGAAACTCCACGGGGATTTTTACTTCCTCAATGGCATCGCTTTTGTACGTATTATCTCCAATATTGGTATCAATTGATCCGGGGCAGACGGCATTTACGCGGATGGCGTATTGCGCCAGCTCCGCGCAGCCATTTTCATAAAAGCGACCTGGCCTGCCTTAATAAATTCCTCCTAAAAGTTGCTCTGTCAGTAACTACATACCCTTCTCATTGGGGATGAACCAGTCTGGAAGCGGGGATGCCGGAAGGTGCAGCGAAGCTTCTGTTCCCTTCACCAGCGCTGTTAGCAACTCATACCGCCTTGTCTCTTGCAATTGAACAAAAGAGCCATTTCGCAGTACACTTAAGGATGATAGCGCTATATTTACTACTTTCAGACCATGACAGGAGAACATAGATGATTCAGCAGCAGGGAATGGAGCGGATTAACGTCGGGATCTTTGCCCATGTCGATGCGGGAAAGACGACCACGACGGAGCATATTTTATATGAAAGCGGGCGGATTCGTGCGCTCGGCAGTGTGGATAGCGGAACGGCTATGACAGATTCGATGGAGGTCGAGCGGCAACGGGGAATATCGGTGCGGGCGGCGCTGGCTTCATTTGTCTGGAAAGGGGTGCAGGTTAATCTGGTGGATACACCGGGCCATGTTGATTTTCTGTCCGAGGTGGAGCGGAGTCTGCGCGTGATGGACTGCGCGGTGCTGATCCTCTCGGCGGTGGAAGGAGTGCAGGCTCAGAGCGAGATGATCTGGAATGCGCTGCGCAAGCTGGGGATTCCGACCTTGATTTTTGTGAACAAAATGGACCGCGTCGGCGCTGATCCGGGGGCTGTGCTGGCCCAGGCGCGTACCTACCTGTCCGGCGATATTATTCCGGTCCAGCAGCCAGCCGGCAAAGAGCAGGAATACACGGGTGCCTCAGATTTATGGCAGGCAGGTGCAGATGCGGCGGCACGGACGGAGCTGCTGGAGGCGCTGGCCGAAAGAGATGAGCGGTTGCTGGAGCTCTACATGTCAGGTGGTTCCCCCGATCTTGCGGTATGGAAAAAACATCTGCAGGCGGAAGCGGCTTCGGGGCGGATGTTCCCGCTTGTCTACGGCGTCGCGGCCAAGGGTCTTGGCATTACGGAGCTGCTGGACGCGATGACCGATTATTTTCCCCGGGCTGGAGGGGATGCGGAGCTGCCGGTATCCGGCATCGTATACAACATTCAGCGCGATAAAAGCATGGGCCGCATGGCCTTTGTCAGGCTGTACGATGGAACGATACGCAACCGTGATACGGTAAAGAACTACTCACAGAATGTAGAGTCCAAAGTGACGCAGATCCGCAAGGTGGAGGGTGGACGGACGGAGGATGTCGGGGCGCTCGAGGCCGGAGATATCGCCGTAGTATACGGGCTCTCCGGCGTGCGGATCGGCGATGTGCTGGGCCGGCCGGATGCCATTCCGCAGGAAGCGAAGCTGGCTGTGCCGCTGCTGACTGTTCGTGTCTTCTGGGGAGCGGAATTCGATGACCACAAGGTGATCGGCGCGCTCCAGGAGCTGGCGGACGAAGATCCGCTGCTGGATGCCCAGTGGCTGCAGGAGGAGCGGGAGCTGCATATCAAGGTCATGGGCCCGATCCAGCTGGAGGTACTGGACAGCGTAATGGAGAGCCGTTACGGCCTGAAGGTAACCTTCGGCCAGCCGTCAGTGATTTACAAAGAGACGCCAAGCCGCGCGGGTGAAGGCTTCATCGCCTATACGATGCCGAAGCCGTGCTGGGCGATTCTGCGCTTCCTCATTGAGCCGGGACCACCGGGCAGCGGTCTGGTGTATGAATCACTGGTGCGCAGCTCGGATCTGCTGCCGCAGTACCAGAACGAGACGGCCCGCCGGGTGCCGGAGGCGCTGCAGCAAGGCCTCTACGGCTGGGAGGTGACCGACCTGAAGGTGACGTTGGTGGAGGGGAACCATCATGTGTGGCATACCCATCCGCTGGATTTTGCCGTAGCTACGCCGATGGGCATTATGGACGGGCTGAACCGGATCGGCACCAGGCTGATGGAGCCGATTCTCCAGGTGCGCATTGTTGTGCCGGAGGAGAACGGCGGCCGTGTAATGAACGACCTCGTGCAGATGCGCGGCACCTTCGAGCCGCCGCTGCTGCAAGGCGGGCGGATGATCATCGAGGGCCGGCTGCCGCTGGCGACATCGCTCGATTACCCGGTGACCCTGAGCTCCTACACGAAGGGGCGCAGCACGTTCACGTCTTTTTTTGCCGGCTACGAGGAATGCCCGCCTGACGTCACCGCCGAGCGTACCCGCCGGGGTGTGAATCCGCTCGACCAAGCCAAGTATATCCTCAGCGTACGTAAGGCGCTGCAAGGGTGAAGCGGATGAGGCTGGTGGAGAGGCTTGGTTGGAGTGAAGCTGGATGAAGGAGAGCGGGGTGGAGGATTATGCCGGCCGTATGCGAGTGAGTACGTCTCCCGGCGGGCGAAGTGCTGGATGGGCTAAAGCTAGAGGTTTGAAAGGCTGGGGCCTCCTCTCCTTGATCCGGGACCTTGTTTACCGGTACAGCACCAGCTCAAACGCAGTCCGGCCCGGGCGGTTGTCCAGGTTCAACTCGCCGCCCTGCCGCACCATCATCTGCTTGGCAATCGACAGTCCCAGCCCGCTGCCCCCGTCCCGTTTTCTGGAGGCATCGCCCCGTACAAAAGGGTCAAAAATCACAGCCTTCAGTTCATCGGAAATGCCTACGCCATTGTCTATTACAGCTAGCCGCACGGCATCCTCCGACTGCTCAAGCCGGAGCGTAACCTCTGTGCCGGGGGGATTGTAGCGCAGCGCATTCGATAAAAGATTGGCGATGGCCCGCCGCATCAGATTGGTATCGTAAGAGACCAGCACTTCACGGGACGGGATTTCAACATGCAGCATAAACTGCTTGTCCTCGAACTGCTGATAATAATCCGCCGCGGCTTCCCTCAGCAGCTCGGCGATATCGCCGGGCTTGACGGATACAGGAAAGTCGGGGCTGTCCAGCTTCGATAAATGGAAAATATCGTCGATGAGCGAGGTGACAAGCTGGGATTTGTTATAGATAAGCTGCAAATACTGCTCTTTTTTCTCCTCATTGTCCGCCATTCCCAGCTGCAGTGCTTTGGCGTAACCCTGAATAGTAGTAATAGGGGTCTTAAGGTCATGCGACAGATCGACAAGCATCCGCTGCTTGCTCAGCTGCAGCCTGCGGTTTTCGGCTTCTGTCCGCTGCAGCGACTCGGCCAGGTCATTGAAGTACATCTGTACCTGGGCGAATTCATCGCTATCGCCAGTTTGAATATCCAGCCGCTTATGAAATTTACGCAGCCGCATCTCCCGGATGGCTCCGGCAATCTGCTCCAGAGGTCTGGTGATCCGCCGGGCTGTCCAAACACTGTAGATTAAGACGTTTAGGCCAAATAATACAAGCAGGAGCAGCAGCCACTGCACGGAGACCGTAATGGTTTCCTGCTCCACATCAATAGCCATAATCAGAAAGGTTATGCCGACTACAGCCAGTGTACATGCGAATAAGATATAGGATTTGACCAGCCTGGACAAAAGCGTGTTTTTCTTCACCGGAATTCATCCTTCCTGGCGAACTTGTAGCCCAGTCCGCGGATGGTCCGGATATACACCGGCTGTCTGGCGTTGTCCTCAATCTTCTCTCTCAGCCGGGAGATATGTACCATAATGGTGTTGGCATCTTCATAATAAGGATCGGACCAGGCCTGTTCGAACAGCTGTTTTTTGGTCCATACCCGGCCCGGAGAGTCCATGAAGGTGGTGAGCAGCTTGTATTCGATCGCCGTCAGCGGTATGTCTTGGCCCTCTTTGTACAGGACACAATCCAGGTGATCCAGCTCTAACTGTCCGATGATTGTGCGTTCCTGCAGAGCCGGTGGCTCAGGGTTCTGCTGGCCGGTGGGTTCGTTAAATTCATAGGTCCGTCTCAGCATCGCCTGAATGCGGGCCATAACCTCCAGCGGATTGAAGGGCTTCGCAATGAAATCATCTGCACCCAGCTGCAGCCCCAGAATTTTATCACTATCCTCATTTTTGGCGGAAATAATAATAACGGGGATTTTGTAATCCGTCCGGAGCAGCTTCAGCAGCTGAATACCGTCAAGCTCAGGCATCATAATATCAATTACAGCCAGATCAACCCGCTGCTCCCGTATAAAACTCCATGCCTCGATGCCATTCAGTGCCTCCAGCACCTTCAGGTTCTCCCGCTGCAGAAACAGCCTCAGTAATTCCAGAATATCCGGGTCATCATCCGCCAGCAAAACAGTTCTGCTCATCTGCTGCTCCGCTCCTCTCAAGTTGTCCTATTTTCATCAGTCTATCATTTTTTGATCCGTATTTTATGATCTTAAGATGAATTTAAGATTGAGGGAAGATTCAGGACAGAAACGGACGGTATGCTGAAAGCAGAACGAACCATTATAGTGCTGGAGGTTGCAAGAATGAAAAACAGATTACAGCGATTGCTCGCAGTGCCGCTTGTCTTCTTGGGGATGAACGTCTTCATGGGCCATGAAGCAGAAGCGGCTGCCACACCTGCCGTGCCTACCGCTTTATCGGCGAGCCAGCTTGAACAGAGTATAGACCCTATTATGCAAGAGGAGCTTGAGAAGCGGCATGTTCCCGGATCGGCCGTAGTCGTGACTCAGGGGGACCGGATTATTTTCAGCAAAGGTTATGGTTATGCCGATGTTGAACAGAGCATTCCTGTAGATCCTGCAAAAACGATCATGCGGTTAGGTTCGATTACCAAAACGGTAACTGCAGTCTCTGCTATGCAATTGGTAGAGCAAGGGAAGCTGACGCTGCATGATGACCTTAATTCTTTTTTGCACGCGTATCAATTGCCTTCCTTCGGAAAGCAGCCCATTACGCTGCATCACCTGCTGACCCATACTGCCGGGCTGGACGAGTCCATCTACAATATCCAGGGGCACTCCCGGGAGGACTCTCTTTCAGCAGAGCAATATCTGCGGCAATATTTCCGTCAGCAGCCTCCCGTGCGGGAGCCGGGACAGGAATACGAATACAGTAACGCGGGACTGGGATTGGTTGGCAACTTAATAGAGCAGACTGCTGGTACTGATCTAGGGTCCTATATGTTCCAGAAGGTGTTTACTCCGCTGAAGATGCCCAGCGCAAGCCTGACAGTTCCCGAGAGCAGCCCGGATATGGCAAAATCCTATGTGTATTCCAATAAAAAGTACAATGCTGTGTCTTCGACTTACCCCCACATCCCTGGGGCCGGAGCCCTGAGTGTGATTCCCGATGAATTTGCCCATTTTATGATTGCTTTACTTAACCAAGGGGTTTATCAAGGGACGGCATTGTTGAAGCCTGACAGCGTTGAAATAATGCAGCAGTCTCAATTTGCTGAGCACCCGAAGGTTGACGGTGTAGGATATGGCCTGTATCGGGGGCACCTTGCAGATGGTAGCACTGTGCTGACGCATACCGGAGAGATCGAAGGATTCGCCGCCAAAATGGAGCTTATCCCTTCGCAGAAGCTTGGCATTCTAATTGTCAGCAATGGTGAAGAGGGTGGGATAACTTACGACAAGGTCACGGATGCGGTTGCCGGGCTGTTAACCAAAAAGAGGGAAGCTGTGACGCCATTGCCGGTTTCCTTGGAGGATTTGCAGCAATACGAGCGGACCTATACCTTTGCCAAGGTTCCGCAGCATGGCTGGGGCAAATGGCTGTATTTCCTGGGCGGCAGAAATTACAAGGTTACAGCAGCCGAAGGAGAACTGGTTGTGAGCGGAGTATTCCCGGATGGGAGCGGAGAAACGGCGGAGAAGAGCTTCGTGCCGATTGCTGATGGATTGTTTCAGGAACAGGGGGGGAGGATGCAGCTGTTGATCGACAAGCAGCACAATTGGAAAATGACCATCATCCAGGAGACGACCTTCTCACCGGAGCCGGGCTTCTGGAAGCGTCCTTCCACCTTGCTCATCGTGTACATTGTCCCTGGATTACTGTTCCTTGCACTGCTGGCAGTCACGCTGATCCGTTATGTCGTGCGTTTATTTCGTAAGCCGCGCAGAACTGTATCGCTGCATATTGCTGCAATCTCGCTGCTCATGTCCGTCTTTCTGCTGCTTCAGCTGACTTACAGCAATGGGGCCATTACCTTCGGCTACCCGGCGTGGTATGCGTGGGGTGTCTCTTCACTGCCTCTGGTGGCTGTCCTGCTTGCACTTCATTTGCTCTGGCGGAATGCCAGTCAGGCTGTTAAAGGAAAAGTCGTTGCCCTGACGCGCTGCTTCGTTGCGATTGCCTGCATCGGTTATACAGGATTTATGTACTATTGGAATATGTTATCGATCCATTTCTCGTAGCCCGGGAAAGCTCACTTTTCCAATGGGGATTTATTTAGGCACTCTGTTCATGCCCGGAGCCCTAGTGTATGATTAAGCTATGATCTTAACGTTTGCTATAAGCGATGGGAGAGAGCTGACATGAAGAACATACAGGACGGAGTCTTTCCCGCGGTATGCCCGCTCGATTGTCCGGATACCTGCGGGCTGCTGCTGCACAAAAAGGACGGGAAGCTCGTCAAGATAGAGGGCAACCCGGAGCATCCGGTGACCAAAGGAGCGATTTGCAACAAGGTGCGGCATGCGGGCGAATGGACGCAGCATCCGGACCGGCTGACACAGCCGCTGAAGCGGGTTGGCCCTAAAGGGGAAGGTGCTTTTGTACCGATCAGCTGGGATGAGGCCATTGCCGAAATTGCCCGGAAGCTTCACTCAGTGAGTGAAGAGTTCGGCTCCGAGAGCATCCTTCCTTATAACTTTTACGGCAATATGGGCTTCCTCAGTGTGGAGGGGATGAACCGCCGCTTCTTTAATGCGCTTGGCGCGAGCCGGTTGGAGCTGACCATATGTGCATCTGCCGGAAATGAAGGCTGGAAACATACGATGGGCTTCAAGGGCGGATTAAATCCGGAGGATACGGTGAACGCCGACCTGATTATTATCTGGGGGGCTAACATCGTCAGTACGAATATGCACCAGGTGGTGCTGGCGGAACAAGCGCGCAAGCGCGGGGCGAAGGTCATTGTTATTGATGTTCACCGCAACCGTACGGCCCAGTGGGGCGACTGGTTTATCCAGCTCCATCCGGGAACGGACAGTGCGCTGGCGCTGGGGATTATGCACATCCTGTTCCGTGACAAGCTGGTGGATGAAGATTTTCTGGCCCGTTATACGTTTGGGCATGAGGAGCTGCGCCAGCAGGCGCAGCTGTATCCTCCGCAGACTGTCTCGGATATTACGGGCGTCCCTGTGGACGACCTGGAGCAGCTTGCACGGATGTACGGCGAAGCCAATGTGTCTTACATCCGGATCGGCAATGGCCTGCAGCATCATGACAACGGCGGGATGAACGTGCGCAGCATCAGCTGCCTGCCCGCCCTGACCGGCCAATGGCTGAAAAAAGGCGGCGGTGCGCTGAAGTTCAACGGCGCCTATAACGCGCTTAATGCCCGGGCACTGGAACGGCCGAAGCTGCGGCCTAATCCGCGGGCGCGGAGCATCAACATGAACCGGCTGGCCCAGGCGCTGGAGATGACCGAGCAGCCGGTGAAGGCGTTGTTTGTGTTCTGCAGCAACCCTGTGGTAGTGGCGCCGGAAGCGGACCGGGTGCGCGCCGGCATGCAGCGGGAGGATCTGTTCACCGTGGTACATGAGCTGTTTATGACCGACACTGCGAAGTATGCCGATATCGTGCTGCCGTCAACAGCTTCGTTCGAGAATACCGACCTGTATGCCTCCTACTGGCATCACTATATGCAGCTCCAGGAGCCAGTTCTTGAGGCACCGGGAGAGTGCAAAAGCAACTTTGAGCTGTTTTCACTGCTGGGCCGTGCGATGGGGTTTGACGAGGAGGCCTTCAGTCAGAGCGAGGACGAAATGATCCGCGAGGCGCTGGACAATCCGGCCAACCCGTACCTGAACGGTGTTACACTGGAGCGGCTGCAGGCCGAGCGCCATGTGAAGCTGGATCTGACGGCGCGGGAGAACTTCCTGGATAAGCTGCCCACGCCATCAGGCAAAATCGAGCTGTATTCTTCCACACTTAAGGCAGAGGGCCTCTCGCCCCTGCCTGTTTACGAACCGCTGAAGGAAGGATATGACGGTGTACGCCGTCCCCGTGCAGATGATCCGTATCCGCTGAACTTCATCTCGCCGCCGAACCACAATTTCCTGAACGGCACCTTTGCCAATGTGGAGAAACATCAGCGGATGGAGAAGGGGCCGATGCTACAGATCCACCCGCTGGATGCTGAAGCCCGCTCCATCCGTGACGGCGACAGAGTGAAGGTCTATAACGGCCGGGGCGAAATCGTGCTGAAAGCCGTTGTGACCGACAAAATGCTGCCCGGCACCGTGATCAGCCAAGGCCTCTGGTGGGAAGGGGAAGACGGCCCGCAGCGGGTCAATGTTCTGACACCGGCCCGGCTCAGCGACATGGGCCGCGGCGCCACCTTCTTCTCGACCACCATTCAGGTGGAGAAGCTGAAGCTAGAGGAGCAACCGGGGACGGTGGTTCAAGAGTCGTAATATTGCAAATAAATGAGCCGTCCTTCACTTGTGAAGGGCGGCTGTTTTGATTATGGCTTTAGCCAGTTGAGTGCGTGAAACGCGCGAAACAAAAAACCACCCGCTATGCGGGTGGAGGGAACAAGGGTTTGACCACCAAGACCATTCCGATAAAATTGAGATGTTCAGGCTCAACGGAAGGAATGATCTTAGATGGCAAACAAGAGCTATAGTCTA
>NZ_JBYTDQ010000017.1:0-62239 GCF_058791575.1 Paenibacillus sp. EB106-06-01-XG199 | reverse complement strand
CGAAGGGTCCTGGGAGAGTAGGACGCCGCCAAGCACACAAAGCCATTGTTGAGTTTCTCAACAGTGGCTTTTTTGTTATTTAGAGTGTAAGAGATAGGTATAGAGGAGCATATATTTATAAAACGCTTACAATGGAGTGACATTTTTGTTACCGAAGCCACAGCAGATCAAAGTATAATAGAAAAGTGCAAATATTAAGAAGAACCTTAATACGAATGAACTACTGATAAATTCTAAATTTGAATTTTCTTGCGTCTTTAGATGCATGGTAGAGGTAAGGAGGATTTAAGGTATGAAGCGAACCCGGCCCATGTGGATATTATTTATTGTTTCTATAGTTTGTGTAATGCTGGTTGGTTGCGGTACGAAAGAGCCTGCCTGGGATGCCTTTGAGGGTGCGCTTAACGAAAAAAGCTTTCCGGTACCTAAGGACGCCAGTTCTCCTGATCGGACCACTACCAATGTCGCTATGGATTATGTTCGTTATTCATTGCCCGGACTTAAAGAAAAGGATGGCGTAGCAGAGCCTTATTTGGAAGCCATCAAGGCTTGGGGATGGGAAGAACAACAGGATGATGACTCAGGAAGCTCGCGAGTCTTTGAAAAGGATGGACTCACAGTTCACCTAACGATCCATGATGACTATTTCGTTGTGATGATTCCGAAGGAGAAGAAAACATAGTTAAAGAGCTGGAGAGTAAATAAATAACCGCCGTCTATTAGGACGGCGGTTATTTATTGTAGTGTGAGCATTTCATAGCTGTATGTATGTGGCTTGTTGATTACTGAGAGTAATAAGAAACATCAGTGGATGTGAACTTAAGCATACCATTTTTCTCTTCACGATTTAGTCTCAGCAGCGTATAAAGACGGGGGAAGAGCACCCATAGATGACAGATGATCAAGGATACTGTAAATGCCGGCGGAGACCATACAATAAACAGCGCGGCGATGCACAGGCCGATCCAAAAGTTATGCATCTGCACTTTACGGAAGATACCATAGCTGATGTATTGATCAGGCATATAACCAAGCCATGGCAGGCGATAGGATAATCTCCACCGCTTGGCGATGGGATGCCCGGTAATGACCAGAACTGACCGCGAGATTACATATTGAATCCATATCACAACAGGTGCGGCAATAATCATGAACAGGATACTCCACCAGGAAAGGAACACTGTTTCCAGCACTACGAAAAAGAGGGGGAGCGCAATATATATCCGTAGCTTAACAGGCGTGAGATTAATCTTTTTGATAAGCTTGTATTGATAGAATGTGGCTGCGCCTTTGGTGTTAGGTTCCATAAAGAAAGGTTTGACCTCCTCACTTAGTTCTCATGTTACTAATATCGGCGAATGACAGCAATTTATTAAACTTCAGCATCAGGTTCACCTTTAGACAAATGACGGAATATATATATTATAAGCCTTGAAGGATAGGAAAAAACTATGAAAGGGTTTAAAATGATAGAAGGTGTAACATACTGTTCTTAAAAGAGTCAAGGTGGGATGGTAATGGAACAGCAACCCGGACAGCCCTGCATCATTTGCGGACAAGTGAAAGAGGAAGGTATTGTGATTGTCTCGCATTTCATTTGTGAGGATTGTGAGAGTGAAATGGTGCATACAGAGGCGGAAGATGCCAAATACCGTTTTTTTATTGGACGGATGAAGAAGATCGGATTGCAGAAGAACGCTTGAGCAGAACACAGGTATGGAATGAAGATGGGGTAAAAAGAGCAGGCGGTGGTTATGTGTCGCGTTGGCTGCATAAGAAGGCTTCAATATAACGGCTTCCCCGTCTTAAAGGGCGGGAGGAGCCGTTTTGTTGTTGTGAAGAGGCTTTTGTCCAGAATAATAGGCGTTTGCACATATTTGCGTTAAAATAGAAGGTAACCCCCAGGGAAGGAATAGATCATGAACAATTTACAGCCTGGCAGGGCACCTGTATACGAAATGTTGGAACAATATAGAGTAAAGGGTAATATATCTTATCATGTGCCGGGCCATAAGAATGGTGAGGCCTATAGCGGATTCGGGGGCGCAGGATATCTAAATGAGATCATGAAATACGATGTCACAGAGATTTCCGGAACAGATGACCTTCATCATCCTGAAGGGGTGATTAAGGAAGCACAGGAGCTGGCAGCGGACTGTTTTGGGGCGGAAGAGAGTTTTTTTCTCGTTGGCGGCAGCACTGCCGGTAATCTTGCCCTCATCCTGACGGTATGCCCCCAGCCGGGGATGACCATGATTCTGCAGCGCAATGTGCATAAATCGGTCATTCATGGACTAATGCTGGCAGGTGTCCAGGCAGTTTTTCTGGAGCCGCTGCTGGATACGGACAGCGGCCTTGCGGTCGCTCCTGCGGCTGAGACGGTGCAGGCTGCCTTGGCAGCCTACCCGGAAGCCGCAGCTGTGCTGGTCACCATGCCGAATTACTACGGCATGGGCAGCGACCTGGCGCCCCTCGCTCAGATCTGTCACGACAGCGGTGTTCCGCTGCTGGTTGACGAGGCGCATGGGGCGCACTACGGACAGAACCCCGAGCTGCCGGCCGGGGCGCTAATGTGCGGCGCGGACGGCGTAGTGCAGTCCACGCACAAGATGCTGCCCGCGCTCACCATGGGCGCCATGCTGCATGTGCAGGGCCCGCGGCTTGACCGCACCCTGCTTAGGCAGCGGCTCGCGATGGTGCAGAGCTCCAGCCCATCCTACCCCGTGATGGCTTCGCTCGATCTGGCCCGGCGGCTGGTGCACAGCCAGCGCGCAAATGCCTTCACGGCGGGGCTCGCCGCCGTAGACGTCCTGCGGCACGGCCTGGCGCAGCTGCCGCGTTATGGGCTGCTGCAGCCAGCGGTGCCGCTGCAGCCTTCCGGCGGTGCAGGCGCAGCCGCCGGCACGGGAACGCCGCCGCATAGCGGGGCGGCGTACAGCATGCAGGACCCCTTCAAGGCCGTCATTTATGACGCCGCCGGGGGCCTGGGGGGCTTCGAGCTGCAGCGCAGGCTCGAGGAGAAGGGCATCGTGCCGGAGATGAGCGATGCCCGGCACGTAGTGCTGGCCTTCAGCCTCGGCTCGAAGGCAGAAGATGCGGCAGCGCTGCTGTGCGCGCTGCAGGAGATTGATGCGGACATGCCATGCCCGGTGCCGCAGGCATCTGGGGCTGCTGCTGGTCCGGCATCTGCGGTTTTTAAGGCTGCTGCGGACCAAGCACCTGCAGCAGCCTTCACTGACAGTCAGGCAGAGGGAAGCATAACTCCTCACAACAATAATTCCACGTGGAACAATTTCCCCACGTCTCTGATTTCTGATCCGGTTCCGTTTTCATTGCAGCCGGTGCTTGAAAGTGAAACAGAAAGCGTCCGCTTAGAATATAGTATAGGAAGAGTGGCGGCAGAGATGGTTATTCCTTATCCGCCGGGCATTCCACTGCTATATCCGGGCGAAGCAATAACCGAAGCTATATGCAGCCGGCTGAGTGGTCTCAGTAAAGGCGGAGCCAAATTTCAGGCCTGCGCTGATCCGGTATTACAGCATATCAAGGTATACAACATTCAGAAGGGCGGAGAAGTATAAGTGGCACGAGAAGGTTTCTTCATTACTTTGGAGGGAGGCGATGGCTCGGGAAAAACAACAGTACTGGGCCGGGTGGCGGCATATTTGCAGAATCACTCCATGCCCTACCGGATTACGCGTGAACCCGGGGGGATTGAAATCGCCGAGAAGATCCGATCCATCATTCTGGATCCCGCCCATACTGCTATGGATGCCCGGACGGAAGCGCTGCTGTATGCAGCGGCAAGAAGCCAGCATCTGGCGGAAGTAGTTGAGCCTGCACTCAAGGACGGGATTACCGTTCTTTGTGACCGGTTCGTAGACAGCAGTCTCGTGTATCAGGGTTATGCGAGAGGACTTGGCATTGAAGAGGTCCGGAGCATTAACCGCTTTGCTATTGGGAACCGGATGCCGGATCTAACCTTTTATCTGGATGTGGACCCGCAGGTGGGGCTGTCACGGATCGCTGCCAATCAGGAACGGGAAGTGAACCGCCTTGATTTGGAAAACATGGCTTTTCACCAAAAGGTTCGTGAAGGGTATCAGCTCGTTATTGCATCAGATCCCCAGCGGATTGTTGTCCTTGATGCCAATCGTCCGATTCATATGGTTGAACAGGATATCGTTCGTACGCTGAAGGAGCGCATTTTAAAGGATTTTTAGCGCGCTTTGTCTAATATTACTTAGGTGTGAACTTATCACATCACCTTTGGAGAGGTAACACCCCAATGTATCGCCTACAAAACTTTTAGGAGGGAACGAAGATGAACTTAATCATCGCAATTATCCAGGATAAAGACAGTAACCGGTTGTCCAGTGAGCTGGTCAAGGCAAACTTCCGTGCAACCAAGCTGGCCAGTACAGGCGGATTTCTACGCGCAGGGAATACCACATTTATGATTGGTGTAGACGATACTCAGGTAGATGCTGTACTTAGTGTTATCCGAAATAGCTGCAAGGTGCGTGAGCAGCTTGTTACTCCGGTAACTCCTATGAGCGGTACGACGGATTCATATTTACCACTTCCTGTAGAGGTACAGGTAGGCGGAGCAACAGTATTCGTGCTTCCTGTTGATCGTTTTGAGCATTATTGAGCATAATACCGGTGCAATCCCATGATAAGGACGGTAGATACCTTTGAAAATCAATCCGGGCTACAGGCCCCTAAAAAGCGAGCTGCCGACTAACGAAGAAGGTAGAAGGCCCGTTCAGCAAAAATCATTCACTGATGTATTCCATCAGCAGGGTGAACAGAAAACGATAGATGAGCTTAACCGCCAGATTAAAGATATCCAGCAGCAGGGCGATCGGCTATCCAAATCCATGACGGTCCGCGAGCTGGCGATTTACCGCAATATGATCAAAAAGTTTCTGGAGGAGACTGCGCGCCGCGGAGTCATTCTGAAGGATACGAAGGGCTGGGACCGTCGCGGCAGGAGTAAAAGGTATAAACTGCTGGAGGAGATCGATGCCGCGCTGCTGAACTTGGCGGATGACTTGCTGGAAAGTGAGCATGGCCGTATTGATCTGCTGGGACGGGTTGGAGAGATCCGCGGAATGCTGATTAATCTTGCTTTTTAAAAGAGTTGGAGGAATTTATGCCTTTTCATGATATATTAGGCCAGGAGGATGCCAAACGCCTGCTGCAAAATGCATTGCGCAAAGAAGCGGTCAGTCATGCCTATCTGTTCACCGGACCTTCCGGGAGCGGACAAATGAAGACAGCACTGATGTTCGCGCAAGCCATATTTTGCACCGTACTCCAGGACGATGCCTGTGGTGAATGCCTGGAATGCCGCAAGGTTGAGCATGGCAACCATCCGGATTTAACCCTGCTGAAGCCCGAAGGGGCAAGTCTTAAGATCGATCAGATCCGTGAGCTGCAGCGTGTTTTTTCTTACCGATCGGAAGGAATTAACCCGAAGGTTTATATTATAGAAGGAGCGGATAAAATGACGGTGCAAGCCGCCAACAGTCTGCTCAAATTTTTGGAGGAGCCACCTGCTCCGGCAGTAGGCATTTTAATCTCCGATAATAGCAGTTCCCTGCTACCAACGATTCAGTCAAGGACTCAGCGTATTCCGTTTAGCCCGCTGCATCCGGATATTATGCTCCAGGCGTTATCCGGCGAGGGGGTTCCTGTGCCGCTAGCCCGGTGTGCAGTATCGCTGACTTCAGGTCTTGATGGCTGCAGGGAACTTTTGGCACAGAATTGGTTTGCAGAAATGAGAAATCTAGTGTTACAATTAGCTAAGGAGTCTTTGGGCAAAGGCAGCACTGCGGTAGCAACCGTAGGGCAGAAGCTGTTCAAGGCCGGGCTCGGTGAACATTTGGATATTCTTTTCAGCATGTTCCATCTTTGGTTTAAAGATATGCTTTACTTCCTGTACCGAAGACACGAAAGCATCGTTTTCATAGATCAGTTAGACTTTATTTCCAGACATGCCCGTCAGCGGAGTACGGAACAATGGGTGGCTTATATGGAATTCGCGGCGGAGAGCAAGCGGAGGCTCCGGTCCAATGCCAATGCCCAACTGTGTCTGGAGCAGTTCTTAATCCGACTGGAAAGTTAAAGGGTTAGTTATGATATATCCTCTATATGTCGCTTCAGCCTGGAAGTATGGGTTTAACGGATAAGGAAGGACAAGCATGGATCATCAGAGAGCGGACTTGCTTAAGGGTTCCTTTACCGGCAAACAAGGGGGTTAATTTTTGTACAGCGTAGTAGGTGTCCGCTTCAAAAAAGCGGGTAAAATATATTATTTTGATCCGCTTGATTTCCCGATTGAACGCGATCAATGCGTTATTGTTGAGACGGCAAGAGGGGTTGAATACGGTAGAGTTGTCGTTGGCAAAAAAGAGGTGCAGGAAGCGGATGTTGTATTGCCTCTCAAGAAGGTCATGCGTATTGCCGGAGAAACCGACGCACGTGTGGTTGAAGAGAACAAAGGTGCAGCCAAGGAAGCTTTTACCACCTGTTTAAATAAAATTCGCGATCATGGGCTCAAAATGAAGCTAGTGGATGTGGAGTTCACGTTTGACCGCAATAAGATTATTTTTTATTTCACTGCCGAGGGACGCGTCGATTTCCGCGAATTGGTCAAGGACCTGGCAAGTATTTTCCGTACCCGGATCGAGCTGCGGCAGATTGGTGTGCGTGATGAGGCTAAGATGCTGGGTGGTCTGGGGCCTTGCGGACGAGTATTGTGCTGCTCCTCCTGGCTTGGAGATTTCGAGCCGGTGTCGATCAAGATGGCTAAGGATCAGAACCTTTCGCTTAATCCGACAAAGATCTCGGGTTTGTGCGGACGGCTGATGTGTTGCCTGAAGTTTGAGCATGATAATTACGAAAGCACGAAGGAAGAAATGCCGGCGGTAGGCAAGATTGTCGTAACCTCACTCGGTGACGGCAAGGTGGTAGGAATTAATGCCGGAACCCGCACGGTTCATGTACAGCTGTTTGAAGTGGGCAAAGTTAAGGAACTTCCAATGGATGATGTTGTCGTCAAGTAAACCATATAAGGTTACTTTCGGGGTGGAAACTTGGAGAAGATAAATATATTTGCACACATGCAGGAGATGGAAGCGCAGATGGAAAGCATGCGCGCAAGTCTCGGAGATTGGAAACAGACGGTTAAGGAACTGATGGAAGCCAATCAAAGGCTTAGTCTGGAGAATGAACAGCTCCGCAAAATATTGAAGAGGGACGCACCTTTGGACCCTGCCGTTGATACTGCGGAGGCGGAAGCTCTTTTGGCCGCCAGAGAGGGAACAGAAGAGGTAGTTGGGGAAGGTTATGACAATCTGGCCCGGCTGTATCATGAAGGCTTTCACATCTGCAATGTCTATTTCGGCCATTTGCGCACAGAAGGTGATTGTCTGTTCTGTCTTTCTTTTCTTAATAAATGAGGATATCCAGCCGTAGGAGATTTACGCCTACGGTTTTTTTTGAATTTAAGGGCGTAGACTGATGAAAGAAAGGCACAGGCTCAGGCAAAACTAAGCGTATGCTTCCGAAGCGAGTTTTGTTTCGCAGGATTTCATTGAAGTATATGCTCAGGCAAAACTAAGTCTATGCTTACGAAGCGAATTTTGTTTCGAAGAATTTCATTGAAGCATAGGCTCAACAAAACTTTTAGGAGATTACAATGACGAATTTTTCTAACGAAATACCTGTTCCTCTACTGCTGCCAACAGAGCGGGTGGATGATTTATTGACTCATGATCTGCGGATTATTCAGAGTGATGAAGTGTTCAGCTTCTCAATGGATGCCGTACTGCTGGCCCGGTTTGCGGGTATACCGCCACGCGGCAGAGTACTTGATCTTTGTACTGGCAATGGAGTTATTCCGATACTGCTCACTACACGAACCAAAGCTTCTATAGAAGGTATTGAAATTCAGCCGCGTCTGGCGGATATGGCACGCCGTAGTGTAGCCTTAAATGGACTGCAGGAGCGGATTAAGATACAAGAAGGGGATTTACGCGAACTGCATAATGAGGCTGGATACGGTGTATACGATGCGATTACCGTTAATCCGCCGTACATGCCGCTTAACGGAAGCGATCTCAAGTTGAATACACATCAGGCGATGGCCCGCCATGAGCTTGGCTGCACGCTGGAAGAGGTGATTCAGGCATGTGTAAGACTGGTTCGCACCGGAGGCAAGGTAAGTATGGTACACAAGCCACAGCGTCTGGTAGATATTATCAGCCTGATGAGACAAAACAGACTGGAGCCGAAGCTGATTCGTTTCGTGCATCCAAGAGCACATTTGGAAGCCAATATGGTATTGATTGAAGCTGCACGCGATGGAAAGCCTGAGGTGCGTTTACAACCGCCGCTGATCGTATATAATGAGGACAATCAATACTGTCCAGAAATTATGGATATTTATTATGGAAACAAAGAGGGTAAATGATGACTATAACATGCCAAAGCAGCTTTCAAAACAACAATGATGGAATTAAACCGCCAGGATGCGGTTGTCTTTATCTGGTCGCTACGCCAATCGGCAATCTGGAGGATATGACTTACCGTGCAGTCCGCACTTTAAAAGAATGTGATATTATTGCCGCCGAGGATACAAGACAGACGCGTAAGTTACTGAGCCATTTTGAAATTACGCCTTCCATGCTGTTCAGCTATCATGAGCATAATAAGGCTGCCAGTGGACCGGAACTGATCCGCTATATAATAGAAGGTAAAAATTTGGCGCTTGTCAGCGACGCCGGTCTGCCGGCAATTTCCGACCCTGGAGCAGATCTTGTAGCATTGGCTGTCAGCCACCATATTCCGGTCATTCCAATTCCCGGAGCTAACGCGGCTTTGTCAGCTTTGATTGCCTCCGGCTTGCCGACTACAAGCTTTACCTTTGTCGGGTTCCTGCCCAGGGAGCGTAAGGATATCCGTAGTGTATTATCCGCTGTTCGTTCTGTGCAGGGGACTTTGCTGTTTTATGAATCTCCGCACCGGGTAGCCAAAACCTTGGTTCATCTGCAGGAGGCATTCGGCAACCGCCGGGTGGTGCTGGCCCGTGAACTGACGAAGCGTTATGAGGAGTTTCTGCGCGGCACGATTGAGGAATGTTCTGCTTGGCTGGCCGAACATCCGCCGCTTGGCGAATATGTAATCGTGGTTGAAGGGGAAAGCAAAGAAGAGGCTGAGATTGCTGAATCCTCCTGGTGGCGTGAGCTCAGCATTGAGCTGCATGTCGCTCACTATGAAAACGCAGGAATGGCACGGAAGGAAGCTATGAAAAAAGCCGCCGCAGACCGTGGCTTGGCCAAACGCGATATTTACAATGCATTGTTGGACAGGGAGTAAAGGGCGTTTGCCTCCGTAAGCGATTCCCGCAGGGAGAGCGGGCAAAAGCAGAAAAAGCAGCTCACCAGCCAGCAGCCAGTAACCGCTAAAGTCACTGGCCCGTGCCACCGTAAAGCGATTCCCGTAGGGAGAGCGGGCAAAAGCAGAAAAAGCAGCTCACCAGCCAGCAGCCAGTAACCGCTAAAGTCACTGGCCCGTGCTACCGTAAAGCGATTCCCGCAGGGAGAGCGGCTTTATCGCCCAACCGTTGCAGGGCAGCGCCTTCGCGCAGCCGCCATAGGCGCACGGCCTATGGCGAAATCCCTCGGATGGCAAGGCCCTGAGGGCGTGCCCGAAAGAGGGCCGGTCCACCGTCACAGTTACTCCTTTACGCGCGGCCACAAATTAGACAAGCTTCCGGGTGTCCAGAGGGCCGGGGCCCTTGGGGCCCTCCCTGTAGGGAGGGTTTGGGAGGGTAAAAAAGCATAAAAAATACCTCCCGCATCAACGGGAGGCCAAGGAGATATAAAAAGGTTAGAATTAACAATTTGATTAGTTCCTATTATAACCTATTTGTTCTAGTTTGTCACAGGGGTAGGGATAGCAGAAATGCATTCATGACAAACTATTTTTCCTTTGAAATAGGTTACATTCTCAGCATTGCCGCAGAAAATGCAAGCTGGCTCGTATTTTTTAAGCATGATCCGCTCACCGTCCACGTAAATTTCGAGCGCATCTTTTTCTCCAATGCCCAGGGTACGGCGCAATTCGATCGGAATAACAACCCGTCCAAGCTCATCTACTTTTCTTACAATTCCTGTTGATTTCATCATTACAATCGTTGCTCCTCTCAATGTTCAAAAGCGTCATTATTCGACATTGTTCACCGTTTTATGATATTTATAATACCAACCATTCCCAAAACAGTCAACCTTTTTTGAGGCTAATTTTAAGGAATTTTTTAATAAAACTTTTATATCGCCTACATTACACATAAATTCATACAAATGCAGATAAAATTAAATTGTCGATTTGTAAAACGATAAAATGACACAATTCGACAAAGTGCGACATAATTCATTATTATACTACCTATTACCTCTTATTTCTAATTATATTATTCGAAGGAGTTGAACACATGAAGCAACCGCTGACAGAAGAGAAGGTTTTCAAAGATCCGGTTCACAACTATATTCACGTGCAGGACACAATTATCTGGCGATTGATCAATACCAAGGAATTTCAGCGTCTGCGGCGCATCCGTCAGCTTGGCACCTCCTATCTAACCTTTCACGGTGCAGAGCATAGCCGATTTTCACACTCCCTGGGTGTCTACGAAATTACACGCCGTATCATTTCGCAGTTCGAGCGAAGCGGGTATAAGGATTGGATGCCGGAGGAGAGCCTGCTTACTCTATGTGCAGCGCTGCTGCATGATTTGGGGCATGGCCCGTTCTCCCATTCTATAGAAGAAGCCTTTGAAATGAACCATGAAGACTGGACCTGCCGGATCATTCTGGAGGACACGGAGATCACCGCGATTCTGCGGGATGTGGCAGAGGATTTTCCCGGCAAGGTAGCATCGGTAATCTCCAAAACTTATGAGCATGAAATTGTAGTCAACTTGGTTTCCGGCCCTCTGGATGCTGATCGCATGGATTATCTGCTCCGCGATGCATACTACACGGGAGTAAACTATGGGACGATTGATATTGACAGGATTCTAAGAATGCTGCGCCCATACCATGGAAGGGTAGTGGTTAAGGAGTCAGGGATGCACGCCATCGAGGATTACTTAATGTCGCGCTATCAAATGTACTGGCAGGTATATTTCCACCCGGTCACACGCAGTTCCGAAATTATTTTGCGGCAAATTTTCCGCAGAGCCAAAGAACTGTACCAGAGCGGTTATGAATTCCGGTTCATGATTGATCCTTTAGGTGATTTGTTCCGCGGAGAGGTCACGGTGGAGCAATATCTGCTGCTAGACGAAGCTATGATCCAGACCGCCTTCATGCAGTGGACTTTGGAGAAGGATGAGTTGTTAAGCGACTTGTGCAGCCGGTTTATTCATCGTAAACTGTATAAATATGTAGAGATGGAGAACCTTGATTCCGAGACGATTGACGAAATACGTCGCAGCTTTGCCGTGGCAGGGCTAGATGCCGATTATGATCTGGAAATTGATTTTCCAACAGATTTGCCCTATGATGTGTTTCGTCCGGGACAAGGCTTTGACAGCAAGCAGATTCTGCTGCTTGACCGCCATGACAAACTGAGGGAGATCTCTGAAGTTTCAGATATCGTACGCTCCATCAGCGGAATTCACCGCGGCCGTTATCACCTGTATTTTCCACAGGATAAGCTGCAGAAAGCCCTTCCAATGCTGCCTACTTCAATCGCAGAAATCTTTGCAAAGTAATCCAAAAATACTTGGAATTCATCATAGAAATTATGACAGAAAAGGGGATGTAACATGCAATTGTTCGACACGCACACCCATCTGGATGCTCCGCAATTCGACGAGGACCGCGAAAGGGTAATCGCCAATGCGCTCGAGGCAGGAGTTACCAAAATGATTAATATTGGCTTTAACAGGGAAACAATCCCAACGACCATGAAGCTTGCTGAAACCTATGACTATATTTATGCAGCCGTCGGCTGGCATCCGCAGGATGCCATAGACATGAGGGACGGTGATCTCGAGTGGATCGCCTCACTGTGCAGTCATAAAAAAGTAGTCGCCATCGGAGAAATTGGGTTGGATTACTATTGGGACACCTCTCCCAAAGAGGTACAGCATGAAGTGTTCCGCAAACAAATCGGACTAGCCCGTGAACTGAAAATGCCGATTTGTATTCATAACCGTGATGCTCATGAAGATGTGGTGCGTATTCTCCGTGAAGAGAAGGCTGATGAAATAGGCGGAGTGATGCACTCCTTCTCCGGAAGCTGGGAAATAGCCAAAATGTGCCTGGATTTAGGCTTTCACCTGTCCTTCGGCGGCCCGATTACATTCAAGAACGCCAGAGTGCCAAAAGAGGTGCTGGCCCAGACTCCGATGGACCGGCTGCTGATTGAAACGGACTCGCCTTATTTGACACCGCACCCTTTCCGGGGCAAGCGAAATGAGAGCGCACATGTGAGATTAGTAGCAGAGGCTGCCGCGGAAATAAAAGGGATTGATTTACAGGAATTGGCGGAAATTACGTATGCGAACGCACTGGAACGATTTGGAATTGTCTGAAATCGGGAGTAAAAGCGGTGAAAAATGAAGTATAGCCGATATATTAAACTTTTTTAATTTAAAAACGGCTGAATATTACAATATTTTAATCATTTTTTTGCGTAAACGTGGTTGAATCGTCCTTTACAACATGCATCAAAACAGGATATCATCTTTTCAGTGCAGTGAGCTGTTGTTACTGTGACAGTCACTGAATCATGGATCGTCTCGCTGAGTCTCCGTATGGAGAACGGGGGAACCAATAATGCCTGCCGCATGTCCGTACATAGAGTACAACACAGAAATGCCGCAGAATTTATTTGATTTCTTCACGTGGTCTTTGGGGTGAATTTGAGGGCAACCGCCGTGAGCGGGTGACCTAAGATAGGGCGTCTCTCTTATGCCCGAACCCGACAGCTAACCCCGTAAGCGCAAGTAAGAGAGGAAACCTCGTGCATAAACATTCCCGCGTATTCTGACATCCGGAGAAGCCACGAAAGAGTCCTCTGTGAACTCTTTTTTGGGCTTTTTTTGTTTTGAATAATGCGAATGTTCCCAGCATACTGTTATATAACAGGTATCTGGAGTAATTATGCCGGGCAGGCGATCCATGAGCAGGAAACGCTAAAGCAATGCGGGCGTATCCTGTTGCAATCTCAAACCTAGTTTCGTCAGCAATCATTCAGTCACCTTGATATACAACTTGACGACGGGGCTATGTAAGGAGGATGGAGAGAGTGGGCGTATTCCAACCAGAAGTATCCCATGATTCGCAATCATCCAGCAGGTCTTTCGCATTACGGTGGAAGCAAGTGAATCCTCGCTTACTTTCGCTTGCAGGTGCGGTATCAATCGTTATCGCGCTGCTCATTCTGCTGTACGTACACGGTCAGAGCAAGAAAGAGATATTTTTAGTAATAGACGGGAAAGTACAGACGCTGGAAACGCGCGAAGCGCTGCTCAGTGATGTGCTGGCTAAGGAACAAATTTCGCTGCAGCCGCATGATGAATTATCTATTGGCCTTAGTGATGAGATACAGGACGGCGACCGTGTCGTGATCAATCGTGCACAGAAGTTTAGTCTCACTGCGGATGGAGCAACAAAAACAATGTACACCACCGAAGACACTATCGGTGACGCCATTAGCAAACTGGGTTTAAGCCTGGAGAGCAGTGACAAAATATACCCTTCGCTTGACACCACAGTATCGGCCGGCATGGAAATTAAAATTGTCCGCATCAACAAGCAAATTGTAGAGCGGAAGCATAATTTGCCATTCCAGGTCATTAAGACCTCAGATCCTTCCCTGAACAAGGGGACCGTAAAAGTGGCACAGTTAGGCGCACCAGGCGTCATGGTCCAGCATATCGAGAAGGTCTACCAAGATGGAGAACTGGTCTCTATGCGCATGATTGGCAAGGAAGTACAGACGGTTACCAAACATAAAATTGTTTATGTTGGTACGAAGCCCCTGCCAAAGCCCGTTGTAGCTGCTGTGACAACTTCCAAAAAAAGTACGGCATCCAAAACAACCAAAGTTTCCGCAAAAAGCAGTAACGTCGTGCACAAGGCAGGCGTAGATTTCCAATACAAGAAGATGATCAAAAATGTGTCGATGACAGCCTATTCTTCGGAAGAGCCAGGCATTGGGACCCGCACGGCTTCTGGCACACGCGTAACAGAAGGCCGGACAATAGCTGTGGACCCGAATGTAATTCCTATCGGCTGGTGGGTGTACATTGAGGGATTAGGGTTTCGCCGAGCAGAGGATACCGGCGGTGCCATCAAAGGCAACAAGTTAGATGTTTATTACGATTCACTGAGCCATGCCCGTAATTTCGGCCGCAAGTCCCGGACTATTTATGTGATCGGTCCAGTGAAGCCGGAGTTGAATTAACGTGGTCCGCTTTTGCAAATTAACGGTTTATAAGCTATAGTGAGGGTAGCACTGACAGAACGGGCTGCCGCTCATCACTTATACATTCTTTAGCCAAAAAGAAGGGGAGCGAATCCTCTTCTTTTTGTGTTTTACAGGAAGGAGCAACGTGTATGATTAAGGAATTAATTGTGGTGGAAGGCAAGAGTGATACGGTTGCCGTCAAGCGGGCGGTGGAGGCCGATACGATAGAGACTGGCGGTTCAGCGGTAGACCGCAAGGTTATCGCCAAGATAGCGCTGGCAATGGAACGCAGAGGCGTGATCATCCTTACGGATCCCGATCATGCCGGCGAACGCATCCGCAAGATTGTTTCCTCCAAGGTGCCAGGCTGCAAGCATGCATTCATCCCGGAGAAGGATGCCACACGCAAGGGGGATATCGGTGTTGAGAATGCATCACCGGAAGCGATCCGTCATGCGCTGCAGCATGTACATACCTCCTTTGAGGGGGCCCCTGCCCTTATTGGGCTGGAGGATCTTATGGAGGCGGGCATGCTGGTGCATTCGCGAGCGGCTGAGCGCAGGATGGCGCTTGGCAACGTGCTTGGCATCGGGTATTGTAACGGCAAACAGCTATACAAGCGGCTGGCTATGTTTGGCATCACGCGGGAAGAATTCTCCGGAGCTCTCGCACAAATTGATCAGGGAGGCATTACCTCATGAGTGGCAATAACAAGATCTCATCGCCAGTACGGACCAAAGAAATTATTCAGCGCTACGGTTTTTCGTTCAAAAAAAGTCTGGGACAGAACTTTCTGATCGACCAGAATATCCTTGATAAAATAGTGGACGCAGCAGAATTAACTGACTCTGCGGGCGCCCTGGAGATTGGTCCGGGTATCGGAGCACTTACTGAACGGCTGGCCATGGCTGCGGGTGCGGTGACTGCTGTAGAGATCGACCGCAGACTGATTCCGATTCTGCGGGATGTACTGTCTCCGTACCCGCATGTCAAAATTCGCAATGATGATGTGCTGAAGGTAAACCTCCAGGAACTGTTCACAGAGGATTTTGCAACCGTCGACAAAGTAAGTGTGGTTGCCAACCTGCCGTATTATGTGACAACTCCTATACTGATGAAACTGCTGGAAGAGAAACTTCCGCTGGATAATATCGTGGTAATGATCCAGAAGGAGGTTGCTGAGCGTATGGCGGCTTCTCCGGGCGGCAAAGAATATGGAAGCCTCAGCATAGCCGTGCAGTACTACAGTGAGCCTGAGCTGGTCTGTATTGTGCCGCGTACGGTCTTCATCCCGCAGCCGAATGTGGAATCTGCTGTAATCCGGCTGAAGGTCAGAGAACGTCCTCCGGTGGATGTAGCTGATGAGAAGCATTTCTTTGAGGTGGTCCAGGCTTCCTTCACCCAGCGGCGTAAGACAATAGCAAACAATCTCAAGGCCCGCTTCTTCCCTGGAGAAGGCCGTGAACGCCTGGAGGCGCTGCTGGCTGAGGCTGGCATAGAGCCAACCCGCCGCGGGGAGACGCTGAGCCTTGCGGAGTACGCCCGGCTTAGCGCTGTGCTGCTGGCGGCAGGAATCGCCTAGAGTATGCAGCGTGAAACATCGCGCTTTATCTTTTGAAAATGCGGCTGTTGAAGAACCAACCATGACCTTTGCCCATACGATGGGGATAGAGGTGGTGTTGTCATGAATTTAGGAGACTTGGTCGTCCGCAAATCTTATGGTGGAGATGTAACTTTCCGGGTGGAGAACATCGTGCAGAGTGGAGCTGTAATCAAAGGCACAGAATTCCGCCTTTTGGCGGATGCTCCCCTGGACGACTTGGTTCAAGTGCCGCCTACCCGTATTACAGAACGGGGACAGCAGGCACAGATCAAAGCAAAGGAATCATTGACAAGGTTGCGTAAGGACC
Source organism: Paenibacillus sp. EB106-06-01-XG199 (assembly GCF_058791575.1). Classification (NCBI taxonomy): domain Bacteria; kingdom Bacillati; phylum Bacillota; class Bacilli; order Caryophanales; family Paenibacillaceae; genus Paenibacillus; species Paenibacillus sp. EB106-06-01-XG199. The sequence goes on along the minus strand of NZ_JBYTDQ010000017.1, from coordinate 45,836 downwards.
GTCAGGAACAGAGCCAGCGCAGCGGAGAAACTGTTGCCGGAGGCTGGCCGCAATCCCCCAAGGAGGCGGCTTATTTCGAGGTGCCGGGCAAAGTGCTGCATTTGGACGGCGATGCGCTTTATTTGAACAAAAGTCTTAGCTTGTATGAACAGCTGCGGATTCCCGCGGAAGGGCATCATGTTCATGAGTCCAAAATGGCGGAGACATTATACCGGCTTCTGCCTCGTGTGCGTCCGGATATCGTAGTTATAACTGGCCACGACGGGGTGCTGAAACAGCCGCATACTTATGATCTCTATAGTCTTAGCAGCTACAAAAATTCGCAGAACTTTGTGGCTGCTATTGGGGTTGCAAGGGAATATGAACGGAACTTTGATGCCCTGACCATTGTGGCGGGAGCCTGCCAGTCGCATTTTGAGGCACTGCTGGGGGCGGGGGCCAATTTTGCCAGCTCACCGGGGAGAATCCTGATTCATGCGCTGGATCCGGTCTATATAGCAGCCAAAGCCTCTTTTACCTCGATCCGTGACACTGTCAGTCTAGGCGATGTACTGAATCATACCATCAGCGGCAACCAGGGAATGGGCGGAATAGAGACACGCGGCAGCTTCCGGATTGGAATGCCTCGCCTGCAGAATCTTTCCGCGCTGAAAGTTACCCCGTCGGCGATATAGTATCATGGTCCCGGAATAGCCGTACGCAATAATTTTCCAGAATGGCAGGAACAAAAAAAGGAAAGGATAAGCATAACGCTTTTCTTTTCCTTTTTTTGTTGTGGAAGCCGGACAGGCGGCGACAGCCTCCGGTATATTATTACCGATAACAAGGCGCCTCGGCTGGGAGTCTTTCGTTCTAAAAAAATTCCGTTGACAACTTTTTTGGCATCATCTATAATTATTTATTTGCTTTGACAATGTTTGTGAAAAGTTGTATAATGGACAAGGAAAGAGGTGGTCGTCAGGTAATGGCTAATAACGCGCTGTTGGAAATTAAACGCAGTCTCGAAGCTCACGTCGGTCATAAGATCACGTTGCGTGCAAACGGTGGACGTCGTAAGACCGTTGAACGCACCGGTGTCCTGGAAGAAACGTACCCTTCTGTATTTATTGTCAAACTGGATCAGGAGCAGCAAACCTTCAAGCGTGTCTCCTATAGCTATGCCGATATTCTTACGGAGTCTGTGGAGATCACAGTTTGCGAAGACGATGGGCAAATGCGAATTATGTATATTAAGGCTTAAGTGTTACGGACAGTCTCCTATGGGGGCTGTTTTTTGTTTTGTGAATATAACAACAGTGTGAACGGTTTCTTCGCGGGTTGAATGATCATTGCCCCGGTACAGCATACTAAAGGAGCAATAAGCTAATCATCTACTACCCTAAGGAGGAATTCCGCTAATGAGCCGCAGAAAACGAGGCATGATGTCGGAGGAACTGAAGACGGAATTGGCTAAGGAGCTTGGATTCTACGAAACGGTAGAGCGGGACGGCTGGGGTGGAATCCGGGCCCAGGATGCAGGGAATATGGTGAAGAGGGCGATTCAGCTTGCCGAGCAGGCTGCCCGGAAGTCTTAACCGCTTATGTGCTGAAAAATGGTAATAAAAAAGGGGAACCGTCCTTGCGGCGTTTCCCTTTTTGGCCTGTCCAAACTTTTGATAATGGACTTCGTTACAAGTTTCTCATATAATATGTTAAGTTGTTTTTACGGGAAAAGCTGAAGGTGGGTGAACGCCTTGAAAATGTATGAGAAAGCGCCGGCCAAGATCAATTTGATGCTGGATGTGCTTCACAAGCGGCCTGACGGATTTCACGAAGTGGAAATGATTATGACCATGGTGGATCTGGCGGACCGTTTGGAGCTATCAGAGATGAAGAGAGACTCGATTATTATATCAAGCCAGGCGGGATATATTCCGCTCGACGAGAAGAACCTTGCCTTTCAGGCTGCGAGGCTTATTAAAGACCGTTATAATGTGAAGAGCGGTGTACATATCCATCTGGACAAAAGAATTCCGGTCGCTGCCGGCCTTGCCGGCGGCAGCAGCGATGCGGCAGCAACGCTGCGCGGCCTGAACAGGCTCTGGCGCCTTGGTATCCCGGCGCAGGAGCTGCAGGAACTGGGCGCCGAGCTGGGCTCGGACGTGCCGTTCTGCGTCACAGGAGGCACTGCCCTGGCAACGGGGAGAGGCGAGCGGCTGACTCCGATTGAGAATCCGCCGCAGTGCTGGGTCGTCCTGGCGAAGCCACCGATTAATGTATCGACGGCTGAGGTGTACGGACGTGTACGGGCGAATGACATTGCGGTGCATCCGTCGGCAACGCGGATGCAGGAGGCCATTGCAGCGGGCGACTTCAACGCAGTCTGTGCGGGGCTAGGCAACGTCCTGGAGGATGTGACGCTGAAGCTCCATCCAGAGGTGCAGCAGCTGAAGGAAGCCATGATGAAGCTGGGTGCAGATGGAGTGCTGATGTCCGGCAGCGGACCGACCGTCTTCGGTCTGGTATCCAAACAGTCGAAGGTAGCCAGAATTTACAATGGACTGCGCGGATTCTGTAAGGAAGTTTACGCGGTACGTTCGCTGAGCTGAAGAGCTTCCAGAGAAACGGCTAGCAACTGTCAAAGGCAGAGCAGCCGTTTCTTCTTGTGTAAATCCGTACAAAAGTGATATTATTTTATAATAATATTCGGTTTTGGCGAGGAGCATTCCGTGAAAAAACTTAAAAGAAGCCAACGTTTGGTAGACATGACCCAATTTTTGCTTGAGAAACCGCATGACCTGCTGTCGCTGTCAACATTTGCAGACCGGTATGGTGCGGCAAAGTCATCCATCAGCGAAGATTTGGCTATTATAAAAGAAGTATTTGAAGGCGAAGGCATGGGTGAGCTGCAGACACTGGCCGGAGCGGCAGGCGGGGTGCGTTATATTCCTAGAATGCCAACAGAGATGGCGCTGGCTTTCGTTAACCGTTTGTGCGGACAGCTGGAGCAGAGCGACCGGATTCTGCCCGGTGGTTATTTATATATGTCTGACTTGCTGGGGCTGCCTTCTCTGATGGAACAGGCCGGAAAGATCATTGCAACGGCTTTCTACGGGGTAGAGATTGATGTAGTGATGACCGTGGAAACCAAAGGCATTCCGCTGGCTTATGCAACAGCTGCACAGCTTGGGCTGCCGGTGGTGCTGGTGCGCCGTGACCATCAGGTGACCGAGGGCTCTGCGGTTAGCATCAACTATGTATCGGGCTCGCACAAGAGCATACATACGATGTCGCTCTCGAGGCGGGCGCTGCGTGAGAAGTCGCGGGTGCTGATCGTGGATGATTTCATGAAGGCCGGCGGTACCGTACGCGGTATGGTCGATCTGCTTGGCGAGTTCAATGCCGAAGTGGCCGGTGTAGGTGTACTCGTGGAATCAGGTGCGGTGGAGACGGAAGAACGTCTTTTGCATGACTATGTATCTCTGGTGAAGCTGAATGAGGTGGATTCCAAGGTGCGGCGGATTTCAGCGTATCCGGGTAATTACTTCTCCTCCTGAGCTGGACAGTTACTTTGCGTTAAGAAACAGTAAAATGTCGAAATCGTAAGGGATTATTAGAAAACCCCGCGAATGGTGTCGAAATCAATGGTTGCGCAAAAATAATCTTCATTATCAGGCATTTTTTGGAATCAAAAAGAAGGAATTCGCTTTGCTGTGTGGAATTATACACCAAGTCTCTGATGGAAAAAGGTGGTGAACACACACATGCAAATTACGGATGTCAGACTCCGCCGCGTCAACTCTGAGGGGAGAATGAAAGCAATCGCATCCATTACAATCGACAACGAGTTTGTTGTTCATGACATTCGAGTCATCGACGGTAATAACGGGATGTTCGTTGCTATGCCCAGCAAGCGTACACCGGACGGCGAATTCCGCGATATCGCACACCCGATTTCTTCGGGAACACGCGAGAAGATTCAATCTGCGGTTCTGGCCGAGTACGATCGCGCCGCTACGGAAGAAGAAGAGGTCATCGAAGAGGGAGCTTAAGCCTTAAGCTGACTCTGATGTCCAGCTGCCCTCCCAGGGCGGCGTAAGGTCAAGCCGTTTTTAATTGGGGTTCGAAGAAAAGGGAACCATGCTCACATGGTTCTCTTTTCTTTTTTCCCGATATGAGATATATTCAGTAGTGAGCTCAAGAAGTGGGAGGTTGGCATTCTTGAAAAGAATGGCTGTTGTACTTGCCGCAGGTCAAGGCAAGCGCATGAAATCTAAATTATATAAAGTGCTGCACCCCGTCTGTGGCAAACCGATGGTAGGGCACGTACTTGATACAGTTAAAGCGACCGGAAGCCAGCGTACCGTCGTTATTGTCGGATATGGCGCAGAGCAAGTAAAAGCCCATATAGGCCAGGATGCGGAATATGTGCTGCAGGAAACCCAACTGGGTACCGGTCATGCCGTCAAACAGGCTAAGGATCTTATCGGCAGCGAGGAAGGCACAACCATCGTGATTTGCGGTGATACACCGCTGGTCATGGCGGAAACGCTGGAAGGGCTTATGACACTGCACGAAGGGCAGCATGCGGCAGCAACTGTACTGACTGCTGTGATGGATCAGCCTGCAGGCTATGGACGGGTTATCCGCGGGGAAGACGGCGGTGTACTGAAGATTGTGGAACAGAAGGATTGCACCGCTGAGGAAGCAGCTGTAGGCGAAATTAATACAGGTACCTATTGTTTTGATAATGCCAAGCTGTTCGCGGCGCTGGAGAAGGTCACCAACAGTAATAACCAGCAGGAATATTATTTAACAGATGTAATCGGCATACTTCGGGCACAGGGTGATATCGTTCTGGGATATCAGGCTCATGACGCTGCGGAGTCTATCGGCGTTAACGACCGTTTGGCTTTATCCGAAGCAGAAGGTTACATGCGCCAGCGCATCAACCGGCAGCATATGCTGAACGGTGTAACCATCATTGATCCGGCTTCCACCTATATAGGAGCCGATGTCATCATTGGATCAGATACCGTGTTATATCCGGGTACCCAGCTGAAAGGCAAAACCGTCATTGGTGAAGATTGCGTGATCGGGCCTTCCAGTGAAATCGAAGACTGCGTGATTATGGACGGCGCTGAGGTGAAGCATTCCGTACTGAATCAGGCACAAGTCGGCGCACGGACTACCGTTGGGCCTTTTGCCTATTTGCGTCCGGGCACTGTACTTGGTGAGGAAGTCAAAATAGGCGATTTCGTGGAAATTAAGAATGCAGTGATCGGCGACGGCTCCAAAGTATCGCATTTGAGCTATGTCGGCGATGCCGCTGTAGGTAAGAATGTAAATGTTGGCTGTGGTGCAATTACTGCCAATTATGACGGATTTAATAAATCCAAGACGACAATTGAAGATAATGCCTTCATCGGCAGCAATGTGAATCTGATTGCACCGGTCACCGTAGGCAAAGGCGCTTTTGTTGTTGCAGGGTCGACAATCACAAGATCTGTTTCGGAGAATGATTTGGCCATTGCCAGAGTAAGACAGGAGAACAAGCCGGGATATGCCGAGAAGATCCGCTCCCGGGCCAAAGCAAAGAAAGACCAGTCAAGTCAATCGTAAGGGCCACTGCCAAAGCGCCGGATAGAGCTGAGATCTCTTTACCGGCGCTGCTTGGAAGCTAAATTCCGTCACGGAGGGTTTATATTTTATGACTTATTGCGATTCCAAATTAAAGATTTTCACCTGTAACTCCAATCCTAAGCTGGCTAGTCAAATTGCTGATTATATCGGAATTCCGATGGGTGAATCACATACCACAAGCTTCAGCGACGGGGAGATTCAGGTCAAGCTGTCTGAGAGTGTCCGGGGCTGCCATGTCTATATCGTACAGTCGACTTGTGGTCCGGTTAACGACAATTTGATGGAGCTTCTGGTTATGGTAGACGCGCTCAAACGCGCTTCCGCGAAAAGCATCAATGTGGTTATTCCTTATTACGGATACGCTCGTCAAGACCGCAAGGCGCGTTCCCGTGATCCAATTACGGCCAAGCTGGTAGCGAACCTGATCGAAAAAGCAGGAGCTCACCGTGTTATCACGATGGACCTTCATGCCATGCAAATTCAAGGCTTCTTTGATATTCCGGTGGATCATCTGCTGGGTGTCCCGATTCTTGCCCAGTATTTCCGTTCGAAGCAGATCCAGAATCCGGTTGTGGTCTCCCCGGACCATGGGGGTGTTGTGCGGGCTAGAAAGCTTGCCGATTTCCTTAACGCACCTCTGGCGATCATCGACAAACGCCGTCCGGAACCCAATGTCAGCGAAGTCATGAATATTATCGGTAACATCGAAGGCAAAACAGCGATTCTGATCGATGATATTATCGACACGGCCGGAACGATTGTACTGGGAGCCAATGCCTTGATGGAAGGCGGCGTGAAGGAAGTTTATGCTTGCTGTACCCACCCGGTATTGTCTGGACCTGCGCATGAACGTCTGGAAAATTCACCAATCAAAGAAATTATCGTGACGGATACCATTCCAATCCGCAGCAGCAATCCGACCTCGAAGCTCAAAGTGTTGTCCGTGGCTCCACTTATGGGTGAGGCGATTATTCGTGTTCATGAGGAGCTGTCCATCAGCAAATTGTTCGAAATCGAATAGTATTCGGGTAGTGCTCTTGTAGTGATATGACTGCCGTTCCCGCCTATATTCAAAAAGGGTTACACCTCCGTAACGGAAGATGTAACCCTTGTCGGCGTGATGACCCCCAGCTTTGCTGCGGCATTAATACCCTGGCCGGGAGATAAAGGTGAACAGGCTGCGGTTGTAAAGAGTTCCTTGCAGCTCAACAAAGCCTTCATCCGCCGCTGTAACTACACCGATGGCTACGTGCACATTGTCTCTGTAAATTTCGACAGGCACAGCATATTGGATGTGGTACTGGAAATGGCGCTGAAGCGTTAAGATGTCGCCCTGATGTGGCATCGTTCATCACCTGTCTTTGGAGTAAAGTGGCCCTAGGCTGCTCTAGAAGTAAGCCTAATAAAATTCATTGTACCAAAAACGGAACTCTTCTGCTTAAGAGAACCGGATGGAAAGGATAGGCCATCATGAAATGGATTGTTGGACTCGGAAATCCGGGACCGCAGTACGCCAAAACCAGGCATAACGTCGGTTTTATGGCGCTTGACGAGCTAGCGGCCAGAAACGGAATCACCTTTAACCAGAATAAGTGCAAGTCCGTAATCGGTGAGGGCGTCATCGGGGGAGTCAAGACAGTTCTGATCAAACCCATGACCTTTATGAACCTGTCCGGAGAAGCGGTTCGTGCATATATGGAATATTATAAAGTGAATTTAGAGGATATGATCGTTGTCTATGATGATCTTGATACAGAAATCGGCAAAATCCGGCTGCGTTATCAGGGAAGTGCCGGAGGCCATAACGGAATCAAGTCGATCATACAGCATACAGGCACGCAAAGCTTCAACCGTGTGCGGATGGGGATCTCCCGTCCTGAACCGGGCTTTGCTATTGTAGATTATGTGCTTTCTACCTTTCCCAAGAAAGACGGAGACAGGCTGAAGACCATGATCCTGGATACCTGTGATGCCCTGGAGTTCAGCCTGCAGCATACCTTTGAACAGACCATGGCCAAATTCAATGGCTAGCCGCCCGCTCCCGCCGCATCTTTAGGCTAAATACGGCCGGGCCGGGGCATACTGAAGGGTATATACTAACTTCAGGAGGCATATAGATGGCAATACACTACGTATGCAGGCACTGCCGGACATTTCTGGGAAGCATCAATAGAAGTAATATCACAGAAGCGCAGCTTGGTCTGCATTCTTTGACCCCTGCGGAGCGCAGAGATATCATAGCGTATGATTCAGAAGGTGAGATCACGGTAAAGGTTACTTGCGATTACTGCAAACAGGCCTTGGAGAACAACCCTGAGCTCAGCCTGCTGTCCAGTCCGCTTCAGTAAGGTGGAAGCGCCTGTCTCTATCGTCATCCGCAAGCCTTGGCCTTATCGCTGAGGCTTGTTTTCAATTCTAATCATAATAGGTGCGGCGGCTTAGGCTGCTGTCAGCCTGTTCAGTAAGAGAGGTGTCTTTTGTTGTTACAAGGTCTTATAGAAGCTTTTTCCAAAGATCCTGATTTTCAGTCTGTCACCCGCGGTGTTGCCGTAGGGATGAAGGAGCAGCTAATATCAGGTTTGTCCGGTTCGGCCAGACAAATTATGCTGGCGGCGCTGCATGAAGAAACCGAACGGCCGCTGCTTATAGTCACCCATAATATGTTCTCGGCCCAGAAGATGGCTGAGGATTTGCAGGAAGCGCTTTCTCCGGATCGCGTGCTGCTTTACCCTGCCAATGAGCTGGTTGCCGCTGAAGCGGCTGTCTCCAGCCCTGAGACGCTCGCTCAGCGGATAGATGTCCTGACCAAATGTGCGCAGGGCTTCCGTGGCGTTGTGGTTGTGCCTTATTCCGGCGTCCGGCGTCTGCTTCCATCGCCGCATGTGATGGCAGAGGCACAATTAACCGTTTCACAGGATGGAACCCTCTCTCTCGATGATTTTCTAATGTCAATGATTATGATGGGTTATGAACGGGTTGAACGGGTAGAGAACCGCGGTGAGCTTAGTGTTCGGGGGGGCATTGTCGATTTCTATCCAATGACCTCTTCACTGGCTTATCGGGTAGAGCTGTTTGATGATGAGATCGATTCGATCCGAACCTTTGATCCTGCAGACCAGCGATCCATCGACAAGGTGCGCAGTGTGAAGATCACACCGGCTAAGGAGATCATCGCAGACCAGTCCCGCCAGGATTCGGCAGCCTCTGAAGCGGCTGCGATGCTGGAACGCCAGCTTGAGAAAATGACCGACCGGCAGGCAAAGCTACGTTTGCGTGAGGAAATGGGCCGGGAGCTGGAGATGCTGCGGCAGGGCACCTATTTCCCTGAAGTCTATAAATATATCAGTCTGTTATATCCTGAACGCTGCCATTTATATGATTATATGGCACAGGATACTCTCCTTATTATGGATGAGCCGGCCAGACTGCTGGAAACGGCGAAACAGCTGGAGCGGGACGAGTCAGAATGGAACCTGCATTTGCTGCAGAACGGCAAGAATCTGCCTGATCTTCATCTTTCTGTAGATAATGAGGCTATCATGTACCGCCGCCCATTCCAGAGTCTGTTCATGTCGATTTTCCTGCGCCAGGTTCCACATATCCAGCCGCAGAACATCCTTGGATTTATCAGCCGCGGCATGCAGGATTTCCACGGCCAGATGAATGTGCTGAAATCGGAGATGGAGCGCTGGCATAAGTCGGGTGTGCAGGTCGTGATGCTGGCGAGCAGCGAGGAGCGGATGGAACGGGTCCGCCGGGTGCTGTACGATTATGGCATCGAAGAGCCTACTATTGTCCACGGGAATCTGGGCTCCGGTTTTGAGCTGCCTTCCATTCATCTTGCCGTGATCACTGAAGGAGAGATGTTCTCCCAGAAGCAGCGCAAGGCGCGCAAGGTTTCCAAAGGAATTGACAATGCAGAACGGATCAAGAGCTATACCGAGCTCAAAATCGGCGATTACGTGGTACATCAGAATCACGGTATCGGCAAATATATGGGGATTGGCACACTTGAGGTCAGCGGAATTCACCGGGATTATATGCATATTCTATATGCCGGTGGCGATAAGCTATCTGTACCGATTGACCAGATAGATCTGATTCAGAAATATGTCGGATCGGAAGATAAAGAACCGAAGGTATACAAGCTTGGCGGAAACGAGTGGACGCGAGTTACTAATAAAGTGCGTTCTTCTGTTCAGGATATCGCGGATGATCTGATTAAGCTGTACGCCGAACGCCAAAGTGCTCTGGGTTATGGTTTTGAGAAGGATACGCAGGAGCAGCGTGAATTCGAGGAAATGTTCCCGTATGACGAAACCCGAGATCAGCTGCGTGCTATCGAAGAGATCAAGAAGGATATGGAGCAGAACCGTCCGATGGACCGGCTGCTATGCGGAGACGTTGGCTATGGCAAGACGGAGGTGGCGATCCGGGCAGCCTTCAAATCAGCGATTGAAGGCAAGCAGGTTGCCGTGCTGGTGCCGACCACAATCCTCGCGCAGCAGCATTATGAAACCTTCCGTGAGCGGTTTGCCAATTATCCGCTGAACATTCAGGTGCTGAGCCGCTTCCGCAGCCGCAAAGAGCAGAATGAGACCATTAAGGGTGTCCGGCAGGGAACGGTAGATGTAGTAATCGGCACACACAGGCTGTTGTCGCAGGATATGGTCTTTAAGGATCTCGGTCTTTTAATTGTTGATGAAGAGCAGCGCTTTGGTGTAACCCATAAAGAAAAACTCAAGAAGCTCAAGACCAATGTCGATGTGCTCACCTTGACTGCAACGCCTATTCCACGGACCTTGCATATGTCGATGCTTGGCGTGCGGGATTTGTCAGTCATTGAGACACCACCGGAGAACCGCTTTCCCGTGCAGACGTATGTGGTTGAACATAGTCAGACGCTTACCCGGGAAGCGGTGGAACGTGAGCTGGCCCGTGGAGGACAGGTCTATTATCTTTATAACCGCGTTCAAGGCATTCAGGAAATGGCCGCCCAAATCTCCATGCTCGTTCCGGAAGCAAGGGTCGGCATTGGCCACGGCCAAATGTCGGAATCGGAGCTGGAGAAGACCATACTCGATTTCCTTGACGGAGAATACGATGTGCTGGTGAGCACAAGTATCATTGAGACTGGGGTGGATATTCCGAATGTCAATACGCTTATTGTCCATGATGCCGACAAAATGGGGCTATCGCAGCTCTATCAGCTGCGTGGACGTGTAGGACGCTCTAACCGGATTGCCTATGCCTATTTCACGTATCAGCGGGACAAGGTGCTGACTGAGGTCGCGGAGAAGCGCCTGCAATCCATCAAGGAATTTACGGAGCTTGGCTCCGGCTTCAAAATTGCCATGCGCGACCTTTCCATTCGCGGAGCGGGCAATCTGCTTGGTGCGGAGCAGCACGGGTTTATCGCTTCCGTCGGTTTCGACCTGTATTCGCAAATGCTGGCGGAAGAAATCCGTAAGCGTAAGGTCACTGTACTGGGAGAAGAGGATACTTCGCTGAAGCAGGGCAATACGGTCATTGATTTGTCAATTGATGCGTATCTTCCATCCGAGTATATCTACGACAGCATCCAGAAGATCGAAATTTACAAGAAGGTTGCGGCGGTTTCCACTTTTGAGGACGCTGGGGAATTGGAGGATGAACTGCTTGACCGCTTCGGAGAATTGCCGGAGGCCGTAGTCAATCTGCTGTCCGTAGCCCGTCTCAAGGTATATGGAAAGCTCTATGGATTGGAATCAATGATCCGTCGTGGTGACGATGTTTCGTTGAACTTCCATGAAGGGAGCACCGGGGCCTTTGATACGGCCAAGCTTGCCAAAGTTGGAAATAGCTTTGAAAGACGTGTACAATTTGATAGGGATGCAAAAGCCAGTATCCGCATCAAGTCGAAGGATCTTGACGATAAGGCGCTGCTTGATCTGTTAGAGCAGTTTCTGGCAGCGGCCAAACAGTCTCTAAAATTGAAGGGAGAACTACATGATGTCGTTAAATAAAACAAAATCCTGGAAAGTGCTGCTGGTCTCACTGGCAGCGGCTCTTTCTTTCTCTATGCTTTCTGCTTGCAGCAGCAACAACAATAATAAAAATAATAATGCAGCTGATGATAGCAGCACAGCGTACGCTACCTACAAAGGGGGAACCATTACTGAGAAGGAATTCGATTTAGACACCCGTGTCATGAAATTCCTCTCCCCGCAGCAGGCCCAGTACCTGGAGATTGATACCTTCAAGGAATCTATTCTGAACCAGGAAGTGGCCTTTGAGCATCTGGCCGGCAAGGCAACAGATGAGGCTAAGAAGCAGGCCGAGAAGGAAGCCGATGTGCAATTAGCTGATCTTAAGAGCCGTTTGGGTGACACCTTTGATAGCGTATTAAAGGAGCAGAATCTGAAGGAAGACGATGTGCGGACTTATATGGTGCGTGTGCTTACGGTTTTTCAGGATATGCTGCTCAAAGTAACCGATGACCAAGTAAAGAAGGAATTTGAAGTAATCAAAGGCGATTTCACTGTAGCTACTCTTCGTCAGGTGTTGATCGGACTGACCGACGCCAACAAAAAAGAGCGTACCGAGGAAGACGCACTTAAGCTGGCTAAGGAGGTAAAGGCTAAGCTTGACGGTGGAGCGGACTTTGCGGAAATCGCCAAGCAATACACCGACGATACCGCGTCTAAGGAAGCTGGCGGCCAGCTGAAGGAAGTATTTCTGGGCAATTATTCGGAGGAGTTCAAGGCAGCAGCCCAGACACTGCCGCTGAATACAATCAGTGATCCAGTGCTAACAAAATTGGGTTATTACATCATTAAGGTGGAGAGCCGTACAGAAGCAACCTTTGACAAGCTGACCGGTGAACAAAAGGAAGCAATCAAAAGCTCGCTGGCTTCGCAGAGCGTGGAGTCCTTCCTCGAAAACAATCTGAAAGACCTGGAAATCAAAATCAATCTGCCGAAAAGCTCCGCTGCTGCCTCTGAGTCCGGAACAAACAGCGGAACTAAAGCTACAGAAGCTCCAAGTGCCTCACCAGAGGCTACACAAGAAGCCAAATAAACCATTTGCACGGACAAGCCATCCTGACGCTTCAAAGCGAGGGATGGCTTTATTTTGTAAATTATAATGTATAATTATGTTAAAAATAGCACATAACGGGGAGGGGTGCGCCGGAAGTCTGCGGATTAAGGATATTTAATGTTATACCTTCCAGAGGATGTATAAGGAACTGGGAAGAGATGAATACTATGGTCAGATATTACGATAAATCACTGGGATTATCCATTCCCTTAATGGACAGTAGTTGGACCATACTTCTTAAGAAAGCGGGGCAACATGTGAAATGAAAGCTACTGGAATTGTACGTCGTATTGATGACCTCGGTCGAGTTGTTATCCCTAAAGAAATCAGACGCACACTACGTATTCGTGAAGGGGATCCGTTGGAAATTTTCGTCGATCGCGACGGTGAAGTCATACTGAAGAAGTATTCCCCCATTGGTGAGCTGGGCGATTTCGCCAAGGAATATGCAGAGTCGCTTTATGAAGGCACCGGGCATATTACAATGATTACTGACAGGGACACTTTTATCGCCCTTGCCGGAGGCTCCAAAAAGGATTATCTCGAGAAACAGGTGGGTGTGCTTCTGGAGAAGGTAATGGACAGCCGCAAGACCGTGCTCGAAACGAATGCAGGCAGCTATGACATCGGTAAAGATCATGCAGAATTAATATCGAGCTATGTAGCTGCTCCCATCATCTCAGGCGGGGACCCCATCGGTTGTGTAGTGCTGCTGAACAAGGATGATTCGGTAAAAATGGCGCAAATGGAAATCAAAATGGCCGAAACGGCAGCCGCTTTTCTGGGCAAGCAGATGGAGCAGTAACAGCTTTGATACTATGGACCCCGCTTTCCTTTTGGTATGATACAAAGGGAGGGCGGGGTTTTGACATTCCATTTTGGAAAAGATAAGAAGATGCGGATTGCAGAAAAATGCGGCCGTCCGTGTAAATGCAACCAAAACCGTTTCTACTTACGCGCCTCCATGCGTTATAATATAGAAATTCATCCCATTATGGCAGTTATCGCTGTAGAAGCAGGTACTTTTATGAAATCTGGTACACAAGGCTCTAAATTACTGCAAGGCGCATTTATTCTCAGCGCAGCAGCCATTCTCTCCAAACTGATCGGTACGCTGCAGAAAATTCCGCTGCAAAATCTGGGGGGAGACGCCGTGTTCGGCATATACAACACGGTTAATCCCCTGTACACGATGCTTATAACGATAGCTATGCTGGGTCTGCCGTCTGCAATCGCCAGATTCGTGGCCGAGTCCTCGGCCGACAGAGATGAAAGCGAAGGCCGGAGGGTTCTGCTGCTGTCAGCGGCCATTACAGTCATCAGCGGCCTTGTGATCGGGGCCCTTGCCTATCTTGGGGCTCCGGTTATCGCCGGGTGGGTCGGCAACTCCCATGTCATTCCCGCGCTGCGCTGCAGCGCATTAGGGCTTGCTGTTGTTCCGCTTATGGCCGCATTGCGCGGTTATTTTCAGGGACTGCATAATATGGTCCCTACCGCGGTGTCGCAGGTTGTCGAGCAGTCGGTGCGGGTAGCTGTTATGATCGCACTGCTGCTGTATCTGACCGGGAAGGGAGCAGATGCGGCCACCATCGCGGCGGGTGCGCTGATTGGCTCGGCTGGCGGCGGAGCGGCCGGTCTGATTGTCATGCTGCTGTATTGGCAGAATTACCGCCGCCGTGTGAGCGTAGCGCAGCAGTCGGCTGAGCTGGCGATATCAGCTGCCGCTGAAACCGCCTGGACCCGGAGTTCTGCTGCGGACAATATCCGGGAGCAGACAGGAGCCAAGGCCCGCAAGCTGCTGGGCTATGGTATTCCAGTCATGCTCGGAACGCTGGCTATACCGCTTATCGGGCTGGTCGATGTATTTACCGTCCCCCGTTTGCTGTCGTCAACTGTCAGTGAAGCGGCGGCGATGGCGCAGTTCGGCATCTACAATCGCGGCCTGCCGCTTGTTCAGATGGTAACGATGCTGGCCACTTCGTTATCAGTGGTCTTCATCCCGGCACTCGCGGAGGCGAAGCACCGCGGAGATCTAGGGCTGATCCAGACCCGCTGCAGCCTGTCGCTGCGCTGGTTCTGGCTGCTGGGCCTGGCCGCTTCGGTTGGCCTGGCCGTCCTTGCAGAGCCGGTCAATGTGGCTCTGTACGGTGATGCTGTCGGCAGCGGCACGATGACCTGGCTGGCCTTTACCGCCGCTGGCGGTACGGTCAGCATCATCTCCTCCGCGCTGCTGCAGGGCCTGGGCGCCGTGCGCGCGCCGGCGATACATCTCTTGGCCGCCGCGGTGCTCAAGGCGGCCCTTAACCTGCTGCTGATTCCGCAGCAGGGCATTACCGGCGCAGCCATCGCCAGCGTGGCCGCACATCTCTTCGCAGCAGCGCTGAATGTGCTGCTGCTGTACCGTATGGGCCATCTGCGGCTGCGCTTCGCAGATGCCCTGGTGAAGCCCGCGCTGCTGCTCGCGGGCCTTGGCCTGGGCGCCGCAGCCGTAAGCCTCGGCGTTGGCAGTGCGGCCGCAGCCATCGGCTTCGGCGGCGGGCGTACCGCAGCCCTGGCGCAGAGCCTGCTCGGCGTGCTGGCAGGCTGCGCCGTCTTCGCGGCCGGCGCTGTTGCCCTGCGGCTGCTCAGCGAAAGCGAGCTGCGCCAGCTTCCGGGCTTTGGCCCGCGGCTTGCGGACAAGCTGAAGAAGCTGCGCCTGTTCCCTTAAGGCGCAGCTAGGGGTTCCAACCGTTATCTCTTAAGCATGAGATTACTATATTGCAGTACATACAAAGCTGCCTTAGCCTCAGCGGCAAGGCAGTGCAGAAGGAGTGGAGACAGGTATGAGCGCAACATTAACCGTGGTTGGCCTCGGTTCCGGCAATCCCGACCGGCTGACCCTGGGCATTATCAAGAAGCTGCAATCCGCATCCGCCGTTTATGTCCGGACCGCAGAGCATCCGGTGATGGCAGCTTTAACAGAGCTTGAAATAGCTTCCCAGTCCTTTGACGGGCTGTATGAATCGCTGTCCTCGTTTCCTGAGGTGTATGAAGCCATTACGGCGAAATTAATCGAGGAAGCGCGTTCCGCACCGCAGGGTACGGAAATTGTCTATGCCGTCCCGGGGCATCCCATGGTTGCAGAATCGGCGGTATCCCTGCTGCGGGAGCGCTGCCCGGGCGCGGGAGTAGAACTGCACATTCTCGGCGGGGAAAGCTTTCTCGATGAGGCATTCGTACGGCTTGGCTTCGACCCGATTGAAGGGTTTCAGCTTCTGGATGCTTCCGGTATCCGCAGTTCCCAGCTTCAGCCGGAGCTGCATACGCTGATCGGCCAGGTCTACGACAGCTTCACGGCTTCCGAAACCAAGCTCTGTCTGATGGATTGTTATCCGCCGGAGTATGAGGTAATCGTAGGACATGCTCTTGGAGTGGATAAGGAAGAACGTATTCTCCGGGTACCGCTGTATGAGCTGGACCGCCTGGAAGGGTACGGCAATCTCTCGCTGATTTATGTTCCGGCCAACCGCGCTGAAAGTGCACGAAAACGCACATTCGCCCGCTTACATGAAATTGTCGATACGTTGCGCAGTCCGGAAGGGTGTCCATGGGACCGGGAGCAGACGCATGAATCACTGCGCAAAAATCTGATTGAGGAAACCTATGAGGTTCTGGAAACGATTGATGAGGATGATCCGGACCATATGAAGGAAGAGCTGGGCGACCTGCTGCTGCAGATCCTGCTTCATTCCCAGATGGAGGAGGAGCAGGGCACCTTTAATGTCTATGATGTCATTGAAGGATTGAATGACAAGCTGATCTTCCGCCATCCGCATGTCTTCGGCGATAAGAATGCTGCAGATGCCGAGGAAGCGCTCCAGAACTGGGAGGGCATGAAGGCCGAGGAAAAACGGCTTAAAGGCGTAACACCGGAAGCAGAATCCGCGCTGAGTGGTGTTCCCCGTGATTTGCCTGCGCTGATGAAGGCCTACAAACTGCAGAAAAAGGCCTCAAAAGTAGGATTCGATTGGGACAACGTTGGCAATGTGCTGGCTAAAATCCGCGAAGAGGTTGATGAGCTTCAGGAGGCTATCGAATCCGGCGCACCGGCGGAGGAGCAAATGCTGGAGCTGGGGGATTTGCTGTTCGCCGCGACCAATGCTGCACGCTTCATCGGTGCGGACCCGGAAGAGGCGTTAACCCGTACCAACCGCAAGTTTGTATCTAGATTCCAATATATTGAGCAGCAGCTGCTAAGCCGGAACACCCGTCTATTGGACAGCAGTCTAGAAGAGATGGAAGCGTTGTGGCAGGAGGCAAAGGTCAAGGAGCAAAAAAATTGATTCTGAGCATCTCTAATATAGGCGTCGCTTTCCCAGCCTTTTGCAGTATAGGGGCTGCAGGAAGAGGCAATGATGTGAATGGGGCTTAACTCTCTGGTTTGGAATGCGGTGAGAGGTTTATAATGTAATAGTGCCTGAGCCTGGACTGCTCTCTTAATTTTAAAAAAATAGAGTGTTTGCGGCAGGAATTTCGGGCGGCATCCAGAATATCTTAAAGACGAAATGACGATTCGCGGCATATCCTAGCAGCTTATCGCGTTTCATTTATTTTTTTGTATCCTAGGAGGAACTTCAAATTATGAACAAGACAGATTTGGTAAACAACATTTCCGAAAAAAGCGGATTGGCAAAGAAAGATGTAGAAACCGTATTGAACGGCGTGCTGGGTGAAATTACAGATGCACTGTCCAAAGGCGATAAGGTCCAATTGATCGGCTTCGGTACTTTCGAAACCCGCAAACGTTCCGGCCGCACCGGCCGCAACCCGCAATCGGGCACACCTATTGAAATTCCTGAATCCACTGTACCGGCCTTCAAGGCTGGCAACAAGCTTAAAGAAGCCGTCAACTAATGCGCCTGGACAAATTCCTGAAGGTATCCCGTTTGATTAAGCGCCGCACTGTGGCCAAGGATGTGTCCGAACAGGGCCGGGTGCTGATTAATGGGAAGGAATCGAAACCGAGCAGTACGGTAAAGATCGGCGACGAGATTACAGTGCAATTCGGTCAAAAGCTAGTAACGGTCAAAGTGGAGAAACTGGTGGAAACGACCCGCAAGGATGAGGCCGCCGGCATGTATACGCTGCTCCGAGAAGAGCCTGTTGCCAAAAGCAACGGTCTCGACTGGTAAAAGCGCTGTAAGGATAAGCAGATCACAAGCAAGAGGGTGTTCCTGTAGCCAGAAGTGGCCGGAATACCCTCTTTGTTTTTAATAATAATAGAACTCTGTTGGCTTCGTGCAGGAGTTCTATCGGTCTTTTGAAATTCTAAAAGCCTCTGTTCTATAACCTCTTCTTCCACCATAGATTAGAAACAAGAAGGAGGGGTACATGCTATGATCGAGCCAGTCAAAGTCAATAAACAGCACGATCTGCACATGCGCAGTCGCAAGCAATTGGAGCTAACAGGCGTGCAGAATGTGGAGAGCTTCGACAGCGAGGAGTTTCTGCTACGCACGGAACTTGGCCATCTCACCATTCGCGGAAATCATTTACATATCAAGAATCTAAGTCTGGAGAATGGGCTTTTGTCTCTGGAGGGCAACGTCCATTCCCTGATTTACCTTGATCCCGGAGCACAGAGTAAAAACAAAGGCATCCTCGGCAAACTGTTTAAATGAATCCCGCGATTCAGTGGATCACCCTGCTTTACATGATGCTGGCCGGCACAGCCATGGGACTGGCCTATGACAGCTACCGGGTGCTGTCGCTGAAATTAAGCTTTCCCAAATGGCTGAATGCGCTGCTGGATCTGCTGTATTGGATGTGGGCGGCACTCCTCGTCTTCCGGATGCTTTATGCCGGGAATCAGGGACAATTGAGGTTTTATGTCTTTCTTGGCCTCTTTCTAGGCGTATGGATTTATTTTTTACTCTTCAGTGTTACGGTGCGGCATTTTGTGGTAATGTTAATTCAGTCGATTCAGTATACGTGCAGGCTGCTATGGAGAGCTGTAGAAATCGTAATAGGCATGCCGCTTCGCTGGCTTTGGCGCCTCCTGAGGGGGACGCTGCTGCTCTTGTGCCGGATCCTGTTATTTATCCTGAAGCTGCTGCTGCGTCTAACGAAGCCAATTTGGGTACTTCCAGTAAGATGGATCTCTCCGTCTTTGTCCCGGCTCTATCACAGTGCCTGGATGGTGAGATTGTCTGAGTGGTTGACTGCATGGTGGAAACGCTGAGATTGAACTGGGGGTAGGCTGCATGAACAGATTTTCTGCAGAAGAGAAGAGTAGCAATAACAAAGGCTTGGCTGCAGGCGCGAAGAGAAGAAGATTCATATGGGCGGTCATGGTTACAGTTTTTTTGGGCTGGGCCGGTTATATTTTCTTTGCCCAGAGTGCGGCAATTGCGGACAAGAGTGAACAGCTGGCCAAGAAGCAGGCGAGCAGCGAGGGAGTTACGGCTTCTCTCAATCAACTGAAATACGAAGTGTCACGACTTAACGATGACGAGTATATCGGCCAATTGGCGCGTAAATGGTACAATATGTATCCGTTAGGGGAACAGCCTATTCGTCCCGAACAATCAGGACAATAAAGCAGGCCAAAAGAGGCTTTCGCTGTGTTGCCTTGCTTTGCTCTTTACTGTATAATCAAATCACCGCAGACTGGATGGACTTTATATTCGTCTGTATATTTTTAAGGGAGGATCATTTTATTCTATGGCAATTGAAGTGGGCACCAAGTTAGAAGGCAAGGTGACAGGCATCACGCATTTCGGAGCATTTGTGGATCTGTCAGGAGGTGTCACAGGTCTCGTTCACATTTCGGAAATCGCCGATAACTACGTCAAGGATGTTAACGATCATTTAAAGATTGGTGATGTAGTAACTGTCAAGGTGATCAACGTTGACAAGGACGGCAAGATCGGGCTTTCCATCAAGCAGGCTGTAGATAAGCCGGCATCGGAAGTACGTCCCCCTAGAGCTCCAAGACCAGAACGTCCAAGCGGTGGAGACCGTTTCGGCGGCGGTGGCGGCAGTGGTGGAGGCGGCGGCGGTGGTGGTGGTTTCAATCGTGAACGGGGAGGGCGTCCATTCAAGCCTGCAGCCGGTAAACCTTCATTCGAGGATAAAATGTCACGCTTCCTGAAAGACAGCGAAGAACGGATATCTTCGATCAAGAAGAACACAGAAGGAAAGCGCGGAGGCCGTGGAGCCAAACGCGTATAATCTACTTGCACATCATAAATAACCGCAGGGGCTTTCGCCCTTGCGGTTTTTTTGTCGTTGCCCGGCAAATTGCCGACAGCATCTATCTCATTCTCACATAACACCAGAGCAATCGCTGACGAAAATCTGCCGCTGGCCTCTGCACAGTCTTGCGGCAATCCGATGGTCGAGTCTATCAATCCAATGCCCCGCATGGGATCGAGAGGCTTCGCGGGTGCTTTGTCGGGACAGGCTTTTTTGTCGGAAATTTTTTACAGTTTGCTCTCTGTTTCTGACAAACTTTCTTAAGACCCCCGCTATATAATGAGAACCATAAATTCTTAAACGGGTGGTGCAGAGGAATGGATAAAAGCAATGTGGTCAATTTGCCGGAGTGGACAAAAGCGGGAAGCAAAGACAAGGAGCAGAAGGAAGCCTGGGGCATGCGTCTAAAGAGCTGGGGTAGGAATCAACCGCTGCTTCAGTTTTTAACAGTGAAGAAATGGATGTTCCTGTTGAGCTTAATGGGCTTTATGCTGGGACGGGCAATGATTTTGGACGAGCTGTCACCCTTTGCTGTAGCTTACTTTGCTGTCATTGTGTTTATGCGTAAAGACTCCATACTTCCGGTGGCTGCAGCCACGATCCTCGGCAGTCTGTTCACCCCGTTCCCCGGAGCTGTAGTGATTGCCGCAGAGCTAATTATCTTCTACCTGCTGTACAAAGGTTTTGAGAGCTTCCAGCGGATTGATCTGTCCTATGCGCCGCTGATGGTATTTGTATCCTCATTTATGGTCGGACTGTTCCGGATTATTATGGGTCCCTCGATTGCCTGGTACCCGCTGATGATGTCGACACTTGATGCGCTGCTTGGCTTTGTGCTTACACTGGTATTTTTGCAGGCGCTTCCTTTGTTTACTTACAAGCAAAGGAGCCGGGCGCTGCGGAATGATGAAGTTCTCTGCTTGATTATTCTGCTGGCTTCCGTCATGACCGGCCTTGTGGGCTGGACCATAAACGGCTTGTCGCTGGAACATATTCTGTCACGCTTTCTTATTCTATTGTTTGCTCTCGCCGGTGGAGCTCCGCTCGGTGCTGCCGTCGGGGTAGTCACCGGCCTGATCCTCAGCCTGGCTGATATCGGAGCCATTTATCAGATGAGTCTCCTGGCTTTCTCCGGAATGCTGGCCGGGATGATGCAGTCCGGGCGCAAAGGGGCAGTCTCGATCGGGATGCTGCTGGGCTCAACTATACTTTCGGTCTACTTCTTGGGCCCGGGTGATGTGATGGCTTCAACTTGGGAGACTTGCGCTGCCGTGCTGTTGTTTCTTCTAACACCAAAGGGGATTATTTCTGCCATCGCCAAATATGTGCCGGGCACACCGGATCACAGCCGGTCACAGCATGAATATGCCCGAAGAGTGAGAGATATTACAGCAGACCGGGTAACCCAGTTCTCGCAGGTATTCCAGCAGCTGTCGAGCAGCTTCGGGCAGATTCCCCGGGCTGGGGAAGCCGGTAAAAGTGAACGTGAAATGGAAGACTTCATGAGTACCGTAACTGAGGGTGCCTGCGCCGGCTGTATCCGGCGTTCGCATTGCTGGGACACGAAGTTTTATCAGACGTACAGGTATATGACAGATATGATGACGACCGTAGAAGAATGCCCGGACATCACCGCAGCCCAGCTTCCGCCCGAGTGGAGCCGGATTTGCGGCAAGACAGGGGAGGTGCTGGAAGTGATGAAGGGCCAGTATGAGCTATACCAGCATGATATGCGCTGGAAAAGACAAATATACGACAGCCGCCAATTTGTTGCCGAGCAGCTTTCGGGTGTATCTCAGGTGATGGAGGATCTGGCGAAGGAGATCAAACGTGAAGGCCAGGCAATGTACCGGCAGGAGGCCCAGATCCGTGAGGCGCTGGAGAAACTGGGGTTGTCCATTCATTCGATTGAGATTTTAAGCCTTGATCCCGGCCGGGTAGAAATAGAAGTGGTTCATGCTTATACCCGCGGCTTTGATGAGTGCCGCAAGATGGTTGCGCCGCTGTTATCCGATATTCTGGAGGAGAATATTGCAGTCGTAAGTGAAACCGCAGTGCATCCCCGCGAGGGACTGTCGATGGTCACCTTTGGATCTGCCAAAGCTTATGAGGTGAATACTGGAGTTGCGGGGGCAGCCAAGGGAGGCGATATGTTCTCCGGCGACAGCTTCAGCACCGTAGAGCTTGGAAATGGCACATTTGCTGTTTCCATCAGCGACGGGATGGGTAACGGAGAGCGTGCCCGGATGGAGAGCAGTGCCGCGTTATCTATGCTGGAAAAGCTGCTGCAGTCCGGTATGGACGAGAAGCTGGCGGTAAAGTCCGTAAATTCCATTCTGCTGCTGCGTTCTCCGGATGAGTTCTATGCGACGGTGGATATGGCGCTGATCGACCAGTATTCGGCGCATACTACTTTTATGAAAATCGCGTCTGCGCCTTCCTTTATCCGCAGGGGGAGCGAAGTTATCCCGATTACTTCGAGCAATCTTCCGATCGGAATCATAAAAGACATTGAGGTGGATCTGATCAGCATGCAGCTGCGTCCGGGTGATATTCTCATTATGATGACCGATGGTATTTATGATGCGCCCGGATATGCCGTTAATAAAGAAATATGGATGAAGCGGTTAATCCAGGAGCTGGAGGGAGATGATCCTCAGGATATGGCCGACAGCCTGCTGGAAAAGGTTATCCGTTATCAAGGCAATGAAATCCATGATGACATGACCATTATCGTCAGCCGGGTCGATCATTATCATCCGGAATGGTCCAGCCTGCATATGCCTGGCATCGGCCGGATGGAGCGGCCGCGCACGGTCAGCTAGTAAGGTAATCTATCATCTAACTCACGTTATTCTTTCGTGAGCTATATATGGAAGCAATGGAGTATCCTAATTCGGCGGGGCCTCATCTACTCCGCCGCCCTTTGCGCAGCCCCGTTTCAAAAGCCGCTGGCTCAGCGGCGTTCTTTTTCAGATTTCAAACATAACGTGAATCTATGGGACGGAGAGGAATTTTGGAGCTGGAGAAGCGTCAGCGTTCGCCTTTGTCCCCGGATTTGCACCATGTGGCCAATTCAATAAATCCGGGGACAACAGCGATCGGAAGCCCAAAAGTTCCTCGCAGTTCCCCGAGTTCACTATTGTTTTTATCTGAATATCTCCGCTAAGCGGCGTTTGAAATCTCTCAACCTTGGATATGCTAGAAACAGATAACAAGGCAAAGGGGAGTGAACGGTCATGAAGCAAATTCTGCTCATTACGGACGGATGTTCCAATGTGGGGGAGAGTCCGGTGATGGCTGCGGCGCATGCCCGGCAGGAGGGAATCACCGTTAACGTGGTTGGCGTGGTCGATTACGGAACCATTGGCGAGCTGGGAAGCCGGGAGATTTCCGATATTGCCAAAGCAGGGGGCGGACTGAGCCGGATTGTCGGAACGCCGCAGCTGGCGCAGACCATCCAGATGATGACCCGCAAAACTGTGGTTCAGACCATTCAGCAGGCGGTTAATAAAGAGGTAAAAAAAATACTCGGCGAAGGCTCGCTGGAAGAGCTGCCGCCGTTGAAACGTTCGCAGGTCGTTACCGTCGTAGATGAGCTGACAGAAACTTCGCCGCTGCGCATCGCACTGCTGATTGACGCAAGCGCAAGTATGAAGCCTAAACTGGGAGCCGTAGAGGATGCTATCCGTGATTTGGCCCTCAGCCTGGAAGCGCGGGAAGGAAGCAGTGAGATTTCCGTGTTCCATTTTCCCGGGCGCTCGAGCAGTGAGGAGGCCATGCTGGATATGGACTGGACGAGTAATGTGTCGCAGGTCCGCTCGCTGTTCTCCAAGCTGAAAATGAGGGGAGCCACGCCTACAGGTCCGGCTATTTTCAAGGTGCTCGAATATTACCGTTGTGATACACTGGATGAACACCGTGACCGCCTTCCGGGCAGGGATCACGATGAAAGAGAAGGGATGATTGGTGGGTATGTCGTCTAATCCGCCCTACCCTGCCGGTACCGTTATTAGCGGCAAATGGCGGGGGAACCGTTATGTCATTGAACGGATGCTGGGAAGAGGGGCCAATGGAACCGTATATCTCGTGCAAAGAGAAGGCAGACGGGAGCGGTATGCGCTCAAGATCGGAAACGATACGCTTGAGCTGCAGTCGGAAATCAACGTGCTGACCTCGCTGCAATCCTGCCGGAAGCGAAGTGAGTTTCGCGCCCGCCGTGAATCTACGCTGTCCTCTTACCTGCTGGAGTCGGATGATTTCAAAGATGGAGAGCATACCCCTTTTTATGTGATGCGCTACGTTGAAGGTAAACAGCTGCACCATTTTTTGGCTAAAAACGGGATCTCCTGGCTGGGTCTGGTTGGACTGAAGCTGTTAGAGAAGCTGCAGACGCTGCATGAATGCGGTTTTGTGTTTGGTGATCTCAAGCCCGAGAATGTAATGGTATCACATTACGGCGAAGCCGAACTGATCGACTATGGCGGCGCAAGTCCCATGGGACGCAGTGTGAAGCAATTTACCGAATGGCATGACCGGGGATTCTGGAATGCAGGCAGCCGTACCGGCGACGAGAATTATGATCTGTTTGCTTTTGCCGTTCTCTGCCTTCGTTTGCTTAATGAAGACGGGCTGAAAGCCGCTGCCCAGCAGCTGCCGCAGACAAGAAGCGTCGATGAACTGATTAAGCTGGCCAAAAGTTTGCCTGACAGGAAGCTCTCCTCTTGGCTGTGTCTTGCACTAAAAGGCGGATTTCCCGGTTCGGCGCAGGCTGCTGAGATCTGGAAGGTTCATATATACGGAACGCGCAAACAGCCGAAGGATGCCATGGCGACCCCGCGCTGGCTAAAAAGTGCGTTTGGGTTATCGTTATTTGTGCTGGCTTTTACGATTTATTGGGTATTGCGTTTTTGATCTCATACATATACCGGAATGCTGGCCATGCCGGTCAAAGATTGTGTAAATGATAGGGCAAGAAAGGGAGCACCGTATGGAGCAAATGAATGAGCTTGTGGAATCCGTATTGGAGTCTGCAGCCGAGCACAGGCTGTGGGCGCCCCATGACACCATAGTAGTCGCAGTTTCCGGAGGGTCGGACTCTGTGGCTCTTTTGCGTATTCTGCATGAAATATCTGTGAACCGGATACCGCTAAAGCTGGTATGTGCCCATGTAAACCACGGGTTCAGGGCTGAGTCGGTTGAGGAGGCGGAGTTCGTCCGGCAAATGGCCCGGGAGCTGGGGGTGCCTTTTGAGCTGGCCGAATTTGATATCCCTTCCCTCGCCAAAGGCAGCGGGCTTGGCCCCGAGGGGACGGCACGCGAGAAACGATATCAGTTTTTGATCGAGACTGCGCACCGCTATGGCGCACGCTCTGTTGCGCTGGCACATCATGCCGATGATCAGGCGGAGACGGTGCTTATGCGCCTGTTGCGGGGCAGCGGACCTTCCGGTCTGGCCGGAATGCGCTGGAAGAGGACAGAAAAAAAGGTGGAACTCATCCGCCCCTTCCTGCGTATTAACAAAACGGCTCTTGTCGGGTTATGCCGGGATGAAGGGTTTCCCTACGCCGAAGATGCCAGCAATCTGCTGACCAAATATAAGCGGAATGTCATCCGGCTGGAGGTGCTGCCTTCACTGGAAAAGTACAACCCGAAAGTCAAACAGTCGCTTCTGCAATTGTCCGAAATTGTCGGAGCCGAAGATGAATTTATGGAGGCGAACGCAGCAAGATGCTTCGATGAGCTGGTTTTGATGAAGCATGGAAAATACACCTTTAAGAGAGCTTTGTTCGCGGCCATACCCTCCGCTTTACAACGGCGTTTGATTAAACTAATATTAAATTATCTGTCGGCGGATTCATCGACCCTGGATTTTTCCAAGATCGAGGCTGTACGCCGGGGAACGCTGCAGGAACACCCCACCGTATGGAGTTTAGATTTGGGTGGAGGTCTGATCTGTGTGCGGCAATATGATACAATTTTGTTCTCGTCCAAGCCTCCGCAGCGGAAGGTTAGTTATACATATCGGATGTCTTTGCCTGATTCCCGGCTTTTGCTGACGGAACTAGGAAAAGTAATGACGATGACGGTGCTGGAGAAAGAAACTTTTTTAGTACAGGGGGAGGACTATGGGAAGATGTCGGCTTGGTTTGACAGCGATGAGCTGGTCCTGCCGCTGACCATTCGTTCCCGATTGCCTGGAGATACCATAAGGGTTATGGGATTAAACGGAAGCAAAAAGGTAAAAGATATTTACATTGATGATAAAATACCTTCTTCCGAACGCTCTGAGATTCCCCTTGTTTGTGATGGTTTGGGCAATATCGTCTGGATTCCGGGCGTTAGGCGCTCGATGCATGCCGCAGTAGGGCGGCACACGGCCTCGGTTCTTCTCTTGTCTCTGGAGGATATGGAGCAGCACGAAGAAGCGTAATGGTCGAAGTTAGTCTTTCATAGTATAACTTAGGAGGTTCGCAAGTTGCAGAACGATATTCAGGAAATCTTGATCAGCGAAGAAGAAATCCAACAAAGAATCAGGGAGCTCGGCGCCCAGCTGAGCGCAGAATATGCAGGACGTACGCCATTGGTAATTTGTGTGCTGAAAGGCGCGTTTATCTTTATGGCGGATTTGGTTAAAGTCATTACAGTACCTGTTGAGATGGATTTCATGGCTGTATCCAGCTATGGAGCATCCACCAAATCTTCCGGTGTAGTCAAAATCATCAAAGATTTGGATGCGTCAGTTGAAGGACGCGATGTTCTGATCGTCGAAGACATCATCGACAGTGGTCTTACACTCAGTTATTTAATTGAAATGCTTCAAGGACGCAATGCTGCTTCCATTTCTGTGGTTACCCTGTTTGATAAACCGACAGGACGCACCGTTAATCTCGAAGCTGCCTATACCGGCTTTGTGATTCCTGACGCTTTCGTAGTCGGCTACGGACTCGACTATGCCGAGCTGTATCGGAACCTCCCTTACGTCGGTGTACTGAAGCCTGAAATTTATTCCAAATGAACTAATCGACAGCCTTAGATCCACGGATCAGATTTCCGGAGCACTGAGCATTTGAGGACTCTGGGCAGGCTATGGTACAATAACTTGAGCGTTGTGAGAGGAGGTAGGGGATGAATCGGTTCATCCGGAATTCTGGTTTTTATTTGATTTTATTTTTAGTCGTGGTGGGCATTGTCCAGTTTGTGAGCAATGGAAATGAATCCGCCGATTTCCCTAGATACGATGAGTTAAGGCAGGAATTGAAAGACAATAATGTGAAGAGTATGACGATTCAGTTTGAAGGCAATGCTTTTGCCGTTACTGGTGAATATAGAGAGCAGCCGTCAGATGCCAAATCGAAAAATTTCTCCACATTTGTTCCTCCTACAGACAAGGCTCTTGATGAGCTTATTGGGGCCAGCGACCTCAACGGTGTAGAGCTGGTTACGAAAAAAATGGAAGGTGACAGCATTTGGCTGACATTCCTTTCTTCCATCATTCCGCTGGTTATTATGTTCATCCTGTTCTTCTTCCTGTTCAATCAGGCACAGGGTGGCGGCGGCAAAGTAATGAATTTCGGCAAGAGCAAGGCCCGGTTATATAATGAAGAGAAGAAGAAAATCAGCTTTGAGGATGTTGCAGGGGCTGATGAAGAGAAGCAAGAGCTGGTGGAAGTCGTGGAATTCCTCAAGGATCCGCGTAAATTCGCAGCTGTTGGCGCGCGTATTCCTAAAGGGGTTCTCCTTGTAGGTCCTCCAGGGACCGGTAAAACCTTGCTGGCCCGCGCAGTTGCCGGTGAAGCAGGCGTTCCGTTCTTCAGTATTTCCGGTTCCGACTTTGTGGAAATGTTCGTGGGTGTCGGTGCTTCCCGTGTACGTGACTTGTTCGAAAATGCCAAGAAGAATGCACCATGTATCATCTTTATTGATGAGATCGATGCAGTGGGTCGTCAGCGCGGCGCCGGACTTGGTGGCGGACATGATGAACGCGAACAGACACTTAACCAATTGCTTGTAGAAATGGACGGTTTCGGCGGCAACGAAGGCATTATTATTGTCGCAGCTACCAACCGTGCAGATATACTTGACCCGGCATTGCTTCGTCCGGGACGTTTCGACCGTCAAATTACAGTTGACCGCCCAGATGTTAAAGGCCGTGAAGCTGTACTTAAAGTTCACTCCCGCAACAAGCCGCTTACGAAAGACGTAAGACTTGATGTTATCGCCAAACGCACTACCGGATTTACCGGTGCCGATCTGGAGAACCTGCTGAATGAAGCGGCTCTGCTCGCTGCACGCCGCAACCGCAAGGATATTACCATGCGTGAGGTAGATGAAGCGATTGACCGTGTAATTGTAGGTACCGAGAAACGCAGCCGCGTGATCAGCGACCGTGAGAAGCGTATTGTAGCTTACCACGAAGCCGGTCATACGATTGTGGGTTACTTCTTGGAGCATGCAGACATGGTTCACAAAGTTACGATTATCCCGCGCGGACGCGCAGGCGGATACGTCATTATGCTTCCTAAAGAAGACCGCATGCTTGTTACGAAGCAGGAATTGCTTGATAAAGTAACCGGACTCCTCGGTGGACGTGTTGCCGAAGAGATGTTCATCGGTGAAATCGGCACAGGCGCATACAGCGACTTCCAGCAGGCTACGCGTATTGTCCGCAGCATGATTATGGAATACGGTATGAGTGATAAGCTGGGACCTATGCAGTTCGGTACATCCCAAGGCCAGGTCTTCCTGGGCCGCGATATCGGGCATGAGCAGAACTACAGTGATTCCATCGCTTATGAAATCGACCAGGAGATGCAGAACTTTATCCGTAGCAGCTATGAACGCTGCCGGGAGCTGCTTACCAAGCACTCCAAGGAAATGCACCTCATTGCCAACACCTTGCTTGAGAAAGAAACGCTGGAACTGGATCAGATTAGAGAATTGATCGAGCAAGGCTATCTGACTGAAGACGGTAAACCGGAAGAGACTCCGGGTGTGACACACGAAGCCGGTGAACCCGTTATTGATTCTATTGGTGATGTGCGTGTCCGCATTCAAGGCAAGGACGACACCTCTTCTACAATTCCTGATCTGACCAAGGATATTCCGAATAATCCGGAGTCCGGGGATGGAAATGATTCTAACGACGGCAATAAAGACGGCGGCGGAGGCCTCGTCTAAAGAGCCCCTAAACTGAATGAAGCTACGTAAGCTCGTCCGGAGAACCTTAAAGTTCTCCGGATTTTTTTCGCCTTTAGGCTTCCTACCGTACAGCTTGATCGACTCCCGGTTACATTGACAGAGGGTGGAACCTTGTGTACATTAGTGATTAAATATTAAATAAATGGATAACTATCTATAGCAGAGCTGAGTGGCTGTGCAGATCCGCAAGGAACATATAATCTATTCGAAAGTAGAGCCGGCGTACGCCGTGAAGAAATAAGGGGGAGAATTAACCGTGGAAGCTCTGGCGCTTGAGCGCAAGCAGGAACAAAATCGCGAACTTCGTGTGCGCCTCGAACAGCTGAAAAAAGAACGGAATGCAATCATTTTGGCTCATTATTATCAGCGTGATGAAATTCAGGAGGTTGCCGATTTTCGGGGGGACTCTTTTTTACTCGCTCAAAAAGCAGCGGAGACCGATGCAGAAGTGATCGTCTTCTGCGGTGTTCATTTCATGGGGGAAAGCGCTAAGATTCTGGCGCCTAACAAAACTGTGCTTATTCCTGATGAACGCGCCGGTTGTCCGATGGCCGATATGGTCAATGTGGATGGCTTGCGCAAGCTGAAAGCACAGCATCCAAATGCTAAAGTGGTGACTTATATCAACTCGTCGGCTGAAATTAAAGCAGAGACTGATATTTGCTGTACCTCTGCCAACGCTGTGAAGGTCATCGAATCACTCGATGCGGAAGAAATCATCTGGGTGCCGGATAAGAATCTGGGTCAATACGTCCAGGACCAGACGGGCAAGAAGCTGATTATCTGGGAAGGCTATTGCAACACTCATGATATGCTTACCGTTAAAGATGTAGTGGAAATGAAAGCGAAATATCCGGAAGCCGAGTTTGTGGTGCATCCGGAATGCCGCCCTGAAGTGGTTGCCATGGGCGATTATGTAGGCAGCACCACCTCGATTCTTGAATATTGCCGGAAATCGGACCGCCGGCAGTTCATTGTTGGGACAGAAGACGGTACCGGATACCAGCTCCGCTTGGATAGTCCGGATAAGGAATTCCATTTTGCAACGAAATTTCTAGTATGCCCTAATATGAAGGTCAATAATTTAAAGAAACTGGTCAAATGCCTGGAGACGATGAAGCCGCAGATTTACGTACCGCCTGCTGTCGCCGACAAAGCCAGAACTTCCCTAGAGCGCATGCTACAAGTCCGGTAGCATGCGCTACTCTTTCGTTGAAACAGGTGAAAAGCGGTCATGATTCCACAGTATTTGGTTGATTTCGACCTTCGCGAGCTTCCTACAATAAAGACGGATTGCATTGTTATCGGTTCAGGTATCGCCGGATTGTTCACGGCTATTAAAGCGAGTGAAGACCGGCATGTCATTATGATTACTAAGAAATCGCTGATGGAGAGTAATACAAGATATGCTCAGGGAGGAATTGCCGCTGTAATAGCCGAAGATGACTCTCCGGCATATCACCGGCAGGATACACTAATGGCTGGTGCAGGGCTCTGCTCCTCGGCTGCTGTTGATGTATTGGTGAATGAAGGACCGGGCGGGGTACATGAGCTGATCCGGCTCGGCACCGTATTTGACAAGGAAGATGGCATATTGGCTTTGACTCAAGAAGGAGCACACAGCCACCGGCGGATTCTGCATGCCAACGGGGATGCTACGGGCTTTGAAATTGTGCGTGCACTCTCTGAACAGGTTACTGAACATGACAATATTGAGGTATGGGATGATCATTATGTCATTGATCTCGTTACCGAGGGCGGCGAATGCCTTGGGGCACTGGTACAGCGGCCGGGTGGAGGCAGATTGTTCCTGCAGGCTGATGCAACGATTCTATGCTCCGGGGGGGCGGGACAATTGTACCGCTATACTACTAATCCGGAAGTTGCAACCGGAGACGGCGTAGCCATCGCTTACCGGGCCGGAGCCCATGTGCGCGACATGGAATTTATCCAATTCCATCCAACGGCGCTTAGTTATCCGGGAGCCCCGAGGTTTCTGATCTCGGAAGCGGTACGCGGCGAGGGCGCTGTGCTGCGCAATATCAATGGAGAGCGGTTCATGGAACGATATCACGAGCTGCTGGAACTGGCACCCCGCGATATCGTGGCCCGGGCCATTGTCAATGAGATGGAGCTGACCAAATCAACCTTTGTCTATTTGGATATTACGCATGAATCGGCCGATATGGTCAAACATCGTTTCCCCACGATATATGAGACATGTATGGGCTACGGACTGGATATTACAACGGACTGGATTCCCGTGGCTCCTGCTGCGCATTATATGATGGGGGGCATTAAGACCGATCTCAACGGAGAGAGCAATATCTCCCGTTTATTCGCCTGTGGTGAGGTGTCTTCCACCGGGGTACATGGCGCCAACCGCTTGGCTAGCAATTCTTTGTCCGAGGCCATTGTGTTCGGACGGCGGATTATTGAACGCATTCGCCAGCTTCCTCCGCTCCGGCGGGAGACGATTTCGGCAGGTAGTCAGCAAGGCCGTGTTGAGTCTCCTACACAAGCTATTGTGGAGCGGCGGCTTAAGCTGCAGAAGGTAATGGTCCGTTACGCCGGATTGCGGCGGAATGAAGAGATGTTGTCTAAGGGGCTGGAGGAATTGAAACGGCAGCTGCCGATTTTTGCTTCGGCGCTGACCAAACGTGAGGAGTACGAGTTCGCCAATATGCTGACCTGCTGCCTGCTGATTACGGAATCGGCTTTGGCGCGGGAGGAGAGCCGCGGAGCACATTACCGTGAAGACTATCCGCTGCGGAATGATGCAGAGTGGCAGAAGCATCTGCTCCAGATTCGCGAACTGGGAATAGTGGAGGAATTAAGTGATGATGTTTAATGGATATAATGAAGAGCTGGTACAGGCAATTAAAGGCTGGCTGCAGGAGGATGTCGGTTCCGGGGATATAACGACCCGTACGACGATACCTGCAGGCCATGAGTCCAAGGGTATTATTCACGCCAAAGAGGACGGCATTATCTGCGGAATCCCTGTAGCGGAGCTTGTGTTTGAGATTGTAGATCCGTCGCTTGTGTTCACGGCACTGGTGCAAGAAGGCCAGAGTGTGTCCAAGGGAACGGTCATCGCAGAAGTTGAAGGCAGCACGCATGCGATCCTCACGGGGGAACGGCTGGCACTTAATTTAATGCAGCGGTTGTCCGGCGTGGCTTCACGTACCGCCTCCTTCGTTCAGGAGCTTCATGGCTTGCCGACGCGTCTGGTGGATACGCGCAAGACAACACCCGGTCACCGGATGCTGGAGAAATACGCTGTACGGGTCGGTGGTGGAGCGAATCACCGGTTCGGATTATATGATGCGGTAATGATTAAGGACAACCACATCAAAGGCGCTGGCGGAATCCGTCAGGCTGTAGGACGTGCACGGGCTAATATTCCGCATACAATGACGATTGAAGTAGAGACGGAAAACCTTGAGCAGGTGGAGGAAGCACTTGTTGCCGGAGCCGATATCATCATGCTTGATAATATGTCTCCTGAGCTGATGAAGGAAGCTGTGAGAAGAATTAAGGCCAAATCGCCTCATGTCAAGACTGAAGCATCGGGTAATGTATCTTTGGAAACGGTTCGCCGTATCGCGGAGTCCGGCGTTGATGTAATTTCAGTGGGCCGTCTCACCTATTCTTTCTCCAGTCTGGATATCAGTCTGGACCTGAATGCGAAGAAGGAGGGCCCGCTGTCATGATGCTCGCCGTCGATATCGGCAATACCAATATTGTTCTCGGGGTGTACCGGCAGCGTGAGCTGCTGCACCATTTCAGGCTTAATACTGCACGCCAGTCCACTGTGGATGAGTATGGAGTTCTGATCCATAATCTATTCAGCATGTCGGGACTTTCGGTGAAGGATATCGAAGGGGTTATTATCTCCTCGGTAGTTCCGCCGCTTGTTCAGGTCATCGTGGAGATGTGTGTGAAATATATTGGCAAGGATCCGCTGCTGGTAGGTCCAGGAATCAAGACAGGGCTTAACCTGCGCTATGAGAATCCGCGTGAGGTAGGTGCTGACCGGATTGTTAATGCAGTTGCTGCCATTGAGCAATATAAATGTCCGCTAGTTGTTGTTGATTTCGGAACTGCGACTACCTTCGATTGCATTGACGCAGGTGCCAATTATCTTGGCGGGGCGATTGTGCCGGGACTCGGCATTTCTACGGAGGCTTTATATCAGCGGGCTTCCAAACTTCCGCGGATTGAGCTGGAGAAGCCGAAGAAGGTAATCGGACGGAACACAGTCCACGCTATGCAGGCAGGGATTATTTTCGGCTATGCCGGGCAGGTTGAAGGGATTGTAAGGCGCATTAAGCTGGAAATGAATGCGCCGGTGCTGAAGGTCATCGCTACGGGTGGACTTGCCCCGCTCATTGCCGGTGAAACGGATTGTATTGATGAAGTGAATCCAATGCTGACGCTGGAAGGTTTGCGTATTATTTATGACCGCAACAAATAAAATAAAGAAGCCTTAAAGGGCAGGAGATAGGAGGAGTATGCACCCGATGGATAACAAAAAGGACCGGCTGGTCCGGGGAACGGCGCTGAATGGCAGAGTCAGAGCTTTTGCTGTGCGCACGACAGCGCTGGTTGATGAATTGCGGCGCAGACATGATACGTATCCAACGGCTACAGCCGCACTGGGCCGTACAGTTACCGCTGCAGCCATGATGGGCGCAATGCTCAAAGGTCAGGAGAAACTCGCCGTAATGGTCAAAGGCAATGGACCGATCGGACAGATTACTGCAGAATCAAATGCTTTTGGAGAAGTACGCGGTTATGTGACCAACCCGCATGTTCATCTGCCGAGCAATAGTCTTGGCAAGCTGGATGTCGCAGGCGCCGTGGGTACGGAAGGGTTTATTGATATCAGTAAGGATTTAGGCATGAAGGAGCCTTACCGGGGAAGTGTGCCGATTATTTCCGGTGAGCTCGGAGATGATTTCACGTATTACTTTGCAGTTTCCGAACAAACACCGGCTGCGGTGGGTCTTGGTGTGCTGGTTGAAACCGATAACTCCGTGCGCGTAGCCGGGGGATTTATTGTACAACTGCTTCCAGGGCTTACGGATGAAGAGATCACCGAGATTGAGCGGGCGGTAGGGTCGCTGCCTTCAGTAACCGCTTTACTGGAAGAGGGGCTGGAACCCGAAGAGATGCTCCGTTATCTTTTACCGGATGCAGTGATTATGGATGAGCTGGATATCAAATTTGTCTGCCAATGCTCGCGTGAACGGGTGGAGCAGACACTGGTCAGCTTGGGTGAGAAAGAGCTGGAGCGTTTGATTGAAGAAGATGATCAGGCTGAGGTTGTCTGCCATTTTTGCAACGAGGCCTATGTTTTTAATAAGGATGAATTGCAGGTTATCCTGGATCAAGCGAAATCGTAGGGCTGAGGATGATGACAAGACAGGAGCGCGCGCTGCGCAATGCCGTTATTCTACTGGCTGTCGCGACTTTGATGCTCGGAGGTCTTTTATTCTGGAGTTTGCGGGCGATGTCCATTCTTAAAGGAGAGCCGGCGGACGGCGAGTCCTCGGACATCGCCTCTGCAGGAGGCCAACCGGTAACGGATCAAGCCTGGGTGGATGAACTCAAAAAAAAGTACGGTAATGATGTGCTGCTGGGCATGCTTAATCATATTGTAGTCGACAAAGAAGCCAAGGCTCTTGGTGTTGCTGTGACAGATGTGGAGATTGAGCAGGAATTGAAGCGCAGCATGACCGGTTACGGTTCGGAAGAGCAATACTATGCCCAGATGCAGTCGGAGCTGGGGCTTTCCCGTCAGGAAGTGCGTGAAGAAGCAGTGTATCGCCTGACTCTTCAGGCAGTTGCAACTGCAGGCATTACCATTACTGATGCGGAAATTGATAATTATTTAGCGGAGAATTCCGAGCGGTTCACACCGAGGAAAGAAATGCAGCTCTCGATAATCAAAGTGGCCACCTACAGCGAAGCTGAGCGTGTAATGGACCGGCTGGAGCAAGGAGAGGACTTTGCTGCACTTGCCAAGGAATTATCCATAGATGAGGAAAGCCGGGGACGAGGCGGCAGCATCGGAACCGTGGAAGAGGAGGATCCCTTTTGGCCGGAGGATCTGCTGAAGACGGCAGCGCAGCTGGACGAAGGAGATATCGCAGGTCCCCTGCAGACGGGCGATGATTATGCCATTATCCGGCTGGAGAAAATGATTGATCCCAAAAGCCAGGATCAGACGGAAATCCGTGAGCAGGTTCGGCGGGAGCTGGCCCTGGAGCAGGCAGCTCCATTACAGCAGGTGGAGAGTGATTTGCGCGCTAAATATGATACAGCGATATATATTGACAACAGCCTGCAAGATTGATAATATGAAATTAAATGGAAAACCTACTGTTTTAGTCGGAAATAGATAGCGGCAGATCATATTTGACCGCGGAACAGCGCTATAACTTGGTGCTGCGGTGTTGAATCTCCTGGTGCACACCCGGAATTACAAGCTGAAGACTTATATATGTCACAAGTTATGCACCCATATATCATTTATCATTCCAAGGAGGTTTTTACATGGCTAAAGTCGTCAACAGTGTAACAGATTTGATCGGAGGCACACCGCTCGTTCGTCTCAATCGTATTGTTCCTGAAGGATCAGCGGAAATTTATTTGAAGCTGGAATACCAAAACCCGGGCTCCAGCGTTAAAGACCGCATTGCCCTCAGTATTGTAGAAGAGGCTGAGAAGGAAGGTCTTCTGAAACCAGGCGGCACGATTGTAGAAGCAACCAGCGGCAATACAGGTATTGGCCTTGCGCTTGTAGCTGCAGCCAAAGGTTATAAGGCTATTATTGTTATGCCGGAAACGATGAGCCTTGAGCGCCGCAATCTGCTGCGTGCTTACGGCGCAGAGCTGGTGCTGACTCCAGGATCGGAAGGTATGAACGGTGCGGTTAAGAAGGCGGAGCAGATCTTAAGCGAGAACCCAAGCTTCTTCCTGGCTGAACAATTCAAGAACAAAGCCAACTTGAAAATCCACCTTGAAACAACCGGCCCGGAAATCGTGGAAGCCATTGAATCCATTGGTGGACCGCTGGATGCTTTCATCGCTGGTGTGGGTACAGGGGGAACTATCTCCGGGGCAGGTGAAGTGTTGAAGGGTCAATATCCTGATGTGAAGATTTATGCGGTAGAACCAGCTGCTTCGCCAATTCTGGCCGGCGGCAAACCGGGACCTCACAAAATTCAGGGGATTGGCGCAAACTTCATTCCTGAAATCCTCAACCAGGACATTTATGATGAG
The DNA here is from genome assembly GCF_058791575.1 of Paenibacillus sp. EB106-06-01-XG199. Lineage (NCBI taxonomy): Bacteria > Bacillati > Bacillota > Bacilli > Caryophanales > Paenibacillaceae > Paenibacillus > Paenibacillus sp. EB106-06-01-XG199. The sequence goes on along the minus strand of NZ_JBYTDQ010000017.1, from coordinate 9,404 downwards.
ATCATTCACGTAGAGAATGATGAAGCATTTGAAACTGCCCGTCGCGTGGCTAAAGAGGAAGGCGTGTTGTCCGGTATTTCTTCCGGTGCAGCTGTATTTGCGGCTCTCAAAGTAGCTAAAGAACTGGGCGCAGGCAAAAAAGTGGTTGTGATCATCCCAAGTAACGGCGAACGCTATTTGAGCACACCACTGTATAACTTCGAAGCATAATTGCTGACTAAGCAAATAACTAAGAGTCCTCGCATCCGCTAAGACAGGGATAACGAAGGCTCTTTTTTGTGCATGATGAAAGATATAATCCTTCCTGTGCTTCCACAGCAGATGAGGCTGGAGTCAGTTGAAGCAGATTTTTTCAGAAAATCCATGGTTCAGGCTTTTCAAAGCAGCACGAAGTACAGTATACTGACAGGCAATAAACTTTAGATTGCTTAATGCAAGCAGCGCAGCTTCATAGAACTTAAGCGAATGCTTACGAAGCAAGTTTTGTTACGAAGCAAATTGAAGAAGTGCAGGGCTTCACAAAACTTTTAGGAGGATGGCTTTGGAAATCATAACGGCTTGGCAGGATTGGGAGCAGTGGGCACAAGAGGACTGGAGCCTCCTCCCTTTAATTATAAAATCACCGCAGGACAAGGAGGGCTTGCCCTCTTCCTGGATGAAGGCCTGGCAGCTGGCCTCCCCCTATTCAGTGGTGCTGGAGAGCGGGAAAGGCGGACGATACACATACTTGGGGTTGCAGCCCGTTTCAGTACTAACAGGAAAAGGCGGGGATGCCGAGGTGCTCAGCTTGTCCCCGGAGGCAGCGGGAACGAATGAACCAGTACCGCAAGCTGTGGAGCTGCAGGGAGAGCCGCTGAAAGTGCTGCAAAACTGGATGAGCGGCTTCACTTCGCCCAAACTGCAGGTTGCCGGCCTGCCCCCGTTCCGTGGAGGCTGTGCGGGGTTCCTCAGCTATGATGTAGTCCGCTCTCTGGAGCAGCTCCCTGTGCTTGCCCAGGATGATCCCGAATTTCCGGACTATCTCTTCATGCGGCTGGAAGAGCTGTGGATCTATGATCATCTTGAGAACACGCTCTATTCCATCGTGCATGTGCCGGTTGCTGCGGCCAGCTCGTCTGAGCTTGCCGCTCTGAAGTCACTGTATCAAGACGCAACCGTCCGGGCAGAAGGAATGGTGGAACAGTGGCATCAGATCTGCTCTGCTCCCGGCCTGGAGGAAGACCGCGAAGAGGAACGTGGAATTATCGCTGCTGTTGAATCAAGCGCCGACCTGTCCGGTGAATGGCCAGGCATGACCTCTGCTTTCTCGCCCGGGCAATTCCAGCAGGCTGTGCTTCACGTTCAGGAATACATCCGCCAGGGCGATGTATTCCAGGTCAACCTGTCGCTGCGCAAGGAGGCGCAGCTGAATTCCTCGCCGGAGGATGTGTATGAATGGCTGCGCAAGCTCAACCCGTCCCCGTACATGGGGCTGCTTCGCTCGCCCGGCTTCGCTCTCTCCAGCGCTTCGCCGGAGCTGCTGGTCAAGCTGCACGGGGACAAGGTCAGTGCCCGCCCCATTGCCGGTACCCGGCGCAGGGGCCTGACTCCCGCGGAGGATGCCGCCATGGAGGCGGAGCTGCGCGGGAGCGAGAAGGAGACCGCCGAGCATATTATGCTTGTCGATCTGGAGAGAAACGACATCGGCCGGGTCGCGGCCTATGGATCGGTCAGCGTGCCGGAGCTGCTGACCGTGGAGCGATACTCGCATGTCATGCATCTCGTCTCGCAGGTCGAGGGCAGCATCGCCCCCGGCAAGGATGCTTATGATGTCATGGCCGCCTTGTTCCCCGGCGGTACCATTACCGGTGCACCCAAGGTGCGGACAATGGAAATCATCGAGGAGCTGGAGCCGGTACGGCGTGGTCCATATACTGGATCACTGGGCTGGATTGACTATAACGGTAATATGGAATTAAATATTATTATAAGAACACTGGCAGTGAAGGACGGAGTCGGTTATATTCAGACGGGCGCGGGTATTGTGATTGATTCGGATCCGTACCGCGAATACCGGGAATGCCATAATAAAGCCAAAGCGGTCGTGAAGGCGGTTCTCTGCAGTGAGCATCAGCAGGAATTGCGGACGACCGGCGGCGCCGAAGGGGGAGCAATACAATGATCTTGGTCATCGATAATTATGATTCCTTTACGTACAATCTGGTACAATACCTGGGGGAGCTGGGGGAAGAAGTGAAAGTATTCCGCAACGATGAAATCAGCATTCAGGAGATAGAGGCGCTGGCTCCGGACCATATTTTGATCTCTCCCGGACCTTGTACGCCGAACGAAGCCGGCATCAGTCTGGAAGTGCTGCAGCATTTTAAGGGGATCATACCGATCTTTGGAGTCTGTCTCGGACATCAGGCTATCGGACAGGCCTTTGGCGGCAATGTTATCCGTGCGGAGCGTCTGATGCATGGCAAAACATCGCCGATTCACCATCACGGCACATCCGTATTTGAAGGACTGGAATCTCCCATTACTGCAACCCGGTATCATTCTCTGATTGTAGAGCGTGAGAGTCTGCCGGAATGTCTGGAGATTACAGCCGAGACTGTGGAAGGCGAGATTATGGCGCTGCGCCATAAAGAGTACCCGATTGAAGGCGTGCAGTTCCACCCTGAATCGATCATTACGGATCATGGGCACATCATGCTGCGCAACTTTCTGAAACGGAGAGCCGGGGAAACGGCATGAAATATATAGGGCTCAACAATAGCGTAGTTGAGGCTAAAGACGCCGTGGTCTCCACCTTGGATCACGGTTTTTTATACGGTATGGGCTTGTTTGAAACCTTTCGCACCTATAACGGCGTCCCCTTCCTGCTGCGCCGTCATCTGGACAGACTGGCTGATGGCTGCAGGCAGCTAGGCATTCCATTTGTACCGGATGAAGCGTCCCTGCGGGACTGGATCACACGGGTGATGGACAAAAACGCACTAAAGGATGCCTATATACGGTATACAGTTACAGCCGGGGAAGACATTCTTGGTCTTCCGGCTGGTGACTATAGCCGCCCGAATCATTTGCTCTATATCAAAGAATTGCCGCGCCAGCCAGCCGCTCTCTACAGTGAAGGCAAAGGACTGCAGCTGTTGCAGCTGCGTCGTAATACCCCCGAAGGACCGGTAAGGCTGAAGTCACTCCACTATATGAACAATATACTGGCCAAACGGGAGCTTGCCGGATATGCCTCTGCGGCCGGCGGCACGGAAGGGCTTATGCTGACTGCAGAAGGGAACATTGCTGAGGGAATTGTGAGCAATATTTTTTTTATCTGCAATAAGGTGCTGCACACACCTGAACTGGCCACAGGCATCCTTCCGGGAATTACCCGGGAAATGGTCCTGAAGCTGGCTCCTGCCGCCGGACTCCGCGTGGAAGAGGGATTGTACCGCTGGGAACAGCTTCAGGCTGCCGATGAGGTGTTTCTCACCAATTCGGTGCAGGAGATTGTCCCGGTTACCACACTGTGGCACGGTGATGAGGCGCTGACTGTAGGCACAGGGCGCTGCGGGGCATACACGGGGCAATTGATTACTTTATACAGGGAAAGGATGGGAGAGCCGGTATGAGACCCGTAATCTATAAGCGGACCTACCGCTGGAACAACAGCGAGCTGATCCTTGGTGACCGGACGTTAATTATGGGCATTTTAAATGTAACCCCGGATTCCTTCTCTGATGGCGGACTATGGAATGAACCGGATCAAGCGGTAAGACATGCGCTGCAAATGGCTGCTGAAGGTGCCGATATTATCGATATAGGCGGAGAGTCAACCCGTCCCGGTCATCAACCGGTAAGCCTGGAAGAGGAGCTGGCCCGTGTACTGCCTGTTATTGAGAGCATTCACCGCGCTGCGCCTCAGTTGATATTATCCATAGATACCTATAAGGCGGAGGTGGCACGTCAGGCGATTCGGGCAGGGGCCCATATCATCAACGATATTTGGGGGTGCAAGGCTGATCCTGATATGGCGGCTGTGGCTGCTGAGGCAGACTGTCCGATTATTTTGATGCACAACCGCCACGACCGGAATTATCAGAATTTGGCCGCGGATATGGCAGCTGACCTCAATGGCAGCATCAGCCTGGCGCTCGAAGCCGGTGTGAAGCCGCATAATATCATCCTTGATCCAGGCATTGGCTTTGCCAAGGATTATGCGGAGAATTTGCAGGCGATGATGGTGCTGGATGAACTTACGATGCTGGGTTATCCCATGCTGCTTGCCACTTCCCGCAAAAAATTCATCCGTACCGTGCTGGACCTCCCGTCTGATGATGTGATGGAGGGAACCGCCGCTACCGTTGCATTCGGCATTGCCCAAGGCTGCCAGATTGTGCGGGTGCATGATGTGGCCACGATGAAACGTACCGTACTTATGTGTGATGCGATGCTCTATGCCGCCTCTCCGCGGGTGCATGAATAGATGGCTATTGCTGAACGAACTATTTTGTATTAGAAAGCAGGGATCAGGGTGGATAAAATGAAGCTGCACCGCATGGAGTATTATGGATATCATGGTGTGTTCGAAGAGGAACGCAAGCTTGGACAACGTTACTATATTGACCTGGAGCTGGAGCTTGATCTGCGGGGGGCTGGTCTTCAGGATGATCTGGACCAAACCGTAAATTACGCCGAAGTGCATGGGCTCGTCAAAAAAATTGTCGAAACAAAGTCCTTTAAGCTGATTGAAGCTTTGGCGGAACATATTGCATCCTCAGTACTGGACACTTATACTGTTATCAATGCAGTAACGGTCAAAGTGACTAAGCCGCATCCGCCGTTCGACATTCATTTTCAGGGAGTGACTGTAGAACTGCATAGAACGAGAAAGTGAGACAGGGCCCATGACTATACACTCCACCTCTGAGGGATCAGAGGCTTATATTGCTTTAGGGGCCAATTTGGGTGACCGCGAAGGCACCTTGAAGGAAGCTTTGAACAGGCTGGATCATTATGACGGGATTGAAGTTGTACGCTGCTCTAATGTATATGAGACAGAGCCTGTCGGCTATCTCGACCAGCCGCAGTTTTTGAATATGGCAGCCGCCCTCCGCACCACGCTTGGGCCGGAGAACTTGCTTCATGTGATGCTCGACATTGAAGCGCAGCTAGGCCGGGTTCGTGATATCCGTTATGGCCCGAGAACAGTGGATCTTGATTTATTATGGGTAGAAGGACAGAGCTATGATACGGCAGATTTAACGCTTCCGCATCCCCGGATGCTGGAACGGGCGTTTGTGCTGTTTCCGCTTAGTGACATCGTACTGCCGGATGAGGATTCTTCCGGACTCCGGGGAATCATTACAGCAGCGCTGCAGGATATAGACGGAAAGGAAGGAATGCGCTTGTGGACATCAAACGTTTGGGAACGCGGGTCAGAGCATTCCGAAAGCTGAAAGGATACACCCAGCAAGAGTTGGCGGATTCTGTCGGAATTTCACTGGCTGTGCTAGGCGCAGCCGAGAGGGGAAACCGGCATTTGGAAGATAAAATTTTAAATAAAATTGCGGATGTTCTTGAGGTTTCAGTCGAAGAATTGACCAATCCCTCTACTTAGGAAGACGTCCATTCATTAAAAATGGAACTAAAGGAAGTGAAGAATTGTGCTGAAAATTGGCGGCATTGAAATGAAGAACCAGGTCGTTCTGGCTCCTATGGCCGGTGTATGCAATCCAGCGTTCCGGCTGATTGCAAAAGAATTCGGCACCGGCTTGGTATGTGCGGAAATGGTCAGTGACAAAGCTATTCTGCACGGTAATTCTCGTACGCGTGAGATGCTGTTCGTGGATGAACGGGAGAAGCCGCTTAGCCTGCAGATTTTTGGCGGAGACCGTAAGTCGCTCGTTGAGGCGGCCAAAGTTGTGGATAAGGAGACCAATGCCGATATTATCGACATTAATATGGGGTGTCCCGTACCGAAAGTAACAAAATGTGATGCCGGGGCCCGCTGGCTGCTGAATCCGGACAAAATCTATGAGATGGTCTCGGCGGTTGTAGAGGCCGTTGACAAGCCGGTTACCGTAAAAATGCGGATCGGCTGGGACAGCGAGCATATCTTTGTAGAAGAGAATGCCCGCGCAGTGGAACGTGCCGGAGGCCAGGCTGTCAGTGTGCATGGACGTACCCGTGAGCAGCTCTACACCGGCCATGCCGACTGGAAGTATATTAAAATGGCTAAAGAGGCTGTTTCGATCCCTGTCATCGGCAACGGCGATGTTAACACACCTGAGGATGCCCGGGCCATGCTGGATCAGACCGGCTGCGACGGGGTTATGATTGGACGCGGCGCGTTAGGTAATCCATGGATGCTGTACCGGACCATTCAATATTTGAGCACAGGTGAGCTGACGCCTGAACCGGGAGCGGAAGAGAAGATCAAAGTGGCGATTCTTCACATGGACCGTTTGGTGGCCCTTAAAGGCGAGGCGGTAGCGGTTCGTGAAATGCGCAAGCATCTAGCCTGGTATTTAAAAGGTCTTAAGGCTGCTGCCCGCGTAAAGGATGTCATTATGGAAGAAACCAAACGCGATGAAATGGTGCGGATCTTGAATGATTTTGTCGCACAGCTTAAAGATGAAGAAGAACAAGAGGGCCGTAATCCGTCTCTCTCGGCAGTTTAATCACCGTCTCCACTGGCTTTAAGAGATAACACCGGAACATTATATGGGGCGTCATTGACATTTTGTAGCGGTTCCAATATAATTTCACAGTATAAAATCGCCGTTACAGCAAGGGCAATGCAGCATGGAGGGTTCTTATCCCTCTGGATTCGCATATAGTATGGTGTTTTCAATAAATGTATACGACAGGAGAATCGGTTGAGATGAGCGATAAAGAAGTCATCCTTACGCCGGACGGACTTAAGCGTCTGGAAGAAGAACTGGAGACCCTCAAATCCGTGAAACGCCGCGAAGTGGCCGAACGGATTAAAGTGGCGATTGGCTACGGAGATATCAGCGAGAACTCCGAATATGAGGACGCGAAGAATGAACAGGCCTTTATCGAAGGGCGTATTATCACTTTGGAAAAAATGCTCCGCAACGCTCGCATCATCAATAGCGATGAGATCGTTACCGATGTGGTAAGTATCGGGGTTACTGTAAGCGTTGAAGATATGGAATATGGCGATGTGATGGAATACACAATCGTTGGTACAGCCGAATCCGATCCGCTTAACAATAAAATCTCCAATGAAAGCCCGGTAGGCAGAGCTATTATCGGTAAGAAAATCGGCACTGTTGTAGATGTTAGTGTACCTGCAGGAGTCATTCAATATAAAATTCTTGATATCCGAATGAAGTAATCTACAGGCGCTTTGCGCCTGTGAATAGACATGCTGCCCTCGCACAGAGAACTGCACTGCACTGGCAGAAGAAGGAACAGGGCCCGGAAAGCTTCCTTAGGGAAGCTTTTTTCTAAATAAAGAAGAGATATCGCCCGAAAAATATGGCTGAACACATATAGCTTATATTTTGTACTGGAACGGACTGCCCTCAATTATGGAGGTGGAGCCGTTTCTTCTTGTGTATATGACATGAGGCATTAGAGAGGATGAGGAACATGACTGAGGAAATGAATACCGTGGAAACCACGGAAAAAGAGCTTAGTGAGCTGTTGCAGATTCGCCGTGCTAAATTGGACGAGCTGCGGGCACTGGGAATTGACCCGTTTGGCAAAAAATATGACCGCACAGCAGGTGCCGGGGACCTTCTGGCTAAGTATGACGGACAAACAAAAGAGGAATTGGACGAGCTGGCTCTGGAAGTCAGCATTGCCGGTCGGATTATGGCTAAACGTGTCATGGGTAAGGCGAGTTTTGCCCACATTCAGGATCTTAGCGGCAAAATCCAAATTTATGTGCGCCAGGACAGCATCCCTGAGGCACAATACGCAGCCTTTAATGTTCTCGATTTAGGCGATATTATCGGAGTGCGCGGTATCGTGTTCAAAACAAAAACTGGCGAAACCTCTATTAAAGTGTCCAATCTTGAGGTTTTGTCCAAATCTCTGCTGCCGCTGCCTGAGAAGTATCATGGCCTGAAGGATGTTGAGCTGCGCTACCGCCAGCGTTATGTAGATCTGATCATTAACCCTGAAGTACAGCAGACCTTTATTGCCCGTTCGCGGATCATCCAGTCGATGCGCCGTTACCTGGATTCCCTTGGCTACCTTGAGGTTGAAACCCCAACACTTCATGCGATTGCCGGCGGAGCCGCTGCACGTCCGTTCATCACCTACCACAATACGCTGGATATGCAGCTGTATATGCGGATTGCGATTGAACTGCATCTGAAACGTCTGATTGTCGGCGGACTCGAAAAAGTTTATGAGATCGGCCGTGTATACCGCAATGAGGGCATTTCGACGCGTCATAATCCGGAGTTCACCATGATTGAGCTGTATGAGGCTTATGCCGACTACAAGGATATTATGCATTTGACCGAGAGCATGATCGCCCATATCGCCCAGGAGGTTCTTGGCAGCCAGAAGATCAACTATCAAGGCCAGGAAGTGGACCTCTCACCAGGATGGCGCCGTGTGACCATGGTTGACGCCGTTAAGGAAGTAACGGGTGTGGACTTTGGTGTTCAGATGACGGATGAGGAAGCACAAGCTTTGGCTAAGGAGCACCGTGTACCGGTTGAAAAACATATGACCTTCGGCCATATCCTGAATGCCTTCTTTGAGCAGTTTGTTGAGGAAACATTGATTCAGCCTACATTTGTAATGGGTCATCCGGTTGAAATCTCGCCGCTGGCCAAAAAGAACGATCAAGATCCGCGGTTTACCGACCGCTTTGAGCTATTTATCGTCGCACGCGAGCACGCGAATGCCTTTAGTGAGCTGAACGACCCGATTGACCAGCGTCAGCGCTTTGAAGCGCAGATTCAGGAGAAGGAGCAGGGCAATGATGAAGCCCATGAGATGGACGATGACTTCATCCGTGCTCTGGAATATGGTATGCCTCCTACAGGCGGACTGGGAATCGGTGTAGACCGTCTGATCATGCTGCTGACCAATGCTGCTTCAATTCGTGATGTTCTGTTGTTCCCGCATATGCGCAACAAGACTGAATAATTTCAATGTTTTATTTCACAGAGCCAAGGGCCGCTGTATTATACAGCAGTTCCTTGGGCACTGTGGGTTTAGAATTGGTGTAATGGACTACAGGGTATGCGGGAAGCGGTGTATCCAACCTAGTTTAAAATAATGCTTGCAATGCAGAACCATACATGATATATTCTATTTCTGGCCGCGAAACATCAACGCCTGGCTCGGAAAAGAAGTTAAAAAAAGAGCTTGCATTGATCGGCTGGATGTGATATATTATAAGAGTTGCTGGTGACGAGATAATC
>NZ_JBYTDQ010000016.1:0-80857 GCF_058791575.1 Paenibacillus sp. EB106-06-01-XG199 | reverse complement strand
TCCGTGCAGAACATGAAAAAGATAGCGATCCACCTGGATCGCCTGGAAAAGCGGGGGTAACCCCCTCCTTTTCCCCATTTCACCTCTGCCTGAACGTAAAAAGAAACCCACAGTCATAAAAATGACCTGGGTTTCTCGACAATCTGGGGACAACCTTTAGAGGTTGTCCTGAGGTTGTCCTATTTCTTTCCGGACGACAGATCCATCGCTGCCTTCCCAAGTACTGCTGTACCTTTCCACTTCCATAGAAAAGACTGAACTTGCAGTGCCCTCCTGAACTTGGCGAGTGACGGGCAACGCTGTTCCTGGCGCATGGCCAGTCCCCAATGAACGGTTCGCGACAGCCAGCGGCTGACTTCCGGATTCTTGGTCCTAACCGCAGGAATTTGTTCATCGAACAAGCGCAGCTTCACATCGGCAGGTGCTTCACCACAGAAGCAATAATGTAATAACGCAGCCAGACTGAATATATCAGACATCTCATTATGAGGTGACAATTCAGAGTAAAGCTCCAAGGGAGAGTAGCATGCTGATGTAAAGATTGTCTGCTTCTCCCCTTCCTTAAGCGGAAGCCGGACTGCAGACCCAAAATCAATAAGCTTCGGAGTGCCATCTTCCATAATCATAATATTGGAGGGCTTAATATCCCGGTGAATAATGCCTTGAGTATGTATGTATTCCAGCGTCTCCACCAACGGTAGTAAGGTATGATTGATGAATAACGCGCGGTCAACCGCTCCACGTGCACTCAGCCACTTATCCAGAGATGTTCCCTGGCAGTATTCCATAATAATATATCCTGTCCCGTTAGCTTCCAGATGAGCAAGATACTTCAGAAGATGAGGATGCTTCAATTCAGAAAGAAGCTCCGCCTCTTGCATAAACGAATGCAGAAGCTCATCATATTTGTCCAGACTATTCCCCAATCGAATTTCAACCGTACGCTTATCAGCTTTTCGCCGGGCCAGCACCGCCGGATAAAACTCCTTAATTGCGACTGGTTTTCCCGTCTCCTTTTCCCTTCCCAAATAGACGATTCCAAGCTCACTGCGTGATATTACTTTTTTGATCTGATAGACGCCATTCAGCAATGTGTTACGCGGCAAGGCAGAAGCATTTGATTTTCCGTCCACAGCCAGCCCTCTCTTTTGTTAGAATTCTATTAGACTGCATGCAAATCGAGTGAATATGAATATTGCATTATTCGTATATGATGTTTATCGACCGCTGTTGCTCAATTTTTTAATCAGTCACCAAAAAAATATAAAAATGTTGTCAAAAATCTCTACCGGACAAGTCACATATATATTTATACCTTTTTATATGCCATTCTTGCAATCTTTTTCTCCTTTGTTAATATCATCCTTTATTAAGATTCATACACAACACATCACCCGGGCAAGTATGGTTATATACAAATTCGCCATTGTAACATCCAATGTCTGGAAATATACTTAAGTGGTATCGTGCTGAAAGCTATTACCATGCAGAGCGGCACGAATAAGCGAGTTCCTGTGAAAGCGCTTAGATAGATTAGGTATCCTTGCATGGTGCTAATAATTTCAAGGAGGCATATATGTATGCTGTTTACGCCAGGCATTACCGACTGTTCACCGGCAGAGGTAGGTTATGATACTTCGAGAATCGGGGTTTTGCACAACCACTTCCAGAACCTGATTGATCAAAATAAAATCCAGGCCGCAGCTTACTGCGTCTCAAGGTATGGAAAGACATTTATGCACGGTGCTATGGGACCGCTTTCGTTCCGGGAAGACAGGGCCGAGCCGCTTTTACCGACAACTGTTCATAATATCGCATCCATTACTAAAGCCGTTACCTCAGTAGCAATGGCCAAGCTTGTGGAGGACGGTATTCTCCGGTTTGACCTTCCTGTCAGCACGTTCCTGGAGCAGTTTAACGTGGACCCTTTTAACAAAATCGATATTTACAGCCTTCTGACCCATACCTCGGGCCTGTTTCCCGACTGTGCGGGCAGCTTAGTTCCCTATCATAAATCTTATTGGCAATTAATCGGTGAATATTTCGAAAAATATAACCCTGAGAATGGGGATCCGGACTGGATCACAGCCGCGCTGAGCTGCGGGGTCAATAAAAAAGTCGGCGAGGAATGGCAGTACTGCTCATTTGGCTTCTGCCTGCTCGGAGAAATCATCAAGAAAGTGACTGGCGTAACCGCGGAACAGTACATAGAAGAGCAAATCCTGAAGCCTCTTGGCATGAAGGATACTGTTTGGGAACTGACGCCGGAGCTAGCCAGACGCGCCATTATAAGAAACGAGAGACGTGAGAAGCGGCTGAACGATCTAATTAACGGTAATCTGCCTGAAGTCTCTCCAGAGGAAAAGCTGTGGGATACAGTCTCCAGCACCGGCGGAGGCCTTGCCTCTACGCCAGCCGACCTCATCCGGTTCGCCAACATGCTCCTAGGTATGGGAACACTGGGCGATACCCGTATCGTCGGCCGCAAAGCGGTTGAGAAGATCACGACCCGCACCCTGTACGGGGTTCCCGATTATTGCTGGGATAACGATGTCAAAGACCGGAGCTATGGCATTGGACTGGATATGAGGAGAGGCCCCGCCTTCCTCTACTCTCCAACCAGCTATTTTCATGAAGGCGCTGGAGCCTGCTGCATGGCCATCGACCCTACAGAGCAGCTTGCCGCTGTATGGTTTGTGCCTTTTACCGGTGATAATTGGTACGCAGAGGGCCTATTTAATGTAACTAATATCATTTGGTCTGGACTCACCTGATGAATAGCCTGCAACGCAAATGGCTTATTTGCCGGACGGTGGCGGAGGTAACTTACAAGGAATGGAGTGCCTACCGCACTCACTCCATGGTGTCCATTATCGTCGGTCCTGTATATTTTATGGTGCAATATTATATCTGGACGGCGGTATATGGAGATCATGCTTCGCTCGGCGGTATCGGACTCCCCCAAATGATCCGCTATTTCGGCGCTACTGCGCTTATCGGTTACCTGGTCATGGATTTTGCCGATTGGAACTTATCCATGCTTGTGCGCACCGGTAAGTTTCTTACCTTTCATTTGCGCCCGATTCATCACCGTTCTTTCGCTTTGTTTCAGAAGATCGGGCATCGGTCTCTCGGTTTCCTGTTTGAATTTTTACCCTGCCTCTTGATCTTCATTTTTATTTTTGGAGTTGATATGCGGCCGGCAAGCTTTCCATGGATGCTTCTGTCGGTGCTGCTTGCCTTTCTAATGATTTTTTATGTGAACTACATGATCGGCCTGACTTCATTTTGGCTTGTCCAGTCAGCTGGAATACGAAGCGCTTTTATGCTGGTGTCGGGTATTTTTTCGGGTGCGCTTATTCCGCTTGATTTTTTTCCGCACTGGCTTCAGGTGATCCAGTTCTTCCTGCCGTTCCAGTACATGGCCTACCTGCCTGCAATGGTTTTTACCGGCCATTACTCCCTTGGAGGCGTTGAGCTTTCCATTGAGCAAGCCGTGGGCATACAGGCGGCGGCCTTGTTCGTTACGTTCGGATTAAACGAGCTTGTTCGCCGTCTGGCCATGAAGCAGTTTACTGCTGTCGGCGCGTGAATGCCCCCATGAAAGGACAGTTTTTTACATGAAACGGTATCTGGATATTTACAGGCAGTGCATGTACTCTGCTTTGCAGTCGGCTGTGGCCTATCGTATGAATTTCATTATCAGCAGTCTGATCACCCTGGCCGGCAACATTCTGTTTCCGCTGGTGACCCTGCTTATTTACCGGGCGGGCACCAGCTTTCCCGGTTGGAGCTTGTTCGAGGTGTTGTTGATCCAGTCTGTATTCACCATGTCCAGCGGCCTTTCTAGCCTTATTTTCGGCGGCGTTCTCTGGACCACAATGTCGCATGTCCGTGAGGGAAGCTTCGAGGTTATTCTTATGAAACCGCTGAATCCGCTGTTTTTTATTGTTGCCACAACATTTTCTACCGAAAGTGTTGGCCTGTTTCTGGGCGGGGTTTCGCTATTCATATTCTCCGCTATGCATGTCGGCACCATTCCGGTCCTATTCTGGCTCCAATTTGCCGGGATGTTTATCGCAGGGACGGCGGTCCTGGCAGGACTATCTCTAATGATGGCCGCTATGTCCTTCAAATGGGTGGGCAACTCGAGAATTTCCGAACTTGCTGACAGTGTGCTGCACATTGGAAAATATCCGCTGCCCATATTTCCGAAGGCTGTACAAGCTTTGGCCACGATGATAATTCCTGTGGGAATGGTAGGCTTCTTCCCTGCTTCCGCTCTCCTAGGACGGGTGCATGCCAGCGATTTCGCTGCTGTTCTGCCCTGCTTTTTATTTCTGGCGGCAGGAGTATGGATTTACCGGCATATGATCAGATTGTACGAGGGGGTAGGCGGATGATGCCGGTTATTGATGTGAAGCATTTGACTAAAACGTATAAAACCTATAAGCGGGGCGCAGGTATGGGTCAGACCTTTAAGAGCTTCTTCCAGCGTGAAGAGGTCGTGGTCAACGCCGTCAACGATATCAGCTTTGCCATTGGGCAGGGGGAAATCTGCGGTATTCTGGGTCCCAATGGGGCGGGGAAATCAACGGCGATCAAAATGCTCTGCGGTGCGCTGTTTCCCACAAGCGGTGAAATTCAAGTTCTTGGTTATTCGCCTGCCCGGGACAGGAAGCGCTATGTCGGCAAAATCGGAGCCGTATTCGGTCAGAAATCCCAATTGATCTGGGACATTCCGCCTATCGACAGCTTCAACATGAACAAGGCAATCTACGGAATCGCCAATCAGGACTTTAAACGCCGTCTGGAAGAGCTGACGGGGATGCTGGATATTGCACATGTGATTGAAAAGCCCACACGAGTGCTGTCCCTTGGCGAACGAATGAAATGCGAATTCGTCATGGCTATGCTGCACCGGCCGGAGGTTTTGTTTCTGGATGAGCCGACCATCGGGCTTGATGTGATCGCCAAGGTCAAAATCCGCGAATTCATTCACCAGATGAACAAGAAGCATAATATGACGTGTATTCTGACCACCCATGATCTTGAGGATGTGGAGGAGCTTGCCCACCGGGTCATTGTCATTAACCACGGGGAAAAGGTTTTTGATGAATCGCTTCAGCAGCTGAAGCTTTTTCTGGGGGATAAGAAACGGGTCAGTTTTACTTTTGCAGAGTCTGTGCACAAAACCATCTTCGACAATGCCTACACCAAGGTGGTCGAGCGCCCGTCAGACTTTCAAATTACGCTTGAAGTGGATACGGCACTTATTTCAATCAGCGATTTTATTGAAGAAATCTCCAGGAAGCACCGCTTCTCCGACATTTCGGTCAAGGAACTGCCGATCCAGCAGGTGGTCATGAATATTTATGAGAATGCGGGTGGGGTGCCCGGCTAGCGGTTTGACTCCTGCTGGATCATATTACTGTAAGGTATGGTGAAGGAGTCGTGTGAATTACTACGGACCTAGGAGCCTTTATTTCCACCATAAACACTGTTTTGTCTACCTTCCGGACTCAGATGCAGCTAATTGCTGACCTTCCGCGTGAAACATGCCTGATGGAGGGGAATAAGTGCAGCACGGTCCGTTAGCATTGCTAAATGTGTCAATTAGAGAAAATAAAGGCTGTGGGGTCCGAAGTTCAGGAGAAGGAATTCAGGGACTCGATAACCTATCGCAGAAGCTGGTGTTTGGGGCTTAGGGTTGGATCAGGCGGGCGCGAAATAGTACCAACCCATTGCTTTTTCTTCCTCGCACATCACTTAATCTGGCCTTCTTTTAGCAAATACTGTACAGCACTTTGGAGTTCTGCCTGCACCTTCTTGTATTCTATGGCTTGCCAGGTTCTAAGCAGGGGCACAAAACGGGCATTGCCTGTCCCTTTGATCTTCTCAATCAGTAGAAGGATCATTCCGCGATTGCGATCCTTAAGCGTTTCTACATAAGAATAGTCATGCCCGTCCAGCAATGAGCCAAGCTTGAGCAGTAACTCCTCAGCATATGTTTCACGTTATATAGCCCACCCTTTTTCCGAAAAAACTATCAACGGCAATCTGTCGCTATATTCGATTTCCAGATACCCTTTGCGGATCATCCAGTCGATTCGATGCATAATATCCTCCAGCTTCAATTCATGATAAAAGTCATAGACGGGAGATAGCTGAAGCTCATGCTTTAGCACACTCTTGTCTTTAGAGCCTTTCAGAATTTTGGCGAGCAGGTTCCTCCCTCCAGTCATAATTAGTTCATCAGCAGCACGAAGGATGGCTTTGATCTCTTGGTCTGCCAGAGTGCGAATATCTCCAGAATCCAACTGAACTTTGACTTTCGGGCTTTTTTTGCCCATCACGTCTCCTCCTACCCATTGGGATGTACATGTACTTTTATACATTACCAAATCTCTAAATCCGTTGTAAATAATAAAGGGGAAAATCCGCTCTCCCAAGATTCCCCATATTCTGCTATGCTAATATAATTACAAAGAACAAAGAAGCAGGAGGCGCAAGTAGAACAATGGATGCATTTCAATATGAGCTTACTTCAGAGACTGCTATAAATCTGAAATATGAATATGGAGGTGAATACTTCACGTTCAGCCTGTACCGGGATGACAGGGGATGGGTTCTTCACCCTTTTGATGGTATGCTGCTGGGGAATCAGGCGATGTGCACTCTTGTCGTACAAGAGTTGTTCAAGCACAAGCCTTTTCAGGTAATGCTGGCGAAAGAAAGTATTCTTTTTTCCGATATACGTTCCACCGTTAACCTCGAGAATGTTAACACTCCGATTGCTGCACGCAATGAGCGGGAGTCACACGATAGCCCGGCCGATGACATGATGGATTTTGTTGAGCAGCACACGGTTGAAGAGGTCATTGATTACGAGTGTGGGCTTATCGGAAGCCGCATTTCGTTTTATAAGGAAATCCTGCAGCGTATGTTCATGGACAATCTGGGTCCTTCGGATCCGGAGTTCCAAAAGGTGCAGGATATTGTACGTATTTACGAACATTCCTTGGAGAAGCTATCCAGTCTGAACGGCCCGAATCTCGACGCCGGAAGACGTGGCAGATTCTAACCTGCTCAGGTATTGATCCAGCGCTACTAATCTTTTGAAAGGCTGATTCTAATGACATTTGATCTGATTAAGGGACAAAAATGTAATTTAACGAAAGACGAGCCTTTACTTACCCGTATTATAGTAGGAATGGGCTGGCATAATACCAGATCTGAGGTTGAGGTTGATTTTTCTGCTTTTTTGCTTACGCCGGCCCAGACAGTCTCTAAAGATGACGATCTTATTTTTTATGGCAACCCTTCTGCTGCGAATCAATCCGTAGCTGTATTACTGTCCGATAAAAGAGCCTACGCGGGGTTAACCGATAACACCCAAATCGCTGTTGAGCTTCGGCAAATTCCTACGGACTACGAACGGATTGCATTTGCGCTAACGATTTATGAGGGTGAAAAGCGGCAGCAAAACTTCTCGCTACTGGACGATGCGTATTTACGGATTATCAACGCCGCTGATGGAACAGAACTTATCCGCTACAGGCTAGGTAAAGCTTTTTCTGTAGAGACCGCCATTGTCGCCGGAGAAATCTATAGATACAATAATGAATGGAAGTTCAGCGCTGTGGGTTCCGGATATGCAGGAGGCTTAGCTGCCTTATGCGAAAGTTATGGAATAAAGGTTAATAACATAGTGCCGTCAGTTCTACCCTCTAGCCCAGTAATTCAATCGCAGCAGTCACCCATTCCTCTCCCAGAGCTGCGGTCACGGCCTAAGGCCCCTCCTCTAGATCTCAATACCATCTTGCTTAAGAAACGCGGGGAGATGATCAATCTCCAGAAAGGGACGGAATCCCTGGGCGAGGTACTGATTAATCTCAACTGGTATCAAAAAAAATCATCGGGCTGGTTCGGCAGTAAAGGCATCGATCTTGACCTTGGTTGTCTGTTTGAATTAAAAAATGGCATTAAAGGCTCTGTCCAAGCACTCGGAGAATCCTTCGGAAGCTTGAACAGACCGCCTTATATCTCCCTAGACGGGGATGACCGCACCGGATCCATTGTCACGGGCGAGAATCTGCGGATTAATGGCCATTATCTTTCCGAAATCAGCAGAATTGTTATCTTTGCTTTCATCTATGAGGGAATTACGAACTGGTCGGAGGCTGACGCTGTTGTAACCATCAAGCAGCAGAGCGGACCAGAGATCGAGGTCCGGCTGGATGAGCATAACAACAATAAGGGGATGTGTGCCATCGCCATGATTCGTAATCACAATGATGAGACATTCAGCGTGGAGAGACTCGTAGAATATTTCGCCGGGCACCAGGAATTGGATCAGTATTATAACTGGAATCTAAGATGGGAAGCCGGTAGCAAATAGCGGCATTCGGAATCGTTGGAGGGAAAGTTATATATACGTCATTCCTTCCGATTATCCGTTTATCGGAAGGAATGAACCTTAACGGAAGACTATGATTGAAGTATGCCCTTCAATGAAGATCAACTCCTCTTTCTCTTAAAAGCTATACAGCCCCTTATCTTCCGCTTTCCGTATCCAAACCTGCATGTATCCTGATTCCCTGTTGTCCCAGGCATAATAAGGGATGAATTGACAAGGTCTACCTTCCCCATCCTTGCCTTTCAGAACAGTAACGCCGCCGAGCAGTTCCGGTTGATGCTCCACCAGTAACGTCTCATGGGCAGAAAATGAATACCCATCATAGGAAAGCCGGGAATTATCCAACTGCTCCAGGCAATACACGATAGGACCTCGCTGAATGGCAACCCGGCCTTGATTGTCCAGCACCTCCGGCCTCGCCTGAATGATTTCTACAGGCATATCCAGTTCAAGTTCAATCGTATCGTTCTGTGACCAAGCTCGATGAATAGCGATATAACCCTGCTCAGTCAACGCCTCAACTCCCGGCAAGGATTTACCTCCAACCTTAACCTTATAACCCCTGCACCAGCCAGGTATCCGCAAATAAATGCTGAAACAATCACTTTTATCCGCTTCCACCGTAAGCTCAATTTTACCGTTCCAAGGATATTGAGTGGTTTGCTTGAGCTTAACGCCCAGCCCACTCTCCATTACGATCTCTGCTTCACCATTCATATATTGATTGACTGCAATGCCCTGACCGGTCTGAGCATATGAATATTGACCAATAGACGGGAGGAACCGTGCCAAATTCGTCGGACAGCACGAGGTGTCAAACCAAGGCACCCGGTGGTGATCGCCCTTCGAAGCCAGTGGATTAACATAGAAAAACTTGTCTCCGGTCAACGATATTCCTGCCAAAGCGCCATTGTACATTTCCCGCTCCACCACATCCGCATATTTGGCATCTCCAAACAACAGATTCATGCGATGATTCCAGAAAACCATGGCGATAGCGGCACAGGTCTCACAATAAGCGGATTCATTCGGCAAATCATAATCATGTGTAAATCCTTCATTATGGCCGGATGGACCAATCCCCCCAGTCACATACATATTGCGCTCTACCGTATGTGACCATACTCTATGCAGGGCATCAACAAAATCAGGTTCCCCCGACACGTGAACCACGTCCGCCATAGCGGTATATAAATACATCGCCCGGACAGCATGACCAGTCACCCGCTGGATGTCTCTGACCGGAACATCGTCTTGGCAATACGCAGGGCCCCACTCCTTAGTGTCCCATATTTCTCCAACTCCATATCCATGTCCACGTTCCTCAAGCAACCACAAGGAGAGCTTCCAATATCGTTGTTCCCGGGTAACACGGTAGAGCTTTACAAGAGCAAGCTCAATTTCCTCATGGCCTTCCACCCAATGGCGTTTGCCTGGACCAAACAGACTGTCATAATGATCCGCCAATTTACAAGCGACATCAAGAAGCTTAGGCTTGCCGGTTGCCTCAAAATAAGCAACCGCTGCCTCGATTAAATGCCCTCCATTGTACATCTCATGCTTCTCCATATCCGTCCATTTGGACTCGGGTGCTTCAAGCGTATAATAAGTGCTCAAATAACCGTCCGGTTCCTGGGCGGAGGCTATAAGGTCAATAATCCGGTCCGCTTGCGCTTCCAGCTCCGTATCCGGCTCCGACATAAGCGAATAGGCAATACCTTCGATGACCTTATAGACATCGGAATCATTGAAATAAATGCCTTCAAAAGTCCCTTCTATTAAGCCTCCCGCTTTGGCGAAATTCGATATACGCCCTGTCTCCTCACATTTCGTGAGGCAGGCAGGCAGCGTAACCTTTTTCAACACCTCCAGACGCGGACGCCAGAAAACATCCTCAATGGTTACATTCGTGAACGGCACACCCTGCCAATTACTTAGATGTGTTTTAATTTTTGTCATTATGAGGTATCCTCACTTTCCTGTCATTACCCCTTCAGACCTGATAATGTAATCCCCTCAAGGAAATATCGTTGTCCGATTAGAAATACGATTACACAAGGCAAGACAACTGCTGCTGAAGCCGCCATAAGCAAATCCCACTGCGCAGTGTACGAACCTTGAAACATTTGCAGCCCAAGCGCCAAGGTAAAGAGATGATCACTTTTTAAATAAATCAGGGGGCCCATGAAATCATTCCAGGAAGCCAGGAAGCTGAACAGTGCAACTACGATAACCGCCGAACGGCTTAACGGAAGTATAATTCTCGTGTATATTTGTAAATAGGTAGCTCCATCCACGAATGCCGCTTCATCAAAGTCCCGTGGGATCGTCAAGTAAAACTGGCGCAATAAAAAAATGTTGAAAATTCCCCCACCGAAATAAGCAGGCACGATTAATGGATAATACGTATCGTAGAAACCAAACATTTTCCAGCCAAGAAAGCTTGGAATGATTGTTACGGCAGCAGGCAGCATCATACTGGACATAAGAATAGCGAATACTGTATCCCTGCCCTTCCACACGATCCGTGAAAATCCGAAGGCTGCTATGCTGCTCGTTAAGACTGTACCTACAAGAACACTAGCTACAATAATAATCGTGTTGGTGAAAAAAGTATCGAACGGCAGCACAGTAAGGGCTTTATGGAAATTATCCCAATGAAACGGCCTCGGAATCCATTCCGGCGGCATCGTAAAGATTTGCGATAAATCCATGAGCGAGCTGCGGATTAACCAGACGAACGGTACGATAAACAAAAGGGAGATGAATATAAGCGCTGCATAACCAGATCCAAGGGAAAGCTTTGACTGTCTCAAGTACGCTCCCCTCCTTCGTAATACACCCATGACTTCGAGGTTTTAAATACAATAACCGTAAAGAACATGATGACGATGAACAGGATCCACGCCAGAGCAGATGCATACCCCATTTCGGTATCTCTAAAGCCTGTACGCCAGAGGTAAAATACATAGAACAAGCTTTTGTTATTCGGTCCACCTTCAGTTAAAATATAAGCTTCGTTAAATACCTGGAAGGATCCGATGATGGTCATGATGGTATTAAAAAATATCGTCGGTGTAACCATTGGAATCGTAATATGGCGCAGCTTGCTATACCAGCCTCCACCATCCACATCAATCGCTTCGTAGTACTGCTTGGAAATACCTGATAGGCCTGCCAGAAAAATAATCACCGTACTTCCAATTCCCCATAATGTGGTTAGTACAACAGACGGGATAACACTATTCTCCGCATATAACCAGTTGCTGGTTGGTAAATGAAGCCAGCTGAGCACGGAATTGATCAGTCCCAGGTCGGGATTCAGCAGCCACATCCAGATCATCGCCGATGCCACGGCTGGCACAATGCTGGGAAGATAGATAATCGTCCTAAATATGGCTCTGCCCCGAACGTTCATGTTCAGCAGCAAGGCAATACAAAAAGAAAGAATAATAACGGCTGGCACCCGAAGAATAACGAAATAGAAAGTAACCCCTAACGATTTGAAGAACAGCTCATCTTCACCTGAGAACATTCTCGAATAATTCTGAAAACCAATAAAGGAAGTTTGCTCCTTAAATACGTTATAATCCGTCAAGCTAAGCACCAGACTTGCAATCATGGGACCCAGTGTAAAAATAATAAACCCGAGTATAGCCGGAGACGTAAATAATAGTCCGTAAAACAGTCCCTTTCGCATAGCTGCCTCCAATCTTCTATAATCCGAACGCCGTCTCTTCGATTATTGTGCGATATCCCGGCGTCCTTGAACTTGTTCTTGTGCTTTGGCTGCTATGGAGTCCATTGCTTCTTGCGCGGTCTGTTGACCAAGCCATACTTTATCCAAGGCCGGATTCACGATATCCATTATTTTATTGAAATTTTTCACATAACCCGTTGGTGTCTGATGACTTTTCGTCAATAGCACATCTATAATAGCTTCTTTATAAGCCGAAGGTCTTGCATCCAGGTTCTCCGTCCATTTAGCCAACAATGCCGGGTCCGTATACCAATCCTTGTAGGATGGCATCCATGTGCCTGCAGTGATCATATCAATAGAAGACTCTGGATCAAGCAACGCCTTTAACAACTCCCAAGCCTCCTGCGGATGTTTGGTTGACTTAAAGATAGAGAACATTCCCGCAACAACGGTAGTTACTGGCTCTTTCAAGACTGGCAGTACCCCTACATTAAAGTTAAACTTCGATTGCGCCAAGGCTGCGCTTGCCCATTGCCCGTCTATAGCCATCGCTACCTTTTTGGTTTGAAGCGCTACATTCGTCGCCGGTATATTTTTGGCTTGCACGGGTGATGGCGAAACATGGTGTACATTCATTAAATCAGATACCTTCTGCAACGCCTCGACAGCTTCCGGCTGGTTAAGCGCAAACGTCTTCCCATCCTCCGAGATAAAATCTCCGCCGTTGGAGTATATAAAGTTGCTGTAGGCTCCCCACCAAGTGGAAGCATTAACACCATATTGCTTTATATTTTTAGAATCAAAATCAGCATCCTTTGCCGTTCTGCCTTTCGTATCCACAGTCAGTTGTTTAGCAACATCTACAAATTCATCCCATGTCCATGCTTCCGAGGCTTTAGCAGGCGGAGGTGAAATCCCCGCTTCCTTAAAGATATCTTCGTTATAAAAAAGACCAAAGGATTCGGGGCCTGGTCCTATACCAATCACATTACCAGGCTCAAGAGAATACATAATATTGGGCACCAGTTTGTCTACGTTGATATCCGGGTCTGAATCCAGAAATTCCTGAAGGTTATAGAATTTCCCTTGTTCAGCTAATGGAAAAGCAATGGTACCCGATTCCATCATGGCAACATCGGGTACATCATTCCCCGCTACCATTGTTGTCAGCTTCGTATCATAATCTGTTGCAATATGCTGAAGATCAACTTTGACATTTGGAAACTTCGCTTCAAACTTCTTAATCGCTACCTTGTAAGCAGCTACTTCATCGGGTGAACCCCATTCTGACAGGCGAAGGGTAATGGGATCTTGTGATTCTGCATCGCCGGATGCTGAGGGTGCCGCGTTACTATTGCTGCCGGTATCGGATTTCGAGCATGCAGATAAAATGGTAACCAGCATCAACAACAGAGCCGTGAGCACAAATTGCGATTTCTTTTGTCGTGCCATTTCTCAAACCCCTTTCAATTTCAATCCCGCTTGGTTCATAGCTGCAGTCTATGATGCTTATATTATAAGGTCCGTAATAGCGCTTACATAACCCGAACCTTTTTAGATTGGTGGATTATTATTAGGTATTCAGGGGTAAGGTGATCACTATCATGGTTCCTTTTCCCGGCAAGGAATTAATGGCAACACCATAGCTGTCGCCATAAGTCATTTGAATACGTGCAATGGTATTCTTAATGCCTATCGAAGTGGATTCCTTATATAAAATCTCATGGATCGTGGCATTACTCATGCCTCTACCATTATCTTCAATAACATAAGTACGTTTTCCGCTGTCGATCCAGCCACGGATACTGATCACCCCCCCTGCTTCTGTCTGATCAAAGCCATGCATGATAGCGTTTTCAACAAAGGGTTGAAATAGAAGTCTGGGCATTTTGTACTCGTAAAGCTCCGGTTCAATCGCATAATGTACTGTGAACTTGTCCTCAAAACGAACGGACATAATATAGAAGTAGTTGTTCATCCACTTGATTTCCTCTGACAAATGAACAGCACTCCAGTCTTTCCGTGAAGTATAATGCAGCATATTGGATAAACTGACCAGCATTTTGCTTAATTCCTTCTGATTGTTTTCAATAGCCGTCCAGTTCATTACGTTGAGCGTATTATACAGAAAGTGAGGATTCATTTGCATACTCAGCGCTAGAATCTCGGCTTCCTGTTCTTTTAATTTAATCTCGTAATTTTCTATAACCAATAGCCGAATCCGGTCGTTCATCTTATTAAAGCGCTGAAGAAGTATGCCAAACTCATCATTTGTTTCAACATCAACTTGCTTTTGAAAATCCCCTCCACCTACGGATCTCATGGCAGCAAGCAGCTTCTTAATGGGCTTGGTAATCCTGCCTGCAATAAAAAAAGCACAAATGAGCGCCACAAGTCCCATAATAGCGGCAAGGAGGACAATAGATGTCTGGATGCTTTGCAACAAACTGCCAACCAGTGAGGACTCCGGCATCCATACAATGGATATCCAGCCTGTCACCTCCGAACGGTCGAAGCAGACGATTACAGCTTGGCCCTTCAGTGTCATTCTTCGTGCACCGCTGCTTTCCAGCTCCAGTTCCTCTACCCATGAGTCTGAGAAGGTTTGTGTGATTTTCCCTGGTTTACTGCCCGCAACGATTTTTTGATCCTCATCCAGCACCAGGAAGTCCGAGCCTTCGGGGATACTTTCGTCATATAGAGATTTCAAAGCTTCCGCTTTAAAGCTAATTGCTAAAACGGGCCGTTCCACCTGAACATCCATCTTCTCGAGTGTCGTATTGCTCAGCAGAGAGAAATCAAGCAGTCTGGTCGCAGAAAATAAATGGCGGAAATCCAGATTGCCGGACTCTAAGTAGGGCTGATTAAACATATCAACAAAATTATATGTAGGGTACCATACCAATTTCCCACCTGCCTGCTGTGCCTTGTGGTATATATCCGATTGAGTAGGATCTCCTTGCGGCAGCAACTGGCCGAAAGTAAAATAGGAAGTCCATAACTGATAAGCATACACATCCTCATTGTTGGAAAAATATTTACTTAGTATGGCAGTTACCTGACGGTCTGCTTCAAACAGCTCTACTTCGTTCTGGGGATCCATTTGGTTAAAAATTCTGAATAAATCCTTATCTATGAACATTGCCTGGCTGTTCTGATCAATGATCTGCAGCTTAATGTCCATAATCTCATTATTTTTCCTGACAATCTCATACACATTTTTCTGGGCTTGTTCCGTCACGACCTGCAGGCTGGTCCGATAGAAAAGGGACCCCAAAATAAGGAGTGGAATTCCGATCAGAAAGATATAGCTGACAAACAACCGGGCTCGAAAGGTCATCTTCATTCCTCATATCTCCTCTGTAGACGTGAAGTGTTTAAACGCTTCGGGTGAGATGCCATTGTATTTCTTAAACACCCTGCAGAAATATTTGGTATCCTGATAACCACACTCTGCGGAGATTTCATATATTCTGAGCTTGTTCGCGGACAGCAGCAATTGAGCCCGCCTCATTCTGGCTTCCGCCACATGATCGGAGAATGTTTTTCCCGTACGGTTTTTAATCAACGTACTAAAATAGGAGGTATTAAAAGAAAAGTGTGCGGCTGCTCGTTCAAGAGACAAATCTTCCTTCAGATTCTCCTGAATCCAACTCAAGCAGCCCGTAACGATAATTTCGTTTTTATCCAGCCGTGCCTGTTGTAATGCATAATGAACCTTCTGTAAAGTAACCTCTACCAGCGCAATCAATTCTGTATAAGATCCACAAGCTTGAATTTCCATAATCGCCGTTTTCGTTAGAAGATCCCCAAGCTGGCGGTCAACGATATTTCCCGCCCTGCTTTTAACCTTCATAAGCAGCAGCGAGGCATTTTCTTTTAAAATAATCGGCTCTGTATGCCCATCATCTGAAAGCGCTCTGAGCGCTCCAATACACATTTCTATAGCCATGTCCGCATCATTTCCCTGCAGAGCTTCAAAGAGTTTATCCATGTCAAGTGTCATTAGATGCTGGGACAGCCGCAGCTCATCCTGAAACAGAATCCCTTTCCAGCAGTCATGAAAGTTAAACTTATTTACGGTTTGGGCTGCCCTGTAAGCTTGCGGTGCTTCTTCCAATAATGATTTACATTCCAGTCCTATCCCGTGGGTAAGCTGACCTGTATTCTCCCATTCTGAGGATAGAGCGGAAGCGATGGCACGAATTTCATTTCTTTTCTCCGGGGTAAGGGTGGCTTTACGGATAATTGTGACGGCTTGGACTCCATTCTCCAGAAGTACATTCAAAGGAATCGTAACAGCTTCCCCCGCTGCCATCCATCCTTGCTCCAGGCTTCGCAGTATGCAAGCGCTTTCAATATTACCATGACGGTCGGGGCGGATTCTGAGCTCTGAGAAAATAACCACTCCGCCACCCTGCAGCCAATCATACGTATCCAGTTCATCCCGCTCAAGATTCGTTAAGCTTCCGTTTAGCCAGGTTAAATATAAGCGGTTTCTATAAGCGGAGGAGGTATGGTGAAGGCGCAACTTCAACTCCTCTGCTTCCAGGTTCAGCATCGATTCTGTGAGCAGCTCCTGCTCTATACGCCGCAATACATCCTCTATCTTCTCTGCCTCTACAGGTTTTAATAGATAGTCATATGCACCATGTCTAACGGCAATCTGGGCATACTCAAACAGATTATAAGCTGACACCATCACAACCTTCGTTTGAAGTTCTTCTTTTTTGAGCTGCTGCAAAAATGTAAGCCCGTCCATATTGGGCATACGGATATCCGTCAGCACGACATCCGGACGTTCCAATCTGACAAGCTCTAACGCGCTGGACCCGTCTTTTGCAACCAGGACTCGAACGTTAGGACGCAGATTGTTGATTAGATTCGCCATTCCTCGAAGGTGTCTGGGTTCATCATCAGCGACCACTATTTTCATCCCATTTAGCCCCCTGTTCAATTTGGTGAAATGTTTCATTTATTGTAACGGAAAAAAGCGCCTTCATGTAATAAGGCGCCAAAATTCCGCTCAGGCTTATTGCCTTTAATCGAAGTAAACGGCTTTCCCTGTGCGTGCAGATTCATAAAGTGCCTCCAAAATCAAGGAAACTACATACGCCTGCTCAGGTCTTACGAGCGGTTCCTTATCCTGCTCAACCGCTTCAATCCACTTTCGCATCTCCAGGTCAGGCGCACTTACCTGAGTGCCATCGTAGAATGCTACTCCGCCTGCGTTCAGCTCAATCTCATTTTTATACAAGCGGCCATGCTGTTCTCCGTTAATCCGCAGGCCCTCTTTCATATCCGCGCCGGCTTCCGTTCCGCTCAAGCTGCATTTTGCCTCATCCACCTCCAGCGAGTTCAGGGCCCAGCTGGATTCCAGCATGATCGTTGCACCATTCTCCATAACAATCATTCCAAACGCCGAATCCTCTACTTTAAATTTGGCAGGATCCCAGGGTCCCCAGGCATTTGCAGCATTCTCCCGTTGGGACAGCTCATGATATTTGGTTCCCAAAACGACCTTAGGCTGGTAATTGTCCATCATCCATAAGGTCAGATCAAGCGCATGGGTTCCTATATCGATGAGCGGTCCTCCACCCTGCTTCTCCTCATCAAGAAAAACGCCCCAGGTAGGTACTGCTCTTCTTCTGATGGCATGTGCCTTAGCGTAATAAATATGGCCTAATTCTCCTGCTTCGCAGAGCTTTTTCAGAAATAGACTATCCTCTCTGAAACGGTTGTTATATCCTACCGTTAGTTTTTTCCCGGTTCGCTTGGCTGCATCAACCATTCTTTTGGCCTCTGCTGCTGTCTTGGCCATCGGCTTCTCACACATGACATGCTTGCCGGCTTCTAGCGCAGCGACAGAGATTTCCGCATGAGACTCATTGGGAGTAAGCACATGAATAATATCAAGTGTTCCATCTTTAAGTAACGTTTGATAATTGGTGTAGACTTTTGCGTCCTTGCTTCCATATTGTTGTGCTGCTGCTTCAGCCCGCTCCTGAACGATATCGCAAAACGCAACCATTTCAATATTGTTCAGCTTGCTTAAACTTGGCAGGTGCTTCCCGTTCGCGATTCCGCCACACCCGATTATGCCTATTCGATACACTTTACTCATACCTATCATCCTCACTTTATCGTATGTTTCCCGTTTCTATAGGTCGCGGGAGTTATTCCTAACCGCTTGCGAAACACATTATGCAAATAGTTAGCATTCGTAAAACCTTCAGACTGTGCAATCTGTTCAATCGGCTGGTTGCCCTCCGACAGCTTGCGGCAGACACCTTCCAAACGGATATTCTCAAGAATCTGGGAGAAGGATTGATCAGGATTGACCTTATTAAAAATCCGCTGCAGCTGTCTGGAGCTGATATTCAGCTTTTCTGCAACATTGTCCAGCGTGACAGCCCCGGAATAATTAGCCCTGATATACTGAATAGCGTATTCATATCTGTAGCTCAGCATATCCCGCACCGGCGCTTCCGCTCTAACCCCTTCCGGATCATACGCTCTTGCTGTTTTTAACAAAATACTGATTACAAACTGTTTGATGGCTGTATAATATCCGGTGAACTTATCCTCACAAGCTTCATAGGCTTCCAGAAAGCAATTCATGGCATGATGCCGGTCATGGATCGGAATGAGGGGGAGTTTCCGCAGTTTGTCGATACATTCTTCCGCTTCTGCCGCCTCCCACGGGTCCACTTCCGCTCTGCTTTTCTGTCTAATATCAATATGGAGGCAAAGTTCGTCCATGGCTTCTTCCGGGTCAGCCTCCTGGAAATGCATCACACCCGGCCCCGTTAAATAAAGCATCCCCTGCGATAATGGGTACTCCTGCTCAGCGAGAATTACTTTCCCTTTACCTTTAGGAATAAAGTGAAACTCAAACTCTGCATGATTATGGAAATCTATGATTTTTCCGGCCGGGAATGAGGTTAAATGGAACCTGAGTACAACAATCTCATAATGTCCCCATTGAACAGTAATATCGAGTCTCTCCAGCAGATCCGGCTTTTGAGACATCGTTTGGTAGATCATGCCCTTACATCTGCTAACCGGATGACCCGTCCTTCTTTTGCCGAGCGATTGGCAGCTTCCATTAATCTGGTCAGTTCTATGGCAGTCTGAATATTATTATCCGCAAAAGTATCACTCTGTATATGATTGACCCATTGATGAAAGGCACTGTCGTGATTATCTTTTATTGGAATCTCCGTCCAGCTAGCCGAGGTACCCTCAGGTTTATTCGTCTTAAGAAGTAATTTATCCTCCGGCGTTCCGAAGAGCAGCGTTCCTTCTGTTCCGTGAACCTCGATGGTAAACGGCGAATGGCTGTTCACAAATCCGGCCTCTACCACACCGATCGCCCCCGAGGTTGTAAACAGGGTTGCTACTGCATTGTCCTCCACGTCTTTCCCTGTGATATATCCAAAATTGGCACTTACACCCGTCACATCCTGACCTAAAAATAGGCGGGTTAAATACATAGGATGGCATCCCAAGTCGATCAAAGCGCCTCCTAAGCATTGCTCCTTATTATAAAAGTGCTCAGGCAGCCAGCCGGCAATGGCCCCATTGTGGGATAAGCGAACTCTGACATACGTTATCTCTCCCAGTAGCCCCCCGCTAATCAACTCCATAATGGACAAAGTGTACCCGTCGTTCAATCGCGGCAAGGACACGGTAATTATCACTTGATTCCGATTTACCTCGGTAATAATATCATCCACTTCCTGCACTGTCGGAGTGATAACCTTCTCGGTAAAGATATGTTTGCCTGCTTTGGCGGCGGCCACTATTACCTCCTTATGAATGTTTGTCGGCGCATCCACGATGACAGCGTTAACATCCTCCTGGGCCAGCATATCATCGAGAGACTCGAAGTAAGGAACCTTCAACGTTTCAGCCGCTTCTTGTCCTCTTATCACGTCTTCGTCCCATACTGCAGCGATAAACGTATCCTCATGCGCCTGCGCTTGCTTAACATAGTCCCAAGCATGCACATGCCAAAAGCTGACTAGACCAATGCCAATGCTCATTTTCCATAACCTCCAACATATAGTATTCTGACATCCCACTATAAGGTAACATATCTGAGCCGCTTTTTTTAATAGGAAAACACGACAAATAATATATAATATTACGACATAGTCCAAATTATTATCTAGTAAAGCTTACTGTGACCAACGTGTGACTACGGCCCTTTTTCACGAAAAAAACACAGCACAAAAACGCCCCCGGACATTTCTGCCCAGGAACGATTTTTGTGTCTTTGCCAGACTTTCCAATTTAAAGATTTGTAAGATCGGTCCCTCTGGAGGCGATGACTTTCTTGTACCAATAGAAGCTTTTTTTGCGTATGCGTTCCAGGGAGCCGTTACCTTCATCGTCCTGATCGACGTAGATATAGCCGTAGCGTTTTCGCATCTCTGACGTGGAAGCTGAAATCAGATCAATGCAGCCCCAGCTTGTGTAGCCCAATAGTTCCACGCCGTCGGCAATGGCCTCGGCCATCTGCTCGATATGCTGAGCCAGATATTCGATGCGGTAATCGTCCTTGATTGTACCGTCCGCTTCAATAACATCTGCAGCACCGAGACCGTTCTCCACAACAAACAGCGGGATCTGGTAACGGTCGTGCATCTCCTTAAGGACAACCCGCAGACCGGTCGGATCAATCTGCCAGCCCCAATCTGAGGTCTTCAGGAACGGATTCACCAGACCCGACGACAGATTACCCTCTGTCCGCTCTGTGATACTCTCGTCCGTACTGACCGTTGAGGACATGTAGTAGCTAAAGGAAAGGAAATCAACCAGGTTCTCCTTCAGAACAGCTTCGTCCCCCGGCTCCATCTCAATGTTTACTTCATAATCAGCCAGATGCCGTTTGATGTATGACGGATAATACCCCCTGACCTGAACGTCGGAACAGAACTGGGCCATTTGGTTCTCTCCCTGTGCCTTCAGCACATCCCCGGGATGGCAGGAATACGGATAGATCAGTTTGCGGGCCAGCATGCAGCCTACCTGGAACTCCGGATTAATCTCCCTTGCACGCTTGATAGACAGAGCACTGGCAATGAACTGGTGATGCAGCGCCTGAAACGCAGCCTGCTTCTCATTCTCTTTACCTTCGGTCAGCACACCTCCCCCCAGAAACGGAAAGCGGATTACTGCGTTGATTTCGTTAAAGGTCAGCCAGTACTTCACTTGTTTTTATAGCGCAGGAAGACCGTGTCCGCATAACGGACGAACAGCCCGACCAGTTCGCGTGACTCCCACCCGTTGTAACGGGTAACAAGTTCCACTGGCATCTCGTAGTGCAAGAGCGTAACCAGTGGCTCAATGCCATATCTGTTCAACTCATCAAAAACATCATCATAGAAGCGTAATCCCGCTTCATTCGGCTCTTTCTCATCCCCGTTTGGAAATATACGGGGCCAGGAGATCGACATCCGGAACACTTTAAAACCCATTTCTGCGAATAAGGCAATGTCTTCTTTGTAACGGTGATAGAAATCGATCCCTCTGCGTTTGGGGTAATTCCCCTCCTGCGTATCCGAGATAGCGGCAGTAAGCTCCGCTCTGGAGATGCTGAGAGCATGCTCAAGAGCTTTGCGCTGTCCCGGCGGAACGTATTTGACCACATCTGCGGTAGACAACCCTTTGCCGTCCTCGCAATACGCACCTTCAACCTGGTTGGCTGCAACCGCTCCGCCCCACAGGAAATTCTCCGGAAACTGGTTAGGCATCGGATAAGCCTCCCTTATTCATTTAATTTACTGCGGCCGCCGTCTTAGACTCAGCCTGCTGCTCCAGCTCATAGGCTTCGAAATCGGCTTTTTTGAAGAATGGATAATAAATTGCAAAGCTTACCCCGATCATTACCAGTTGGAACGCGGATACGCGCCAGCCTCCGTTCATCCAGCCATTAACCAGCACCGGAATACCAAGCGGCACTTGAATACCGTGCAGAACCGGCAGAATTCCGATCGAAGTCAAAAGAATAGCCAATCCGCTGCTCACCAGTGGGGTTAGAATAAACGGAATCATGAAACGCACGTTAAGCACCAGCGGCATCCCGAAGATGACCGGCTCGTTAACTCCAATAATACTTGGAATAATTGCAAGCTTGCCCAGCGTTCTATACCGGGTAGACTTGGCGAACAGCATGGCAATAATCAGGCCAAGCGTTGCACCCGCACCACCAATCAGCACATAGACCGGGAAGAACGGCGAACCGATAATATGAGTGCCTTCTACACCTCTTTGGTAAGCATCCAGATTCTCAAGTCCAAGCGCTACCCAGATCGGTCCTACTACGGAGTAAACCACCAATGTACCGTGAACACCGAAGAACCACAGCAAATGGATTAAGAAAATACAGATCAGCATTGCCCACCACGTACCACCGAGACTCGTTAGCGGCAATTGGATAATGGAAAAGACAAACTCATGCATATTTCCATATTTCGTCGCTCCGAAAATCGCTGTCAGGATCAGCATCACGAAAACAATAATGAAGCCGGGAGTCAATGCATCAGTGCGAGAATTCCTGCCGAGAATCCCTGTTGTTTAAGCTGTACCGCAAAATTGTAAGCGATGGAGAACACTGCATACAGAGCGATTAAATCGGTTGTTATCGAAGCCGGAATCGCAGTGTACGTCTTCAGGCCGGAACTTTCCAGAAAGTTCTGGTAAGGCTCCAGCTTCAAAGCATTAATCAGGGAAAATATCGCACCCAGGATCAATATCGGCATCAAAGCCATCAGCCCGTTGGAAATAGCACTGATATAATTATTTTTCTGAATCTTGGTACTGGCTTTCTGGATTTTGCCCCTCCATTCTGCGCCGCTTGCCATGAACTAAGCCCCCTTCTCCATAAGTTCAATTGCTGTATCCAGCACTTTATCCCCATCCATCATGCCATAAGCCATCATGCCATAAGCCATCATCTCAATTGTCGTTACCGGGATACTAGGATATTCGGCAGCCAAATCTCCTTCGGCGAAAAAAACAAAAGATCCGTTGCCAAATTTGGCACGGATCTTTTATTACTATTTGGACATCGTTTTATTTGAACCGCTGGGCTTGCCTTGAAGGCATAATGGTTAGTTCCGGAATGCTGACATGCTCAGGCTGCTCCAATGCATAAAGTGCTGCCTCTGCAACATCATCGGGATGTAACGGCAGAACTTTCGAAGCAAACGCCCTTATTTCATCCTCGGAATACCCGGCCACCTGAGAAAATTCCGTTGCCACCGCCCCGGGCAGAATCGTCGTAACGCGAATCCCCTGATCGATTGTCTCCAAACGTAATGCAGACGCTATGGCGTTAACGCCGTATTTGGTAGCGCTGTATGGACCTCCTCCGGCAATCACTTCCTTGCCTGCAATGGAGGAGATGATGATGACATCTCCCTTACCCTGACCCAGCATTGGCGGAAGCCCGCAGTGCAGCGTCAACATTAGACCGTGTACATTCGTCTTGTACAGCTCCTCCCATCTTTCCAGATCCACTTCTACCAATGGACTTCGATACCCGAATCCGGCATTGGCAACTATAATATCGAGACGGCCCCAGCGGTTAATCGTTTCATTGACCACATGCTGTACTTCTTCAGCCTTTTGAATATCAGCAGGTACCGCCATAACCTCGTATAATCCCTCTTTATGCAATTCCTGAACCAGCTCATCCAATCGATCCTGCCGGCGTGCCACTACAGTCACATGGGCGCCACGTTTTACCAGTTTCCTGGCGATCGATGCCCCGATTCCGCTGCTGGCGCCTGTCACCAAGGCCACTTTACCGGTCAGACTCTCCTTCTCATTCCAAGATAGCTCCAAATCATCCAGATTCATTTTGCACCCTCCCAGATTCCAATCTTATTTTGTTAAAAGCACACGATGAACACCCTTGCTGCCTCCAGGTGCCGTTCCAATATATAAATAACCATTATGGCTTGCAGCCGTAGTTACACCATACAGTTTGCCTTCCGGATCATGCCAGCTTCCGATTAGCTCTCCCTGCGGACTGAACTCCGCAGCAAGCCCATGCTTCGCCGGTGCACTTGCGCCGTTAAGCAGCGACTGCGGCACTTTAGCCATGGTACTGGCCAGCCAAGGGTTGCTATGCATCTGATCTACAAAAGAAAGGCGAGTCGTGAAGATACCGACCCAGAAATGACCTTGGTCATCACGCGTAATGTTGTCTGGAAAGCCTGCGAGATTGTCTGCGAAAATATCCGATGTACCCTTCTTCGGTCCTTTGATCCAGTATCTGGTCAACTGATAATGATACGATTCTGCCACAAGCACAAAATCTTCATCCGCAGACAAGGCAACCCCGTTTGCAAAATAGAGACCTTCTAACAGAACGGTCGTCTTCTTGGTCATTGGATCGTACTTCAGCAAACGTCCATGCGGCTTGTTCTCGGCCATTTCTTTGAAGGTCACTCTACCATAATTAGAAGTATCGGAGAAATAAATGGAGCCGTCCTTGGCAATATCAAGCTCATTAGCTAAATAGATCGGCTTGCCGTCCACTTGATCGGCCAATACCTCTATGCTCCCGGATGGGTTTATAGACAGCAGTCCCCTCTGGACATCCGTAACGATCAAATCGCCTTTGGCATCGAATATAAGTCCATTAGGCGTTCCTTGGGTGTCTGCAAACAGTTGTGCTTTTTGCGGATTGCCCTCTGCATCGAAAGGAACCCTGTAAATTTTCCCGTCTGAATCTCCTGTATATAGCTGGCCTTCTTTATCGAATGTAATGAATTCCGGGAATTGAGGGGCATCAGTAACTAGCTGAGCCGAACTGAGTTTGTTGTTCTGTTGCCACGGACCCGCTTCCTCAAAAGAGGGAGCCGTCGGTGCGGACCATTTTAACGGTTTGACCGGTGAAGGATAAAGTAAGAAAACGAGTAATCCTACAACGAGCACCGCGAGCAGTGATAGAACCCATCTGGATATCCTAGCACGCAGTGAGCGTTTAGGACGATTCACACCTTCAGTAAGTTTAACGGAGTTAACTGGTTTATTGGGCATTAGAGTGCCTCCTGTATCATTTTTGAGTGATTTTAGATTTGGACTACGATTTTACCAAAATATTGCTTTCCTTCAGCCAAGAGCGCGAATGCTTCTGCAATTCGCTCTAGAGGGAATACACGGTCGATGACGGGATGTAAACGATGATGGGCAATCGCCCGATTCATCTTTTCAAAGTGATCCCGGTTGCCGACTTGACTGCCGCGAACTGTTGCGGCTTTGTGCAAGATGCTGGAGACATCGTATTCCGGAATGGTCAAGCCTGATAAGAACCCGACCATACTCACCGTCCCTCCAGTACGAAGTGCATTTATGGATTTCCCCATCGTTGCCGCACCTCCAACATCCAGAACATGGTCGACGCCGCCAGTCAGCTCTAATACTGCCTTATCCCAATCAGGAACCTCCGAATAGTTGATTGTTTGCCATGCGCCAAGAGTTTTTGCCCGTTCCAGCTTATCGTTGCTGCTCGACGTGATGATGACTCGTGCTCCGGTCATAAGCGAGAATTGAAGCCCGAAGATGGAGACACCGCCTGTTCCTTGCAGCAGCACAGTATCACCCGCCTGCAAACCACCGTATTCGATTAGCATGCTCCATGCGGTTAATGCCGCGATCGGCAAAGTGGAGGCCTCCTCATAAGTGAGGTGATCGGGAATAGCGACGACTCCGTCTTCATGAAGAACAACATACTCGGCCGCTACTCCATTCAACGGACCTCCCAGACTTTCTTCTAACACCCCTGGTCTTGGGCTGCCGCTAATGAAGCGCTGTTGAAAATTACCTGCTACTCGTTGTCCGGCCTGAAATCTAGTTACTCCTGGGCCAATGGCTACAATTTCTCCCGCTCCGTCTGATAATGGAATGAAGGGGAATTTGACTTGGATCGGCATTAATCCGCCGAGGACCACTAAATCCCGATAATTGAGAGAAGCTGCCCTCATGCGGATTAGCACCTCCTTAGGGCCTGGCACTGGTTTGCCAAGTTCCGCCATGGTTAATTCCTCAAAGCCGAAGCCGTTTGTCAGTTGTATAGCTTTCATTGTATTGTCCTCCCTGTAAGATCAGATTGATTACCCGGATTCTTATTATTGCTGCTGTATCCTTCACGCAGACGAAGCATGCTTCCAACAAGCCGAAGACTTTGCTTTGGTGTAATAAAACGTGATAACTGCGCCCCCAGATAATTCTGTACACGCGAATTGCTCTCGAATACCGGAAGAAGTTCCCGTGACGAGCGCCTATTCCCCCTTATTTGTCATAGTGGTGCTCTCCTTTTTGATACTATGTTATAATATAGAAACACCGTTACCATTACTCGAAAGTAATTCTTGTTTTTTCAATGTTAAGTACCGTGTATTCACGGTAACAGTGTTTCCTTTAGGTATCATTGTATCCACTCCATTTCAGAAAGTCAATATGATCTTTGAGCTCCATCGTTTATTGACAAGTGAAGGAAGGACAACTGTATACAATTCCTGGTGACGAAAGTTGAAAACCTACCGAGAAGGTCGCATGCAAAATACTGAAAATCTCCACAAGCTCGACGAGGAAGCATGCGCCGTACTGTAAACGCCATGAGGCAATGATTAACCATGATCAGCAACGCGCAAGAACAAGGACTAATTCACACCGAATCCGATGTCCCTATATTCTGGAATTCGCTCCACGGCGTCATTTTGAAAGATGGAGGCTGTTTTTAAGCCAAGCTGTTGTAATGTTCATGGTACTACTACTGTGAATTTCCGGTTGCGTAAACGGTACGAAGTTATTTTTTACAGTACAGTGATTACAGACTACTGCTTGAGGAGCATCCCGATGTTTTCGACTATCAGCAGACGCTAAATGATGAAATGCTGATTGTAGTCACTAACTTCTCTGCACAAGAGCAGACCGTCGTCTTGGATGCCGCCTTCAAAGCCGATCCTTCTGGTGACTAATTATCCTTCCTCAGAGCGAACCCGAAACAATCTGAAGACAGGACAAAGACCGCCTTATGGATTACATGCTTTCCATCACAAGGCGGTCTGTAGGTTCCCAGAACCCGTTGCAGTATCTTCTAATTATCTACAATTGCGTTTGACAGTCTCGTTCATGTCAGCGATTGGAACACCGTCCCGTTCGCGGAATGTCCACACCAAGCGCTCACGTCGACCTGTGTAAAAAACGAGGGCATCCCAACCAGCCATTCATGGCTTTAGGAACTCCCCCCATTACTTTTAATAATCGGTGCTAATTGTTATATCATGGTAGGTCGAAAATAACTTTTGCATACCCGTTAACTTTTCCATTGCCCGCTGATAGGCATCACTCCCTAAAAGAATTCGCAAAGGAACATCACCACGATTCACCAGATCATATATTACCTTGGCAGCTTTGTTAGGGTCTCCCGGCTGGTGTCCAGATAATTCTCTAAGGTTTTTGATATTTTCACCTGCCGTTGCTTGATATGCTTCAATAATATTTTCATTTTCAGTTGCAGATCTGCTTGCAAAATCCGTGTTAAAATCCCCTGGTTCTACCAAGGAAATATTAATTCCTAGAGGCTTAACTTCTTGACTTAAACTTTCGGAAAAGCCTTCTAAAGCGAACTTAGTGGCATGATAGTATCCGAAACCTGCAAATGCACGTAAACCGCCTAGAGAAGATATATTTAAAATAGTTCCGCTCTTTTGCTCTCTCATAATTGGTAGCACATGATCTATCATGTGCTTGACTCCCCAGAAATTAACAGCAAACATATTTTCAATTTGCTCATCATCAGCATTTTCAACAGGTGAGAAGTAGGCATAACCTGCGTTATTAACAAGAACATCAATTCCGCCAAACTTTTGCTTGGTTGCTTCAACAACACTTTTAATGTGCTGACTGTTTGTGACGTCTAAGGGTAAAACCAAAAGATTGTCATTCTCCTGAGCGCCAGGCAGGTAAAGTTCTATGTCTAGCGGATTACGCGATGTTGCTACTACTTTGCACTTTTTAGCTATTAGCTCTAAAACTATGGCTTTCCCTAGTCCAGTCGAAGCTCCCGTAACAAACCATACCTTATTTTCCACCAATCATTATCCTTTCTCTATCAAGCATTTATAAGTTATGATAAATATACAACCTGAGAGTTACTCTCAGTCAAGAGAAAGGAAGCATATCATGTACACCATTAATGAGGTAGCAAATTTCACAGGGTTATCTCCCCATACTGTAAGGTTCTATGCTAAAAAAGAGCTATTTCCAAATATAATCAGAAATCATCAGAATGTACGTCTTTTTTCCTCAAAGGACGTGGAATATGTTGAAATCGTCAAAGCACTGCGCATGACAGGTATGTCGCTTGAGAATATCAAACAATACATCGATTTATGCGAACAGGGTTCAGATACCGTGGAAGAACGCTATAACATCATAAGAGATCAACAATTATTGGCAGAAGATTACCTTCAAGAAGTCACACAACAAATTATGTTGCTACGAAAAAAAGTTAATTATTATCAACAAGCTATTAAAGAGGGTGAAGAAAATATAATTTGGAATCCTCACATATGAAAGTTGAAAGACACAAGTGGTATGAAAAATGGATTGTCCCAACTGTTCATTAAACAAACGTTTTGTGAAATAATGAACGTTCTATTCTAAGAAGAAATGAACCAGTGGTTTTAAACAGATCTGTGTTCCCCGCTTCTGCTTCATCCTCCCGCTTCCCGAAACAGCAAAGAAACGGCATTTCTGCCGTTTCTTTAGGATGGACTCTCAGGGGCTCGAACCCTGGACAAATAGATTAAGAGTCTACTGCTCTACCAACTGAGCTAAGAGTCCATATGAAATTTGGTGGAGCCAAGGGGGATCGAACCCCTGACCTCATCGCTGCCAGCGATGCGCTCTCCCAGCTGAGCTATGGCCCCATGTGGCTGATTTAGAACTACAACTATGTATTCTAAAATCCGGACTGAGCTGTTAGCTCCCATCGCTTCGTCATGTTTAAGTTCCGTAGGCGACTTCTATATAATATAAAAAATCGCCTTCGGTGTCAACACTTTTTCAAAAAAAGTTTTTGGGGGTGCAAATTGCTTCTACAACCCCTCAAACTCCTCGGTGTTTTTAGAGAGCAGTCCCTTCAGTTCCTTCATGAACATGTTGATATCCTTGAACTGGCGGTACACGGAGGCGAAGCGGACGTAAGCGACCTCATCGACAGGGTAGAGCTGCTCCATGACCAGCTCGCCAATCTGGCGGCTCTCCACTTCGGCTAAGGCGATGCCACGCAATGACTTCTCCACCTCGGAGACAATAGACTCCAGACGCTCTACGGAGACGGGACGTTTCTCGCAGGCACGGATAAGGCCGCGCAGGATTTTGTCGCGGCTGAATTCTTCGCGGCTGCCGTCTTTTTTGATCACGATCAGCGGAGTTTCTTCAATCATCTCAAAGGTTGTAAACCGCTTGCTGCAGCGCTCACATTCCCGCCTGCGCCGGATGGACTTATTCTCGTTGGCCGGACGCGAGTCAAGCACTTTCGTATTCGTGTGATCGCAGTAAGGGCATTTCATAAGCCTCAAGTCACTTCCTTTTGTATTAATGGTCGCTTTCCGGTCCGGCAATACGCCGGCTACCAGTAGCTCTTTTTTCCAGAAAACACCGTTTATTTGTTGTTATGAATATGCCATGTCCAGCACATAATACTGTTACCAACCGATAGGAGGTGAACAGCAATGAGCCAAAACAACAGCTCCAATAACCTGGTAGCTCCAAATTCACGCGGTGCCTTGGAACAACTGAAATATGAAGTTGCCCAAGAACTAGGTATCACGCTCTCCCCAGATGGATACCAAGGCAATAAAACTTCTTACGAAAACGGTTCGATCGGTGGTTACATCACTAAACGTCTTGTAACCCTGGCTGAGCAATCACTGGCAGGTCAATACAAATAACCTGTCCCCATAAGCTTGCCTAAAGAAGTATTAAACGGCCCTCAAGGCTGTTTAATGCTTCTTTTTCGTACAAATACAGTCTCAGTCTTCTCCCTTAGAACTCGCTGTAAATCTCCGTGTACTGGTCGTAGTAATAAATGACTCGCTGCACATAATGCCGGGTCTCGCCAAACGGGATATCCTTCACGGAAGCCGCTGTACCGTCCCAATTGCCTTTTTCCAGCCAGCTCTTCACTTTCCCGGGGCCTGCGTTATAGGCTGCGATCACAGCGGTACGGTTGCCATCAAACTGGCGGGAAAGTGATGACAAATACCAGGTTCCAAGCTCAATGTTGGCCGATGGCTCCCTCTTCAATTGTTGAAGCGAGACATCCGGAAGCTTGGCCTTTTCAAGCGCCCACTTCGCCGTATCCGGCATCAGCTGCATGAGTCCCAATGCGCCTTTTTTGGACTCCCGGCCGGTCTTATAGTTCGTTTCCACCCGGATGATGGCTGCCACAAGGAACGGGTCCATATCGTAGGTACTACTGTGCTCACGAATTTCTGCTTTATAATAAATCGGATAAAACCAGGACATCCAGTTGGTACTTAAGAACAGGATTGCAGTGAATCCAACGAATAACAGGAGCAGCACTCTTTTTTTACGCAGCCATTTCATCATAGGCCCAGCCTGTCCCACAATACGGCAACCTGCTGCTCAGTTTGGGCAAGAGTACCGCTGTTGTCGATGATGTAGTCCGCTCTGCGGCGCTTCAGTTCAATATCCAGCTGGGCATCCAGTCTTCCTTGGGCCTGCTCCAGAGACAGCCCGTTGCGCTCCATCAGCCGGTCCAACTGGACCTCCCGGGGAACATAGACGACCACAATTTGCGCGAAAAGGTTGTCTAGCTCCGATTCATACAGCAGAGGGATATCTACAATAGTTAATCGCTGCGGGTCTTCTTGTTCCATTGTGTTCATACGTTTTTTGATTTCCTGGCGAATCGCCGGATGCGTCAACTGATTCAGTACCTGCAGGGCTTTCGGATCATGAAAAACGATCTCCCCCAGCTTGGTGCGGTTCAGTGTTCCATCCGGCAGCAAGATTCCTTCCCCAAAATGCAGCACAGCTGCAGCCAGCACCGGATGTCCCGGGAGCATGACTTCTCTGGCGATGGCATCAGCGTCCACGAGTCTTGCTCCCTTTTCCACAAACAGTGCGGACACGGTGCTTTTTCCGGAAGCAATGCCTCCGGTTAAGCCCATAATCATGTACTCACCTCATAATAGCTTCATTATTCCCATTGCAATTAACATTAACGCAGGCAGTACAGCAGCATGCTTCATCCAGTAACGACCAGACAGCTTAAGGCCTGTTCTCATGCCCAGCAGCAGAAAGGTTCCGCTGAACAGGGCGATCATAAGCGAGGTGGATACCGGACTGAATCCCAGCAGTGCAGCCCCGAGACCCGCTCCGAAAGCATCCAGCGACAGTGCTATTCCGAGCAGCATCGCTTCCATGGAGGAAATGCTCCCGGAGGCATCCATATCGGCCGAAGACGGCGTACGGAGAATCTGGATGACCACCCCGAGATGGCGGAGCTCCAGTGAAAAGACTGCCAACTTCTGCGCATCTTTTTCGATCTCACTCACACAATCCGCAGTTGTATCTGCAAGGTCAGCAGTTGCAGCCTTCCCCATGGAAGCCACACCCGGCAGCAGTACCGCTCCTGTCTCCCGCCCTCCCGGACTGTGCTCCTTCTCCTTCTGGATCAACATCTGGACGAGGGACCAGCAGCCCATCAGGACCAGAATAATTGCGCCGATGCTTGAAGCGGCCTGCGGTGAAATCACCTTCGCCAGCAGCACACCGACCTGCATAGAGACACAAATGACTACCCCCGAGCAAAGCGAGATAATCATAATGGAGAGCAGCGGTATTTTCATTTTGCGGAGTCCATATGTAATGCCTACACCAAAACCGTCCAAGCTCAGGGCAAAAGCCAGCAGCAGCAATGAAAACAAGGGGCTGAGCACCCGCAATCCC
Source organism: Paenibacillus sp. EB106-06-01-XG199 (assembly GCF_058791575.1). Taxonomy (NCBI): domain Bacteria; kingdom Bacillati; phylum Bacillota; class Bacilli; order Caryophanales; family Paenibacillaceae; genus Paenibacillus; species Paenibacillus sp. EB106-06-01-XG199. The sequence continues at coordinate 48,731 of NZ_JBYTDQ010000016.1, read as the reverse complement.
TCCCGTGAAGAACCGGCAGCCCGTGCGGAACGTTCCGCGGGCTCCGTTCGCTTTATTGAGCATTCTTCACACAGTATATGGGCGGGACAGACAGTCGGTGCCTTACTTTTGCAGCAGCATGAACAGCAGAGGTGTATAATGCCTGTAAATCATCTCTTGCTCTAGTGCAATGCCCTACTTAACTGCCGCAGCCAAAAGGCTGGCAGCTTGGGCAAATATGAGTGCCCCGGCCGCCTACAACACTCTTCTCGATAAGAGTGCCGCAGGTCGCGCAGGGCTGGTCCTTACGTCCGTAAATGAGCAATTGCTGCTGGTAGCTGCCGCTTTCTCCCTGGCCGTTGACATACGACTTCACAGAGGAGCCTCCGGCATTCACCGCCTCAGTCAGCGTTGCCACAATCGCATGATGCAGCTTGTTCAACTGCTCTTCCGTAAGCGCCTTCGCGCTCACCTCAGGGTGAATTCCGGCGCGGTGCAGCGCCTCATCTACATAAATATTACCGATGCCGACCACATATTCCTGATTCAGCAGCAGCGGCTTGATTTTGGTGTTTCTGCCGGAGACAATTTCCTTGAACCTCTCCACTGTAAAGGAAGGATCAAGCGGCTCCTGCCCCAGCTTACTCAGCGGCTTAAGGAGAAGATCCTCACCCGGCTGGAACAAATGCATGGTACCAAATTGACGCACATCCGTGTAACGCAGCTCGGTGCCGTCGGTGAAATGGAAGATGACATGTGTATGCTTGTCCAGCGGCTCATCACCCCGGAAAAGACCGTACCGGCCCTCCATCCGCAGATGGGAGACCATTACCAAACCGTCAAATACAAAACGCAGAAACTTGCCTCTGCGCTCCACATGAACCACGCTATGGCCTGCCAGCATATGGGCAAAAGCCTGAGTATCGTCCGGACGCTGGATAATCCGCGGCAACCGGACGGTGACATTCTGTATCTGCTTGCCTTTAATTAATTCATTAAGTGTTCTCTTGACTGTTTCTACTTCCGGCAATTCCGGCATAATAGCTCACCTCTCCTCCATTATACCGGAATTGCCGGGGCTGCGGGGAGTCTATTTCGCCTCATACCAGTTACTTCCATAACTTACCTCTGCCTTCAGCGGCACAGAGAGCGTGAGCGCGCCGGCCATAACCTCGGGCAGCAGTTCCTTCATCAGCTCAAGCTCATCTTCCGGCACCTCGAAGACAAGTTCATCGTGCACCTGCAGCAGCATGCGGCTCTTCAGCCCGCGCTCATACAGCGCCTTATCCATATGGACCATGGCCAGCTTGATAATGTCCGCAGCCGTCCCTTGAATTGGGGTATTCATCGCCGTACGTTCGGCAAAGGAGCGCAGATTAAAGTTCTTCGCATTGATCTCCGGCAGATAGCGGCGGCGTTCCAGCAGCGTGGTTACATAACCCTGCTTGCGGGCATCAAGCACGATATCGTCCATGTAGCGGCGTACACCCTCATATACTTCAAAGTACTGCTCAATAAAATGTGATGCTTCCTTGCGGGAAATCCCCAGGTTCTGCGACAGTCCGTAGTCACTGATGCCGTACACAATGCCGAAGTTAACCGCCTTGGCGGACCGGCGCATGTTGCTGTCGACCTGGTCGGCCGTGACTCCGAACACATCCATCGCTGTCTTGGTGTGAATATCCATATCATGCAGAAAAGCTTCCTTCATCCGCTCGTCACCGGAAATATGTGCCAGCACGCGGAGTTCGATCTGCGAGTAATCTGCCGCCAGAATGGACCAGCCCGGTTCGGACGGTACAAAGACCTTGCGGATCTTGCGGCCTTCCTCCAGCCGGATCGGAATGTTCTGCAGGTTCGGAAATTGGCTGCTAAGCCTTCCAGTTGCGGCAATGGTCTGCCGGTAAAAGGTATGCACCTTGCCGGTCACCTCGGAGACTTCCTTGAGCAGCCCCTCAACATAGGTGGACTGGAGCTTGGCGATCGAGCGGTATTGCAGGATCAGACGCACCACATCATGATATGGGGCCAGTTTCTCCAGCACCTCGGCATCGGTGGAATATCCTGTTTTGGTCTTCTTGACGACAGGCAGGCCCAGCTTCACAAACAGAATTTCCCCGAGCTGCTTAGGCGAATTGAGGTTGAACTCGGTTCCGCATATCTCGTAGATTTCAGCAACCAGCTTGGAAATCTGGGCTTCGAATTCTTTCCCCAGCTCTTTAAGATCTTCTTTATTGACGGCAATTCCCTGTTTTTCCATATCGGCAAGAATGCGCGACAGCGGCATCTCGAGATCTTCGAACAGTCCGGTCATTGCTGTCTCGGTCAGCTCCTGCTGCTGCTTCTCGACGATACCAAGCACGGTAGCGCTTTTGCGCGCCACATGATTGCCGAGGATTTCAAGCTCCGGTATTTTATATTTGGCGCCTTTGCCGAACACCTCTTCATCTGGTGATAAGCGGGGCAGGCCGTATTTGGCGGTAAGATCATTCAAGTTCTGATTCGCTTCTGTCGGGTCCAGCAGATAAGCAGCAAGCTGCACATCATTGGCTGCTCCTGCAAAAGGAATCCCCTGCCAATGCAGCGCCAGATCGGCGCGGTGCAGATCGTAACCGCTCTTCGGTGCCTTGCTGTCTCCCAGCCAGGCCCGCAGCGGAGCTGCGGCATGGCTCTGCAGCAGTGCAAACGGCACGAAGTAATGCCGCTCCGGCGAAGACAACCCAAGGCCAATCACTTCTGCACGGTGCGGGTTCTCACCGTTTGATTCCACATGCAGCGCGGAAATACCCGGGAGAGCGGAGATCAAGTCCTCCAGTTCACTTTCACCGACGATGGTAATATCCAGGACGGCAGCTTCAACCGCTTCTACAGCTCCATCACTGCTGGACGAATAAGCGCTCAGCGACAGACGCTCAAGCAGGGATTTGAATTCCAGCTTGGCGAGTGCCGGGCCGGCAGTATCCCCTTTAATTCCGGCGAACTCCATATCCTCCCAGGCATGCTCCAGCGGAACCTCGCGGTAAATCGTCGCCAGCTTCTTGCTCATCACGGCACTGTCCGCATGTTCCTCCAGCTTCTCTTTCATCTTGCCCTTCAGCTCGCCGGTTCCGGCCAACACACCTTCGACCGAACCGAACTGGTGCAGCAGCTTAAGTGCAGTCTTCTCGCCTACGCCAGGCACTCCGGGGATGTTATCACTGGCATCGCCCATCAGCCCCTTAAGGTCAATGATCTGCTCCGGCGTCAGATCGTATTTCTCGCGGATTTGCTGCGGTCCGTACAGCTCGACTTCTGTAACTCCCTTACGGACCAGTGCCACCGTCGTATACTCCGAGGCCAGCTGCAGCATGTCCTTGTCCCCGGACACGATCATTACCTGGCGTCCGGCTTCATCAGCCTCACGCGAGATGCTGCCGATAATATCGTCAGCTTCGTAACCGGAAATCTCAAACTGCGGCACCCCCATATCACGCAGCAGGTCCTTCAGCATCGGAAACTGCTCGGAGAGCTCCGGCGGTGTCTTTTGACGGCCGCCCTTATAATCTTCATACCCTTCATGCCGGAATGTAATCTTCCCGGCATCGAATGCAACGATCAGATGACTAGGCTTATGCTCCTCTATTAGACGCAGCAGCATCGTCGTAAATCCGTATACCGCATTTGTCTGCTGCCCCGCCGTATTCGTCAGCGGCGGCATGGCGAAAAATGCGCGATAAATGATGTTATTTCCATCGATTAGTATCAACTTGTCCACTATAGCACCTCGCCTTTATCTTGCTTACTCCCTACATAGTAACATATGCCCCGCTCAAAAAAGAACCAGGACATCTGAAATGAACTGCGGATTCTAACGGTAAAGCAAGTTCCTGCCCGCTAATTAGCGGAAGCGCCGTATTAATGTATTTAATGTAGGATTTCCATTCTTCCCCTTGCTAAAACCGCTTAGCTTCTAAATAAAAATGAAAAAAAGCAGCAAGCCTCCAGTACAGGAGCTTGCTGCTTAGTAGGTACACGCGAATTTCATCCGGGGCTGATGTACAAGGTCAGCCAGCACCGGATATATCGTGCCATCGTTATTGATTCAGATCCGGGCGCTTGCCTGTTACGAGATATACCACGCTTTCGCCGATGTTGGTGGCGTGATCGGCAATCCGCTCGATATAGCGGCCAACCAGCGTCAACAGCATCGCCTGATTCAGCGATTCCGGCTTTTCGACCATATAAGTGTACAGCTCATTAATCGTTGCGCTGTACAAATGATCGACCTGGTCATCATCCTGAGCCATCTTGTATGCCAGATCGGTGTTCTCATCCAGATAGGATTGAATCGCCTCGTCGATCATGACGGCCACAATTTCAGCCATCCGCGGGATATCCACCAGCGGTTTGATCAATTGCTGGCCCTGAATGCGCAGCGTAACCTTCGCTACATCCAGTGCCAAATCGCCCATACGCTCCAGATCGCTGGATATTTTGAACGCAACAATAATTCGGCGCAGGTCCTTGGCTACGGGCTGCTGGGTGATAATCAGCCGCGAACCGATTTCCATTATTCTGTCTTCCATGGCATTCAGCCGTAAATCGGCTTTGACGATTTCTTGTGCACGTACGATGTCAAGAGTCTGCAAAGCTACAATTGCACCTTCCAGAGCATCCGTTACATGCTCGCCCATCTGCTGCAGCAGACTGCGCAGCTCTTCCAGATCTTTATCGAATTCTTTTCTGCGAATCATAATAAAAGCGTTCCTCCTCAAAACGTATGGTCTGCTAGTCAGTTCCAAGAAACGGGTCCCTGCGGGGGATTAGCCGAAGCGGCCGGATATATAGTCTTCTGTGCGGGAGTCCTTTGGATTGGAGAACAACAGTTCCGTATCTGCAGCTTCTACAATTACACCATTCAGGAAAAACACGGTTTTGCCCGAAACCCGGGCCGCCTGATGCATATTATGTGTGACCATAACAATGGTGTACTTATCGCGCAGCTCCTGCACCAGTTCCTCAATCTTCAGTGTGGATACCGGGTCAAGCGCGGAGGTTGCCTCATCCATCAGCAGAATATCCGGTTGTACCGCAAGCGCTCTGGCAATGCAAAGACGCTGCTGCTGTCCACCGGACAGGCTAAGTGCAGATTTCTTCAGAAAATCCTTAACTTCCTCCCAAAGCGCGGATTGCCGCAGACTTTGTTCTACGAGTTCGTCCAGCTCCGCTTTGGCGCGGACACCATGGAGACGGGGGCCGTAGGCCACATTGTCGTAGATCGACTTGGGAAATGGATTAGGCTGCTGGAATACCATGCCGACCTGCTTTCGCAGGCTCTCCACCTCAACCTCGTCGCTGTAAATATTTTTGCCGCTGATGTTCACTTTACCTTCAATACGTGTTCCGGGAATCATGTCGTTCATACGGTTTAGTGTGCGCAGTAGTGTAGATTTACCACAGCCGGAGGGACCGATAAAAGCTGTCACCTGTTTCTCCGGAATCTGCAGATCCACAGCCTTCAGTGCATGAAAAGACTCATAGTAGAGATCAAGTTTCTCTATGTCAATGATGGATTTCATTAGTTTTTGCGTCTCCTTCTCATCATCTTCGTTCCCCATGATAAGCTTTCAGTGTAAATACAGTTGAAGAGAATTGTTAACGCAGTGTAAAATCGGTGGCGATCGTCCCATGTTCACGAAATGCCGATGAGCTTATTATTTCAATTCTTTGTGTATTTTAAAAAAAGAACACCGTCATTTCAAATGACAGGCGCTCTTTTCTTGCTAACTACCAGTTTGTAACCTACACCGCGAATCGAATCAATATGGACCGATTCCGGATCAAGCTCCAGTTTCTTGCGCAGTGAGCTGACGTGGACATCCACCGTCCGCTGTCCGCCGATATAATCAAAGCCCCATACGGCATTCATCAAATCGTCGCGCGTCAGCACCACACCCGGCTTGCGAGCTAGATACAGCAGCACTTCAAATTCCTTCGGCCGCAGATTAATACTGACTCCGCCCAGAGAAACCTCATACCGTTCAGGGTAAATTTCCAGCTGTCCCAGAATAATCGTCGATGCCGATACAACAGCTTCCGGCTGGACTTCTTCGGCAAGTCCGGAGATCCGCCGGAGTACTGCGCTGACCCGGGCAAGCAATTCCGATACACCAAAAGGTTTGGTTATATAATCATCAGCACCGGATTTCAGGCCGCGGACTACATCCTCTTCGGCATTTTTGGCAGTCAGCACGATAACAGGCGTACGGATGCCTTGTCCGCGCAGTTTATCAAGAATATCAATCCCGTTCATTCCCGGAAGCATGAGGTCCAGTACGATCAGGTCAAAAGGTTCTCTAGTCGCACGGTCATATCCTGCCGTTCCATGATCCTCCACCGTCACTTCATAACCTTCCTGCGTCAAATTATAGGACAGCAGCCGTGCCAGCGTCGGTTCGTCTTCAATGACAAGCAATCGTTGTGCCATAGGTTCCCCCGTCTTCATATGTTTTTAAATTTACAAATCAGTTCGCAAGCCCATCATATCACCGGAATGTTAACTCGGTGTAAAATCTCAAAGACTTCTGAATTATTAAAAAGAATTCAATTCCATAGTAAACCTTGAAGGCCTCACTAGCAAATTTGAAAACGCACTTCCGGGAGTGTGTCCAGCTGTAAACGGGGCCTCATCCTATTCTGCCTGCTCCTGCAGCAACGGCAATTCCAGAATAAACGAGCTGCCGATGCCGAGATCACTCTCCACCGTAATCGACCCGCGATGCAGCTCCACCAGATGCTTCACGATTGACAATCCGAGGCCGGTTCCGCCGGAGCTTCTCGATCTTGCCTTATCCACCCGGTAAAAGCGTTCAAAAATCCGCGGCAAATCCTTGCGGGGAATGCCCATGCCGGTATCGCTGACGGTAAAGACAACCGTTTCCGTGCCGTCTGCCTTATGGCCGTTGACGACGGTTACTTTCACACTTCCCCCATCATGCGTGTAATTGATTGCATTGGAGAGCAGATTCATAAAGATCTGGCGCAGCTTGTCTTCGTCACCCTCCACGAACAGCTCATTCGGCACATTTGCACTGAGGCTGATTTTTTTCTTCTCTGCCACTTTGCTGAGCGTCCCCAGTACGGAATCAAAAAATTCAATTAAATGGACAGGAGAGCATTCGAGCTGCACGCGCTTTGATTCGATTTTGGACAATTCCAGAATATCTCCGATTAACCGGTTCAACCGTTCATTCTCATCATAAATAATCTGCAGGAAAGAACGTGCCGTCTTCTCATCCGTAACGCCGCCTCCAAGCAGGGTCTCGGCAAACCCTTTTACCGCAGCAACAGGTGTCTTCAGCTCATGTGAGACGTTGGCCACGAACTCACTGCGCATCTTCTCCAGACGGCGGATTTCCGTCACCTCCTGCAGCAGGAACAGCATGCCCCGGTAAGAGCCATCCTGCATCATCGGCACACCGTCAAGCCGGACGATCCGCTCAGCCGGGTTATAAATGCTCCGCTCCTCGTGGATCGCCTCCTTACGGGTAACTCCCTCGTCAATCAATCGGGTAAGCTCATAATGATGCTTAATTTCCTTGTAGGAATAACCGGCCATTTCACTGTTCTTCACATCCAGCAGATGTTCCGATGCCCGGTTCAGCAGCGCGATCTCGCCCTCCGCATTGATCATCACAATGCCGCCGGTCATATTATCCAGCACGCTCTGCAGCAAATCCTCGTTATCACGGATCGTCTTCAGCTGGGTCTGCAGGCTGTCAGCCATCGCATTGATTGCTGTAGCAAGCTGACCGATCTCATCCTTGCGCTTCATCGGCACCCGGGCATCATAATCCAGGTCGGTAATACGCCGGGCCACCCGCGTAATCTGCTCCAGCGGAGAGGTCATGCTTGAAGCCACCTTATAGCTCACCAGGGTTGCTGCAATAAACAGCAGAACCAGCCCCCCTGCCATAATCAGCCAAGCCCGGCTGAGTCCTTCCGTCACAGCGTTCAGCTCCATGGAGAGCCGGATATAACCGTCGAACCCCTGATCAGAGACCACAGCTCCGGCTACATACAGCATTTGCCGGTCGAGTGTATCACTGTAACGGATCGCCCGTCCGATTCCTTCCTTGGCGGCCAGCACTTCCTCCTCGCGGGTGGAGTGATTATCCATTTGCAGCGGATCCTTCTCCGAATCGCCGATAACCTTGCCGTCCTTGGTAATGAAGGTGATCCGGGAATTGGTCAGCTTAGAGATATGCTTGGCCTGGTCCGTATAGAAATTCAATGCGCCGGAGCTGTTCATATCGGTAAACTGAAGTGTTCCGGAGAGCAGTTTTATTTCCCGGGACATGTTTTCCTCCAGGGCCGCAATATGGGAATCCTTAAACAATTGGGCCATGGTAAGTCCGGCACCGATCATGGAAATCCCGATCATAGTCATCAGTATAAAGGTAAGCCGGATACGAAACGGTTTCATGTAAAAATCCTCTTCCTTATCATTATGTCATTGAGAACATCCTACCTCCATTTTCGCTAAAACACCAGTTCTCCAGGCAATTATCAACGCAGTGTAAAAATAGGACAGCATGTGCTGCCAGCAGAGACGTAAAACATTAAGGCTCCACCCGATTTATGGTATTATCATTACAAAACCTGTTAAATTCGAAAGGGAAATCTAATGAAAGTAACGATTTCGGATGTTGCAAAAGCCGCCAATGTTGCCAAGTCCACTGTCTCCAAGGTACTGAACGATTCTCCCAAAATTTCGCAGGACACCAAACGCAGAGTCCGTGAAATTATGAAGCAAATGAACTATACCCCGAGCAGTATCGCCACCGGACTTGCCAGACAAAGCAGTAATACCGTGGGGCTGCTGGTTGACATGTCCAAAGGAAGTGAATTTCTGAATCAATTCTTCTATAACATTATAGGTGGAATAGAGAGCGTGATCGGTCCGCTGAAATATGAGCTGACTCTCTGCAATGTGCAGCATAATGATGAAGAGGGAGATTTCCTGAACAGACTGGTTTACAATCAGCGCGTCGACGGAATTATCGCCAACAATTCAGTGCTGACGGAAGAACTGTCCGCGCAGCTCGATCAGCTTGAATTTCCCTACATCTCCATAGGCGAAAGCAACGATCCGGCCAGCTGGGTCGATTTCGATAATGAAGCCGGCGGCAGAATACTGACACGCCACCTGCTGGAGCAGGGTTACTCCCAGCCCGCTTTCATTGGCGGAGAGCCGCATGAGCGAATCTTCACTTCCCGCTTAAACGGCTATCTTAAGGCTTTGAACCAGGCAGGCGGGTCCGCCCCGGAAAGATTAATTGTGAATGGGCAAGCCGACGAGTATGAAGGCTACCGCGCCGCCATGCAGCTTCTGCAGGGTAGTGACCGGCCCGACTGCATCGTATGTATGACCAATTATGTTGCCTTCGGCGTGCTAAGAGCCGCCCGCGAGCTGGACATCGAAATCCCCGCACAGCTCGGTGTGGCCGCTTTTGATGAATATCCTTTCTCCCGATACACTACACCTCCCCTGACCTCATTGAATATAGATACCTTCAAGCTTGGGGTAACCTCCGGCCAATGGCTGATGGATCTTATCCAGGGCAAAAATACGGGATCACGGCAGCTGCTGCTGGAGCCGGAGCTTATTGCCCGGGAATCCACGTTAAGACATGTTGTCCGGAATTAGCCTAGCCATGAACTGTTCTGAGCTTAAGTTTGCGGAACTTAAAACAAGGAGCGGCCTCCCGGGGAGCCGCTCCTTGTTTATAAACATCCATTTGGAAACCAATTAGTGTGGCACAGATTTAATGGCTGCTATTGATCCTTCCAGCGCTGCACAGTCAGCGTGACTGTCTGCGCTCCGCCTGCCGGTGTCAGTGTCCGGTTGGCGATGTCCGTACCGCCTGAGGCGGTTTCTACGGCCGCCCAGCTTCCGCGGGTCAGCTTATACTGCACAGCAGTTCCTGCAGGCAGGCTGAGCGTAATCGAATATACTCCGTCGCTTCCTTTGGTCAGCTGGTAAGCAGGGTCCGCCGCGTTCCAGCTGTTAAAGGAGCCGGTCAGATACACCGGTCCGCTTGCAGGCGTAGTACCCGGCACACTGACCCGGAACGTCACGCTGTCGGCCTGCGGTTCTCCGGCCGTCAGGCTGCCGTTCACCAGACTCGAGCTACCCGCACCAAAGTGATAATTGTTGCCGCCGTTGCTGTCCCATGTGCCGCTGCCATTATTAAAAGCAGCGGTCAGACCCGCCGCATTGCCCAGCGGAACCTCTAGTACTTTATAACCCGCAAAGGAGGATGACTCCATCTGCACGCCTGGCGTGGTCGTCCAGGTCGTTGAACCGTCCAGCTTGTAATGGATATAGGAATTGCTGAAAGCTGCATTCTTGTAATAGATCGTTGCCGTATTGCCCACAGGTGTCGCTGTTGGTGTCACCGTTGCTGTTGGCGTTGCTGTTGCTGTTGCAGTCGGCGTTGGTGTTGGCGTCACCGTCGGTGTGGCTGTTGGTGTTGCTGTTGGTGTGGCTGTTGGTGTTGCTGTTGGCGTTCCTGTTGGTGTTGCTGTTGGCGTCACTGGTCCGCCGGATTGGATATTTCCGGTCGGCGTATAGGTCCAGGTGCCGGTGCCGAAGAAATAATTGCTGCCACCGTTGCTGTCCCATGTGCCGCTTCCGTTGTTGAAGACAGCCTCAAGCTGGGTGGCAGCGCCGATATTGACCGTTATTTTGTTGTAGCCTGCCACCTCGGCTGCTGGTATGGCTACACCAGGTGCCGTCGTCCAGGTCCCTCCGACCGGACGGTAATGGATATACGGTGTGGCATAGCCCTGCTTATAGTAGATCGTCACATTGTTCCCCGCAGGTGTAACAACAAGAGCGGCTAAGCTGAATCCCGAAAGGTTGGATGCGGCATCAAAAGCTTTTATTGTATAAGAATAGCTGGTATTACCCGCTAACCCGTTATCCGTATAAGAAAGGGTAGTAGTAGTCCCAACCTTGACCCCATTGCGGTAAACCTCATATCCGGCTACCCCAACATTGTCCGTGGACGCTGTCCAGCTTACCAGTACACTGGAAGCATTTTGCACAGTCGCTGTCACATTGGTTGGCACAGACGGAGGTTCGTTTTCTGAAACAGGCTGTGTTTTGGAGTAGACTTTGGCTGTATTTGCGCCCACAGTTACTGTGATTTGCTTGCCCGTTACTCCTCCCGCTTGCACTGTCACTTTGTCAGCCGTATTGAACTGGTTCAGCAGAACCGTTCCAGCAGTCAATGTGCTTTCAGCGCGCAGCGGGATAGTGATGGTCTGCGAACCGTTCGAGGCATTGCTGAATACAGAGATGACCTCCTGGCCGACATTGGCTCCGGTGTCAATGCGGCGCGAGAACGCGTACAGGTTCTGGGCAGACCACATTTCACGCTGGGTGCCGGTGCGCAGGGCCGGGTTATTTTTGCGGATTTCATTCAGCTTGGCGATATGCTTGAAGGTACTCGCGTCTTCATTAAAATAGTTCTGAATCACATTGCCGCCTGCATCCCGCTTCACCATCGACCAGCGGTTCCAGGTATCGGCGATTCCCCCGGTCATAATCTGGCCGTTGCCGTTGCCCTTATTCTGCTCTGTGCCCTGGAAGACCACCGGGGTTCCGCGAACAGTGAAAATAAAGGACAATGCATTTTGCAGCTTCTCGACGTTTCCTCCGGCTTCCGTCAGGAAACGGTTGCGGTCATGATTATCTATAAAGGTGACCATATGGTTGGCATTTCCATTGTAAAGGGAATCGAGCGCCAGCGTGCTTTTGATGTTGGACTCGAAAGACTGACCGTAGGCGAAGCTGTTCAGCACGGAGAAAAATAACGGGAAGTCGAGCATCCCCCATTCTTTGCTGCTGCCTACCCAGCGGGAGACAAATTCGGCATTGCCGTCAAAGTTCTCGCCGAAGGTATTGACGCCAAGCAAATCCTCCAGCTCTCCAATGTCCGTAGGCTTTATCAGCTTGGCTGCATCGACACGGGCGCCATCCGCTCCGGTATAATCAAACCAGCCCTTGATAGAATTGAACACAGCCTGCTTGGCCGCCGGAACATCGAAATCGATATCATCCAGCCCGCCGAGATCATGATTCTCCAGGTAGTCCTGAGCCCACTGATCATATCTTCCGTCGGCCAGCGACCAGTTGATATCCCCGTTATGATGATACCAGGATGTATTATTAAAAGGGGCGGCCGGCTGCAAGGCCGGTATATCATAATACGCCTGACTGCCAAGCATGTAGTCCCCAATATGGTTCGGCACAACATCAATAATCACTTTTATTCCCAGAGCATGGGCACTGTCCACCAGCTCCTTAAGTTTTTCTTTAGTCCCGAAATACGGGTTGGCAGCATTCGGGTTTTTCACGTTGTATCCATGGTAGGCCGTGTTTTTCCCGGTGCCGTTGTTCTCGCGGTTCGTCATTTGTGGTTCAGCGACCGGAGAAATCCAGATTGCCGTATATCCCATGTTATGAATATAGGGAAGCTTGTCGATAACCCCCTGCCAGTCGCCGCCCTTCATGTATCGGAAATCTTCATCCGAGTTCTCCCCGTAACGGATTGCTGCACCGGTGGCATTATTGGATGTATCCCCATCATTAAAGCGGTCAACCATAATCTGATAAATCGTATCATTCTCGGTGACGGTGCCTATGCTTGCTGCTTCAACCTTCGACGGCGGGACCACAAATAAATTCATCGTGATCGAAAGAACAATGGACGTGATTAGAACGGGAATAAGCCATGGTTTACGTTTCATTCTCATCTCCCTCTCATAAAAGCGTTTACATACCTGTGTTAGACTGTAATTGCATTTCCATCACTTGCCTCACTGCAATGCAGTTTGGGAAACCGGTTTCCTCCTAGAAGAAATTACCATGCAAACGCATGCGTTGTCAAGAACTTTAAATTTCTTCGTTTTTTCTCCTTAATTCTTCTGAACATCGGCAAAAAAAGAAGCCTCGCTCCAGAGTGAAAATGAAGGTCGGCTTCTGTTATTGTGGCCTTTATCTCCTGATGACTTATTTGAACACAGGTTCGCAGAACTGGGCCAGCTTGGCTGCAGAATCCTTCTCCACATCAGCATGCAGGCTGTTGCCGTGCGAATCCATCGTTACGATTGCCGCAAAGCCGTCTACCTGCAAATGCCACATCGCCTCAGGGATTCCGAATTCCATAAAGTCAACTGCACTTACCTTCTTGATACATTCGGCATAATATTGCGCGGCTCCGCCGATAGCGTTGAGATATACGCCGCCATGCTCCTGCAGAGCCTTCAGCGTTTTGGGGCCCATTCCGCCTTTGCCGATCACGGCGCGGATGCCGAATTTCTTAATAATATCCCCTTGGTACGGTTCTTCGCGAATGCTTGTAGTCGGCCCTGCCGCTTTTACATGCCAACCTTCCTCATCCTTCAGCATGACCGGACCGCAGTGATAAATGACTGCACCGTTCAGATCAACCGGCGTTTCGTGGTCCATCAGGTATTTATGCAGCGCATCGCGGCCGGTGTGCATTTCCCCGGACAGGATTACCACATCGCCAACCCGCAGGCTGCGGATATCCTCCTCGCTGATCGGCGTCGTCAGCCGGACCTCGCGCGATCCGCCGGCCGTTGCAGGTTGCCCTGCTCCTTCAGCAGCTTCAGCGGCCGGCAAAACAGCCGGAGCCCCTGGAATCGTGGCATCCTCGGGAACGACACCGGACCCGGCAGCTCCTGCGGCATGTACACTTACCGGCTCGGGCGAAGATACTCCAGCATCATCAACGGAAATCCCCGTGCCGCTCTCATACAGCCATTCCCTGATCTTGCCGGTCGCAGGATCAACCAACACGCCCTGGCGGCGAAAGGCCCAGCAATTATAGGCCACCGAGACAAAGAAGCTGGCCGGAAGCCGGTTCATTACTCCCACCTTGCAGCCCAGCAGCGTGACTTCGCCGCCGAAACCCATCGTGCCGATGCCCAGCTTGTTGGCATTCTCCATAATATAATTTTCCAGCTTGCCCAGATCCTCTACCGGGTTGATATCCTCCACCTTACGGAACAGCTGCTTCTTGGCCAGCTCATAGCCTGTCGTGCGGTCTCCTCCGATGCCCACACCGATGAAGCCCGCGCTGCAGCCCTGTCCCTGTGCCTGATAGACGGCATGGAGAATACATTTGCGGATGCCGTCGAGGTCACGGCCAGCTTTGCCCAGTCCTTCCAGCTCTGCCGGAAGGCTGTATTGGATATTCTTGTTCTCGCAGCCGCCGCCCTTCAGGATGAGCCGGACATCTACGCCCTCTTCTTCCCATTGTTCGAAATGGATTACCGGTGTCCCGGCGCCGAGATTGTCTCCGCTGTTTTCACCGGTAAGCGAATCTACCGAATTGGGACGCAGCTTGCCGTTTTGGGTCGCCCGGACAATGGCGCTGTGTATATCTTTTTTCATTTCTATCTGGTTAACGCCTACAGGTGTATGAATAATAAACGTCGGCATCCCCGTATCCTGACAGATCGGTGATACCTGAAGCTCAGCCATTCCGATATTCTGTGCAATCGTGGTCAAAGCAAGTCCCGAGCGGGTCGCCCTGTCTTCCAGCGCGCGCCCCTTCGCTACTGCCCTGCGCACATCGCCCGGCAAATTTGTGGAGGTCTCTACGATCAGATTATAAATGCTGTCTTCAAAATGCTGCATCTTCATTCAGGACTCCTCTCCATCAGTTCCAGGTTGTCTAAACTCTGTTACAATTAGTTATTATAATATCATATTAATCGGCTCATGAAAGGGGTTACTTAAAAATTGAACTACCATTTTTCAGCCTATTTGTATCGTCTTCAATATATTCAGCGCTGGAGCCTGATGCGCAGCACCGCCCCGGAGAACGTGGCGCAGCATTCATTCCAGGTAGCTTTGCTGGCCCATATGCTGTGCTCGATCGGCAACGCTCATTTCGGGCGGTCGCTAAATGCCGACCGTGCTGCCGTGATGGCGCTGTTCCACGACGCCTCCGAGGTATTCACCGGCGATATCGCTACGCCGGTGAAACATAACAACCCGCGGCTGCTGTCCAGCTTCCGCGACATGGAGCGGGTCGCCGCCGAACGTCTGGCGGCGATGATTCCGCCGGAGCTAAGTGCGGTCTACGCGCCGCTCCTGCAGCCGCAGGACAGCCCGCCCGGCTCAGAGGATGCCGGGCTGCTGCGCTATGTCAAAGCAGCGGACGTGCTGGACGCCTACCTGAAATGCGTCTGGGAGGTCGCTGCAGGCAACCGCGAGTTCGCTGCTGCCAAAGAGCAGACCGCGACGAAGCTGCGCGTACTGGAACTGCCGGAGATGGATTATTTCCTGGCCCATATGGCTCCAGGGTTTGAAATGTCGCTGGACGAGCTGTCCGCTGGCATGAGCAGTGAGACCGGGGCGGATTCGGCAGATTGAATGCAGCAATTTGATCGCTTTTTATTAACGCAGCGAGTCCACCTGATGGGGCGGTGTAATCTTTGGTGAATGGAGCGGATCTGTCAGGATATCCCAGTCTTTGAAAACCGGCTGCAGTCCCTTGGCATACAACATTTCTGTAATTTCATGCACTTTGCGGCCATCCGAGATTTCAAACTGCGGGGTTCCGCCTTCAAGGGTATGCCCGCCTACCTCGGTGGATACTCCTGCGGACATTTTAGTGATGCCGAGATGGACCAGATGGTCGCGCAAAGCTGCCGGTTCCCGCGTGGACAATGAAATGCCCGCACGGGGCAAAAACAGTCGGTAAGCCAGTATGATCTGCACCAGCGCACGGTCGGTTACATCACTTGCCGGATTGAATTCTCCGAGATACGGGCGAAAGCGGGGAATCGACAAGCCGATTTCGCACTCCGGGTACTTATCCTGCAAGTATCTCGCATGCAGGGCAGTGGCCAGAGCTTCCTGGCGCCAATCGTACATCCCCAGCAGGGCACCAATATTCACAGATCGAAACCCGGCGCGGCAGCCGCGTTCGGGTGCATCCAGACGGTTGCGGTAGACTCTCTTCGGACCCTTCACATGCAGCTTCCCATAGGTCTCCTGATGGTAGACCTCCTGATACAAGGTAAGACCGTCTACCCCTGCCAGCCTCAGTTCATTGTATTCTTCCGTAGAGAGCGGATTAACCTCAATGCTGACAGAAGAAAAATAGTCACGGAGCACCTTCACGCACTCCCTCACATAAGCGGCCGGACTTTCACTCCGGGATTCGCCAGTCAAAATAAGAATGTGGCGCAGGCCTGTAGCGGCGATGGTTTCTGCTTCCTGCCTGACCTCCTCCAGTGTCAATTTTTTGCGCGGAAAGTCATAAATCGAGCTAAAGCTGCAATAAGTGCAATGATTCACGCAAAAATCGGCCAAATACATCGGCGTAAACAGCTGCATCACATGCCCGAAGTGCGTACGTGTCAATCTTTGCGCTTTCTGCGCCATTTCCTCCAGGTAAGGCTCCGCCGCCGGAGACAGCAGTGCCATCAGCCCGTCTTCGTCCAGATGCTCCAAACGAAGCGCCCGCTTCACATCCACGGCAGTATACTGCTTCCATAATGTCTCGTAAGGAAGCTGCTCCAGCCGGGTCAGCGTATCATAAAAGCTCATGCTCTTTCCTCCCTCCTTCTCTCCATTGGCTAGAACAAAAAGCCGGTCAGCGGCGAAGAGGCCGTTGCCGCCTCCTCCACCGGCCCCAGTCCGGCCAGATAAGCCTTGCGCCCTGCCGATACCGCCTCACGGAATGCCTCCGCCATTAGAAGCGGATCACGCGCAGTAGCAATTGCCGTATTCAGCAGCACGGCGGATGCTCCCATTTCCATCGCCTCAGCAGCCTCGGAAGGTCTGCCAATACCGGCGTCAACAATCACCGGAAGATCCACTTCTGCGATCAGAATCCGCAGCAGCTCCTTGGTCTGCAGGCCGCGGTTCGAGCCGATGGGCGCACCCAGCGGCATAACAGCGGCAGCTCCGGCTGCCTTGAGCCGGATAGCTGCCGAAAGATCGGGGCTCATATACGGCAGTACAACGAAACCCTCTGCAGCCAATATTTCCGTGGCTTTAACCGTCTCCATATTGTCAGGCAGCAAATATTTCTGATCATTAATCACCTCGATCTTCACCCAATTGCCCAGCCCTGCCGCCCTGGCCAGTCTGGCAATACGCACCGCTTCTTCGGCTGTGCGCGCACCAGAGGTATTGGGCAGCAGCGTCATATGGGAGGGAATATGAGTAACAATGTTGTCGTTGCTCTCCGTATCAACCCGGCGCAGAGCCACAGTAATGACCTGTGAACCCGAGCGTGCAATCACTTCGGGAATAAGGGTATTGCGGCTGTATTTTCCGGTTCCGATAAACAGCCTGCTGGATAAAGGAATTCCGCCGATAACGAAAGAATCTTGCATACAATCGCCTCCTGAGATAGTGGCTCCGCTTAAATGCGGTGCTTCTGTTGCTGATACGCTGAGTTTTGATCTTACCTCTTATGTCTTACCTTTAACTCTTGTTTCTTACGTCTTATGTCTTATGTCTTATGTCTTATGTCTTACGTCTTGCGTCTTGCGTCTTGCGTCTTGCGTCTTGCGTCTTACCCCTTACTTCCTACGTCTTACCTCTTACTTCCTACGTCTTACCTCTTACTTCCTACGTCTTACGTCTTACCTCTTGCTTCTTGCCTCTTACTGCTTTCATCCGGCAACACACACCGGCTTCAGCCCCCGCCGACAAAATGGACCAGCTCTACGCGGTCACCTTCGCTCAGCAGCGTATCTTCGTAAACGTCCTTGCCGACGATCTCACCATTCAGCTCCACGATAACCAGTCTCCCGGCCCACTCTGACCGGCTTAGCAGATCAGCTACAGTCCGGCAGCTCTCTTCATAGGCCCCGCCTTTTCCATTCACGATCAAATTCATGCTTGCTCACCTCCTTTAACTGGTGCAGGAGCATTATTCATGGCTTCAGGCTTAGGGTACGGCCTGAACTGCTGATCTGTAGGCTGTAGCGGCGGCCACAGGATCTCCCGCACTGCATATTCCGGACATTACGGCAATTCCGGCAGCACCCGTTGCCAGAACCTTACCGGCATTACCCGGCTCAATTCCGCCTATGGCGATCAGCGGAATGCTGCTGCAGCGGACAGCCGCAGCCAGCTGCTGCAATCCGCGTTCCCGCTGCCCCGGCTTGCAGGCCGAGGGAAACACATGCCCGAACAGGCAGAAGTCCGCTCCCTGCCGGCCGGATTCGGCCGCCTCCTCCGGGGAATGCACCGACCTTCCCAATCGCAGGCCCGGTGCTATGCCGCGTGCTGCGGCAGGCGGCAGGCTGTGCCAAGCCAATTGGACCCCGCCCGTCCCTGCGGCCAGCGCAACGTCTACCCGGTCGTTGATCACCAGCTTGGAAGGCGGAACCCCTGCTATGATCAGCTGCTCCGTCAGAGACATGAGCTCCCGTACAGACATTGCCTTTTCCCGGAGATGGATATAATCCACTATGAAATGCACAGCCGCAGCCAGTTGAACAAACTGCGCCGGATTTTGCTTTCCATCCGAGATCAAATGTATCTCTTTCAACATGTTCACCTTCTCCTGTTCTTTTGCATTACCGGCAAACACAAAAAAGACCACCCCCGTAAAGGAGGCAGTCTGGAATATATACAGGAATACCGGGCCATTCAGCCCCGCTGCAGTTATTCGTTCTCCACTTCCCTACGCTGGTATAAACCAGATCAGGTTCAAAGGGTCCGAACGGGTATGTTCGTCTCAGCCTTGCGGCACCCCTAGTGACAAATCCATATTCAATTACGCTTAACGTTTCATATACTAACATATTATTCCTTGAAGAGCCATCCTTTAAAAGAGGCCTGCATCAAAAAGAGCGGAACCCAAGATTCCGCTCCAGACTCTAATTATGCATAGCAATGGAATCAGCAACCGCATTTAGCCGTTTACGACCTCGCCGCCGTTCACATGCATTACCTGTCCGCTTACATAAGATGAATCGTCGGAAGCCAGATATACATAGGCTGGAGCCAGCTCCTCCGGTTGTCCCGGGCGTTTCATTGGCTGCGTGCCGCCGAATTCACTGACTTTCTTCGCGTCAAAGGTCGACGGAATAAGCGGTGTCCAGATTGGACCCGGCGCTACGGCATTAACCCGGATGCCTTTGTCCGCCAGGTTCATCGACAGAGAACGGGTAAAGCTGAGAATCGCCCCTTTGGTGGACGAATAGTCCAGCAGCTGCGGGCTGCCCCGGTAGGCTGTGATCGAAGTCGTGTTGATGATCGTGGACCCTTTTTTCAGGTGGGGCATGGCTGCCTTGGTCAAATAGAACATCGAAAAAATATTCGTGCGGAATGTCCGCTCTAACTGCTCAGAGGTAATATCCTCAATTTTCTCCTGCGGATGCTGCTCTGCCGCATTATTAATCAGGATGTCCAGCTTGCCGAGTCCTTCCACTGTCTTATTGATCAGATCCTGGCAGAACGCCTCCACGCCGATATCGCCGGCGATCAGAATGCACTTCCTTCCCTCTTGCTCTACCTGGCGTTTAGTCTCTTCGGCATCGGAATGCTCATTGAGGTAGGAAATAACGACATCCGCACCCTCCTTCGCAAAATGAACGGCAACCGCCCGGCCAATACCGCTGTCTCCTCCTGTAATCAGAGCCGCCTTGCCCAGCAGCTTGCCCGCCGCCTTATAGGCTGAGGTCTCGAATTCCGGCAGCGGATTCATTTCACTTTCAATTCCGGGCTGGCGGTCCTGCACCTGCGGAGGTAATGTTTTTTTGGTTTGCGTGTTGTCTGGCATGATCCATTCTCCTTTCGCTGTGTACCTGTTGGTTACTCATCGTTTTAGGGTTGGCTCAGGGTGTCTGGTTTATGCACCTGCAGATCATCTCTTTATTTGCTTTACGTTATGTTACTTACCACACCTTGGGCGCGGTCAAACTAAAATGTCAGTTGTTTTTGCCGGGGAAGGCGATATACTTTACAGAGAAAGCACTAATCCAGCAATGGAGTTGCAGATATATGCAGACTGTGACTGCGGCATGGCTGGGTGGTACCCGATAGACTTGTCCTGAAGTAATGTCTGCACCCAAAAGCCCGCTCTCCATGTCAATCCGGAGGCGGGCTTTCTGTAGTCTTTCTATGAAGGAAGTCTTAAATAATGCTGTTGTACACCATAAAAAACACCATCAGCACCAGCGCCACCATGAGCAGCAGGCTCAAGGTACGGATTTTGCCTGTCTCTGCGGATACGTCACGGTTCTCGCGCATGCCGGCTGCGGCAAGACGCAATGGTTTGCTGATGATGCCGCCGAGTGCAAACATAGCAAGCAGCAGAACAACCACCACGATCATCCACGGTACCGAATATTCACCCTTCGTCATCATATAGCCGCCAGTCAGCAGTTGGATGACCAGACCGTACTGGGCGAAGCGGTTGAAGCCGCCGATAGCGCTAAGCGTTCCTTCTCTCGCAGGGACGCTCAGCTTCTGGACACGCCCGAGAACAAACGGCAGCACCAGATAAAAGCCCAGCGCCAATGTACCGATCATATGTAGAAAAAACAAAAAGTGACCCATAACATACCTCCTCTAATGTTTTCAGTGATTTTAGTTACACTTCAATTATACCTAACCAACAAATAGAAGAAAAGAAAACCCCCATTATAATTTCTAAAATGGGGGCTCCCGCAGGTTACTGCTTAAATCCTAACTACCGAAGTAACGGCACGTACCGAATCTGCCGACTTATCCAAAGCCGCTTTCTCCTCTGCCGTAAGCTCCAGTTCATATACCTTCTCAATGCCGTCCGCACCCAGCAGCGCCGGAATGCCCATGAACAGCCCATCATAACCGTATTCACCTTCAAGCAGGGCGATTACCGGGATAATCCGCTTCTTGTCCTTCAGGATCGCTTCAGTCATCTGGACCAAGGAAGCCGCTGGCGCGTAATAAGCGCTGCCGTTGCCGAGCAGGCTGACAATCTCGCCGCCGCCGGCTCGTGTACGCTGTACAATCTCCGCAATTCGCTCTGCGGAAATCAGCGTATCAATCGGAATGCCGCCTACGCTGGAATAGCGTACGAGCGGTACCATATCATCGCCATGTCCACCCAGCACAAAGCCGCGTACATCTTCAACCGAAACGTTAAGCTCTTGGGCGATAAAAGTACAGTAGCGGGCCGTATCCAGCACACCGGATTGTCCGATTACCCGGTTTTTGGGGAAGCCTAGTGCATTGTAAGCCACATAAGTCATCGCATCTACCGGATTGCTCAATATAATTACGATGGATTCCGGAGCGACACGTTTCACATTTTCGCAGACCGATTTCACAATTCCCGCATTGGTATTCACCAGATCATCGCGGCTCATGCCAGGCTTGCGGGCGATGCCTGCCGTAATAATCACGATATCCGAATCCGCAGCATCCTCATAGCTTGAGGTTCCCGTAATCTGGCTGTCGAACTTCTGCACAGGACCGGCTTCCAGCATGTC
The DNA here is from genome assembly GCF_058791575.1 of Paenibacillus sp. EB106-06-01-XG199. NCBI lineage: Bacteria > Bacillati > Bacillota > Bacilli > Caryophanales > Paenibacillaceae > Paenibacillus > Paenibacillus sp. EB106-06-01-XG199. Next base: position 27,221 of record NZ_JBYTDQ010000016.1, on the reverse strand, counting down.
AAGCGCCTTGCCTTTGGTCGGGTTCTCGAGCTGCGGAATATCCAGCAGCACCACGTTGCCGAGTTCCTTCTGGGCAAGCATAAGCGCCGTGGTAGCGCCAGTGAAGCCGGCACCCACGACTGTAATTTTATAACGTTTGATGGCCAAGAGATACCCTCCTACAAGACTACAGATTATTGATAATTTCGTCGGCAAACGCGGAGCATTTCAGCTCTGTTGCGCCTTCCATTTGACGGGCAAAATCATAAGTCACTGTTTTGTTGTTAATGGCGGTACTCATTCCTTTGTAGATAAGGTCAGCCGCTTCCTGCCAGCCCAAATGCTCCAGCAGCATTACTCCGGAAAGAATGACCGAACCCGGGTTCACAACGTCCTTATCGGCATATTTCGGAGCCGTACCATGTGTTGCTTCAAAGATAGCATGCCCTGTTAAATAGTTAATGTTCGCTCCCGGAGCGATGCCGATGCCGCCGATTTGAGCAGCAAGCGCGTCGGACAAGTAGTCACCGTTCAAGTTCAGCGTAGCAATCACGTCGAAATCGGTCGGACGGGTCAATACCTGCTGCAGAGCGATGTCGGCAATTGCATCCTTGATGATGATTTTTCCGGCAGCTTCCGCTTCCTTCTGGGCAGCATTGGCCGCAGCTTCACCATCACGTTCCTTGATGACATCATATTGGTTCCAGGTGAATACTTGGTCGCCGAACTCCTGCTCAGCCACTTCGTAACCCCAGTTCTTAAACGCACCTTCGGTAAATTTCATGATATTGCCCTTATGCACAAGCGTTACGCTCTTCCGTCCATGCTTGATCGCATATTCAACTGCAGCGCGCACCAGGCGCTTCGAGCCTTCGGAAGATACTGGCTTGATGCCGATTCCGGAGGTTTCCGGGAAGCGGATTTTGTTCACACCCATTTCCTTCTGCAGGAATTCAATTACTTTCTTGACAGCCTCGGAGCCTTCCTGGTACTCGATACCCGCATAAATGTCTTCTGTATTCTCACGGAAGATAACCATGTCCACCAGCTCCGGATGTTTCACCGGTGAAGGCACTCCATCGAAATAACGCACTGGACGCAAACATACATACAGGTCCAGTTCCTGGCGCAACGCCACATTCAAAGAACGGATTCCGCCGCCGATTGGAGTAGTAAGCGGGCCTTTAATAGCTACAATATATTCACGAATGGCTTCCAGCGTATCATTAGGCAGCCATTCACCATATGTATTGAAGGCCTTTTCGCCGGCAAATACTTCATACCAGGCAATTTTTTTTGCACCGCCGTAAGCTTTGGCTACAGCTTCATCAAGCACCCGTTTAGAGGCTTTCCAAATGTCGCGGCCAGTGCCGTCACCCTCAATAAAAGGAATAATCGGATGATTCGGAACCACCAGTTTGCCGTCTTCAATCGTGATTTGTTCGCCTTCTGTCGGCAGATCGTATTTTTCTAGTTTCAACATTTGTGGGGAATCCTCCTAAAAAGTTTAGTTTGGTTTGGTTAGCACATGCGTACATTCATTCTACTAGAGGGGTGGAGCGGCCCGCAAGGGCCGCCTTTATCTCTCGTCAACGGGAACGTATTTCTGTTCGGACATCCCAGTGTATTCTGCACGCGGGCGGATGATGCGGTTGTCTACATATTGCTCCAGAATATGCGCTGTCCATCCCGAAGCGCGGCTGATGGCAAAAATAGGCGTGAACAGCTCCCGCTCAATACCAAGCTGCGTGTATACCGAAGCCGAGTAGAAATCCACGTTTGGCTTCAGTCCCTTCTGCCCGGTGATCAGCTCCTCAATCTTGACGGACATCTCGTAGAGTGTGGTGTCATTCTTCATGGTGCCCAACTCACGGGACATCTTCATCAGATGTTTGGCACGCGGATCCCCATTCTTATAGACACGGTGTCCGAAGCCCATAATTTTCTCACGGCGCTCCAGCTTCCCGCGTATATAGGGCTCCACTGCATCCAGACTGCCGATCTCCTCCAGCATCTTCATTACGGCCTCATTCGCTCCGCCATGCAGCGGACCCTTAAGGGCACCAATCGCAGACGTCACACCGGAATACATATCGGAGAGCGTAGCCACAGTCACGCGGCTGGCAAATGTGGAGGCATTCAGCTCATGGTCCGCATGCAGCACCAGTGCAGCATCCAGCGCCTTGACGGATACGACATCCGGCTGTTTGCCCCATAGCATATAGAGAAAATTTTCCGCGATGGACAAGCCTTCTTTGGGTGCAATGGGCTCCAGACCTTTGCGGATACGCGCCAGCGCAGCGACTATGGTCGGAATCTGCGCCTGAAGCTTTACTGCCTTGATTTCATTAGCTTCACGGCTCATATCATCCGCCGCTTCATCATAGAGCGCGAGACTTGATACGGCGGAGCGCAGGGCAGCCATCGTGTTCGCTTCTTTGGGATACAGCTTCATTTGTGCAATGACCTGCTCCGGAATCGGTGCAAATGCGCTGAGATCACGTCGCAGAGCTTGCAGCTCAGGCGTAGTAGGCAGATTGCCAAACCACAGCAAATAAGCGGTTTCTTCAAAGGTGGCATTCTCCGCAAGATCGTCAATATCAAATCCGCGGTAAGTGAGGACGCCATCCACAATCGAGCTGATTGAGGAAGTCGTGGCGACGATGCCTTCCAGGCCTTTAGTAGCTGTCATAGTATCTCTCTCCTTTGCGAACAAGGGTTTAAAAGCCATTTCTAACATCGTGAAAACATTTACATTTTAAAGGTTTAAAAACATAAAAAGAAGGGCGATAAGACATCCTTAAAGATTGCAACCAACTTTCAGGGTAGAACCTTTAATAATCATACCGGATTTTGACGGTTATGTGAACAACGTGGAAGCTTTGACACGCATCAAATGATTTTATCGGAGAGATAGAAAAAAACTTCCGATCTTCCTGTTTCATGATTGCGCTTTCAGGTTATAGAGTCTGCCATGTTTTATGCTTTATGACTTTTGATAGTCTGTAAAATCAATCTATGAATATACATAAGACGAGCAGTTATTTTCTTGCGGGAGCAGCAATAGTGGGGGGATGAACGATGGACACGCTAGTGTTAAAAAGAGTGCTGCGCGGCCTTTGGGTTGTTCTCGCCGCTGCGGGGCTGATGTTCGCCATCTATGTATTGCTTCCGCTGCTCTATCCGCTCCTCCTGGCCTGGCTGCTCGCCTATATCATTCATCCGCTGGTGGTGATCCTGAAAGGCTTTAAGCTTCCGGGCTGGCTCGCCGTCTCGCTCTCGCTGCTGTTCTATATCGGAGGTACGGCCCTTGTACTGACTGCGCTGATTACCCGGCTGGTGAAAGAGCTGATTGTGCTGCTGCAGACCTTAGATCTCCATACCGACCAATGGCGCGAGCTGCTGCTGTCACTGGGCCGCAATGCCAGCATTCAGAATATTATTAACCAAATCAACCAGTTTTACCACGACAACCCGGACTATCATGCCACTATCGACAGCAACATCAGCCGGACTACCGAAACCGTGGGCCACGCCATGACCCAACTCATCACCGGTTTTTTTAATATGATTCTGAAGCTGATTTCCGCGCTGCCAAGCATGGGAACCATCCTTATTGTGATCGTGCTGGCCGCCTTTTTCCTCAGCACCGGCTGGGATCACCATAATGCAAAATTAACTTCATTGCTGCCGGCGCCTCTGCTTAGACCGGTCTCCGAGATTTGGAGTGATTTGCGCAAAGCGCTGTCCGGCTATTTGCGGGCCCAGTTAGTGCTGATTTCTGTTACCGGGGTTATCGTCATTATCGGTCTCCTGCTGCTGGGCGTAGACTCCGCCTTTGCCATCGGTCTGACGGTCGGCATCGTTGATTTGGTCCCTTACCTTGGCGTCGGTGTTATATTGCTCCCTTGGGCGCTGTATTCCTATATGACCGGCAACCTGGCTTTGGCCATCGGATTGCTGGTGCTCTATGGGATCATTCTCGTGACCCGCCAGGTGCTTGAGCCCAAGGTGCTCGCCAGCAGCATCGGGCTGGACCCGCTTACCCTGCTGGTTGGCATGTTCGCCGGCCTGCAGCTGTTCGGCATGCTCGGTCTTCTACTGGGTCCTGTTATTCTGGTCATCCTTGACGCCTTCCACCGTGCCGGCGTGTTCCGGGCGCTGCACAGCTATATTGTGAGCGGACGCCTGCATTAGTCCAACTAGGTGTATGAAATACAGCGGGAAATGTAAAGCAGCCCCTTATAACGAAACAGAGCGGAATCCGTCTAAGTAGACAGCTTCCGCTCTGTTTTCGTTTCCTAGGTTCATGCTATTCGTCTGGTACACATAGCAGCGCATAGACAGGTTTCTGTTACCTCCGGTAAAAGGTGAAGGTGCCATTTTTCATTTTCTTCTCAATCCATCTAAGCAGAAAAACCCGGTACAGCGGCCGGGTCAGCGGAAACACCAAAGAAAAGCCGATTAAATCCGTTACAAAGCCGGGCAGAATCAGCAGCAGACCGCCGAAAAAAATGCACAAGCCGTCCAGCATCGTCCGTCCGGGCACTTTGCCTTCCTGCATTTGTATTTTGCTGTCCTGCAGTACCTTTTTGCCTTCGAACCGCATCATGAGCAGTCCGATCACTGAAGTTGCCAGAATGAGCAGCAGCGTTTTGGGCGCTCCAAGATAACCAGCGACATAGATGAACCCGAATAATTCCACGGCCGGGATAATAAACAAGGCAGCCCACAGCCATTTGTTCCTGATCATACTGCTCCCCCTTCTTCTTCCCTGAGCGCCCCGGTTATCGCTTGATACAGCTCCGGCAGCGCCCGGTCCAGCCTTACCGGCTTCCAGTCCTTGTTCAGCCAGACATGACTGGTAGAACCGCTAACCAGAAGCTCACCCGGAAGAGTCTGGGCAGCAGTCAGCGCTGAAAGCGCTCCATGTTCCGCAGAACCTTCGCCGCCACGTTCCCCATCCTTCTCAATCCGGCGCACCTCATATTCATATACAACTCTCAAAGCTGAAAAAACCTTAAGCCGCGCATACACGGCGATAAGATCATCATATCGCGCCGGACTTTTAAATTGCAAATCTGCCGCAGTCACAGGAAGAAGCACTCCCATGTTCTCCAGTGAACGGTAGGCGAAGCCGAGCTCGCGGAACATCTCGGTGCGCCCGCTCTCGAACCAGCTTAAATAATTGGCGTGGTACACCACACCCATTTGATCGGTTTCCTGGTAACGCACGCGGAAAGCCGTGCTGTGCCAGCAGCTGGAAAGCACCCGATTACGTGATTCCATAACTTATGCTCCTTTCTGTATTAACTTGCGGAAGCGGCAGCTATACGCCAATTCCGCCCGAGGACATCGTCTTCGGAACGCTGCTCCTTGAGCTTTTGGCTACATAGAAGAGCAGTACCGCCCCCACGGCAGAACTTATCATGCAAGACACATTCATCAGCCCGACACCGCCCTGACTAAGCAGAAATCCATTCAGCAAATTGCCCAGAATTCCCGCAAAACCGGAAAATACGATATTGAAGACACTTTGGCCTGTTGCCTGCATCTCGGATGAAGTAATCTGCGACACGTATTCAACAGCAGCAATATAAAAGAGCCCGAATGACAGACCGTGCAGCACCTGCACGCCGATCATCACCGAAGGATGGGGAAAGGCCACCTGAATCCCCCAGCGCAGCACATAGATCAGCGCACCCAGCAGCAGCGTGCGCTCCCGTCCCAGCTTACGGATAACTTTTGAGGCATACAGCATGGAGGGGACGTTCGTCACAGAGGCAAGAAAAAGCGCAATTCCGGCATACCCTGTGGAGCCGCCGACAGATTGAAAGGCCACTACAAAATAAGTGCCGAAAGCTGTCATCGTCTGGTTCACCAGGAAGCTGCCGCCCAGAAAGGCCAGGAAGATGCGGTTGCCGAGCAATTTTTTGACCCCTTGAGCCAGCGATTGGCTCATCATATGATTCTCTTCCGCCTGTCTGGGCAAGGTCAAGGCAAAAATAACGGCAACTGAATTTAAGAGCAGGAACGGAAGCCATATCGTAGAGACTGAAAATCTCTCAACATACTGGCCACCGGCATAGGCCCCTACAGCCGCTCCTATGCTCATCATCAGCCGGATGCTGCCATAGGTGGATCCGGCTCTGTTCGCCGCCGCAATGGCGTAAGAATCGGCGATAGGGGCCTGTGTGGACGAGAAGATCGTGGACACCGTGTATACCAGCAGAAGAACAATGAAATATTCCGAACGGTAGAATACGGCCAGCACCGCCGGTACAGCCACACTTAGAATAAGTACAAGGCGCGCCTGGTTATACCTGTCGGAGATAAGACCCCATACAGGCTGAATACATATGGCAATAAGTGTTCCTACCGCCATCATCATACCAATTTGACTGACATCCATTCCGTTATACTTCAGCAACAGCGTCAGATAGGAACCAAACGAGCCGCCGGCAAGTCCCAGGAAGAGATAAAAGCCGCGCAGCTTCAGTAGTTTTTCCATTTGTGCTATATTTCCTCTCCAATCCTTTTTAACAGAATACCCAACCTTTACAAGACTACGCCGCATTAAATAGAGCAGAACCTAATAGAGGCGGTGAACAAGTGAGCACAGTTTATAAATTAAAGCGCGGTCGGCCTTGTCTCACGGACAAAACCAACAAAGGAAGAGCTCAAAGCACAGGCTTCGGCTGGACCTCCAGCAACTGGAGCGGATATGCCATCACAGGTAAAAAAGGAGCCTTCCGGAGAATCTCCGGCGAGTGGGTTGTCCCTTATGTCAAACCCTCTTCCAAAGCTAGCTATTCCTCGGCCTGGATTGGAATCGACGGCTTCAAAAACAGCAATCTGATTCAGACCGGCACCGCACATGAATCTATAAATGGAGTCGTCCGCTACTATCCCTGGTGGGAAATACTGCCGGCAATGGAGACGGTTATACATCTCCCGGTCTCTCCCGGAGACCGCATGCGGGCAACGATCGCCAAGATCAGCCGCGGAAAATGGCGTATAACCCTGCGGAATCTCAGCAAGAACTGGATTTTCCGCACCATACAGCATTACACCGGCCCGGAGTCCTCCGCTGAATGGATCATGGAAGCCCCTCAAGTCGGCGGAACTATAGGCGCGCTAGCCCGGGTAACACCCACAAGGTTCAGCCGCTGCACGATCAACGGCAAAAGCCCTAAGCTCACTCCAGCCGATGGAGGTATTATGGTGCAGAACAAAACCGCAGTTGCCGTCCCTTCAAGCCCCAATTCCGCCGGAGATACTTTTGTAGTTAAACGTGTATATCATAAGGGCTCGCCTCTCGTTAACACAAGAAACCCTATTCTCATACGTTCCTAGTGTTCATTTTGCCCGAAACTCTCAATCCAATATATACATTTGACCCTCGTATATCAAGCAAAAAAAGCAATGGTGGAATCCACCATTGCTTTTTATGAATAGAACGATCTGCGTTATAGAAGACTCCTAAGCTTAGTCAGCTGGAATGGTGTCTACTTTCACAAGGTTTGTAGAACCGGAACGTCCCAGTGGGATACCCGCTGTAATTACAACAAGATCGCCTGCTTTAACCAGACCGGAATCTTTACCGCCTTTAAGGGCAGTTTGCAGCAATTCGTCTGTCGACGTAGCTTCTTTACCGAATACAGGAGTTACGCCCCATACGAGTGCCAATTGACGCATAGTTCTTTCTTGAGTAGTCACGGCAATAATTTGCGATTTAGGACGGTATTTGGAAACCACGCGTGCAGTGTGGCCAGTTACAGTCGAAGAAATGATAGCTTTAGCGTTCAGGTCAAGAGCGGAAATCGCTACGGATTGGCTGATCGCTTCAGTAACCGTTGTTTCTTGAGCAATTTGTTGCTTCATGAAAATTTCACGGTGGTTCAGGGCAGATTCAGCTTTCTCAGCAATGCGGGACATTGTGAGAACGGACTCTACCGGATATTTCCCGGCAGCAGTTTCACCGGACAGCATGATTGCATCTGTTCCGTCGAAGATAGCGTTCGCAACGTCACTTGCTTCAGCGCGGGTAGGACGCGGGTTGCGCTGCATAGAATCCAGCATTTGGGTAGCTGTGATTACCGGTTTGCCGGCAATGTTACATTTTTCGATCATCAGCTTTTGAGCCAAAGGCACATCTTCAGCAGGGATTTCCACACCAAGGTCGCCGCGGGCAACCATCAGGCCGTCGGAAGCTGCCAAAATTTCATCAAGGTTGTCAACACCTTGTTGGTTTTCGATTTTGGAGATGATTTGAATATGGGAAGCATTGTGCTTCTCAAGCAGTGCACGGATTTCCAGAACGTCGCTAGCTTTGCGAACGAAGGAAGCGGCGATAAAATCGATGTCCTGTCCGATCCCAAAAACGATATCGTTGGTGTCTTTTTCCGTAATACCCGGCAGGGAGATGGCAACTCCTGGTACGTTAACGCCTTTCTTGCTCTTGATCGTACCGCCGTTAACAATACGGGTCTTGATTTCTGTGCCTTGAATGTCGACAACGGTAAGTCCGATAAGGCCGTCATCGATCAGGATGGTCGAGCCTACTTGAACATCATTAGGCAGGTCGCTGTAAGTGATGGAGATACGGTTTTGGTCGCCAAGGATCTCTTCCGTAGTCAATGTCAGATACTCGTCCTGAACCAGTTCAATCGGTTCTACTTCCAGCTTGCCTGTGCGAATCTCCGGTCCTTTGGTGTCGAGCAGGATGGCAACAGTTTTGCCCAGTTCTTTAGATGCCTGACGGATCGTCTTGATCCGGTTGCCGTGCTCTTCAAAATCGCCGTGGGAGAAGTTCAGACGGGCCACATTCATACCAGCCAAGATCAATTTTTTGATATTCTCCAACGATTCACTAGCAGGACCGATCGTACATACAATTTTACTTTTCCGCATTAGGTTTTCCTCCGTTTTTTCGTTCTCTCTGTCTCACTTTTTCCAACTACAAAATCTACTATAAGGCTCTCTGTTTGTATAGGAACTTTATCACATGTACCTTTTACTGCGCCCTAATGAATATTACTGCAACTTGGACACAAAATCAATGTTATAGCCTTCTTTTGCTGTAAATTTAAGTCGAATACATGAAGTTTCAGGACAAAATAAAAATAACCCTGCGAATGCCGCAGGATTATTTCAATGGTAATAAATGTTTATTTAGGCCAGTCCATATTTTGGACCTGCTGATAGTACTATATGTCTGAAAGTGCAAATGAAACCGGGAGTTTTACTCCACGTTCTGCACTTCTTCTTCCGGGTTAACGGCTTCCTGCTGGGCTTCGGAAAATTCGCCGATTTTGCGGAATTTGCGGTAGCGGTCTTCTTTAAGTTCCGCAAAATCAAAGCTCGACAGCTCCTGCAAATGGCGCCATATGGCATCCTTGAGCGCAGCGGCAGTAGACTCGTAATCACGGTGTGCGCCGCCCCGCGGTTCAGGAACAATTTCCTCAATCACTTCCATCTCCAGCAGATCGGCGGCTGTGATCTTCATCGCTTCTGCGGCTTGTTCCGCCTTCGAGGCATCCTTCCAGAGTATGGACGCCGCGCCGTTCGGGGAGATCGCTGAATAGATGGCATGCTCCAGCATCAGAACACGGTTACCTACAGCCATCGCCAACGCTCCGCCGCTTCCGCCTTCACCAATGATGATGCAGATAACCGGCACGCCAAGCTGAGACATCTCATACAGGCTGCTGGCAATCGCTTCGGACTGGCCTCTCTCCTCCGCCGTATTGCCAGGGTAAGCCCCTTTGGTATCGACAAAGGTAACGATCGGACGGCCAAACTTCTCCGCCTGCTTCATCAGGCGTATCGCCTTGCGGAAGCCTTCGGGATGCGCGCTGCCGAAGAAACGCAGAATGTTCTCCTTCGTATCCTTGCCACGCTGCTGGCCGATCACGGTAACCGGGACGCCGTTGAGCTTGCCGATTCCGCCTACTACAGCCAGATCGTCGCCGTACAGACGGTCACCGTGCAGCTCAATAAAATCAGTAAAGATCAGCCCTATAAGATCAAGCGAAGTTGGACGTCCATGATGCCGGGCCAGATGCATCTTCTGTGAAGCAGAAATATCGGTATAAATTTCTTCCTCAAGTACGCGGTAACGTTCCTCAAGCCGGGCAATCTCATCGCTGAAATCAATACCCTTCTCTTCACCGAACTGCTTCAGTTCGGCAATCTTCTTACGCATTTCTACCAGAGGCATTTCAAAAGGCAACTCTCCCGCCAACCTATAAGCCCCCTTTCACGTCGTGCAAATCCAAAAGCTTGGTTAGCGTGGACCGTAATTCCTTGCGGTGTACGACCAGATCAAGCTGACCATGCTGAAGGTTGAATTCAGCAGTCTGAAAATCATCCGGAAGCTTCTGCCGGATGGTCTGCTCAATGACGATTCTTCCGGCAAAACCGAATACTGCTCCAGGCTCGGCAATAATAATATCGCCAAGACTGGCAAAACTGGCGGATACTCCGCCCGTTGTCGGGTCTGTTATGACAGAGATATAGAGCCCTCCTGCTTCGCCAAACCGGGCCAGCGCTGCGCTCGTCTTCGCCATCTGCATCAGACTGAGGATACTCTCCTGCATCCGTGCTCCGCCCGAAGTCGAAAAGATCAGCATCGGAAGCTTCTTCTCCGTAGCTTCTTCTACAGCCCGGGTAATCTTCTCTCCTACAACCGAGCCCATACTGCCGGTGAAGAACTCAAAATTCATCACGGCAACAATCACCGGATGACCGCCAATGGTTCCCTGGCCTGTAAGCACGGCTTCAACCTGTCCAGTTTTGGACTGCTGTTGTTCCAGCTTGGAGGCATAGCCCGGAAACTGCAGCGGGTCTACGGATGCCATTTCACTGTCGAACTCGATAAAGCCTTCCGGATCAAGGATCATTGCAATCCGTTCCGACGCGTTTAGCCGCATATGATAACCACACGAAGGGCATACTTTCAGATTCTTCTCCAGCTCCTTGCTGTACTGGATCGTTCCGCATTTGCTGCATTTGCTCATTAAGCCCTCGGGAATCTCCCGTTTGGGGCGTTCGCCTTCTACCGGTCCGCCGCTCCGCTCCAGACGTTCTGAAGGAATAGTCGCGTACTTCCGTTTTTTCTGAAATAAATCTTTGAACAAGGGTCGCACCTCTTCAGCCGTTTATTTGCGCATATAGCAGCTTGCCGCTGTCATGAATGCCATCTTGATGTCTATTCAGGGATGTAAAATTAGATTAAGGACTTCCTGCACTTCCTCCAGTTCTCCCGAAGGAACCAGAATCTCGAACTGCTGCTTGGACATATTGACCGGACGGCACTTTACCATAAATCCTTCTTCCGTAAGCTTGCTCTGAATCATATCCGCCACTCTGGCGGTTGGCGCAATATAGATTACCGTCCACATGCCCTGCAAAGCCTCCCTAATCTCAATTCCCAGCCGTATCCCGTATAATGGAATCATGATAACACAGTTTTCTTTTTTCCCGCAACAGGAGTAAGGCGCAGAAAGCAAGACCAGGGAGCATTATTCACCAAATAATGGGGGTTAATTATTCCGTACCGCTGACATGGGGATACACCTTGGCCCCTTCATGCCGGTGCGCAATTCTGGCGGATGCCGCCGCCGCAATTCCCGCGACAAGATCGTCCAGAAATACATGAATCCCCTGCTCATCATCATTCAGCTTGCCGATAATGCCGAGCTTTATTTTATCCAGATAGCCGAAACCTGTCAGCCCGATCATTCCGTATACACCGGTGATGCCAAGCGCCAGAGTTTCGTCCGCTCCGTAGAGTGATTCATCCGCCTCCATCACCGCCTGCAGAGGCTGCGGCAGCAGGCCTTTTTCAGCCAATTCATCCAGCGCAACGCCTGTCATCAGCGTGTACTGCACCTCTCTTTTACCCAGCACCGATTTAACGCTCGATAAACACTCTTCTTTGGTTAAATCCGGATAATACGCCGACTGCAAAATATATACGATCTCAGCGATGGACGTTAGCGTGACTCCCCTGCGCTCCAGCAGCTCTTTTGCCATTTGATAGGACATGATGTGATTCCCCTTTCCGCACGGGACAGTTCCCTGTGGTTTCCTAATGTATGCGGAAAAAGGCGGAAATGTTCTTATTTTATTCGAACTGTACCTGCTCCAAGCATCCCCTCGATCGCTGCGAACAGCTCCTCAGACGGCTTGATCCGGTAGCCGTCGCTGAGCGCGAGCAGCCTCTGGTCACGCTCGTAGAACAGCAGGGTGGCTGCAGGGCCGGGATGGGTCTGCAGCAGCGCCTGCAGGCGCGAGAGCAGCGCTGGGTTCTCGGAGTCCGGCGTGATCTTGATAAAGACACGCTGGCCGCTCCCCGCTGCGCCGGAACTCCGGCCAGCGGACTCCACAGCGTCTGCGGCTGCAGGACGCTGGCCTGCCGGTCCCGGCGCTGCGGAGCGCGGGGCTTCCTGTCGCGCCGCTGCTTGCGCGGCAGCGGGCCTTGCGGGCGCAGGCGCGGTAACGCCGCCTGCGGTGCTGCGGGCGGCGCCAGGGCCGCCTGCGCCCGCCCGGGAGGCAGACGCACCTCCGGGCGCGCCTGCCGTCTGGGTGCGGCCCGCGGCGGACGCGCGGGCGGCAGCTGCGCTGCGGCGCTGCAGCAGGCTGCGAATCGTGTCGGCGCCAAGCGGCGCGACCTCTTCGGCCAGCAGCTTGAAGCCCTCGTCCTCCTGCTGCACCTTGGCGCGCAGGGCCAAGAGCGCACCCTTCTCGATCAGGCTGCGGCTCCGCTTCCACACCTCAGGAAACAGCACGACCTCGCAGCGCTCGATCTGGTCCTCCCATTCGACAAAAGCCATCGCTTTGCCGGATTTTGTCGTAATTTCCTTGAGCGACACCACCATGCCTGCCGTCACGATCTGGCTCTCATCCTCAGCCTCGCCGAGATCCATCAGCCGCTGCATGCCCGGCTCCTCCAGCAGCTCCGCGCTGTCGTCCAGCGGATGGCCGGACAGATACAGCCCGAGCAGCTCGCGTTCCAGCTCCAGCTGCTGGCCGATGGTAAATTTCGGGATATCCGGATAGCGGATTTCCCAGTTCGGCATTTCTATCAGGTCGTCGAACAGCTGGATCTGCAGCTCGTCACGCTCCTTTCGCCATTTCAGCGCGGCATCGACTGTCTCATCCAGCATCGCAAGCAGCTGCGCCCGGTGGCCTTGCAGACGGTCGAAAGCGCCGGCCTGCAGCAGCGATTCTATCACGCGCTTGTTGCAGACCCGGAGATCAACGCGGCGGCAGAAATCCAGCAGGCTGTCGAACGGCCGCTCCTTGCGGACGGCGATGATGTTCTCCACAGCCAGTGTGCCGACATTCTTGACCGCAGCCAGGCCAAAACGGATATGGCCGCTGCCTTCTCCCGGCACAGGCGTAAACAACACGCCGCTCTCGTTGACATCCGGCGGCAATACGCCGATGCCCGTGCGGCGGCATTCCAGTACATATTCAGCCACCTTGCGGTGTGTACCCATTACTGCTGTCAGCATCGCCGACATAAACTGCACAGGATAATGTGCCTTCAGATAGGCTGTCTGGAAGGCCAGCACGCCGTAAGCTGCGGCATGGGCGCGCGGGAAGCCGTAATCGGCAAACCGCACAATCATATCATAGACAGCGTTGGCATCGGTCTCCAGATAGCCCAGTTTCAAGCTGCCCTCTACGAAGTGACTCCGCTCTTTATCCAGTGTCTCGCGTTTCTTCTTCGACACCGCGCGGCGCAGCAGATCGGCTTCACCGAGCGAGAACCCGGCCATCCGTGAAGCGATTTGCATAATCTGTTCCTGATATACGATGATCCCGTAAGTATCGGCAAGGATCGGCGTCAGGTCGGCATGCGGATACTCCACTTCAATTTCGCCGTGCTTACCGGCAATAAACTTAGGAATAAACTCCATCGGACCCGGGCGGTACAGCGCCACCACGGAGACAATGTCCTCGAACCCTGAAGGCTTCAGATCCTTCAACACGCGTCTTACCCCCGCCGACTCCAATTGAAAGACGCCGGTCGTTTCACCTGCACCAAGCATCTCATAGGTTAGCGGATCATCGTCGGGAATGCTGCGGAAATCGGGTGTACTGCCGCTCATTTCCTTGATCCAGTTCATGCAGCGTTCAATAATCGACAAGGTCCGCAGCCCCAGAAAGTCCATCTTGAGCAGTCCGACACTCTCCAGATGCTCCATGGAGTACTGGGTGAGCGCGGTGCTCTCGTTGCCGGCCTGAAGCGGCACCGCATCGGTCAGCGGACCTTTGGAGATGACGACCCCTGCAGCATGCGTGGAAGCATGCCGGGGCATTCCCTCGACCTTCATCGCCATGTCCAGCAGACCTCTGGTCTTCGGATTGCCTTCATACAGCGCCTTAAGATCAGGGCTGCTCTCCAGCGCCCGGGCAATGCTAATGCCGAGCTGGCCGGGAATCAGCTTCGCAGCCTTGTCCACCTCGTTATAGGGCAGGTTCAGTGCCCGGCCTACGTCACGCACCGCCGCCCGCGCCGCCATCGTTCCGAAGGTGATGATCTGCGCCACATGCTCCTGGCCGTATTTATCAACGACATAAGCGATGACCTCATCGCGCCGCTCGTCGCTGAAGTCGATATCAATATCCGGCATCGTGATCCGCTCGGGATTCAGGAAACGCTCGAAGAGCAGATTGTACTTCAGCGGATCAACATCGGTAATCCGCAGACTGTACGCGGTCAGGCTTCCTGCGGAAGATCCGCGGCCCGGTCCGGTGGCAATGCCCTGCCGGTGGCAATAAGCGATAAAGTCCCAGACGATCAGAAAGTAATCGCTGAAGCCCATGCTCTCAATGACTCCCAGCTCATAGTCAAGCCGGTTCTCGGCTGTTGCCTTTTGCTCCGGCGAAGCCCACAGCGGTGTATCCGCATAACGCTCCTCCAGCCCGCTGCGGCACAGCTCACGCAAGTAAGCTGCCGCATCCAGCCCTTCCGGCAGCGGGGAATATTCCGGCAGAATATGACCCCCGAACGTCAGCTCCAGATTGCATTTCCCGGCAATGGCCTCGGTGTTGAGGATGGCTTCCGGCACATGCGGGAACAGTGCCGCCATTTGCTCGCCGCTTTTGAAAAAGAGCTGGTCTGTCCCGATCTTGAGCCGTTCCTCATCATCCACCGTCTTGCCGGTGCCGATACAGATCAGCACATCCTGTACCTCGGCATCCTCCTTGGCCAGATAGTGCACATCGTTCGTGGCGACCAGCGGAATATCACATTCGGCGGCAAGGGCGATCAGCTTCGGGTTCACCCGCTTTTGCTCCGGAATGCCATGATCCTGCAGCTCCAGATAGAAGTCCCCGCCAAAAATCTCTTTATATCTCAGCGCCGCCCGGCGCGCTTCGTCATCCCGCCCATGCAGCAGATGCTGCGGCACCTCGCCCCCCAGGCAGGCGCTGAGGCAGATGATGCCTTCAGCATGCGCGGCCAGGGATTCCATATCAATGCGGGGCTTGTAATGCTGGCCTTCCAGATGGCCGATCGAGATCAGCTTCATCAAATTTTTGTAGCCGGTTTCATCCTTGGCAAGCAGGATCAGGTGGTAGATCGGCTGATCCTTGCGGCTGCCCCGCTCACGCCGCGAGCCCGCAGTCAAATAAGCTTCACAGCCGATGATCGGCTTAATGCCATTAGCCTTGCAAGCTTTATAGAAGGGGATTGCCCCGTACATCACGCCATGATCGGTCAGCGCCAGCGATTTCATGCCGTATTCGCCGGCCCGGCGCACGAGATCGGTAATGCGCGCCGCCCCGTCCAGTAAACTGTATTCGCTGTGCACATGCAAATGCACGTAAGGGCTCATATCCCCACTTCCCTTCAGTCAACAATCAAAACATAAGATGAAACTATTTTATCATATTAAAGGGGGAACCGCCCATAGAATGGAGTAAGAGCACAAGGACAGGCTGAGCTGACGAACAGGCCTGGTCCGGAAAGGGGCCTTGTATGAACGTGTTTTTGAGCAAAGCCGTCCTAGACTTCTTTATTGCCTGCGGCATCGTACTGGGTGGAGCCATGCTGGGCGGGATCGGTGCGGTAGTCTCCCTGCAGCCGCCTACACAGACTATGCTGGATATCGCGGACCGGATTAAAATCTGGGCGCTTGCCGCCGCTGTCGGCGGAACGATTGACCCGATGCGGGTCATTGAGAGCAACATGCTGGGAGGCAACCTCTCCCCAGCCATCAAGCAAATTCTCTATCTAGTATTTGCCTTCCTGGGCGCTCATATGGGCAGCGAGCTGGTCAAATGGGTGTGCGGCAAGGGGTGATGCCGGAATGAGAATCCCCCCGTTCCACCGCTACCGCCGCTTCTCGCAGATTTCCGCCGTCTTTGTACTCGGTATGGTCGCAGGAGCTGTCGCGTACAACGCTATTTTTCACATGGGGTATAATGTGCTCTGGCTGAACAATCAGGATCTTCGTGTGCAGATCGAGCAATACCGGAAGGATATCCAGACACTCAAAAAATATAACAACACCTCTACCGTCATCCGGGAGATCAAGCTGCGCACAGAGGATAGCAAGGTCAAGGACGGCGCTGCGGCTCTTGACCCAGTAACTACCAAAGAAATTATCAGCAAAATGGTCTCCGACCTTGAACCGATGCGCGGACGCAGCATGTTCGAAATCGACACGGACGGCAAGCTGGCCCGGCTGCTTCTGGACGGTAAAATATACATCGTGCGCGAAAAGGAATATGCGGTTAAAATCCGCACCATGCTCGTCATGGAGGGAGTACTGCAAATCTGGGTGGAAATTAATCCGTATAAGCGCAGCTGAGGCCAATCATGCTACAATAGTGGACAGGTGATATACGGATACATCAGAGGCAAAACTATCATTTTCCACTACGTTGATAAAGGAGCTGCCTATCCATGATTCTGCTCATCAAGTACGTGCTGTTTGTCCTGCTGGTGATTTGTATGACCGGTGCCGCCTTATACAGCTTATCCTCGCGCAGAGCGCCAGATCCGATGGAGAAAGGCCGCAAGCGCGCTATTATGAATGTGCTGCTCGGCGCCATGCTGGTGACGCTGTCGCTGATGTCGATGTTCCTCTTCCGCGGTTCCACGGTCAATGTCATTGTGGAGGCGGTTTTCCTGGTGATCGGCGCCTTCAACATCTTCTCCGGACTGCGCAGCCACGGATACTACAGCCGGAACAGGAATGAAAATCATTTTACCCGCCAGTAGTCTGGCTGCATTACCGGCATCCTCAGCATCCTTAAGTGAAACCGGTGCTATCAGAAGACAACCGCTGTATCGTATATGCGTAAAAGACTATCCCGGCGGGATAGTCTTTTTGGTAGGATAAGAAGGTTCAGCCGTGGTCGATCGACTGCAGCATCAGCACCGCTTTGGCAACTATTGTGTCATTGTGGGAGATCTCAATTTCCAGCTTGCAGGTCCGGCGGCTGATCTCCAGCAGCCTCGGCAAGACGATAACCGAATGCTCAATCTGCACCGGGCGGATAAAATATGTTGACATATTGTCCAGCACGTAGTCGTTCCCGGTAATGTCCTTAGCCGCCTTGAATGCGGAAAGCGTCATCAGCGTGGATAACACACCTTCGGAGATGGTACCCAGATCGGTCGCCATTTGCGGTGTGATGAAGCCGTGGAAGAACAGCTTTCCTTCCTCGTCCCGCTCTTCGGCAAAGCCGTTCCAAATCAAGTGGTCGAAAGTCTCCCCGAGCTGCGGCTGATTGCTGACATCACGCAGGCTCTGCAGTACCTCCCGGCGGGTCAGCGAGCCCACAAGCTTGCGGTTGCGGTCCACGATGGGCAGGAAGTCAATGCCCTCCCACATCATGATTTGCGCCGCCGAGGCCAGCGACGTCTGCAGGGCAGCTGTGACAGGGCTGCGGATCATCGCCTTCTCGATGCTCTGCTCCTCGCTGAACTCCTCTACATCCCTGCGGCCGATGATGCCGATAACCCGGTTCCATTCATCCGTAACCGGGAAACGCAGTTCGCCGCTGGTCTGTGACAACATCCGCAACTCCCCGACGGTGCTTGTGACTTTCAGGGTGTTCAGCCGCGGCTTGTTATCCACGATATCTTCAACCAGCATGATCTTTTTCTTAATCAGCCTGTCAAATATGGCCCGGTTAATCATGGAGGCCACAGTAAACGTATCATGCCTTGAAGAGATCACCGGCAGGTCCAGCTCATCAGCAAGCGCTTTGACCTCACGGCTCGTCCCGAAGCCCCCCGTCACAAGCACGCCTGCACCCTGCTCCAGCGCAAGCGAATGCACATCATCACGGTTACCCACGATCAGCAGGCTGTCAGCATCGATATAACGGATCATAGCATCGACCTTCATCGCGCCGATGACATATTTATGGAGATGCTTATTCAGGCCGTTCACTCCGCCGAGCACATGTCCTTCCACAATATCCACTACATCCCCGAAGGTAAGCTGATCGGAAATATTCCGCGGCTTCTTCTCAACGCGGACAGTACCGATGCGCTCCTTCGTAATGACAATTCCGAGATTCTCGGCCTCTTTCACTGCACGGTAAGCGGTACCTTCACTGACCGCCATCTCCTTAGCCAGCTTACGGACGGAAATTTTGGTGCCAACCTTAAGGCCTTCAATGTGCTGGAGCAGCTGTTCATGTTTTGTAATGTTATCGCCTTGACCCTCCAACTGTTACACCCCCATAGCCCGATCTGTACTATTCTGTACCTATTATACACGGAGGCAACAGTGGAGTACAACAGTAACGGAAGCTTAGATTTGGCTATATCTGTGAACATATTGCTATACCGGAGCAAGTATGAAACACACTGCACCTCAGGCTTAAGCAACTGCACAACAACCCCTGCCCCCACCAAAGCGGCGGATGCAGGGGTTGTCCTGACTGCGGAAGAAATTCGGGAACGGGACTACTTTCGGTGGAATTACATCATCTTTCTGCCACACGGGACTCCTCATTCCATTTGCCCTGCCACTGCTCCAGCTTATGCTTGCGGACAGACTCCAGGCGCTTCTGTTTCTCTTCATCCACACCGATGATAAAATGCAAATGTGACGCTATCACCAGAAAGGCAAAAATGCACCAGACCACACCGAACCCCAGCACCCAGCCAGGCCCGTTCTGAAAGGACAGCTTCGGCAGTGCATAGAGCAGCATAGCCAGTGCCGCCAGCATATACACACCATGCTTGAACTTGTTTCTTTTCTTCATTACAGACAGCTCCTTCTCTCTTAAAAGGTTATTCCATGGAATCTATATCTCTACTCTATGAACATGCAGCCGGAATTATGAGACAAGTTGCAAAAAACTTCCGGGAAGTAATCTACACTATAGCCTGCACCGTTCCGATATGAGATGATGTTAGCATTACAGGGAGGCGATTCTACATTGAATAACGCATTCAATCATACCGAGTACATAATCCGCAAAAAGGTTTTTTCCATTATGGGCGCTAAGCTGCACATCTACAACAGTTCGGAAGAGCTTGTGCTCTATTCGCAAATGAAAGCCTTCAAACTGAAAGAGGACATTGCACTGTTTACGGACGAGAGTATGGAAAAGGAGCTGCTGCGCATTAAAGCCCGCAGTGTAATCGACTTCAGCGCGACCTACGATGTGCATGACTCGGAGACCGGCGAACATATCGGGGCGCTCCGCCGCAAGGGGCTCAAATCGATCCTGAAGGATGAATGGATCATCCTGGATCAGCGGGATACCGAAATCGGGCTAATCAAAGAAAACAGCACACTTATGGCTCTCCTGCGGCGCTTTATCACACTCATTCCGCAAAAATATAACATTGAGCTTGGGAACACCGTCATTCCCGCCTTCCGGCAAAATTTCAACCCCTTCGTTACCAAAATCATCGCCGACTTCTCCGAGGACCGCAGCAGCCAGCTGGACCGCCGTCTCGGCCTGGCTGCCGGGATTCTGCTCTGTGCAGTGGAAGGCAAGCAGGAGTAAGCTTCACCGCTATATATAACCAACAGGAGGGTGTCCTCTAGCCATTAGGCTAGGAGACACCCTCCTGTTGTTCATACATTGCAGCCACCCCTGGCAGCAGTGTGATTAGATACAGAATTATTGACCGCCGTACATTTGCGACAGGCTGTCGGTGATGATTTTGTTCACGTCCTCGATAACGACACTGAGACGGCGTTCCGCATCAAATAGGCGACGGATGCCCAGATTCAGATTCAGCACCTCGAACAGCTTCTCCATCTTCTCCATTTCTTCCTGTGGAGGCATCTCCCCGCTCATCATGCGCTGCTGCAGCTCAATCTGGTTCTGACGGAAGCTGTCGAGCATCCGTTTGCTTTCCGGATCGGCCTCAATTACCTTCATAGCACTGGAAATATCCGAAAACTCCGTACTTTCCTTAATGGCTCTCGCCAGTTCATGCGCCTTGTCAATTACGTTCATTATAATTCCTCCTAAAAGTTTTGTAAGCATCGCTTCCTGATTCAGCTTCGTTCAAAACTCGCTTCGGAAGCATCTGCTTAAGTTTTGTGAGCATCGCTTCCTGATTTGCCTCGTTCAAATCCGGCACGGCTTTTTAAAGAATAGGTCAATCACCAAGGGTCAGATGTCTCCATATGATGAATGATATGTAACCCTTAAGATTCATATTGCCGGCATCATGCTGCCTACTGGAAGGAGATCCACGATGTCCAAATTCAAGATCCCGGTCCACTCGGTCCACTCGGGCATCCTGCAGGAAAACGCTGTAATGCTGGGCGAAAAATCCATGAAAAAGCTCAAAATACCCGCACACGGAACGATCCGGCTCACGTTCGGCTCTTTCCGGCAGGAGGTCACCGTCATTCCGGTTCCCAAAGCCGACAGTCTGCGCGTAAATGAAGCGCTGGCACGGAAACTCGGACTGCGGCAACGGCTCTCACTGAACGCTTCATACAGCTCCGGCAGCCGCACCTTGCGGCTCGGACCGTTGATTGGAGTTCTGGTGAGCCGGGACCATCCGGACCATCCCGAAAGGGTATTCGGCCCGATCACCCTGTTCTGCCGGGAGCTTACCAATGCCTGCCATGCACAAGGCGCCTATGTATATTTCTTTACCCCGGAAGGGCTGGAAACACGCAGCTCCTCCATTGAGGGCTGGGTATACGACGAGGGATGGCGGAAGCTGAGTCTGCCCATTGCCGATGTCATTAACAATCGGCTTACGACTCGAAAGGTGGAGAATAAACCTAGCGTACAGCATTTTTTGGCGGATGTAAAATCCCGCTACGGAACTCATTTCTTCAATGAAAAGTTCCTTGACAAGACAGAGGTGTTCGAAGCACTGGCACAGGATGCCGCCCTGCAGCGGTATTTGCCGGAATCGCATGCCTTAACCGGCTTCGCCGTATTAAAAAGAATGTGCAGCAGCTATCCCAGCGTCTTCCTGAAGCCGGTACGCGGTAGCCTTGGAAAAGGCATTCTCCGCATTTCCAAAGATGAGGGGGGCGGCTACCGGCTGTTATCCACAACACCGCTTGGCACGCGTAAACAAGTCTATCCGACCCTGGCGAAGCTATTTCAATCCATTGCGCCCAAGATGAAAACCACCCGCTACCAGATTCAGCAGGGACTCCCTCTACTAGAGCTTGGACGGCGTCCGGTAGATTTCCGGGCACTTGTGCAGAAGAACGGCACCGGCAAGTGGGGCGTCACCTCTATAGTTGCCCGTACCGCCGGAAGCAACCATTTTGTCTCCAATCTGGCGCGGGGCGGCACGCTCAGCACTGTCCGCGAGGCCATCGGCAAGAGCAGCCTCTCGTCCGGGACCAAAGAAAGCACACAGCTGCAGCTTCCACGGGCAGCCCTGGCGATAGCCAGGGGTGTGGAAACCTATATTCCCGCGCATTTCGGGGAGCTCGGTATTGACCTTGCCCTGGATCAGTCGGGGAAAATCTGGCTGCTGGAGGTCAACTCCAAACCGTCCAAAAACGACAACACGCCCCTCAGTGATGTGAAAATCAGACCGTCCGTCAAACAGATGATTCTATATTGCCGCTACTTGGCCGGGTTATAAGGAGGGCATTATGACAGAGACAGCAATGGGGTTCCTTGGCATCATGACGGGCCGCCGCCGCGGGAATCCTCCCATCGCGGAACCGGAGTTCTGCAGTCAGTTATGCCGGGTAGCCCCGCTGTATGATCTGCAGGTGCTTATCTTTCACCCGGAGGGAGTTGCAAGAGACGGCCAATCCATACGCGGCTATATCTGGAATGACGGACAGTGGCAGCCTACCCTGGCAGCTCCGCCCGACATTCTGTATAACCGTTGTCTATACTCAAGCCTGCAGGAAAAAAGATCCGCCGCTTCCGCCCTGGCTGCCTTATCCCGGTCGCTTCCGTGGTCGCGTGGTTTGCCTGATAAATGGAGCGTCTATGAAATTTTACGGCGCAGCCGCAGAGCTTCAGCATGGCTGCCCGAGACCAGACTTTACACCGGTACCGGTGATTTGGACACGATGCTTGCAGAAAGAGAGGACGGCGTTTTTCTGAAGCCAAGGTCCGGCACCCATGGCAAACGCACAATCCATGCGAAGCGCCTAAGCAATAACGAGGGCGGGCGCATAAGCTTAAGAGGTCGTGATGAGGCAAATGTCCCCTTTGAGAAAGGTTTCCGCACGCTGGACGAAGGTCTGAGCTGGATCCATGACTTTATCGGCCCGCGCCGCTATATTATACAACCTTACCTTCATCTGACCGGCAGCGGAGGACAGCCGTTCGACGTGCGTGTACTCATGCAGAAGAACGGCAGAGGCGTCTGGACGCTTACCGGCATGGCCGTCCGGTTGGGCAGCCGCGGTTCGCTGACCTCGAACCTCCATGGCGGGGGAACAGCGGTTCCCGCCAAGCCCTTCCTGCTTGCAGAATACGGCAAGACGGGAATCGGGCTTATGGAGGAGCTTGCAGCAGCATCGGCTTTACTGCCGCCGCTGCTGGAGGAATCATGCGGCAGGCTGGGAGAACTCGGCCTAGACTACGGTATTGATGAAGGCGGCAGGATCTATCTGCTTGAAGCCAATTCCAAACCAGGGCGCACGGTGTTCCGGTTGACGGGCGACCGCCGGGCTGCTAAGCTCGCCGCCGAGAACCCCCTGCGCTATGCGCGTCATCTGCTGCTGAATTCAGCAGCAAACCGCAAGCCATCTACGCGGCAGTTCCGTTACAAACGGGAGAATGATATCAACGGTTCCTAAGGAGGATTCATAAATGGGTCTCACTTTTTGCAATGTGCATTTCACCAAGCAGCCCCAAAGAGTTGTCTACGTCTCGGGTGAACTGATGAAAAGCCTGAAACTAACCGGCAAGAAAAATATCCGCCTGCGGCTCGGAAAAGATGCCATCCCGGCAACGATCAAACCGATCAAACGTGCCGGCAAGCATCTGTTCCTCGCCACTGGAGTAAAGAGTGCAATCAAGGTCCCCAAATCAGGCGGCGTCTATTTGCGCAACCTGCAGGATGAAGTACAGCTTGGACCGCTGGTCGGTGTATTGTCCGACGGCCCCGGGTCCTCGAGTAGCCCCTTCGGGTCCCGCACCGGCTTTATTAAGCAGCTCCTGCAGGAAGGCAGCAACAGATGTTATATTTTCGCCTTCATGCCGCGTGACATCGACTGGCAGCAGGAGCAGGTGAACGGCTTCTTCCTGAATGCAAACGGCAAATTCGAACGCAAAGTAGTACCGCTTCCGGATGTCGTGTATAACCGTCTGCCCAGCCGCAGAGCCGAGGTGTCCCCCTATATCAACCAGCTGCGTGAACGGTTTGCTCGCAAGAGAATCCCGTATTTCAACTGGAGCTTTTTCAATAAATCAGATATCTACCGGCTGCTGGAAAATGACGGGGCGGCAAACCGCTATGTACCGGAAACGCACAGCAATCCAAATCCGGATAAAATGCGGGAGATGCTCGAACGGCATCACTTTGTCTACTACAAACCTTCCGCAGGCAGTCTTGGCCACGGAATCTACCGGCTCACCTACCTGCCGAAGAAAGGCTACTTCGCCCGGTACCGCAAGAGCGGTAAAAATGTGCTGCTGCGGTTTACCAACTTCGAAAGCCTAATGCGCATGCTGCGCGCCCGCCATGGCCAAAGCCTCAGTAATTATGTAGTGCAGCAGGGCATCCGCCTGATCGAAATTGACTCCTGCCCCATTGATTTCCGCTTCCATATGCATAAGAACGGCAGCAATCAATGGGTGGTTGTAGGCATCGGAGCCAAAAAAGCCGGCAGGGGCAGTGTGACCACCCATTTGAAGAACGGGGGGGCCCTGCTCACACCGCAACAGGCCCTGGGCCGCGTATTCGGCGCCAGAGCGGATGAAGTGCTGCAGCGGGCGAAAACAACCGCCGTCAGGCTGGCCGAGTCGCTGGAGACCCAGCATCACCATCTGCTTGGCGAAATCGGCTTTGACCTTGGAATTGACCAGGATGAAGATATCTGGATGTTCGAGGCTAATGCCAAACCGGGACGCTCGATCTTCCGCCATCCTTCCCTGCGCGCTGAGGGCAAAGCTTCCATTGAGCACATCCTGGAGCATTGTCTCTATCTCAGCAAATTCCGCAGGAGGGATGATCTGTGAACAGCCGAATCCCTGACCCCAGCAAACCCGTAATAGCTATACTAACGACCAGTGACAGAGTAAAGCAATTTCGCGGCAACCGCAATAACTTCCGCGACATTATCCGCACCGGCAGAGAAATGGGCTTTCTTGTGTACGTTGTGACTACGCGTGATTTAAAGCTGGAGGAGCGGACGGTGAACGGCTACGTCCCTTCCCCCAGCGGCAAGCTGTGGTACAGCATTCCTGTCCCGCTGCCGCAAGTCATTTATAACCGGATATCCAATCGTGAAGAAGAAGAAAAAGCACCAGTCGCCCGCAAAATTGCCGAGTGCCTGGGGCATGACCATATCAAGCTCTACAACCCGAGTTTTTTTAATAAATGGGATTTGTTTGAATGGCTGAAGGCATCGCGCGCAACCTCGAAGCATGTGCCCAAAACGAGACGGCTGCGCAGCGCAAACACCCTTATCGCCATGCTGAGTACTCATGACAGTCTCTATCTGAAGCCGGAAAGCGGCAAAGCCGGCAAGGGAATTATGCGGCTAAAATACCGTGAGGATGTAAGCCTGCCCTATAGGCTGCAGATACAGAGCGGCAAAAAGAACGCGACCTACAAAGCGGCCTCCATGGACCGCTTGTGGGCACGGATCAGCAAGGAGAAAAAACAATCCCGTTATATTGTGCAGCAGGCCATTCAGCTCGCAACACACCACGGGCGGCCTTTTGATTTGCGGGTGCTCCTGCAAAAGAATAGCCGGGGAGCCTGGGCAGTGACCGGAGTCGGTGCAAGACTGGCCGGTGCCCGGAGCATAACAACCCATGTGCCGCGCGGCGGCAGTATTGAAGAACCGGCAACCATGCTGGAAGGAACCTTCGGTCCAGAAAGAGCCGCAGCTATTCTCAAGAATGTCCCCACCACCGCGCTGCTGATTGCCCGCCAGATTGAACGGGCCTCCGAAATGTTGCTGGGTGAGATGTCTATGGATCTTGGTGTCGATGAGGCCGGCGACCTGTGGTTCTTCGAGGCCAACTCGCGGCCGATGAAATTCGACGAACCGGCCATCCGCAAGCTGTCCCTGGAGCGGATTTTTCAGTACAGCCAGCATTTGGCCCGCATGAATAAGTAGAAACCTGTAAAGGAAGTGACACGCCATGCAGATATCCTCTATCTATGACAGCAGTCCGGGCCAGTGGAATTCCAGGTTGGCCGGGCTGCTGGAATTTTTGAGGGAGTACGGGGAGCAGCGGATTACGCTTCGTGCATGCAGGATGCTGGCCCGTCTGACTCCGGAGCAGCTTGCCGAGCCGGGCGTCTCCCTGCTTGTCGCCACCGTACGCGGTCAAAGCGGCCGTCAGCTGGCAGGCGTGAGCTTCGTATCCGGCTACGGCAAAGAAGCCTGTCTTGTTGCCGTCCATCCTCTATACCGGAATAGACATACCGGTACAGCCCTGCTGTCCGGGCAGCTGGAGCGGCTCGGCCGCCTGGAATGCAACGTCGCTACCGACAATACGGCAAGCCTGAAGATGTGCTTTAACAGCGGGCTTGCCGCTGTGGCATTGAAGAGCGGACCTACCGGCAAGCCCACGCTGCTGCTGCGGTCGCCCCAGAGCAGAGGCAGCGTGGAAATTTACCCACAAGAAGGTGAGCTCCTGTGCCAGAACCCGTCTTAGGCATCCTTACACTATACCTGAACGACGCCAAACAGCTTGAAGAGAAGAGTGTATACAGGAGGATGATTATTGAAGGCAGCCGCATTGGATTGGATGTCTTTGTGTTTACACGTTTATTATAGACGTAATAAGCGAACTACCTACATGCTCAATTTTTATTGAATATTAGTAAACTTAAGTTCTTATTTAGATTTCTAATAAACCTTTCCACTGAAGGTCAATGTATAAAATGGGTTTCTAAATTAGTATGTATTCTTCAAAAATATGTTCAAGATATGTTCGATAATTTATCACTCAGCTTGAAAAAGTTAAAATTTCTGAATAATAAGCCCCCCTTAGTCACAAGCTATTTTTGGAAAAAATCAAACAAAGAGGTGTAAAATGAATAACATTGGATATTTTGGTATTAATCCCCACACACAATACAGTTTCTTGCCTCAAGGAATGATAGGACAAGCTTATGGAACAAGCAACCTTCCCGCCATTACAGAATCATCAGTATCTCCTCAAATCATCTGGGGAGACCTCGTTAACAGAAATAATTCTACACTTCCCGTCCCTTTCCAAGCTTCTCCTTCGTTTGCTCCACAAGGGGGTTTGGGTGGCATGATTGGCCAAACCATTGGTGAGAACTTGATTCCTTTCCAAGCAGTTCCTTCGTTTGCTCCACAAGGGGGTTTGGGTGGCATGATTGGCAAAACCATTGGTGAGAACTTGATTCCCTTCCAAGCAGTTCCTTCGTTTGCTCCACAAGGGGCTTTGGGTGGCATGATTGGCAAAACCATTGGTCAGAATTTGATTCCCTTCCAAGCAGTTCCTTCGTTTGCTCCACAAGGGGCTTTGGGTGGCATGATTGGCAAAACCATTGGTCAGAACTTGATTCCCTTCCAAGCAGTTCCTTCGTTTGCTCCACAAGGGGCTTTGGGTGGCATGATTGGCAAAACCATTGGTCAGAA
>NZ_JBYTDQ010000015.1:0-92892 GCF_058791575.1 Paenibacillus sp. EB106-06-01-XG199 | reverse complement strand
TTGCTCAATTTGAAACATCTGACGAGAATTTACATTCTCACGATGAAATTTCTAAAGCGTATAAATACGCTGTGAAACTCATCAGTTTTGGATTTCACTTGCATGATTTCCATACTCACTCGTTGTTCAGTTTTCAAAGATCAAGCAGCCAACTAACTGGCCGGATTAATAATATATCACGTTTTATACCTCTGGGCAAATTGTAATATTTTCCACACCTTTTATCATACAACAGCCTATAGCTTTCCTGGACAAAAACACCGCCAAGATCTCTTGACGGTGTTCTCTCTACTATAGATGGCCAAATATTATCGAACATTTGGCAGAGACAATGCCTTGTCTGCATTCTGAATATCCATTTGCAGCTGCTGAGCGGGATCGTAGGCATTATAGTACCCGTTATCTCTCATATAATTAAACACATGCTCATGCAAGGTGACTGCTTTGGAAAATTGAGTGCTCAGTGTATTTCTAACTTCTGGGCTCGCTGACTCAGAGATAGCGCCAGCATAGTTTTTCAAACCGCTTTTACATGCAAGCAGCAAATCTGTAGCAATTACCTGATCCGTCATTACATTCATTCCAGTTAGATTTTCAACAATCGGGTTCATCTTATGCCTCCTTTATTATACAAGCAAATTACGGATTTGTTGAATATCCTCTATACCTGCCTGGATATCTTCTTGGAGAATTCCTTTTAGATTGTTATCCGTTACCATCGGCAGCATGGTTTGACTTTTGGTCAGACAGTTAGTTTTAAATGTAAGCAACTCGTGCAATTCCATCGTTTCATGCACACCTAATTGTTGTTTTGGCATGTGTTTCGCCTCCTTCCTTCCCTTATGTTATCTCCTGAAGGAGCTATAATATTCAGACAAATCTTCACATCACCGGGAATGAGATAGATCACACACATTTCTTTTACCGCCATACGCAAATCATTTAGTTTATCCCCGGCTTGGGCTATAATAATAGGTAAATAAGCTTATGAGGTGTATTAGTGAAAGAAGACAGGTATGAACATGTGGATGAATTATTGGGGGCTTTTCAGCAATTCTCCAAGATGAATTGGCAGAAGCTAACGATGTTTGGGCTAAAGCCCAGTGAAATACGGGTGCTGATCACGATCAGACTCCGCAATACAAAAGCAGACAAGCAGGTGCTGACAGTCTCCGAGATCAGCAAGCTGCTTAAGGTAACTTCCCCTACGATTACACAGATGGTGAACAGCCTGCTAGCACAAGGTTTTGTTGTGCGCACCAGCGACTCACAGGACCGGAGAATCAGCAGCATTGTCTTGACGGAAAAAGGCGAGCTGCTCGCAGATAAAGCCGTCGCCAAGATCCGTGAGATGTTTAAAGGCATGGTTGATTATTTGGGCCAGGAGCAAAGTGAAACTTTAATTGAACTCCTGAACAGGGTACATGCCTATTTTGAACAAATACAGAATCAGCCGGATGTCGACTAGAGTTTACAAAAAAAGCACAAAGCGTAGGTTGGAAACCTATACTTTGTGCTTTTGGTTATTGTTCCAGGTCCGGCAGCTGCAAAATATAGCTGTTGGACAGATGCAGCAGACGTTGTACAGCATCAAATTGCGCTTCTGTAGATCCGCCCTCAAGACTGGAGTTATCCAGCTGGCTGTAGTTGGTACCGTCCCCGTAGGCATCCCCTGTTACATAAATGCTCTTGTCATTAATGAAGGAGCCTGTCGGCAGGAAATGTCTGACCGGCAGCAGGTTGGTCTGCTGATTAAACAGATCTTCACCAAAATGCAGCTGATTCTGAACCGATACTCCCAGCAGATTGGCCACCGTCGGCAAGATGTCGACCTGGCCGCCTGTGTGATCCATTACCGCAGGCAGTTTAGCACCTGGCGAATGGACGATGAACGGAATGTTGAACATATCGGTGTAGCCATATTCATGGCCGACCAGTCCATTGATTAATTCCTTCTCATCACTGCCAAGCGTGTACATCGGCAGTCCCTGGTGATCGCCATAGAAGACGACAAGGCTGTCATCCCACAGGCCGCTTGTCTTCAGTTTCTCAAGAAATTGCCCCATCGCATAATCCGCATAATTCTGGGCACGAATATAATTGCCCAGCAGCGTTCCCTCAAAGCGCTCCGGCAACTCTATCTTATATTTATCTTCCGGCATATGGTATGGATGATGGGCGGTCATCGAAATCACCATCGCATAAAACGGCTTTTCCCCGGAATCCATCCGGGAGAGCTGCGGCACTGTTTTGGCAAACAGCACTTCATCCGATGCGCCAAAGGCAATATGGTCATCGTCGCCAAAAAAGGACTGGTCATAATAGGTGTCGAAGCCTAGCGCTTTGTATAACTCCTTGCGGTTCCAGAAATCCACACTATTGGTGTGGAATGTTGCCGTGTCATAGCCATTCGAGGCTAGCAGCTTCGGCAAACTCGGCACAGATTTCTCCATATACGCCGAAGAGGTAGCCGGCTCATTCTTGGGAACGTAGAAAGAGGTGTTCACCACAAATTCCGCATCCGAAGTTGTCCCTTGGCCCGCATTCGTATAAAAATTATTGAAATACGTATTTTCTTGTACCAGCTTATTTAGATTTGGAGTGATCTCCTGGCCGTCAATGGTTAGTCCGAGCAGGAAGCTCTGGAACGACTCCATTTGCACCACAATAAGGTTTTTGCCTTTATCAGCCCCATAAAATTGCGGTGCTGCCGGCTCCTGGATTCCTTTCAGCTCATTGACCGCCTGCTGGGTAATCTCCTTGCTGTCAATAAGCGCCTCGTCCTCAGTGGTATCCGCAAATAGGGTATACAGCTCGTAATTGAGAATCCCCATACTCTCCGCTTTTTTTATCTCATTCATGCTCGCATGATTTGGCCAGATGCTAAAGAAGCAGAGTCCGATGGAAACGGCCGTGATGACCAGCAGAACTGCCCGGTTCATGCGCTTCAAACCTCGTTCCTTCCATTTGGCAATATATTTGGGACGGAACATAAAGAAGAGGAAGAAAATAATATCCACAAAGATAAACAGGTAATAGGGGGCGATCAGAGAATACGTGCTTTCTCCTACCTTAGTGACTTTATCTGCTTGCTGCAAAGCATGATATGTAGCGATCACCCCGTAATATTTGTAATACATCAGAACGGAAAAATAAATAACCGTAATCAGCAGATTGGCGATCATGTAGTACAATATCTTCCGCTTCGAGGCCAGCCATTCAATCAGACTGAACACAATGATGAAAAAGGGGATTTCCGTTAACACCATGCTCCAGTTGGGACCGTCGTTAAAGACAACAAACCAGGCTACTGCACTCTTTATAAGCAAAACTAAGCTAAATAATACAATAGGCTTGTATAATTTATTTTTAATATCGAATTTGTTCATAATGACTCTATCCCTTTCCTTAAAAACTTGGCCAGCCGCCGCACCCCCTCCCGATTTCAGAAAGCTTCTCGTTAATCCAGATTAGGGATAGATCTGATGCGGTACCGGATGACCCTTTTTTTTAGCCAACCGATGACAGCAGCGTCTACGAACCCTGTAATTGCCGGACTCAGCACACCATATTTGGAATGTCCGTGTTTTCGCTCCTGATGCGTTACTGTAACCTCGATGACTGTAAATCCGTTCATTTTGGCCAGTGTAGGCAAAAAACGGTGCATGCCATTGTATAAAAAGAAGCTGTCCGCCACTTCCCGTCTCATAAGTTTTAAGGGAGATACCGAATCCTGGATCCTTTCGCCCGTAAGCCAATTTCTTACTCCGCTGCCGATCCATGAGGATATCCTTTTCAAAAAAGTATCCTTCCGGTTCTCCCGTTTGCCGTTTACAAAATCCACTCTGCCGATAAAGGGCATCAGCCTGAATATATCGCGCGGGTCGCTTTGCAGATCGGCATCCATGAGCGCGACCAGCTCTCCCCTGGACTGCCTTATGCCCGCCCAGACAGCAGCCGTCTGACCGCAATGTTTCTCGAAATGAATGACCTTCACCGACTTGTCAGACCGTGCAACCTCATCCAGAATCAAGGCGGTCCGGTCCTTGCTGCCATCGTCGACTAGCACAATTTCATAGCTGTCCACCTTGTCTTGCACCGCATCCGTTATGCTCTTGTGAAGCTCCCGGATATTGCCTTCTTCATTATAAATCGGTACGACCACAGACAATCTAACCAAACAGATTCACCTCAGTACCAATTAATATATTCATGCTGCACCCGAAGGGTACGGGACAGTAAAAAAACGCAGGTTAGTGCGTTCCGGTCCGATCCAAAAGATTTAACAGTACTACTGCATTAAATCACAAAATAGATAGGTTATCAACCTATTTTTCCAGACGTTTTGTCCGGCAAACCGCCGAAGAACTTATTATTTTCCGGAGCATAAAAATAACCCCCCTTGTCCGCAGCACCGCGAAGCAAGGGGTGTTTGTAGGCAGGCTTGAACTGCAGGTGTACCAGGATTGGCGCATCCCGCTTCTATCCGTTACTCGGCCCGGTCGTACAATCCGATTAATTCATCGAAAGAAGTAATAATAACGTCTGAGCCCTTCAACTCATCCTGACGTCCGAAGCCTGCATAGGCACAGCCGATTACGGTCTGTCCGTTTCCTTTGCCGGCCTCCACATCGGAGGAACGGTCCCCAACCATCCACGCGCTGCTGATCCCGTGATTGTCCAGCAGAATACGCAGCAGCTCGGTTTTGGTCGCAGTACCTTGTCCACCAGCACTGTACAAGCCCTCGAACAAATCCTTCAGCTCATGCACAACAACGATGCTGTGGATGTAATCCTCCAACCCGTTGCTGGCCACGAACAGCTTGACTCCACGTTCATGAAGTGCGGTAAGGGTCTCCTTAACCATCGGATAGAGCTGGGTGCCGCCTGCTTCCAATCCCTCAACCTCCATCTGCAGCAGCAGCTCATCCGCCCGGCGGTGTACAGCTTCATCGGCATCCGGCATGACATTCTTCCAAATTTGCTCCAGCAGCATGCCAAGACTGCCCAGAATAAGTTCCTCGGGCGGAGTCGGCCCGGTATGAAGCCCTTCTTCCCGCAGGATGTCAAACATTTTATGGTAAGCAGGCAATAACAGGCTTTCTGTCTGGAACAATGTTCCATCCATATCAAATACAATTGCTTCCGGTTTCTTTAGCATCAGGTTACTCATCCCTTCCAAATTGTTCTGCGAGTGATCTCTGCTCTGCACATGCAGCTCTAAGTTACATTCCTTTATGATATAGGAAAGCAGCGTGTATTGTCTATGAGTCGAGATTAACAAAAGGGACCGGTGACGGACACTGCAACGTGTCTGCCACCGGTCCCCCGCTGTCATTGGAATCTGTGAGGTTAGGTTAAGAAATTAGATATGGTCAAAGCTCGAAATCAATTCATCAAGAACATCTTTGCTTACCATTTTACCTTTGAAGTTAATCAGGTTTTCCGCACTTCCAGAGAAGATGCAGGTAGGCTCATATTTTCTGAGAATGATTTTTTCACCATCAACGAAGATCTCCAGTGGGTCTTTTATGTCAATTCCCATTGTTCTGCGAAGCTCAATCGGAATCACGATACGTCCCAGTTCATCTACTTTTCTTACAATACCTGTTGCTTTCATCATTATGCATCCTCCCTTGAAATAAACACTTTATTTAATCATTTGTGTTAAAAGCTATCATAGCTTCTAAATAGTAGGAATGATCACGCTATAATTGCATTTTAAAGTGCTATTTCTTTCCTGTCAATTTAATTTTCTACAACTTTTGATATTTATCGACAAAATATTCGTTATAATCTAGAGTCAATTCGACAAAATATTCGATGTTTATAAATTATAATAGCCGAAAACGTCTGCCATTGACAGTTTTTTGTAGATTTATAGGTGACAATTAATGGGGGGATTAGCAGAATGAAGATCGGGTTACGGAATGATCTGGAGCACAGGGTCAAGACAATAAACGAACTATTGAATCATATAAGCTGCCTATAAAGCTTTCATCAATCTGTTTGATATGGATAATACGATCCTTAAAGGAGCCATCTGCAGAATAAGTTGCTTCAAAGCAATCGTTTATTCGTTCAATATCTATTTCTATATCCGTTGCCATCTTCTCCGGACCTTCATAGCCAAATAAGACATATATAGCGATATCGTAGAATTTCTTGTTCAGAATCAAGGAAAAATAAGAATACATATTCGTTGTGTTTGTTTCAGGAACAACGTCTATACCGTATAAAACTCCGAGGGGGTGATTCGTTGCGAAATAACTGTTATAGTTTTTATTTTTGAATTGCGCTTTTAACCATAAAACAACTTCAAAACCAGTGTCAGCAGGGAAGTAAATGGACACCATAGGCTCCTCGATTAGCATGGGGCTGCTGTTAAGGGTACATATGTTGTGCAGCTTAAATAAACTATGCCATAACTTAATGTTAGTACACGGTTTGTTAACTATCCTATTCATATCTTTTCCTTGGTAATTGTCAATAAACACTACATTTTTATTGTATTTCGAAACAACTCTATGTAATTCAAAATAATCACCGGGACAAAAATCTCTACCGATCACAACGAGCGTGTCAATATTATCAGCATAAGCCGATAGAGCTGTATCAAGAGCCTCTGAAGCCGAATCAGCAGGAACGACAATTTCATCGTGCATGTTAACGCTCAGATGCGAATAATCTATTCTACATTTTTTATTCACGTGGCAAATTAATACGTTACTCATCCAATCTGGATCAGCATAGTAAAATCCCCATTGTTTGTCGTCCATATAATTAGTTGCCATCTTCAGCAATCCGATTTTTATTTGCTGCAGATCAGTTAGGCGGAATTCTCCAATAAGCTGGCATACTTTGGCTGCGATCATGGGCGCAGCGAAACTGCTTGAGTTGCTGCACACTTTTCCATTCCATTTGTGTTTTGCAAAAGCCGTAAATTCTATACCGTCGATGATATTATCATTAACATAAAACCCACTTTCGCGCAAAGTGTTGCTCTCTTCTCTCTTAACACCTATAACGTTTGAAAAGGAGGCAGGATACGTAATATATCCATGATTACTTGCAGCACTTACAATAACCAGGCCTTGACCGGCAACCTTATTTATGACTTTTTGTGTTGCGGATAAGTCTGCTGAGGAATGGCTTCCCAAGCTGACATTTGCAACCTGGATACGATTTTGGACGCACCATTCTAGTGCGCTGTACAGCTTCTGAATGTTTCCGCTTAAGGTATCTGACAATATCTTCAAGCTATATATTTGAATATCAGGATAATAGAGCTTTATTATGCCTGCACAGACAGTGCCGTGGGTTATTCTTTCAGGACTATCTATTGTATAAGTTTCTGTCGTAAAATCATCATTGAAGATCAACTGCTGAACAACAGATTCACCAAGTAAATATTCATTGACTCCGTCATCAATCACGGCAATTTTCACTTTAGCTTTGATGTTCATCGTCTCCTTTTGCCATACGGCAAAAATAAAACCGCCTTATTGGTCACAAACACTTTGACCCAGGCGGTAGACATGATCCAAGAAGGTATTAATCATTTAAATTAAACAAATCCTTTTTCCGCAGCCTTGAATCCAGACTGGCTTGATGCACACTATTTATATACAGGCTATTTGCTTCTTCACCGCTACTTGAGGCCTCTGTAATTGACCCGAATTGTGAGAGGAGCGTGCTGCTGCTTAACTTACTCAACATATCCATCTGCTCCGCCTTCTTTTTTTGGTCTGCCTCTACTTCTTTTTGAATTTTTTCCCGCTCGGCAGGTGTCAAATAATCACCAATAACCCAAAACGTAGCTGTTCCATCCGGATGTATAATTACCCCGCTGGCATCACCCGGTTTATCATTAGCGCTGGATGCAAAATGGTCCTGTATGATCGCTTCTACCTTTTTATACATTTGCGGATCTGTTGCCGACTGATTTAATATATTGGGAGCAATTGCAACATTTCCTTTACCAACACCATAGGAGTACACACGCTTTACGGCTTCTTCGGTCTTGGGTATGGCTTGCACATTGATCTTAATGCCAAATTTTTTCTCCAATCCCGTCAAAACTTCTTCCGAATTCGTTGTCGATAACGCCTCTTGAAAAGAAACCCCCGAATTCTGATTTTTCTGGCTTACCCTTGTTGCCTCCAAACGATTCAGGCTATTGAGTGAAGCTACATTCAACAAATTAAACCAACTCCTTTATTCTTTTTTCCTGTATAATGCGGCAAACCGTATGATATATTCGGTCTAAGCTGTGGAAGCATCCATTTAATATATCGGTTTCCGGAATTTGTATTTTTAGGGTTTCCTCAATATGAACAAAAAGAACCAACAAATCCCGTGGAGAAAACTGCATCGTCCCGCCCAATAAATCCTCATAAAAGTAGTTTTCGTTAAGCTTGTTCTTGTCCATTCCCATTACGCCGAATAATATTTCGTTCATCTGTTCACGCACTTGGTCCAGGTCCATAAATATCACCCTTCCTTTATACGATTTGCATGTTTTCATGCAATAAAAGAGCTTCACAGAATTCTGCTAATTTCAAAGTGTCTGTCCCATTTAACGAATTAAAGAAAGGTACTTTGGATTCCAGCGATATTTGTGCCTTTTTTTCATCGACCAGCTTAGAATCAACCGTAAAAAACCTCAATTCTTTATCCTGTTTGCTTCGGCCCGTATCGAATTTATGATTGGACATATTAAAACAGTCAATATCAAAACCTAATTTATGCTTTGTAGACACACAGATTTTATCCAGGAACTCTCCATTAAATTCATCATAGGTCAGGTTCATAATGCCGACATCCGGATGAATCGCGCTAGCCGCCTCGAATGCAGTAATGCCAAATCTATTAGTAAACAGATTATTATATACCATGGTCCCGCCTGGAATTCCGATGATCATAACATCAGGTTGCTCGCTCAATTCAATATGTTTACAGAAATGATTAAAAAGAAATATTTTATCCATTTCATCTTCCTGATGATTAAACATAAATTCGGGAAAGGAATGGAATCCCATAATCTCACAATAAGATTTTGTCCCAATCTGGCTTACTTTGTAGCCTTCATTCAAGAAATAGTTCCTTAGACTGAGCTGAACATCAAATTTATTGGATTTTTCCATCAGACTCGCTACACAGATGATCGGCACATTGATATCGAGCAGTATTTTCTCAACAAGTTCTACTTTAGTTCTGTCAATGTCAATTCCAAAAAAACATGTGAGCTTCACATTGTTTTCCAGACATATCGTCTTTACCATTTCCACTTCATGATCCGGACATCTGTTCAACAGAACAATGTCTTTTCCCAGCCCTGCAGCACTGACAATTGCCGGGAACACAACTTTTTCAAAACTGCATTCAAACTCACAAATTATTAACACATCAAATTCATCATCCGAAAAAGAATCTTTAACTTCTATCCCTACATCCTCACCACAATAGCTGTACGCCGCATCTTTTCCATTCAATCCAAAGCCCAAGGGTGCCATCAAAGAAACAAGTTCATAGTTGTCCAATAAATTGGAGAATCTGACCACCGGACCGAATTCCGCATGATATGGATAAACAACTGCTCTTTTTTTCACCATTGTCCCCCCATTACACTTTTTCTTTGTCAAAGTCGTAGCCCAGCTCTCTTAGAACACAATAATCCTTAAACAAATTCTCAGTGTTTTCTTTAACCCTGTTGCAAATGCTTAATTTTTTGGCAGCAGAAAACTCACTGATATCATCCGCGGCCATTGCACAAGAAGTACAATATCTAAATGCCCAGCATTGCTTGCATTCTTTCTCCGTTATAGCTCCAATATTTAATATGTTCCGGATATTATCCAATTCAAAACCTGTATCGATATGCCCAATTCTCATTACACTTGATGCTTCACTAACTCTTTCACATGGGTATAAAGCGCCGTCTGCGTTGACGAATAATCGTTGTACTCCTGGAACACACGGTCCGGAGTGGTGATCTTTTTTCACATCATAAAAGGAGATTCTTAGCCTGTTGTGAACATTCTCCTGGATTTGATCGAAACTTTCCATCACCAGCTTCGATACCTCTTTTTTCTTAAGCCTATCAAACTTATAGAGGAATAATTTGAAAACTTCGTAATTATACATCTTGATAAAGCTGTCATTGATAGAGGACTCGCTCTTTTTATAGCTGCTTGCTATATCACTTGCCATAACAGCAAAGTCTTTTACGGTCTCATAGTCTGAAAAGAAGTTTGTGGAACAGCTGAAATCCGAATTCGGATCAATGACCGCATTGAACATCACTTTATTCACATAGTCCGGGGTTTGGTTTTTGATAGTTTCAATATTTTTCATAATAGTCTGGAAGGTGCCTTTATGATTTACCGCAAAAACGCGGTTTCTATCATGTGCGACTTCATCCCCGTCCAAGCTGATGGTTAAATTAAAATCATTAGAAGATAAGAACTCCAAGGTTTCATCAGTAATCAGGGTTGCATTTGTAGTGAGGTTAAACGTTAGTTCTTTGCCTGCACTTTGTTCTCTGGCATAGGCAACACAAGCTTTTATCAAGTCCATTTCCAGTAATGGCTCTCCGCCATAAAATCCAATATTAATGCGTGGAGAGTCTACAGAGTGCTCAATTAGAAACTTAATTGCTTTTAATGCGACCTCTTTTTTCATTCTCTTATTGGTATGTACTCTGTGTAAATAACTCCCGGAATAGGCGCAATAGCTACATCTCAAATTGCAGTTTTGCGTGACTTGCAGAGTGATCGAGCCAACATTTCTGGTTAAATTGTGCTGCAAGGAGTCGCTCATGGGATGAATCATCTCAAAATCCTGTTTCTCCGCCAAAAAACCGGAATCCATTAAGGTTTGAATTTCCGGTTCTACATGTTCAAAGTTTGAAGCTCTATAGCTCAACAAGGCTTCATAGGATCTTCCCTTTAATTTGAGAAATGTATTTGCGTTGGCATCGAACATATATTTCCCCGTTACCGTTTCAAACAAATGAAATATTGGCACCTGAACTCCCCCCACTCTAAAAGTGAAGCAGGACAGCCTTTTTATAAAGCCATTAAGCCATCCTGCTCTTAGTTATACTTAAGATTGCGTTTACCCGATTCCAATCGCTGTCATCTGCATGGAATTTCCAGTATAGGTTACTTGTTTCATGGCTGTTTTGTTTGATCCGCTGGAATTACATGTACATGCATAGCAAGGGCATGCACTGCAAGCTGCGTACGCCTCCAGAGTTTCATAATTTGCATTTGTTCTTTTTACAAGTTGTTTCATATGCCTGTTCCTCCTTTCGCATCAGATTTATCTAAATATCAATATTTGATATTTAAATCACTTGAAGGGTCAAGCTATTCAACGAATTGATGCTGTTGTGTGATGAGCCGGTACCTCTCATTTGTGTTAGACAACTCCTCATGAAGTCCAAAACCGGTCACCTGCCCTTGCTCTAAAAAGATCACCTTGTCCACGTGCTGTAGAATGTCTGGCCTGTGGGTGACTATAATTACTGTATTGTTCTGGAGTGCTGTATCTAATAGATGGTTTATGGCTTGTTCGGAGTGAAGATCAAGGCTGGAGGTCGCTTCATCAAAAATCACCAAGGGTCTGTTTTTCACTAATGCTCTGGCTATGGCGATTTTTTGTTTTTGCCCTCCGGAAAGTCTGTTGCCGTTGGGGCCTACGACATAATCGTCAAACAGGTTTGTATTCGTCTCTGCTAATTGGGTAACCTCAATAGCTTGTCTATACTGCTGATTCCCGATTTCACTGTACAGTTTTATGTTATTTTCGATTGTTGTGTCAAATAGATACACCTCTTGACTTACAGTCGAAATCAATTCCCGATATTCATTCAAATTAATATCCCTAATATCCATTCCATCCAATAGTATTTGTCCTGCAAGCGGTTCGTAAAATCTTAATATTAAACTTAGGATTGTCGACTTACCCGACCCATTCATTCCTACAATCGCCACCTTCTCATGGCTGCCAATCGTGAAGTTCACATCCGACAAGACCCGTTCAGCATTATAGGAAAAACTCACATTTTTAAACTGAATGCTACCAAACGGGTTGACCAGCTTCACATTGACGTTGCCAGCCTCTAAATCACAGGTTTCTATTTCTTCCTGCAGCAACAAATAATACCTTTGAGCAGAAGGAATTATTCCCGATATCAGGTAGCCGATATTTAACATCGATGAGATAGGAGTGGTCACATACGCGCTATAGGTAATGAAAGCAAATATGCTTCCTACCGAAAGCTTTGATTCAAATACCATTGTTGATCCGGAAGCATATATAAGAAGAACCAGTCCACCGATTAGAAATCTCTCCACAGTAATACGCCAGTTATCCAACAAGCTAATGCCCATCTGGGAGGTTATTACCTGATTCTGCTTGTCCGCAAATTCTTTTTCTTTGAAAAAGAATAAATTAAAAAGCCGTGTTTCCTTCACGCCGTTCAAGCTGTCCTCAAACCAATGCGAATATTCACCATCCTTCGTGATGTAATGTTCTGTAAGTGACTTTCTTTTTTTAGCAAACGATTTCAAAATCAAATATTCAACAGGTATTAAAATAAGCACAAGAATTGTAAGTTCCCAGCTTATGACAAAAAGTCCAATTAGTCCTCCCGCCAAACTAAAGCACTGACTCACAATAAAAAGCATGCTGCCATCCGTAATTTGCGAGATATTCGATATATCTGAGCTAACACGATTTAATAGTTCACTGCAATTTTTATCGGTGAAAAATTTCACTTTCACTTTCATGAGCCGGTTAAAAGCATCTTTATGCAAGGTGTAGATGATGTGTGAAGATATTCTTATCCTTTGTTTTTCTTTGAGTAAATCTAAAAAGCTGCTGAACGTGGACAACAAAAAGATGAATATTGCCGTTATGATGATGGTTTTGACGTCTGATTTCATAAAACCGTCGTCAATAATGATTTTGTTGAACATCGGCAAGACCGAACTAACTAAAGTTGAAAATATTAATAACAGAAGAATAATGCATAAATTCTTTTTATGCGGTTTGAATAATCTGATAAGTTTTTTAAGGGTATCCTTATCATTCATAACATGTATCCTCTTCTACTATTCAGCTTGGGTTTGACATTGATAGCGCTATCAATATATCATATAAATGAATATTTGGGGTATTTTGGTAGCTAATGGCTGGAAAACGAGGCTGAATGACGTTTCATGTCAGGTTCTGATCTTAAAAAAATCACAAATATAAAAGCGGGAGGAATGGCTTTGTTCCACATGGCTGTATGCGATGACGAGAAAAAGGAACTCATTCTACTAAAGGAATATCTCCCAAGATTTACGAAAAGAACAGCTTACTCCTTTGAGACTCAATATTTTTGTAGTGGCGAGGAATTGCTTCACTCTTACCATGAACAGATGAGTTATCCTTTTCATATTCTCTTATTGGATGTTGAGCTGAAAGGATTAAATGGAATCGAGGTTGCCAAAAAAATCAGGGCGCTTCCGGATCGAGATGTCCAAATCATATTCTTGACCAACTATCCGCAGTATGTAATGGACAGCTTTGATGTGCAAGCCTTCCATTATCTGATTAAACCTGTGGCCTATGAGTTATTCGAGGCAAAGATGAGCAAGCTGTGCAACTATATCGTTTCTTCTGTAAACCGGTTCTTATTGATTAAAACTGAAGATGGACATGTGGTTATCAAAAAGTCCGACATTATTGCGATTGTTAAAATCAAACATTCCTTGGCCAAAAACCGGCTAAAGATCATTACCTCGACGCAGCATTACATCATTTCAGGCACACTTTCTGAATATATAGGCAAGCTAAACCGCCCGTTTATGCTTATTCATCGTTCCGTTATTGTTAATCTGGAACATGTCCACAAGTTCACCGCTACTTCTGTATTCATGCACAATCAAGAGCAGTTTCCTATTGGACGCACTCTGGCAAAAGAGGTTAAAGAAGCCTACGCCTATTATATGATTGCGCAATTCAAAGAAAGATGATGACCTTATATTATTTTATTGTCATCCTGTTGCTGCTTATTCTGATCATGTGGGAAACCCTTCTCCTATTCGGTAAATTCAACAGAAACACCAAACTGATTGAAGAGAATTTACTATTGCAGAAACAGCTGGATTACCAGCACAGCAGCTATGAACAAACCGTACATTCCATTACTAACATCAAACAAGTTATCCATGATACGAACAAGCAATTGGTATATGTCCGGACTTGCATTCAAAACAATGAAATTCAGGAATCCATTCATCACATCAATCAAATGCTCGGTCAAATTCATCAACCTGCTCCAAAGCTATCAACAGGCAATTTGGCCATTGATGCTTTAATTGACAACGCACTAAATATTGCCTGTGAACACTGCATTGCCATGAACAATGATATTCGGATACACACCGGAGCTATTGAAATTGAACGGCTTGACTTGTGCACCGTGATCGGGAACGTGCTGGACAATGCTCTGGAAGCCGCTGCAAGGGTTCCTAAAAAAGAAGATAGATTTATTCATCTTCTGATATTCACGACTGATACTGCATTATTTATCCAAGTCACCAACTCGCGGAGCGAATCCAGCGCCATGGTGCGGTGTAATCGCAAAACAAATGCCGGCTTCCACGGATTCGGCTTAACGAATATTCAAAGAGTGGCTAAAAAATATGGAGGTAATCTTGTTACCAAGGCTCAAAACTATGAATTTGAAACTATCATTGTACTGCCTTTTTCTAATGGAGGCATAGTGAGAAGTCCCGGCTTTCCTTGCAAGCACAAGTAGCCGCTCCCCAAGAATCGCGTTCAAGGGGACCGGCCCTGGCTGCAGGCTTTACGAACTTTACGAAGTAATCTCAAACAATCTCGCTGTTTTTCCTGGTGGGAGGGCCACTGTCAATACTCCTGCTGATTTATCCCAATTCCAGGCCAAGTTATGCTGCTGCGGATAGGCACAGGCGATGGCTGGTTCAAGCCCCCTCAGCTCTTCTATCGGCAATTGGACATTATCGGCTTCTCCGGCAATCCGCCATACCGCCACGTACCTGCGTTCCCCGCGCCGCAGCCCGAGGCTAACCCATTCGCCCCCGCTATCCGGCAGGCCGAGCGGCCAGAAAGGCGTGGCATGCGGGATATCGCTGCGGATGGTTTTGTAATAATCCAGAGCTTCCTTCACCAGTTTTCTGCGGCGGGGCTCAAGCTCCGCCAAATGTCCGCTCTGGTGCACACGCAGCAGCAGCGCATTGACCATATTGAAGATGACTTCCTCATCATCGCCTTCGCGCAGCGGATACGACCAGACCGCGGACTGCTCCGGTGTCAGTGCCGCCGGTGAGCCTGCGGCTATGGCCGCGTACTGTACATAATCCTCCTGGTCGCTGGTCGACTGGATGCTGTGCCGGCTGAGCATCGCATAATCCATACGCATGCCGCCGCTGGAACAGTTCTCGATCACAAGATTTGGATAACGCACAAAGATGCTGTCCAGCCAAGCCAGATAGGCACGGTTATGCTGCAGCAGCCCGTCGCCGAAGCTGTCCGCAGCTGTCTCTGTTCCAATGCCTGCATTGATGTTGTAATCCATCTTAATGTATCCTACGCCGTACTGCTCAACCAGACGGGCAATAACACCGTTTGCATGTTCAATCACTTTCGGGCTGCGGTAATCGAGCTGGTAGCGGCTGCGGTCCTTAACCCGTTTGCCATGCCGCATGAAAAACCAGCTGTCATCGGTCTCCGCCAGCTTCGGACTGTTGATGCCCATAACCTCCAGCTCCAGCCATAGTCCGGGAATCATTCCTTTGCTGCGGATATAGTCCAGCACATATTTAATCCCTTCCGGGAACCGCTCACTGGAAGGCTCCCACTGTCCTACGCCATCCCACCACTCTCCAGGCGCATACCATCCGGCATCGATGCAGAAATATTCACAGCCGACATCGGCAGCGGCGTCGATTAAGGGCAGCAGCTTCTCCGTCGTCGGGCTTCCCCACAGGCAGTTCATATAGTCATTAAAAATAATCCGCAGCAGCTCATTATCCTCATTGGGTCTGCGGATCATCCGGCGGTACGCCGTAAGCTGTTCCGCTGCACCCTGGAATCCTCCCTGTACAGCACCCACAGCTACAGGCACCGTGGTGAACTCCTCACCCGGGGCCAGCTTCAGCCACCAGTGGTTGTCATGCTCTGTAGGCCCGCTGGCCAGCAGTGTAAGCTGATCATACTGATCCGTCAGCTCCCAATGCCAGGAGCCGTTATGCTCAATCTGCCAGAACAGGCTTGTCCCGCTCTCCTTGTTGTGCAGCACAGCCATGGGAAGCAATTCTGCCGCCGACCAGGAGCCTGTATTGCTTGCGGCAATCCGTTTCGAGCCGCGGTCGGCCAGATGGGACATCCCCAGCTCAGGCAGCCGGTAGGTCCGCCACTGCAGCTCACTCTGCCACCCGCTATGCGCGAGGGTTACCTCGATCTTGTCGTTGCGGTCTCCGCTTCCCTCCTTGTCGACACCTGTAAGAGCAAATGACGAGATGTATTCCACAGCTGCCTCGGCTTCCCCGGCATTCTTCAGCACTGTCCAGCTGCGTACAATCTGTACGCCCTTATAGAACTGAAAATGCTGTACTGCCTGAATTCCGGTGAGATGATCGGTCAGGGTCAGCTCCAGCTTGCGTCCCAGCGCATTCCCCGTGTCGCTGTGCCCGGCATATACCATCCGGAGCCCCGGATAGGAGGCCCGGTGTGTGCGCCCGTGATATTCGGCGCGGTCTTCACCCGACAATTGCAGCTCCAGCAGCCGGAAGCCCGGT
This sequence comes from Paenibacillus sp. EB106-06-01-XG199, assembly GCF_058791575.1. NCBI lineage: Bacteria > Bacillati > Bacillota > Bacilli > Caryophanales > Paenibacillaceae > Paenibacillus > Paenibacillus sp. EB106-06-01-XG199. The sequence goes on along the minus strand of NZ_JBYTDQ010000015.1, from coordinate 76,054 downwards.
TTATTCTTGTCGGTGATAGCCCCGGCTTCCAAAGGTGACGCTCCGAAGTGCAGCAGCCGGACATCCTGCTCCGCTGTAATTTCAATCGTAAGATAAAGTCCATTTTCGGCGATTTCAATGATCTTGCTGTCCATATTTAATTTAGCCTCCTGCCATATGTTGGTGTCTTATATGATTATAATTTGTTTCACCGGAAATCCAAACATTCACCGCAGTTACGGCATTCACCGCCTCCCGCCAACAATAAAGGGACGGCCCCCCGGTAAATGAATCTTACCTTCGAGACCGTCCCACATCGAAATGTTTTATTGAGCCGATCCAAATTGGATCCAGGCTTTCTGAATTTCGTTGATCGCTTGATCCTTAGTTTTGCTGCCGCCGATGTAAGCCTGCATCAATTCACCGAATTTCTGGTGGAAGGTATCCAGGGAGTAGTTGACCGACAGGTCGCCGGATTTCTCCGTCTTCAGGATTTCTTCCATTTCCTTAGGCATTTGCAGGTCTGGCATTGGGGCATCCTTGATTGGCGGGATTACCTTAGCCACGCTGGAGAACCAGTTTTTCCCGTATTCGGAAGTATACAGCCAGTTGAAGAACTCAATAGTTTCTTTAACTACAGCAGAATCCTTGTTGATACGCAGCGCCTGGTCAGCACCAGTAATAATCTGGGACTGTTCCGCTTTGTCGCTGACAGGGTAGCCGGCGATGCCAAGGTCAAAATCTGGTGTGATTTTCTTAATGGCTTCTTCATCCCATGCGCCCTTACCGTTCATAAATGCAGTTTTGCCAAGAGCGAAGTCGCTGACTTGAGCATTGCTGTCGCGCTCCAGCGGCTTGTCCGTACCGTGCTTAACTGTAGTGTCAATGTAATTAAAGAAGTTATTGTACAGCACCGGATGATCCTTGATGGTCGTCTTGCCGGCGATGAAATCTGCTACAAGCGTTTTGGCATCCGTACCGGCATCAATTGCAGCCGCATCCACAAAGTGTTGGAAGATATGCTTCCATACCCACCACTCTTTGTAGGCATTGGCGAACGGTGTAATCCCTTTTGCCTCCAGCTTGGTGATCGCATCATCCAGCTGGGCGGTTGTCTTTGGAATTTCTGTAATGCCGGCATCAGACAGCAGCTTTTTGTTGTACATCAGTACGAACAGGTTGCCTTTCACCGGAAGTCCCAGCACCTTACCGTCGGTAGAGCTCATATTGGAGCGGACCGCATCGGTCATCGCTGCCGCAAGCGGCTCATTCGTAAGATCGGCACTGTATTCAGCAAAGGTATCAATATCTCCACCAGCTGTCGTCTGGAACACGTCCGGAGTGCTGCCGGCAGCAATTTTCGATTTAAGTACCGTATTGTAGTCAGCCTGCATAATTTCCAGGTTAATGGTTACGTTTGGTTTAACCTTTTTGTATTCTGCAATGTAGGCATTGAACGCATCGGTGTACTCCGGTGATGCGGTAAACATATTAATCGTTACGGGCTTGGAGGAATCCGTTGTGGCAGCATTATCCGTCCCGTTTGTACCAGCCGTATTATTAGTAGCGGCATTATTGTTGTTCCCGCCGCAACCGGCCAGCAGACCGCCGACGAGCAGCAGACTTGCAGATAGTCCCATAAATCGTTTTAACATGATGTTGCCCCCTTTTTCTTATGCATCTTGTGTGGTCTTGTTGCTATTCTAAATAAAAAGAAAAAGGATAAGAATGTACATAAGTGAACTTATGAGGGTAAAAAAGTGGGCTAATGTAACCGTTTCACTTTTCTACCCCGGGCAGAAGGAGCCTGAATTCAGAAGGTGAACAGTCGTAATAATTGCGGAACGCCTTGCTGAAATAGTTTTTGTCCTTATAGCCCAGCATCTCGGAGATATCCTGGATTTTGAGGGCAGGATCAGACAGCAGGTCCTTGGCCTTGTCCATTCTTACCTTTTGTACATACTCATGAATGCCGTAACTGTATTGGGCCTTGAACAGCTTCATCAAGTATTCTCTGCTCAGGAAATATTTATCCGTGAACAACGATATTTTAATATTCTCGAAATAGTGGTTATCAATGTATGCTTTAATATTTTCCAGCACATTGCCGCGGTTACCGGCAAGGGATCTGCCGATTTCACCGGCATAGACATCCAGAATATGATTAAGCACGCCTTCAAACTGCTCAAAGGAGGCGAAGTCACCGGCGATCCCCAGCCCGCGCAATCCCTTGTCTTTGCCGCCTCGCAGCCGTTCAGGACCTGCATTCAGTTCCTTGGCGATATCGTTCAGCAGAATAATGAACTCCTGAATCGTCCGGTCAGCTGCCCCGAGGCTGAAATGCCCGGAGGTCTGCCATTGTCCGGTGAATTCGCCGAGAATGCTTTTGGCATGATTCACATTTCCGCTCTCCAGAATATTGCGGATAAGCGGCATCCGGGCAGTCAGCGAAGGGCTGTCCTTAACTGGAGGTTTGGCACCTGCACCGGCAGCAACGATGCCGCTCTTTAGATTCAGCAGATCAATGGCGTCCAGCGACGCTTTGGCGGCGTCATACGACTGTGCGATATCCATACAATCACTATAAGGCTCTCCAATGCCTCCTGCACAAGCAATTCCGAACAGCTCCTTCAAAGTCGAAGCGGCCTTTTTCATATGATGCAGGGACAGAAAGGCCGCATCTTGCCCGTAACCGCCCTTCATGGTAAAGATAGCGATAAATTCACGTTCTGCCCGGGGGCTGACGAAGCTGAACGCTTCAAAATCCCCGCCGCTGTTCTCATTAATGACATTCGTTACGGCAAAATGCATCAGATCCCGGTCTTCATGAAATCTTCCCTTGCGGACCTGCTCCAGATTGAGCAGCCGGACAATCCCGACAGCAAAAAAATGGCCGGGTTTATCTGCACCGATCAGCGGCAAAAAGGCTTCATTGGACTGGTTCTTGAAGCTGCGCTCGATAATCGACAGATACATCTTCTCCTTCAGCTTCGGAATGGACATGTTAAGCGTGATGTTCCGGCTGATAAATTCGCTTTCTTTCTTTCGTTTCGCCTCCAGCAGGTCGACGGCCTTGCGCAGCGCGCTGTTCAGATCACTCCGGTTAACCGGCTTCAACAAATAGTCGACAACCTTGGAACGGATGGCCTGCCGGGTATATTCGAAATCATTGTAACCACTGATGACAATCAGCAGCAGATCCGGAAATTCATGCTCGGCGATTTGTAGCAGCTGGCTGCCGTTCAGCTCCGGCATCTTCATATCGACAAGTGCGATATCAATTTTGTGCTGCCGCAGCATGGCCAGTCCAACGTTGCCGTCCGTAGCCTCCAGCACCTGATCTACCCCTAGTCCCTTCCAGTCCCCCAGAATGTTGATGGCTTCGCGCAGCGGCTCTTCATCATCTATGATGAGTACTTTATACATGTTGTCCCAGTCCTCCCCGCGGTAATTGCATTTCCATTGCCGTTCCGTGCTCATTACTACTGATCGCCAGACCCGCTCCTTCTCCATATAGAAGCTTCAGCCGTGTATTCAAATTTTTCAGTCCGATGCTTTCATTCCCGTCTTCGGACAAGTCTCCTCCAAATTCCTCCCACTGGATCTGCAGCGTGCTCAGCACTTCCGCAAGCCGTTCTCCGCTAATGCCAGGCCCGTCATCCAGTACAGAAATCACATTGTAGTCTGGAGTAATCCGCGCCTCAATCCTGATCGTGACTGTAGTGGATACCTTCTCCAGCGCATGCTTGATGCAGTTCTCCACCAGCGTCTGAATGGACAGCTTGGGAATACTCAGCTCCAGCAAGGTCTCGTCCCAATCGTAGACAACCTGCATCCGACCCCCGAACCGGGCCTTCTGCAGCGCCAAATAGCGTTCAATATGCCTCAGCTCTTCCCTGGCAGCAACAACATCACGGCCGCTGATGCAGTATCGCAACGTCAAAGCCAGATTATCGACCATCTCGACGATATCGTCATTGTTGTTCTTCAATGCCTTCGTAGAAATCGCCTGCAGAGCATTATATAAGAAATGCGGGTTAATCTCCGCCTCCAGCGCTTTGAGCACCGCGTTTTTCTCGACGATTTTCATTTTATACCGCTCATTGATCAGTTCATTGGTTTTTTCAACCATCTTATTGAAATGGCGCGACAGATACGCGATCTCATCGTTTCCCTCCACCTGTGCTTCGGCATCAAAGCTGCCGGTGCTGAACCGCTTCATTTGCAGCGACAGATATTTCAGCGGATTTGTGATCCTGTTGGAGATGAAGCTGACAAGGACCACCGAGACGATCAGAAACAGCAGGCCAATGAAGTAGTTTAATTTACGTGTCGTTGTCGCCGCTTCGTAAATTTCTTTGTAGGGAATCGGCTTGATCAGCTTCCAGCCCTCTTTTTTATTAATGTCATAGATCACCAGATATTTTTGTTCATCAGCCGACCACGTAAGTCGTCCGCCTTGGGCTGGGGTCAGCTGGTCCAGCAGGCCTGCCGCTTCACTTTTGGCATAAAATTCACGGTCATCCACCACAAACGCCTCATTATCCGGGCTGACATACATCAAATGCTCTCCGCTGCTGAACGGAATATCCTTCATGATCTCATCGGTGACGCTCGAGTTGAAGTACAAGGACAATACCGCCTGCGGTTCTCTGGACGCGATCGAACGGAGCAGCCTGTGGTAGCCCATGAAACTTTTGTCTTTATTAATAGGATAGTCATCCTGTTCCGAAGTGTCCTGCACAAAGGATTGATATGAACGGTTAAACGGGCTTGCCAGCGCACGCTTATACCAGGTGAGATTCTCAATCGGGGGGTGCTGGGCGACCCGGATTGTAATATTATAGTTCTCTTTGGTGACATAATAATACTTCTGCTCTTTGATCACGTAGAGGGTTATAGCCTCCAGGTCGTTGCGTGAAAAATAGAGATTCTTCAGGTAATCCTCCACATACATCTTGGAGGCGTAATCCTCCGATTCATGCATGATGGCATAAGTAATCTCATCATAGGAGATTTGCGGCAGGGACAGCTGCTCGATCCCGTCAAGGTAACTTTCCAGATTACGGCCAACCAGCAGCAGGTTGTTGCTTGTGCTCGTTATTCTGCTGTTCACTGATTCCTTGCGCAGCATTCCATATGAAATGAACGTCAGCGAAGTAACCACCAGGATAATAATGGTCGTGAACAGCAGAATCAGCTTATTCGCCAGACGGCGTGAAATCCGCTCCAGTAAAGGCTCAAACAGCTTATGCAGAATTGATCTAATGATGTGCAGCGGCCTCCTTTGCTTGCAGGTACAATACCCGGAAATGATGGCCTCCGCGAAATGCCAGGACCCTTTTCTCCAGCTTCAGAAATTTTTCGGTGTTCTTTTCAGTTCACCTTTTTACCCCTAACTGTACTCTTAAATCCATTTTTGAGAATAGGGGTCTGCTCTATAATACACAATATAGACTAACCGGAATGGTTATGTGTGGCAAGCCAGGCACATTGCTCCCACCCTATAAATACAAGAAGAGGTGCTTCCATGTTAAAAACACTCGGCAGAAAATGGCGTGAGAAAATAGAATTCGGAATTTTCACGCTTCCTGTTCTGATCTGTATCGCTGTAGCATTCTACATTCCTTTTGCCATGACCATCCGTTATTCGATGACCAAATGGAACGGGATATCCAAACATCCCAAATTTGTCGGACTGGATAACTTCAAGCAGATCTTCACGGGAGATACCAACTTCTCCGATTCAGCGTGGTTCACCATCAAATATGCGGTGCTCTACATCATACTTGTTAACGTGCTGGCCATCCTGCTTGCCGTGCTTCTGGACATGAAGCTGAAGACGACTTCCTGGCTGAGAGCGGCTTTCTTTATCCCTTATATCCTCAGTCTTGTTATCGTCGGCTTCATCTGGAAATTCATCTTCATGCAAGGCTTCAACTCCCTCGGAGAAAGTACAGGCTGGGGCATATTCGGCCTAAGCTGGCTAGGAACGCCGGGACTGGCCTTCATCTCGATCTTAGGAGTCTCCATATGGCAATCGGTCGGCTTCTATCTCGTCATCTATATTGCCGGTCTGCAATCTGTACCTGAAGACCTGAAGGAAGCAGCCACCGTGGACGGTGCCGGACCGCTGAGAAGATTCTTCAGCATCACCCTGCCGCTGCTCGCTCCATCTATCACCATTTCAGTATTCATGGCCCTGACCAACTCGATCAAGGTGTTCGACGTTATCCTGTCGCTGACCGGCGGCGGCCCTGGCGGAACTACCTACAGTATCGCTTATGATATTTACCGGGATACCTTCCAGAACAATCTGTACGGATATGGTACGGCAAAAGCGCTCATCCTCTTCCTGGCTGTGCTTGTCGTGACAATCATCCAGCTTACGTTCTTCAAGAGAAGAGAGGTTGAGGCATAATGAAAACAAACAACAGCAAAGCGGGCAAGATCATTCTGGAAGTTGTTCTGGTCCTCCTATCTCTTTTGTTCTTGTATCCGCTGTTCCTGACCGTAATCAACTCTCTGAAAAGCTTCAGTGAGGTCATGACTGACGTTATTGCCCTGCCGAAGAAGCTGACCTTCAGCAACTACTCCTATGTGTGGGAGTTCATCAATTATCCAAGATTGTTCCTGAACAATTTCATTATTACCGGCGTCGGCCTGCTGGGAATCGTGTTCATTTCATCCATTGCGGCTTATAAGCTTGCACGGACGAAATCCAAATGGAGCGGAGTGATCTACTTCCTCTGCATTATGCCGATGCTCATTCCGTTCCAGTCGATCATGCTGACCGTACTGCAGACTGCCAAGAACCTGAACCTGTCCGAAAGCACTTGGGGACTGGGTCTGCTGTACTGGGGCTTCGGAGCTCCGCTGGCCGTATTCATCTATCACGGCTTCGTCAAAGGCATTCCGCTGGAAATCGATGAAAGCGCCACGATCGACGGGGCTTCCGGCTTCCGCCTGTTCTTCAGTGTAATCTTCCCGCTGCTGAAATCGGTAACGACGACCATCGTCATCATCGACGTCATGTGGATCTGGAATGACTTCCTGCTTCCGCTGCTTATGGTCAACGGCTCTCCGGATACGAAGACACTTACACTTGCAGCTTATACATTCGTAGGCCAATACACTTCGGACTGGCAATATGCGATGACGGCCATGGTAATGGCTGTACTGCCGTCCATCGTCGTATTCATCTTCCTGCAGAAGTATATTGTTAAAGGCGTTGTCGCCGGGGCAGTGAAGGGCTGATTTCAATACAGTGTTACACTTCATATGACAAAAAAGAGCATGTGATTAGCCATTAGGCTAGGGTCACATGCTCTTTATATTATTGAGGTCAAAGATCCTCTGTAACTGTACCATCTGCCGCTACGACAGCATTGAACGACAGCTTGTTCATTCGCTTGATGGTCTCCTGATTATAGGCGTTGCCCATAAAATTCGGCTGTCCGCCGATAATCTTAACCGGCGTAATTTTGCCGGTTACACCACTATCGCTGATTGTGAAGTTGACCAGCATCGAATGCAGGGTCTTCTCTCCGCCGCGCGTAGAACGGTTGAATACAAAATTACCGAGCGAATAGTAGATCGGCTTATGCTTGTAATATTCGATCCCCATCAGGTTGTGGCTGTGCGCACCAAGGATAATATCCGCGCCGCAGTCGATCATTTGCTTGGCCAGCGTCCGGGCGTAGTCCTCCGGATAGTCCTTGAACTCCTGGTTCCAATGGATATACACAATGGTATAATCATTGTCCTTAGCTGACTTCTTAATCGCACCCATCAGCGGCTCCGCAGTGTAGGCTGAAGCAGCTCCGGGATTGTTTTTCCCGGCATACCAGGAGGTGCCGGATAACACGCGGCTTGTGCCCAGCACAGCTATCCGTTTGCCTTTGACAGTCTTAATATACGGTTTAAAGGCTTCCTCAATATTGTTGCCTGCACCTGTATGGCCAATCTTGTGCCGGTCCAGATGCACCAACGTATCCAGCATGGCATTCTGCCCGTAATCCAGGATATGATTGTTGGCCACGGTCACGCCATCAATTCCCGCATAGCTGAGTCCACCCAATGTTTCCGGCTTGGAGCGGAAGGCAAAGGTCTTCTCGGCCGCCTTCCCTCTGACCGATACCGGTGTCTCCAGATTCGCAAACGCAAGATCAGCTTTCTGCAGGACCGGTGCCACTTTGGTGAATGGAAAATGAACCCCGTATTTTGCAATCTGCTCGCCCACAAAACCGTCCAGCAGAATATCTCCGGCAAAAGCAAGTGTGATGTTCTCCTGCGCCGCTGCCCCTTTGCTAAATACAGCAGAAGAGGGTACAAGCAGGCATAATATAACTGTAATGATTGCCAATCTTTTCAATACTCTAGCCCCTTTTTATAAGATATTGTTCTACTATACTGAAAGCAGATTCTTAAAAGAAGGGTATAAAGTCCTGCTAGATTTGCGCTTTTTTGAGCACAGCTCTGAAACAGTTCAGTCCGCCCCACAAATCTGTACGCACAGCATCCTCAGGAAGATTGAAATCTGTCTCCCCCCAATACTGGAATCCGGACTGCAGCAGCACGTCGTTCATCAGCGGCAGATTGACTGTAGGATAATCAAAGGTCAGTACCAGCAGGCCCTCTCCGTTCAGCGTTCTGTGGAACTCCTGCACCGCACGCACAGAATCCTCCAGCGACAGATGCTCCAGTACCGAGATGCAAAAAATCGTATCAAAGCTCTCATCGTCATACGGCAGCTTGGTGAGATCGGCCTGGGCCAGATGTAGATTTGTTGTCCGTCTCGCCTCCACCTGCCGTGCCGCTTCGGCTCCGATATCACCGGCAATGTTCTGGAGGATCGCTTCCCTTGACAGGATGCGGGCATCAAGATCACAGGCATAGACCTCGTCGCTGAATCCGGCGAGATAGAACTTCAGCGGATGGGAAATGCCGCAAGCGGCATCCAGCACCACATCATGGGGCGAAATAAAGTTTGTACACCACTCGTATTCATAAGGGCGGCTCCACCAGGATTCCGGCAGATCGTAAATCAGCTTCTCACGGCGTGCATCGGAATTTACAAAAAAACGGGAGACATACGGATGTGTCGGCATGGCCAGGACTCCTTTTAAGGGGATTTCGGTAGTGAGAGTATATTCAAGATTCCCCGTTTCATGCCACGCCCTCACATCAGCACGTATAAGCAACAAAATTCCCCACAAAAAGACGGTGATCCTTATTAGGAATCACCGTCTTTTTGAGCTTATGTGCAGCCTATGAGCTTAAGCTTAGACGTAATAAGAAAGCAGCTTGGGATCGATGCCATGTTTGCTGATCAGATTGTCCACCATCTTCGACCATTCCTGGTCCATCAAGCACAGCTTAGGATGACGCTCAAACCACGCTACCGAGAGCTTCACTCCTTCTGCGAACTGAACTGTAGCCTTATAATCCGGCACAAGCCGTTTGATTTTACTGTTGTCGAACACACTGCTTACCGCCTGGTCCCCGATCAGGCCATCCGCTGTGCCCGCCGGTGTATGGGCTGCGATGAAATCCGTGGAGATATGCACAACCTTCGGCTCTCTGCCTGCAGCCTCCCCAATGGCAGCATAAATCTGATTCCAGCTCAGCACTTCATCAGAAGTGATATGGACAGCCTCTCCAATGGCTTCAGCATGTCCCAGCAGGCCGACAAACCCTTTGGCAAAATCGGTATTGTGGGTCAGCGTCCAAAGTGAGGTTCCGTCCCCATGAATCACGAGGGGCTGGCCTTTGCGGATACGCTCTACCAGTGACCAGGGATGCTGCCAGCTCGTCAAAGCTGCGGGAATCGCTGTAACGCCATAAGTATGCGACGGACGGACAATCGTAACCGGGAAGCCGTTGCTGCGATGGGCTTCCAGCAGCAGTTCCTCACAGGCGATTTTATCGCGTGAATACTGCCAGTATGGATTGACAAGCGGCGTCTCTTCCGTGATCTGATAATGCCGCTGCGGCTTCTGGTAAGCTGATGCCGAGCTGATAAAGATATATTGCTTCGTCTTGCCGGTAAACAGTTCAATGTCGAGCTGTACCTGCTCAGGAGTGAACGCGATCCAGTCTACCACAACATCAAATTCATACCCCTTCAGCACTTCACGGGCTTCCGCCCCCTTGCGGATATCTCCCTGGATCACCTTCGCACCTTCAGGCACGAATTCACCCCGCTCTCCGCGATTAAACAGATACAGCTCTATCCCGCGCTGAACAGCCAGTCTGGAGACCGCCTCGCTGATTAATCCTGTCCCTCCGATAAATAGTACCTTCATCTCTGTCTGCTCCTCTCTTTAGCCCAGAATCTCTTCAATCTTGGTCACAATATCCCCGGAGAGCTCTATGCCTGAGGCCAGAACATTCTCCTCAACCTGCTCCGGACGGCTTGCACCGACCAGCGTGCTTGCCACATTAGGCTGACGCAGAATCCAGGCCAGCGCCAAATTGCCGACAGAAATGTCCAGTTCAGCCGCAACACCCTCAAGCTGACGCACTTTGACAATCTTCTCATCCGTTATCCCTTTGCGCATCCAGTCCAGCTTAGCTGCCCGGCTGTCCTCAGGAATATCAGAGACGGAGCTGTATTTACCCGTCAGCAGACCTTGGGCAAGCGGGGAAAAGACAACTTGTCCGATTCCTTTGCGCTGGCCGAGCGGAATGATTTCTTTCTCAATATAACGTTCGAACATATTATAAATAGGCTGGTTAACAACGATATGATCCAGCAGGTAACGGTCGGCGACCGCGAGTGCTTCCGCCATTTGCGCTGCCGTCCATTCACTTACACCCACATAGAGCACCTTGCCCTGACGGACCAGATCATCCAGTGTCCGCAGTGTTTCTTCAATAGGAGTTTCCGGATCATAGCGGTGGCAGTACATAATGTCCACATATTCAGCCCCAAGCCGTTTCAGACTGGCATGGCACTGCTCGGTAATATGCTTGCGTGACAATCCGCGGTCATTGGGCCCCTCCCCCATAACGCCGAAAACCTTGGTCGCCAGAACATAGGACTCGCGGGGAAATCCGCGTAAAGTTTCGCCCAGCACTTTCTCCGCCGCTCCTTTTTCATATACATTGGCCGTATCAAAAAAATTAATACCCAATCCGTAAGCGGTTTCAATGGCTTTAACGGCATTCTCACGTTCCACGTAACCGCCGTAAGTCAGCCAGCTTCCCAAGCTGATTTCACTGACCTTAAGCCCTGTTCCACCCAATCTGCGATACTTCATTTCACACTGCTCCTCTCCATAGATCCGGCTCTAATGGCTCCGGTTGTTTTGTACACAACTTTTATTTTAGATCAGTTCACCTGTAAATTCCATCCTATTTGAATAAAATAGAAATCGTATGGTAAAATTTAAAGGTCTATTTTACCAATTTGCTAAGGGAGCATCCGGCAATCCCTGCCGGGTCATCCGTGAAATTATAGAAGCAGACCGGGATAAATACCGGCGGGAATAGCCGTTAGAGTCCATTTGGTGTTGAGATCTTAAGACAGCAGTCCTGGTGAGGGCTGCTTTTTTCTTTGGCTCACTGGACAATTGCAAAAACTCAGGGTATGTTATTTATAATACTTTTAATAACCAATATCGAAAGTGTCAAAGGTATGGAGGATGCACCCAATGAATCAGATCGCAAACAATTCCATTCGCGTCAAAAGGATCAATCAGGAGCTGATCAAGGAAGCCTTAAAAGCGATGAAGCAAGGCACAAAGGCTGCGGTAGCCAGCGTTACAGGATTAAGTATAGCGACCTGCGGAAACATCCTCAATGAGCTGGTCGAAACCGGCGAGGTTATTGAAACCGAGCTGGAAGCTTCCAGCGGAGGACGTCCGGCAAGGCGTTTCCTGTACAATGCCGATTTCTCCTATATTGCCTGCATCTATGCCAAAACGGAGGACGGCTCGTTATCCTTAACTTTTGCGGTAACGAATTCAACCGGTGAACTTGTGGAACAGGGTCTGCTGGAACCCGAGCTTATCGACGCGGCAAGCTTTGATCATCTGGTCGCAACGCTCACACAGAAATATAACAATATTAAGGCCGTTGGCATCGGTATTCCGGGTCTTGTTCATCAAGGTGTTATTAATATTTGTGACATCCATTCGTTAATCAATGTTCCGCTGGAATCACTGCTTAAGGAGAAGTACAACGTCGAGGTCACTGTAGAAAATGATATGAATCTCACCGCCTACGGATTCTACAACAAACAGTCCTATGATGAAGACAAAACCATCGTGGTGCTGACCTTTATCCGCGGCAGCTTTCCGGGCTCGGGGATTATAATCGACGGACATATTCACAAGGGAAATACCCGGTTTGCTGGCGAAGTTTCTTTTTTGCCCTTTGGAATTTCCCGGGAAGAGCAGTTCATCCGCTTAGGTGGAGATGATACCTTTCTCCCTTTGGCAGTGCATGCTGTAGCTTCCTTGACCGCGGTTATTAATCCGAGGACCATTGCACTTACAGGAGAGCAATTCAGACAAGAAGATGTGCAGCAGATTCTGGAAAGCTGCCTGGAGATCATCCCCGCAGAACATATGCCTCAGCTTATCCTGCTGGATGATCCTGATGATGATTACATGAACGGCCTTATTGCCATCACACTCGACAGCATGACGTACTCTTTACAGCTTATTGAGAAACGCCGGTAATTCTGGCGGCAATCTTGCAGTAAAGATAATAAAGAACACTTCAGGAGGCCGAAATCATGGCGACAAACAAAGTAAACATGCTAGCGGGCAAGCTGTACCTTGCCGGAGGCGGGGAATTAGCCCGAGACCATAAGAAATCCAGAATGCTCACCCGTTTGTTCAACAACAGTACAGAAGAACAGTTAGGATATAGAGTGGAATTGATCAAGGAATTATTCCGTTCTACAGGGGAATCCTTGCATATTGAGCCCCCTTTCCGCTGCGATTATGGCTGCAACATCACAATCGGCAATAACTTTTATGCAAATTATGACTGCATCATCATTGACGTGGCACCCGTAACCATAGGCAGCAATGTGTTATTTGGTCCAAGGGTAGGTGTATATACTGCCGGCCACCCCATTGATGCGGAAGTCCGCAATACTATGCTCGAATTTGGCAAACCGATTACTATTGGAAACAACGTATGGGTCGGCGCAAATACAGTAATAAATCCCGGTGTCAACATCGGCAACAACGTGATCATCGGTTCCGGGGCCGTAGTCACCAAGGATATTCCCGATAATGTTATTGCTGTAGGCAACCCCTGCAAAGTGCTTAGAACCATTACCGATGAAGACAAACAGCATTGGGAAACTCTCAAAGACGAATATTATAGAGACATTGAGATTGATCAATAAGCAGCATCAGAATCCGCCGATTTGGCGGATTTTTTTATATTATGCCTAGAGTGTGTCTTCAAACCGCTTCACCCGCCATCAAAACCTGCTGCTGTATGCCCTAAGGAATCATGGATACGGTACCCTTTTCTGATCACACGCGGAGAATGCCGTTTCGCTACTAGATAGGGAAGTCCAAACATTATCTGTAGTCACAGCCAATCCCAAAATAAAAGAATTATAATAGTGATTCCGCTCTTCTTCCGAAGGCGTGAGTGCGTCCGTATCCGGAAAGTGTATTCCTGGCTCTGAGCATAAACGGACCGAGTTGCACCTATTTGGGCATTTTTTCCTGTAACAGTAGGACAACGGACTCCAGCGCAGTTATTCCTCCCTGATGGCCGTTTTTAGATAGAATGCAGAACAGATAAGGTGTCGTCTGGGTCCGCAAAAGAGAATAAGCAGGGGTTTTTCTCTCCATAGCGTCTCCTGAGTCCGTCACGAGAAACGAACCTGCTGCGGGCTTTTTTAGGGACCCTACTTTCAATACTATTATCCCTGCTTCCCCAGAGCTCTTTCAGTTTGAAACACACTCTAGTAATTTCTTTCGCAAATTCAGAAATTAATAGTTTCTAAAAACCACTTGCTTTAAAAAAGTAATATGCTATAATAAACACACATAAGTTATTAGAAACTAAAACTAACAAATATCTCAGGAGGTAATTCAAATGACAAAGTTGAACATCGGTATTATACTAGGCAGCACTCGTCAAGGGCGGGTAAGTCCGCAAGTAGGTGAATGGGTAAAAGGAATCGCAGACGCTCGCGGAGATGCCAACTATGAAATCGTAGACATTGCTGATTTCAAATTGCCGCTGCTTGGTGAAAGTGATGATTACGCACCCGCTCAGGCTTGGGGAGCAAAGCTTGCCACACTCGACGGATTCGTATTCATTGCCCAGGAATATAATCACAGCCTTACGGGAGCACTCAAGAATGCACTGGATTCTGCCCGTGATGAATGGAATAATAAAGCTGCAGGTATCGTAAGTTATGGTTCTGCAGGCGGTGTACGCGCCGCTGAACACCTGCGTGGAATTCTCGGTGAACTGCAGGTTGCGGATGTCCGGGTACACCCGCTGTTGTCCTTGTTTACAGACTTCGAGAACGGTACAGTCTTCAAACCGGCTGATCTGCATACCGCAAATGTAAACGCGATGCTTGATCAAGTGCTGGCCTGGAGCGGAGCGCTAAAGACATTGCGTCAATAATAGAGGAACGGTATATCGGGCCACTTCACACCGTGAAGTGGCTTTTTTGCGTTATTCCCTTTCTCCTCTCCTCATCTCCTGGTGCCCAGCGCTAAAGCTTTAAAAGATCATGAGCCTTGGACCGCCCTCCGGCTAACCGCACGAATATCGACGCTGCCGCCAAAAATACAGCTACACCCGCAATGATCATAAAAAAAGAGTGGTCAAAAGCAGTACGGCTCGCCTCTTTCAATGCTTCAGACCATTTTAGGCAAGTTTCCTATGGTCAATTAATCAAGCGCATACTAAAGGTTTTAACAATTCCGACAACCTAATAAAACCATGATTCAAACAGGCTGTTAACGGGCCTATAGATCAGCATGACCAGAAGGAGCGGGCTTGGTACTTTGATTCTGTACAAGAAGCAGACGGTCGCACCAATGCCCATGATCCAGAGCATGCCCCAGACCAGCAAATCCCGGGTCTTGCTTCCCTGCTTTAGCAAAGGCACATCGACAGCTATACAGACAGCCGCAATAGCCAGAAATAACAGCAGCAACATTTCGCTCACTCCTTGACATCGTCAATAAAAGATTTGTCTGTAATACCGATCCGGTTAATCGTCATGGTGGCTTTGTAATGGACAGGCAGCGATTTCAGGTAATTATCCCCCTTTGTCTGCTGCAGCCTGGCCCAAGCTTTAGGATTGGCACGGTAGATCATCTGCCCAAAGCCCATGATATCCACATTGTAGCGCTCGTTAATTTGCTTGACGGCAGTTTCCATCCGCAGAATTATCCGCTCTTCCGATTTCCTTTCCAGTTGTCTAATCACACTCTCTGCCTCCATGTTATCCTTGCTATGGACTTCTTGCACATTGCACTCCGCCTTTACATGAATATAAATATGCGGTTCGCCGCCGACCATCTTCATTTTCCGTTTAGTGGTTGTCCGTATCGCTTCAATAACAATAGGCCGGCCGTCGTCCCCTATTAAATTACCTGAGGTTTTGACAACGTTATCGGTGATGTAATTGTAGCCGCTTGTCTCTTCATCACTTAACCACCCGACCATCCTGTCTTTCTTAAATACAGCTAAGCTACGGTATTTCAAACTGGCTTTAGGTACGCTCTGTTCCAGATTGCTCATCTTGTCGCCTTCGCTGGCATTGCCAACCACCTCCACTCCGGTCAACACCGGGTTAATTCCTACATAGAGCAGATCATCAACGAACTTGTTAAGGGAGACAGCAGTTGTTTTGGCTGATATCTTGTAGGATTTGTCCAGGGAACTAAACAATTTATTCGCCGGTATTTTATCAAGCGGGGTGAGAACCTTCAGCGCTTCTTCCGCTGTGGTCCCTTTCGCGACCATGACGTAATAATCATTTCGCGGCTCCCGGCTCCGCTTCAGTACATCAAGTATCTCAGCGATACCTGCCCGGGCTAGCTCTTCTCCGATCACCAGTACGCGGATATGCCCTTTGTAGGCGGTTCTCGAACTGATGAGAGTATATTGCCGGTCCGATTCATAGATCGTGGGCACTGTGAAGCTGGATACAACCACTGGTACCCCGCCGCCGCTTGTTCCTCCAGCTGTCTGTGAAGAAATCGAAGAAGGAATAACCACCTGCATCGTGACCCTGTAGCCGGATTCTGCCTTATCCAGTCCCATTCCCAGAATAAAGGCTATTTCATTTAATTCCTTTCTTTCCCAGCAACCGCTAAGCAGCAGGGGAATGAGAAGGGCAAGCAGCAGCCGAAGGACTTTACTTTTTATTGGGCTCATAAATCGGTTCCTTCCCTTTGGAAGTGTCTTGACGATTTAGATTCTGTACTTTCATGTTAGCCGGCCTTGTCTTTAAAAGCGGCCAAGGAAATCGGAAGATCGAATCCTTCAGATCTTTCGATTCGTATGGTCCGATCGGACTCATATAAGGCATGCCGAATGAACGAAGGCTTGCCAAATGCAGCACAATCAAAAACACGCCAAACAATATCCCGTACAATCCTATAAAACCAGCCAGCACGATAAATACAAAACGAATCATTCTTGCAGCAATAGCCATGCCCGACTCCGGTATGACAAAGCTGGAAATGGCCGTAATGGATACAATAATAACCATCGCCGATGAGATAAAACCCGCCGCAACGGCCGCCTGGCCAATGACCAGCGTACCGACGATAGAGATGGCCTGCCCTATATTTTTCGGTATTCTCACGCCCGCTTCCCGGAGAATCTCATACGTCAATTCCATAAGCAGCGCCTCTACGAATGCCGGAACCGGGACGCTCTCCCGTTGTGCGGCAAGGCTTATGACCAGACTGGTAGGGATCATCTCCTGATGATACGTAGTAACCGCCACGTAAAAAGAGGGGGCAAGCATCGTAATAAAAAAAGAAAGAAAGCGAACAAACCGCAGCAAGGTGCCAATATCGGACCGCTGATAATAATCTTCGGCAGATTGGAAAAAGGAGACAAAAAAGCAAGGCACCAGCAGGACAAACGGCGTTCCGTCCACAAGAATCGCCACTTTCCCTTCCAGAATTCCCGCCGCGATGGTATCCGGCCGGTCAGTGTTATAGATCGTCGGGAAAGGCGTGGCAGTCTTATCCTGAATAAATTCCTCGATATATCCGCTCTCCAGAATGCTGTCTGTATCTATTTGGTCCAGTCGGCGCTTTACCTCCAGCACCAAGTCAGGGCTTGCGAGATTAGTGAGATACATAATGGACACGCTGGTCTGCGTCACCTTGCCGATCTGGAAGGTTTCGAGCCACAGGTGACTGTCTTTTATTTTTCTTCGGATCAATGACGTGTTCGTTCTCATATTCTCTGTGAACGCCTCCATCGGCCCCCTCACAACCGATTGCGAGCTGGGTTCACTTACATTCCGGTCATCCCACCCGGGAAGCCCGATCCGCAGGGCACTAGATATTCCGTCCACCAGCACCATCACATTGCCCGACATCAGCTGATACGCAAATTGACTTAAATCATCAGTAACAGATAGATCTCCTGCGATTAGGATACGTTTCTGCAGAAGCTCAAACTTCTGTCCGGCATCAAGATCCCGCAGCAGCTCCGGGGCACAGCCTTCCTGAAGGGAAAAAAGAATAGAGTTATGCAGCACCTGCGTGTCTACAAGACCATCTATATAGATCACTGCAATTTGCGTACATGGATCCAGCTGTAATTCTTTGATTATCAGATCGGTGCTTTTCCCGAGCAATTGGGATAGCTGCTTCTGATTATCCTCTAGCCGGTGTGACAATGGGCTCCTAAGGATATCTTCCATAAAGTAACCTCCGTTTATCGTGAACAAACTGTCCTTAGTATGATGCGGAATTTGATAATTATCCCGTCCGTTTCCACCTCTATTATGTTTAGGATGCATAATTATGGAAGGATATTGCATGCTAAGGAAAATAATATTGAAACGCTTAAGAGGGCTTGCAGCAGATACGGAGGAATCACATGAGACTTGAAAAGGACCAGATCAGTACAGCTCAAATGATAGTACTCGGGCTTTTCACTCTTATTGGGGACATGGCGCTTGTATATCCTTCGATAATGACAGCAGGAGCTCACGAAGATGCGTGGATCGCCGGCCTCATTAGTATTCCCTTGGGTCTCGCAACCCTAAAGCTGATGATAACTACAGCCAATATTGATCCTAATAAAACAATTATCGAGCTTTCACAACAAATTTTAGGAAAATGGGTGGGTGGAGCGGTAGCTCTGAGTTATTTAATCTTTTTTCTCATTGCTGCCTCTACCTATGTCAGGGAAATTGAAGATTTTATGTGCACACAGGTTTACGAGGCGACCCCCGGGGGAGTTATCCGTTTCATGGCCATTTTTCTGCTGGTGTATGGCTTAAGACTGGGTCTGGAAACCCTGGGACGGGCGGCCCAGATTTTCCTCCCTTTCTTTACGGTTTTTCTGATCGGTCTGCTCGCTCTGCTGATTCCCGATATGCGTATAGAGCAGATCTATCCGATTATGAATACACCGTTTCCTGACTTGCTGCACACGGTCTTTTTCGGGGTATTTTATCCGTTTGGGGAATTATGCGTATTTTTAATGGTGTATCCCTATGCCAAAAAACAAAGCAATACAAGCCGGGATATATTCATCGCCCTGGTCATCGGAGGGGTTGGACTGAACCTTATTTTGTTTCTTTCCCTGACGGTGTTGGGCGCTTATTTCTCCGAGCACAACTTCTATGCAGCCTATATTCTTGCCCAAAGGATCAACATCGGCAATTTTCTGCAGCGGCTTGAGGCATTAATGGCTACCACATGGATTATTAGCACCTATTTCAAAACAGCGCTTTACTTCTACGCCTTTGTCTTAGGGACCGCCCAGCTGCTGAAGCTGAAATCATACCGTCCCCTAATTTTTCCGGTGGCATTTTTGCTTTACGGGCTGACCCATCTGATTGCAAAAGATATTATTTTCTACGTCAAAGAAGTCCCCGCCTACTGGGTAGACTGGGACTTCACTTATTCCATCGTATTCCCGCTAATGCTGCTCATTGTCTATCACATCAAAAAACGCATCTGAACTTACGCCCGTCCCGTACTGTAGCTCTCCTCCGGCCCAAGGCAGGTATAGGGCAGCGTACGAACCCTTACGGGACCCCAGAATTTCCGCATAACTGGATGCATGAGGCTGCTTCGGGACAGGACAGCTTCAAGCTGACGATAACAAGCAAAAACCTTATTCTGGTATACAAGAATTCAGGCAGTCCCGAATTTGGAAAAGCGGACATTCTCGTCGATGGCAAACTGGTTATCACTGCTGATCCGCATGAGAACAACTGGACACATTGCAACCCGGTTATCCTGTACCAGAATGAGCTTAACTTGGAGCATGTGATAGAAATAAGAATGTCCGCTGGTGATGAGGACAAATGCTTCACGATCCTGGGCTTCGGCTATAACGTATAAGAGCTGAATATCTGTACAACCCATCAAGACAAATATCAAAAAGAATCAAACAACCCGAATAAGGCGCTGTTTGATTCTTTTTGATAGTCCTCGTACAAATCAGCCAGCGGGCCATTACCACTCAATAAGAAACGGCCTTAACCGTGGCATCAATCAAGTCGTTGCTGCTCATTTTCAATGTATGCAATAAACCGCTTGGCAGTTGGAGAAATATGACGATCCTCTCTCCACTTTAAGCCTATTTCCCAATACCAGCCCTCATCAGTAATCGGAATCCACACAAGTTCATCCAACATCAAGCCCATAGTCTTAGGCAGGACAGATACACCGAGATTTGACTTAATAAATCCGGCTACTGTGATTAAGTCCTCGGCTTCATACGCCGAATCAAGGACAAAACCAGTATGTTGGAAACGTGACATAATCGTCGCTTTTAATCCGCAGTTATTCTTCAAACCAATGAATGGTTCGCCCGACAGCTCTGCCAAACTCAAAGCCGGACGATTCGCTAAATGATGCTGGGAGGATACAACAATAAACAATGGTATATTTTGCATAACCACCCATTTATGATTGTCTAAAGTAGATTCCTTCGAGGTAATCATAAGATCCGAGTGGCCTTGTTCCAAATGATCATCTATATCTCCAAGATTTCCTTGTGTCAATTCAAAGCGGACTTTGGGATAGTCTAATTGGTAACTTCGGACTAAATGGGGAATTAAGTCAACGCCAAGAATATTGAGATAGGATAAAGTAATAACCCCCGTATCCGGATTAGACCATTCTTCGATTTCTTTTACGCCGTTTTCAATATTTTGCAATGCTTTGCCGACCCATCTAGAGAACATTGCGCCATTACGGTTCAGCTTCACATTTCGCCCATTGCGCTCAAACAAGGGAGCGCCGATTTCGTTCTCAAGTTTGGCAATCGCATGACTTAGCGCTGGCTGGGTAATGCCGAGTGCCTTTGAAGCCATCGTCATGTGTTCTAACCGTGCAACAGTCATAAAGTACTCTAATTGTGTAAGCTCCATAACATGACCTTCTTTATATTAATATTATTCATAAGTTTTATGAATATAATAAATTGGACGTTATAAAAGAGTCAAGTGTAATATTATATCCAGCTCCTCTTGAACATTACATAAAGGTTTAAGGGACAGAGCGCTGAACACACAAATTCAGTTATTCATAATAAGGAGGTAAAGATATGAGTAGATCATTTGAGTACTCGGCCACAGAATTTAAAGGCAAGAAAGTGCTTGTAACGGGCGGAACAAAAGGAATGGGACAAGCTGTTGTGAATAGACTTGCAAGCAGCGGAGCAACAGTCCTGACAACGGCCCGTTCCGTTTCTGCTGACATGGCACATTCGGTTAAATTCGTTCAAGCTGATCTTGTGTCACCTGAAGGGGTAGAGCAAGTGATTACAGCAGTGAAAGAACAGCTTGGCGGTATCGATATTATTGTCCATTGTGTAGGCGGATCAACTACTCCGCCAGGTGGCGCTCTTGTTCTTAGCGATGACGATTGGCTGCAGGCCTTAAATTGGAATCTTCTGGCTGCAGTCCGGCTTGATCGCGGCCTTATTCCATTAATGCTGGGAAATAAATCAGGTGTTATTCTTCATTTCACCTCAATCCAAAGAAGGTTGCCCCTTTATGAAACTACATTAGCTTATGCAGCAGCTAAAGCTGCTCTCGCTAATTACAGCAAGGGACTTTCTAATGAATTTTCTCCCCGTGGCATTCGGATTAATTCATTGTCTCCTGGTTTTATTCAAACTGAGGCAGCAGATGCGTTAATTAATCGGATGCAAACTACAACAGGAAGCAGAGAAAGTGCGCTCCAGCACCTTATGGATTCGCTCGGAGGTATTCCAATTGGCCGGCCGGGATTACCTGAAGAAGTCGCTGAGCTGGTTGCATTTTTGGTTTCTGACCGTGCAGCATCTATTACAGGAAGCGAATATGTCATTGATGGCGGTACCATTCCGACAGTTTAATTGTTCAAACTAAATCCCTGCTGCGATCAGTACATTTATTGATGCATCAAATAAGCTCGATCTGGAATCATTTGTAAATTTATTTTCAGAAGATGCCGTTGTGTTGGATGAAGGAAAAAAACGGATTGGCCAAAAAGCGATTAAAAAATGGAGTGATCAATTTTTGGAGCAAACGTAACGTTAGAGCCAAAAGCAGTAAAAGAAAATAAGGATGAGGTTGTTGTAACATGCAAGTTGGATGGAACTTATGACAAAACAGGTTTACCCGATCCGTTATTGCTGGAATATCACTTCAGCATTGTAGATGATAAAATTGTGAGCTTATCCATTCTCTAAGATTGGCGATGTCTTCATAGAGGCCGGCCAGCGGATCGCCCTGATACAACCAACAAAACGAGCAGCCCGGCTTGGGCTGCTCGTTTTGTTCAGCTTGTTTACATAAGCCTTAGTCATTTAAATCCACAATAACCATTTTCGCCCCATATGCTATGAGAAATTGAACTGCTTCTTATGGTGCAAGGACCTTATCCAAGAGACGGATGATCATCACTACTGATTCGGCGCGGGAAGCAGCTTCGTTCGGTTTGAACGCTCCGTTGCCTTTACCCGATATGATACCTGCATTAGCAAAGGCATTGATTTGCTCTGCTGCCCAGTTCGTAGAGACGTCGGAAAATTGCGTCGATGTGCTAGTAACATAGTTCGTAAGACGAGCCAGCATAGTCACAATCTCCGCACGGGTTATCTCCTGCTTGGGATGGAACGAACCATCGGCGTAGCCCATAATCACTCCATTAGCTTGAAGCGCAACAATCGCTTCCGAAGCCCAATGCCCTTGCGTATCGGAGAACCCGGTCCCCCCCGAAGCTGTCACACCAAAGGCTTTTACAAGCATTGCAGCAAACTCAGCGCGTGTTACTTTGGCGTCAGGACGGTATGAACCATCCGCATAGCCAGTTACAATCCCCATCAGGACCGCGCGTTCAACGAACGCTGCACTCCACAGAGCTGCAGGTACGTCCGGGAATTTAACAACAGAAGCTGTTCGCTCTTTCGCCACGATAGCTTTAACCTTATCAATGTTTACTCTATCGTTGAACACAGGTTTCGCTCCGGTTGGCTTCGCAGGCTCGGCAGTTACAGCTGGTGTCGGCGTCGGTGTCTGTATCGGTGTTACTGTCGGCATTGATGTT
The DNA here is from genome assembly GCF_058791575.1 of Paenibacillus sp. EB106-06-01-XG199. NCBI lineage: Bacteria > Bacillati > Bacillota > Bacilli > Caryophanales > Paenibacillaceae > Paenibacillus > Paenibacillus sp. EB106-06-01-XG199. The sequence goes on along the minus strand of NZ_JBYTDQ010000015.1, from coordinate 53,324 downwards.
GATGTTGGTGTCGGTGTTGCTGCCGGTGTCGTGCCTCCATTGTTGTTGCCTGTGGCCGCCGCTACCGAAACCGAAATCTCCTTCTTGATTCCCCCAAAAGATACTACGATTGAGGCCGTTCCTGTGCCAGCTGCTGTCACTACCCCTGTTTCACTCACAGTAGCCACAGAAGTCGCACTCGATACATAATTCGTATCCAAGGTCTTAAGGGCAGTAGAAAGATCCGAATACTTCGCCGTCACCGACAAGGCTTGCGTTTGACCTGCTTTCAAAGAGAGCGAAGCAGGGGTTACAGCCAGATCAACTAAGGTCAGAATTGGAACCTCAGTAACCACAATTGGAATCGCAATTGATTTGCCGCCGAACGAAGCCGTGATCGTTACCCCTTCACCCGCTGCAACGCCCGTAATAACACCCTCACCCGATACCGTGGCAATGGCAGGGTCCGAAGTCGTCCAAATGACCTGATCCGTTACAACTGTATTCACTGCATTGTCATATACTGCCGTGATAACAGAAGCAGCAGTCTGACCCGCTTGCAATGTGTGAGTGCCTGGATCGGCTGTCAGCTTAAGCAGAACAGGAACCGTACCTTCGGCCTGAACGGTTACAGAAATATTGACTGGCGACATGTTGCCGTAACCCGCCTGGATTGTAGCCCCGCCAATTCCAACAGCGTGAATGATGCCTTTGGCATCTACCGTAGCTACACTCTCATTCGAAGAAATCCATGTTGCTTGATTCGTGACATCGGCAAAGGAGTTATCGCTATAGGTAGCGGTAAGTACAGTCCCACGCTCGTCACCGACATTTAACGTCAGTTGGGCCGGTGATACTGCTACGGAAGTCACCTTTAGCTCATCCTTCTTCTCAATCGTGTAGTTGTCGATCAATTCTTCGCTTTCCGTAGTACGGGCTTGAATTATAATTTTATCATGGCTAACTTGAATTGCAGAGTATACCGGAACATCATCGTCAAACATGAAATTCAGATACTCATATTTTGTTCCATCGTAGAACTTCCAGCCAGATGCGCCTCCGTCCAAATAGACAGTCCCCTGCTCTCCGTTCAACAATGGCTTCCCTTCGCTCATTGGATAGGTGCGCGCGTACACGTGGTCGTGGCCTTCCAGCACCAAGTCTACTTTCAATTCTTCCAAAATAGGGGCAAAATATGTTTGTGTATATTCGATCATATTGCCGCGTCCATCTTCGGTATGATAAGCAGGTTTATGGAACATAACAATCTTCCATTTTTTATTGCTTTTCTGAATATCCTCACGAAGCCATGCTGCTTGCTTGTCCATGGTTACTTCGTCTGCTTCGGAGTTCAGCACAATGAAATGCACCTCACCTGAATCGAACGAATAGGCATACTCCTTCTGGATATCAGGCCCATTATTTGGAAGATCTAATCCCTTGGCAAAAATATCTTTGCCTTCCCCTTTAACATCATGATTCCCCATTGTGTAACTAGAAGGAATAGAGGATGCGTAGATCGATGAAGCTTCCCAGAACTGGTTCCACTCATTCAAGACCGACCCATCGTCAACCATATCGCCGCCATGCATAATGAACTGGGTGTCCGGATAATGAGTTAAAGCATTGCTGATCAATTGTTGATAAATTGCAAGCCCATTATCACCTTTGGTATGCGAATCGGTTACAAATACAAAAGAAACGGGATGATCCGGTACTGCCTCCAATGTCTTGTAATCGTACCATGTGCTCCAATGTCCTTCATAGCCGACTCTGTAATGATAATCCGTACCTGACTCGAGGCCAGTAACCAATGATTTATGGAACTTAATTTCGCCCAGAGGCCCACCTGCGACTTCATGAATGACCTCCACATCAGAAAGCGCAAGCTGCTCTATCGCTTTTTCTGGTGCATTAGTCAAGTCACTATTAACCAAATCGCTATCTTTCACATATTGGATAGATGTTTCTTGAACTCTAGGTGCCGTCTGCCACCCTACACTCATCATCGTACGCATATCTTCAGTAACAAAGGTTTGTACATATTTGGGATTGTCTCCACCAAACTGAGAAACAACGGTCATGCGGATACTCTCGCTGGTACCGCCATCCTTGACCGCTTGCACTTTCCAGGTGCCAATTGCAAGGTTAGCTAGTGACGTATGGATCTCCCCCTTGGCATCCGTCAAGCCCAACCCTTCGGTAAGATCCTTCTGCTGTACATCAGCGGATGGTATGTAACCGGTCTTGGTTCCATCCGGCAGATACACTTTTACGAATCCGGATGTATTTCCTGTTGCGGCGAAAAATTGCCCGTTTTTCTCTGCCGCCAGCAACACTGCGGACGAACTATCAGCGCTCGTATATATAGTGGAACCCTCAGCTGTTACGGTCACATAAGTCTGAGGGCCGCTTGCATCGGTAAAATCAATTTCCGCTCCTTCTACCGGATCTCCTGCGTGAGTTGTGACAGTGATTATATTCTGTGTTTGCAGGCCTGATCCCTTAACTTTTAGAGTGTACGGAAACCCGATCTTATAATTAACCGGTGAGGCAAAGGAATTCACCGAAGTGCCGCCTCCATACCCAAAACCGCCACCCACCATGGCAATCTGCTTATACTTCTCGCCACGTTCCATCTTCGCCGATCTACTCACGTCGAAATCGATGATTACCAGAGCATCTGCATGGTCCCCTTGCAGTCCCTCTGCACTAAACTCAACATAACCGCCTGCATTATCGATGGTAGTCTGCACATTGCTTAAATCGGAACGTGCGTTAATAGCATTCGCTTGCAGTGTCTCCGGATCGAACTTGATCTTAGCATGCACGTGCTTGGCTTCGCCTACATCCTTTGCCTTGAGCTTCAACCGGTAGGTCTCGTTGCTGACAGCTTCCGTTGGAGCTTCTAATGTAAACATGGCGCCATGCTCAATATTAAAAGCATAGTCTGCTGCTGCCGGATTGCCGGCCAGATCTTTAACCTCTGCCAGCACTTGATGATAGCCGCCGCCCAGCGGTATATCCGGGTGATAGGTTATCACCTTATTATTCAGATCATATGCATAGGCCGACGGTGCAACAGACTGGCCATCCACAGTTAACCGGATCGAGTCTGGATCGATACCCGACTTAGTATCATCCGCTGACAGGATAATATCGGAGACGGGGGCGTTCAAGATTTGATTGGGAGTGGGTGTAGTTGGACTTAATACGGGGACATCCATATCTTCACCAACCGGTTCATCATATATGAGCCTTACGTCATCAATCCAAATCGAGCCTTTATTCTTTTTGCTCATTTGTCTTTCTTTCATCTGGATGTAGAACGCCAGGGTGCCCGGCAGCGTCAAATCAGCCCCTATTTCAGCCTCTACATACTTCCAGCCGCTCCAGTCTATACCTATCTCTTCACTCCTAATCTCATACGTTTTAGATTTTCCAGTGGCTGAAACGTAGAACTTAGAGGTTAGACCATGTCCTTCGTTATTGGCGTATACCCACATCCCGATTTTTTTGGGAACTCTGTTTGTTAACGCCAACTGCGTTGCAGGCCCTACCGCAACTTGGGATGGATTATCTGTTACGCCAATGAAATCATAATCAATCCGCAAGGACTTTACCCCGTTACGAACGTATTTCGGATTCGTTTCAAGTGCCATACTGCCGCTATAAATGCGCGCACTGTCAAAGGTTAAGTCAGCTAAGCTAACCTTTTCGAAATCTTCTGCCATGACGATACCGCTAGGCTCCGCTGAATCCCCATAGACGGTCGATGACAATGAAAGGGAGGGCGGGATGAGCGGGAGCAGAACCGCCATTGCCAATACGCCGCTCAATACTCTCCTTACAAATGGATGATGATACCTCACTAACTTTCACGCTCCTTGTTGTCTGTTCTTGTTAACTTCTAATCCTTTTTTTAAATAAAATTTTAAAGGATAAGTTATTACAGCATAACGCTGGAACATGTTCGTGAGATCATCGCAATGTAAGCAAGAAAAATTATTGAGGTTATCAAAACTCTTTTTGAATACCCTAATACCGGCTTGTTGCATAGTTAAACCCTTCAATTGGGCATGAACCGGTCCCGCCCGTGCTTTCTCCTTGGCGCTGATGTCATTGTCGAAGATAGTTTTCTATGAAAATCCTCATCCAATAACATTATTTCTGCTTTTTTGCTGACAGCCTGCTTTCCAAGCTTAACATCAGCGTATGGCAGCCAACCATCATACCAGGTTCATTTCGGCTATGACAGGTTCCGCGATCTATAGCGCTGCGCATTACTGGTTTATAAGCGGAGAACAAGATCGAACCGATCTACTTGTAGCTACTGTCCGCTCCTACGTTATGAACGGTTTAAGGCTCTGATCGAAACTGCATTGAACTGTTACCAGAAGAAAAAGAGCCGCAGATACTTCTCTGGGCTCTTCTCTATCATTCTGAATAATTACCTCATGTATACATCTTACTAAAACACCCGCTTCTTCTCCCGCTCATCAATCAATATCTGCACCGATTCCTTAAATCTTAGCGCATGCACAATCTCCCGCTCGCGCAGGAACTTCAGACTGTCCTGCAGGTCGACGTCATCGGTCATGTCAATTAGCCATTGGTATGTAGCCCGGGCTTTCTCCTCAGCGGCAATGTCTTCATAGAGGTCAGCCAGCGGATCGCCTTTGGCTTGGATATAGGCCGCGGTGAAAGGAACACCCGCGGAGTTCTGATAGAACAGCGCATGATCACGCTGCGCGTAGTTAGGACCAAGACCCGCAGCCTCCAGCTCCTGCACAGATGCATCCTTGGTCAGCTTGTAGATCATGGTGGCAATCATCTCCAGATGGGCAAACTCCTCCGTTGAAATGTCCGTGAGTACGCCGATAACCTTATCGGGAATCGCATATCTCTGATTCATATAACGAAGTGCTGCCGCCAGCTCCCCGTCCGCCCCTCCATATTGCTCCATCAAATACCGCGCCATCCGCACATCGCATTTGCCGACACGTACCGGGTACTGCAGTTTTTTTTCATATATCCACATTCGGGAATGAACCCTCCTTATAGTTTTATTCGCCTAGCCGCTTCGCCGGGATCAGCGTACCGCTATACCTGCCAAGGCCAAGGACTCTGGCTCCATTCCCACGGACATTTGGAGTAGGCGCGGCCAAAGTTCTGCAGCGGGCCGTACAGCTCCTGAAATTGATTGGCCAGCCGGGTGCGCTCCTGGGTCAGCTGATTGAACTGTTCAATCGCTCTTAAGTCCTCCGGATGGGTATCCAGATACAGGTTAAGCTCCACCAGGGCAAAATCCAGAACCTGCAGCTGCTCCAGCATTTCATAGTAACGGGGCTCGCAAGGATTTGCTTCCATCGTCCTAAATTCCTCCTTTGCCGGCTTTGGATTCATACGGGCTGAACAACGCGGGCCAAAGTGTACCCGCCCTTAGTGCTTCAGGTAACGGAAACTGCGGCAATCCCGGGGGCTGAAAGGCAATAAATTGGTTAGGCGGCACAACATACGTTTTGAACGGCACCGGCGGACAAGGGTCAAATGGTCCCCTATACGGTGTCCATACACGTTCCTGGGAGTTCAATAGATACACCCTCCTCAAAGTTTTGTTAGCAAATACTTCCTTGATTCAGCTTCGTACAAACCACGCTTAGAAAGCATTCACTTGATTTACTTTTCTTCTGAACGCACATCTCTTCGTAACTAATTTATGACTGGCTGGGGTGGAATCAGAACGCCCACGCAAAAAAACCGCACCTTTGCAAAGAGAAAGATTTCTCCATGCAAAGATACGGTTATTAAAATGTCATGCTGCAATGAACCGGCAAAATCATCAAAGCTTATTCCTTTTCTTCATCTGTCCCGGTATCGTCCTCTTCACTGACAAGTAGCTTTTCCCGGTGGATATTGATTCTTGTAATCCGCAATCGGGTGGATTCTTCTACTTCAAAGGTGACATCGTCCACAACAACCCGCTTACCCTTGGACGGATTGCCCTCCAGCTCTTTGAACAGCCAGCCGCCGATGGAATCGACCTCATCATCCTCAATAATCACACCCGTAAGATCGTTGACATCCTCAATCAGCATCCGGCCCTCAACTGAGATATAATCTCCATTGCGCTCGACGCTCGGACGTTCGTCCTCGAATTCATCATGCAGATCACCGACAATTTCTTCAAGAATCTCCTCAGCAGTCAGAAGTCCGGCTGTACCCCCGTATTCATCGACAACCAATGTAAGCTGGGCTTTGTTCTTCTGCATCAGGCGCAGTGCATGGCTGATCTCCATCGACTCCGGTACGTTCAGAATCGGGCGGACCAGCGAAGCCAGATCATTCTGCTGCTCTAAAGGTGCGAATAACAGATCGGTAATGTGGATGAAGCCGATAATCCGGTCCTTATCCTCGTTGGCAACCGGATAACGCGAATGTTTCGTCTCCGTAATGATCCGCATATTCTCTTCCAGTGTAAGATTGCTATAGAGCACATCCATATCGGTACGCGGAAGCATGACTTCACGGGCAAGCAAATCGGAGAATTCAAAAATGTTATCCATCAGCTTCATCTCGTCTTTATCAATGACACCGCTCTTGGCGCTCTGATTCATCAGAATCCGGATTTCCTCTTCCGAGTGAGCCGCCTCGGCTTCACTGGCCGGTTCAACCCCCACCAGTCTAAGAAGAGCATTGGCGGATGCATTCAGCACCCAGATAAAGGGCAGAAACAGGTTATAGAAGAACATTAGCGGTGCAGAGAGCAGCAGCGCGGAGCCTTCAGTTTTTTGGATCGCCAGGGACTTTGGAGCAAGCTCACCCAGCACAATATGTAAAAATGTAATAATGGAAAACCCGACAATGACAGACACAGTGGAAATCAGTGTATGATCGGTAACGCCGAGCTGAAACATTAGCGGTTCGACCAGCAGCTCTGAAATGGCCGGCTCACCAACCCAGCCGAGACCCAAAGAGGCGAGGGTAATGCCGAACTGGGTCGCTGACAGGTAGGAATCGAGCTTTTTGTTGACCTTCAGCGCGTATCCAGCCATCTTGTTGCCTTCACTAACGAGCTGGGTCAGCCGGGACTGTCTCACCTTTACCAGCGAGAACTCCGCCGCTACAAATATACCATTCAACAATACAAGCACCAGAACCAGCAAAAGATTAAGCAGCAATCTTCCTATGTCAAATTCCGTATGCACCACTATAACAACGCCTCGTTTCTACAGAGTGATCGCTTTCCTTGATTTAAAATCTACCTCTGGATAATACATATCAGCCACCAAAAGGTTAGGCCCGCAGCAGCCGGCTTCATCACAGTGGCAATTCACTTTCTGATTAAGCGGATGCTTAGTCTGCCACTCGGCGAAAATGTCATCCAGCTTGCTGGTGCTGATGTTGCCAAAGGCGGAAATATCGGCAAAATCCGTGACAAACACATCACCTGTAAATAAATTTACATTCACACGGTTTCTTCCGTCCGGATCATTGCGCAGCGTCACATTCTTCTCGGTACGCAATCTGCGCAGCAGCTTTTGATCCTGCTCCAGGAAGCTGCAGGCAAAAAACGGCAGAGTGCCAAACAGCATCCACATCTCCGGATCGCGGTGATCCAGCAGGGAATGAATGGCATTACCCATCTCCTTCAGAGACAGCACAGGGAGCGAAGAGGCAAAGCTGGAAGCGTACATCGGATGCACCTCATGCCGTCTTGCGCCCATATCGCCAATCAGCTTATGAATTTGAGGCAGCTTGGTGTGTGTACGGTAGTTAATCATAGATTCTGCTGAGATCAGCATACCGTCTTCACTGAGCCGCCGTGAATTCTCAAGCATCGTGTCATATAAACGATACGCCGCTTCACGTGACACCGGATGGCCGCTGTTGGCGAAGCCTACCTCATGGAAGTCGTCTCCGTTCACATAATTGAATGAGATATGCATCACGTCAAGATACGGCAGCAGCTGCTCGTAACGGGCGTAGGGCATAGTCAGATTGGAGTTGATCTGCGAACGTATGCCCCGCTCACGGGCATATTTCAGCAGCGGTACGATGATATTCTCTACCGTCGATGCGCGGAACATCGGCTCCCCGCCGGTAATACTGATCGTTTGCAGATGTTCTACCTGCTCCAGGCGGTCCAGCATATTCTTCAGCGGCAGCATTTCTCCTTCTTTCATCGTCAGGCTGTCGCCAACCGCACAATGTTCACAGCGCATGTTGCATAGATTGGTAACCGTCATCTCCACACTGGTCAATACATGCCGTCCATGCTTGCGCAGTGAAGTAATCGGATCCCATGGATCGTAGCTCGGTGACAGTTCACGGACAGTTGTGGAGGATGGTTCTAATATACTCATTTCTTATTGCTCCTTTAGTGCGTATTCCTTATTATTAACCCAAAATAAATCAAAAAGAACGTTGACTTAACCTATATCATACCACGAGCAGCAAAAAAACTGCACTTTCCGGCAATTATGCCGCTCCAAGCGGTGTAATTGCCGGATCCTTTTGTTGCGGCCCGGGGAACCTTTCTTTAGGAAGAGTATAAAAAACAGCGGGGAAGAAAGCAGGCCGCACCGCTGCGTACCCAGCTTTCTTCCTCGCTGCGAAACGGCAGGAAGCCGAAAAGACAGCTCCCTGCCGCCAACATCCGTTAGGTCACCTTCACCATTGATTGATCCTCATCTGACACGCCGATGATCACAACGGAAAGTGCTCTGCCAAGATCCCGTTCAAAGGGAATAACCGCCTCACCTTCGGGGCCGGCAAATACCCGCACAACCGGCCTGTGAGGGATACTGGGATCAATTTTAACCACGACGCCGCTCTCACCGGTGCTCAGCTTCACTGTGAGCCCAAGCGGGTAGATCGCTACACGGTCTCTGAACAGCTCCAGCTGGTTTTGCTCATACAATGTCCCTGATCCGACATACAGCGCCTCTACTGCCTGATGCGGCAGCATCGCTTTTTTATAGATCCGGTTCGAGGTCATGGCATCATAGGAATCGGCTATCCCCAGCCACTTGGCGTATTCATGAATTTGCGGACCGGTCAGCCCGCGGGGGTAACCGGAGCCGTCAATACGTTCATGATGCTGCAGGGCACAATGCGCCGCGAGCAGCGGGATATTCGGCTCATCCTTGAGAATGCGGTATCCGATTTCAGTGTGAGCCTGCATATGGCGGAATTCCTCGTCGCTGAGCATCCCCGGCTTCTGGATGATTTTGACCGGAATCTGCGTTTTGCCAATGTCATGCAGCAGCGAGCCCAGCCCAATTACCCGCAGCTCCTCTTTGCTGTAGCCATGGGCAATTCCAAGCACCAGCGTATACAGACAGACATTAAGCGAATGGACATACAGATAGTTGTCAGCTGTATGCATATCCGCCAGCATAATCATCGGGTCCTCCAGTGATGACATGTCTTCCAGAATGGAGTCCATCATCTTGGAGAATTTTTTGTCGAGATGATAGAACCCTTTAGTTATGCCGGAAGCACCGGACATATCCTGAAACTGGCTCCTAATGACCTTCAGCGCCTGATTGCGCGTCTCATCATGCAGCATTCCAGTAATTACGATATCTTCCGTGATGGCATCCTCTATATAGATATAGCCGATGTCGATCCTAGCCAGCCGCTTAATTAAGGCATCCGTAAGTTCTATTCCGTCCGCTAACAGAACAAGTCCATCATCATTATAAATTTTTTTACCCAGCTTCATTCCCGCCTGAAGCCGATTCACGGATACTAAACGCACCTTGGCTCACTCCTGCCTTTAACGGTAAATTACTATTCTGTTTCAAAATCCTAGGGTCAACACGCTGTGTCTATACCGTTGCCTTGAGCGATCCGGCAAGAAATTTGTGATGAACGGTTACATCCTTGCCGGTACCAAGTTTTTGGAGATTAACGCATAATAAACAGCCAGAAAACAGCTGCGAGGATAAACCGGTAGATCGCAAAGTGCGTCGGTCTGATCTTTTGAATCAGCTTCATGAACAGAATTACGACCACATAAGCGACTATAAATGAAATTACGAATCCAATGGCAAAATCCCAGATAGTATCACTTGTAAAATACTTGTACGAATCCAGCAGCTCATAACCCGAAGCCGCACACATAATCGGAATGGCGATGAGGAAGGAAAAATCCGCCGAAGCCTTATAGCTGACACCGCTCAGCATACCGCCTGAGATTGTAGATCCGGAGCGGGAGAAACCGGGCCAGAGTACGGAAATAATCTGATACATGCCGATAGCCAGCGCCTGCCCGTAAGATAGATCATCAAGCTCATGCGCAGTTACACGGATCTTGCGTTTGTTCACCCATTCTGCAACGATCATTAGAATCCCGCCGGCGACCAGGGCCCATAACACCGTCGTAGCCCCGAAAAGCCCCTTGATAAAGTCACGGGCAAAAAATGCCACGGCCAGCGCCGGAGCAATTCCGAGAATGATATGCACCAGATTGAGACGTGAAGCAGGCATCACACCGCCTCTGCCTTGACGGCTGCGTCCGATCCCCAGCAAATTCAGAACCCGCTGGCGGTAGACTAGCGCAATGGCCAGAATCGCACCGAGCTGAATGACAATTTCGTATGTCTTCATTATCGGCTCTTGCTCGTTATAGCCTAATAGTTTCGTGGTAAGAATCATGTGGCCTGTCGATGAAACCGGAATAAACTCCGTAATCCCCTCTACAATAGCCAGAATAATTGCTGTAATAGTATCCATCTTAGCCTCCTGTTCTTGAACATATGAAACTTGTTGCAGCTTGTTGCTCTAGATTTACATATGTAGGTGGTGCCACATTAAGTCGCTCTGCTCTCCCAGCGGACGAGCATACATTCCTCAAGACTTCCCGGACGCTGCAGCTCCATCCGCAACAGATCGCGCAGAAAATGTGGCAGCAGATACACTGTATCACGCCCGTTAGCGATACTCTCATATCCGCTCCGAAAAGTGAACATGTCCAAAGTCCCTACTTCATATTCCCGGCTTTCCTCCAGCGGTTCTCCATCGACAAAAACGGCAATATCGTTATCATAAGGCATGACCGCCGGATCGTACAAGATTTTTAATCCATCCACAGCCAGGCTTCCCAGCACGTTCCCCCGGAAACCATAGCCAAAGATTGCCTTATTACAGAACTCGTCTGACAGGCTTTGTTCAAGCGCCGTGCGGATGTCTTTGCCGGCAATCTTGATAGTACAAGGATTAATCGGTGAGGGACAGAGCGCATGAAGCATCCCTGCAGTGATATTCCCCTTCGGAAGCGGCCCGAGCAGCTGTCCGGTGTTGACTAATGAGATCGGACTGCCTGTGAAACGCCGCACCGCCTGCGCCAGCAGATTGCCAAAGGGTGATTCGCCCTGCAGATCCAGCGGCAGCCCGCGGTCACTGATCGCCACCGTTTCATCAAGCACTTCAAGACCACGCTGCAAATTCATCTTTACGGCAGGAGCAATAACACCCTCGCTAAGATTGGGATCAACAGCAATGCATCCGCCGTTCAAGAACTTGAACGAATCTCCAGGAGCTGTCCGTTCAAACACAAGCCTTCCTACATAGCGGCCGAATTTCCCCGCACCGCATACGGCGGTCCCGTTAATGAGGAGCGGCGTTTCCAGCATATGATGCGTGTGTCCGCCGAGGATCGCATGCACACCTTCCAGCTTCTCCGCCAGCGCCCGGTCTGCAGGCAGGCCAAGGTGAGAGAGAATAATGACAAGGTCGACCTGCGGGGCCAGAAGACGGCACTCCTCACGCAGCGCCTCCTCAGGGTCCATGACATCCCAGCCCATCAAGGAATAGAAGGAAGTGAAAGCTGCCGTAGCTCCCGTAATCCCGATTCTGATGCCTTCCTTTTCCACAATCGTATGGCGTTTGATCCAGTGAGGAGGTTCTCCTGTCGACGAATCCAGGAAATTACAGCACACCACCGGGCACTGTAGGCCGGTAAATACCGCAGACAATGTCTCTTGCGCATCTCCCTGCGAGAAGGTCAGTCCTTCGTTGTTACCGATGGTGACAGCGTCGTATCCGGTCAAGTTAAGAATATCAATGTTCGCCTGGCCCATAGTCCCTTCGGTTTCCACAGCTGCCCGGTCCATATGATCCCCGATATCCACGAGCAACACGGGATCTTCGCCTGCCTCAGCCTTTAGAAGTTCTATCTGCGCAGCAATCGGACTCATCATTTCGAAGTGGCTATGTATATCATTCGTATGAAATATGGTCAATCTTTGCGGCGCGGATTCCATCAGCTTCTATCCCTCCCACCTGTTTAGCCGTTCTGAATGTAGCGGCAGGTGTCTCATCTTATAAGACCTAGCATAACATTTTCAGGGCTAATATGGTATATTTGAATCATTATCAGAACCTACGAGGTGAATAAACCATGCATCTAACTATACGTCTTTTTGCCGGGCTGGCCGAGGTAATCGGCTCTTCCACCCTGTCCTTTCACATTCACGATAACTCCGTAACTGCGGGCCGTTTAAAGGAGCTTCTCTCTGCCTCCTACCCTGATGCGGCGGCACAGATCAGCGTTTCTTTGGTAGCTGTTGACCATGAATACGCTCCTGATGATACTGAGATCTCCGAAGCCTCCGAAGTCGCCCTGATACCTCCCGTTTCCGGAGGAGAAGCCGAACCCTCAAGGAGCGAGACTGAAGATGGTCTGTTCAGTATTACCAGCCTGCCGCTGAATGCAGAAGCTCTTCTGGATAAAGTGCTTGACAGCGATCACGGAGCTTCCTTGGTCTTCGTCGGAACTACGCGTGAGATGACCGGAGACCAGCGGACAACAGCGCTCCATTATGAGGCTTACATCCCGATGGCGCTTAGCAAGCTGCAGGAAATCGGCAGGGGGGTTCAGGAACACTGGAACGCCCGTTGCGCCATTGCGCACCGGATAGGACTCGTAGGGCTTAAGGAAGCCAGCGTTATTATTGCGGTGTCAGCGGCGCATAGGGATGTCTGTTACGAAGCGAGCCGCTATGCTATCGAGAAACTGAAAGCCTCCGTTCCCGTGTGGAAAAAGGACATCAATGAATCTGGAGAACAGTGGCTCGGTTCTGACCTAAATGCACAGAAATACCAGATAGATTAACCAGTAATTCAAAACCATTGAATATTGCCGACTTTGTTGCTATGCTGGGAAAAATAGCTAATGTAAGGTGGCATATTCATTGAGAGTACACGTCATGGATCTTAAACCGGGTGATTGCCTGCGGATGGACACCTTTAATTCAAGAGGGCTGCATGTATTACCTAAAGGATCATCTCTCCAGATCGAGGAGATAGCCAAGCTGATACAGCATGGCGTTGATTATGTTGATATCGAGGAGGCGCATGTAGAACCGGTCCCAATCAGCAGGTCTTCCATCATTCAGGCCGTAGCCGCCAACTTTGATACAAGTATTGAAGGCTTCGAATCGGTATATACCGAAGCGTTAACCAAAGGGAGCTTTAATCAAACCGTAGTGGACGATATTCTCCAGCCGTCACTGAACTCCTTAGATAAACACAAGGATGTAGTCTCTCTGCTGCTTCTGCTGGACCGGGATGATAATTACACTTATAACCATTCACTTCAGGTGGGCATGCTTTCTTATTATATCTCCTCATGGCTGGGGTATTCCAAGAAAGAGTGCTACGAAATCGGCCGGGCCGGATACTTGATCGATATCGGAAAATGCCGGATCTCCCCCTCCATTCTGAATAAGCCGGGCAAGCTGTCCCCGGAGGAGTATGATCAAGTCAAATTACATACGATTTACGGTCACGAAATTATCCGCAGCTCCATGAACGATCCTCATACCGCATTGGTTGCCCTGCAGCACCATGAGCGTGAAGACGGCTCCGGGTACCCCAACAGCCTTACGAAATCAGACATCCACCCTTATGCCCAGATTGCTGCCGTAGCTGATATCTACAGCGCAATGACCACTCACCGTGTTTATCAATCTAAGCAAGAACTGATCTCCGTACTGCGAGAAATCAACAATCTCAGCTTCGGCAAGCTTAACGGCAGACCTGTACAAGCCTTTATCCAGCATTTAATGCCTAATTTCATCGGTAAACGTGTGCTGCTGAGCACGGGAGACATGGGTGTCATTGTCATGAACAATCCGCTGGATGTTTTCCGCCCGCTTGTGCAAAGCGAAGGCATATTCCTTGATTTGTCCCGCGAGCGCAAAATCGCGGTGGTTGAAATCTATATGGAATAGTTAACTTTGGTTTAAATATCCCCACCAAGAAGAGGTTCCCTTTCGCCAAGACCAAGACGGCTGAGGGAACCTCTTCTTTATCATCCATAGTTTAGTGCTTGTGAGCAGCTCACACTTTTACTCCTGAGTCCTACAATTCCTCACCATTGGTGGCGATGACTTTTTTGTACCAGTGGAAGGAATCCTTTCTGGAACGATTCAAGGTACCGTTGCCGTCGTCATCCAGATCAACGTAGATAAATCCGTAACGCTTGGACATTTCAGAAGTGGACATGCTCACCAGGTCAATCGGCCCCCAGCTGGTATAGCCGATCAGCTCAACGCCGTCCAGCACGGCTTCCTTCATTTGAGCAATATGCTGTCTTAAGTAATCAATACGGTAGCTGTCATGGACTGAGCCGTCTTCCTCAACCTTATCATACGCGCCAAGACCATTTTCCACGATGAACAAAGGTTTCTGATAGCGGTCATACATCGTATTCAGCATAATCCGCAGGCCGATGGGATCAATCTGCCAGCCCCATTCCGAAGCCTTCAGGTAAGGGTTCTTCACACCGCCGAACAGATTGCCCTGTGCGCGTTCTCCTTCCGGACTTACAGATACGGTCAGCGTCATGTAATAACTGAAAGCCACATAATCAACGGTGTGAAGTTTCAGAATTTCATCGTCTCCCGGCTCTTTATGAATAACCACATTGTTTTCCTCGAAAAAGCGCTCCATATACTTCGGATATTCCCCGCGGGCATGCACATCCGTAAAGTAGAGATTCATCTGGTTCTCCTGCTGATTCTTCAAGACATCCTCAGGATTGCAGGTATTCGCATAGCTTTCCATCCGGGCCAGCATACAGCCCATCTGCGAACCCGGGATGATCTCATGTACCAGCTTCGTGGCGAGAGAGCTGGCGACAAACTGGTGATGCAGCGCCTGGTAGATCGTCTGCAGCTTGTTCTCTGCCCGGTCGATTACAACGCCGCCGCCCGTGAATGGACTTAGCGTCATCATATTGATCTCGTTGAATGTGATCCAATATTTCACTTTGTCCTTGTAGCGCCGGAATACGGTCTCCGCATAACGGGTGAAGCAAGCGATAACCTCGCGGCCTGCCCAGCCGTTATATTTCTGTGTCAAGCCCAGTGGTGTTTCGTAATGGGCCAGTGTCACAAGCGGCTCGATGCCATATTTATGCAGCTCGTCAAAGACATTGTCATAGAATTGCAGTCCCGCTTCATTCGGCTCGGCATCATCGCCGTTCGGGAAGATGCGCGCCCAGTTGATCGACAGACGGAACACATTGAAGCCCATTTCGGCGAACAAGGCAATGTCCTCTTTATAACGGTGATAGAAGTCCACCCCTTCACGTTTCGGGAAACGTGCGCTGAATTCCCCGGACAAAATCTGTTCAATCCGCTCGGAGGTGATTTCTATAGCATGGTCATTTGTACGCTCGGGCTTAGGCACGTAGGCAACCATATCCGCACTGGACAATCCCTTGCCGTCGGCATCGTAGGCCCCCTCCAGCTGATTCGCGGCTGTAGCGCCACCCCATAAGAAGTTCTGCGGAAATCCTTTTTTGATCACTGTCATGATTTAATCTCCCTCTTTATTAATTGATAATGGTCAACAGCAGGTCGCCATTTTGTACTTTGGCTGCAGTAGTCTTGAGCACATCCAGATAATTTGCAGAGTTGGTCACGATCACTGGTGTTGCAGTCACAAAGCCGGCTTCTCGAATCGCTGCTACATCGAATTCCAGCAGCAGTTGGCCCTGCTCGACCTTATCTCCCTCTTGTACCTGTTTGTCAAAATGTTTTCCTTTGAGCTTCACGGTATTGACCCCCACATGAATCAGCAGCTCGGCGCCGCTCTCGGAGGTAATGCCAATCGCATGCCCTGTCGGGAATACAGTTGTTACAGTCCCCTTCACCGGAGAGGTCAGCCGGCCTGAATCCGGTTCAATGACGATCCCCTGGCCCATGGCTCCGGAGGCAAAAGCTTCGTCCGGCAAAGCTTCCAGCGGCATAAGTGTTCCTGTCAGCGGGCTGACCACCATCTCCTTGTCAATCCGCGAGGGTGACGATGCGGCAACAGGCCCGGGAGCCTCCTCAGCTGGTACTGCAGGATCATCGAATCCGAACACATACACCAGAATAATCGCTAATACAAAAGCAACAACGATACCGATGATAACCCAGGAGAATCCGTCGCCAAAATAGGTCGGCAGAGCCAATAGGCCCGGTAAGGAGAAGCTTATGGCTTTGGCCCCGCCGATAGCGATGATCGCACCACCGATGGCTCCGGAGATGCAGGCATAGATGAACGGTTTCTTCAGCTTCAAGGTGACGCCGTAGATCGTCGGCTCGGTGATCCCGAACACTGCAGCCAGTGTTGAGGAGCCGGACAATGCTTTTAGCTGCGGATTCTTTGATCTCAGGAACACGCCGAATACCGCACCCGCTTGTGACAAGACTGCAGCAGTAAGGATAGGCAGCATAGTGTCATAGCCCAGTGTGGCAATATTGCTGAGCATAACCGGCACGAAACCCCAGTGTACACCGAAGATTACGAACACCTGCCAGAACGCTCCGGCAATGGCACCGGCAACCAATGGACTTAAATTGTAGAGCCAGGTGTAGCCCGAAGCCAGCCCATCACTGATCAATGAGCCTACAGGACCGAAGGCCAGGAAGGTCAGCGGAATAACGATAAGCAGTGCGAACATCGGAACCAGAATATTTCTAACCGATTCATGAATGAACGAGCGGAACCACTTCTCTATATAGGACTGTACCCAGACCGCCAGAATGATCGGAATGACACTGGATGAATAGTTGATCAGTACAACCGGTATGCCCAAGAAGCTGAGCGGGTCCGGTGCGCTGACTGCGGTTATCACTGCCGGATAGACTAAAGCGCCTGCTACAGCAATGGAGACAAATTGATTAGCCTTGAACTTGCGTGCAGCCGTCACTGCCAGAAATACCGGCAGGAAGTAGAATACGCTGTCCGAAGCCGCATTCAGAACCAAATATGTTCCGCTGGCTGCATTAATCCACTCCAGAGATAAAATTAAGGCGAGCAGCCCTTTGAGGATCCCTGCCCCTGCCAGTGCCCCGAGAATCGGGGAAAAGATACTGGAAATGATATCGACGGCTTTGCCCAGAATACTGGTACTCTCTGAAGACTCGTCGGCTTTGCCGGATTTTTCGGCATCCTGGAGTGAGGTTTCCTTCATAATCTGCTCGAACACCTGGCTTACATTGTTGCCTATGACTACCTGAAACTGGCCGCTGTTCTCCACTACAGTGATAACACCTGGAGTTTTCTCCAATGCGGCTTTATCTGCCTTCCTCGAATCCTTCAGCTTAAATCTTAATCTTGTGGCGCAGTGGAACACGGAATTCACATTGTCTTCGCCGCCTACAAGCGTAA
Organism: Paenibacillus sp. EB106-06-01-XG199; assembly: GCF_058791575.1. NCBI lineage: Bacteria > Bacillati > Bacillota > Bacilli > Caryophanales > Paenibacillaceae > Paenibacillus > Paenibacillus sp. EB106-06-01-XG199. The sequence goes on along the minus strand of NZ_JBYTDQ010000015.1, from coordinate 35,669 downwards.
TAATCTGTTTGGACAAGTCTTTGCTGCTCATATTAGTTTGCTCCTTTACAGCTTTAGAATGTAGATCGTTGCAGCAAGTATAGGTTGTGCCAGCTGTTGACCTTATACTCCTGCAAACAAGAAAAACCTGAACTCACGGCAAAAAGGAAACGTCATCACACGCCCATTTTGCCATCAGTTCAGGTTTTGCCTGCCTTACCAGTAACACCCTGTCAGATGAACACTATTTTGTTTTCACTTTCAACCCAAGCTTTACTCCAGATTGTTGCGTTCCGTTACCCGCTGGATATGGATGGTCAGATATACGTATTCATCCTTGCTTAAGCTTTGGCTATAGGCCTTTTCCAGATAATCATTGATTTTGTTGGCGCATTCAAACGCCTTCACATAAGTCTGCTTAAGCTGATTGTACAAAAAATCCTCCCCGCTGCTGCTGCTCTCCTTCTTCAGTACGCGCATGGAGAAATATTGCAAATGGGTAAGGAACCGCGAATAATTCAGTGAGCTCTCGTCCAGAACGACCTTGTAGTGGTAAGTGACGATATTCAGAATATTCTGAACAATTTCCGTCATCTTGATCGTGGCCTTCATTTCACTGCCGTCCATTCTGGCATTTACCAGATGCAGCGCGATAAACCCGGCTTCATCCTCGCCCAGCGAAAGTCCGGTAGCCCTTTCAATGATCTTCAGCGCATCCATCCCAATGGAGAATTCCTTCTTATAGAAACGTTTAATTTCAAACAGCATCGCATTTTTCAGTGCAATCCCCTTTTCAAAACGTTGGACAGCAAAATGGATATGATCTGTCAGGGTCAGATAGAGATTGTCGCTAAGCTCTGTACCGAGAACTCCATTTGCATAGGTGACAATTTCATTGGCTAATTCCAGATGAGCCACCGGAATGTCATTCAGAAGTTCAGTCAGTCTGGCCGTGAATTGATTTTCGTTCAGCAAAAAGATTTTATCGACCTTTTCCGGATCTACATAGTCTCCGGCTACTTTATTGAAGGAAATTCCCCTGCCCATCACAATGACTTCCTTGCCTTTCTGGTTCTTGGTTAAGAGCACATTGTTGTTAAGTATCTTCTCTATAATCATCTGTTGATCACCCCCCCGACATTTAGTTTGTACAAAAAAAGCCTAAGCTGATCCCAATATCATTAAAAAAATGATACTCGCATCAACTTAGGCATTGCCCGCCTTACCGGTCACAATCCTTTATTACTGTTATTGTAGCACAAAAAAAAGCGATTTCAAGATTTTTGTGTTCTTTTAGTCAAAATTTTATTATTCCCGGTGATTCTGCATGGTTTGGATTAACCACCGCATGGCGAGGCTTAAAAAGAGGCAGTAATTGAGTTGTTTGCGAAATGCTCACTACCTTAGAGGAGGAATACCTATGCTACCGGTTCATCAGCGTCTAGCAGAGCTTTATACTGCAAGCTGCAGGCGCCCGCTAACGGCGGCCGAAGAAGCCGAGCAGCGCCATTGCCTGCAGGTGAACACCATGTATTGCTGGGAGATGGCAAGACTAACCCATGAAGCTGTTCTTGCTGCACATACGGAGGACACCGAATGGCAGCAGGAGATCAGCGCACAGATGTTTGAAGTGCGTATTTCCGGTAAAGTTGGGAAACGTCGCAATTAGGCATCCCTTCTTATCCGCTATTGTATATAGGATAATCCAAAAAAAGAGCAGCCCCTCCAGCAATTCTCATGGATGGGCTGCTCTTACTTCTATAAGAAGCGGAACTGCGCTTCGATTAAACCGTTATAAATGCCATCTCTCGCGGTAAGCTCGGCATGATTGCCTTCTTCCTTGATCTCCCCGTGATCCAGCACGATAATTTTATCGGCGTGGCGGATCGTTGACAGACGGTGGGCCACGATAAAGGAGGTGCGGCCCTGCAGCAGAATCTTCAGCGCTTCCTGAATTTTGATCTCCGTCTCGGTATCAATACTCGCCGTAGCTTCATCCAGGATCAGAATACGCGGATCGGCCAGGAGTGCCCGGGCAAAGGAAAGCAGCTGACGCTGACCCATGGACAGCGCACTCCCCCGCTCCTCCACCTCAGTTTCGTAACCGCCGGGCAGTTTCATGATGAAGTCATGGGCATCCACTGCCTTGGCGACCTCCTCAACCTCCTTGTCGGTGGCATCCAGCCGCCCGAAACGGATGTTGTCGCGGATCGTTCCTGAGAAGATAAACGTATCCTGCAGCACGATACCGATCTGCTCCCGGAGACTCTGCAGGGTAACCTCACGGACATCCTTGCCGTCGATAGTAATATCGCCGCTCTTAATGTCATAGAACCGGCCGATCAGGTTAATGATCGTACTTTTGCCGGAACCCGTGTGGCCCACAAGCGCGATCGACTGGCCGGCCTTGACGTTCAGATCAATCCCTTTCAGCGCCGCACGGCCCTTTTCATATTCGAAGATGACCTTGTTAAAGCGGATATCCCCTTGAATCTTCGGCAGCGGTGTTGCCCCCGGTTTATCCTGAACCGAAGGCTGCTCATCCAGATACTCAAAGATCCGTTCTGAAGACGCCATAGCCACCAGCAGCTGATTGTACATCTGGCCCAAGCGGTTGATCGGGTCCCAGAAGTTGCTCACATACGTACTGAATGCCACCAGGTAACCGACGGTCAGCTCTCCGGATTGGATTAAGTATGCCCCCAACCAGAACAGGATCATGGTGCCGAACCCGCCTGTTATTTCAATAATCGGGCCAAAAGCCTGGTTCATCGCTGAAGCCTTGTTCCACGATTTCCGGCTGTCCATATTCATGGCATCAAAGTAATGCATATTTTCCTGTTCCTGTGTGTAGGCCTGAGTGACCCGGATACCTTGGATCGACTCATTTAAATGTGAATTGATCCGCGAGTTCTTCATCCGCACATCCTGCCAGGCAATCCGGATCTTCTGCCGCAGCTTGGTTGAAACCAGGAACATAACCGGCACCGTAACCATCACGGCAAGCCCAAGTTTCCAGTTAATCAGCAGCAGAATCACGGTAATGCCGACCAGCTGTACACAGTCGATCATTAAATTGACGACTCCGTTGGTGAACAGATCCTGCAAAGAGTTAATATCATTCGTTACCCGTACCAGTACCGAGCCGGCCGGACGTTTATCGAAAAAGTTAAAAGATAACTTCTGGATATGCCGGAACAGATCCGAGCGCAAATCATAAATAACCCGTTGGCCGATAACATTAGTATATTTGATCCGGTATACCCCTGCGATCCACTGGATCAGGTACAGTACAATTACACTTACCGTAAGTGTGTACAGTAACGTTAAGCTGGGGTTCCCCTCTTTCGGAGCAATTGCCTTGTCAATAGCCATACTGGTCAGAAAAGGGACCGTGAGCTTCGTGACTGTGCCCAGAACCATCAGCGCGGAGACGAGCGGAAGCATCTGCTTCGCGTAAGGCTTCATATATCCGAACAATCTCGTGAACTGCTTCCAGTCAAAGGATTTGTCGATCTGGTCGTCATCCTTGTATACAAAGCGTTCCTCAAGCGTCTGTTCCTCGGTTTTATTGTGCTTTGCACTAGCCGCTGTGGCTTGTTTGGCTTCAAGCTTCATGCTGAATCCCCTCCCCTCTCACCGTATTCCGGGACAGATAATCGGCGTATTGAATCCGGTATACATCCTGATACGGGCCGGGAACTTCAATCAGCTCCGCATGCGTTCCCTTTTGAACCATCCGTCCTTCATCCATCACGATGATCTGGTCGGCATGACGCAGCGAGGAAATCCGGTGGGCAATAATCAGAGTGGTCCGTCCGCGCATAACCTCTTGGAAGCCAGTCTGGATCTCATGTTCTGTCTCCATATCCACGGCACTCGTGGCATCATCCAGAATGAGGATACGCGGATTCTTGAGCAAAGCACGGGCGATAGCAATCCGCTGCTTCTGTCCGCCCGAAAGTCCCATCCCCCGCTCGCCGACAACCGTGTCATATCCATCAGGCATCTCCATGATAAAATCATGCGCTTTGGCAAGCTGTGCCGCCCGGATGATTTCCTCCATGCTCACATTCTTGAGGCCGTAAGAGATATTATTACGGATAGAAGAGGAGAACAGGAACGTCTCCTGAAACACTGTCGAAATCTGCGAACGCAGGCTGCGAATATTATATTCCCGGATATCCACGCCATCCAGTGTAATGCTTCCTTTATTTACGTCATAGGCGCGCATCATCAACTGGGTAATCGTCGATTTGCCTGAGCCGGTACCGCCAAGGAACCCGATAACCGCACCCGGCTTCGCTTCGAAATCAATGTCCTTTACAGCCGGCATTTTATTCCCGTACGCAAATGTAACATGGTCGAAAATGACCTCGCCCCGTACCTCGGAGGATACTAGCTCGCGGGCATTCTCCTTATCCTTTACATCAATCTGCTGGTTAAGCACTTCAAGTACACGTTCTCCCGAAGCTTTGGATTGCGTATAGTTGTTGATATGGAAGCCAAGACCCCAGACCGGACCGATAATATACCAGATCAGACTGAAGAAGGCGACCAGTTCACCCAGTGACATGTGGCCCTTGATGACCAGCGTTCCGCCGACACCGAGCAGAATGGCTATACTGACGGAGGCCAGAAGCTCCATGACCGGGAAAAATTTGCTCCACAGCTCGGCGGCAAAAATCTGGTTATCCTTATAACGTTCATTACGGTGCGAAAATTTCTCAACTTCATAAGCCTCTCTGGCAAACGATTTGACCGTCCGTACCCCTGTAATATTCTCTTGAACAGCCGTGGTCAGAGAGCTGAGGGCAAGCCGCATCTCCTGAAAGGCCGGATGAATTTTCGATTCGAATCTGAGTGCTACTGCAGCCAGAAAAGGCATAGTGATCAGTGTGACGAGCGTAAGCTGCCAGTTGATCGTGAACATCATAATAGACCCAAACAGCACCATAAAAAATACATTCAGCAATTGGGCGAAGCCGAAGCCGATGAAATTCCGGATCGCTTCAAGGTCCCCGGTCAGCCGGGACATCAAGTCGCCAGTCTTTGCCGTATCATAGTAGCGGAAAGACAGAAATTGCAGCTTCTCATAGCAGGCATTGCGCAGCCGGTAGGCCAGAAAATTACCCAGCCGTCCTCCAAAAAAACCATGCGCAAACTGCAGGCAAGCTTTGACGATTACCACGGCCAGTACAGATAGAGCGAGTACGGGCACCTCAGTAAACTTCAGGGGAACAATCACATCATCAATTAACCTTCGTAGCAAATTCGGGGTAATAAGCCCCACTGCAGTTGCGGCAGCCAAGCATAAAATCGACAGAATCAGATAGTGCAGCTTCTCCCGATAAAAACCCCGCAGTTGCCTGAGAACATCCATATCTCTCCTCCTTAAAGCTTTACGAAGTAAAGCTTACTTCGTAAGCATGAACTTGGCTTTACGAAGTAAAGCTTACTTCGTAAGCATGAACTTGTTCCTACTGGGCGGCGCCTGCCCCGTAAGATACATTTGGCTTGCGATGCAAATCTCACATCGCAAGCCAGCTTTTTTAGCGCTTCCATTTTAGGGACTTTAAGCAGTTTATCACCCATATTTTAATGCGGCAAAGGGTAGAATACGCCGTTTTCCACGTTTTTCCCGAATAAAGGTGGCTTATATGATGATAAAAGGATACCTATAGCTTTAATTGCTTCCATTTCCTCGCAAATACTGTTCAATTAAGCAAACACAAGATTCGGGGTGTATTTTTATGCATATTTCATCCATTTCCGTGAAGCTTGTTACAACAAAAAAAAACGCAACAGCCAAAACATGGGGTTCATGTTCCAGCGGTAGCGTTTTTGCATTGCATTTTGCTGTTTCCTCAGCTGTACAGCTCTTAGTTCTTTGCAGGCCGGTAGCAGACTACTGCCACACCGGAAGAGAAACGCTTAGTCTGCACCAACTCAAAACCCTGCTTCTCCAGCCCTTCTCCAAAGAGACGTTTGCCCTTGCCCAGCACCACCGGAAACACCATCAACCGGTACTCATCCACGAGACCCAGCGAGATCAGGGACTGCACAAGCGTGCAGCTGCCAAACACGAGAATGTCTTTGCCGGGCTGCTCTTTCAGCTTCGTGATTTCTTCCACCAGATTGTTCTTAATCAGAGATGAATTGTTCCACCCGGCTTCTGTCAGGGTTGTGGAGATTACATGTTTGGCATAACCATTCATCATCTCGCCGTATTCCCCGGTCTGCTCCAGCATATTAGGCCAGGCAGCCGCAAAGCCTTCATAGGTTACGCGCCCCAGCAGCAGCGCGTCGGCAGCTTTTAACTCCGCGAATTTAAACTGATCCTGCTCATCCGAGCTGTATTGAAAGGTCCACTGCGGGTCCTCCATTACACCGTCAACAGTTAAAAATTCAGACACAATCAAGTTTCTCATGTGGGCCTCCTGGATACGTAGTGGGCAAAAGCAAAACATGTGCCCGGCAGCCCTGAAAAATGAGAACATCAGGGCTGCTGCGGACACACATTATGGTGATAACTATAAATACTAATTTAAATTGTGGGAAGGTGAAAACCTTAGTACAACAAGGTTATCCGATACTTCCTTCCATTTCGAATTTGATGAGACGGTTCATTTCGACCGCATATTCCATCGGCAGTTCTTTGGTGAACGGCTCGATGAAGCCCATGACGATCATCTGTGTGGCTTCGGCTTCCGTGAGACCGCGGCTCATCAGATAGAACAGCTGCTCTTCGGAAACTTTGGATACCGTGGCTTCATGCTCCAGCACGATATTATCGTTCATGATCTCATTGTATGGAATCGTGTCCGAAGTAGACTGGTTATCCAGAATGAGCGTATCACATTTGATATTCGATTTCGCACCATCCGCCTGACGGCCGAAGGAAGCGAGTCCGCGGTAAGTTACCTTGCCGCCGTGCTTGCTGATTGATTTGGATACGATCGTGGAAGTCGTGTCCGGTGCCAAGTGAATCATCTTGGCGCCTGCATCCTGGTGCTGGCCTTTGCCTGCCACGGCAATCGACAATACGGAACCTTTGGCTCCGCGGCCTTTCAACACAACTGCAGGATATTTCATCGTCAGCTTGGAACCAATGTTGCCGTCCACCCATTCCATGGTGGCATTCTCTTCGGCAACCGCACGTTTGGTTACGAGATTGTAGATATTTGGTGCCCAGTTCTGAATAGTAGTATACCGAACACGGGAGTTCTTCATACACAGAATTTCAACAACGGCACTATGCAGGGAATTGGTGCTGTAGATTGGTGCGGTACAGCCTTCTACGTAATGCACGAAGCTGTCTTCATCCGCGAGGATCAGCGTACGCTCGAACTGACCCATGTTCTCGGAGTTAATACGGAAGTAAGCCTGCAGAGGCACTTCGCATTTCACACCCTTAGGTACGTAGATAAAGCTGCCGCCCGACCACACGGCACTGTTCAATGCAGCAAACTTATTGTCTGTCGGCGGAATGATCGTGCCGAAGAATTTCTTTAACAGCTCAGGATGCTCACGCAGCGCAGTATCGGTATCGGTGAAGATTACCCCTTGGTCTTCAAGGCTCTTCTGCATGCTGTGATAAACAACCTCAGATTCATATTGTGCCGATACACCGGCGAGGAACTTCTGCTCCGCTTCCGGAATACCCAGCTTATCGAAGGTTTCTTTAATCTCGGAAGGAACTTCCTCCCAAGTTTTTCCTTGCTTCTCGGAAGGTCTTACATAGTACTGAATGTCTTCGAAATCCAGATCATCCATGTTGCCGCCCCACTGAGGCATCGGCATCTTGCGGAATTGCTCCAGAGCCTTCAGGCGGAAGTTCAGCATCCATTCCGGCTCGTTTTTGATTGCGGAGATTTCCTTCACAATTTCGGCCGTAAGTCCTTTACCAGACTGAAATATCGACTTGTGCTCATCACGGAACCCGTACTGGTATTCCTCCATATCAGGCGCTTTCTTAGCCATGGTGTCAGCCTCCTTGTTATCTAATGTTGTTGGTGTTCTTCTTCGACGTCTATTCCTTTGCGAAGCGCGTTCCATGCCAGTGTGGCACATTTGATCCGCGCCGGAAATTTATTAACACCGGAAAGGGCTTCTATGTCCTCATAGTCTCCGAAATCTACTGTCTCACCCTTCATCAGGGAGGAGAACTTGTCAGCAAGCTCAAGCGCATGCTCTATAGTCTGTCCTTTGACAGCTTCCGTCATCATGGAAGCCGACGACATGCTGATCGAACAGCCTTCGCCGCTATACCGGGCATCTTTGACGATGCCGTCCTCTACCTTAAGCTGCAGCGTAATGCGGTCGCCACAGGTCGGGTTGTTCAGCTCAATCTTCACAGCGTCGTCTGCAAATGAACCACGGTTCCGGGGATTTTTATAATGATCCATAATTACGCGTCTATACAAGTCATCCAAGTTCATAGGCGAAATACTCCTTTGCCTTGATTAAAGCTTGGACCAGCGCATCTACATCCTGTTCCGTATTGTAGAGGTAGAAGCTGGCCCGTGCCGTTGAGCTGACCTCAAGCCAGCGCATCAGCGGTTGGCAGCAATGATGGCCGGCGCGGACGGCAATACCTTCCGCATCCAGCACCGTCGCCACATCATGCGGATGCACATCACCCAGATTGAATGTGACTACACCCACCTGACGATTACGCGGGCCATACAGCGTCAAGCCGTCAACTGCTGCAAGACGCTGCTCCGCGTAAGCGGCAAGCTGGATTTCATGACGGTGAACTTCATCCAGTCCGATCTCCTGCAGGAAATCAATTGCTGCTCCCAATCCGACGGCACCGGCGATAATCGGTGTCCCGCCTTCGAACTTCCAAGGCAGCTCTTTCCAAGTAGATTCATAAAGACCGACGTCATCAATCATCTCGCCGCCAAACTCAACCGGCTCCATAGCTTCCAGCAATGCCTTCTTGCCGTACAAAGCACCGATGCCGGTCGGGGCCAGCATCTTGTGACCGGAGAACGCATAGAAATCGCAATCCAGCTCCTGGACATCGACCTTCATATGCGGAGTGCTCTGTGCTCCGTCCACCACGATAACTGCACCCTTGCGGTGAGCAATAGCTGCAAGCTCTTTCACCGGATGGGTAACCCCCATAACATTGGATACATACGCGATGGCTACGATTTTGGTCTTGTCCGTAATCGTATTCTCGGCATCCTCCAGTGTGATCGTTCCATCCTTCTGCAGCGGTAGAAATTTCAGGGTTGCCCCAGTCTTTTTGGCCAACTGCTGCCATGGAATAAAGTTGCTGTGATGCTCCATCTGGGTGATAACAATTTCGTCGCCTTCACTAAGAACAGCAGGGCCGTAAGAAGAAGCCACTATATTTAACGCTGTCGTTGTGCCGCGGGTAAAGATAATTTCCTTCGTGCTGCGGGCATGAATGAACTTTGCAACCTTCTCGCGGGCTCCCTCATAAGCATCCGTAGCCCGGCTGCCCAAGGTATGCACACCGCGGTGGACATTGGCGTTATCCCATTCATAATAGGATTTCACCGCTTCAATGACTTGGCGCGGTTTCTGTGAAGTTGCCGCACTGTCCAGATAAACCAGCGGATGGCCGTTAATCTTTTGATTCAGGATGGGAAATTGCTCCCGGATGTTACTGTTAATCATTGGCCTAACTTCCTTTCCACAAGAGATTGGAGCTGATTGCGCAGTCCCTCCAGTGGAATTTGCGACACTACAGGTGCCAGGAAGCCGTATATGATCAGTGTTTCTGCATCGTGCCGTGTAATTCCGCGGGACATCAGGTAATACACTTGCTCGTAATTGACCCGTCCTACGGAAGCGGCATGGCCGGCTGTTACATCATCTTCATCTATAAGAAGGATCGGGTTGGCGTCGCCGCGTGCTTTCGGGCTCAGCATCAGAACCTTCTCGGTCTGCTGTCCATCGGCTCTTGTCGCGCCTTTTTCGATCTTCGTAATTCCGTTAATAATAGAAGTCGCAGAATCCCGCATAACAGCACGGGTAATCATGTCACTTGGCGTATTCTTGCCGAAGTGCTGCGCCTGAGTCGTATAGTTCAGCTTCTGTGAACCCGACCCTACCGCGATCACTTTGGCATCGGAGCTTGAGCCATTGCCCTTCAGCACCGACTTCGTGTCACTCGCTGTATCGCCGTAATTCATTTCACCGACAATCCACTCAATAGTTCCATCGTTCTCAACCACTGCACGGCGGTAGGTCACATCCGTAGTGTCCACGCCAAGCTGATGTACCGAGGCAAAGCGCACTTTGGCGCCTGCACCTACAAATACTTCAACCGCACCGTTATGCAGTCCGGCTTCCGTTTTGTCGGATACATAGTTATCTACGTAGGTTACTGAGCTGTTCGATTCGGCAACCAGCAGAATATGCGGAACGAAAGCAGCTTCTGCGTCGTCCGTCAGCAGCACCGCTTGCAGCGGAGTGTCGATAACCACATTCTTGGGAACATAGAGGAATACTCCGCCGTTCCACAGGGCGGCATGAAGTGCAGCAATGGAATGCTCGTCTGGCAGCACAGCCTTATGCAGATAACGCTGCACAAGATCTCCATGCTCTTTGACTGCTGTCTGCAAATCGGTAAAAATCACGCCTTGCGCAGCAAGCTCAGGAGCAAGCCGTGTATAAACAGCGCCTGAATTGCGTTGAATAATCAGACTGCCTTCCTCCTGACCCTGAATTAGGGCCGTTATGGAAGCAGGGGCTTCACTAAGTGCTGTAAAAGGCTGGCTGGCTTTGTAGGTTCCATAGTTGTTCACGTTCCAGCGTTCAATCCGTGTCTTTTCCAGTTTCGGCAGCTCCAAGCCTGCTGCCAGTTCCAGCGCCTTTAGCCGGCTGTCCTTCAGCCAGCTTGGCTCGCCGCTGCTCTGCGATAATTCGCTGAGACGTCCGGCATCCACCGGAAGAATGGTTTGCGTCGTCATAAGTGGTTTCCTCCTTCCTGGCGTCTCTTTAAGCTTCCTGTCCTACAGTTTCATCTTCAATGCCTAGTTCTTCTTTAACCCATTCATAACCTTCTGCTTCCAGACGCTGCGCGAGCTCAGGTCCGCCGGATTTCACAATGCGGCCCTGCATCATAACATGCACGTAATCAGGCGTGATGTAGTTCAGCAGACGCTGATAGTGGGTAATAACCAGGAAACCGCGTTCCGGGCTGCGCATCGAGTTTACACCTTCAGCGACAATTTTGAGTGCATCAATATCAAGGCCGGAGTCAATTTCGTCAAGAATGACGATCTTCGGATCCAGCATCATCATTTGGAGAATTTCGTTGCGTTTCTTCTCGCCGCCGGAGAAGCCTTCGTTCAGATAACGGTGCAGGAATTCCGGATTCATATCCAGTTCCTTCATCTTAGCTTCCATCTGACGGATGAAACGGATGAGGGAGATTTCACTGCCTTCTTCACGGCGCGAATTAATGGCGCTGCGCAGAAAGTCGGAGTTGGTTACTCCGCTGATCTCACTTGGATATTGCATAGCCAGGAACAAACCGGCGCGCGCGCGTTCATCTACTGCCATCTCCAGCAGGTCTTCACCTTCCAGCACAGCTGTGCCTTCAGTTACTATATACTTTGGATGACCCATGAGCGCGGAAGCCAGTGTACTTTTACCTGTACCGTTCGGACCCATGATAGCGTGAATTTCGCCGCCCTTCATCTGAAGATTGATGCCCTTCAGAATTTCTTTTCCTTCGATTGTCGCTTTTAGTCCTTCAATGACAAAATCTGCTGCCATAATAATTATTCCCTCCACTCATCAATTTGCAAAATCAGAAAGCTGTATTAAAACAGGGGGTCCCTGTTTACCAGCACAATTAGATTTTATATCACATTATAATTATTATAAAGTGAATCACAATGATTATCAATGATTCTCACTAATTTTATTACAAAGGAAGTTTTTTTACAAATATCTATTTTCAATTTTCATCCCCGTCATCCACGTTTAGCGCTTTCTCAGCCTGTTACTGTCCAAGGGCAGAGATGATTTCCTCTTTCCTGATCCGGAACTCTTCGTCGCCCAGAACCGGGCGCATGTTTCCGGCTTCAGGCGGGGACTCCAGTTCAATCCAGGAGCGGCAGCCTGAATACTCCGGCCGCACTTGAATAATGACGGGAGCCTCTGGCACGTATACACGTAGCAGCAGGACATGAAGCGGTTCCTTCGCTTTCCAGCGCAATCTTTCGGACGCAAGTCCTTCGCTCCAGATGTGATAGGGGTACAGCCGTTCCAGCTGATTCAAATCACGAACCTCCAGATCAGCAGCCACTTCAGCGTATGCATTCAATGAAATCACAGCGGAGTCAGCGCCGCCTGCTTCCAGTGTCTGGCCGACGAGCGGGCGGTATGACTCCTTCAGCAGTTCGGCACGCTGGTGTTCATAAGTGGGATAGAGATAGAACGAAGGGCTTTTAAGTTCAAAACGCCGTGTTTCTTCCTCTATCCCCCCTTTACGCATCAGCATAATCATCCGTCCTTCTGTCAGCGCTTGTATGGCTGAGGCCCATTCTTTTAAAGCTACGGGGTTGGCGTTCAAGGACATTCACTCCTTCCTTCCAGTTATCCTGTTCAAAATCATTATCTTCACTATAAATTATATCCATTGCCGCAGGAGTCTACAAATTTCGCAGACTGCCAACGCTCATGCCGCAGTAACACAAAAACAAAGCCCCCGCACAGGAGGCTTTGCAGAATTTCAAATGTAATTTCGGGTCAGGCTGAAATCAGCCCAGGAACGAGCGCAGCATCCATTGCTGCTTCTCCAGGTCGGAGCGGATCTTGATGAACAAATCGGCTGTCGGCTGATCGCTGGCGTTCTCCGCAAGCTCAATGCCTTCCGTAAGTTCTTCGGATACCGTAGCAAAATCTTCAATGAGGGATTGGACCATGCCCCGGGCATCTTCTTTGCCCGTTGCTTCCTGAATGGTGGCAATCTCCAGATATTCTTTCATTGTAGCTGCAGGGCTGCCTTTGATACTCAGCAGGCGTTCAGCAACTTCGTCCATTTTCAGCGTAATATCATCATAAAGCTCTTCAAATTTCACATGCAGGGCGAAAAATTGTTCGCCTTTGACATACCAGTGAAAGTTATGAACTTTAACATACAATACGTTCAGGTTCGCAACTTGACGGTTGAGGACTTGTTCCAATGATGCAGTGTTTACTTTATTAGATGCTTTAGCCATGATATGATCCCATCCTTATCCATAGTTTAGCCGGCTGCTTGTCCAAGGTCCGGCCTTGCAATTGTCTATACTTACTTTACCCTTCCAGCGGTTAGCCGAAACAAAATGGTGGCCACACCTGCAGTGAAAACGAGCTCTCTCCGAGGGCTTAAACCAACTCCTTATCCGTAGGATGACCAAGATTGCCCGCCTTATGCCCTTTAACTGCCCGCATAAGTGGAAACGGCTTCGCCGTCCTCAAAAAGACGGTATCCGTTTCAGCTAGAAATAGAAGGATAATTTATAGCGTAAAGCATATAAATGCTTATATTTCAACAAAAGGGCCCCCAGAGGGCCCCGTGCAACACGCCTAATCATTACGTTCATTACCGCTCAGAGCATGCGGAGCAATGCCTCACTGCCTGCCATCCCCGGCACAATCCCAAGATTTTCCGCTTCTATAGTAACAGACTCCAGCGGAGCTGCCAGGAGCTGCGCCAATGTGCGTACGCCTACGGCCCGTGCGGCAATAATCTGCCGGTCACTAAGCATCTTATTCAGCAGTCCCACATCCAGCGCTCCGCACATAATATACCCTCGGCTTGTGCTGATGGTGAGCAGCGTTGTTTTAGGAAGTTTCACCTCGACTCCAACAAAGGTGTGATCTCCGATCTGAATAGGTTCTATGGTAACCAATAGCAGCGCCTCCTTTTTTCGTCATCCACGCTCTATGTGTATGCGGAGCCCTTTTGCTGTGTGTGGACGATGGTCCTATATCCCAATAAAATACAGAGACTTTAAGCCTTATTTCCAAGCAAAGAAGTATATGATTATTGTTTATTTAATGGTATAGTTTATTTACTTTAGGAATCGATTTAGTAAAAAGCTGGGGGATTTATGGACAAAAAACTACAACACACGGACGGAAATTATTTATTTAACGTCGACATCCTGATTAATGCCCGTACCAACCCGCTTGCACTGCAATATTTACTTGAAATGTTGAACAACAGCGACAAAATCACAGATTTCAACATTAACTCAGGTCTTGAGCTGGGAAGAACCATTGACAACCTTCTACGTTCTGCGAAGATAGCTCTGCAACAAGAGTCAGCCCCTCCAGTTCCATTTAAATTGCCAGTGAAGCCGGCGGACAAACAACCGGAAAAAACCGCAGAGGATAAGCCCTCAGTGGAAAGCCGTGCGGATGCTTATGGTAAGATCAGACAGTACATTCAGAACAATCAACTGGTCCGTATCCGGACGAACCGTCATGGCAAGCAGATGTCCATGCCCTGCCGTATCCTTAATTTTGATGAAGCGGCCAACTCGATAAGCATCTACCACGTGGATGAGAAACAGGTCTATACCTTTAACCTCAATGAAATTGACGAATTTCATTAGCACGAACCTGTGAAGCACAAACAAGCACCCTACCGGAATGGCATTCCGTGAAAGGTGCTTGTTTTAATTTGCTTATGCCATCCGGTTGACTTCAGTCAGTTCTTGCGGGAAAGGGCTTCCCAGGCCAGACATATCCAGCCGGCAATAAAACAAACGCCGCCGAGCGGGGTAACCGCTCCAAGGATTTTGATCCCGGTAATACTCAGTACGTACAAGCTGCCGGAGAAGAGAACAATTCCTGCGATCAGCAGCCTGCCGCTCCAGCGCAGGCGGACACTCTCTCCCCATTGTCCTGCAATAATCGCGACCAATATCAGTCCCAGTGCATGAATCATATGATAATGCACACCGGTTTCATACACCTTCATGTAATCCTCGCTGATCGAAGCCTTCAGCATATGCGCTCCGAATGCGCCGATCCCCACTGCCAGCATAGCCAGCAAAGCTCCCCAGGCGATAAATCTCCGTTGCATAATCAGAATACAACTCCTTATTATTGGACTTCCCCTATCTTACCTTATCGGCAGGGGGCAATTCCAGCGGAGTTCCGGGATTATTTCAATGTGGGACTTGCATTTGAAGCGTTCTTATGAAAAAGTGGATAGTATCAAGAAACCATTCTTTTACAAGGAGCGCATTTTTATTATGGACTATAATTCTCCACCAAAATCCGACGCACAGGAAACCGGGCAGAACAGCCTATTTCCAGGGCAAAATGATCTGTTAAAACCAGAAGTACCTTACACCTACCAAGCGAATAAACGTGATTTCCAACATTCCGGCCCCGGTATCGCCTCTTTCGTGATCGCACTGGTCACGTTTATCGGTTATGCCATTACTTTTGTGGTGGTAGGGAAGCAGGCTTCTTCCATTCTTAGTGAAAGCAACAGCGGCATCAATGAGTCTGCAGGAACCTTCATGTTTCTGGGAGTGACCGTTTTGATACTTGCAGCTGTTAATGTAATCGGAGCAGTTGTCGGAATTATCGGGCTGACTCTCCGCAACCGCCGCAAAGTGTTCGCCGTCATCGGCACCATTATCAATGCTATCATCCTTCTGTTGTTCATGCTGCTCATTTCTACCATTCTGGTCAATGCCGGCTCCTACTGATTATCCCGCTATTTACTTTCAATAATAGAGAAGAGCCACTCCCGGAGCTGTTCGTGGAGTGGCTCTTCTTTTATTTAATATTGCAACTTAAGCTGAAATGCAGACACTGCTAACGGCTTACGATGGAATCCAGCGACGCGTAAACATGTGGACCGAAGCCTTCCGAGGCCTCTCTCTGTGGAATATTGAGCTTGATCATGTAGCCCTGGCCATCAATTTCCTTGACGATCGTTTGCCGGGTCAGGCCGGAACCTGTTGCGGTCAAATATAAACGCAGGCCAGACATTCTGAGGTCACGCTCTTCCTTGCTGAGTGCTGTCACCTTTCCAGTGGCAGACAATTCCTTTTGGGCTTTCTGCTCCAAAATATCGAGATTAAAATCAGAAGGTAATTTCTCAATTTGGGCGTAATAATCAGGATCCACCTTCATAGATAACCGGTTGCTTGCCGAATCAAAGGTAAAGATATCAAATACATAAAGCGAATAACCTTCTCCTTCCGCAAGCGTGGCAGTCTTCTCTTCCGCCATGCCTTCCAGCGTAAGCTTCATGGTTCGGGTCTCCGGCAGTGTGGTCACCGGGGCTGCCCCTTCTTCCGCCTTAGACAGCTTGGAAAGAATCCGCTGGACGACAGAAGGATCACCCTCCACCGGCTTTTCTACATATTCAAAAACTACAGGGTCCTCCATCTCAAGACCTTCAAGCACACTCTCGGTGCCAGCACCCAGTTCGAAAGCGGTAGGGCCCTCTTCCGTTTCTATTTCAATCGAATGACTGTCAATTTGACCGACATAGCTGCCGGTTCCTTGGATGACCTGTGCTTCAGCAGTAGCGGTAGGACTAGGTACAGGCGCTGCTGTGTTTGCCGCAGGTGAAGGAGAAACCGTTGCCGAAGGCTCACCCGGAGCCTCAGCAGGAGTGTTGCCTCCGCAAGCGGTTAATGTCAGCATCAATACAGCGACTGCCGCAATAGCCGGTAATGAACGTTGTGATTTCATGTTGACTGCCTCCTCATAGACGTGCGGTATGGTCAATATCTGCTTGCTACCCTTATTAACGTTTAACCCATAGTCGGGGTTGCATAAACTTTGCCGAAATTGATGGGGAGCGCACTAGAAGTATATGCGGCGGCATTTCTTCAGTTCATCATCCGGTACCCGGACAGCTTTTTCATTGCGCACAGTAGGCAATTTCCCCATTAACCACAGTCATCTGTACTTTCACCTGCAGCAGTTCTTCGGGATCGCTCAGCACGTCACGGTCAATTACCGTGAAGTCCCCCTGCAAGCCCGGTGCGATACGTCCGCGTTCACGCGCTTCTCCCGCGGCAGCCGCACTGCCCGTTGTGAACAGACCTACCGCCTCCGGGATGCTCAGCTTCTCACCCGGCAAGTAGCCCTCATGGGATTCCCCCGGCTTGCGCCGGGTAACGGCAGCGTGCAGGCCAAGAAATGGATTCAGCGGCTCAATCGGCGCGTCACTGCCACCGGCACAGGTAATTCCGGCCTTCATCAGCTTATTCCAGGCATACAGATGCCCTGTTCTTGCCGGGCCTACCCGTTCCAGCACCCAGGGAAAGTCACTGGCCACAAAACGCGGCTGGATATCGGCAATGAGCCGAAGTCCGCGCATTTGCTCCACCAGCGCGCCATTCAGCACCTGGGCATGTATGAAGCGGTCCGGCAGGTCGGCTTCCGGAGACAGCCGGTGATGGTCCATCGCAGCCAGCGTCATCCGGGCAGCCGCATCTCCGATCGCATGCACAGCTACCGGGAATGACAGCCGTCTCGCCGCACCGACAATTTCATTCAGCTTTTCCTGTGTATGGATCGCGATGCCGCATGTATCCGGGGCATCGCTGTAAGGCTGCTCCAACAGTGCAGTCCGTCCGCCGATGGCACCGTCGGCGAACAGCTTGACCGCACCAAGCCGCAGCCACTCATCACCGCTGCCTGCCTGCAGCCGCAGCTCCTCCACCTCCTGCAGATAGCCATAGTACAGCAGCTGGTGTGTGCGGAAGAACAGGCCTTCTTCGCGCAGCTCACGGTGAATCTGCAGCATCGTCTCCACACTGTCCAGCAGCCGCAGATCCTCGGTATGCACGGCTGTAAGCCCCAGGGAGAGCGCGTCAGCAATTCCCCTGCGGACCGCATTCTTCTTGGCGGCATAATCGGGCGCCGGCTGCACGGCATTAAACGGCTGTGAGGCATCCTCATAAATCCAGCCGTTCAGCTTCCCTTCAGCATCACGGCCGTAGGCTCCGGAAGCGAAGTCTGGAGTGGATTCGGTCACGCCCGCCCGCCTGAAAGCCTCGCTGTTGCCGAGAAAGGCATGAAAGCAAGTGCGCGTAAGGAATACGGGATGCCGCTCTGTCACCGCATCCAGCTCGGATATATGCGGCGCTGCAGCAGGCCGGAACTCATTCTCGTTCCAGTTCAGCCCGAGGATCCATTCCCCGGGAGGCGTAAGCTCTGCACGTCTGGCAATTGCATGCAGCATCTCTTCTTTGGAGGTCATACCTGTGAAATCCAGCATGTCCAGCTTCATCCCGTGCATGCCGAGATGCACATGCGCATCGGTCAGACCGGGCAGCACATGGGCTCCGTCCCAATCGACAACGTTGTATTCTCTGCCGCTAAGCTGCAGAATTAAATCCCTGCCCTCTCCAACAGCCGTGATCCTGCCATCCTCCACATATACAGCGTCATCGCCGGGTTGGCTGCGAAATGGCAGAACGCCATTTTTAAATAAGGTTGCGGTCATGTACTTCTGCTCCTTTGTTATAACATCTTTTATATTAAAAGCATGTTTCTTTCAATTTATAGGCATGAGCCGGAAGCATGCAGCTGCGGAATTAATACTATGGTGAAGAGCCTTATTTACGTTCTAAAAAGGAGTGGTTTCCTTGAAAATCGATATCGGCTGCGGTTCCGCTAAAGAATTGGGTTATCTGGGAATCGACTGCATTTCATACCCCGGGGTGGATCTGGTCTGCGATATTAATAAAGGCATTCCGCTGCCGGACAATACTGCCGAATTCATTATGGCCAGCCGCGTTCTGCCCTATGTAAGCAATCTATTTGCGGTGATGAAAGAGATTCACAGGATCAGCATCCATAAAGCTGTTGTCTGTATTCTTGCACCTTATGCACATAGCTTCCCTCACGTCTCCAATCCTTTTTTCAAACAAAAATTCGATGAGTACACTCCCCGGTATTTCACAAACCGCTTTTTCCAGCCTTCCGCAAGTCCGCTCTCCCCGGTCATTCCCGATTATCCGGTCCCCTCTCCGCCCTTCGATTACAGACTGCTGCGGATGGAGCTGTTCTATCAATACCCGTTTAACGACTCGCTCTATGAAGCAGAGGAGCTTGAGATTCTCAAGACGCTGCAATCTAATGTAGTTCATGAAATCATGTACCACTTTGCCGCCATTAAGAAAGAAATCACCCCGGAGGAGCTCGAAACCATGAGCAGGAATCATTATCCTGAACCGCGTGTGCTGCTGGAACGGCGGCTTCTCTCTCAGCATAGACAAGATTTCAGCAAGTAGAAATATAAATATGTATTTTTAAAAAAATCCGCCGTGGACAAACAATTATGCCAGTCACCCGTCATAGGCTAATATAACACAAGAAATTTGGCACATCGTCTTCACCCTAAAGACGGTCTGCTTTTTTTCGCCTAAGCAACCGCGCAGTTCAGCAACCCTGAAGGAGGTGAAAATCATTCCTCTAGTCGTCCGGGCTACGATTAACGCAACCGGCGCAATCACATTTACCGGCAACACACTTGGACTAAGCCGCTCCGAAACGGCTGGGGTTCCCGGTACACTGGATAGTATAGGTGCATTCAGTACGGTCAACACGGCCTCTGTATTCGGCACCTACCCTGCCGGTACGACCAGCCTGTACCAGAACAACAGCTCAGCCGCCATACTGACGCTTCCCGCAGGAAGCACAGTGCTGTACGCAGAACTGATCTGGGCCGGCTCCTATATTAATGGCTCGGTTAATCTCGGCGCCTTCATCAATAATCCGGTCTCCTTCACCACACCCGCAGGAAGTACGACCAGCGTAACTCCAGATGCAGCCACTGCCAATACTATAGATCTGGGAAACGGCGCCTCCGCCTATGTGCGCTCAGCCAATGTCACCAGCATTATTCAGGGCGGCGGTGCCGGAACCTACACGGTCGGCGGTGTCGTAGGCACCTTCGTTATCACTGGTGATACAACCGCCAACCATGCCGGCTGGACACTTGGTGTGATCTACCAGAATCCCGCCCTCCCTTTCCGCAATATGTCGCTGCGGGCAGGAGCTGTGCTTGTACAGGCCACTTCAGCCCCGGTTGTCACGACCATTACGGGTTTCGCCACACCGGTCACCGGCGCTCTGGGCGGACGCATCTTGTTTAGCGCGCAGGAAGGCGACGCGAACCGTTCAGGCGACCAGGCGCTGTTCGGCCCGACCTCCGCCACACAGGTGGCCTTGTCGGGTCCCAACAACTTTGCCAACAACTTTTTTGCTTCGCAGATTAATAATGACAGCGGTGCTCTGAATACGACCGGAACCTTCGGAAGCCGCAACCAGACCAACGGCAGTCCAGGCACCAATATCATCGGTGGACGGCAAGGCTGGGACATTACCAACGTCGACGTTTCGGCAAGGCTGGTGAACAACCAGTCCTCTGCACTGCTGACGCTGACCACCTCTGGCGATGCCTATGTAGTCAACGCGAATGCGCTCCAGATCAATATTAACGCACCGGTAATCACGCTGACCAAAAGCTCCAATGTGGCAGGTCCAATTGTCGGTGATAACATAACCTATACCGTTACTATCAACAATACAGGTACTGCCAGCGCTACGAGTGTGGTACTGTCGGATACACTGCCAACCGGCTTGACCTTTGTAGCCGGAAGCGTTGTAGTCGCCGGCGTTTCCAGACCTAGCTATGATATTTCAGCCGGCATTCCCTTAGGGTCACTGGCACTCAGCTCTTCTGTAACGGTTACATATCAGGCCAGAGTGACCTCGCTGCCGCCCAGTCCGCAGACGATTGCCAACTCTGCCAATGCCGCATTTACATTCCAGAGTGTAGCCGGCGGCCCCATTGTTTCGGGTGTTATCCCTTCCAATAGAGTAACGGTTCCAGTGTACTCGCCGGTTCTGGGTATGGTCAAAAGCGCCAACACCGTCAACGCAACCGTTGGCGATGAGATTACCTATACCGTGCAAATCTCCAACACGGGAAATATCGGTGCGTCCACGACGCTGACCGACAACATCCCTGCCGGAAGCACCTACGTTCCCGGGAGCTTTACCGTCAACGGGACTCCCCTGGCAGGCAATCCCGTCACGGGCATCGCAATCGGCACGATTTCCGCCGGAGGAAGCTCCACCGTTCAGTTCAGGGTTGCAGTGAACAGTCTGCCGTCGCCGCCGCGGTTAACCGACCAGGCCACTGCAGCCTATACCTTCCTGGTGCCTGACGGTCGTACCGTGGCCGGTTCGGCGGCATCGAATACGCTGACCATTCCGGTAACACTGCCCAATGTTGCAGTGGTCAAAAGCACCAGCTTCCCTGACGTTGCGGTAGGGGACACTTTGACCTATACCTCCGTCATCAGCAATAACGGGATTTCGGCGGTAACACATGTTGTCCTGTCCGATCCGATTCCTGCAGGCACCACCTTTGTTCCGGGCAGTCTGACTGTTTCCGGCTCATCCCGTCCGGCCGCAGACCCGGCAACGGGAATCTCTGTGGGGGCAATCCCTCCTGGCAACAGTGCAACCGTTACCTTCCAGGTGGCGGTCACTTCTGTACCGGGAACAGGACA
Organism: Paenibacillus sp. EB106-06-01-XG199; assembly: GCF_058791575.1. Taxonomy (NCBI): domain Bacteria; kingdom Bacillati; phylum Bacillota; class Bacilli; order Caryophanales; family Paenibacillaceae; genus Paenibacillus; species Paenibacillus sp. EB106-06-01-XG199. Next base: position 14,142 of record NZ_JBYTDQ010000015.1, on the reverse strand, counting down.
GCTGTCCAACCGTTCTTCGGCATCCTATAGTTCCGGACTGTTTACAGGTATTTCCCAATCCAACATCACGACAACATCTGTGTATCAGCCTGTCATTGGTATTGTCAAAAGCGCAAGTCCCGCCAGTGCGACTGTGGGCGGCAACGTTCTTTACACCCTTCAGGTGCAAAACACAGGGAATCTGGCAGCAACCGTCACCCTAAGCGACAATATCCCCGCCGGCTCTACCTTTGTAGCGGGAAGCGTTACAGTGAACGGTTCCGTTCGTCCTGCGGATTCTCCGCTCGCCGGAATTCTACTGGGGGCCGTGGCTCCCGGTTCTACCGTAACCGTCAACTTCCTGACCACGGTACAGTCACTGCCTTCTCCGGCGGTATTGAGCAACCAGGGAAGCGGCAGCTATACCTACCAGTTGCCCAGCGGGCGTTCCCTCAGCGGGGAAAGCCTCTCCAATACGGTCAGCATCCCGGTTTCCGCACCGAACATCACCTTATTCAAAACAGCCAATCTTTCCGCCATCGCTGTCGGTGAGAATATAACCTATACCGTAGCGGTATCCAATCCGAGCGGGGTGGCTGTAAACAACGTCGTCCTGTCTGATCCCATACCCGCGGGAGGGGCATTCGTGGCTGGGAGCGTCACGGTGAACGGGGCTTCTGCGCCATCCGCAAATCCGGGGGCGGGTATTGCTCTTGGCACCATCGCGGCAGGGGGCAATGTGATCGTCACCTTCAAGGTGAACGCTGCCTTCCTGCCAAATCCCGCTGAACTGGTTAACCGGGCCAGTGCTTCCTTCACGGCAGGAGCGTTCAGCGGAACTGCCCTGTCCAATTCAGTGACAACTCCGATCTTCATTCCGGTCATCAATCTCGTTAAAAGTGCCAATAGCGCCCAGGCTTCGGTAGGCAGTTCCCTATCCTTCTCGATCCTGGTCAGCAACACCGGTAATATCGCCGCCAGGCTGAACCTGACTGACAGTTTACCGCCGCAAGCAGTATTTGAACCGAACAGCGTCATCATTGGCGGAACACCGCTTCCCGGTTTTGACCCGGTGACCGGAATCCCGGTAGGTCCGCTTGTGCCGGGCGATAGTGTCACCGTCAGTTTTCTGGTCACCGTGACGGCGCTGCCCCCGGGCCAGCAGTTGCCCAATTCAGCAGCTGCCGCAATTAGCTTCACTCTGCCAGACGGACGGCAGCTCGGAATAAATGCCGTTTCGAACACGCTCAATGTTCCTGTCTCCGCTCCCAATGTCAGTATAGTCAAAAGCGTGAACGCCATTGATGCCGTTACGGGTGACATTCTTAAGTTCACCTCGGTGCTGACGAACACCAGCATCGCGGCTGTCAGCAACATCATTCTCAGCGATCCTCTGCCTGAGAATGTTGCCTTCATTCCCGGAACCGTAATTGTGGGCGGCGTTTCCCAGCCGCAATCAGTTCCGTCCGCCGGCATTCCAATCGGCAGTCTGGCCCCAGGGGCGTCAGTCGCCGTAATATTCGAGGTGAGGATAACAATGCCGATTCCTTCACAGATCAACAACCAATCGACCGTCAGCTTTACCTCCGGTGTATTCTCCGGTTCTTCATCTTCCAACGTAACCACGACACCGGTAATACAGCCGCAGATTTCCCTTATCAAAAGTGCCAATGATCTTAATGCAACAGTTGGCGATACCATTATCTACACGATTGTTGTCAGCAATACAGGCAATCTGGCTGCCAATGTTACTTTGACTGACAACATTCCCGCAGGGACTACCTTTGATCCCAACAGCGTCATCGTTGACGGCTTCCCGCAGCCGGGAGCCGCACCCGATACCGGTATTACCGTCGGCACCGTAGCTCCGGGAGCCAGTGTTACTGTCAGCTTCACTGTCTTTATTGTTTCCTTGCCTTCACCACAGCAGCTTGTCAATCAGGCCTCCTCCTCCTTCACTTTTACTCCGCCTGACGGCCGGCTGCTTACGGGTACGGCTGTATCCAACACGGTAACTATCGCGGTCTCCGCTCCCAATCTTTCCGTAGTGAAGAGCACTCCTGCAACAGCAGCTGCTGTTGGAGATACTATTGCCTATTCGGTAAGCATTACCAATACCGGAATCGATCCCGTAAATAATGTATTGCTCAGTGACCCTGTGCCTGACGGATCCTCATTTATACCCGGCAGCGTATCAGTAAACGGAGTGCCTTTCCCAAATGCCAATCCGTCTTCCGGGGTTTCAATCGGGACGTTGGCCTCCGGCGCAACCGCAATCATCTCTTACAGCGTAACGGTCATTGCCGTTCCCGCTGACGCCTCTATTGACAACCAGGCGACCGTTTCCTATACCTCAGGTATTTTCTCAGGTACTACTTCGTCGAACCCGGTAGCCATTCCCGCCTTCCAGCCAAATATCTCTGCGGTTAAAACAGCCAATACGACAAATGCTACAGTCGGTGATACCGTTACCTATACCTTGACTGTCAGCAACACCGGCAATTATGGAGCCGTTCTAACTGTAACGGACAATATTCCGGCAGGTACCACCTTTGAGCCCAACAGCGTCCTGATCAACGGGCTGCCACTGCCGCAGGCCGATCCTACTACTGGCATCGCCGCAGGAACTGTCGCTGCGGGAGCCACTGTCGCTGTCTCCTTCTCAGTAGTGATTACGTCCCTGCCGTCACCGCAGGTCCTCGTCAATCAGGGGACCGCTGCGTACAGCTTTACATTACCTGACGGACGCACAATCACTGGTTCGGTACTCTCCAACACAGTCACAATTCCTGTTTCCAGCCCCAATCTCGCCGTGCTCAAATCCACTGCGACAACGGCAACTACCGTGGGGGACACGATTACCTATTCTGTAACATTGACCAATAACGGGATCGCAACTGTAAATAACGTCGTCTTTACGGATGCACTTCCTGCGGGTACCGCCTTTGTGCCGAACAGTGTGCTGGTGGACGGCATCGGACGGCCCGGGGCTTCACCCTCTACCGGGGTAACCATAGGCAGCATCGCTCCCGGAGCTTCAGTGACCGTAGCCTTTACTGTAACCGTAACTTCGCTGCCGGCAACCGGACTGCTGAACAATCAATCCTCCGTCAGCTTTACATCTGGAGCACTTTCCAACGTAGGATTTTCCAATATTGTCACCACACCAGTCTACGAGCCCATAGTTGCAGCAGTCAAAAGCGCAAGCTCCGTCAACGCTACCGTAGGGGATACCATTACCTATACCGTGCTTGTGAACAATACTGGCAATTATGCGGCGACGGCTACTTTAACCGACACCATCCCTGCCGGTACAACGCTTGTAGAGAACAGTGTGCTTATAAACGGCTTCCCTTCCCCGGGAGCCGATCCGGCAACAGGTATCCCACTCGGTTCTATTGCTGCCGGCACCAGCTTGACAGTCACTTTCTCCGTTCTGATCACTACGTTGCCGCCAAGCCAGCAATTGACCAACCAGGCTACCATCACCTTTGCGTATACCCTGCCGGACGGCCGGACCTTCAACGAATCAGCAGTCTCCAACATCAATCAGATTTCCGTTTCATCGCCTAACGTATTGGTATCAAAGGCCACTACTGCTACAGATGCCGTAGTAGGTGATACCGTTCCCTACACAGTCACCGTTACCAATAACGGGATTGCATCGGTCACCAATGTCGTGCTTAGCGATCCGATACCACCGGGAGCTTCCTTTGTCACAAGCAGCGTAGTTGTCGACAGCACTCCTCTGCCGGGAGCGAACCCGGCCAATGGAATTACCCTTGGCACTCTGGCTCCGGGAGCTTCTGTCCAAGTCTCCTTCAATATTGTTGTTACTGCGCTGCCAAATCCGCCGAGCCTTAATAACCAGGCGTCCGTGAGCTTTACCTCCGGTGCTTTCTCCAGTGCTTCCTATTCCAATAACCTGATTACTCCGGTGTATCAGCCGATCATCAATATCCTAAAGAGCGCGGATACAACCAATGCAACCGTCGGAGACACTGTCACTTACTTCTTTAGCGTCACAAACACCGGGAACTTGCCGGCTGTGGTTACCCTTACGGACTCCATCCCTGCAGGAGGTGTATTTATTCCGAACAGTGTGCTGGTGAACGGTGTGCCGCAACCGGGAGCCGATCCGGCAGCCGGAATCAACCTTGGAACGGTTGCCCCTGGAGCTACAGTCGTCATGACAGTCACCCTGCAGGTTACCGTGGCTTCTCTGCCTTCACCGCAGCGACTCGTCAATCAGGCAGCCGCAGCCTTCACGTTCTCACCGCCAGACGGACGTCTGCTCTCAGGCTCTTCCTTGTCCAATGTACTTGTGATCCCTGTATCGTCTCCGGACGTCACCGCAGTCAAGAGCACACCGGCTATCGATGCCGTAGTCGGCGACATCCTTACCTATACAATTGTCGTGACGAACAACGGTATCGTCGCCGTCAACAACGTTGTGCTGGTTGACCCGATTCCGGCCGGAAGCCAATTCGTTGCGGGCAGCGTTACTGTAGACGATATCGCCCGTCCTGGGGCCAACCCCGGATCAGGCGTTGTCATCGGCACGATTGCTGCCGGAGCATCAACGACTGTAACCTTCAAGGTTCAGGTAATCGCGACATGACCCCTGGCTCATTTCCTCAACCTGTCGTGACGAATCAGTCCATGGTACTGTTCAGCTCGGCAGCGGGTATAGACGCTATAACCTATTCCAATACTGTTCATACCCCGGTCCTCAGCCCCGTACTTTCCTTATTCAAAAGTGCGGACAAAACCAGCGTCTCCCTTGGGGAGACGCTGGTTTACTCGCTTGTTGCCAAGAACAGCGGTAACGTGGCTGCACGGGCAACGATCAGAGATATTCTCCCTGAAGGCGTATCCTTCATTGCTAACAGTGTGCTAAGAGACGGAGTCCCCCTTCCCGGGGTATCTCCGTCTTCCGGCATACCGCTGGGAACAATTTCACCGCAGGCACAGGTCCGCATCGCCTTCCAGGCCATTGTCGTTTCGCTTCCCCCTTCACTGGAGCTTCGTAATGAAGCCAGGGGATTTTATTCTTTCACTACACCGGAAGGCAGGCTTGTGCAAAGCGAAATCCGCTCCAATCCGGTAACAGTTTCTTTGCTTTCCTTCCAGCTCTCTACCCTTCTGGCCGCAAGTACTCCAACTACATTTACCGGAGATGTAGTCACCTATACGTTGCTGCTCAGGAACGAGGGAGCACGGCTGCTGAACGATATTATCGCATTCATTCCCGTGCCGGATGGCGCCATTTTCGTTCCGGGAAGTGTTGTCGCCGGGGGTATCTATTATCCCGATGCTGATCCGGCAGAAGGAATCCGGCTGGGGTTCCTAAGTACAGACACAGCCGCCGAAATTTCTTTTCGCGTACGGATCACGTCGATCCCTGAGAACTCCCTATTAACAACGCAGGCGCGCACCACGTACCAAGTAGATGAGGTTACAGAGGTTACCGAGAGCAATATCATGGAAATATCCATAGTCCAGGCAGGCGTTACGGTCAGTCTGAAGGTTGATCGCTACAGCGCGGCGCCTGGAGACAACCTGCATTACAAGTTCACCGTACAAAACAGCGGAAATCTGGCAGTAAATGCTGTACTGGTGGAGGCAATTCCTGCAGGAACATTGTTCATCTGGGACAGCGTTATAGTTGACAGTGTGCCCATGAAGGGGATTAGACCGGGAGAATTCATCCCGCTGGGCACGATAAGAGCCGGCTCTGTGGTCCTCGTGGAGTTTCTTGTGTCTATCCCTGCGGCCACTGACATCAAGCAGACCCCGGCGGTGCAGAACCAAGGCAATCTGCAATATACCTTCACACTGCCAGACGGACGAAATGTAAGACAGGCAGCCCGCTCAAATGCGGTCACTACCTTGATTCTGTCGCCGGTCATATCCATTGAGATGAGTGGTGAACCGCCAATTGTCGAGCCTGGTGGGACTGCCCAATTCAGGATTTCAGTGACCAATAGCGGCAATTATCCTGCTGATGTTTCTGTCATCCGGATCGTGCCCCAAGGAAGCCTAATTGAGTCCGACATCGTTACGGTCAGCGCCCTTACCTCACCCGAATCCTCTTACCGGGGTACGGTGGCGCTGGGCACAGTGCAAGCTGGTCAGACGGTCCATCTCACTTATTTTGTCAGAATCAATGACGATTTCATGGGCCGGGCCCTTCAAGGCTCCTCGACCGCGCTGTACCTGTTCACGATTGACGGCCGGAGATATTCCGGGGAATCCCGGTCCAACAGCTATAGGCTTATTATTGAAGAGATCAGTGAATAAAGGATCAAAGGTCCAGGCTCCGCAGTTTATACCCATTGATATCTTCACATATCCTCCCTACCCCTGAATATACTTTAGTTACAGCATGCCTCAGAGTTACTCTCTTTAGGAAGCATGTGCTTGCGCCCGTACCGATTTATATTCCATGGGAGGTGGTCATCCTGTCGCAATCACCAGGTCCATATGCGTTTGTCGTGTCAAAAGAAGACTGGTCCCTTCACCGCAAAGGCCATCAGGATCAGGAACGTCATCAGCAGAAGGTCAGGGAAGCCATTAAGGATAATCTGCCCGACCTCGTTACCGAAGAGAACATTATCATGTCGGACGGAAAACAGATTGTAAAGGTGCCGATCCGCAGTCTGGATGAGTACCGGATTATCTATAACTTCCGGAAGCAAAAGCATGTCGGCCAAGGAGACGGGGAAAGCCAGGTTGGCGATGTGCTCGGCCGTGATTCGCAATCTGCCCAACCGGGCAAAGGTGACAAAGCTGGAGATCAGCCGGGCCAGGATACGGTTGAGGCTGAAGTGAACCTCGAGGATTTGGAGGACATTCTGTTCCAGGACCTGGAGCTGCCCCACCTAGCCCCGAAGGATAAAGAAGAGATCGAGGTCAAGTCCATCGTCTTCAACGATATCCGCAAAAAAGGCATGATGTCGAACATCGACAAGAAGCGCACCTTACTGGAGAATCTGCGGCGCAACGCCAGCAACGGAAATCCCGGCATCCACAGCATCAGTCCCGATGATCTGCGCTACAAAACATGGGATGATATTACCGTCCCTCATTCCAATGCAGTCATCATTGCTATGATGGATACCTCCGGATCTATGGGGACCTTCGAAAAATACTGCGCGCGCAGCTTCTTTTTCTGGATGACCCGCTTCCTGCGCCGGCAATACGAAAAGGTCGAGATTGTGTTCCTGGCTCATCATACGGAAGCCAAAGAGGTCAGTGAGCATGATTTCTTCACCCGGGGTGAAAGCGGGGGCACGATCTGCTCGTCAGCCTACCAAAAGGCGCTGGAGATTATCGACAGCCGGTATCCGCCGGCCAAATACAACATCTATCCTTTTCATTTCTCGGATGGCGACAATCTCACCTCGGATAACGAACGTTGCGTCAAGCTGATCGGGGAGCTGTTGAAGCGCAGCAATATGTTCGGATACGGCGAGGTGAACCAGTACAACCGCAGCAGCACGCTGATGTCCGCCTACCGGCATCTGAAGCAGGAGCAGTTCATGCATTATGTCATTAAGGATAAGAAGGAAGTATACCAGGCGCTCAAGACCTTCTTCGGCAAAAGAGATTTGGCCAAATCGTGAGGAGCCGGATTTAGATGCTAAAAATGCAGCGCGTAGCCTAAGCGGATACGCGCTGCATTTTTATACTGCACCTAGTCCCTAACTGAAGATCCCTTCCCTAAATACAAGCTTTTTCAGGGCTACCATTAATCATTCCTGTTTTTTTGCAATAAATTCAGCAATTTGGATAAAACTCCGATCTGTTAGTATATTCAGGTCTCCTTGCAGCACCACGTTAAACTTTTTTTCAATATTAACGAGAATCATGATGAAATCAAGGGAATTAATATAATTGGACAACTCCAGATCACCTTCCAAGCTGGTCAGCAATCCAGTTTCACCCGGTTTTCCTGCTTCTTCAGCTCTTTGCAAGAGATGAGCATTAATGATTTCAAGTAATTCCTGAGTAATTGTATCCATAGAATGCATAGTAGACGCTCCTTTGTATGGACCTAGTATGTGTTAACACTATCATCGATCTGTATAATCCCGTTCATCTGTGTACTCTTCATCACTTCGTTAAAAAGGTTTCGTAAAACTTTAACTCGGCATCGTAAATATTGCTGATTCGATCCGGCAATTCGGCGAATTGTTCAACTTTAAACTGGTTGGAGTATACATATTTGCCCACGATCGCTCTAATCATGCTCCACTCATTAGTAATACTCTGCAGGATGGCACTTAAAGGCTCCTGCTCCATCTGCAAAAGCTTCAGCTTGTAGCTCTCCGCTTGTTTCGCCAATATGATTGAATTCAGCTTATCGAGTTGCTGTGCAGCATGATCTAAAGATATGTGCGCTTGCTGCATCAATCTCCCATACAACAGCTCCGACACTTCCAGCAGCTGGTCTAGACCTTCTGTAATTACATTCATATTTGCCTGAATGAGTTCCTGGTATTGTTCCGCTTCGCCTGAAATCATGGAAGCAGCTTGATTCAGCTTATAAAATTCATAGTAGGAATCCAGCTTCATTTGTCCTTGATTGAATTCATGATCAAATTCAATATAAGCCCGCTCCAAATCTTCCATCCGAATTGTTTTTTTATCATAGGACAGGTTCTCCATCTGCAAATGTTCAATAATATGAAAATGGCCGGTACAATCATTATATCCATGAACTAAGATAGTGTGTGGCAAATGCTTCTTCCGAAAAGTGTCTTTGCGAACCGGCAATTCGTAACAATCAACCCATAGTACGACAGGTCTCCCCATGTCTACTGCACTCTTAATTTTGTCAACGACCGTTCCGGCAAACTGTTCCTTCTCGACTGCGATTCCAAGCGCTGCAAGAGCTTCAATAAGACCCTTATTGCTTCTGTAAGAGATTCCGAAAAGAGTGCCTTCCCCTGCCCGGGCCGTTTCATACACAACCCAATCGTTAATCAGTAACGGCAATATACTAAGCTGAAAATGCCGTATAACCGGAAACAACGAATTATACAAGCAGCTTTGATAATAGATTTCGTTAAAAGGTTCTATCGGTTCAATGATTTTTGGCATCCCTTTTTCCCCGCTTTCACTTCAAGCACGCACTCAGTCCTCAACCTTAGAATTCGAGTATTCCAGAGTTTCCGCTATTTTCTCAAGCGTCCGGTCCCGTTCAATATTTAATTGGTCTACCGCCACACCATGCTTTTCCAGCTCAACCTCCACCCGGATAAGCAATAAGGAGTGTCCCCCCAAGTCGTAAAAATTGTCATCCACCCTCATCACATCACGTTCGAACAGTTCTCCCCAAATGCTTGCCAATAATTTCTCAAGTTCGGTGTATTCACCGGATTCTCTTCCTGCCAGCTGTACAGTCTTGAAGGGCTGTTGTTCCTGTAGCTGTCCGTTTACAGGCACTTGACTTGCATGAGCAGAGTTCATCTCCCCCAGAATCACTCTGGACCGATTCGAATCCAGGATTTGGTCAAGCGCAGCCAGCGCGGCACGAGGTGAGATATGGCTAACCAGATTGTCGCTTTCTTTGACGCCGTAATTAGCAGCCATGCCGACTTCCTTCCAGGCCGGCCAATTGATAGAACAAGCCGTCAACCCTAAGCCGGCTCGGTAGGCGGCGAAGGAATCCATAAACCGGTTAGCAGCCGTGTAGTCCCCTTGACCCGTTCCCCCGGTAAGTGAAGCAAGCGACGAGCACAGCACAAAAAAGTCCAGGTCATCGTCCTTCGTAAGCAGGTGTAAGTTCCATGTGCCCGTTATTTTAGGAGACAGGACCGCGTCCATTTGCTCATGGGTTCTTCTGAACAGCATACCGTCTCCTGCGATGCCTGCCGCATGGAAAATGCCATTAATATTTCCGAAGCTGGCTCTAATCTGCCGGAACAGCATGTCCAATTGAGCGAAATCGGAAACATCCGCACTGTAAGAATGTATGGAAGAACCCAGGCTCTCCATTTCCTCTATGCTCTCAACGATGCGTTTACGTTCAGGATTATTCCCCGCTTTAATGGAGCTCCATTCTTCACGGCTTGGCAATGGCGTCCGGTTTATGAGGACCATGGAGATTTGCTGTTGTCTCGCCCAATGTTTGGCCACCTCTAAACCAATTCCCCCGTGTCCTCCTGTAATAACATAGACGCCATTGCCCCGAACGACAACGGCTTCGGTTGTTCCAAGCTCCGCTGCCTGAATGCTTTCGATGTATCTGACACCGTTTCGGAATGCACATTCTGCCGCTTCTCGGATTGGGGATAAAATCACCTCAAGTACAGGAGGTTCAATCGTTTCGTCCAGATCAAAGCTGCGGGTGTACAGGTATGGATGCTCTTGGTGAATCACCTTCGCCATCCCGAGCACTGCGGCGCCGACCGGATGAATCTGTTGCTCTTCTCCTGTCACGGCATTGGCCCATCGGGTAAGCACGGTAATCACCGCTTCTTGCCTCCGCTGCTTCTTGAATAATGCTTTCGATAAAGAAACCAAGCTGTAGACGCTGCGAGCGAGACGCTCCTGCAGCTCCAAGGTATGGTGCGGCAGCCGTTCCTCGGGCTCAAAGGCATGGATGATATGCCCAACCTTGCCTACTTGCTCAAGTAACAGGAGATAGTCAGCATCATTGCCCGAAATCACATATTCACGATCCGTTACTTTGCTGTACCGGGAACCATAATAAACTTCAATATAATCCCGGTCTTGTCTTTCCAGACATGTACGGATCTGGCTGGACAGCGGAGCTGTTGTCCGGAAGAACACCGTTTTCCCGTCAATGGGTTCCGTTCGCTTGTCATCCATGTCCCGGCGTACCCATTCCGGCTGATAATAGTGCCCCGCTTCCTGCAAAGATGGTAAAGCTTCGCGTCTCTCAACCAGTTCTATGTGCTTCTCCGGAATGCTGATCCAGCATCTGCTTTTCGTATAGCTGTAGGTCGGCAAACTGACTTTATAATAAGAACGGGCCGGATATAACAGTTTCCAGTTCATCTCAGCTCCTTGTATATAAGCCTGAGCGAAATCATGAAACGTTCTTCCCGCATCGGACAAATCCCTGCTAATATTGGTCAAAAGTTCTTTGACCTGCTCGGAAGCGGAACCCGTCGCAGTTTCAGAATCCGGCCAGGTGGCTTTGTTAGCGCTGACGTTATGGCTGCCGTAATAAATATGATGCTCTTCCATCGTAACGAATGGGGTTTTAAGAAATCGCTCCAATTGCTGAAGTAGTTCTTCTATGCTGCAAGCCCTCAGCACCAAGCGGTGAGCGTAGTGGCCTCTCCCCGTGTTAACGGTATAGCAAATATCCCCGATTCTATATTTGCTGACAGAACCCGATAGGAAATCTATATATCTTCTCACCATATCTAACAGGTTCGTTTGTTCCATAGCAGATAAGGTAAAAATATGATGTAAATGGTCAGGGGAAGTCTCTGTTCGTTCAGGTGCCTCCTCTAATACCACATGGCAATTCGTTCCGCTTAAACCGAACGAACTTACCCCGCATCTTCTTTTTGCACCTGGTGAACGCTCCCACCGGATTAACTGGTCTGCCACATAAACGGGCGAATCAATAAACGATATATTAGGATTAGGCACTTTAAAATGCAGCATCGGCGGAATTTTTTGATGCTCTAAGGCGAGAACCGCCTTAATAAATCCGGCGATTCCCGCTGCATGATCCAAATGGCCGATATTCGTCTTGACGGAACCGACGGCGCAAAATTGCATCTTGGAGGTATGCTTGCGGAAAGCATTATTTATTCCTCGGATTTCGATAGGATCTCCCAGCTTTGTTCCCGTACCATGGGCTTCCAGATAGGAGATGGATTCAGGATCGATTCCCGCATCCTGCCATGCCCGCAGAATAACCCGCTCCTGAGCGGCCGGATTCGGTGCTGTGAGTCCTACCGAGCTGCCATCCTGATTCCATGCACTGCCCTTCACGACCGCATAAATATGATCATGATCGGCCATCGCTTGATGCAGAGGCTTCAGCAGAACAGCCGCGACTCCCTCTGCACCATTCGTTCCATCCGATTCTGCATCGAAGGTTCGGGTGTACCCGACTGAGGATTCAATTCCCATACTGTAGTCATTCGACTGACTGGCCGGTAACATGACAATTTTGACGCTTCCCGCTATCGCAGTATTGCATTCGCCTGCGCGGATAGAGCGGCATGCCAGGTGAAGTGCAGACAAAGAGGAAGAGCATGCAGTATCCACCACACTGCTGGGGCCTTTAAAATCAAATATATAGGAAACCCTGCCGGCGATAATCGATTTCAGGTTACCTGAAGTTGTCAGACCCACAAGCTCCGGAGCGGACATTTGCGCAAATGCTTTGTATTCATTGGGCCCGTCGCTCGATAATCCGACAAATACTCCGGTTTCGCTGCCAGCTAGCTCCCTTCCTCCGTACCCCGCATCCTCCATGGTGGCATAGACAGTCTCCAGAAAGAGCCTTTGGTGCGGATCCATTAACTGAGCCTCGATAGCCGGCAGAGAAAAAAACTTATAATCGAACGTGTCGATGCTGCCAAGGTAAGAAGCTTTCTTAAATTCCTGATGAGTGATGCCGCTTTGCTTCAGTGCATCTGTAATATCTTTTTGGCGTGCTTGCGGAATTTCTTCAACCAGACACTTTCCTTCAACCATACTATCCCAAAACTCATTTGTATTTTTGGCGCTCCCAATTTGGCAGGACACACCAATTACTGCAATATCCTTACTTGAGATTTGTTCAAACTTGATATTCTCATTCGTTAATAACACTTCGGAAGTATCGAAGTCGACTAGTTTTTTTTTCACATTGCGCCCTCCAATTTGAAACCTGCTCTGATGTATAACAATCCGTAGAACAGAAGAGAAGGACATTCGCTTGTCTTCTCCTCTCTTCTCCTGTTCATTTCACGTCTCTTACAGACTGGCCTTTTTTTCGCATTGTTCCAGCATTTTAGCCAATAAGCTTACGAACTGGCGAAGCAGCCTCTCTACAGACGCTTGTAAAATCCTGCCCTGGTTGTACTCACATGTCATGGACTGGACAATGCCAGCCTCTCCACAATTGAGCACGAGATCAAACTGCTTTGCAAAGCCTGACGGCAATAGGTCAGCGCCTGTAAATGCACAAAGGATTTGGCCTTCTTGCGGCTCATAAGCAGCATACTTCACCTGTTCCCAATGAAGTCGCCCTTCCGTTTTCAGGTATCCGTCTACTATTGCAAAAACTTCCTCCAGCTCTTCAGCTTCCCGGAACGAAACCTCAACCCGGCATACATCGCCGCCTTCTATCAAGCAAGGCAAAGTAACCGTTTCTGTCTGTGCGTATTCCGACATTAAATAGGCAAAAGCGGTCAACAGCACAGACATCTTTTGAATGCTGTAGTGACTCGAAATGCGTTCCAAGCTTTGACTCGTATGCTCCGAGAGCTCAAAGCGCAATACATCGCCCGGAATGTAGACTCCTTGCCCGGCCATACCTGACGTTGGGAATGCGAGGGGGAGGTGCTTCCATGTAGATGCTTGTTTTTGCGCATGAACCGTTTCGATATACTGAGCCAATTGACGCACATTCGGGTTTCCGAACAAATCCGCTACAACAAGTACGCCCGGATACTTTTGCTGTAACTTGGCATATATATCTACAATCCGCAATGAGTTTCCACCCACATGGAAGAAGTTATCCATAACCCCAATGTCGTCTTTGTGAAGAACCTCTTGCCATACTTTCAAAATTTCAGACTCAATCTCAGTAGCAGGCGGCAGTTTTTCTTCTTGAACATCCAAGACCACATCTGGAACAGGCAGAAGTGTCCGGTTCACTTTGCCGTTATTATTGAGCGGAATATAGTCCAATTCCACAAAATAGGACGGGATCATATAGTCCGGCAGATGTCTGGACAGGTGAGCATGTATTTGGGCTACAGTCAGCGGCATGCTGCATACCAGATAAGCGCATAGATATGCCTGCCCTTGCTCGTCCTTCCGGTCGACTACGACAGCTTCACGGATATGCCCATGCGCCAGAAGGCGCGCCTCGATCTCTCCGCATTCGATCCGGTAGCCGCGGATCTTCACTTGGTGGTCGATCCGGCCCAGGTACTCCACGTTGCCGTCCGGCAG
>NZ_JBYTDQ010000014.1:0-124343 GCF_058791575.1 Paenibacillus sp. EB106-06-01-XG199 | reverse complement strand
TTATACAACATTAACGCGGTGTCGTCTTAAATTATTTACATATAAATAAGGCTGTCGAGACTTTCTCGACAGCCTGACCGTCCTCAACAGGACGGTATCCGTTTCGGCGAGAAATAGAATTTTGAAATGATACGTAACAGGTACCGTTCTTTTTATAAGGATTGTACCTGTTTTTTTGAAGTAATATCGGCAATCCATGGAATAAAAGCTCCACTTTAGCAGTGGATTCAAGTCAGGAAAGCAAATCAGCATCAAACAAACCCTGCCCAATTCACACTATTGAGTCATATAACCTTACATTCGTATGAAATTTCATCTTTTTTCAGCAACAAAATATATAAAAACTATACCAAATGTTATTTTATTTGACTGGTAGCGCTTTATTCAATAAAATAAGGGTTGATTATTTCCGGTTCATCCACTATGATAATGTCATCAGGTGGATTTAAAAGTTAAAGCGCTTAAACTTTATAAATAATAAATACAGTAATATTGCCTTTTTACGACATTTATTTACGACTAAAGTTAAAGCGCTTATACTTTTAAGATCGAAAGGTTGGTGTGTCCGTGATTAAGAGTGAGAGCAGGCGTCGGACGTTCTACATGTATTTGTTTATTTCCCCCTGGCTTATCGGTTTCCTGGTCTTCGCGCTGTACCCCATCATGTCATCGCTCTACTACAGCTTCACCGATTACGACATTATTCACCCTCCCAGGTTTATCGGCCTGGCCAACTACACTGAAATGTTTCACAATGATCTGTTCTGGAAGTCGGTAACGGTCACGCTTAGATACACCTTTATCAGTGTTCCGGTACAGATGCTGCTGGCTCTCGGCTTTGCGCTGCTGCTGCACCAGACGATTCCCCTGCGGGGCTTCTTCCGGACAGCAATGTATTTTCCCAGTATGGTGTCAGGCGTGGCGATGTCTCTACTCTGGTACTGGATCTTCAATCCACAGATCGGCCTCTTCAACTATATGCTCTCCTGGTTTGGCATTCACGGCCCGGCCTGGCTGATGAGTCCGGACACCGCACTATATGCCCTGATCATCATGTCCTTCTGGACAGCCGGGTCCGGTATGATTCTCTTCCTTGCAGGGCTGCAGGGCGTGCCGTCCAGCCTAATTGAAGCCGCCAGACTGGACGGTGCGGGCCGCTTTAGAATTTTCAAGAACATTACGCTGCCGATGATCTCTCCCGTGCTGCTCTTCCAGCTGATTATGGGCTTGATCGACTCCTTCCAGGTCTTTACCCAAGCGTTCGTCATGACACAGGGCGGTCCCAATTATTCCACCTGGTTCTATGTTTACAATCTGTACAACACCGCCTTTAAGGAATACCGGGCAGGGTACTCGTCAGCTCTGGCTTGGGTGCTGCTGATCGTCGTTCTGGTGTTCACGGCCATCATTATGAAGCTGTCCAACCGTTATGTTCATTACGAAGGAGGGGAACGCCGATGAGTACCGTCAAGGCCACCAGCCCCCGGGTGCCAACTTCCCATTCCCGGCGGAAAGCGGATCCCGTAAAGATCGCCAGCTTCATTACCTTGCTGATTACCACCTTCCTTATGCTGCTTCCGCTCTTCTTCATGGTCTCGACCTCCCTGAAATCGAAGCGGGAAATGCTGAAATTTCCGCCGACCTTTCTCCCGGAGAGCTGGGCCTGGAGCAATTACACGGAGATTTTTGATACGCTGCAGTTCGGCACACTGTATAAGAACAGCCTGATCATCGCCGGACTCACCGTCATTGGCACCCTGCTCTCCTCGGCACTGGTGGCCTACGGCTTCGCCAGATACAGAGGGCGGGGCAACCAGCTCTGGTTCGCCCTGCTGCTGAGCACGATGATGCTGCCTTATCCGGCGATCATGATCCCGCAGTTCGTGCTCTTCTCCAAAATGAACTGGATCGACACCTTCCTGCCGCTGGTCGTGCCTGCATTCTTCGGTTCCGCCTACAACATCTTCCTCTTGCGGCAATTCTTCTCTACGCTGCCCGAGGAGCTGTTCGACGCCGGACGGATCGACGGCTGCGGCGAACTGAAGATGTGGCGTACCATTGCGCTCCCGCTGTCCGCACCGGCACTGGCGACCGTCGCCATCTTCGCTTTTATATATAGCTGGAACGATCTGCTCACACCGGTGCTCTACTTAAGCTCCTCGGACAAATTCACACTGCCGGTCGGCATGGCCTCGCTCACCTCGTCGCGGTTCCGCATCCCGCCTTGGCATCTGCTGATGGTCGCCTCCGTGCTGGCTATGGTTCCAATCGTCACCCTGTTTGCGGTGGCCCAGAAGCAGTTCGTGGAAGGCATAGTACTGACAGGTATCAAGTAATCTCCGCTGTACTCTTGGCGGCCAAATATACTTGAAATGATGGAGGGATTCGCTCATGAAAAGGAACAGTACAAGGAAGTCATTCGCACTGCTGCTTGCAGCGTCCATGGCCTTGATGGTGATGCTGTCTGGCTGCGGAGGAGGCAAGTCGGCAGGCAATGTGGCCCCGGGAAACAAGAACACCGGAGACTCCGGCGGTTCAGAGAAACAAGTGACCATTACCCATTACACGATTGATTCAGAAGACCGCACCTTTATCGAGAAGCTGATTCCCGATTTCGAGAAGGAGCACCCGAACATCAAGGTCAAGGTGGAAAAGGCGCCCTATGAGCAGTTTGACAGCAAGCTCCAGACGCTGATTGCCGGAGGCAAATCTCCCGATGTCACCAGCCACTACGGCTACGGCGGGTTCGCGGAATATTACAACAAAGACATGCTGCTTGATCTGACTGACCTGATGGCGGAGGAAGGCTTCAAAGCCGGAGATTACCACATACCGGATAACCTGATGAAGATCTACACCGTAAACAACCGTACCTACGGCATCCCGGTCAATATGTATGTTACCCTGATGCTCTATAACAAAGATATGTTCGATGCTGCGAAGCTGTCCTATCCGCCAAGCGACTATGAAGATAAGAGCTGGACGTTTGAAAAGATGGTCGAGGAAGCAAAAAAAATGACGCTCGTCTCCGACGATATCGCTAAAACACAATACGGTGTCGACTTTACCTGGGCCGAGCGGGATATGCGCCCGCTTTATTTTGGGGCGGAGCCTTACTCCGAGGACACCTGGACCAACGGCGGCGTTCCTTCCGAAACTCATTTCGATTCTCCGGAGGTTATTGCCGCGTACCAAAAGCTGTTCGATCTGATTTTCAAGGATAAAGTCTCGCCGAGTTCCGAGTGGAGCAAAAGCGTAGCCGGCCAGAACGGCGATCCCTTCGTCGCAGGCAAAATCGGCATGTCGATCGGCGGTTCGTGGAACCTCGCGGGAGCCAATGATTTCCCGTTCAACATCGGCGTAGCCGCAGTGCCATGGGGCGGCAATGATAAGGTGCGCAGCACACTGTTCGTTGACCCGCTGATGATTCTGAAGGACTCCAAACATCCGAAGGAGGCTTTTGAATGGATTAAATTCCTCCTGACGACTGAAGTTCAGGAGAAATCGATTGAGCTGAGCGGCGGCAACCCGCCTGTGAATACCGAAGCTGCAGAAGCCTACTACAAGCATTTTGACGGCATTGATCCCGCGGATGTGAAGAAGGTATACGAAGGCGCTGTTAAATATGGCTATGAATCCTACAACCATCTCATCACTAAATATTCGCAGATCAATGATATGTTCATCAATGAGCTGCAGCCTGTCGAGACCGGACACAAAACTCTTGAAGAAGTGATGCCGGTCATCCAGAAGAAAGTTACCGAAATTATTAAGAGATAAGACGTTTAGCGGAGATTCGATAAGCCTTGTATACTGGAGATAGAATATAGCTTCGGAAAATCCGCCGCAAGGAGCGCTAGCGATGAAAGTAAGTATTTTTGATGTAGCCAAAAAATCGGGACTGTCCGTTGTCACCGTCTCCCGGGTGCTGAATGGCGCCGGGACGGTGCGGGAGAATAACCGCCAGAAGGTGCTGGATGCAATCAAGGAGCTGGATTACCGGCCCAATGCGGCTGCGCGCAGCCTTGCCAGCGGCAAGACCGGGATTATCGGCCTTATCGTAACTACACTGCAGGATTCCTTCTTTGATGCCGTGGTCAAGGAGCTGAATGACGTTCTTGCCCTGCACGGCTACTACCTGGCCATCTCCATCTCGACAGGCATCGACTTCAATGAGAACCACTATCTGATTCAGGAGGACCGGGTAGATGGCCTGATTCTGCTCTCCCCGATGCAAGAAGACAATTATATTGTGGAATTGAAACGGCGCGGAATCCCCTATGTGCTGATTGATAATCAGCAGGAGGGGAATGACGCCTATTCCATCACCATTGATAACTTCAAGGGCGGCTATGCGGCGGGCAGCCATCTGCTTGAGCTTGGCCATACCTCCATCGCCCACCTCTGCGGCAATGAGATGTTCCGCAGCACACGGGAGCGGCGCGGCGGCTTCCTGCAGGCCCTGCAGGAGAAAGGGCTGGAGCCGTTTGAGATTGTCCATGGCGATTTCGACATCGGCATGGGCTATGACACCGGCAAACGCTGGCTGCAGGCGGGCAAGCTGCCCACGGCTGTATTTGCCGGGGATGACAATATCGCGTTGGGATTGATCAACGCGCTGATGGAGGCCGGCATCTCTGTGCCGGAAGAGGTAGCCATCGTCGGATATGACGACCACTATATCGCCTCACAGCTGCGCCCGCATCTGACAACTTTGCGCCAGCCGGCGGATAAGATCGGGCTTGCCGCCGCCGATATGCTGCTCAGACGCATCAACGGAAATATGAAACGCGGTGCTAACATCCGGATTGATCCGGAGCTGATTGTACGTGACTCCACCTCTTCCAGGTAGAACCGCACCTGCAATCATTCCACCTGCAGGCTTTCGAAGCCAGTTTTGTATGAAGAGATTCAGAGAAGTGATGCTCACAAAACTTTAGGAGTGACGACCATTGACTTACTATTTGGGGATCGATGGGGGAGGAAGCAAAACCTATGCCCTGCTCTGCGATGAGCACGGCAATGTGCTCGGCAAGGGCAGGAGCGGCAACGGCAATCACCAGATTAGCGCTGCGGAAGCCGCTGCGAGCATTCGCGAAGCCTCCTTCGCCGCACTGGCGGAAGCCAGGCTGCAGCTTGGCGATATCAAGCACGCTTATCTAGGGCTTGCCGGCGCCGACCGGAAGACGGATTATGATATCCTCCACCCGATGATACGCGGGATCGGATTTACAAATTATACACTCAGCGGCGACCCGATGATTGGACTAAGGGCAGGTACGGGCCGGCCTTACGGGGTCGCTCTGATCTGCGGTACAGGCACCAACGCCGCCGGACGCAATCCGCAGGGCCAGCATTATCAATGCGGCGGCTTCGATTACATGTACGGCGACTTCGGCGGCGGCGGCTCGCTGAATATCGAAGTGTTCCGCACTGTTATCCGCGCCTGGGACGGCCGGGAATCCCCCACCCTTCTGACTGCGCCGCTGCTGAAGCTGCTCGGCTATGAGCGGGTGGATGATATGTACAATGACTTTCTTGATTACGGCAAGCATGTGCCACTTGACGCTGCCCGCCTGCTGTTCCCGGCAGCCGCCGAGGGAGATACTGCCGCGCTAGCGATTCTGCAGCACCAAGGCATGGAGCTGGGCAAAGCTGCCGCAGCAGTCATTCACAAGCTGGGCATGGAGAATGACGCCTTCGACGTAGTGCTTGTCGGAAGCTTGCTCACCCGGGGCGACCGCGGCTGGATCCGTGGACCCATCAGCCAGGCCGTACAAGAAGCGGCTCCGCTTGCTGCAGTAGTCACCTTATCCACCGAGCCTGTGGTCGGTGCTGTCTGGTCAGCCCTGGAAAGTGACGGCCTCACCATTACCAGCGATATTTATGAGAAGATGCGTGTGTTTCAGGATTTCGAACTTATCCCTATCACAACAAGACAGGAGTGATTTATCTTGACAGCTAAGCAAGGACTGAAAATCGCCGTTATCGGCGGAGGCTCTTCGTATACACCGGAACTGGTAGAAGGATTCATTCTGCATTATAAGGAGCTCCCGGTCCGCGAGCTCTGGCTCGTGGATATTGAACAAGGACAACGCAAGCTGAACATTGTCGGCAGTCTGGCTAAACGCATGGTCGAAAAGTCCGGCCTGCCGATTGAAGTCCACCTCACCACCGACCGCCGCAAAGCCATAGAAGGCGCGGACTTCGTCAGCACACAAATCCGCGTCGGCATGCTGGATGCCCGGGGACGCGACGAATCCATACCGCTGAAATACGGCGTTATCGGCCAGGAAACGACCGGCCCCGGCGGAATGCTCAAAGCGCTGCGCACGATCCCCGTCATCCTGGACATCTGCCGGGATATCGAAGAGCTAGCGCCTGACGCGTGGCTGCTGAATTTCACTAACCCGGCAGGAATGGTGACCGAAGCCGTACTGAGATATTCGAACGTGAAGAGCATCGGCCTCTGCAATGCCCCCATCGGGCTGATCAAGGAGGTATCGGCCAAATATAACGTCGCACCTGACCGGATCTATGCCGAATTTGTCGGCCTAAATCATCTGCACTGGATCACCCGCATTGATGTCGAAGGCGAAGACAAGCTGGATGACATGCTGGCCGACACCGCCGGCTACAGTGCAAAGAATGTGCCCGCACGGGAGTGGAATCCCGAGTTCCTGCAATCACTGCGCGCCGTGCCCTCATATTATCTGAAATATTTCTATATGACCGATGCGATGCTTGAAGAGCAGCAGAAATCGTTCAAGGAAGGCGGAAATCGCGCCGAAGTGGTAAAGCGTGTGGAAGAAGAGCTGTTTGAGATCTACAGCAATCTGGAGCTGAAGGAGAAGCCGAAGCAGCTGGAGCAGCGCGGCGGATCCTTTTATTCCGAGGCGGCGGTCAACCTGATGCGTTCGCTGTACAACGGCACCAATGACATCCAGACTCTTAATGTCGCCAACCGTGGTATCCTTGACTTTCTTCCAGAGGATGCCAGTATCGAGGTCAACTGTGTCGTGACCAAGACCGGACCGCTGCCGCTGCCGCTGACCAGAATTCCGCAGATGGCCAAAGGGCTCATCCATGCCGTCAAAACCTACGAGCAGCTTGCGATTGATGCCGCCGTAAGCGGTGACCGCAGCCTGGCTATTCAAGCGATGGCTCACCATCCGCTGGTCCCTTCGGTCGAAGTAGCTATCGCTATGCTCGATGAAATGCTGGAAGCGAATAAGGAGTATCTGCCGAACTTCTTCCCATCCGCAGCAGTTCCCGCTCCGGCGCAATAAGCAACTCCTCCCCTAACCCAGAAGAGACTGCTCCACCCGCGTATGATGCAGCGGGTGAGGCAGTCTCTTCATTTTATTGCTGATCATCACCCGGCAGAAGATTTCCGACATCGCCGGGCAGTGCGGATTCAACAGCTTCTCCCAGTTCAACCGCGTATTCAATAAGCTTAGCGGCATGTCTCCATCTGCCTTCCGTAAGCATCAGGCCTCGTCCAGTCCAAGCTCCACCCTGTTGTCCTACTAAGATGAGTGAAGCTCATTTTAGCCGCTGAACCCAATGAAAAAAAGCTCCCGAGCTGTCCGTAGGGACAATTCAGAAGCTTTCATTCTTGGTATGCGGTCAAGAGGACTCGAACCTCCACGATATTGCTACCACTGGCACCTGAAGCCAGCGCGTCTGCCAATTCCGCCATGACCGCAAAGTAATGTTAATTGCAGTGCAGGAATTAATATATCATGAATTTAACAGAAGGGCAAGTTAATTTTTATTTAGCATTTAAATTTTCCAATGAAAGGCCTAACGTTTAAGACTAATATCATAGGTATACCGCTTTCATAGCTATATATTATTACTAACGATTTCCCATTTGGTCACAGATCAATAACGAGGTGATTCTGTATGAGCAGGCCTTATGTAACGGCAACAAGCACCAACAAACTTCATTTATTCTTCGCGGAACTGGATAGCAGAATGAAGGATTTTGAATCTCTGGACGGCGTCCTGGGCATCACCTTGAACGGCGGATTATCCCGCGGGTATGCCGACGAGTTATCGGAGATCGATTTGGTTTTCTACTTGGAGTCCTCCCCGTATGAGCTGTGGAACAGTGGGCAATCCCCTATCCCCCTAGGTATTACCAGGATCGGCAGCTATCTGTATGACATCAAGATCTCAGATCTGGAAGAAGAGCAGCAGCGGTCTTGGGAGAGTGTGGCGCTGTGGGATTTATCCTATGCAAAAATCCTGTACGATCCCACGGGGCAAATCGCCGAAATGATGTCAGAAAAGCTGGCGCATACACCAGAGCCGCTGCATGCCGAAGGGTTGTTATTCAATTGCTGGTGGTATTTTCGGCTGGCCGGGGATATCTGGATTCACAGAGGTGATCCCGTGCAGGGCCACTCCATGCTCAATATGGCAGCGATCCGCTTGCTGGAGGCCTTATATATTGCCAACCGTGAATATGTGCCGCATGAGAAATGGCTGGTCCACATGAGCAGAACGCTGCCATGGACTCCGGCCTGCTGGGAAACAAGACTCAAGGAGATGATGAGCACCGGGGACCTCTCCAAGGAGAGCCTGATTGTAAGACAAGCCATAATCGAGCACCTTTGGCGGGAAGTCGATTCTTATATCATCAGTAAGGAATGTCCGGGCTACAACTTGAATGTAATGCACAAAAGCTTCTATGATCTGCTGAAATTTCTGCTGCCTAAAGACAGTCTCCCCATCAAGGAATGGACGGATCGCATGGGTTTATCCATGTTGTCGCGAGAACCTTTTGTCCGCTTTACCTCCGTTACGAAAGACCAAATCATTGTAGATAAGCACAAACTTCTATCCATTCAACCGGAGGAGCTAGACTCGTGGTTTGCGGCCTTAGTAGAACAAATTAAGGAGGATTCTTGAGTGAGTAGCCAGCGATTATGTGATAAAGAAGTTGTTCCTACGGAAGAACAGATCTATACGTTTATTGGCGCAGAGGCCAAGCAAGCATGGATCGAACTCAGCCGCTTTGCCGAACAAAATTACGATCACCAGCCAGAACTCAATTTTGGCGGAAAAAATTATGGCTGGAATGTGAGATACCGCAGGAGCGGGAAGACCTTATTTGCTATGTTTCCGGAAAAAGAGGGCTTTACCGTTCTGCTTGTACTCGGGAAAAAGGAGATCGAAGCGTACACGGCTAGAATGGAAGAGTTCGGGACAACTTTCAAGTCGGTGTATGACGCTGCTGCTCAATTCCACGATGGACGATGGCTATGGATTAAAGTGCATTCTATAGATGAACTTAAAGATATTGAGCAAATGATCCTGATCAAGAAAAAACCCAAGAAGCGGGGGTGATTGGATGAACTGGAGAATTAAAGAACGGCTGCATTTCGGAAAAGAACGGAAGCTTATCGACGGCTACTGCCACTTTGGCTTTCATAATCCACAGGGTACCCGGTATATTCTAGACCATGATACACACTGGGTTGGGGAAATCGCGACGGATACGGACACTCTGAACTGGACGGCCGGAAATCAGATCGTCAGAGAGCATGTTAGGCATATCTATGCGGATATCCTCAACCCTACTTATATTACCTTTCCGGATAAGGAGACCTTTATCGTCGCCAGCAGCGGAAATAATAAAGTGTTCGCAATTAACCCTGCTGCCGGAGAAGCCCGGTTGCTGATAGATGGAGCGGCTTGTGGGTTTAAGGATATTGGGAATTGTGAGTATGATTCTGCCGGCTTCTTGTGGATCAATGAAGTGACTGGCTGCCGGGTCCATAAATTTGATCTGAAAGGTAATTTAATGACTACTCTAGGAACGGGTGAACCGGGATTTCAGGCGGGCACAGTATCTTTTACACAGGTGCAGTTTAACTGGATTTATGATTTAAGACGGGGAGCGGATGGAAACCTGTATGTGCTGGACAGCAAAAACTACTGTGTGCGCAGGATTGACCCCGTCAATGAAGAAGTCACGGTGATTGCGGGAACGGGCCGCGGCGGTTACACCGGTGATGGGGGATCTGCGCTCCAGGCTACCTTCGGTTCAAGCAGCGGAGAACATTTTGACGGGCCATGGTCACTATCTCTCGACGAAGCCTCCAATCTGTATATCGGAGACACGCAAAATCATGTCGTCCGCAGGGTTGACCATAGCTCCGGGATCATCACCACCATTGCCGGAACCCCGCACATCGTTTCTCCAGCGGAGCATGTTCTGGATACTCCCGATCTCTTCAGCCTTCAGCTGCCGAGAATATGCAGCCTCGATTATTATGACGGCCAGCTGTTTGTTCCTGAATGGGACGGGGAGCTGATTATTCTGGAAAAATGCCCATGACTGTCCGGCTCAACTGCCGGTTGGAAAACGCCCTCCCTCTCCCCTCCTTGAATCCATGGTTATTCCATAGTTCGGAATTATAATGAAATTACGACGTCGAAATTCAATTTCGGGAGAGGTAACTATGATCAGTAGCGAAAAAGTCGGCAAACGCATCGCCATGCTTCGTAAAGAAAAACAGCTGTCCCAAGAACAATTGGCCGAACAGCTCAATGTCACGGCTCAAGCCGTCTCCAAATGGGAAACGGGGAAGTCCCTGCCCGAAACCGCCACCCTGCCTTTGTTGTCCAGTGTACTGGGCCACCCCATTGACGGCATTTTGCTGCCCCAGGAATTAGTCGTACTTTCCGCAGTATACACAGACGGCCGGGATTCCCATGATGTCACCCACTTTGTGAACCAGTTCGTAGCCGGCAACAGACTCTCCTTCACCGTCAGCGATCATATCTTCCCCGGCTGTCTGTCCGGCGACCGCTCCAAGGTGCTGATTGTCAGATATGAGACGCCTGCCGGAATCTATTCAGCCTATGCGCTAAAAGAACAGCTTCTGACGATTGATGTCCATTCCAAAGGGTATGCCCCCGGCAAAAGCGGACTGGAATTTGTGTACGCCTCCTATGGAAATGAGCTGATCCACCGGAATGTTTTAAAGAAGATGCAGCATTATGAGTTCTTTCAGTGGGAGCATTTCACGGTCAGCCACGAGCTTTTCCCAAGCCTTATCGACAATGATGGCAACGATTATCTGCTGCTCCTCTACTTGAATGCCGAGGGTATTCATGCGGTAAGCTGTGCCGAAGGTGAGCAGATTCACTACAGCCCGGACCGGACCCGCCTCTTCGCCATCCAATCGTCCCGGCAGCATTACATTGTTGAGAATGTAGGCCGACTTGGCTTCGGCCAAGGAATGGACTGCTCATGGGCAGGAGCCTTCTATCTGTCTTTGAGCACAAGGGGGATTGAGACTACCTATGAGCAGGTAATGGGGGTGTCCGGGGCATGCTGGAGAATTTCTTTCACACCTGTGTGGGATTATAGCTCAGCCGATGCGCTCGTAGCCTATGATTTTTCAGCTGCTGCCCATAAAGCCTATGGTCTTACAGCCAGCCGGGCGAACCGGCTTACACCGGAAGAGCGCAAACAGGAGAAGCAACAACTAATGGACAGCATTCGGAAGCATCAGCTGCCGATAGCGATCAACCTCAGGGTTGCCCCCGAGTGGGGCGTAATTACAGGGTATTTGGACAATGGGGATACCCTGCTGTGCCGCAGCTATTTTGACGGGGAAACGTTCGAGGGCCTGCACGACGATCCAGAGTTTCAGAGCGATATGAAGGTCAGCAAGGGCTATTTATATGTGGACCATTGGCCTTATATGCTAATGCGCTTTGACAGCCTGGCTCCTGTACCGTCAGCTCTGGACAACTTCTATGCTTCACTCAGGGTCAAGCTGGACTCCATGAGGGCCGATGACAATAGAGGCTACCGGCTCGGCTATAAGGCTTTGGATACCTGGTGCGAAGGTCTGCTCAGCAGCCGGTGGTACCAAGATGCAGAAACCTATGATTTTGAACGCAGGTTCGGCGTAAACCACTTTTGCATGATGGCGCTAACCGATGCCCGTAGAAGCGCCTCAGCTTACTTAAAAGCCTCGCTGCCGCTGTTGCAGCATCCTGCCGAAGCCGGCGCGCTGGCTGAAATGGCCGGCGTGTATGAACAGATCGACGCCTTACTCGAAGGTTTTTACAAGGCAATGACCGATCCGGCCTCTATAGAGCCGGGCTTATCCCCCCGCCCGTTCTGGACGAATGAGCACCGAAACCGGCAGGCGGAGCTACTGCAAACCGTAAGCATGCTTGAACACCGTGGAGATGAGCTGGCTAAAGAGATCCTGGAGAACAGCCAGCACCATGCAGAGGCTTAAAGACTTTTTCTTCATAAGATAGAAAGTACAGGAACAAATGATAAAAGAACCTGTGGCCCTTGAACTGGGCGACAGGTTCTTTTGTTCAGCTTATTTGAGGATCACGTGGGCAAATACTGGCTAAAGCCTGCATAGTACAGAGCAGACGCTTCTTTATGCCTTAAGATCCAGCACCAGCACATTCACCGAGTTAGCAGGCAGATTAAGAACAATATTGCTGCTGTTCAACGTAATCTCCCGCTCGTCAGGCACGATTCGCTCATTGTTCTTCTGGTTTACATTAGGCACATGCACAAGCTGGGCTTCGCCGGTCAAGGTGATCAGCTTCGCGGCTGCCCCGACCTTCAAATCTTCAAGCTGCAGCTGCGTTATTTTGTCTACATCATCGGCATTCACAAGCTTTACATACACATGCTTCGCGTCTTTTGTAACCGAGTTGAAGATCTCTCTGTTGTACGCCTCCAGCTTGTAGTCCAGCACCTTGCTGGCTGCTCTGCCGTCCGTATAAGAACAGATCAGGCTCTCTCCGGTTTCACCACCGTAATTCACTGTAATCGTGTATTCCGTGTTGTCGGAAATCTCCTCATAGCTGGCTGCTCTAAGATTGCCTGCCGCCGTGCTGGAAGAGTAGTCGCCCAGGGTATAGGCTTCCACGCCTTGCTTGTACACCTTCACACCGGTAGCGTTGCCGCCATAGCTGATAGCATATTCGAGGACATCCTTGTTCTCCGGCGAAATGTCAGTCAGCCCTGTGCCCACGTAGAAACCGTCCTCCCCCGCGATTCGCGAAGCAACAACCTCCACCTTGTAATCGGTCCAGCTGTCATTCAGGATGTAAAGGCCGTTCAGCCCGCTGGCCTGAGCTTTAAGCACAAGCCCTTTATCCAGAACGGTATACCCTGCGGAGCCGGGAATGGTCTGCCAAGCCTGGTTAAGCGCCTGTGTAAAGTCCTGATCAAGCAGCACAGAGCCATCCTTATTCGACGTTACGGTCAAGCGCTTCACCAGAATATCAGCATTGCCTGCCGCCACTTCAATTCCGCCATGAGGAAGGAGTGCTGCCGGTTTGCCGTTTCTATACGTAGAGAAGGAGGTTGCCAGTACTTTATTGCCCAAATATTTGGCATACAGCTGCTGCACATAATAGTTCGGGGTGAACCAGACCGTCTCATCGTCGAACCAGATGCAGTCCGGTGTCCAGCGGTAGGTCCCGTCCGTCAGCACCTTGTTGAACAGCGGCGCATAAGCGGCGAGCAGAACAACATCCGCATTGTTTTCAAATCCGGTCATAACCGCTGCCTCTGCTACTGCGCCAGCCAGTGTGTTTTTGTCCGTAGAAGCATATTCCCCGACAAATACCTTGGAGGTTTCCTTCCAGTCGATGCTGCCGTCTGCGTTATACGCTCTATAGTAATAATTATACCGGTCGGCATTCGCAAGCAGATAGTCATTGGAGCGGTAGTAATGCTCATCGGCAATCGTGTCCATGTAGTTGCTCTGCTGCCCGTACCAGGTTACCGTTTCTTCAATTACTTTATGCCCGTCGGCAAAAGCTACCTCAGCCGATCCGCTGAGATTGCCGCTCAGGAACTTCCAGCCCTGCTGGTACGCATCATCGTCCGCTTGCGCGCCAACCGTGGAGATAATATGCAGTTCATGCCCCGGATAGTTCTGCTCCATATAGGCATCTATTGATGTCTTGAACACTTCAAAGTTGGCGAAGAACTCTGTACCCCAGTTCTCGTTGCCTACGCCCAGATAACGCAGATCAAACGGAGCTTCATGGCCCATCTTGCTGCGCATAGCCGCCCATTCGTTGTTCTCGAAGTCCATGCTGATGGCGAAGTCGATCAGGTCGGTAAAGTTCTTGATGTAATACTCCCGTAATTCGCCTCCGGCCGGATGGGCGTAGTCCGAACGCGCCTGGCACAGCACGCCGCAAGCCATCACCGGAAGTGGAGTTGCATTAAGGTCTTCTGCCAGCTGGAAATATTCCATATAGCCGAGGCCCATAGTCATCATGTAGCCCCATACGTTGTAATTTTCTTTGCGCAGCTCAACCGCTCCGATGGAATCCTTCCAGTCATACACATTCTCCCAAATAAAGGAGCCTTCAGAGATGCACCCGCCGGGGAAACGCAGGAATTTCGGATGCATGCCTACAAGCGCGTTCACCAGATCTTTTCTCAGCCGGTAGTTCGGGTTGCCCGTATAGTTGGCGTGAGCCGACCGGGAGTGCTCTTCCTCGCCTGCTCCCCATACATCCTGCGGAACCAAGGACACCATGTCGATCGAAATTTCACCCGCAAAAGCAAGCGCCAGCTGGCCAAGAGCCGTGGCCGAACCCGTCAGCACAAGCTTGGCATCCACTCCATACTTCTTCCAGGTGTTTCCGCCCTCCACTTTTACGATTACGGAATCACTGATCGCTGCTCCGTCCGCTCCCTGAAGCTGCAGCGTAATTGTACCGGCTGACTCTGCCTTCGCCCAGATTGTGAAATCGTACTTCGCGCCCGTTAGTATGGACATGGCACAATTTCCGTTGGAATCAGCAAACCCTTTGTTCTGAATCACGGCACCATCTGCCACTGTCACATAATAAGCATTTACTTCCGGGTCCTTTACGCCAAAATGTTCATTTAGTCCGCCGCTGTGCTGCGGGAGCATCTTACCGGTATCTCCGGACCACGCGAATAAGGGCTCGCGGTTCCGGCCGGTGGAGCAGCCGCATTCCCCGGAAGTATGGGAATAGGTATCAAAAGCAAAAGATTCAAACGAGCGGTTCTGCACCAGCTCAGCATAAATTCCGCCGTCTGCTGCGTTGTTAATGTCTTCATAGAACAAGCCGTACATCACCTCGCTGACATCGAGGATTTCCTTATTTCCGTGGATGGTCAGTGTGTATGGAGGCAGGTCCTGCGGCAGCACCGAGACGTCGAAGCTTTTTTCCATAGAGACGGGCCCCCGGGTCAGAACTGCGGTAAGGGTTGCCGCTTCAGCAGAGCTTATTTCCTGAACCTGTCCATTATCCAGAAGCGCTGCAGGCTGGCTAGATTTCCAGCTCACTTCAACTTTTCCGCCCATCAGCGAAGCCGGAAGTGACAAGTCCTTAGTGATTATGGTCGTGGGGAAGGCAAGATACTTGTCTCTGGCCAGCCTTACGATCTCTTCATTACTCAAAGAATCGCACATCACCTCAATGACCTCATCCATCGACAAGCCCGCTTTATAAATCCGCATATCCGAGAGCGAGCCGGCAAAGTCTGCATCCGCAGCAAACTGCGAACGGCCGATAAAATTGCTGCTGTAGTTGTCCGAATCCGTAAAGGTCGCGAACCATTTGCGCAGTTGGGCATAGTTGCCGCTGGAGGTCTGGCTGATCGAGCCGTCAGCAACGGCTTCACCGTTCACATACACCACCGGACCCGCACTGCTTAAAGTACCGCCTTGCGTACCCGTTACCGACATGGCAATATGCATCCACTCGCCCCCGGCAAATCCTCTGCCCGGATCAACGGCCAAATCGCCTTGGGCAGACAACGTACCGCGCAAATTACGTGTCAGGAACAGATAAGGCCCTTTCTCCCCTTTGCCAAAGTCAAAGATCCGCTCCCATACGTTAGAGCCCTTGGCAAAGTTCACCCATGCAGCAACGGTTATCCCCGTGTTGTCGCTTACATCTTGAAGCAAGTCCGCCGGAAGCCGGACATACGAGGTTCCTGCATCGCCACCGGCAAACGTTGCAGCCACTCTGCCGCTCACCTTGGAGATTACCGGCGCCACCTTGCCGAAGGCCTCTCCATCCCGCCCTTGTCCAGAGCTGTCTTTAGCGATACGGTCTGCATCCTCGAATTTGTAATGTGCAATGATTTGATCGCGGAAATTAGTCATTAGGGTCTCTCCTAACCTTTTGTTTAATATAAATATGAATCAGTTTATAAAAATAAATACCATATAGCTATACTACCTCATTAGGCGGTTATTTCTCAACTTTTTTTGCTATACTCGTGGAACTAGCACAAGCCGTATCCAATCCTCTGTGTACTATAGGAGTAAATAGAACAATGAGGTGATCTGCAAATGGGCAATTCAGCAGCAAGAATGCGCAAGCAGGCAAAACGATTGAAGGGCCGAAAGGTCTGCATTACGCTGCATGACGGGCGTACCTATGTAGGATGGATAACCGGACTCGATCAGGGGGCGCTGATTCTCTCCAAACGGCGCAGTAACCATAAACCACGCAGAGCTTCCACCTCCCGTTCGCAAAAGGCCACAACCTCAGCATTTCTGCCGATGCTCGGAACCTTGCTCGGAGGCTCGGGTGCTGGCGCTGCCGGAGGACCCGGCGGGGGGCTTGGCGGAGGCCTGGGCGGACTGATGGGCGGCGGGCTCCGCTTCTTCGGAATGATTCAGAAAGCTATGCCGGTGATGAAGATGGGCTACAGCATGATTAAGACAATCAGACCGTTTATGAGTGGGCTTAAGGGATTGATGGGGGGAGGCGGTGGGGTTTAGCAGCTTAGGGGCTGAACAAAGAATGACATCCGTTTCAGCGAGAAATAGAAGGATAATTTATACGTGAAGCATATAAATTCTATATTTTTAAAAAGACACCCCGGGGGTGTCTTTTTTGCGATAGTATTCTGTTCACTTCATATACAGCTCAACCAGCTCATAGCATCTTTCCTTCGTCACCCCTGACTGGGTCGCTGCATATTCCAGCGGCTCCATCGTTCCGCCTTCAAATTCTGCCGCTGCCTTTGCCGCCGTTTCATCTCTTTCTGTGATCCATTTTAATTGCTTTTCTTTTAATTTGGCCATTTCATCTTTCGGGAGCTGCCGCTTGAGCTCCTGGTAAATCTCATTTAGAGCCGCATCCCACCGTCCGTACTCCTTGTCCGCAGCCTCGATCATCGACGCCGTTGTCCCTTCATCTGATAAAGCCTGCAAATCTGTAAGCCCCTCTTCAATCTTATCCAGCTTCTTCAAGTAGTCCTGCTTCATCGATCCGGCGGCAGGCTCCTGCCCGTTTTCAGGCGACGTTTCCTCCGGTGTGGCTTCCGGGGTTGTTGCCGGGGTTGCTTCTCGCGTTGTAGCCGGTGCTGTTGCTGTTGCTGTTTGCTGCGCATTCTGATCCGGCTCTGCCGAATTTACCTTGCTGTCTGCATTATTACTGCAACCGGCAAATACTAAACTGCAGGTCAATAGAGTCAATATCATTGTTTTTCTCATTCGTCCTCACCCTATCATCGGTTTATAGTATATATCGTGTGGTTTGGCTTACCTTTTAACAGAGGCTTATTTGTATATATTACCTGCATTGGCAGCAATATAATCATCGCAGATATAGTTAAAGATATACTTTCCTTCCAAAAACTAAAATAGATATACTAGAAACATGAGACAACACCAAATTCTAATCGTTGAAGATGACGAAACTATTGCCTTTGGACTTAAAGTATTCCTGCTGCAAAAGGGTTTTGGTATACAACATGCCGATCGGGTCAGTACCGCCAAAGCTATGCTGACCGCCAGCCCCCATGATCTGATCCTGCTGGACTGGAATCTTCCTGACGGCAACGGCTATGAGTTCTGCTCTTACGTCAAACAGATGTCCGATATTCCGGTAATCTTCCTGACTGTACGGGATGACGAGCATGATATCGTGCAGGGTCTGGATATGGGGGCTGATGATTATATCGTTAAGCCGTTTCAGCTTAGTGTGGTACTCTCCCGCATCCAGGCCGTATTGCGCCGGACAGGAAGCACCGCCCCTGCGGCAGCCCGCCTCACCTGCGGAGCACTTCTGCTCGATCCGGTCAAAACGCAGGTATTCTGCGGCGGAACAGAGGTGCCGGTGACCGCCGGGGAATACCGCCTGCTACTGCTGCTTCTGCAGAACAAAAATCAGACGCTGACCCGCAGAGTGCTGCTTGAGAAATTATGGGATGCGGACGGGGATTTTGTCAACGATAACACTTTGACCGTGATGATAAAGCGGCTGCGGGAGAAATTAGGCCCTTCCTCCAGCATCAAGACGATTCGCGGCATCGGCTACCGCCTGGGGCCGGATGATGAATAGACGCAGGTACAGCCGGTTTCTCCTTCTGGCCTTCGCCGCTGCCTTGTTTGCCGGACTGGTTATGGGGATTGGCATATCCCGGCTCGTCTCGCAGGCTGAATACACCCAAACGGCGCAGCTCACCGGGACATCCTACAGCCGCCACCCTGAGCTGGAACAGACTTTAGTACAGGGACTGCATGACGGGAATGCCGCCGCTTTGCAGACCGGTACCGAACTTCTGCACCGCTATGGGTATACCCTCCACACCTTTAATAACAAGAACCGCCTGCTGATCATCACGGGAAGTGTGGGCCTGTGGATGCTCCTGTTTCTGCTGTTTGCAGCAGTTCAGTATCGATTACAAAACAAAAGAAAGGAAAGAATCGCAGGACTGACAGCCTATCTCTATTCCATTAATCAGGGACAGCACCAAATTCTGCCCCGGACTGGTGAGGATGAATACTCTTTCCTGGAAGACGAATTATATAAGACTGTTGTAGAGCTGCGGCATACCCGTGAGACAGCCGTGCTGGAAAGGCAATCGCTCGCCGACAATCTGTCCGATATTGCCCATCAGATCAAGACCCCGCTGACTTCTGTCTCTTTGATGGCTGAATTACTGGCTGACAGCAGGCAGAACAGCGCAGACGCCTTATATGTGGAGAAAATCCAAAGCCAGCTAACCCGCCTGGAGCGTCTGGTATCCTCCTTGCTGACGTTGTCCAGGCTGGATGCGGGAACGCTGGAACTGCAGCAGCTTCCGGTGGATGTGTACACGATGCTGGCCAGCGCCGCTGAACCTCTGGAGAATATCCTCTCCGGCAGAAGGCAAACCTTGACCCTTCAATCCAGCCCCGCCATCAGCTACCGCGGAGATTACCATTGGAGCTCGGAGGCACTGCTCAATGTTCTGATGAACTGTTCGGAGCATACCCCAACTGGCGGCAACATCACTGTATCTTACGCACAGAACCCCGTGTACACGCAAATTATAGTGGAGGATTCCGGGGCGGGATTTCCTGCGGAAGAACTTCCGCATATATTTAAACGCTTTTACAGAGGGAGCAATGCCCGCAAGGATAGCGTTGGCATCGGACTTGCGCTGGCCCATTCCATCATTCAGCGGCAGAACGGCAGCATCCATGCGGAGAACCGGCCGGGGGGCGGAGCCCGCTTTGTCATCAAGTGGTATGCTCATTAATCTTCCTCCGTCACCGGAATGTCACCCGGGGCTGGTAGAGTGGACCGTACAAAGGAGGCTCCACCCATGGAAATATTACGTTGTGAGAACTTAACGAAAGCCTACGGTTCGGGACAATCGCTCGTTACCGCCCTTGACTCCGTTCAGCTGTCGGTACAAAAAGGCGAATTCGTCGCCATTATCGGCGCTTCGGGTTCCGGCAAGTCCACCCTGCTGCATCTGCTGGGCGGCGTAGACCGCCCGACCAGCGGTACGATCATGATTGAGGACCGTAACATTGCACAGCTGAACGAAGAAGAATTAGCGGTATTCCGCAGAAGGAAGGTCGGGCTGATCTACCAGTTCTATAATCTTATTCCTGCCTTAAGTGTCCGGAAAAATATTGTACTGCCGATGCTTCTGGACGGAAGAACGCCGGATGAACAGCGGCTGCAGGACATTATCCGCAGCCTGGGATTGGAATCACGGCTCCACCACCTGCCAGGCCAGCTGTCCGGCGGGCAGCAGCAGCGTGTGGCTATCGCCCGTTCCTTGATTTACAGACCTGCTCTTCTATTGGCGGACGAACCGACCGGAAACCTCGACAGGAAAAATACAGAGGAAACGGTCGGGCTGCTGAAATTGTCCCATCAGCAATTCAATCAGACCGTTCTGCTCATTACCCATAACGAGAAGATTGCGCTGGAAGCGGACCGCATTATCACCCTGGAAGACGGCCGCATTGTTTCCGACGAGGTGATCCGGCAATGAATACTATCATCGGAGACTACGTCCGCTCCCATCTCAGGGCGAACAAGCGCAGCACAATGTTCATCTTCACGGCCATTCTGATCGCTGCCACCTTACTCTGCGCCTCTGGTTTTCTACTTTATTCCCAGTGGCTTAACGAGGTGGATACGACCGTTAAGGACCGCGGTAATTGGCATGCCCGTTTAGGACAACCGGTTCCGGCAGAACAGCTGAAATATATTCAGCTCCATCCGCAGGTGGATGAGGTCTATCTGGAATCGCAGCACAAGTCGCTACAGCTGGAGGGCACAAAGCGGCCTTATCTGAATCTGGTACAGCTGAGCGTTGACGCTTGGGAGAACAGCCCGCGTACAGGAAGACTACTGGAAGGCAGGATCCCAAAGAAGAAGGGCGAGATCATCGTATCCAAATTGTTTTTTGCCGAGAATCCCCAATACCAAATAGGAGACAGCCTTCAGCTTCCCATAGGGCAACGTATGCTGGATGGAAGGCAGGTGGCGGACTATGCCCCACGGCTCCAAGGTGAAATCTTTCAGCCTGCTGGTGAACAAGCCTTCATCATTACGGGAACGATCAATGAATCCTCCGTATCCTCTTATCCCTGTTACTCTGCCTATGGCTTCGCGGATATGCAGACGGCTTCACCGAAAGAGCTGTTTAACGTCTCCGTGCGGCTACGTAACATCTCTGATGCTTATGAAACGGCTCCGCAGCTGGCCGGGAATATTGGCCAGAAGCCGAATGCTGCCGGAAGCTACGCCATCACCTACAACACACCGCTTCTGGCCTTATACGGACTCAAGGGGCCCGGTGTCCATGGCGGAATTGCCCTAACCTCCGGCTATGCACTCTCCGCCCTCCTGACGATGGGGCTGGTGATGCTCCTCTTCACCATATTGATCTACAATGCCTTTACAGCTACAACGGCAAGCCAAATCAGGCAACTGGGTATTCTCAAAAGCGTTGGCTCAACGCCGAAGCAAATTCGCCGCATTGTATTATATGAAGCCTTGGGACTGGCCTGCATCGCAATCCCCCTGGGGCTGCTGCTTGGTTATGCCGGAATGGCCGTTATTATCAAAGCGATCGACGCCCTGTTAGCCGATTCTGCAAACAACCATTTACGCATTGCATTCTCTTGGCCCATCGTAGGCATTGCAGGGGCAGCAAGCTTTGCTACCGTATTATTGTCCGCATGGACGCCAGCCCGGAAGTTGGCCAGACTGCTGCCGATAGAAGCCATCCGAAATGTCCCGGCTACAAGGAAGGCGGGGAAGACACGCGAATACCGCTGGTTACATAACAGACTAAGTGCTGAGGGAGGGCTTGCGTTCAGTGCCTTTGCAGCCAACAAAAAAGCCTATCGCACGACGATAATCTCGCTCACGCTGTTCATTACGCTACTCGTAGGCTTTCAAAGCTTCGCGGTCATCTGGATAGCCGACCAGAAGCTGGCACTGGCCCAGAAACAATACACTTTCGAACTGTCCATGACCACCGTGGCGCAGCCCGATCCGGCTATGATGAAGCAGCTGTCCGGTTTGTCCGGTGTTCAGCAGCAGGTGGTTTACCGGGGGGCTGAACACTCCCTTAAATGGGATAAGCAGCGAATCCATCCGGCCTTTGCCGCTGCCGGTGGATTTCAGGACAGCTACTATCCCGGTAATTCCGGCGGCAGCTTCCCTACCAATCTGCTGCAAGAGGATGGGCAGCCGCGAATTTTTCTGGAGCTGAAAGGACTGGATAGCGCCTCCTTTGCCGCTTACTGTGCCCGGATTGGGGTAGACGCAGCCCTGTTTGCTGATCAGGCCCAGTCCAAGGCTATAGTAGTTAACCGGACCAGCGGCAATATTCCCTCTTTTATCGAAAAGTACAACATCCCGGAAACGGAATATCTTCAGCTTGCCGCTGGCGATTCAATGATTGTAGAAGAAGATCATTTCCCTGACCAGCCGCGTACGGGTGGGCAGTATAAGCTTACAATCGGTGCCGTGACCGGCCAATATCCGGCGCTCGACCAGCATCACTATCCCTTGGATCTGGTAGTGATCGTGCCGATGGACACTTATGAGAGTATTGTTCAGAAACTCAGCATGGAGCGGGCGCTGGATTACCAGAGTATTACCTTTAAGACGAACATTCCCCGGGAACAGCTGGCTGTGGCCCGGCAGCAGGCCGGTGAGATCCTGAATCAATACCTGCCACCTGAAGATTGGAGCATTACCACTCTGCTCAGCCGGGAGGAAAGCAACCGGGACGCCATCCGTTCCATCGAGCTTCTGGTCGGCGGCTTTGCCATCCTGCTCGGCTGTATAGGCATCACAGGTGCTTTTTCCACTGTGTCCGGCAACCTTTCAGCCCGAAGACGGGAGTTCGCGGTCCTTCGCAGTATGGGCTTGTCTCCCCGGGGTATGAAACGTATGCTGCGGCTGGAAGGACTATACTTTGGATTGTTGCCCTCCCTGCTGTCTATACCGATATTGGCCGGCGTCTGCGGTATTATGCTGCATTACGCAATTGCCGCTACGTGGAAGGACTTTCTGGCCGGGATCCCCTGGCTTCAATTAGCAGGCTGCTTTATCCTTGCCGCAGGCAGTGTAGGACTGGCCTACCAAATCACCGGCGCAAAGATACGGCAGGAGAATGTGATTGATGCCATCAAAGATGAGAACTTGTAATCGCACAGCATATAATTCCTTAAAGAACAAAAGACACCCCTGGAGGTGTCTTTTGGACCTTTTATGTTGTGTTCTTTATTGAGCGTGATAAGATAGGATATCTGAATGAATGGGGCGATCAAGATAAATCAGGAGAAAGATGCAACAAAACGTTACTCGAAGGATAGGCCGGATGGGAATGAGTATTCCTTAGAAAAGATGGCTGATATTCTTATTCAGCACTCAGTACAGAAGTAATGACTGTTTGGCGTATCATCAAAACTGTGACTGCATTCGTAGAAGCTTATATGCTGTTATTTTCATACATATGGAGTAAGTAAAAGACACCCTGGAGGTGTTTTTTACTAGTTTACGGTTAATCAGTTAACATTGTAATAGCACATCTATTGTAAAACAATATCTTATCTTTCTCAGCCGCTAGAGATCCTCAACTTTTCTCATGAGCTGGACGGTTTGTCCGCTTTTTTCGCTTTCTGATAAGGATTATGATAAGAAGCAATAAGGGTAGAATGATCTGAAAAACTGGAAAAATGTAATTTAGAACAATTTGTCTGCCTGCAACGATATGATGGGTATAATTTGGAGATAAGAAGGACAATCCGTAAACTAGAAATGCGACAGGCAACACCCACTTTTTATAACCAACACCGGTTATTTTTTCGAGTCCGATTACGGCACCATTAAAAAAGGCAGCCATTTTAACAATTAATCCAAGAAAGAGAAGCAAGGTGAACAGCGCATCCATCCGCTCAAATACTTCAGCAAAGTCAATCAATTGCACGGTTTCCAGTAGAGGTAAAGTGCTATATATTGCAATTTTTGGACCCAAAACAAAAATATTCAGTTGATTAATAAATGTCAGTGAGAGTGCCGTAATGACATAACAGGTAATCACAGCTCTGTTGAGTTTTCTTCCTGTATGGACATAGGGATAAAAAACTAGAAATAATACAGTCTGTCCGAACGGAAAAGAGACAATCTCCGGTATTGCCGCATTAAGAACGGGCTTCCACCCGGATTCCAAAACTGGAAGCATAAATTGGAAGTGGAAGAGGCCGGTGACAGGAATCAGAATACTGATTAGGGCATAGCTAACTAACACAACAGGAAAAAGAATGACGCACATCAGAAACATTACTCTATATCCATAACGGACGGTATTGGAAACAACAAGGATGACGATCAGCATGATAATCCATAGCGATGTCTGGTTTAACAATGTCATTATAGTGATTTCGCCAAGATCGCGTAAATTTCGTGATACTTCATAAACGAAATAGCCCACAAACAGAAGGTTCAGGAATGTTCCGAGATATTTCCCCATATAACGGCGAAACAATAGGAACAGATCTAAAAGGGGCTCCTGATGATGAATACTCAAGTGTATTAGAAGCACGAACAGACCGGCCAATGCCCCTACCAGCATGGCTAACCAGGCATCCTGCTTAGCCTCTCCCCCCATGAAAAATAAGGTTGTGCTGCCAACCTCGAATAATGAAATACATATGACCAGCTCCGATACCCGAATTGTACTGCTTTGGCTCATTTATTTCATCTCCTGTTTATGTTTATGTGGTCATTAATCATCTTCGGATTCGAGCAGCCGGCTAAATGAACCCTGAAATAAACCGGGCCGTTTCAGGTTCACTTCTACATCGATGTCAATGTCCATGTTAGCAATTTCCTCGGGCCAAGTTTCTTTTAAACTTTTCCAATCCTCGGGGGATTTACGGTGTATTTTATTGCCGATTCCCGCAAGGTCGACTTTTAAACGCTGTACCGCTTTCCATCCTTCCAGGATTTGCGAGCCAATAATCTTCTCTGCCTGCTGCTCCAACTTGTTAATACTCTGCGTTTTTAAAAGATCTTCAGGTGTAGTGGTCCCCAAAATCTCACCTACAACCACTTTAGCCTTGACTTTTATCGTATAATGCACAGGCCCTTTTACCGGTGTAACTTTTACCTTTGCTTTTCGGATCAGGAAAGCGGACACATCGGCATCCTTACTTTTATAGCTTAGAGTGGTCGTATGTATACGGTTGGTTAGCCAGGAGAGTCCCGCACTCTCGTTTTGGTCCAGTGTTCCAACCATTTTTGCTTTCTGGAAGACACTTAACCCGGAAATTTTTAGTTTGCCGCTGGCCGAGGTCTGTTGGAATACATTTGCTGACTCTAAATTTGAGCTGTCAGTGCCTGTGATAGATACTTCTGGAACTCCAGCAGCGCCGCTGTCGGAACTGATGCCCAGAGCCAATTCATGTACGGATACCGAAGGGTAATACGAACTTAACTGCTCACTTTTTTGCAGGATGTTGGATAACGCTCTGCCGGGAAGCTTCTCCGGGGGGATCAGCTTCTTCAAATAATCTCTGGCTTCGCCATTGGCAACTAAGACTTTAACTGTTTCCCGTGCTCCAGGATTACGATAATAAGTGTCCAGAATTTCTTCAATTCCGGTTTCTGCTGCTTGTTTACCAATGATAAGAATATTGGTATGTGCAAAATACAGCTTACGCGGATTTTCCTGGGTGCTGGTCGCTACAGCCTCTCTGATGGTTTTTCCATGTGCCGAGAAGGTATGCACAGCGGCTTGAGATCCCCCTGCACCGGATGATCCGCCTGCGCCGGAAGACATTGCCGGTGGAATGATGAGCTGGTATGTAATTGTCCAGTCCCCCTGCTGCCCATCAAATCCGGTTGCTGTTGTAATTCCTAATTCGTTCATTTCAATTCGGTTTCCGCACCCTGCAAGCATTAGACCTGCAACAAGCAAAATGGCAACTACCCAGCATCGGTGCACATAGATCTCTCCTTTAAGCTTTTGGTTCAGGCTCGTCTGCACTGCGGACAATGTTGTTAGAACCGACAGGATATTGGTGAGGAGCCTGTCTTTTTTTGTTAGTTCCGGATTTTATATTGGGTCTTGTTTTCATTGCCCACCAGGGTGCCCGAATAAGCAGATCTTTCATATTTGACTTGTAAAATGGACTGTATGGCAATAGATAGTCAATACCGAACGATTTTAGAGAGAGCAGATGAGCTAAAATAGGAACAACCCCTGCCATAATTCCGAATAAACCGAGAGTTCCTGCCAGCAGCATGAGAATAAAACGCAATAAACGTACGGCAGTTGCCATACTGAAGTATGGAATGACAAAGTTGGATATAGCAGTAAAGGAGACAACGATTACCATTGCGCCGGAGACCAGTCCTGCTTCTACCGCTGCTTGGCCAATAACCAGAGCTCCTACTATGGATATGGCTGGACCAATCGCACGGGGCATCCGGACGCCTGCTTCACGAATCACTTCAAAGGTTAATTCCATCAGCAAGGCTTCCAACAGAGCTGGAAAAGGAACCCCTTCCCGTTGGGCGGCCAGAGTTACTAACAGAATGGTGGGAATCATTTCTTGATGGAACGTTGTCAAGGCAATGAACAAGGAAGGAAGCAGCAAGGAAACCAGGAATGATAACAGACGGATCACCCGCAAAAAAGATGAAATGTCGTAGCGCTGGTAATAATCTTCGGCTGTCTGAAAAAAATTATAAAAAGTTACCGGGGCAATTAATGCGAACGGTGTCCCATCCACCAAAACCGCTACTTGTCCATCTAAAAGGCTTCCAGCAACGGTGTCCGGGCGTTCTGAATTTAACATTGTAGGAAAGGGAGTAAGCGGCGCATCTTGAATGAATTCTTCGATATAGCCACTTTCAAGGATACTATCTGTATCAATGGTCTGAAGCCGCTTAGTGATCTCCTGAACCACACCGGGATCGGCAATTCCTTCTATGTAGGTTACAATGACAATGGTTTGCGAATATTGTCCGATAATGTGGCTGTCAAACTTAAGATCAGGTGTCCGCAGCTTCCTTCTGATCAGAGTGATATTGACTGAGATATCCTCTGTAAAACCCTCTTTCGGCCCCCGGATCACCCCTTGCGAAGTGGGTTCTTCCACGGCCCGTCTGACCCCGCCGGCAATGGAGACAGCCAGAGCAGATTGTAAACCATCTATTATAATGACGGCACTGCCTGTAAGGACAGCTTGATAGATCTGATTTTGCGAATCAATCATTTGAATATTTCCTGCAGGCAGTGTTTTTTTTAATAAAGAAGCTGCAAGATGTTCTTCTAACCGGTTAGAGGATGTATGGGCTATTTCTTTAACTAAGCTTTCAATAAGATCGGATAACAGACCTGGGTCGATTAGCCCTTCAATATAACAAACGGCAAGAGGCCCGGTGTGCTCAGGATTATCG
This sequence comes from Paenibacillus sp. EB106-06-01-XG199, assembly GCF_058791575.1. NCBI lineage: Bacteria > Bacillati > Bacillota > Bacilli > Caryophanales > Paenibacillaceae > Paenibacillus > Paenibacillus sp. EB106-06-01-XG199. Next base: position 97,115 of record NZ_JBYTDQ010000014.1, on the reverse strand, counting down.
GAAAATTCCCGGATGGTAAAGTCAGGGCTTTGACCCAGTCTATTTTTAAGTGTGCATAGGGTACTGGCTAATGAAGCATTTATAGGCTCGTTTAAGGCCTGATGTTTGGATTTTTCCGCATCTTGGCTGGAACCTTTCGCTGGTCTCAACACATTTTTTATCCAGTGTTTTAGCATGATTAGCCTCCTCTCCTGAGTATACTATTTGCTGTCATTCCCCAATGTATGCATAACAGGACATCCATAAACAATCCGCTGGGCTGAAGAATAATAATGATTTTAAAGATTTCAGACTAGAATTAGACGGATAAATCCCTCATTATCAAAGTGCCATTATATTATTCAGGAATCAACAAAAAGAGAGCACCCCTAGGGGCACTCTCCTGTACTTCATATGGTTAGTTTCTTTGCAGCATTTACACTTGTTTGAATTCGATCGCGTTAATCTGCATGCCTGGTTTGACGAAATCAAACTTCATTTCATAGAGGCCTGCTTCCAGCTCAATCTTCACGAGCTTTAGCGTGATCCATCTGCCGTCCGTTCCATTGGTTTGAATAGTCGTCACCACTTGATCGTTTAGAGTCATATTGCTTGCACTCTGAGCAAGTTCTGTATCCGGAGACATGACGCTTGCAAAGATCCGGTATACACCCGCTTGGTCAACTTTTATGAAGGTCGAACCGGTTGCAGCCGTTTGAACCACTGCATTGTCAGCTACAGTTTGTGCTTGCCCAGCGGGAAGAGCCGGATTCGCCTTGAAGGCATCAACCGTTTCTGCAATCACTTGTTCTCTGGAGAACACGGGTGCCTGCATCAGGAACTCACAAATATTGATAGCGCTGCGCTGCAGCTCCCCACGGGTCAGGGTGCCATTGTCCAGGGACTCAATCGTGTTGTCTCCCCAGACATTGGTTTCCGCACCATAGTTGCTGACAACCATATACAGGTCATTTTGTGCACGGACCATCCAGTTTGTGTTCTTCCGGTCAGCAGGACCCCCATCCACGACATCGTTCATGATCGCCCACCAGTCGGTCATCACGATGCCCTTGAAGCCCCATTCTCCGCGAAGAACCGTTGTATTCAAATCATAGTTAGATGCCGCCCAATGCCCGTTCACCGGATTATAGGAGGTCATAACCGAATTGGCTCCACCCTGTTTTACCGCGATTTCAAAACCTTTCAGATAAATCTCGCGGAGCGCCCGTTCGGACACAATCGCATCCACCTTACTGCGGTACTTCTCCTGATTGTTGCAGGCGAAATGCTTCAGTGTAGCGTTCGATCCGCCTTTCATAATCCCGCGGGTGCAGGCTGCAGCAAAAACCCCTGAAATCAGCGGATCTTCCGAAAAATACTCAAAATTGCGCCCGTTCAATGGACTGCGGCGAATATTCAGACCCGGTCCCAGCAAGGCATCTACACTGTTGCTTAACAGCTCCCGGCCTTCCATGACGTACAGCTCTTCAACCAATTCAGCATTCCAGGTTGCTGCCAGCAAGGTTCCAATGGCAACCTGTGTCGCCTTCTGCCCGCTGTCCATGCGAATGCCTGACGGGCCGTCTGCGGTACAGCCAACCGGAATTCCATAACTGAACAGCTGATCACTTACCCCACCGAAAGCCGAAGCCGTACCCGGTGTAACGAGCGGACTGCTCATGCCTTCGCCTCTGACAATCGCCGCCAGATCCTGGTCGCTAAGCTGGGCGATGAACGCCTCCATGCTAACCTTTCCTTCATGGACATCTCTTAGTTTATATCCTTGATTACCGGTTTGCGCCAAGGTTTCAGGGAGATTGCTCTGAATGCGTTCTGCCATAGAAACCTTTTGTTTTGGCACCTCTGCATAGGCAAGTTCATAAGAGCCGTCTGCTTTGCGGGCTCCCGGGTGCATTCTTGTAAAGCTCTCTGTCGGCGCCAGCGCCTCTTGCAGCTGCTCCACAACCTGAAGAGCTTCCACGCTGTAACCGCTCTGTCCTTCCACGCCAACTTCGGCCAGCGCTTTAACACTGGTTCCTACGTAAAGGCGGTATGTCCCGGCTTCCAGCACGTAAGCAGAAGCATGACCAGTCACCCCGGCGTCATCGTAAGAGGCCATCGAATGAACAGGGAAGCTTACAGTCAGACGCTGCGATTCACCAGGCTGGAGAAGTTGTGTCTTCACGAAGGCAGCCAAAGCTTTGGCCGGCTGGCCCAGCTTGCCTTGGGGCGCTTCATAATAGACCTGAACGACCTCTTTTCCCGCAAAGGCAGTTCCCGTATTCGATACGTTCACTTCAATAGCAATGTAGGCTTCTCCATCCTTGGTGATCACTTTGGCTTCTTCCGGCTTCACTTCAAACCGGGTATACGATAGACCATATCCAAATTCAAATTGAACCCGCTCCGGGCAAAACGTCTCAAAATAACGATAGCCCACATAAATATCTTCCTGATAGAAGTTCTTGAGTTCATTGCCGTAATTACGGGTCGAGGGATAATCCTCGATGGAATAAGCAATCGTATCGGTTAATTTACCGCTGGGTGTCACTTCTCCGGCCAGCACATCGGCAATCGCATTGCCGCCCTCCATACCGCCCTGCCAAGCATAAATCACACAAGGGATGGGGTGCGCATAACCTTCATCGTTCAACCAGCTCATATCGATAATATTGGAGACATTCAGCACCACGACGGTTTGCTCAAAATAGGCCGTCACCTGCTTCAACATCGCTTTTTCTTCATCATTTAACTGGTAGCTTCCCGGCTCGTTGGCATTATCCTGGTCTTCCCCGGCCGTACGTCCGATCACTACGATAGCTTTATTGGATTTAGCTCTTGCCTCTGACACCAGTTCATCGGTTAAAGGCATCTCCTTCTGGTGCCACGGCTCTGCAGCCCAGCCCCCGCCGCCATTATCAAACGGGTTGCTCTCAATCCACGTTTCATATACAGCTGCCAATGGCTGGTTAATGGAAATGTTCTGTTTATTCCGGAGACCATCCAGCAGGTTGGTTGTATGTGAAACATGGACACTGCCGCCCGAACCGGTTCCGCTGCGATAATAATTCACCTGGGTTCTGCCAAAAATGGCAACGTTGTCGCTTGCCTGAAGCGGAAGAACTTGCCCTTCATTCTTTAACAGCACTGCACCTTCTGCGGCGGCGACTCTGCTGAATTCAGCAAACCCTTCTAATGGAACTCCAAAACTTTGTGTGCTCAATGTATTCTCTCCCTATTGTCATCTCTATACTAATTTCAACAACTTAATATTAATATACAAGCTCAGCTTCTATAAAAGCAAAGTTTCATCATTTAATATTGTGAATATTCGGCTTGTTCATCCACCAGACATTCCTAAACACCCGCTCCAGGAGCGGGTGTTTAGGAAAAGCACCAAGGGACAAGGTCCCCGGCGGCCTGATTTTTATTTTTTACGCCGTTGTTTCGTCATCCGGTTATACATCACAAACGCAGCTATAATCGCGCCGATCATGCCGACGCTGGTCGCCGAATCATTGTCCATGCCAAACAGAAGGCACAGGTTCGTAACCACACTTCTCGTAAGCAGCGCAACCAATATCAGCATCAACGGACGCCAAATGTTATATCCTCTCATCCCTGCAACACCCCTGACCTAATTTTCACAAATCGGCAAACCCACTCAGCCTAAACCATCAATCTAATCTACTATTAGATGCTATTATAGCATAAGTAGGAATGCGCATACATTTTGGCTAGGGTTGCAGAGCCAGGAGTAACTGATTCCTTGGGAATAACACTTTTAGCCCCCGCCCCGCTGCAGCCTATTTCAGTATCTTGTTCAGCTCTTCCACTCTTTTTCGGCTGTCTATTCTAGCGTAGAAATAAAAAGCTATGGTGTGCATTACAACCGACAATAACAGCATTCCGGGCCACCAGGGCAGAATAACGTGAAACATATCTTGTGAAAATAACCAGACAATCAGCATTCCGCCCGCTATCGTAATAATGGAGGAAATCAGAATATTCCAGAACGGCTTTAAGGTGAAATGATTCCATAGGGCATCGTACATAATTCCAAATAATACGGCCGATATTGCAGCAATCCCCGCAACATGCCACAGGTATACCATACTGATCGGTTGGTCCCTATAAAACACCGTTAACAGTAACGTTACCCATAAGGATGTCACCGTAAATACTTGAAAAAAAGAATGCTTGAACTGGCTAATCATGATATCTCCCCCTGAATTGTTTAATGTAATAGCGGCTGACAAAGTAACTGGAATGATCCGTGAGCACCACTTGAATCCTTGCGTTGCCAGTGGATGAAAACTCTTTAATATAGCCCGTATTGATAATGGTTTGATTATTGATTTTCATAAAAAGGGCTGAATCCAGACTTTCATCGACATATTTCAACCGTTTATTGAGCAAATACCTTTCTCCGGTAATTACACGTACGCTGCACATGCGGTCTTCCGCTTCAATTACAGCAACCGTACTCCACCCGATTTGAACATGGCGGTCATTTTTCGCGTTAATCACTACAAGCTTTTTCTCTGCAGTATGAATAGCCTCTTTAATATTCCCCCAATGTTCCTTTTCCGCAGGATGGGTACTTACTTTGGCGACACCCCGGTCTAATGCTGAATCGGCTTCAAATAGTACGTTCAATGCTGCATCCTCCTTTCACAACTAATCTTATAAGCAAAACCTTGCTAAAACTATAGTATTGCGTTTTCTTGCAAAATCCTGCGTCTTTGTTGCACGGCGCTGCGCCGCATATGCGCTGACACGAAAGGACACCCTTATATGTGTATTTTTATGTATTTGTTTGATTTTGACAAGAACACTTGTTCGGGTTATACTTTTCCCAAGTGAGGGGGATATGAACGTGGATATCATGGATAAACTCGAAATTTTAACCGCTTCGGCCAAATATGATGTGGCCTGTACCTCAAGCGGATCGGACCGCAAAAGTCAGGCCGGAGGTATGGGCAATGCCGTCAGTATGGGCATCTGCCACAGCTTTGCGGCAGACGGCCGCTGCATTTCACTGTTGAAGGTGCTCATGACGAACAGCTGTGTTTATGATTGCGCCTATTGTATCAACCGCAAATCGAACCAGACACGCCGGGCTGCATTTACACCGGAGGAAATCGCAGACCTCACCATGCAGTTCTACCGCCGCAATTACATAGAAGGCCTGTTTCTCAGCTCCGGCATTATGCGTAACCCCGATTATACAACCGAGCAGCTGATTGCCGCTCTGGAGCTGCTGCGGAATGTCCATCACTTCGGGGGCTATATCCATGTGAAGGCGATTCCCGGTGCAGATGATATATTGCTGTCCAGACTCGGCCTGCTCGCCGACCGCATGAGCGTTAACATCGAACTGCCCTCTAAGGAGAGTCTTGGCCGGCTTGCACCAGATAAGAGCAAACAGTCCATTCTGAAACCGATGGCCCTTATTAAAGAGAAGATAAATGAGAATTCTTCAGACATTGTCAAATACAACCATGCTCCCCGCTTCGCACCGGCCGGGCAGAGTACACAAATGATCGTTGGCGCAACACCGGACACCGATTACCAGATTCTTAACCTCACGGAAGGGTTGTACCGGAAGTATGGGCTAAAACGTATCTTTTACTCTGCCTACACCCCCGTGGTAGAGCATTCGCTGCTGCCTTCCCTGGACACCAAACCGCCGCTCCTGCGGGAACACCGGCTCTATCAGGCTGACTGGCTGCTGCGCTTCTATGGCTTTCAGGCCAAGGAGCTGCTGGATGAAGCAGCGCCCAATTTCAATCCGCTGCTTGATCCCAAATGCAGCTGGGCCATCAATCACCGCGAGCAGTTCCCGGTCGAAATCAACCGCGTGCCGTACGAAACGCTGTTGCGTGTACCGGGCATCGGCGTAAGGAGTGCTCAGCGGATTGTAAAAGCCCGGCGGGCGGGGACATTGGATTTTTACGCGCTGAAGAAGCTCGGTGTCGTGCTGAAGCGCGCTCAATTTTTCATTACCTGTAAGGGAAAAATGCTGGAGGGGTTAAAAGTCGGCGAGCATACCCTGCTTCGTTCACTCATGTCCGGCCAAGAGCTGTCCCCGTTTCTACAGCCGCAGTACGAGCAGCTTTCCCTGTTCGATGACACGTATTTGGCAGCCTTGCCTGCAGCGGGAGCGGCAGAACTGAGGAAAGGAGAATCCTCCTGATGTTCAAGACGGCCGCTCTGGCCTATACCTATGACGGCAGCTTTGAGGGCCTGCTATGCTGCGTGTTCGAGAGCTACCAATGGAAAGAAACTCCGCTCACCATACATTCGGAGGGTGAAGGGCAAGGCATGCTGCTGGAATCCAAATGGATTGAGACCGACAACGCCAAAGCAGGCCGGGTGCTGCGCTCCATACCTCTGCGCATCTGTCCTGAGGCCGAAGAGCTTGTCCGTTTAGGATTCTGGACATGTACGCCAGACAAGGAACTGCTGCTGCTGAACTTTCTGTATCTCGGCTTCACGCATGGCCGCAAGGTTATGGACATGCTTGCCGATGATACCGTGAACGCCTTGCAGAAGGCGGTACAGCATCTGCGGCGGGAAGGGCATCTCTTTCTCGGCTTTGTGCGGTTTTCCGTTTACGGTCCGGTCATGGCAGCGGTGATTGAACCCCGCAACTACGTGCTCCCTGTCATTCAGGAGCATTTCTGCGACCGGTTTCAGGGCGAAAGCTTCATGATCTATGACAAGACCCATAGCATGGCACTGATCCATCAGCCCGGGCAAGAGGCCATTATTCCACTGCAGGAATGGATACCCCCGGAGCCGGATGCGGCTGAGGAGGCCTATCGCCGCCTATGGAAGAAATTCTATACTGCCATCGGTATTCAGGAGCGCCGCAACGACCGGCTGCGTTCCTCCCTGATGCCCAAACGCTACTGGAAGCAACTTCCGGAAATGGACGGGGGCACTGCGGCGGTACCGGCGCTCACAGCTAAACAGGCGCAAACTGCACGACTGAAGAGCAAGGAGCGGCGTGAATTGCACCAAGTAGAAACAACTGCGTCGCCCTTACAAGGACGAGATTCGTTTCAGCGAGAACGATAAGGACAATTTACAGTACACATTTTCTGATCACACGAAGAGAAAGGCGTTTCGCCAGCAGGTAGTTTTTTCAGTGGAGGCTTCTGCTCTAAAAGCACAAAGAGCACCCATCCAGGTGCTCTTGCTTATGCTTCTCCAGCTTGAAAGAGCAAGCTTGCTTCCGGGCTACCGCTCGTACCAGTATCCCGGAATGCCCCGCTCCAGCCGCATCAATGCTTCAAGATAGTAATAATCACCCCAGATGGTGTAGTCATCCGGGGACTCGCCACCTCTGACGGAGTACGAACCATGCTTCAGCAGACCTTCCGCTTCCTCGGCACCCCGAGTGGAATAATGCTCTGCCAGTGACTTCACTGATGCTTCCGCAGCGTCCAGGAAAAACTGGCGCTCCGGATCGCCCGCATCCATCTGTCCGGCTATCTCCAGCAGGCCGCAGGCGGCGATGGCAGAGGCGGAGCTGTCCCGTTTCGTATCCGGCCCCTGTGGAGCATCAAAGCTTTATTGCTGGCCATCTTGCTCTTAGGGCTTCATTCTATGGACCACATCCAGATTAAAAGTATATTATCAGAATCCCGCTTACCATATTTTGTATTATACTTAAATAAAGGACGATCACCACAAATGTCCGTTTTACTTATGTATAGTTTATTTTCTCAACTTATTTGGCAGCCCTACTCAAATGGTTAGAACTAACCAACAATTAATTCCAGCGAATTTCCAAAAAAGAAACATCATCACTGGCAACATGGTTATACGACGTTTCGATCATCTGTCGAAGTTCCGCGTTTTCCGGATACCTTTTCCAATTCCTGTACCCCATTAGTCCGTCCGTGAATACTTGTATACAATTCGGTCTACCGGAACCTTTTGCAAGATCCATAGACAGAATAGAAGGCCCTTCTCCCATAACACCATGACAAGTCGACCAACGGTTCCATTGGGAAAACCCGCTTACTAAGCCTGGAATCTCAGTGCCATGATCGAAGAGACGAATAGCTGTATCTCCCAGCCAGGCTACGGTGATCTGACCCTTGTTGCTGTCAGCCGTGTAGCTAATCTTCCCGCATACAAATGTAGTCTCGCTGCCCTTCAAGCGTTTCTCCTCCAGTACTTCACGGAAGAGGCCGCCAATATGCGAAGGGAGTTCATAATGGTTGATCATATTTGTAGCCGGGGCGGTCATTTGCTGCAAGCCTGAAGATAACTTGTACTTTACAACTTCGCTGTCCGCAGAATTAAAACAATCGGATTCAGACATGAATTGCAGCAGAGAATCCCCTAGGTATTTTGCTGCTAAATTTCCGTAAAAGGACTGGCTGACCCCATCACATACACAGAACAGGATGCTGTCATCCGTTACTCTATAGGTTATATAGTCCTGCCCCATATCATCTCCCTGCCGTGACTCTCTGGAACGGGCATAGGTGCAGCGTATGTTAAACAGTCCTGCTTGCAGTGACGACAGAGGATATTCCAATCGTTGGTCAATCTGAAATAATCTCATCTCTAGCATCACTGTCCTATCGTATCGGAGTAGACGCAGATATCTGGAAGCCTAAAGACACCATTTCGTGACTGCTGCCAGGCAGCATCATCAGAGCTCCGCTCTGCAGAGTATAAGAGAATTCAGTCATCATCTTACGGTAGCTTTCCGGAAGTGCAGAAGACATGTTTCTGAGTTTCAGCGCATAGTCATCCTTCAGATTCATTCCGGGCAGAATCCCCTTCCAGTTCCGCGGGTCGTTAACAGGCTCTTCAAGAAAATGATCATTAATAAAAATGTTCTCAATAAGCACATTCCCATCAGGCACACTCATCTCCATGATCCGTTTGGCCACCGGTTCGGGGTCCTCCCCGGTATGCACACCGTCAGTCATGTGGCAAATCAATGGAGCCGGACACTTCTGCATAAGGGGCAACTGTTCCAGAAGCAATTCCTCAGCTCTTTGAAACGCAAGTGCTGTATCCGTAAATCGCATCGGTGTAAGCTCTGGCAGCGTCGCCGTCCTGGCAATTTGATCGATCGCCTTGATGCCTCCCAGCAAATCGTCTACCTCGTCACTGTAAGGAAGAATAGCGATCCGATAACGTGCTGCAATCCGGCTACCCTTAGTGGAGCGGTAGACCATTTGCTTTATGGTAGAAACCAATGCTTTTTTCACCAAATCTATTCTTCTGACATTATTCATTTCCAACCCCATTGAAGCACTAACATCAATGAGGTAAATAATCAATGCCGGAGTGCTTTGCGTAGCCTGTACTGTATATTTTTCCCTGGGGACTAATCCCCCGGTTAAATCTCCAGTCATTGGTGAAGCCCCATCCTGATTATTGATCATAACCGTCGGTTCAACGACCGGTGTTTTACCGATCATTAATTTAGAGATGTTTTCTAATTGTTTTTTCACTTCACGCGCGCTTTGAACCCTTTGATCCGGGTCTGTTTCAAGTAATTTTTTAATCAGTTTCACATATTCCAATGGAACCTCAGGAGAGATGAGCGCAAAGGTAGAGTGAACGGAAGAATAATATTTTCCACCGGTGAGCAGGAAGTAAAGTGTGGCACCAAGTGAATACAAGTCGGTCCGGAAATCCGTCTGCCCATTTTCCAATTGCTCCGGGGCTGCAAACACCATTGTGCCTAATGCCACTGTATCCTTTAACTGCCCCTTCTTGAAGGTCCTTGCAATTCCGAAGTCGATCAGCTTCAAATTGTCGTATTCATCCACCATAATATTTGAAGGCTTTAGGTCACGAAAAATCACCGGTTTAGGCTGTTCATGTAAGTAATTCAGAATCTCGCACAGCTGCACGGCATATTTAAGCGCGCGCTGCACCGTTATCGGTGTCTTGTTATCCCCATATATCTCTTCAATCGTGTGCCCGTTCACATATTCCATCACCAGATAACTTCTTCCTTCAGCATCCGGCTCAAAATAATCCGCTATCTTCAGGATGTACGGGTGGGACAGATTGCTGAGAATCTGTATTTCTTCCAGAAAGCTGCTGCCATCGGTTTCAGAATCGATAATAATTTCCTTAACCGCCCAAATCTTACGATTCAATCTGGTATCCCGTACCCGGTATACAGCACCCATGCCACCTCTGGCAATAAGCTCTTCTACCAGATATCTTCCTCCAAGAATCTCTCCGTTAGTCAACATATTCCTTCTCCTATCCCTGGTTCAGTGCTAATAAGGGCAACGGACATTGTCCATTACCCTTGCTTCAGAAGCTGTTATTTGAATTGGCTCGCATTGTTTTTTATCGCGTTTTCCGTATCTTCATATCCTTTTACTGTTGTATCCAAGAAAGTAGCATAGGAGATAATGACGTTCTTATATTCCTCAAAGCGGGGTTCCATTCCTCTAAATTTCTCACGAATGGTATTGCTCGCATCACTTTGCCAGGTGGAGGCAAGTGCGTTCATCTCCATTTTAATTTCGTCCAGTCTGGCGCTGAGATTTTCATTAATGGATCGGATCGTTCCGGCAGTATTCGCTACCTCAGGCAGAGAAATTTGAATTCCTTCCGTTGACATATATGCAGCCCCCTTTTTTAATTAGTTAATTTTTTAGCTGAATTGATAATTTCACTTTGGGTATCCCGGTACATCTTGGCGCTCAGTTTTAGAAATTCGGAGTATTTAAGCAGCAGATCGTACATATTCTTAAAATCCTCCTCAAAGCCTTGAATCTGGGTAACATATGCCGTATTGTCGGCCCCTTTCCAAGCGGCACCCATTGCATTTACCTCTGTGAATAACTTCTTGTATTGCGTGGCGTACTCAGACGCTTGGCCATCCATCTTCTGTGCTGCTGATTCCAGCCGTGCAGGATCCACTGTAATTTTCGACATTATTTCTACTCCTTTCTGATTAAAAAAACATAAAATTTATATTAACATCAGCATGGAGCCGTTACTTAACCCCAGCTCCCTTGCCGATAGGTTAATATCAAGCACTGTAGCGGTCTGTTTATCGCAGATGACGGTATCCTCTGATCTGATATAGACCCCTCCCGACAGCTCCATGATTGCAGCTGCCATCAGGCCTTCGATCTCATGCAGACGAAGATCTAAAGGAATGATTACATCGTGTGTCTGGCTGATTGCCGGAATATAGAGCTCAATAATGATCTTATCCAACGGGGACCTCCTCCTCCACGAGCGCACTGGCAGCCAGCAGTTTCACCAGAACAGCCTTCCCGCGATGCACCACGTACCCGAAGCCGTCGCCAATCTCGCGGTACATCTCTTGGCTGAATCGGGCCGGCTTCATGTGGTACTGATCGGTAAAACCGTCTCCAATCCATATCCCCTCACCTCCAGCCACATGCTCTTTAAACCAAGCTTCATAGGAGAACGTCGCGATATTAGCAGCCCGTTCAGCCAATATAAAATGTACCTGATAGGCGGCGCTCCCTTTCTCAAGCAGAACTTTCCACTTATCCTTGGCATCTACGGATAGCCTGGACAGCAAGGCCGATACCGACAGCACAATTACCGTCAGTTTATTGAATACAGGAACCGGCTGGCCTGCAGCAACTGCATCCTTAAAGGCGTTATTCCGCAGCACCAGCATATTGAACAGTTCAATAACCGCCCCCTCGGCGGCATCGTTATGGTCATTGATATAGCGGCATTTACCCTGAAAGTGTTCCGTAAGCTGTCTATTGGCATCAAGCACCAGCAGCTCCGAATCGGAAGCGCCTTGCTCAGAGAGCACCTCGACCAAACCCTGCATGAAAGTAGTCATATCATGATCTCGGGAAGCTACCAACTGAATATAGCTTTGGCTGAGGTCCATGTAGGATACCTTTAGGCTGTCTTTCTCCACCCCCACAGGAATCAATCCGTCCTTCCAGCGATGAATATCTTTCTTAAGGAAGGCCAGATCCACCTTGTCCGGCAAGATCGGTATCTGTTCAGCAGTTGTTCCAGTCCATTGTTTCGCATAGCTGCTGCAGCTGCTTCGCAATTCATTCAGCAGATTGTTGCCGTTTGCCTGAATATGGGCCAGCTGAAATTCATAGACGTTGTCTTTCTTGAAGATGCCTCTGCCCTTCAATTTGGAAGGGTACACGCCTCCCACATTGCCGAGCACACCGGAATAATCGGATGGATCATTCAGCTGGAGCACGTAGAGCTGCTTGAAATTCTGCAAGGTTTTGTACCGTACAGCTCCCGTATTAAGTGCAGTCAGCATAAAATAAATACCATACTTCAGACCTTCTCTGCTGAGCAGCGAGATCACCTCTTCCTTGCCCTCAAAAAGCTCGGTAAATACGGAATAGTTATGAATGACGACTAATATAGAAGGCTCTTGTTCCGCAGATACACGATTATAAGAACCGAAGTCGCCCCCATACGGTGAGAACATCTTCTTTCTATGTTCTATTTTTTGCTGAAGCATCTGGAAAAGTTTATTAACCCTTTCACTGTCGTGAGAGAAGACTACATCACCCACATGCGGTGCTTCTGAGAAGGCTCCCAGCGTTTCCGAACCAAAGTCCAGAATATATATATTGATTTCTTCGGGAGTATGCTGCTCTATCAAGGAGAAGATAAGTGTCGTCAGAAAGACTGTTTTTCCACTACCGGCCGTACCATAAACGAGCGCATTACCGTCCCGGGAGAGCGGGAAGGTCATGGGCAGCTGTCTCTGGTTCACCGGATCATCGACCTCGCCGATTACAGGATTAATCTCACCATAAAAAGAAAGGGAGTTAGGGTACTTCTTCTTCAATTCATGCAGATAAATAACAGCAGGAATCGGCTCCAACCACAGCGGCCGGATCTTGATGCCTTCTTCGGCAGCAATGTGGGATAGATACTCATTAATCCTGCTAATCTGCTTCTCTGGATTAGCCTGTCTGATTTTTCGTTTATTAACAGTTGTTTGCTTTACAATACGGCCCAGCGTATCAATTATCGTGAGGTTGTGATCCGGTGTACGTTCCATCCGGTCCGATGGAGCATACGGTGCGCCGGCCCATGCAGATTGCCCTAGTTCAAACAGCTCGTTAAAGCCTACCTGCACATAAAATCTTCCAGTAACGGACAATTCGGCGGCATCCGGTCTTTTGATTACATCCATACTGTCGGCCCTCTCCTGGACCTTCAATGAAATACGGAATTTACTATTGCTCCAAATTTGGTCGTCTACGACACCCGCAGGCTTCTGAGTAGCTAGAATCAAATGGATGCCCAGACTTCGTCCGATTCGCGCAGCACTTACCAGCTGTTCCATAAACTCCGGCTGCTGGGTTTTAAGTTCGGCAAATTCGTCTGAAATGATAAACAAATGCTGAAGCGGTTCGGATACCTGCCCTTCCCGGTAAAGCCTTTGGTATTTATAGATATCAATGTTGCTGAGACCAAGCCGGCTATGAATATCCTGAAATATGGCCTGCCGTCGTTTCAGCTCGCTTTGGATTGAAATCAGCGAACGTTTTACCGCAGCGCCGTCCAAATTGGTAATCGTTCCTGCCAGATGAGGAAGGCTAGAGAATGCGCTTGCCATCCCGCCACCCTTATAATCGATAAGGATAAAGGCTACTTCATGAGGATGATAATTCACTGCCAGTGATAATATAAAGGTCATAATGAATTCGCTTTTACCCGAACCTGTCATTCCGGCAATCAACCCATGTGGACCATGGAATTTTTCATGCAGATCCAGTTGAAATAAGGCTCCCGAGGTATCCACACCAATGGGAGTTTCCAGTGACAATACCGGATCGTTATCCTTCCAGCGGGTTAAGGCGTTAAGATGCTCTATCTTTCCGACGCCAAACATATCGAGGAAGGTTAACATATCCGGCAGATTATATTTAGATCCTGATGTGTCAAGCTTGATGTTAGCCAGCCGGACAGCAAGCGTAAGCTCGTTACGGATCTCATAGGGATCAGGGCGGAAAGATACAGCTTTCCCGGAAATATTATCTTTGTCAAAAATATTCGAATCTTCACCGTCGCACTCAATCACCAGGGAGCACTCTTTGGGAAGATGCATGAGCTGATCATAAAGATGCAAAATGCTGAAGCCGAGGTTCTTTTTCTGCTTTAATAATCCGTTGATTATTTCAGCTTTGCCCGCCAGCTGCTTGTCCGCAGCTATAATCACGTAATATGGCGACAACTCCCGTATTTCTTCATCAGATGAGAGCATTTCCCGGGCAGATAGCTCTTTTTCCAGATAACTGGACAGCTCTTTCACTTCATTTAGCTCCGTTGCCACAAACCGCAAACTGCCCTCTTCATTCCATACATGCGGCAGCCATTTCACAAATCCCCAAGTATCTTGTTCTTTTGTATCATAAAGAAAGACGAGCTTTAGTTCATCATAGCTGTGAAGTGCGGTAAGCTGCAGGATCAGCTGTTTCGTAAGCCTAACGGCGGCTTCCCTCGTGCCGATAATTCCCGCTATCCAATCCTCTGTCAATAACAGCGGCAACGGCACATTTTTGAGGAGCTTCGGTTCTTTAATGAACTCTTCTAATTCGTTCCGCAATTCATCTTCATCCAAGCTGAATCTTATTTCGGGATGCTTAATTTCTGCCTGCAGGTTAACGGTTCCCAGTCCCAGTCTAAGCGATAAAAAGTCATTATGCCTGCGGGTTCGCTCCCATAAATCACGTTTCTTTTGTTCTATGCGGCCAACACAATCTTCTACAGTCACTAGGTTCTCATGTAGAATATCGCTTTGATAGGCACACTCAACTGCAATTTTTTGCCGGAGCTCTCCCAAATATGCCTTGTATTTCACATTTCTCTCCTGATTGCGCCGGCTTCTCCGCTTGCTCTCATGTCTTCTGGCCAAGACAGGCCATAATATTGTACCTAGCAGCATGCTCATAGACATTACTAGAGTAGGCATTGCATTTCTGACATTCCCCCCGGAACTGAGTGCATTCTGGAGGGCAAACAACCCTGTAAAAAGTGAAGCCATCCCCATAGTGATGGACGGACCCAGCATCAGCATAATTGGCAATTGCTCCATATTGCCGAGTGAGGGTGGAGGATCAATTACAAATTCCGCCTGCTGAATATCCCGCTTGAACCGGGGAGAACGGTAGAAGAATTCAGGGGAAACAGCGATCTCCTCCAATTCCTCCTCCTCAACCACAGCTGCTGTCTGCTTGATATACGGCTGAAACGCAGCTCCTTTGATTTTTAGCTGACCGTCCGGATTGTTCACGGCAATAAAATCGGGGCCAATAATAATTTTGAGACCGATAATATAGACGACATCTCCTAGTTTCAGCACTTTGCTGGTGACCCGTTTCCCATTCACAAACGTTCCGTTTGCGCTGCTCTGGTCTTGAATCGTCAGGGTAGAGCCGTTGATCAACAGTTCAGCATGAATGGATGAGGTATACTTATTGGCATAATGCAGATTACAATTCTCTGCCCGTCCAATCGTTATTCTGCTGTTTGCATGAAACTTCAGCTTCTTAAAGGTATTCCTGTCACGGGAGACAGGCTCAGAGAAGAGCACTACATACTCATTCGTTCGGATAAGATGAATGGAGTACATGTTCATGGGCTCTATGGCAATTTCCTTAATGGTGGATTTGTTGCTGTCCAGAATAACGGCCTGTTTATTGGACTTCAGAATCCATTTCCCCTCAATGCCTTCAATACCGATAACGTTCTCCTCATAATTCTGTTCATTTCTCTGAGTGATCCAGTATTGTCCCTTCTGTTTCTCGGGAAGAACACAAGTATAGATGACCGTGTCTTTAAGCAGTGATAGCTGCATGCGTATCTTCACTCCCTATTCAAATCCACCAAATAGCCGGCACTAACTTCCTGCAGGAATACTATTTAATAAATACTGGATCAAACATGGCAAATTCCACTTTAGAAGCGCCGATACTGCTTATTGCAAATGTAATCTTATCCACATAACGAAGCGGCACAATCAAATTTTGGGGTTCTTGAGTGGACGCGTATGTATACGTTCCGTATAAGGTCGTTTGTCCGCCTTTATCTGTAAGATAAACATCTACCGTGACCGGCTGCGTGCTGACGCTTCCTAGCTTATGCTGAATTAGAGCCGCTTTCGCATTAAACTGTCTGTACTTTTCATCCAGTTGATAGGTAATCTTCGCTTGTGCCTTGCTATCCGGAGTATAGTCTCCAAGCATCGTATAGATATAATTCAAATGGGTGGTCCCGTTTTGCTCTTTAATCACAGTGCTGCCGTCGTACATAATGCTGCTCTCTGCGTTCGTATTAACTACTTCAGGGGCTCCGATCAGGTAATCGTTGCCTGCCTCAATTGTGCCGGTGGTTGCGTAAACCTTCTTGCCTGTTGAATTTAAGATTACAGTCTTCCCGTCACGGGAACGCGAAGGTTCATAACCCAGCTCAGGCAGCATATAGCTGGGAAAATAAGCGTAGCCTTGGAATGTAAAAGGTTTGTTTTTACTATTCACCGTAATCTTCGTGCCATCCACCTCAACACTATTAATGTTGAATAGGGCTCCCTTTAAATCTGCCGCAAATACGGTAACACCTCCGAATAATAATCCACCGCAGATAAAGCCTGAGATAAACTTCTTCATTTCTATTCCTCCTAAATGTTATATGTACTTTTGTATAACTACTCTCCTGTAAGCTCTTTTAGCATGCTTCGTGCCAGCTTGTTATTGCTATCCAGTGCTTTTAGTTGTTTAGCTAGACGGATAACCTTTTCCGTATCATCTTCAACGTTATAGGCATAAAGAATGCTATCCTCCAGCGCTTTGATTTTTTGCTTCTTCGCTGCTGACTTGGCGGTTGCCGCCGGTTTAGTTGTCGGTTTCGACGTTGGTTTGGCTGTTGGTTTAGCTGTCGGCTTTGGCGTTGGTTTAACCGTCGGCTGGGCTGTCGGCTTCGGTGTTGGTTTAACCGTCGGCTGGGCTGTCGGCTTCGGTGTTGGTTTAACCGTCGGCTGGGCTGTCGGCTTCGGCGTTGGTTTAACCGTCGGCTGGGCTGTCGGCTTTTCCGTGATTACAGGCGCCAGGGCAGCCGCCGACGGGCTGGCGGCAACCGTTGGCTGGGCTGTTGCCGTTGGCTGCACCGTTGCTTGAGCGGCAACGTCAGCAGCCTCATTAGAGGGCTCCGGCTTGTCCATCATTCCCCTTACAGTCAGACTGCCGCCGAGCACAATAGCTGCCGCCAAAGCAATCAGCATTCCGAGCCGCCATTTCTTGCCTGCCGGCTGGCGCGGTTCTTCCTGTTCCGGCGCAGTTTCTTTCGAATGCTGTTCAGCCAGCAGAGACTGAATCACCTGTATGGAAACTTCAATTTCATGGCGGACAGAGGAATCAGCAACGGGATCGGCAAGCAATGCTGTGTAAGCCGCCAAGGCTCCCTGTAAATCCCCTGAACTTTCCAGCATTCTTGCTCTACCCAGCGGCGCTTCATCCCATTCTGACAACTCTTCCATTGGAGTCGGACGAAGAACGGATGGGAGGGCCGCTGAAGTCATTGTTCCTTCCGCCCGGACCTCTTCGGAGGAGTCCGTGTAGACAAGGCTGACCGATGATAAGGCAATATACCATTCTCCGAATGCCGGACATTGATATAGCGCGTCACTTTCCCATGCTTTACGGAAAAGGCCCGCAACCTCGCCGCCGTAACTTTCAGTCAACACTCTATTAATTAAGGCTACTCTATCCTGATCATTTTCCATCAACCCGGGGTCAAAATAACTTTCACCCCATGCCGCTTCCCGAATCTCCGGATGGAACCATGCCAGCATCTCTGCGAGCAGGATGCTGCCGGAATAACGATCTGCATACTTGTTCCAAAGATGCTGATAATCACTTCTCCCGGAAGAGTATCCGGGTGATCCCATCGTCATATATTCAGGCCTGTCGAGGTGGACCGCATACATGTGCTCTATGTCGATCAGCTGAATGCATGATTTGACTAAGGGCATAATCTCATGCAGGAGCCCGGGAATCATAACGTTAGAGCCTGATAAATCCCCATGCGCCAACCCGCGCTGCTCCATGAAAGATAACACTTCAGCCAAGGACCTGGCGGTATGAAGCGCCGTTTCTTGGGGAATATCTTTCTTTTCCAGTATGATATCCATCCAGGTCGGACCATTGATCCATGGCATAAGAACAGCATACAGCAGCTCTGGGTGACTTCCCAACAGTTGCACGTCCCGCTGAGGAATCAATACATCCCGTTCACAGACCTGAAGTCCATCAATTTTTGAAAAGGCCGCAAGCTGTTCTGACAAATATACATTAGAAGGCTGCCGGAAGACGGGTTTGAATACTTTCAGCGCTTTGGAAATGCCGTCTTGAATGCTGGTGAGTTTATACACCGTACCTTGCCTGCCCTCTTGGCCGTAGGGGATCTCACTCATGAGCGGATGCCCCTGAACAACATAAACCTTCCCGTCAATCACTAATTCTTCATTGGTTTCTGGATTGAATGCCATATCCTTGCATCCTTTCTACATGCGGTTCAATTCGCTGATAACCGTCCTGTACCGCCGTTCACAGCCAAATTTCCTCAGCACTTTGAGCACTGACTCCGATTTTGATAAACAAATAGGGTAATGTCCGGTCCCCGGAAACGATATGAAAAATGGGAGTCGTCTGGCGCAAATAATTGCTCTCCATATAGTGAAGCAGCTCTCCATAAGCGGTCTCCGTACTTGCTTCATAATCGGCAAGATCACAAGTAGAAATCATCCGGTCGATGCAGAAATAACTGTGGAAATGCATATCTTCTGTCACGTCCAGATAATCCTCGTGGATAGGAATAAAAAATTCAGCATGCAGCATTTCATCCAGTGGAATATTGTTTATAGAATAGAACAAGGGACCTTTAATCGTAGCCTTCAGCTGGAATACATCACTCATAAAATCAGATAGATGCTGCTCCAGATCCTTATAGTAGAAATGATATTTTCTAGAGACAACACTGGTGTATTTTATCGAATCCTTTGGATTTACCACACTATCCCTCCTTAATGACCGGAGCAAAGATATCAATAATTCCATCTCCGTAGACGTCCAGATAGATATTGTAAAAGGGTTCCTCAAGCGTTAGCTGATAGGATTCGGCGCATGACCGCAGAACAGCGTAGGACTCTTCGATATCCTCGTCGAGATCAGCGTGTCTGAGGAGCAGCCCGTCTGTAAATTTCAAAGTTTCCGTAAAGTGATAATCCTCATTTTTCTCCA
Source organism: Paenibacillus sp. EB106-06-01-XG199 (assembly GCF_058791575.1). Classification (NCBI taxonomy): domain Bacteria; kingdom Bacillati; phylum Bacillota; class Bacilli; order Caryophanales; family Paenibacillaceae; genus Paenibacillus; species Paenibacillus sp. EB106-06-01-XG199. The sequence goes on along the minus strand of NZ_JBYTDQ010000014.1, from coordinate 77,853 downwards.
TCTCTACAGGTGCATTAACAGGAATGTAGAAGGAATAGTCAGCCTCCCCTACGTCCAAATTCAGACCAGAAACTTGATAAATGATCGGACCTGTACCATATAAGCCGCTGCTTACAATGGAATTACGAAGCTCTTTGGCGAGCTGATGCCATTCCTCTATTTTGCAGGTTTTGGTACAACTGATGACGTTATGGAATATAATCGGAGTCCGCTTTATTTTCATGCCTTGTGTCCCCCCCGTGGCTTCTGCTGCTTCGATTTACGCTGGTTGGGTGGTTGGATATGAAAAGATTGGAACCGCCCTTTGCAGTATGCCAGCAGGATGAATTCAGGCAAGAACATTGCGGTGAGATACTGAATAAGTACACTAAGCACCAAGGCAATTACAGGCTCAAAGGATGTATAACTGCTGCTATCCGCGAACATCCTAGGCACAAATCCGGCAATAACGGCTCCGAGATAAATAACAGGGAAACTTATGTACGACTTGGACCCTCCAAAATTATATAATCCTTTTTCGCCTCTTCGTAAATGACCCTTTTTTACCCGATGTACTGCCCGCCAGGTCGAGAGGAACAGAAAAAGAATTCCGCCTAACAACATCAGCAGACCGAGTGATGTCATGAACGGCTCCGCTCCCCTGTCTTCACACATAAGAAAATAAACCAAATAGATCTCAAGCGAAAATTTCAGGGTAATCAAACATAGTATGTAGGACTGGATTTTTTGATATTTGTAGGCCCATTTCACATTATAAAATAAAAGTGCAGCCAGCAAATGGAATGCCCAGAGGACTATGTCTACAATTAAATAAATCATCCATGTAGAATCGGTGTTGTCACCATAGAGAACCGCATTAAGCGAAACCGCGATCATTACAGCACTGAACACTAAGGTAGCTATAATAAATACAGATACGCTATCAGGACGCAAGCGTTCACGGGCGGCTTCCTTTATTTTAGCGAAGTACTCCTCGTTATATTGCTTTAACATGTGAGCCTCCTACCAGATCAATTTGTTCAAGCCCTTTCCGATGTTTGATACAGCACCACTGATAGCGTCGCAAGTAGCATCAACGGCATCGTTAACCACATCTTTCGTATGATCGACTACACTTTTCGGCGGCGGACCTCCGAACTTGGCATTGAGGGCAAAGTTTATAGCTACACCTGTGGCGAGCCCCACTACAGTTCCCAAGGGTGGTACCACAAACGAGCCGATAACGGCACCAGTTGCTGCTGCACCCGCACCGGCGGCAACATCCACCGTGGTGTTCACAGCAAAGGTACCCGTGTTCTTCAAGTTAAAATCCCACTTCCCGCCGTCTCTGAAGGTCTCCACAAAGTTATCTCCTACCGCCAGAACCGTCCCGGCCGCACCTAGAAACTTCCCGCCCTTAGACAAGACCGTCGTGTTTTTCCAGTTAAAATCATCCCAGAGCGTCATCCCGTCTTTATAAGAAGATTTGAATACATCCTTCATGTTTTGTAATCTGTTGCTTCTTCCATTGATGAATTGTTCCACAGGAGCCAGTCTATTAAAACGGTCCATATTGTCTTGGATAACTCCATGGCCATCAACATACAGAGGTATTCCATCCCCGTTAATTAACCGGTTCACGTATCGCTTCTTGAAGGTTCCACTTTCTCCGCCCAAGAGCCGGACCAACCCGTCTCTATACTCCATATAGTGTCTGCCCGTAACCATTTCCGCATTGACGAGCTGAATGAGAATCTTCCCGTCTTTTTTAACGGTTTTAAACTGCAAATCTTTATACCGGAGTAATGTATCTGAGTTCGTAATGCCAGAGAATACATCATTCACAGCATTGCGGAAGGCCAGCAGAAAGAAAGGATCGCCAGCCAATTGAGATTCATACTGGTCTATGGGATTTGAGCTGAATGACAATCCGACTTTAACCAAATAATCTTCAATATCAAAATATTTTCCACTTTCATTCTCCACAAACTTCTTGAAATTCCCCAGCTTTTCCTGTAAATCCCCCAGCTCTTTACACAGGTTCCCTAACCGGCTGCCTACATCACTTCGCGACAGAACTCTATTGTCAATTTGACCAAGCAACCGGGAAAGTCTGCTCACTGCGTCAGATAAATCGGAGGTGTACTTAGAAAGATGGGTTGATGCAATTTGAATAAGATTCTCATCTAGGAAAATGGTATTCAATACAGTGTCCCCCCGGCACAGACTTTATTTAGTATGCGAACTATTCTTGAGCTGCTTCAATGCTGCCTCTCTAGCTGCGATTTCTGCTGCCTCCTTCGCATCTTCTTCTTGTCTTATCGTATTTGCCGTAGATATAATATCCGACTCAATCGCTCTAAGACTTGATGCGACCCTTCCAATACTCGTTTGAATCAGTTCCATGGCATGTGTCATATGTATAGTTTCATCTGCATCCCAGCTTTTTCTCAAACTTTCCTTGTACAACTCGAGATTTTCTTTGATTGCGCCCAGAGAAACTTCATGCTGACCGATCTCCCGGGCAATTCCACTCTCCCTTTGGACATCAATTTTCATAAAATCATCCTTTCGCAGGTTAGATTAACTCCCAACCCAAATAAACACTAAATGTGACCTATGTACAAGCTTCCGTGGACCTAATGCATATACAGAATACATAAAAACTTGGTTGATTCATTATATAACCACACAATAAACATACATTACCATCAAAAACGACATGTTAAACTAAATTTTGCGTATTACGAAAAAAAAGTCCTTCGGCACATCAATAACTAGTTTGATATTCTTTGTTGATTTTTCACAAATATGGGGTTATAGGTTGAATAAAACTATCTTATAATGAAATGGGGCCGGGAAACTTCACCCGTTTGTGAACGCGCGTTTATTGCCCTGCCCATCATCCACTTTATAGGAGGAATGGTTATGCAATACGGTCACTTTGACGAAAAAAACAAAGAGTATCTGATTACGAAACCGAATACGCCTGCCCCTTGGGCGAACTACCTGGGCTCGCCGGAATATGGCGCCATTATCTCAGGAAACGCAGGGGGCTACAGTTTTGTAAAATCTGGAGCCAACGGGCGGCATGTCCGCTACCATTTTAATTCAAAGGACGAGCCTGGACGCTACATTTACGTGAGGGATTTGGAAAACGGGGATTATTGGTCCGGTTCTTGGCAGCCCGTGGGTAAAGATCTGGATCAGTACAAGTCGGTATGCCATCATGGAACCGGATACACGAACATCGTCTCGGATTACGACAATATCCATACAGAATCATTGTATTATGTACCGCTGAACAAAACCTACGAGGTATGGCGCATGAAGGTCCGCAATGATGACTCCAAAGCGCGGAGGCTGGCTCTCTTCGGATTTGTTGAATTAACCAACAATAACAATTACGAGCAGGATACTGTCAACCTTCAGTACACGCTGTTTATCTCACGAACCTACTACAAAAACAATATGATCCTTCAATCCATCAATGAAAACGTTCCCGAGGATCAGAGCTGGAGATTCTTCGGTGCTGCAGGCGCAGAGGTAACCGCTTACGATGGCGACCGGGATACGTTCCTCGGCGATTACCGCAGCTACGGCAATCCGGCCTCCGTTGCAAACGGCCAATGTAGCAATTCATTAAACTACAACACCAACTCCTGCGGTGCTCTGCAGATCAACGTGGAGCTGCAGCCGGGAGAAGAGAAAGAAATTGCATTCCTTCTGGGACAATATGACGAGAAAGGCGCGTCCGAAATTCTTAGCCACTATAAAGATTTGTCTGTCGTGGACAAGGAACTCGAAGAACTGAAGGCATTCTGGCACAGCAAGCTTAACCGCTTCCAAGTCCAGACACCAAGCGATAATCTGAACAACATGATCAATACCTGGAACGCATATCAATGCTTCATCACTTTCATCTGGTCTCGTGCAGCCTCCTTCCAATACTCCGGTCTCCGTAACGGACTCGGCTATCGGGATACCGTACAGGATATTCAAGGTATCATTCATCTGGATCATGAGATGGCCCTAGAGCGTCTGAGACTGATGATTTCAGCCCAGGTATCCAACGGTGGTGGACTTCCACTGGTGAAGTTTGATCATAACCCTGGTCATGAAGGCACACCAGACGACCCGGAATACGTACGGGAAACCGGTCATCCCCACTATCGCGCCGATGACGCCTTGTGGATGTTCCCAACCGTCATTAAATACTTGAATGAAAGTGGCAACTGGGACTTTACAGATGAATTGATACCTTATTCGGATAAAGGCGAAGGCACGGTGTACGAGCATCTGCGCCAGGCCCTCCAATTTAGCCTGGATCGTATGGGTGCACATGGCATGCCGGTCGGGCTTCATGCGGACTGGAACGATTGTCTGCGTCTCGGAGCCAAAGGTGAGTCGCTATTCGTCGCCTTCCAGCTGTACATGGCCTTCAAAGTGTTCATGGAAATCGCGCACAACAAGAACAAACCGGACGACATAAAGTGGGCACAGGGCCTGCTTGATGAGCTCGACGGGAACATTCAGAAGCATGCTTGGGAGAACGATCAGTTCGTCCGCGGGTTCACCGAAGACAACTATACAATCGGCTCCTGGGAGAATGATGAAGCAAAAATCTGGCTGAATCCGCAAAGCTGGGCTGTATTAAGCGGCGCCGCCCGCCCGGATCAGGCAAAACTCGCGATGGACAAAGTGTACGACAATCTGCGGACCGATTACGGCACCATGTTATTCTACCCGCCGTTCCGGGAGTACGGTTTGCCAGTGGCTCTGATGGCGCTTTTCAACGCCTCCACCAAGGAAAACGCCGGTATCTTCAGCCAGCCGCAGGGATGGCTCATCTTAGCAGAGACCATGATCGGCAACGGTGAACGCGCGTTCGAATATTTCCTGAATTGCAGTCCGGCCAGCATGAACGACAAAGCTGAAATCCGCAAACTGGAGCCTTACGTGCATGGTCAATTCGTCGAGTCCAAAGACAGCCCGTATCAAGGCCGGGCCCATGTCCACTGGCTCACCGGCACAGCCTCGACTGTGATGGTCTCTCTGGTGGAGGGCATCATGGGGGTTCAGCCGCAGATGGATGGCCTTCGCATCAATCCGTGTGTTCCTTCCAGCTGGAATGACTTCTCCATGGTGCGGGAATTCCGCGGTAAGAAGCTGAACATTCAGGTAGAAAACAAGAACGGCGTCCAAAAAGGGGTTACCCATATCGTCATTAACGGCGAAGAAATTCAAGGCGACCTGATCCCAATCGCCAAAATGAAAGCCGAAAACAACGTGCGGGTCATTATAGGGTAAAGCCCTCCTTCCATTTGATCAGCCAGCTTAGCTCATCATATATACCAGCAGCAACCTCTATCCGCTTCGGACAGAGGTTGCTTTCTTTGGTCCCTAGTGAAATATGAGATGATTGTTAGCCATTCAGTTGCGACATCAGTTCTTTCATATAGCGGGTTCCATGGACTTCGTTTTTTGGGCTTACATTTTCAATCCGCGCTAAATCCTTAGGAGTCAGCTCAATAGTTGCGGAGTTTGCATTCTCCTCCAAATATTTGATTCGTTTCGTTCCCGGGATTGGCAGTGCGTGATTAGCGATCGTCCATGCGATAGCCAGTTGTGAAGGCGTGCAATTTTTCTCGATGGCGATTTCCTTGATTTTATCTACAATTTCTATATTCCTCTGGAAATTATCGCCTTGGAACCGGGGCATATATCTGCGCAGATCATTTGCATCCAAATCCTCGAATTTCCGAATTTCACCGGATATAAAACCTCTGCTTAACGGACTGTAAGCGATATGCGTAATGCCGAGTTCTCTGGCAGTGGGGAGAACGTCATCTTCAATGTCCCGGCTCCATAGAGAATATTCACTTTGCAATGCAGAAATGGGATGCACTGCATGCGCACGGCGAAGCGTAGAAGCAGATGCTTCAGACAGGCCGAGACTGCGTACCTTGCCTTCTTTAACCAAGTCAGCCATAGCGCCAACGGTTTCCTCGATGGGAATATTGGGGTCTACCCTGTGCTGGTAGTAGAGATCAATATAGTCTGTGCCTAACCGGCTGAGACTTTCTTCTACGGCCTTTTTTACGTAAGCGGGATGACCGTTCAGACTTTCATAGTTAGGGGTATATGCGAATTTGGTTGCAATAATTGCCTGATCCCGGCGGCCTTTGATAGCTTTCCCAAGAAGCTCCTCGTTGTGCCCATTTCCGTACACATCGGCGGTATCAAGCAGACTAACTCCGATTTCTAGCGAGCGGTGAATCGTCTTGGTGGACTCCTCATCATTGGTTTCTCCATACATGCCAGGAGACATGCCCATAATTCCCAGTCCAATCATAGAAACGACTATATCGCTGTTTCCTAGTATTCTTTGCTTCATAACTTGATACCTCTCCATCTATTCAATATTATTGTTTGCTGGCACTATCCATTTGGCTCAGCAGTTTACTTTCAGAAGGAAGTCTTCCTTTTTCTATCTCCTCGTAGATGACAAGCTTGTTGTCCACTGCCTCAAGTGCTTCAGCAAGCTCGTACTGACGCCGCTGCAAATCCTCTTTATATTCGCTCAGAATCGCTTTTCTCTGCGGAATGGTTGAATCGCCGTCTAAAGCAAGGCGGACCATATGCTTCAATGTAGATATCTTCATTCCTGTTGCCCGGAAGCAGGACATCAGTCTCATCCAATCCAGGTGTTCTTGCTCAAACTGACGGTTTCCATGCTCATCTCTTTGAATATAAGGGAGCAGCCCCTCCTTCTCGTAATAACGAATTTTATGTGCAGGGCAACCTAGCCGCTCCGAAGCCTCTTTTATAGAAAAAGACATGATGGTGACACTCCTTTCATGCTCGTATTTGGATGTAACAGACCGGGTCTTTTTCAGCTTAAGGGTTAATGTGTACATTAAGGCAACCCCCCAATTTATAGAGAACCGATAAAATTTTAATCCCATGAACCGGACATAATGACAGCAATACACAAGGAATCGGCAGAGTAGACTTTTGAACAGACTAGAGAGTATGCTTGGTGTTCATATGTTAGCATAAGGCTATTGCGTTTTTATTTTTTATTCAGCGGCACATCCGTGTAATCAGCAAAGGAGACCTGTATATGAAGTTACATACCACGAAATATATTAAATTTCCTTCTGGCTTTTGGTCCGGATTACAGCAGCTAGGGGTTGCTCCAAGGGATGTAGCTCGGCGAGCCGGGCTGCCGCTTACCGTAATTACTGAACCTAAAGTCACTGCCGCAGAGTATTTTGCGATCTGGCAGGCTTTTTCGGATCTCATAGGGGATATTGCCAAAGCGATCATTGGACTTGTATCTGTCTTTGAAACGGCACAATTCCCGCCTGACGTCTTGGCCACTTACCACGCCCGTGATTATCGGGATGCTCTTTGCCGCATGGCCAGGTATAAACAAATGTGTCCCCCTGAAAAGCTGCTTATCATGGAGGAGGGTGAGGAATGCACCATCGAGCTGGAGTGGCAGCATACGGAAGAGTCCGGTCCGGAGGTATTGGTCGGGATCACACTGGCGTATCTTCTGGAACTTGGGCGCCGGGGAACAGGCAAAGCGTTGAATGCACGAAGGGTAGAATTTTCACGTCCCATGGGCGATGTGCACACGCTGGAGGCTTATTTCGGCTGTCCAATCCAAATCGGTACCAGCCGGAACCGGCTCACACTGCGGCGCCAAGACTTGGACATTCCTTTTGCAACGTATAACGAAGAACTGCTAGAAATTTTGACACCTGTCTTAGACCGGACGCTGAATGAAAAGCAAAACACTACTTCTATTACTGAGACAGTAAAATGGATCATCAAGCGGAGCCTTATGGGAGGGCTTCTTGACATACAGTCTGTCGCAAAGGAGCTTAATATGAGCGATCGGACGCTGCAGCGCCGGCTAACTGAAGAAGCCACGAGCTTCAAGCATCTGTTAACGCAGGCCAGGCATGAGCAGGCAAGGACATATTTGGCTGACCCGTCACTGGATATTAAAGAAGTAGCTTGCCTAGTGGGATACGAGAACCAGAATTCGTTTTACCGCGCATTCCGTATATGGGAAGGCGAAACGCCCTCTCATTGGCGTTCGGAGAATGCAGGCTCTCACAATAAGTAAAATTTAAATAAATTGGCGCGTGATGCAAGAAGATTGGCGCTGTGAGCTAGTTACTGAGCCGCCCAAACAAGGTATTATAATCCCTATCGGAACGCAAGATTATTCTTGAGGTTCTATATAACTTCATTTAGGGGAAATGTATCATGGATATGGGATTACACAATAAAACAGCTTTAGTTACAGGTTCAACGAAGGGTATCGGTAAAGCCATTGCTATTGAACTGGCCAAAGAAGGCGTGAATGTACTGATTAATGGAAGAAACTACGAAGAGGTAGAACAAACGGTAAACCAAATTCGTTCGAAATTTCCGGCTACTTCTCCTCAAAATGCCACTGCAGATATTGTGGATGTTACGCAGAGAGAAGCCTTGTTTGAAAAATATCCTCATGTCGACATTTTGGTTAACAATATGGGCATATATGAAATCATGAGTTACGATGACGTAACCGATGAAATATGGGATAAATACTTCCGTACGAATGTGCTTGCTGCAAACGGATTATGTAAATTTTATCTGCCTAAAATGCTGGAAAACAATTATGGACGCATGATTTTTATCGCGAGCGAAGAAGCCGTAATGCCTTCAGGTCAAATGCCGCAATACTGCATGACCAAATCAATGCTGCTCTCACTTTCAAAAAGCTTATCAAAATTAACCATAGGAACGGAAGTGACCGTCAATACGATAATGCCTGGACCAACACTTTCTGAAAATGTGCATCAGATCATTGAGGGAGTCTACGCCGAGGACAATATAACGTTTCCCGAAAAAGAGAAAAAATTTATGGCCGCAAACCTGCCTCAGTCTGAGATTCAACGATTTATCAGACCGGCCGAAATCGGAAGACTAGCAGCCTTTATATGCAGCCCTTATGCTTCAGCATTTAAAGGTTCTCCAATCCGTATGGACGGAGGAATGGTGCCAACGATTTATTAAAGGATCACTGTGTTACAACGGGCAGCTGATCGATCTGATTGGTGCGGAAATCCCTAAAGAACAGGGCTTTCGCCATTCTTAATCATCGACTAGAATTTCAATCATCATCGCCGCTCCGGTCTTGAGTCCGCACACAAACGCAGCCGTCATATCCATCCCCTGCACTTGCGAATACAACTCCAATAAAGACTCCAGCTCCTCAAAATCTCCTTCGGACAGCTTGCTTTTCCAAGTTTCTATAGACTCGATGATTTGTTTGTTTAACGGGCGATAATTAGAATCTTTGGGAATAACGTGCTCGTTAGGGAACAAACTACCGTGGTATAGGGATTCGAGAATGCTTGGCATGGGGGCCTCCTCTATAAGATTCAGGATTTAAAAATGATATAAACCAGCGTAGCATATTTGCAGAATATATGTGGTACGCCTAGGCGTAAGGTTGAATTGAAAAAAAACATTTAAGGTGTCTTCACTGTATACGGAAAGGGGAATCGAATCCCTGTTCCAGGAGAACGGTAGATAGATTTTTACGAGTGTAGTCACAGTTTTGATATCATCCGATTATCACCCCGAAACCGGCTATACGTTAAGTCAGCCTGATTATCAGCTTCTGCTGACCCCAGGGGTCGAGAACTGACAGCCTGTCTCGCTACTTGTTAGTTCCTATCCCTGTCACATGGACGATGCAGGATAGAATCACGCACCTAGATAGGTTATTAAGCAACGAAAGTTACACCACAGAATTTCTTCAATAAGAAAGGAGCATCCGCTCAATTGGATGCTCCCTAATTATTTACTTCCCCAAGCTATTAATTTCCTGTTCCGTTAATCCAGTGGCTTTTATAATGGTCGCTATGTCCAGATTCAAGTTCAGCATATTCTTTGCTACCTTCTTTATACCTGCCATTTGTGCACTTTCGAGCATAGATGCCTCATCATGCAAATACTTCTGTCTGGCCTCATACAATCGTCTGGCGTCTGAATCCTGACTCAAATATTGAAGGGTATCCATGCCTTCTCCAAACCCGGATCATTCATCTTCAGTACCTCTCTCCCAGGTGAAAAGGCTTGTTATATTGTATTTTCCAAGTGAAAAAGTAGCTGCACTTAATTTATAGCTAATCTGACTTCATGCTATTTAGTTATCCTTAAAATCCATGTTTTTTATTATTAATATAGCAGAAAATAAAATCAATAAAAAAAATCCAACTAATGACAATAGGTCAGTAATTGAAACTAACAACACACCAAATATATTTTCACCATAACCACTTTTAAACATACCAAGTTTTGCGTAACTAAGTAGTGGATGATTTAATAAAGTAAGTACAAGACCACCCAAAATGCAATAAACTAATTTCACATTTTTCTCCATTAAAATTATCCCCCTTCAACTCATTACTACAGTAATTACACGAAGAACATACCATAATTTACCTTTAACTGTCGATGGTGATTCCGGCTGACTATCCAAGCATGGTGAAGCCGCATGATCAGTATCTAGCCGAGCACGCTGTGTGGGCTCAAGAAAAATTGGGCGGAAAAACGATGGTTTGGGGGCACAATATTCACATAGCTAAAGGTGTTATCACTGAGAAGATGTATCCTAAAGTCGCCGGGGAGTTTCTGAAAGAACGTGTAGGTAATCAATATGTAGCAATTGGCTCCACCACTACAATGTCATATCTCTACGTTCAGTTTTGCCCTTAGTATCCATATAAGCTCCTTTGCAGACTCAATGGCTTGTTCCAATGAATAGACTAAGCGATCTGTCACTGAAATAATGTCTTCATGATCTTCTGGTGTGTCGAGCACTTTCTTAATATTAAGATTAGTCCACCTCATGTTCTCTGCTTGATTCATCAACCGAAGGATTGCACTTATTGAATAATGTGCCGTCCTTAAGGTCCGAATAATTTTCAATCGTTTTATTTCATTTTCTGTATATGCCCGGGAGCCATTGGAAAGTCTATGGACTGTTATTAATCCATTGCGTTCCCAATTTCGAATCACTTCAGTTGAGAGATCCAGAACCCGGGCAGTCTCTTTGCGTGTATACGTTTGAGTAGATGTAGATTTGATTCCACATATCCACTGCTCCGAAAGTTCAATAGCTTCTAGCGCCCGGTTATATTCTTTTTCTAGATGGGACAAATAGTCTTGTGCATATTCTAGTGCTTGAGTAAAATCTGCTTTACCGCTAGCTTCAACTATGGCTCTAGCCTTTGCCCGAATGCGCCCTTGAACAATTTCACAACGAAAAGCGATTCTAGCTATTTTTAGTTGAAATAAATGCAAGTCGGAATAAATGCGGTAGCCATTCACACCTCTCGGAACAGCAGAGATATATCCCCATTCTTCATAAATCCGTACAGTGTTGGGATGTACCCCGACAATTGCTGCAATTTCTTTGGTTTGGTACATCCCTCAACCCTACTTCCACTTAAAAAATTTGAATGACCCAACCAAGCTGATCACAGTAACAATGCCTAAAATCAAAAACGGCACTGTCATCCCCTCGGTTTCTCTACCTGTACTTACCAGCTTTAATAAATGAATCCCATGTGACAAGGGTAATATATCCATTATCCATTGAACGAAGCGTGGCATCACTTCATATGGAATGGTCGCACCTGAGAACAATAACATCGTAAAGTACGCAATAGAACTCCACATATTAGCTGCTTTTTGATCAGGTACGACACTGCCAATTAAAGTGCCAATACTGTACATGGCTAAAATAACAAAGGCATATACGCTCAAAAATATAAACCAGGAACCTACTATTTGATAATCAAAAAATAAATAATATACGAGAGTAACACCCATAAATGAAACAAGGGCAGAGGAAAGCTGAATGATACCTTGGGCGAATAAAATCTGTAAAGGTGATACCGGTGTCACTTGGAACCGCTTCAGAATACCCCGATGCCGATAATCAGCAATGGTTAATGGTAGCCCCATTACGCCCGTTGCAAGCACACCAATAGTGGTAACGGCTGCGTAAGATAATTCAAAATTAGATGAACCTGCCGATGCATCTTTACTAAGCACGTAACCAAACAAAGCCGCTAAAATGACCGGAAAGCATATACCGAAAATTAAAATATCAATGCCTTTCCATACCAGCTTACCTTCTATTTTTAAGAGCGTAAACATTGTACTCATCCCCAGTATTCCTCCTCACCGGCCAAAAATAAATATGCGTCTTCGAGCGTTGTTTTCCCGCTAACGACTAACGCTTCCTGAATGGTCCCATGAAAAACGGTTTGACTCTCCCGCAGAATTAATATCTCATCACATAACGCTTCAACCTCATCCATGTAATGTGATGTTAATACAATCGCCAGACCATTTTCCTTCATTGTTGCGAGCTGCTTCCACAGCATACGACGTGCCTTTGTATCAAGCCCTGTTGTCAGTTCATCCAAAAACACAAGTTTCGGTTCTGGAATTAGGGCAAGGAGTACGGCCAGTCGCTGTCGCTCCCCACCAGAAAGTAATTTAACTAGTTGCTGTTCCTTATCTGCCAACCCAAAGGTTTGTAGTAAAGCAGGTAAGTCAGCTGTTGTTTTATAGAGTGATCGCCATTGTTCACATGCGTCGGAAACGGTTAGTTTATCTTGGAAATTGGTTTCTTGAAACTGCACACCAACTTGTTCAAATATCTCCTTTCGATCGCGTATTGGTGACTTACCAATGATAACAAGCTCATCATAAGTGCTCTTTTCAATACCAAGCACTGCAGCAATGGTTGAAGATTTCCCCGCCCCGTTCGCACCTAGTAATCCAAATGCTTGCCCCGACTTTACTTCAAAGCTAATGTGATCGACAGCCTTTTTCTGACCGTATGTAACGGTTAAATTCCCAACCTTTAATACCATGTTCTAACCTCCCTAAATAAATCTTAGGACGTCAGTATAACAAATGATCTATAGGGTGGTGTCTTACTGGAGGGTTTGAAACCAAGCAACTTGCTAAGATAGCTATCGTGAAATTGATTTTCTTAACTTATCTGGTAGCTCCGTACCACATCCTAGAAGCATCCAACAAAGTCGTTGGCATCATTGATTTTGGTGTTTCCGGCACCGGCGATCCAGCTCATGATGTTGGCGATGGGCACTCATCGGTTATGAAAGCAAAGATGTTTCTTGGCATTTAAAGGTCAGAACCATCCCTTTCGCGGTTAACCATAAATATGAACTCCAGGTATTAGCTAAGTTTATTCAAACACATTGTTGTCCCTGACGAAATTATAAGAAAAAACACAAAAAAGCGACCATTATAGGTCGCTTTGCTTTTCTGATACTCCATATGGAGCCGACGGGATTCCGAGCCCCTGTCCGAAGATAACGCTTCTACGAGTGTAGTTAAAATCTCTTAACTAGTTGTTATTCTTTAAGACCTGTCAGACGGATTTCATTTAGCTCCTCCGCGGTTAATAATCCGGATTTATACAAATTCATATACTCTTGAGAAACGCTTTGATTAAAAATTAACAAATCATCAGTATTAATCGTCACCGGGATTCCAAAATTATAAAGCTTGCGAATTGGATGGCTGCCGTAATTCTCCACCACACTAAGCATAATATTGCTTGTTGGACAGACATTCAATTGAATATTGTGATCGGACAACCACCTCATAATCTGAGGTGAGCGGGCTGCCGCGATCCCATGATGAACCTCTTGGAGCCCCAACTCTTCAACGGCCTCCCTTACATCATCAGCAGTTCCGAATTCCCCCACATGAGCTTTTAAAACTAGACCCCCAGATTTTGCGGCTCTGTAGATGGACTTAAAGTATGCAATAGGCTGAGCAAATTCATCACCGCAGATATCTATAGACCGGAACCACCGGAAAGCCAATATTTCATCGATCCGTCCGTAAATTTCATCGATATTGCAGGCCCGATCTAAGGCTAGTTCCGGTAGAAACCGTGTTTTGGGAGCAAAAACGCGATGAAGATCGTCAATTATTTGCGAAAATAGTTCCATTCCTCCCAAAGTATCAATCTCGTCTATTCCGAAGCTTAATATCAATCTCTCTATGTGATCTTCAGCCGCCTGAACAAAGGAAGCTTCGATACGTTTCAAATAGCCTTGTATACCGGGACAATGGCATTTTACATGTTCAACAAACCAGCTTTGCATTCCAAGCAATGATTGAAAGGGTTCTGAAGGCGGTTGAATTCTAACGTTAGCCCATACGCCAATATATTGAATCGTCCCTCCACGTCCGGCGTGGTTATGCAAATCACTTTTCGGAATGGCTTGTAAATTCGTTAGTGATTCATTCATCAAGCTATCCATAAAAGGTTGTTTTAGATCAGCTGACAACCTTAACAACTCCTTCAATATATTGGAATGATATATAGTCAATATTCCCACACCATAAAATCACTGTCAATGCATTTTGCCGGTCGAGCGATATTAATCGGGGTATACTCATGATGAGTCCGCACCCCGCGTTGCCAAGGCTCTGCAACCACCACATACCCTTGAATAACTCCCGAAAACATGAAAAAAGACACCCATTAAGGTGTCTTCTACTTTACTCCATATGGAGCCGAGGCGTGGACTTGCAGAGCCACAATTCGACGGAAACCGCTGTTAGAACTGTACACAGTTGCCGGTTAGCAAAGACGTATAAATCCCTTGCTCTCGCTTAATTGGCCCTAACTTGGACCAACGACCTACAAACTTGTCTTCTAATTGATTGTCTACAATATGCTTTAAGGCTTGTTCATATATACTTGCTATAGTATGGTAAAATTTTTGATCAATGTCTCCAAATGAAAGTGTGAAGTCCACTCCACATTCAACTGTAAAAACCATGATTTCTGCAATTTGCTCCTTGTTGTTTGAAACGTTACTAAAGTCCTTTATTGCTTGCTTCACAATCCGGTATCGCAGAATCTCTCCCTTGTGGTGGCCGAATTCCTTCTCAATAATTTTCTTGTACTTGTCTAAGACTTCCTCACTATCAGGAAATAGTATGTGAAAAATAGTGCTCCTGAATGATCGGATATATCCTGGTTATATTTAAGATTTCAGCCTCAAGCTCTTCCCTCGTTAGATTCTTTAAATGCTTCTTAATGGTTGATTTACCCAACTTTAGCATTATAATCTCCTTAATCCGGTTATACTTCCCAGCATTATTATTCTACAGCTTACAAGGTATAATATAATTAAAACACGAGGGCTTATAAATGGACAATATCGAGAACAAATATAACGCTGCTCTGGCTCATATTGAGGAACTTAAGCTGGAAGTCACCCGGTTAAGAAGGCTGCTGGGGCTTTTGAATGATGACAATACAACAAGTACTAATGAACAAATGACGCCTTATTCCACCTCACCGGCTAAAGAAAGCAAAGAGACCACTGTTGGAGAAAGTAATGTTCACCAGTACTCTACCGTAGAGGAGAAGCTCGCCCTATATAAAAATTATTTTCGCGGCAGAGAAGATGTATACCCGATTCGCTGGAGCAACAAGCAAGGAAAGTCCGGATATTCGCCCGCCTGCGCCAATGAGTGGACTTCTGTCTGCGAGAAACCCCGGGTAAAGTGTTCGGTTTGCAAATACCAGAGCTTCATGCCTCTTACAAGTGAAGTGCTGTCAGCCCATTTAGATGCACGGCAAGACCGGACGGTTGGTATCTATCCAATGCTGCCGGATGAAACCTGCTGGTTTTTGGCCATGGATTTTGACAAACATGATTGGAAGCAGGATGTTACTGCCGTGATAGAGCTATGCAAAAGCCATGAAATCCCTGCCCTCTTAGAGCGCTCGCGTTCCGGCAATGGGGGGCATATCTGGATTTTCTTCAGTCAAAATATTGAGGCAGCTACAGCCAGAAAATTTGGAATGACCCTGCTGAGTCTAACCATGAACAACAGATATCAGATCGGCATGGAGTCCTATGACCGCCTGTTTCCCAATCAGGATACACTGCCCAAAGGCGGATTCGGCAACCTCATTGCCCTTCCCCTTCAGGGGGGGCCGCGTAAACAGGGAAACAGTGTCTTTGTTAACGAGCGCTTTGAGCCCTATACTGACCAATGGGGTACATTATCCGAACTTGGTAAGATGGGCGAAGACCAGGTGAAGCAATTTATATACAAGCACGCGGAGCGTGGGCTTTTTACCAATGACAGCATTACAGCGGGATCAGACCACGAAGCAGATGGATTGACCTTGTTACAAGAGAACCAGACTCAGGCAGCAGAGGTTCTAATGGAATCTTTACCTGCTGAAATACAGGTCCTGTATTTGGATCGCCTTTATATTCTCAAGTCTGGACTTCCCTCAAGTGTAATTCATGCTCTGATCAAATTAGCTTCCTTCTCCAACCCTGATTTTTATAAAGCACAAGCGATGCGGCTCTCCACCTACGGTAAACCCCGGGTGATCTCATGCGCAGAGGATCTGGAGAATTATGTAGTTCTGCCAAGGGGATGCCTGCCGGATTTGTTATCTTTTTTCGAGCATAATCAGGTCAAGGTATCGCTTAAGGATCAACGTTCGTCTGGAACCTCAATAGAGGCAGAGTTCACCGGTACGCTGACCACTCTCCAGGATACAGCAGCCAGAGCGATTCTAAACCAGGACATAGGGGTTCTCTCGGCGGCAACCGCATTTGGTAAAACTGTCGTAGCAGCCAGCATTATCGCTTCAAGAAAGACAAACACCCTTATCTTGGTGCACCGCCGGGAGCTTATGGAACAATGGCAGGAACGTTTGCAAACCTTTCTCGAAGTCCCAAAACACGCAATCGGGTTGATCGGCGGCGGCAAAAATAAACGAACCGGCATCATCGACATTGCTGTCATTCAGAGCCTGAACTATAAAGGGAATGTTAAGCCCTTCGTAAGTGAATACGGCCAGGTCATTGTGGATGAGTGCCACCACGTATCAGCCTACAGCTTTGAACAAGTTCTGCGGGAAGTCAAAGCAAAGTATGTTTTTGGCTTAACTGCCACCCCCAAACGTCAGGATGGACAAGAAGCAATCGTACGGTTCCAGCTTGGACCTGTGCTATTGAAGGTGGACGCCAAAACCCTAAGCAGTTCCAGAGGATTTTCATTAAGGGTAGTCCCCCGGTATACTCATTTTCAGATCAAGCCAGGTGAGCAGGTTTCCGGAATTCAGGACATCTATCAGCAGCTTGTAGACAACGAGGAACGTAACACGCTTATTTTTGATGATTTACTTACCTGTCTGGATGAAGGCCGCTCTCCGCTGCTGCTGGTTGAACGGACCGCTCATGCTGATTATTTCGCAGAGAGATTGCAGTCTTTTGCCAAAAACGTAATTGTGCTTAGAGGTGGAATGGGAAAAAAGCAGAGAGAAGCTCTACGTGCCCAAATCACCTCTATTCCAGACGATCAGGAGCGTGTAGTTATTGCTACCGGCAAGCTGATCGGCGAAGGCTTCGATGACGCCAGACTGGACACCTTGTTTCTTGTCCATCCGATTTCTTGGACAGGTACTTTGCAGCAATATGCAGGCCGCCTGCACCGAAGTCATGTGAATAAAGAAGAAGTGAAAATATATGATTACATCGATCTTCAGGTTCCAATGTTAATGGCGATGTTCAAGAAAAGAGTGAAAGGTTATCGGAAGATGGGATATAAGGGGGCGGAGCTGTAACGTTTTATTACAATGGAAAAGACGTGTAGAACCCCTTTCCCCAAAAAGGCGAAAAGCCTTACTGGGAAAGGGGTTCTATAAACTGAGGGTGTTTCGATTCCGGGGAATAGTAATCTCCTGCTCGCCATACTGCCCACCGCCGTCTTCTTGCGCACATAAATTGATATGAAATCACAAGTTACTTCGATGGAAAGATCGAGATTTTAGCCATTTATTGAAACTACCGCATCCCGTATAGGATAAAATAATTAGTATAGGATAGATCGGATAAATATATCGCGATTTAATTTCCCACAAAATATAAAAACCAACAAACCCTAAAATTATTAAGACTAATGAAACCTCATTAAATTGCTTGTTTTTTATACTTCCTATTAATTTAATCAAAATAAATATATACATAATAAAATTCATAACGTATACAATCCATAAAGTTTTACTTCTGAAATTAGATTGTCCATCGAATAAATCAGTTGCAAAAGTTTTGTAACTATACCCGCCAATTATACTTTGTCCCGTATCGGAAGTACCACTGTTACTAATACCATATCGCTCAAGTTGATAAGTACCTTCTGTCCATGTCCACAAAACCTTTTTATAATACATTTTAGCAAGATCAGTAAATTTGTAATCATGCAATTTTTTTTCAATAGATTCCTTGTAAATTTTAGTGCTTTCCGCTTTGTTCCGGTTAGCTTGATTTTGATAAATATTGAAACTTTCTCCATTATCATAGAATCCAAAACTCTCTAAGTTAATCCCCATATTCAACCACATATATACAGGAGCAGAATTTTTATTTACAGATTCAGTTACTTGACCTGTCGATTTTAATGCTAAAGCTTGTATCCAATTTGGACTATTAAATAGTATTCCCAGTATAAACAATGAAAGCAATAATTTCTTAAATCCAATTTTTTGAATACTCAACAAAATACATATTATAATGGCGATGAGAAATATAACACCTATACTTCTAAAATAATTTCCTATAGCTAAAAGAACGGCTGCAAATATTATGTGTTTTATTTCTTTATCTTTTATAAACCTAATAGAAAAATAAAGTGAGCTAGTTAGAAAGGCAGTAGAAATAATATCATTATAAATGAGGTTATTAGTAAACAATGCCGGTATAAAGGTAGCTGCAAATATTAGAATTCCATACTCGTTGTTATGCTGCTTGTTATTTAATTGTTTGTAGATTAAATAAGTCATTAATGTAGTTACGAGAGTAAATAAAATATTAAAGATTTTAAAAACCAAAACATAATTTAGATTTGGAAATAGCTCCAACAAAGTTTTTAAATACATTACTGTTGAAAAGTTAAAAGGGTACATATGCAAATACCCGGTGTCTTGAAAAGATGAATAGTCATTATGTGTTTGTATCCATAAAGCAAGTTCAATTACCATTTGTGAGTCATCTGTCGGCATTCTCGGGAATAAAAGGACAATTGATAATTGCAAAATAAAAGATAATGATAACACGACAGGAATAATTATTTTTGCACTGTATGTATTAAGCTTCAAAAATAGTTTATAAAGTAGAACACCTAAAATAGCAAGCACAATAACTAGAAAAAGAAATGGAATTAATCGTTGTGCTTGTAAAATGGGAACATCGCCGTATGCCACATAATTATACTCTGCTCTGATAAAGAAAGATGAAATAAGTAACAATCCAATAAATAAAGTAAGAAGAATATATAAAGTTTTATGAACCCCTTTTAGCATAAAAATACCCCTTTGTCTCAGCTTGATAACATCAAAATATTAACATAAAACAAAATATCACGATAGTCATATGTTTAATAAAGCTAAATTAATTAAAATTATCTATTTACGTCATAAAACCAAAATCTACTTAAAATGAATTGCTCCCCCGGTTTGGACAAACTCTTGGGAAGAGCAAAAGAACTAAATAGGTTGGCATACAAAAAAGACACCCCTAAAGGTGTCTTTCACTGATACTCCATATGGGCCGAGGCGTGGACGTGCAGAGCCACAATTCGGCGTGGGGTGCTGCTGGAATTGTACGAGATAGCCGTTTAGCAAACGTTAGTTTTCAGTTGCAATTCTCTTGTGTTAATCACAGTCCCTGCTTATTTCAATAAATTAATACAAAGAATGCCGTCGATTTCCATGCCATAATCCATATTCCCGATTTCCACTTGAAAATCCTTAAGTATTGCTTCATCGACTATAATCGAGTCCAGGCATTTGGTGTGCTGAAGACTTTACTGTTGATGGTGAATCATAAATATAGTTTTGATGAGCTCGAAGCAATGATCCAGCACGGGGCTGGATTCAGTAAGATCCGCCGCCCAATATACGAAGATGACAGAGAAGCAGTGCTAATGTGCACCTAATATCTCCCTCGCCATTCGAATAGTCTCCTCATCGGGTGGCTTGATATGGACAAGAGGGTATTTCAAACCAAGCTGTTCGTACTTGTACTTTCCCATTTCGTGATAAGGCAGGACCTCAACCCGCTCTACATTGCGCAAGGTTTTAATAAAGTCGGCCAGGTTCCGAAGATCCGATTCATCATCAGTCAGTCCGGGAACTAGGACATGTCTGATCCAGACGGGGATATTAGTTTCTGAGAGAAAACGGGCAAAGTCGAGAATATGATCGTTGGGCTTACCGGTTAGGTCGAGATGCTTTTGCGGGTCGATCTGCTTCAGGTCAAGCAGAACGAGGTCGGTATGCTGCATCAACATCTGCAGCGTCTCAAAGAAATGGCCGCGACGGCTAAAGCAACCGCCTGAAGAATCGATTGCAGTGTGAATACCGAGTTCTCGTTTTAAAGCCCGGAAAAGAGTAAGAAGAAAATCAGCCTGCAATAGAGGCTCTCCGCCACTAACCGTTACTCCGCCCCCGGAAAACTGCAGGAAGGGGAGATATCCGCGAATTTCCTCAACTAATTCCTGAACCGTTACCAGTTGGCTTTTCCCAATCGTCCAGGTATCGGGGTTGTGGCAATATTGGCAGCGCAGTAAGCATCCCTGCATAAAAACAACGAACCGGATCCCCGGGCCATCTACCATACCAGATGTTTCAATGGAATGAATGCGGCCTTCGTGCTGCTCCATAGCGCGTCCCCCGTCAGATTTTTTCGTGAAAGGTTCTGTTGATGACATCAAGCTGCTGCTCTCTCGTCAGTTTGATGAAATTAACCGCATAGCCTGACACTCGTATCGTGAGCTGCGGATACTCCTCTGGATGCTCCATCGCATCAAGCAAGGTTTTGGTGTCAAACACATTTATATTAAGATGATGGCCATCCTTCGCTGTATACCCGTCAAGCAGCGCGGTCAGATTACGGACCCTATCCTCTTCGTTCTTCCCAAGAGCGCCAGGAATAATCGAGAACGTATTCGATATGCCATCCAAAGCGTACTCATAAGGAAGTTTCGCTACAGAGGCCAATGAAGCAATCGCACCTTTTCGGTCCCTGCCGTGCATCGGGTTCGCTCCCGGGGCGAATGGCTCGCCCTTTTTTCTCCCATCCGGGGTGTTCCCGGTCAACTTACCATATACCACATTGGATGTGATGGTCAGCACCGACATCGTGGTCCTAGCCTGTCTGTAGGTGGATTGTTTCTTAAGCTTGCGGTAGAACCGTTTGACGAGATCTACCGCAATCTCATCCGCGCGGTTATCGTTATTTCCGTAAGCAGGATATTCTCCTTCAATTATATAGTCGACAGCAAGACCGTTCTCATCCCGGACTGGCCGAACATCTGCATATTTAATGGCACTGAGCGAGTCGGTTACGACCGAAAGACCCGCAATCCCGGTTGCCATGGTCCGCATCGTTTCCTGATCATGAAGCGCCATCTCGATACGTTCATAACAATATTTATCATGCATGTAGTGAATTACATTCAAGGTGTTGATATAGAGTTCCGCAAGCCATTCCATCACATGGTCGAAAGCGGGCATCACTTCGTCAAAGTCCAGCTTGTCCGACAGAATCGGCCGCAATGGCGGGGTTATCTGCACCTTCATCTGCTCATCCATCCCGCCGTTAATTGCATACAGCAGAGCTTTTGCCAGATTCGCCCGAGCGCCGAAATACTGCATCTGCTTGCCGATCCGCATTGCGGACACACAGCAGGCAATCCCGTAATCATCGCCAAAATAAGTCCGCATTAAATCATCATTCTCATATTGAAGAGAGCTGGTCTGAATCGTCATGCGTGCACAATATTCCTTGAACTTCTGAGGGAGCCGATGGGACCAGAGTACGGTCAAATTCGGCTCCGGCGATGGACCAAGCGTCTCGAGCGTGTGCAAGAACCGGTAAGTATTCTTGGTGACTAACGGACGACCATCCAGGCCGATGCCTCCGAGGGACTCGGTGACCCATGTCGGATCGCCGCTGAACAGCGCGTTATATTCCGGTGTCCTTGCGAACTTTACCATACGTAACTTCATGACAAAATGATCGACGAGCTCCTGCGCCCCTTGCTCCGTCAGCCTCTGCTCCTTCAGGTCACGCGCTATATAGATGTCCAGAAAGGTGGAGGTGCGGCCAAGACTCATTGCAGCCCCGTTCTGCTCCTTGATCGCGGCAAGATACCCGAAGTACAGCCATTGAAAAGCTTCCTGCGCGGTCTCCGCCGGCTTGGTAATATCGAATCCGTAGCTGGCCGCCATCTGCTTCAGTTCCGTAAGGGCACGCAGCTGCTCCGCGATTTCTTCGCGTGCCCGAATTACATCTTCAGTCATCGTGCGTTCGTCGAAGAAGGAGAGCTCCTCTTTTTTGCTTTTGGCTAGAAAATCCGTGCCATATAAGGCAACTCGCCGGTAATCGCCGATAATCCGTCCCCGGCCATACGCATCCGGGAGCCCTGTAATAATGCCGGCTTTTCTGGCTAGACTCATGGCAGGTGAATAGCCGTCAAATACGCCTTGATTATGAGTTTTCCGGTAAGTGGAGAATATATGCTCGATTTCCGGATCCAGCTCATAACCGTAAGATTCACAAGCATTCTTAGCCATTCGGATCCCGCCGTAAGGCTGAAGGGCCCGCTTTAATGGCTTCTCCGTTTGAATACCCACGATGACCTCAAGCTCCTTATTCAAATAGCCGGGGCCATGGGAAATAATACTGGAAACCACTTCAGTATCCATATCCAGAACTCCGCCTTGATCACGTTCTTGCTTCGCGAGCTCCATGAACTCTTCCCAGAGCTGTTGCGTGGCTTCCGTGGAACCAGCCAGAAAAGACGCATCTCCTTCATAAGGCTCGTAGTTGAGCTGAATAAACTGGCGGACATCAATCTCTTCCTGCCAGCTTCCTGATTTAAAGTCTTCCCATGCCTGCATCGTGACATTTCCTCCTTTATTACTTTGCCATGGGTTTATGGGCTGTGCTTAGTATGATCCGCCTTGACTAATATAAAGGAGGTATATCAATGGATACTATGGAGGATATCGCCACTTTTACACAAGACCTAAACAGTAGAGACTGGAAACGGGGATAATAACACGAAATGCAGGTAAAACTGTGTTTGTTGAAAAGGCTTGTTTTGATGCAACCTGAATATAAGCAGCACGAGTAGATGCCAGGGAGGGAAAAAATGATGGCTGTACAAAGCCAGGCAGAAAATAACGAAAGCATCACCGATAAAAAACTTACCGCCCAGGAAGAGGTCAACCGTCTGGTTGCACGTGCCCGGGCTTCGCAAGAAGCGTACCTTTCCATGAATCAGGAACAGATTGACCGCATTGTACAAGCAATGGCACTCGCCGGACTGGACAAGCATATGCTGCTTGCCAAGATGGCCGTGGAAGAGACCGGACGCGGCGTGTACGAAGATAAAATCACTAAGAACCTTTTTGCCTCAGAGTATATTTATAACAGTATCAAACATAACAAAACCGTCGGAATTATTGAGGAAAATCTTTATGAGAATTATCAGCGGGTAGCGGAACCTGTTGGCATTATCGCAGGCGTAACACCTGTTACGAATCCGACCTCTACAACGATCTTTAAAACACTGATTGCCACGAAGACGCGAAATCCCATTATTTTTGCTTTTCATCCTTCCGCGCAGAAATGCAGCAGCGAATCGGCAAAAACACTGCTGGATGCAGCAGTAGCAGAAGGAGCGCCGCCACACTGTGTACAGTGGATCGAGCATCCGTCGCTGGAAGCGACGCAGCTGCTCATGAACCATCCGGATGTAGCTCTGGTCCTGGCCACAGGCGGCTCCGCCATGGTAAAGGCCGCCTATAGCACAGGCAAACCGGCACTTGGCGTCGGACCCGGAAATGTACCTTGCTTTATTGAAAAAACAGCCGATCTCAGACAAGCGGTCACCGATCTTATTCTTTCCAAAACATTCGATAACGGGATGATCTGTGCTTCCGAGCAAGCCCTCATCATTGAGGAACCGGTGTATGATCAGGTTCGCCAAATGATGATAGACAACGGGTGCTACTTTTTAGATAAAACGGAAACAGAGGCAGTCTCGAGTCTCGTTATCACCGGGGAGAAATGTTCAGTTAATGGCGCTATTGTCGGTCAGCCTGCTTACAAAATTGCCGAGATGGCCGGTCTTCAGCTTCCTGAGCATACGAAAATTCTTGTTGCCGAATTGGAGGGCGTAGGAACGGACTTCCCGCTGTCTGCTGAGAAGCTGAGCCCGGTTCTGGCATGCTATAAAGTAACCTCTGCCGAACAAGGCATTGACCGTGCAGCGGAAATCGTCGCATTTGGCGGTTTGGGACACTCTTCTGTCGTTCACTCTAAGGACAATAAAGTGATTGAGGCCTTCGCGGAACGGTTACAGACTGGACGTGTGATTGTCAATTCTCCTTCAACACAAGGGGCTATCGGCGATATTTACAACACCAATTTACCGTCACTTACCTTAGGCTGCGGATCCTACGGCAAAAACTCAACCACCTCCAATGTAACTGCAGTTAACCTGATCAATATCAAACGTGTCGCCTACCGGAGGGTGAATATGCAGTGGTTCAAAATTCCGCCCAAGATCTATTTTGAAAAAGGGTCCACGCAGTATCTCGAGAAAATGCCTAACATCTCCAAGGTGCTTATTGTTACTGACGCCATGATGGTTAAGCTCGGATATGTGGAAAAAATCGAATATTACTTGCGAAAACGTACCGAGCCAGTTTCTGTTGAGATCTTTGCGGATGTCGAGCCTGATCCGTCCGTAGAGACGGTTGAACGCGGAACCCGCATGATGGAGAGCTTCCAGCCGGACTGCATCATTGCACTGGGGGGCGGCTCACCCATGGACGCGGCGAAGGCGATGTGGTTATTTTACGAATACCCGGATACCAGCTTCCATTCGATCAAACAGAAGTTCCTGGATATCCGTAAACGGGTCTACAAATATCCGCGATTAGGCATCAAAGCCCAATTTGTCGCGATCCCAACAACCTCAGGAACAGGCTCGGAAGTAACTTCATTTGCGGTAATCACTGATAAAAAAGAAGGACATACGAAATATCCGCTTGCGGATTATGAACTGACGCCGGATGTGGCGATCATTGATCCGGAGCTTGTTTATTCCCTGCCAAAAGCGGCGGTCGCAGACACCGGGATGGACGTGCTGACGCATGCTATTGAAGCCTACGTTTCCGTCATGGCCAGTGACTATACCGATGGACTTGCGCTGCATGCCATAAGGCTCGTATTCCAGTACCTGGAGAAATCATTCCATACGGCGGACCCGGTTGCCCGTGAGAAAATGCATAATGCCTCAACAATCGCAGGGATGGCTTTCGCCAATGCCTTCCTCGGCATCAACCACAGCTTGGCGCATAAATGGGGCGGTGAATACCATACGGCGCACGGGCGTACGAACGCAATTCTGATGCCGCATGTTATCCGTTATAATGCCACGAAGCCGTCAAAATTTGCATCGTTCCCGAAATATAACTATTTCATCGCCGATGAACGTTATGCAGAAATCGCCAGAATGCTGGGAATGGAAGCACGCACCACTGAAGAGGGAGTTAACAGCTTGATTATGGCTATCCGCAAGCTGAACCAATCGCTTGGCATTCCCGAGAAATTCCAGGATCTTGGCTTCGCTCCGTCCGATTTCGAATCAAAGGTCGATTATTTGGCCGACCGCGCCTTCGAGGACCAGTGCACCACAGCCAATCCCCGCATGCCGCTAGTCAAAGAGCTTGCAGACATTTACCGGAATGCGTTCTACGGCAGATTTTAATACATTTGTTAAATAAGCCTCTCCTTAGAATGGTTGCACGAGACAACCCTTTAACAAGGAGAGGCTTTTTGTATGAAAGACATGTTCAAAACAGCCGCTGAAATAAAAAAAGACACCGATTAAGGCGAGGGGATTCGAACTGCTGTCCGAAGATAACGGCACATAAGCTTCTACGAGTGTAGTCACGGATTTGATGTCACCCGAGTATCGCCCTATTCATTTCAAAAAATCAATCAAACCTTAGACGGATGAACAATCCCTTCCTTCCGTACGGAATAAAATACCGTATCAACGAAGAGGGGTGAGGAATATCAAAACGTTTAGGGCTTTCTTGAATGGAAGAAACGAAGTACCTCCTGTAAGGACAATTTCTACTGGAAATACTGTTTTTCAGCTTAACCGTGCTGGTGATAAATTATTTTTTAGACTTGTCATCCGAAATATAAACCGAGTAACCCAAGCCCATATCCATCTTGGACGAAGAAATGAAAACGGTCCTATAGTCGCCTTTCTATTCGGCCCGTCGAAATTTGGAATCTCCGTAAGACGAGGAGTTATTCGCGGGACTCTGACTCGCAATGATTTAATCGGCCCTCTAGATGGAAAGACGATCCGCGATCTAGTCCGTGAATTTGAAAGAGGCAATGCTTATGTCAATGTACACACCATACAAAATCCAAATGGAGAAATCCGCGGCCAAGTTATTTCGTAAATTGTACATGAATAATTGAAATAAATGTGCTTCTCACACAGAAAGCACCTTCACGCTGGTCGCAGAATCGACCCGCTCTCCACATGCAAAAAGCACCGATCTAGTGGATCGATGCTTTTTGGAATGGAATGGTATGGGCCGAGGGGATTCAAACTGCTGTCCGAAAATAAGGCACATAAGCTTCTACGAGTGTAGTGACAGTTTTGATGTCACCCGAGTATCGCCCCGTAACCGGCTATACGTTGGATCAGCCTGATTATCTTCTTCCGCTCGACCCCAGTCGGAGGTTTTATGCTAATCTCTCGTCCTTACGCTGGGCGATCATCGGGTATGCGAGTAAATTTGGCGGAGGGTAGAGTTTATGCTTCACTCGCCCTTATAAGCCTTGTGCAAGGCTGCAAGGTCGAATTTCTTCATCTGCAAAAAAGCCTTCGTAACACGAGCAATTTGCTCCGGTGTTCCCTTTTCCAGCATCTCGTCCATCTCGGCTGGCACAATCTGCCACGACACGCCAAACCGGTCTTTCAGCCAGCCGCATTGTTCAGCCTCGGGAACTGCAGAAAGCTTCTCCCAGTAGTGATCAATCTCCTCTTGCGAATCGCATTTTACCATAAAGGAGATCGCCTCGTTGAAACTGAATTTATGCTCATGCGCACTGTCCATGGCGGTGAACCACTGCTTCTCCAGCATGAAGTCAGAGAACATAATGGTTCCTTCCTGATCAGGCTCCAAGCCCTTAGGATAGCGGGCAATCGTTCCCTGCCGCGAGTTGCCAAATACAGATAAATAGAGAGACATAGCCTCTTCCGCCTTACCGTACTGATTACCTACAAACAAAAAAGACGGGATGATAGCCGGACGCTCCTCACCCTCAGGATTTGTAAGCATCAGCTGCCAGGACACGCCATATTTATCCTGAATCCAGCCGTACCGCTCACTGAATGGATACTTATCTAGCGGCATTAGCGCCTGTCCACCCTCAGATAACTTGTTCCAGACCTCATCTATTTTCTCAGCTGCGTCCTTATCGCGTGACGGATCAAAATTAACGAAGAAAGACACTGACGGATTTAACTTAAAATAGGGACCTGCACTGATGGCCATAAACTTCTGTCCCCATATTTCAAATGAAACTTGATCACAGTCACCTGACGGTGTGTCATGAATTGTCGTAACACTCGTAACCTTGGATTCGGGGAAAACAGAAGCGTAAAAATTAGCTGCTTCTACCGCTTCTTTGTCATACCATATATGCGGCACGATTGTCTGATTCGCATTTGTCACAAGTCATTCCTCCTCAGCTGTCCTGTCCATCCGGAAACAGTAAGCGGTATTGTGGGTAGAGTGAACACTGCATAAATGTTATCCCTGAGGTTACTCCCCTGGGACATTCACTTGAAAAGTAACGCCGAACTTGTCCTTAACAATCCCATACAAAGGGCTCCAATCCGTCTTCTGCAAAGGCATGACCACTTGACCACCGTCTTCCAGTGCGGCGAAAATCTCCCGTGCAATTGCCTCTTCTGTAGGATGAATGGCAATCTGAACCGTGTCACCGTCCGCCCTGATGCGACGTACCCGGAAAAGTATCGGAGAACATGAGATCTGCATTACCAACCTTCAAATGCGCATGCATCACAAGGGTTTTCATCTCATCGGTCAGCGGATGATTCGGATCTTCCGGTAAATCCCCGAACGTCATGATCCCGACCACGTTCCCGCGCAGCGCTTTTTCATAAAAATACAGAGCTTCTCTTGTGTTTCCATTAAAGACAAAATACGGGTTCAAGCGGATTGACATCATTCTTCATCCCCTTTGGAACAAATTGGACAATCATCTTAATTATACACAAAAATTGAAGGAAATAAACGCTTTTTTACGAACATATGAACCCCTATACCCACCCCGGCTCGTTCATCTCCAGCCACCTCCTATTGCGGTGTATCAGCACCTTTCAGAATCAGTAACGTATTTGGAAGTTCATCCATATGATTTCGGTCAATAACTTCAGAAATGAAAAAAGACACCGATTAAGGTGTCTTTTAATTTACTCCATATGGAGCCGAGGGGATTCGAACCCCTGTCCGAAGATAACGGCACATAAGCTTCTACGAGTGTAGTCACGGATTTGATGTCACCCTAGAAGCCCCCCGTAACCGGGTCCCCTTCGGGTCAGCCTGATTGTCTTCTTCAGCTCACCGCAGGCGGAGATGAGACAGCGTATCCCACTACTTGTTAGCCCCTATCCCTGTCACATGGGCGATGCAGGGTAGAAGCACGCACACAGTTTCTTAGGCTGCGAAAGCGTAGTTTGTTTGTTGTTTGCCGTTTAATAGGCTTTAGCGTTGATGAAGCGGACGCGTCCCCACTACTCGCTACTCATGCTCGAACTACCCCCGTCGAATCCAAGAACGGCCCCTCATTAAAAGGGCGCTTCGGATTAAGCGGACCAGCGAGCAAAAGTGATCCGATCCACAGTCTCTTCTTCAAGAAGACTGCAAAGAAGCATTAAGCTTTACTTACACAGTATAGCACATTTATCAACACTATAACACGAAGGTTAAAGGAATTGAAGGTGGAATCTGGAACATTGGGCATTCTCCTGCCCAGGCTTATCTTGCGATCTTTTGCTTGTCGCGCAGCACACGCTGAATATCGCGCTGAGCATCACGTTTTGCGGCAGAATCGCGTTTGTCGTACTCTTTCTTCCCTTTACCGAGGCCGATCAGCAGCTTGGCGTACCCGTTGCGGACGTACACCTTCAGCGGCACGATGGTGAATCCCTCACGCTTGGACTGTCCCAGCAGCTTGTGAATCTGCTCTTTATGCATCAGCAGCTTGCGCGTACGTGTCGGGTCGGTAGGATTGGAGCGGTTCCCTTGTTCAAAAGGGCTGATATGCATATTGTGCACGAAAATCTCACCGTTTCGAATCGTCGCAAAAGCATCGCCAATATTCGCGCGTCCATTACGCAGCGACTTGATTTCTGTGCCGGTCAGCACCAAGCCTGCTTCGTAAGTGTCCTCGATGTAATAATCATGGGAAGCTTTTTTGTTCTGGGCGAGCACTTTCCCGTCTGCTTTTTTACCCATGAGAGTCACTCCTTGAATCGTATTCCTAAGCAGAGATAATCAAATTGCCTTAAAAAGCAGGTGAGTTTGATTATCCAAACGTCAGATCTATATTGTATCAAAAGCGCTCCGGGGAACGCAAGGAAGCAGCGCCCATTCACCACCAGGCATTTTGACATATGTATGTCAGCAAGACGCGCTTTGGAGATAATTTATATACAATATGATGGATAAATAGAAATTACAGCCTGGCACAACACCACATAGGATATTAGTGGCGATGACGTTAATCCCAATGTAGGGTGACTTTGACTGGGAAGTTTTTGCATTCCTTTTGCGGGCGACCCTGAACATAAAATTCTTTATTAGCAAAAAAAGCGCTGCTCCCTTCACGGGGAACAGCGCCTTTCATTATCTCAGCTTACTCCTGAGGTTTTTTCTTCTTTTTCTTTCGGCGTACTGCGCCTTCCGCATTGCTGCCTTTGTCGCTGCGCTTAGCGGCTACCTTGTCGGAGGTCTCCACGTTGCCTGGAGTCACGGAAGGGCCAATGAACACGCCGCTCTTGTTCTTCTTCTTGCGGCGGCCCTTATCCTTGCCTTCTGTGCTTCCGCTGCGGCTCTCGAACCCGCGATCCTCCCGGCTGCTGAACCGGGTGTTCGCGTCAACGCCGCGCAGCTCGCCGGCGCCTTGCTCGCCTGCGCCGCCGGCTGGCGCGCCGTAGCCGCCCTTGCCGGAGCCGAAGGCGAAGCTAATGCCGCGTCCCCCGGCACCGCCTCCGGCCTCTCCGCCGCGGCCACGTCCCCCGCCGCTGCGCTCGCGCGGCGCACTGCCGCCCGCTTCGCCGTTCAGGGCGGCGTAAGCCCGGCGTGCGGCCTCTGCAGGGCCGCCGCTGCCACGCTTGGCGCGTCCGCCTGCAGGCGCGCCGCTACCGGCCGCCGCGTCTGTGCGCGGCGCTTCCCAGGCGCCGGTTCCCACCGCGCCGGACTTGCCTCTGCCGGCGTTCAGCGCGCCGCCGGATTTACTCTTGCCCGCGCCGACAGCGCCGGGCTTGCCTTTACCGCCGGTGCGGCCCTTGCCGCCGGCCTTTCCACCGGACGGCTTGCTGAAGCCGCCGGCGCCCGGACGGCCGCCTTTACCGCCGCGTCCGCTATAGCTGCGGTGCTCGCCCGCCACACGCGGCTTCATGTCGACCAGCTCGAAGTCGATCGTGTGGTCGTCCATGTTGACCTTGGCGACGCGGATCTTCACCTCATCGCCAATGCGGAACACCTTGGAGGTGCGCTCGCCGATGAGCGCCATATGAGCTTCGTCGAAGTGGTAGTAATCATCGCTAAGCGCGCTGAGACGGATTAAGCCTTCGACGGTATTTTCCAGCTCGATGAACATGCCGAAGCTGGTTACACTGCTGATCATCGCCTCGAATTCCTCGCCGACCTTATCCTGCATATATTCCGCTTTCTTCAGCTGCTCCGTATCACGCTCTGCTTCCACTGCTACGCGTTCGCGTTCAGAGGACTGCTGCGCGATGTCAGGCATCCGGCTGGACAGGTAATCATGACGCTTCTGGCTTAGGGCTCCACCGTTCTCGATCACCTCGCGCATCACGCGGTGAATGACAAGGTCCGGGTACCGGCGGATCGGCGATGTGAAGTGGGAATAATATTCCGCCGCAAGTCCAAAATGGCCCGTGCTCTCCGCATCATACTTAGCCTGCTTCATGGAGCGCAGCATCATCGTGCTGATGACTGTCTGCTCCTTGGTGCCTTGAATGTCCTCCAGCAGGCTCTGCAGCGCGCGCGGGTGAACAGAATTGCCACGTCCCTTAACGTGGTAGCCGAAATTGGCGGCAAAGGCCATAAAGTTCTGCAACTTCTCCGGGTCCGGATCTTCATGAATCCGGTAGAGGAACGGCACTTTTAGCCAGTGGAAATGCTCGGCTACCGTCTCATTGGCCGCCAGCATGAACTCTTCGATAATTTGCTCGGCTACTGAACGCTCACGTTTTACAATATCAACAGCTTTGCCGTTCTCGTCTACGATGATCTTGCTTTCTTCAAAGTCAAAATCAACCGCTCCCCGCCGCATCCGCGCATCGCGCAGCTTCATGGCCAGTTCCTTCATCAGACGGAAGTCCCCGATCAGCGGACTGTACCGCTCGAGCAGCTCCGGATCCTCATCTTCGACGATTTTGCGGACATTGGAGTAAGTCATTCTTTCTTTGGTGCGGATTACACTCGTAAAGACATCATGCTTCACGACCTTCATATGCTCATTAAATTCCATCTCACAGGACATCGTCAGACGGTCCACCTGCGGGTTCAAACTGCATATCCCGTTAGAGAGACGGTGCGGCAGCATCGGAATTACCCGGTCCACCAGATACACGCTGCATCCGCGGTCATAAGCTTCCTTGTCGAGCTCCGAACCTTCGCGCACGTAATAGCCGACATCGGCGATATGGACGCCCAGCTTATAATGCCCATTCTCCAGCCGCTCCACATTGACAGCATCATCCAGATCCTTGGCATCCTCACCGTCGATGGTGACAATGTTAAGCCCGCGTAAATCGCGGCGTCCCTGCTGGATAATTTCTTCATCGGTAATGGAATCCGGCGCCTGCTCCGCTTCAGTCATCACTTCAGACGGGAAAGTCTCAGGCAGCTGGTGCTTACGGATTACGGATAAAATATCAACACCCGGGTCGTCCTTATGTCCCAGAATTTCAATGATTTCCCCTTCAGCCGCAGCACGGCCTTCCGGGTAATTTACAATGCGGACCACAACCTTCTCACCGTCGACCGCTCCCATAAAGGACTGCTTCGGAATAAAGATATCGCGGTTAATCCGCTTGTCATCCGGCAGCACAAAACCGTAGGTCTCCAGGCTTTGGAATACCCCAACAGTCTGGAGCACACCCCTTTTCACGATCCGCACCACTTCGCCTTCCATCCGCCCGCCGGACGGACTTTTCGAAGTAATCCGCACCAGTACGATATCCCCGTTCATCGCACCCTTTAAATCGTTGGCGTGTACATACACGTCGGGATGATCACGGTCGTCGGGGATTAGAAAAGCAAACCCCTTGGCATGTGCCTGTAGCCGTCCGCGCAATAAATCCATCCGTTCCGGCACGCCATAACGGGCATTCCGGGTCAGCACGACTCTCCCGTCCTGTTCAAGCTCCAGCAGCAAATCCTCGAACGCTTTAAACGACGCGCTATCCTGCAACTCGAAGTGGCTTACCAATTCGTCATAAGTGAGCGGTTTATAAGCGGTCTCCCGCATAAAATCAAGCAATATTTCCTGTGTTATCAAGTTAGTCACCTCGGCCCTCCGCAGCCTTTAAGCGCTGCTGGCATATATGTATGTGTTGTCCTGCTTCACCCGAAATCATTCAAGTAAAATTTACCTTTATATACTTCATACCCTAGTATACACGAAATCAATCCAGAGCATCCCTGTAATGATTATCACGAAGTTAACGCAGTCCAAAAAAATGCACCAAAAAAGCCCACGCCCCATTCTATTCAGAACAGTGCGAAGGCTTATTGTAGACGTCCTAATCAACTACAATGGCAACAACGATCGCCATAATGAAGAATCCAGCTGCCAGTGCAACCGTTACACGCTGCAGTACAAGCTCCATACCGCGTGCTTTAGTTTTACCGAAAAGATGCTCAGCACCGCCGGAGATGGCACCGGAGAGACCTGCGCTTTTCCCTTTTTGCAGAAGAACGACCGCAATCAGACCGACGGAAAAAATCAGGAGAACTACTTTCAAAAAGATATCCATTCACTTCCACCTCCTACGTCCAAGCATCACTATCTATGCTAAATTAGGTTATACGTTTCATAAACAGCATTTTTATTTTATCATAGCTACCGTATGAATACAACCTTCTGACTACGAATCTAGTTTGGAGATACCGAGTGTCAATCTGTTAAGCCTGTCTCCTGAAAAACGTAAGAGTCAGCAATAACAGCGCAGAAATCACAATGATAGGAACACAAATAAAGGCATAGGCAATCCCTTCCCAGCCCCCAATCACTGAAAAACTGAGCACGAGCAAGATTGCACCGCCAACCAAGCCGACAATCCCCGGATAAAACGTGAGCCCGGAATGCAGTCCCCGGATTCGTGTAAAAACTAAGCTTATGATTACAATCAGTATTCCGATCGCAATTCCTGCCACAATAGCATTCATTCAATCCGCTCCTTCCAAATATCTACATATATAGAATACCTATTCAGAGCGGCAGATGCAATTCCAAACAAAAAAAGAGCCTGCCCGAAATCGGCAGACTCTTTGAAAAGCTTGACTCAAAAATAATTATCTTTTGAGGTTGTAGAAGGATTTCAGGCCGTTGTATTGAGCCAATTCACCCAGTTCATCTTCGATACGAAGCAATTGGTTGTACTTAGCGATACGGTCTGTACGGGAAGGAGCACCTGTTTTGATTTGGCCGGCATTAGTTGCCACAGCGATATCAGCGATGGTGCTGTCTTCGGATTCACCGGAACGGTGAGAGATAACTGCAGTGTAACCTGCACGTTTAGCCATTTCGATAGCATCGAAGGTTTCAGTCAAAGTACCGATTTGGTTAACTTTGATCAGAATGGAGTTACCGATACCTTCTTCGATACCTTTAGCCAGACGCTCAGTGTTGGTTACGAACAAGTCATCGCCAACGAGTTGGATTTTGTTGCCGAGTTTCTCGGACAGCAATTTCCAGCCTTCCCAGTCATCTTCGGAGCAGCCATCTTCGATGGTGATGATTGGGTATTTATCAGCCCAAGAAGCGAGCAGGTCAACAAATTCAGCTGGTGTGAAGGATTTGCCTTCGCCTTCCAGGTGGTATTTGCCATCTTTGAAGAACTCAGTGGAAGCAACGTCCATACCAAGGAATACATCAACGCCTGGTTTGTAACCGGCTTTTTCGATAGCTTCCATGATGGAGGACAGTGCATCTTCGTTGGAAGTGAAGTTAGGAGCGAATCCGCCTTCGTCGCCAACTGCTGTGTTCAGGCCTTTAGCTTTCAATACGGATTTCAGAGCGTGGAAGATTTCAGCGCCTGTACGCAGAGCTTCTTTGAAGCTAGGTGCGCCAACTGGCAGAACCATGAACTCTTGAACGTCTACGTTGTTGTCGGCATGTGCGCCGCCGTTAACGATGTTCATCATTGGTACTGGAAGCTGTTTAGCGTTGAATCCGCCCAGGTATACATACAAAGGTACATCCAGAGCTGCTGCTGCAGCGCGGGCTACGGCCATGGATACAGCCAGAATTGCGTTAGCGCCGAGTTTGCCTTTGTTGTGAGTACCATCCAAAGTGATCATCAATTTGTCGATGCCCAGTTGGTCAAGAGCGTCCATACCGATTACTTCAGGAGCGATGATTTCATTTACGTTCTCAACAGCTTTCAGAACGCCTTTGCCCAGGTAACGGTTTTTGTCTTCGTCACGAAGCTCTACAGCTTCATGAGCGCCAGTGGAAGCGCCGGAAGGAACGATAGCGCGGCCTTTAGCACCGGATTCCAGATAAACATCAACCTCTACAGTAGGGTTACCGCGGGAGTCGAGGACTTCGCGAGCGTAAACATCAGAAATAATAGTCATGTAAGTTAATCTCCTTTTATCATGGGTTTTGGTATTGATGGTGAAGCTTAAATCCTGCTTATTTACGGCTGGCGATCATAGATTGTCCGGTCATTTCCGCTGGTTGCGGAAGTCCCATCAAATCCAGAATCGTCGGTGCCACATCAGCAAGGATACCGGATTCGCGCAGCACAACATTTTCGGTAGTTACGATGAAAGGAACCGGGTTGGTAGTATGAGCCGTGAATGGACGTCCGTTCTCGTCAAACACCATATCCGCATTGCCGTGGTCGGCAATGATGATTGCCACGCCGCCTTTGGCTACAACGGCATCCACAACTTTACCCACACATTCATCCGTCACTTCAACGGCCTTGATTGTTGGTTCCAGCATGCCGGAGTGTCCAACCATATCAGGATTCGCAAAGTTAAGGATAATAGCATCTTGTCTATCCGCTTCGATTTCCGCTACGCAGGCCGCCGCCACTTCGTATGCGCTCATCTCAGGCTGAAGATC
The DNA here is from genome assembly GCF_058791575.1 of Paenibacillus sp. EB106-06-01-XG199. Lineage (NCBI taxonomy): Bacteria > Bacillati > Bacillota > Bacilli > Caryophanales > Paenibacillaceae > Paenibacillus > Paenibacillus sp. EB106-06-01-XG199. The sequence goes on along the minus strand of NZ_JBYTDQ010000014.1, from coordinate 42,019 downwards.
ATAAGTTGCTACTTTAGGAGAGTTGATCAGGATGCGGGTTTCCCCAGGAAGCTCTTCATCGCGTCCGCCGCTGAAGAAGAAGGTTACATGCGGGTACTTTTCAGTTTCCGCAATACGCAATTGCTTCTTGTTCTGCTGTACCAGCACTTCACCCAAGGTATTATCCAGGTTCTTCGGTGAGTAGGCCACGAAGCCCTGCACCGTTTCGCTGAATGTAGTCAGACATACGAAGTGCAGGCCTTGCGGGAACAAAGGACCCCGGTCAAAACCACGGAAATCCGAGTTGGTAAAGACTTGGGACAACTGAATCGCACGGTCAGGGCGGAAGTTCAGGAACACAACAGAATCACCGCTTTCCACTACCGCAACCGGCTTGTCGTTGCTGTCTACAATAACACTAGGCTCAACGAATTCATCATACACGGAATTCTGATAGGAGGCTGTGATCGCCTGCAGGGCATCAGTATATTTCGGACCATCGCCATATACCATAGCACGATAGGCTTTCTCTACACGCTCCCAGCGTTTGTCACGGTCCATTGCGAAGTAACGCCCGGATACCGTAGCAATCTTACCTACGCCAACCTCTTCAATCTTGGCTACGAGATCCTGAACGAACTTTTGTCCGCTGTCAGGAGGTACATCGCGGCCATCCATGAATGCGTGAATATACACTTCGTGCATATCCTCTTTCTTGGCCAGATCAAGCATGGCAAACAGGTGGCTGATATGACTGTGTACGCCTCCGTCGGAGACCAGTGCATACAGATGAAGCTTTTTGCCGGTTGATTTGGCGTTTCTTACAGCAGCAACCAGCGTTTCGTTATCAAAGAATTCTCCGTCACGGATAGACTTGTCAATCCGGGTCAAATCCTGATATACGATACGTCCGGCACCGATGTTAAGGTGTCCTACTTCCGAGTTACCCATTTGCCCTTCCGGCAGACCTACAGCCTCGCCGCAAGCGGTCAGTGTGGTATTCGGATATTGTTTCAGATAACGGTCATAGTTAGGCTTGTTGGCTTGAGCAACAGCGTTGCCTTCAGTCGTATTGCGCAAACCGAAACCGTCCATGATGATTAATGCTACAGGTTTTGGTGCTGACATTCTTACTTCGCCCCCTCAACGAGTGAAACAAAGGAAGCTGGCTGCAGGCTGGCACCGCCGACAAGAGCGCCGTCGATGTCGCTTTGACTCATGTACTCCGTTACATTCTCAGGCTTCACACTACCGCCGTATTGAATACGCACAGCTTCAGCAGTTGCTTCATCATACAGACCTTTTACAAGGGTACGGATATAAGCAATAACTTCGTTGGCATCCTGGGAAGTGGAGGATTTGCCTGTGCCAATCGCCCAGATAGGCTCATAGGCGATAACCACCTGAGCAGCCTGTTCGGCACTGAGACCGGCAAATGCAGCTTCGGTTTGAACTTTGCACACATCTTTTGTTTGATTAGCTTCGCGCTCTTCAAGCTTTTCGCCTACACAAACAATTGGAGTGATGCCGTGACGGAATGCCGCATGCATCTTTTTGTTGACGATTTCGTCCGTTTCGCCAAAATAAGCGCGACGTTCGGAGTGCCCGATGATAACATAATCAACGCCAAGGTCCTTCAGCATTACACCGCTGATTTCGCCTGTATAAGCGCCGTTATCTTCGAAGTGCAGGTTTTGTGCACCGATCTTGATGCTTGTGCCTTTTACTGCTGCTACCAGTGCTGGCAGGTTAGTAAATGGAGCGCAAACAACAGTCTCTACGCCTGCTACTTCTGCTTGGCCTTTGACTTCAGTGATGAAGCCTTCTGCTTCCGGAACGGTTTTGAACATCTTCCAGTTCCCGGCGATAATAGGTGTTCTACTCATAGTAATGGATTGCCTCCTTCTACCTTCTACGTCTTACTTGTCGTTCAGTGCTTCTACGCCAGGAAGTGCCTTGCCTTCCATGAACTCGAGTGATGCGCCGCCGCCAGTGGAGATATGATCCATTTGGTCAGCCAGGTGGAATTTCTCTGCTGCAGCTGCGGAATCACCGCCACCAATTACAGTGTAACCTTCGGTTGTCGCACAAGCCTGTGCTACAGCCTTTGTACCTTCAGCAAAGATGTCGATTTCGAACACACCCATAGGTCCGTTCCATACAACCAGCTTGGAGTTTTTGATGATATCGGCATAAATCTCACGAGTTTTAGGACCGATGTCCAGACCTTCCCAACCCGCAGGAATGTCAGTTGTATCAACAATTCTGGTGTTGGCATCTGCGCCGAACTTATCGGCTACAACTACGTCAACCGGAAGTACGAAATTTTTGCCCAGTGCTTTAGCCTTCTCGATAAATCCAAGAGCAACATCAAGTTTGTCGTTGTCTACCAAGGAATTTCCGATTTCGAAGCCTTGAGCTTTAGTGAATGTATAGGAAAGGCCGCCGCCGATCAGTACATTGTCAGCCAAAGTCAGCAGGTTGTCGATAACGTCGATCTTGTCTTTAACCTTGGAACCGCCGATGATGGCAGTGAAAGGACGCTCAGGGTTCGAAAGAGCTTTCCCCAGAACAGACAATTCTTTCTCCATCAGAAGACCAGATACAGCCGGCAGGAAGTGAGCGATGCCCTCAGTCGAAGCATGTGCACGGTGAGCTGCGCCGAATGCGTCGTTGACGAACAGGTCAGCCAGTTCCGCGAACTGCTTAGCCAGTTCAGGATCGTTCTTTTCTTCACCCGGATAGAAACGGACATTCTCAAGCACAAGTACATCACCGTTGTTCAGTTCAGCAATTTGTGCTTTAACAGCATCGCCGATCGCCTCATCAGCTTTGGCAACTGGTTTGCCGAGCAGCTCGGACAGACGTACAGCAGCACCGGTAAGGCGCATGGAATCAACGAATTGACCCTTAGGACGGCCCATATGGCTGGCCAGAATGATCTTTGCACCGTTCTCGATCAGGTATTTAATCGTTGGAAGTGTTTCGCGGATACGTGTATCATCAGTGATTTTACCGTCTTCCACTGGCACATTGAAATCGACGCGTACGAATACGCGTTTGCCTGCTACTTCTACATCACGGACGCTCTTTTTGTTCATGATTAGTTTCCTCCACACCCATATTGGTTCACTCACGAATCCATTTAGAAAGAGCGGAAACAAGGAACTTCTGTTTCCGCTCTATAGATGCTGCTTATATAAAAACGATCTTATTGAGCAAGTTTAGCGAAGTGTTCCAAAGTGCGAACAAGTTGTGCAGTGTAGGACATTTCATTGTCATACCAAGCAACAGTTTTAACCAGTTGTTTGTCGCCAACAGTCAGGACTTTAGTTTGTGTTGCGTCGAACAGGGAACCGAAAGTCATGCCTTTGATGTCGGAAGATACGATTTCATCTTCAGTGTAGCCGTAAGTTTCTGGATCGGAAGCTTCTTTCATTGCTGCGTTCAGCTCTTCAACAGTAACGCTCTTGTTAAGGACAGTAACCAGCTCAGTCAGGGAACCTGTAGCTACAGGCACACGTTGAGCAGCTCCGTCAAGTTTGCCTTTCAGATCTGGAATAACCAGGCCGATGGCTTTAGCAGCACCGGTAGTGTTAGGGATGATGTTCTCAGCAGCAGCACGGGCACGTCTGAAGTCGCCTTTAGCGTGTGGAGCATCAAGAGTGTTCTGGTCACCAGTGTAAGCGTGGATAGTTGTCATCAAGCCTTCAACGATGCCGAACTTGTCGTTCAGCACTTTTGCCATTGGAGCCAGGCAGTTAGTTGTGCAAGATGCGCCGGAGATAACTGTTTCAGTACCATCCAGAATGTCATGGTTAACGTTGTAAACGACAGTTTTCATGTCGCCTGTAGCTGGAGCGGAAATAACTACTTTCTTAGCTCCGCCTTTCAAGTGTTTCTCAGCTGCTTCTTTAGTTGTGAAGAAACCTGTGCATTCCAGAACGATGTCAACACCGAGGTCGCCCCAAGGAAGTTCTTCAGGGTTGCGGTTAGCCAGAACCTTAACTTCTTTGCCGTTTACTTTGAAGAATCCGTCGTGAACTTCAACTTCACCCTGGAATTTACCTTGAGTTGTATCATATTTAAGCAAATGAGCAAGCATCTTAGCATCAGTCAAGTCATTGATTGCTACCACTTCGATACCTTCTACATTTTGAATACGGCGGAATGCAAGGCGTCCAATACGTCCAAAACCGTTAATACCAACTTTTACACTCATTGAATAGTTCCTCCTAGATTTCGTTTTATTTATTCAAGACAGGCCGTTAAGCTTGTCAAGACAACAATGTTAAGTATAATGCAAAATAACTGCGAATGCTCTCCAGAAACTGGATGCTATAGGACCTGCTGTATTTGTGCGTCAATTTCTTTGCCGATTTCGACAGCCGCTGCCTCGTCTATGACGAGTATATCCTCTTGCCCAAACCGCAGCATCGCATGAATGGCCTTCGCCTTGCGTTTGCCTCCGGCGATTCCGATGACAACTTCCGTCCGGATAATATCCTCCAGTCGCAGTCCCATCGTCAGCATGGTATGGACAACCTGGCCGTCTTCATTGAAATAGTAGCCGAACGATTCGGCAACCGCGCCTTCTTCCTGTATTTCCGAGACCGTAGTCTCATCAAGCTTACGGCGGTGGGTCATTTCAATGGCATCGCCAATTCCATGAACAATAATACGCGATCTACGGATGATTTGCACGATTTCTCCAATATTGGAGTCCTGCGCCAGCGATTGATAAGCATCTCCGCTGAGCAGATCGGGTACATGCAGCAGCCGATAATTGGCTCCAAGCCGTTTGGCCATCGTCGAAGCAATGGTATTAGCTTGAATCTCCATACTTTCCCCAAGTCCTCCGCGCGCCGGAACAATCCAGGCGTTCTTATAGGAATGGGATAACGGCGGTGTCAGCTGATCGGCCATTTCGGCCAGTGTCGAACCGCCGGTGACAGCAATCGTATCGCCTGCACGGAGCACACCCAGCAACGCTTTGGCGCCTGCCCGGCCCAGCTCACGTTTGGTAAACAACGATGTCTCACAATCGCCAGGCACTACTATGACTTTACTAAGACCGTACGTTGAGCGAATCTTCTCTTCCAGATCATCCAGGCCGAACAAGCTCTTGGCGATCGGCTCCAGCAGGTCAAGCAGTCTGCGCCCGGCATCGCTGATGCGCATGCCGACACTCTCGATCTCAATGAGCCCTTGCGATTTCAGAAGATCCGTCTCGGCGCGCAGTACCCGCTCAGTCATATCAAGCGAAGCGGCGAGCGTCCTGCGTCCGATAATATCGGACAGCATGATCTGATGTAGAATCGTGTACCGTCTCTTAAGGGTTTCCATGAGATCAGGCAGAAGCTGCTTTTGGATTTCTAATAAATTACGCATACTTTCACTCCTGCAACTTCGTCTTTCTCTATTCCCTTGTTCGTGGTCTCAAAATGTCCCGGGTTAACTTTTTAAGTCCCACCCATATTCTACCCAAATATTACGCGGAGTGCAAGTCTCCCGAGAGTATAATTCTCAACCTCTTTTCATCTTATACATCATCACAGAGATCCGGGGAAAGATATTTTCTAAACAACAGGATGAACCCATTGCATTTGAATAATAAGTGTATTATAATAATTTCTGTTGCGCCCGTGGTCCAATGGATATGACGTAGGCCTCCGAAGCCTGAGATCCAAGTTCGATTCTTGGCGGGCGCGCCATTTTTTTCTTATTTGTCTATAATTTAGCAACACCTATACTAATAATTAACCAAAGAGCCAGGTGATGGCTCTTTTTTTGCAACTAAGTTTGACTTTCTTTGACTTTTTGTTTGAATTTGTTTATCATGTGGTTAATACGGTAACAGTAAAAATGAACACATTCGAAGAACCAATTCAAGGAGGTTTTCCACGTGAGTTATATTCCTATGGTAGTAGAACAGAGCAACCGCGGTGAGCGCGCTTATGACATCTATTCCCGCCTGCTGAAGGACCGCATCATTTTCCTTGGAACGGAGGTTAATGACGTGGTAGCCAATTCCATCATCGCGCAAATGCTGTTTCTGGCTGCCGAGGATCCGGAGAAGGATATTCACCTGTATGTAAACAGCCCTGGTGGCTCCATTACAGCGGGTATGGCTATATTTGATACAATGCAGTACATCAAACCGGATGTATCGACGATTTGCGTAGGTATGGCCGCTTCGATGGGAGCTTTCCTGCTGAACGCCGGTGCCAAAGGCAAACGTTTTGCACTCCCTAACAGTGAAATTATGATTCACCAGCCTCTGGGCGGTGCTCAAGGTCAGGCTACGGACATCGAAATCCGCGCCCGCCGCATCCTCAAGCTGCGCGACAAGCTGAACCGCATTCTGTCCGAGCGCACAGGACAGCCGCTGGAACGGATCGAAAAGGATACCGACCGCGACTATTTCATGACTGCAGCTGAAGCAGCTGAATATGGTATTGTCGATAAAGTTATCGAGAAAACGCTGCCTGCCGGCGTTTAATACATGCAACAACAAAGAGGCTGGTTGGGACCACTAAGTGATCCCCGCCAGCCTCTTTTGCTGTTTTATAGTCCAGGTGCATTATTCTATTGATGAAGAATTAACCCAGACGCCCATACCCCAACGCATCCAGCTTCCCGGCGATAACACGGTAACCTCTTCCGTTAGGATGCAAATGATCTATTGACAGCAGCCCGCGCTCGTTGCCGGCAAATTCATTATATATAGAGGCGAACCGGCATACCGGGCTGCTATATCCCGCAGCATAGCGGTTAAACTGCCGCACCCAATCCGTCGCTTCCGTCAACTGGGGATAGGGGTTATACAGTCCTACTATTCTGATAATATAGGGTCTCCGCATGCCCGCCTTCAACTGCGAAAGCGTGCCCATAATGTCATTCAAATTACGCTTGCATTCCCGTAGCGCTTTTTGCAGTACCGGAGCCAGATCGCCCGGCCGGCCGGCCGCCGCTTTGGCCGACTTGATCAAATCGTTGCCGCCAATGGACATCGTAATCAATTCGGCCTCGCTGATGGCAAGCCGATAGTTGTAATCCGCCTTCAGCCTTTGCTCCAATCCATCTGTGGTCAAACCATTGACTCCCAAATTGGATAATTCGATCGGTACCCGCAGCCGCGCCTCGGCCATCCGGCGGTAGACCGGAACAAACCCATTGCCCGGCAGAGCTCCAAATCCTGTCGTTAACGAATCGCCAATCGCCGTATACTGAATACTCATCGTTACTTTCCCTCCCCGCTCCTAAGCTGGTTTCTCCTTTAGCTTATGAACGGTTAGGTGATCCGGTAACGGAGAAATGTCCGTATCCGGCATTGGCGGATTCGCAGTCAGGTCACTGTATTTACTTCAATGCGGCAAATGGACTGCTTCCGCTGGGGAGCAGCTCCTTGAACGTGAAAGTAAACTCAGGGAATCCGGCAGCATACGCAGTGTATTCATACAGCTGGAAGAAAAGGACCGCCTTGCCGTCTTTCAAATAGAAATCCTTCTCCGTATTCAGGCCGGTGAAGCCGCCAAGATACCCGCCATCCGCTTTCAGCAGCTTCGCCAGCTTTGCATTAAGCTCTTTTTTATAGTTGGGGTTGGCTCCGAATAAATCTCCAAGCAATAGCTGCTTTCCGTCCTTGAGTGAGAAGGTAAAGGCATTACGGTAGGTCATTCCATGAGCGCCGCCGGTATACCCATACTGGCTGGTCACAAGGCTGAGCACCCCGTCCTGATTGTACGTAACCACGTATCCTCCTTCGTATTCATAGGGGCGGTCATCTTTGGCTCTAATCGCAATTTCTTTCTCAGCCCCTTCCGCATACTTTAGGAACGTCTGCTTAAGGGTATTATTAATCGCTGCCTGCGCTTTGGCATTGTCCAAACCGCTGATTTGCGGGTAATCCAGCTTGATCGGCGCGTCCTTGTAGTCCTTGCTGTAAGTTTCAGTCGTTACCGTAATCGGATTTTGTGTTTTCTTTATCACATTTAACCGTCCGGAGGCAGCATTCCAATCCCCCTTATAGCCCAAATAATCGCTAAGCAGATCAAAGGGAACATACAGACGGTTATTTATAATCTTGCCTTCAAACTCTCCCAGGAAATAATTATTGACCGTGATGGAGGTGCCGTAATCGGAGACCATCAGCTTGGTTCGTGTAATTCCGTTCCCGATCGTATAAGTTTTCTCCGTTTTATCATAAGTCAACGGCATACCCAGAGAATCACGCATAAAAGCAACCGGCACCCATACTTTTCCTGCGCTTACGATCCCGGTATGCTGTGAAATCGTTCCGTTTGTTTTTAATACAACAAGTGATGAATTGACCTTAGCCTGTGTCTTGGCCGCTGCGGCCTGGCTCGTCTCTGCAGGCAGAAGAGCTCCGCCCAGCAGCAATCCTGCTGCCATTAATCCTGCGCCCCATTTCCGGGCCTGTTCTTTCGACATATACTTCATACTTTTTTCCCCTTCCGCTGATACGATGATTGACTCTTCCCATTATAGAATAAACAGCAACCGTGGTTGTTACAACGCTCCTTACAGTTTCTTAAAGTTTCCCTGCAAATATTACGAGTCTTATTACATTACTTTAAACAAATTGAGAGATTTCACACCTGCTTCTGTACTTCAAAAGCAAAAAGAGGCGTTGCCTCCGCCATCACAGCGGAAGCAACGCCTCACCCGTTGCTACTTATTTCAGCTCGTACATTACACTAAGCTGGGTAGATACTTTAACCTCTCCCGCTTCAACCGAAGTGCCTGCAGCCATATCGGCCGATGCTTTGGACATTTGGGCACTCTCCATATAGACAACAGGATTATTACCGTCATCGTTCTGGATTACCGTAACGACCTGGCCCAGACTGCGTTTGGCCACTTTGGCAATCGCAGCTGCCTTCACATCTGCATTAGCCATTGCTTTCTCAATAACCTGTGCTTCGAATGCAGAAGGATCCTCAATGGCAAACCGAGCACTTCCGATGTTGTTCGCTCCCGCTGTAGAAGCGGCATCCAGCAGTCCCCCGACCTTAGTCAGATCGCGGTAAGAGACTTGCAGCGTGTGCTGGGCGTTATAACCCTTAACCTGTTGACCGTCTTTTTCAGTGTAGGCGTAATTAGGCTGCACATAAAATTGGGTGCTCTGAATATCCTTATCCGCAATACCCCAGGTTTTTTTCAGCAGGTTGGTCAGCTTGGTGATTTTGGCTCCATTGGACTTCTGTGCTTCTTCAGCTGTTGCAGCAGAAGTGCTGACGCCAATCGACAGATACACGATATCCGGCTTGATCGAAAGCTCGCCTTTACCTACAACACTAACGACATTTCTCTGCACGTCCTCAGCAGCGTAAGCCTTTTCAGGAGCCAGGAGCACTCCGCTTAACGCCGTACCCCCTACCAATAAACTTCCCGCCAGCAATACGGTACCGACTGTTTTGCCCCATTTCTTCATCCTTGCCATCCCCTTTCATTCTCCAAAAATTGTTGGTACCCTCTAGACGGAACTGCTTGGCAAAAGTTGCATATCCCCCAAGGCTTTTGAAGAAAAAATTTGCAGAGGTTACATTCCGCCTGCATTTCACGTCTCGATCCAGAACCTCCGGATCACGTTGCCGTCCTCTTCGATGTATGAACTATCCTCCAGCCCGCCGTTTCTGCGGATCGTCCGTTCGGAAGCGATATTGCTGTCATCGCAAACGACAAGCGCTTTGGCAATCCCAAGCCCGCCCGCCTTCAGCAACGCCTGTCTCAGAAGTTCGGTTGCCAATCCCTTGCGCCGCTCAGAGCGAAGTATCCCATATCCAATATGTCCCCCGCTCTGAAGCAGTTTCTCAGTCAGGCGATGCCTTATATTTACTGCACCCACCACTTTGGAATCGGCATTCACCAACCAGTATGTAGAACTAGGTACCCAGCCTTCTTTAAGATTTACGCCATCCGCGTTATCCTGCAAATACCGGACCATAGCCGCGAAGTCGGTGGGATCAATGCCAATTACCCAAGGGACGAATATCTCTCCGCCTGCCAGCCATTCTTCGTAAAATGCCAAGTACTGCGGCGCCAGCTCTACTGTCGGCTCTGCTAAAGTCACCTGATTGTGCATGCTCATTCTCCTTCTAGTCTCATCAAATTCAAATTCCCTAAACAAGGTAATAAAAAAAGCCCGCAAAGGGGCTTTTTAAACTGGCCGTCTCCCGGAGAGGGAGCGCAGCAACGTTTCTGGTGTACAAATAAGTAAGAACTTGCAAGATTATTGGTTCTCAAGCTCTTCCTTGCTTACAAGACTAGTCAAAGCGGTTACAGCTTGATCCGCATCGGCGCCATCCGCGCTAATATAAATCTCCGTGCCGGAACTGATCGCCAGGCTCATAATGCCCATGATGCTTTTGGCGTTAACCTTTTTATCGTCTTTTTCCACGAAAATCTCCGACGAAAACTTGTTAGCTTCTTGCACGAACAATGCTGCCGGCCGAGCGTGGAGCCCCGTCTTCAACCGTACAACTACCGGGTGCTTTGTCATGAAACGCTTACCCCCTATTTGAGATCTGCCCAAAAATTTCACATTAATTTTATAATATTATATCATTATAACCTCATCCACACTAGAAAAAAAATAATCAGCTTCCCCGAAGCTTATCAGCCAGCTCGTCAATTTTGCGCAAACGGTGGTTTACACCGGATTTACTGACCGTTCCCTTCAGCATCTCGCCCACTTCCTTGAGGTTGATGTCCGGGTGTGCCAAACGGATTTCAGCGACCTCGCGCAGCTTATCCGGCAGGCTTTCCAGTCCCACTTCACGCTGCAGCAGCTTGATGTTCTCAATTTGCCGCACCGCAGCGCCAATCGTTTTGTTCAAATTCGCTGTTTCACAGTTGACGATCCGGTTCACGGAGTTACGCATATCACGCATAATCCGCACATCCTCAAATTTAAACAACGCTTGATGCGCTCCAATCAGACTGAGAAATTCAATGATTTTCTCGCCTTCCTTGATATATAGGATAAAGCCTTTCTTGCGCTCTATGCATCGGGCGTTCAGGTGAAATTCCCCAGCCAGATCCACCAGCGCTTTGCAGTGCTCCTCATACATGGAGGCGATTTCCAGATGGTAGGAAGAACCTTCCGGGTTGTTGACCGATCCCCCCGCCATAAATGCACCACGCAGATATGCGCGCTTACAGCAGTTCTTACCGACGATTTCCTTGTCGATCCCATCGGTAAAGATGAAACCTTCGGAAACAATCCGCAAATCCTTCAGGATCTCCTGAACACGGTTTGGGATTCTTACGATATAAACGTTATTCTTCTTCAAACGCATTTTTTTACGCACGAGCAGCTCGATATGGACCTGGTAATATTTCTTAAGTAAGGAATATACCCGCCTTGCAATCGCGGCGTTTTCCGTCGAAATGTCGAGAACTACCTTTTTGCTCGAAAGCTGCACCGAACCATTCATTCGGATCAGCGCTGACATTTCCGCTTTCTCGCAGCAAGGCTGGCTCTCCACCATCGTCAGCTCTTTTTTTGTAAGGGCCGCAAAAGACAAGGGGCTCACCTCTTTCATGTTCATCCAAAAATCAAACCAGAACTATCTGGATTTCCAGTCCTTCACTAACTGGTAAATATGGTGACTGAGTTTATTCGTGTCATGCCGGAGATAAGTCTTGAATAAGACTAGCTTATCCGCAATGACCTTATAACCGTTGCCGTCCAGCACATCCCGGTCAAGCAGCACCGGGCGGGCGCCTTTTTCCGCATATTTGACCTGAACCTGCTCTGGGATCTCCCCGTCGTTGACAATAACGTAATCGAATAAGTGCAGGCCGACATGATCATACACCGCTTGAAGATGATCACTGACCGTGTAATTATCCGTTTCACCCGGCTGGGTCATCACATTGCAGACAAAGATCTTAATCGCTTCGGATTCTACAATAGCCTCCGCCAGCTTCGGCACCAGCAGGTTGGGAAGAATGCTGGTATACAGGCTTCCGGGGCCGCAGAGGATGGCATCTGCATTACGGATGGCCTCCAGCGCCTCCGGCAGCGGTTCCACATCAGCAGGCTCCAGAAAGACGCGTTTGATCCGTCCCCCGGCCTCCGGGATTTTGGACTCGCCGGTAATAATCGTGCCGTCCGACATCTCCGCATGCAGCACCACAGCGTGCCCAGCAGCCGGCAGCACTCTGCCGCGAACGGCGAACAACCGGCTAAGCTCACGGACAGCGGTGACAAAGTCACCGGAGATATCCGTAAGCGCCGCAAGAATAAGATTGCCGAGGCTGTGTCCGGCCAGTCCTTCTCCACTGCTGAAGCGGTATTTCATAATCTCCGCCATCAGCGGTTCTACATCAGCCATAGCCGTGAGCACATTGCGAATATCGCCTGGCGGCGGCATTTGCAGCTCGCTGCGCAGAATACCGGAGCTGCCCCCGTCATCCGCCACAGTAACTATAGCCGTAATATCAAGCGGCTTTTCCTTCAAACCGCGAAGCATGACAGATAGACCGGTACCGCCGCCCATCACGACGATACGCGGACGCTGCCCTTGTTCTTCAGCCACTAATGATCCCTTCTCTCGTTAATGCCGATCACGCTCGGAATCCCGATGGCTAACCGCTACGGATTCCGTCTCGCTAACTCCAAGCATTTTGCCCAAATATTCCGCGATCGCTACCGAACGGTGTTTGCCGCCCGTGCAGCCGATGCCGATAATAATCTGGGATTTGCCCTCCTTGCGGTATTGCGGAATTAGGAAATGAAGCATATCCAGCAGCTTGGTCAGAAACGTCTGCGTTTCAGGCCATTTCATTACATAATCGTAGACATCGCTGTCTTGGCCAGTCTTGGGCCGCAGTTGATCCACATAGTGTGGGTTAGGCAAGAAGCGGACATCAAATACGAGGTCTGCATCGATCGGAATGCCATACTTGAATCCGAACGAGGTAATGTTAACGGAGAGTGTGCTTTTTCCAAGATGCGAAAACCGCGATACGATCTTCTCCTTCAACTGCACCGGCTTCATGCTGCTGGTGTCCAGACACAGTGTAGCGGAATCCTTCAGCTCTTCCAGCATCTGGCGCTCCAGCCGGATGCCGTCAAGCGGCATCCCTTTGGGAGCCAGCGGATGATGCCGCCGGCTCTCCTTGTAGCGCTGGACAAGCACAGAATCCGTTGCATCCAGAAACAGAATCTCGCAGCCGATGGTTGACTCGTTTTTGATGTAGGCCAGCGACTCTGACAAAGCCGTAAAAAACTCCCGCCCCCGCAGATCAATTACGAGCGCCACTTTGGCAATTTTCCCCTTCGACTGCTCAATCAGCTCGGCGAATTTCGGGATCAGCACCGGCGGCAGATTATCGACACAGAAGAACCCGAGGTCCTCCAGACTTTGTACAGCAATGGTCTTGCCTGCACCCGACATACCCGTAATAATGATCAGGGTGGCACTAGCCGACGGAGATTGCTCCAATTCGGTCATTAAAGCGTCCCCTCCCTAAAATTAGTATATGAATAATTCCAGCTTATTAAGAACGCAACAAAAGGCCGGCAGCCCCAATAATACCAGCGTCATTCCCCAGTTCCGCAGGAACGATGGTAACGCCTTTCTGCAATGGCTCGGGAGTCAGCTTGGCGAATACACGGCGGACCTCGTCAAACAAAATATCCCCCGCCTTGGAGACACCTCCGCCAATGATAAACACTTCAGGGTTAAGCACCGCAGCTACCGCCGCAATGGACTTGCCCAGATAGAACGCTGCACGGTTAACAATACGAATTGCAACTTCGTCGCCCGCTTTTGCTGCATCAAATACTTCCTTCGCCGCAATCTTCTCTACCAATGACAGAGTGGTGCGGTCCCCGCGTGCTACAGCATCATTGGCCATACGGATAATTCCCGTAGCAGAGGAAACGGTTTCCAAACAACCCATATTGCCGCAGCCGCACTGGATCGCTTCCAGGTCTGGCACTACAGAGATATGGCCCAGTTCACCTGCGAGACCGGCAAATCCTTGATACACCTTACCGTTAATGATAATGCCGCCGCCAACACCCGTTCCCAGTGTGTAGCAGACGCAATTCTCAATGCCGCGTCCCGCACCGCTCCAGGCTTCGCCCAGTGCAGCCACATTCGCGTCATTGTCTATTTTCACAGGCTTGTTCAATCGGTTCTCCAGAATGGAGCGGATCGGCACATCTCTAAAACCTATGTTAGGCGCAAGGATGATGATTCCTTCACGAATGTTCGTAAAGCCGGCAAGGCCCGCTCCTACACCGGCAAGCTGATCCCAAGAGTATGGAGAGTCCTCCACAATCTGGCGCACATATTTCTCGATGTTATCGATGACGGCATCGACGCCATCCGCAGTCCCTGTAGGACCTTCATAAGTGTGCAGCAGATTCCCCTCGGCATTGCAGATTCCAACCTTAATCGTGGTTCCACCTAAATCCACGCCAACGTAGATATTTTCAGACATGTAACAAGCCACCTTTTTCTATGCTAAAATAGTTAATCCTACGTACCCACTATAATAGAAGCTTTCTCTGCGGTCAAGGAAAGGCGACACACCCGGCTAATTTGAAAGCTAAGCTATCCAGAGCACATGAATTTATTGGCCAGGCAAGATACATGGACAATGCACATGGCATAGTTAAGAAATGCAGAGCCGGGATTAATTAGAACTAAAACAGGTTTTTGCGGTTGCAAAAAAGACTTCCCGGCCTTTAGTGGCGGGAAGTCAGGTGGATTTGCCGGGTTAACCGGCGAGGAACAGGTGTAGTAAATCAATCTTGTCATTATTCTGACAATATGCGTTTTTGCCCTTCCAGCGCACGAATCGGTGCGATATTCTGTGTGAACTCCAGCGTACCCATGTAGCGGCCCGCTTCATCACGAACGGCGAAATAACGGATGTAGATAAATTTATCCTTAATCGCAATCCAGAAATCCTCGGCATCCTTGCGGCCTGCCTTAAAGTCTTCCAGTAATTTCTCGACCACATGCACACTTTGCGGCGGATGGCAGTTCTGCACCGTGCGGCCTATAACCGCTTTGGTCCGGGCGAAAATCCGCTCCTTGCCATGTGAGAAATAGCGGACTACATCATTCTCATCAATGAACGTTAAATCGACGGGCAGATGGTTCAGTACGGTCTCCAGTTGATGGAGCGACAGCAGGCCCGTCTCGAAACGGATAAAGCCCTGCGGACTTTCGCCTACAGCTTCACTCTGCACTGCAGCTCCTTCCGGTTCGTCAGCACGCTCAGGAATCCATTCCTGCTCCGGTGCAGTCAGGCAGAAGCCGATCTCGTCGCTTTCTCTGGCTATCTTGACCCATTCATCTTCGGTCAGCTTGTCGAGCGCCATCGGCAGCAGAATATTTTCTTCCTTAAAGATCATCTCATTTACTTCCTGGATGATGTTCGTAAGCATAACTCCGATGTCCTCGGCTTGGCCGTTATACTGGCTGAGTGCAGCTTTAGCCTCTTTTATCATCGCGCGGATGCCGTCGTCCACACCCCACATAACCTTGGTCGGGCCATAAATTCCGTATTTCTCAAGATACGGGAACAACAGGTTCTCTTTGCGGCTGTAATGCTTGTCGAGATCCAGCAGCAGGCTGAGATCCTCCAGCAGCTTGAAGATGATTTCTTCACTGGCGTTCTTCAGAAACTTACCGGCATGCAGCTCCAGGCGGAAGTTGACCAGACGTTCGATTTCGCGGTTCTCCAGCTTGAAGGTATGCACGGGGTGACCAGGCTGCTCCTCCGGCTTCGAGGAACGGTGAATCTGCTCAATGGAGCCTTTGAAAATGGCCGTATGCACCGAACACAGGCGCTGGACCTCCGCTACAGGAATACCCTCCTCCGTCATCAGTGAATGCTCCATCGCGGAAATCTCCGCCACCGTAACATCGCCTACCGCTTCTGCGAAGCGTGCTTTGACCTCTTCCACACTTTTCCCGGCATGAAGTTCCTTTATAATTTCTTTGAGCATCGCCTGCCGGCGTGTCTGCTCAGGCACATCTACTTCGCGGTTGTTAATTAGTTCACTCATTGGAATTCCGCTCCTTTTATCATATCGTCTTGCAGATAATCTCTATTCAAGAATCTCGAAGCCATGGCGCTGAAACGTCAGCTTTACGGCGTCCGGATTCATTTTCTTCAGTTTGATTCCTTTGGACAAGGTCATGAAACGGCCTGCGGTCTGCAGCATTCCCGGCTTGGCAATATCCTGAAAGCCCAGCTCTGTCATAATGTCCACAACCTCGGGATGCCGGCTCACCAGCTCGAATATGGATTCATCCATCTTCAGCACTTTGTTCATATGCATCTTCTCCCTACTGAGAATCCTTCTCAACAACAGCTTAGCATAGCCGATAGGGGGCAATAGTGATTGCAATCACTAAGTGAAAAAAAGTTCAATCCGAAGGTCCGCACATCTCTGAAGATAAAAGAAAAAGCCGGCTGGTCCCTGATTGAGGGACCAGCCGGCTTGCCTATTCAATAGATATTTTAGAAGAAGCTGTACTTATTTATCCAGCGTTTCGCTCCAGTCATGCACCATGGTGCCCTCCAGGAACTTCTCGGCATCCATCGCCGCCATACAACCGGTTCCCGCTGCGGAGATTGCCTGCCGGTAACGTGTATCCTGTACATCGCCGCAAGCGAAAACACCCGGAATGTTCGTTTCCGTCGTACCCGGATTCACCACAATGTACCCATTGGTATCGGTAGTAATCTGCCCGCCCAGGAACGCTGTGTTCGGTGTGTGTCCAATGGCTACAAATACACCGTCCGCTTCCACCAGTTCTTCAAGACCTGTCTCGTTGTTGCGGACTGTCAGCCCTTTAACCCCGGCATCGCCGACCGTTACTTCAAGCGGCGTGCGGTTAAGCGCCCAGGCTACCTTGCTGTTGTCGCGCGCCCGGTCCTGCATGATCTTCGAAGCACGAAGCTCCGGACGGCGGTGAACCAAGGTTACGCTGGAGGCAAACCGGGTTAGGAAGCTGGCTTCCTCCATTGCGGAATCGCCGCCGCCGACCACGACAATCTTTTTGTTGCGGAAAAAGAAGCCGTCACAGGTTGCACAAGTGCTGACCCCGCGTCCTACATTCTCCTGCTCACCCGGGATGCCCAAATATCTGGCCGAGGCACCAGTCGAGATAATAACTGTTTCGGCCTCCAGCACACCCAGTCCATCTACAGTTACTTTAAAGGGGCGCTGCGAGAAATCCACGGATTCCACCCAGCCGTTCTTGAACTCCGCACCAAAGCGCTGCGCCTGCTTACGCATGTTATCCATCAGGTCAGGACCGAGGATTCCCTCAGGAAAGCCTGGAAAGTTCTCCACTTCTGTCGTCGTTGTCAGTTGTCCCCCCGGCTGCAAGCCTTCAATCACGAGCGGGCTAAGGTTGGCACGCGCCAAATAAATCGCGGCAGTCAGCCCGGCCGGGCCTGTTCCGATTACAATCGTTTTGTACATCACTTTGGCCTCCTTACAAGTGGGTTATTTATTTGGAAGAAACGGCTGTAGGGCTTCTAGGAAGCCAAGATGCGTTTCAGGTGAATAATATAAAGGATGCAGTATAATACTCACTTTATACTTCCTTGCTTATATTTCCTTGCAGTAATATTGCAAATATCTAGATATTCTCCGTTGACGAGGGCAGGGTCTCCTGCCCGGGCAAGCTCCCGGGAATATCACATTCGTTGCTGATACGGCGTGCATACCGGCTTACCATGGAGGCAGAAACCCCATAATGCTGGGCCACCTCGCGATAGGTAATCGGCCGGTCATGCAGTTTGGCAGTCAGATATTCCAGAGCTGCGGCCCAGCCCCCCGTATGGCGGAAGTAAGGCACATCGGGATACAAATCGCTAACAAACTGCTTCCATAGGAGCTCGGCGTCCTTCTTCTGGATGGCATCATACCGCCGGTCCATCATTGATGCCGTATGGTCCAATATCCGCTGCCAGTCTTCTTTCCATTCCGGCGGCCCTTTATGGCTTAGCGGCGGCAGCTCCTCCTGGGGAGCAGCACTCGCATCCGGACTGCTGCCGATCAGCCGCTGCAGGCTGAGCAGCGCCGCCTCCTGCAGCTTATCTTCCTGCAGCGGCTCCTGCGCCAGAAGCCCGTTCAGCACCTCGGACATCTCTTCGTCCTCGATCCAGCGCAGCGCTTCGGTCACCTGCAGCCTCGTGTTGGCATCACCATAGCGCAGCGCCCAGAAGAACGAAGCGCGCAGCAGCGGATTGTTCCGCATCTCCTCGGTAAAGCTGTCCGTGTTGCCCTGCCACTGCTTGAGCTGCTCCTGAAATGGCAGCTGGTAGTTGTAGCTGACAAGAGGCATCGGTCTGCCTTCGGCCTGCGCCCCCTGCAGCTGTGACAGGAAGAAGCCCGGCACAGCCGATTCGGGATCCAGCTTGGCTGCCTGTCTCCAGCAGCGCAGCGCTTCATTGTACAGGCTGCTGTTGCTGGCGGCCGCTGCACAATAATGATAGAGACCAGCGTCTCCGCCCACCTCTTCATCCTTCAGCAGGCGGCGGAAATGGCCATAGGCTGTTCTGTGTCTGCCCAGAATGCCCATCGTTGTGGCCATTTTGAACACATGCTCCTGATGAAACGGCACTGTCGCCTCAAGCATACGCAGCAAGACCGCCAGTTGTTCCTTGTCTCCCGCATACTGCATGAAGATGGCCATATTGCAAAGCGCATGCAGGTTGCCGGGATCCTGCTCCAGCACCTCGGACAGGCATTCCTTCGCTTTGGCAAAACGGCCCATGTAGAAGTAGGCAAGAGCAAGATTGTTATGAGCCGCCAGAAAGTCCGGCGTATTCTTAGTGATCTCCTCTAGCATCTTAACTGCCTGCGGGAACTTCCCCTCTTCCAGCAGCGTGCGGGCCCGGTCATGCTCGACCACGCCTTCACGGCTGCGGATCCGGATCAGCGGGGCAGGGCGGTTCAGCTCGTATTGCAGCAGCTCCATCAGTTCCTCGGACTCTGCCAGATATTCGCCGCTCGCATCCTCCTCGAGATACGTGACCAGCGACCGCTCGGCCTCTTCAAAACTTTCCATATTGGCAAAATTATTAGCCATATAGAAATGACATTCCGTCATTGCAGGGTCAATCTTCTCCAGCACATGGATCAAAATATCATTCGATGCTTCATAATCGCCCATCTCAGATAATATACCCGCCATGTTGCAATGATTCACAGGGTTTTCCGGTTCATATTCAACAGCTTTGCGAAAATTCTTTAATGCCTTATCATATTGAAAGCGGTCCAGCGACCGTACGGCTCTTTCAAAGAAAAAATTGGCATCCAGAGTGACGGAAATAACATTACTGCCTTCCGCAACATTCTCTGAAGTTCTCTCAATCATGGAAGCAAGGCACCTCCCTTTGTAAGCTTCCTTATCCTCACGAAAAATAGGAGAGCGGCGTCTTGCGGCACCCTGAGCTCCCATCTTAAGCGTTCTTTCGTTTCCATTTATGGTCCCGACTGTCTCCAAATAGTATACCACATGTGGCAGGGAGATTCTCAAGCGTAAGGGAAACCATTGGAGGGAAAAAGCTTGCAGCCGTGAGAGGTTCACCGGAATGAATGAGAACATCAACAAAAAAACGCGGGAAATTAAATCCCCGCGTCTCTGAACAACTTATCTATAGAACCGCCTTCGATGATAATGCGTGTTGCCTCAGCCAGCATAGGTGCAACGGACAACACTTTAAAGCGGTTGGAATGGTCATCCGGAAGCGCGATGGAATCCGTGATTACCACTTCATCTATATTGGGATGGTCCATGCGTACAAGCGCGTCACCGGAGAATAAACCGTGAGTTGCGCACACGATGCTGTTCTTGGCTCCCCGCTCCTTCAGGCCTTCCACCACATTCACAATCGTCGTGCCCGTATCGATCAGATCCTCAATAATAATCGGCGTTCGTCCTTCAACATCGCCGATAACATGCGTGATTACTGATTCGTTATGGGCCGGACGTTTCTTGATCATAATCGCGAACGGTGAATCCAGCCGGCTGGCCAGCTTCTCCGCCATGGAAGCGCGCCCGGCATCCGGCGAAACTACCACAAGATCGGAAAGTCCCTTCACCTTCAGATATCCGCTGATCAGATCAAGCGCCGTCAGATGATCGACCGGAATATTGAAGAATCCTTGTATAGCTGCTGCATGCAGGTCGATGGTAATGACACGGGTCGCTCCTGCAGTCGTAAGCACATCCGCGACCATTTTGGCCGAAATCGGCTCACGTGGAGCAGATTTACGCTCCTGCCGGGCGTATCCGTAATAGGGCACAATGATATTCACAGTTCTTGCCGATGCACGTTTGGCGGCATCAATCATGACGAGCAGCTCAACGAACAGCTCATTGATCGGGTGTGCGAGGGATTGCACCAAAAATACGTCACAGTTCCGGATGCTCTCTTCATAATGCACATAAATCTCGCCGCTCTTGAAGCGGGTCAGCTTAATCTGGCCCAGCGGGGCGCCCAGACGCTCCGCAATATCTGCGGCCAGCTTCGGATTCGACGAACCGGAAAAAATACGCAATTGATGATGATGCATAGTACCCTCCTGGGGATCATAATTTATAGTTCAAACTGGACGGATGTACGGCGGCGTCCTTCGAATACCGCCAGCTCACGGAAACCAGTGCGCCACAGCAGACTTCGCGCCTCCTGCAAGCCGTCTCCCAGCTTTGCCGGATCATGGGCATCAGAGCCCAGGGTAAGCGGAATACTGAGTGCCAGCGCTTGCTGCAGCACATGCTCTGCCGGAAACATCTCCGCGCAGGGCTTGCTCAGCCCGGAAGCATTCAGCTCCATGGCTATGCCGCTGCTTGCAATTGCCCTCAGCGCATCCAGCTCCAGCTCTCTGACCTCAGCTTTGCCTTCCGGTGTCTGCGGACCATAGCCGAATCGTTTGATTACATCCATATGTCCTATAATATCATATAATCCCGATAACGCCGACTTCCGCACAGCATCATAATACCTGCGGTATACCTCCATTACATCTTTGCCTTCCCAGTCATGGGTCTGCCGGTGATCCGTGATATCCCACTCCCCGAGAAAATGAACCGAACCAATCAGATAATCCCAAGGATAGGGCGACAAAAGCTCACGAATCTGTTCTTCATAGCCTTCGATATAATCGGCTTCCAGCCCCACCCGCAGCTCAATCTTACCACGGTAGCGCTCCTTCAGCGTCAGGCATTCCTCCACATAACGCGGAAGCTCGGCAAGCGGCATGGCCATTTCAGGATAATAGGTCTCCGGATTGACATGAATGAGCGGCAAATGGTCGGATAACCCAAGCTGCTGAAGCCCCAGCGCTATGCCGCGCTGCACGTACTCCTCCAGCTTCCCTACCGCATGGCCGCAGCGTTCATGATGGGTATGGTAATCGATATGCATGCGAAAAGCCCCCTTAGTCCCGGCGCGGCCGTTCGTGGCGGGCGCTCAGTTCCTCCAGAATCTCATCGAGCGGAAGCTTGCGCTCCTGGAGCAGCACCAGCAGGTGATAGATCAGGTCGCTGACCTCAAGGCGCAGCTCGGCGTTGTCTTTATTTTTGGCGGCGATGATCGTTTCCGAAGCCTCTTCGCCTACTTTTTTCAGAATCTTGTCGACGCCTTTGTCAAACAGATAGGTCGTATAAGCACCCTCCGGACGTTCGGCTTCCCGCTCGGCAATGACCCGCTCCAGTTCACCCAGTACAGCAAAACGTCCGCTATCTGCAAGGTTTGCAGAAGGCTCTGTCTCAGCTGCTTTAGCGACTGGTGCCGCTGCTGCTGCCGGAGCATTCAGTGGAATCTCACGGAAGAAGCAGGAGGTTTCACCGGTATGACAGGCGGGTCCCTCCGGTATAACCTTTACGAGCAGCGTATCGCTGTCGCAATCATAATGGATCGAGGTAATGGCCTGGGTATTGCCCGAGGTTCCCCCTTTATGCCACAATTCACTGCGTGAACGGCTCCAGAACCAGGTCTGGCCGCTCTCCAGCGAGAGCTGCAGCGACTCCGGATTCATATAGGCAAACATCAATACTTCCAAAGTGCCGGCATCCTGCACGACAGCAGGGAGCAGACCGGATTCATTCCAGCGGATGCCTTCGATTGCTTCTTGTTGGATCAGGGTTCTATTCTCTTTTTCTTGGCTCATCGGATCTCTACCCCTTTTTGCTTCAGTTCTGTCTTCAAATCGTGAATCGCGATCTCTTTATAGTGAAAAATGGTCGCCGCAAGTCCCGCATCGGCTTTGCCTTCAGTAAATACATCATAAAAGTGCTCAATCTTGCCCGCACCGCCTGAGGCAATTACGGGGATGCTGAGCAGATCACAGACCGCTGCGGTCAGCTTCAAATCAAAGCCGTCCTTGGTCCCGTCCGCATCCATGCTCGTCAGCAGTATTTCGCCGGCGCCCAGCTTCTCGGCCTCCTTAGCCCAGGCCAGCGCACGGATGCCGGTAGGCTTGCGCCCGCCATGCGTGTACACTTCCCATTCGCCCCAAGCCTCATTATATTTGGCATCCATCGCCACCACAATACACTGGGAGCCGAAGCGGCGGGCCCCTTCCAGAATAAGCTGCGGATTGTTGACCGCCGCCGTGTTGATGCCGATTTTATCCGCGCCCGCGCGCAGAATCCGCTTCATGTCGTCGGGAGTGGAAATCCCCCCGCCAACGGTGAAGGGAATGGCAATCTCGCCAGCCGTCTGCCGGACCACTTCAACCATGGTCGCCCGTCCTTCCACCGAGGCGGAAATGTCCAGGAACACCAGTTCATCCGCACCTTCACGGTCATACAGCGCCGCCAGCTCCACCGGGTCTCCGGCATCGCGCAGATTGACAAAATTAACGCCTTTAACTACCCGCCCGTCTTTCACATCCAGACAGGGAATGATACGTTTGGCTAACATTATGAAGTCCCTCCTTCAAAGGGTTCTGAGGGCATCCGCCTCGAATTCTCTTCGATCAATTTTTTGCCCTATATTACAGCTGTCCTGCTGGACGTCCCAGCGCCTGCAGCGCCTCGGGAAGCTTGATGTTGCCGGTGTACAGCGCTTTGCCTACAATCGCTCCACCGATTCCGCTGCCGCTATGTACGCTCAGGCGCAGCAGATCGTCAAGGCTCGTAACGCCGCCGGAGGCGATGACGGTTCTGCCGCTGGCAGCAGCCATGGCCACGATTCCCTCGATATTCGGACCCTGCATCATCCCGTCACGGGAGATATCCGTGTAGATAAACGTCTCCGCGCCTTTGGCTGCCAGCTCCTTAGCCAAATCCTCGGCGCGCACCTCGGAGGTGTTCAGCCAGCCATGCGTAGCTACGTAGCCATTCCGTGCATCAATGCCGATAGCTACCTTATCGCCGTATTTGGCGAGCACAGCCTCCGTAAAAGCATGGTCATTGATGGCCGCCGTCCCGATAATGACCCGGCTGACTCCAAGACCGAGCAGCTTCTCCACATCAGCAAGACTGCGGAGTCCGCCGCCCACCTGGACGGGCACACCTGCGTTTTTGGCAATGGCACCGATGATGGCGTCATTGACAGGATGTCCGGCCTTCGCGCCGTCCAGATCTACGAGGTGAATGAACCGGCCCCCCTGCTCTTCCCATGATTTAGCGACCTGCACCGGACTGTCATTATAGATCGTTTCCTGAGCGTAATCACCCTGCTGCAGTCTTACACACTTTCCATCCCGGATATCAATTGCCGGATACACGATAAAAGAAGACATGTGGCGCTCCCCGCTTTCATTACAATATATTTATAGCGGGCTTACGCCCGCTCTCTCTTAAGCTTTAGAAAATTCCCCAGCAGCTTTATGCCAAGCTCTCCGCTCTTCTCCGGATGGAACTGCATGCCGAAGACATTGTCCCGCCCGACCACCGCCGTGACCGGATGCCCGTAATCCGTTACGGCGAGCAAATCGTTCTCCTGTCCAACCACTGCATGATAGGAATGGACAAAATACACATGCCCCTCTTCCAGTCCCTCAAGCAGCGGGCTCTGCGGCTGCCGGAAGCTCAGCTTGTTCCAGCCCATATGCGGCACCTTATAGCCGTCACGGGGCGCGAACCGCACCACCGATCCCGGCAGGATGTCCAGCCCTTCGTGCTCGCCGTGCTCCACACTGCTGCTGAACAGCAGCTGCATGCCCAGACAAATGCCAAGCACCGGCTGTTCCCCGGCAGCGGCCTCCTTGACCACAAGATCGAGCCCGCTGCTCCGCAGCTGTTCCATCGCATCGCCAAAAGCACCGACGCCCGGCAGAATGACACTGCTTGCCGCAAGAATTTCCCCGGCATCGCCTGTCACAAGACTCTCGTAGCCGAGACGTTCCACCGCCTTGCTGACACTGTGCAGATTGCCCATGCCGTAATCGACGATAGCAACGGTCATGCTACAGCACTCCCTTCGTGGATGGCACACCCTTCACACGCGGATCAATCTGCGTTGCTTCGTCCAGCGCCCGTCCCAGCGCTTTGAATATCGCCTCAATCATATGATGAGTATTGGAGCCGTAGTGTACTATCACGTGCAGTGTAATCCGGGCCTCCAGCGCGAATTTCCAGAGGAACTCATGAACCAGCTCCGTAGAGAAGCTGCCTACCTGCTGCGACGGATAAGCCGCCCGGTATTCAAAATGCGGCCGGTTGCTGATGTCGATGACCACCTGGGCCAGTGCTTCATCCATGGGAATGAACACACTCGCATAACGCTTGATGCCTTTTTTGTCACCCAGTGCCTCGCGGAGCGCCTGTCCCAGACAGATACCGATATCCTCCACCGTATGGTGGTCGTCAATATCAATATCCCCCCGGCCCTCCAGAGAAAGGTCAAATTGGCCGTGCTTCGTGAATAAATCGAGCATATGGTTCAGAAAAGGCACATCGGTCTCCAGCTCTGCAATGCCGCTTCCGTCCACAGCCAGGGACAGCGTGATATCCGTTTCGTTTGTTTTACGGCTAAGACCTGCTTTGCGAACAGCCTGTTCGTTATTGTTATTCTCCATGTTCTTCTCCGCCCTTCGCTTCATTCTCCAGCCTGATCTCTATCGCCCGTGCATGACCTTCCAGCCCTTCGCGTCTGGCCAACTCGATAATGGTTGCTCCATCACGCAGCAGCGCTTCCTTGCTGTAATAAATCAGGCTTGATTTCTTGATGAAATCATCCACATCCACCGGCGAAGAGAACCGCGCGGTGCCATTGGTGGGTATAATATGATTCGGTCCGGCGAAATAATCGCCGACCGGTTCCGAGCTGTACGGTCCCAGGAAAATCGCTCCGGCATTCTCGATGCTGCCGAGCAGGCCCATGGGATCTAGGGCGACAATCTCCAGGTGCTCCGGCGCCAGCCGGTTCACTACGGAGATGCCTTCCTTCATCGAGTCTACGACGATGATTGCGCCGTAGTTCTCCACCGAGGCGCGGGCGATGGCCTCACGCGGCAGCTCCTGAAGCTGCCGCTCTACCTCGGCCGCCACGGCCTCTCCGAGGCTCTGCGACGGCGTCACAAGGATGGCCGAGGCCATCTCGTCATGCTCGGCCTGTGAGAGCAGATCAGCCGCGATGTAGGCTGGCTCTGCGGTTTCGTCGGCGAGCACGACGATTTCACTGGGCCCGGCGATGCTGTCGATATCGACCGCGCCGTAGACCTCGCGCTTGGCCAGGGCAACGTAGATGTTGCCGGGGCCGCAGATTTTATCGACCGGCGCGATGGATTCCGTGCCGAAGGCGAGCGCGGCGATGGCCTGCGCGCCACCCACGCGGTAGACCTCGCTCACACCGGCTTCCGCCGCAGCAACGAGGATATAAGGATCGATGCCGTCCTTGCCGCCGGTCGACGGCGGTGTGACCATCACGATCTCCGGCACTCCGGCGATCTGGGCCGGAATCACGTTCATCAGCACCGAGGACGGATACGCTGCCTTGCCGCCGGGAACATATACGCCCACCCGCTTCAGCGGGCGGATGATCTGGCCGAGGATCGTACCGTCCGGCTGCAGATCCATCCAGGAGCTGCGTTTCTGACGGGCGTGAAACGCCCGGATATTGACCGCGGCTGCACGAATCGCGGTTACGAACGATTCCTCAACCCGGCTATAAGCCGCCTGGAGCTCTTCTGCGGTTACCCGCAGCTGCGCCGGTGTCAGCGCCGCCCCGTCAAACCGCTCCGTATAGCGGAGCAGCGCAGCGTCGCCCTCCTGTTTGATGTCAGCTACGATTTGCTTCACGGCCTTGTTCTGCTCCGGCGTTCCGTATTCCACTTCACGCTGCAGATTAAATTCCCTGCTCGATTGGACCTTCACCGCTCGTTCCCCCTTTGAACATCCACACTCATTTTATTGTAACTGAAGCCCCGGTTCTGCAATAACTGCCTGCAGACGGTCGCATAGCTGCTGAATCTGCTCATTCTTCATCCGGTAGCTTACACGGTTCGCAACCAGCCGGCTTGTGATTTCGAAGATGCTCTTCATTTCCACCAGTCCATTATCCTTAAGGGTTTGCCCGGTCTCCACCATATCGACAATACGGTCGGCAAGGCCAATCAGCGGAGCAAGCTCAATCGAGCCGTTCAGCTTAACGACCTCCACCTGCTGGCCCTGCTCACGGAAATACCGCGAAGCTACATTCGGGTATTTCGTCGCTACCCGCTGCTGAATCCCTGGCTGCCAGTTCGGCAGGCCGATAATGGACATCCGGCAGCGTGCGATGCCCAGATCAAGCAGCTCGTACACGTCGCGTTCTTCCTCCAGCAGCACATCCTTGCCCACGATGCCTATATCCGCCACACCATATTCAACATAGGTAGGCACATCCACCGGCTTGGCAAGAATAAACTCCATGCCCGCCTCAGGCAGTGAGATCACCAGCTTGCGCGACTCTTCGCCATCCGGCGGAATCGGCAGCCCCGCTTGGCGGAACAACTCTGCCGCTTTATTGTATATTCGGCCTTTCGGCATAGCTACCTTCAGTATCTGCGCCATCATCATTAGCCTCCGTTTCCATTTCCCTCTGCAATTTGTTCGTTTCTGTTCTCTCGCTATACCGATCACTATATAAATTGAACTTAATTTGGACTTCCGGCCGCTGTTGTCTTCGGATTTCCTGATCTTAACCGCAATTAGCGGTAGAAATCCGAAGAAGTTCAATCTATATAGCCGCAATTTCTCCGCTTAGCCGTGCTCGCTGACAAAAGACACAAATGTATAGATTTCACCATACTGCTCACCGCCGGCTTCCACCGTCTCTGTGTCAAGCCGCTTCACCGTCTTCAGCTCTTCCGGCCCCGCTGCCAGCTTGGTTACAACAATCCGGCCTTGTGCGCGCAGCCGCGCGGCTTCTTCCAGCCCTTCGGTCCGCCGCAGCGCATCGTACTGGATCAATACCGGCCGCTCCACCTCTTCCGGCATGCCGGATACTCCGTCCAGAATCCGGTTCGTTTTGAGTGAGAACCCGGTCGAAGGAATCGGGCGCCCAAACTGCTGAAGCAGATTATCATACCGCCCGCCGCTGCATACCGGGAACCCAAGCTCGGAGGCATAACCCTCAAAGGTCATCCCTGTATAATAAGAGAAATCTCCGATCATCGTCAGATCAATCAGCACATGCTGCGAAACCCCGTAAGAGACAAGCACCTCCCATACCTTGCACAGATGCTCAATAGAGGTCCGGGCCAGCGGATGGCTGCTGAGCTCCAGTGCCTGCCCGCAGATTTCTTTGCCGCCGCGCAGCCGCAGCAGCCCGTCCAGCTCCCGCTTCTGGGCCTCCGTCAGGTCCAGCCGCCGGAGGGTTTCCCGGAAAGCAACATAATCGCGGTTCAGCAGATGGCTCTTGAGCTCCTCCTGGGCTTCCGGCAGTCCGGCGACCGCCTCTTGGAAGAGTCCGTCCAGGAATCCGACATGTCCCATCGCGATTTTGAAAGACTTGACGCCCGCTGCCTGCAGCGACGAAATGGCCAGCGCCACGACCTCGGCATCCGCCTCAGGCGAATCATCGCCTACAAGCTCCACACCAGTCTGGAAAAACTCCGCTTCCCGGCCGGCTTCCTCTTCGATTGCCCGGAACACATTGGCATGATAAGAAAGGCGGAGCGGAAGTGGCTCATCCTTCAGTA
Source organism: Paenibacillus sp. EB106-06-01-XG199 (assembly GCF_058791575.1). Classification (NCBI taxonomy): domain Bacteria; kingdom Bacillati; phylum Bacillota; class Bacilli; order Caryophanales; family Paenibacillaceae; genus Paenibacillus; species Paenibacillus sp. EB106-06-01-XG199. Next base: position 13,887 of record NZ_JBYTDQ010000014.1, on the reverse strand, counting down.
ACGATGAAACCACGCGCGCAACCGGTGCTGTCATTTCGGACCGCAGCACCAGGGCCTGACCACGGTTGTTAAGCAATTTATAAAGCTTCTGGTCTGATGTGGAACTGGCCACGCCGACCGTATCGTAATATTCAAGTGTGGGTGTAATCATCTGCTGGTATCCCCAGCGGCTCATGCAGTGGAGCACGTCGTTCTCAATCTTGCGCAGCTTCGTTACTGCACGCGGGAGATAGTCGCGCACACCAGCCGGCTTCTCGAATCCCTTAGGTTTGGACATCTTCATTAGTCACCTCATCAGATATCATGCAAGTTATATATCGTTTTACATATCGTATACTTTACTTTGGTACAGTGGTAGCAAAGTAAAGCATTTGCAACATCGTATCATGATCCATCCTTTTGCGTCAATAAAACCTTACACCATAGACAAAATATCTTAACCACCAGCCTGAGGTTTACCTGAATTTTGCCTCAGCGTATACCGGATAATATAATAACCTTATATAATTGTACTTTATTCCCTGCTTCCAGTGTTCCAAGTATCTATTTTCCAATAGAAAGAAGGACTAACCGTTGAATACATCCTATATGATCGGCGTTGATATTGGAACCACCAGCACTAAGGCAGTCCTCTTCGAAGAAAATGGCCGAATCGCAGCACAGTCCAATCAGGGTTACCCGCTGCACCAGCCCTCCCCATCTGTGGCTGAGCAGGATCCGTTACAAATTATGAATGCAGTAACCCAAACCATTGCGGCGGTGATGCGGGACAGTGCTGTCCCCGCTGAAGCGGTGCTGTTTGTCTCTTTCAGTTCAGCCATGCATAGTGTCATTGCCATAGACAATACGGGCAAGCCCCTTACCGCCTGCATCACATGGGCGGATAACCGCAGCGCTGCTTGTGCTGCCCGTCTTAAGAACGAGCTCGGGGGACATGAATTATATTTGCGTACAGGAACCCCTATTCATCCGATGTCTCCGATCACCAAGCTGATGTGGCTTGGCGAAGAGCAGCCGGAGCTTTTTCGCCAGGCCTATAAATTCATTTCCATTAAAGAATATATCTTCGCCAAACTGTTCGGAGAATATGTGATCGACCATTCCATCGCTTCTTCTACAGGCATGTTCAACCTGGAGAAGCTGGATTGGGATGAAGAGGCACTGAGCATTGCCGGCATTACCAGGGAGCGCCTGTCGAGCCCCGTCCCTACCACCCATATCATGCAGGGGCTGCTCCCGGGGCTGGCAGCAGAACTGGGCCTGCTCTCCTCTACTTCATTTATTGTCGGCGCCAGCGACGGGGTCCTCTCTAATCTTGGGGTAGGTGCCATACAGCCTGGCGTTATCGCTGCCACGATCGGAACCAGCGGAGCGATCCGCACCGTAGTGGACCGTCCGCTTACCGATCCCAAAGGGCGAATCTTCTGCTATGCCCTGACCGAGAAACACTGGGTCATCGGCGGTCCGGTGAATAACGGCGGCATGCTGTTCCGCTGGGTACGTGATGAATTTGCCGCCTCCGAGGTGGAGACTGCCAAACGCCTCGGCATTGATCCCTATGAAGTGCTGACACGCATTGCCGAACAGGTGCCTCCCGGCAGCGGCGGATTGCTCTTTCATCCCTACCTGACTGGAGAACGCGCACCGCTATGGAATCCGGACGCCAGGGGCTCCTTCTTTGGCCTGACGATGAATCACCACAAGGAGCATATGATCCGTTCAGTGCTGGAAGGGGTCATTTTCAATATGTACACCGTGCTGCTGGCCATGGAGGAGCGCATTGGCCGCCCGAACAAGATTCTCGCCACCGGCGGCTTCGCCCGCTCTGCCCTGTGGCGGCAGATGATGGCCGATATTTTCGATCAGGAGGTTGTCGTTCCGGAGAGCTTTGAGAGTTCCTGCCTTGGCGCAGTTGTGCTTGGTCTTTATGCTATCCGGCGCATCGACTCCCTTGATCATGTATTCGAAATGATCGGCTCCACCCATCAGCATCAGCCGATCCAGGAGCATGCCAAAGTGTACAAGCAGCTGCTGCCCATCTATATTTCCGTCTTCCGTAGTCTGGAAAGTCAATATGAGGCCATCGCCGGGTTTCAGCGTGAACAGTCGGGGGAATAAAGGAGTACTGGCTGATGATACCGGCAAGATGTTATACATTCGGCAATCTCATATCTTTGAATAGATCTTCCTGATATCGGCTCGCCTCAATGTCACTTGACAAAAAAACTAAAATATGGAATATTTGCCGCACATCGTTTTTTGTCAATTTTCAGGATTATTTCTTATTATTTGCCGTGTAAGGACTTACCCGCTAGACGTTTTTTTAGTATATTGAAACTTAGGGCCATAGACCAGCTATTTGAAGTCGAAAATTATGAAGAGGTGTTTGAAGAAGTGCTGTTTAACTCTTACGAATTTATATTTATTTTCATGCCGGTTACTGTGATAGTTTATTTTCTATTAAATCGCTTTCGTTTGATCTACGCCAGCAAGCTTTGGCTAGCGCTTAGTTCCCTTTTCTTCTACTGCTGGTGGGATGTGCGCTACCTTCCGCTGCTGCTGGGTTCCATCGCCTTCAACTATTTTATGGGCAGAACCATCTCCCATATGCAGAATGCCACAGAACGAAAGCGCAAACTAGCTTTGGCTTTCGCCATCATCATGAATCTGCTGCTGCTTATCTATTATAAATATGCCGATTTCTTTATCGGCAATGTCAACGCTCTGTTCGATACAGATGTTCCATTGCTCAAGATCGTGCTTCCGCTCGGAATCAGCTTTTTCACCTTTACACAGATCGCTTACCTGGTCGACGCTTATCGCGGTAAGGCAAAAGAATATAATGTGATCAGCTATGTATTGTTTGTAACCTTTTATCCGCATCTGATTGCAGGTCCGATTCTCCATCATAAGGAGATGATGCCGCAGTTCGACCGTTTACGGGGCAAACGTTTTGATTACAGCAACGTGGCCAAAGGCCTTTTTCTGCTGAGCATTGGGCTATTTAAGAAAGTGGTTATCGCCGATTCATTTGCACCCGTAGCCAGCAATGGATTTGATGTGTTGTCCCAGTTGAATTTTATTCAAGCCTGGACAACCTCACTTTCCTACACCCTTCAGCTCTATTATGATTTCAGCGGGTATTCGGACATGGCGATTGGTGTTGCCCTGCTGTTTAATATCATTTTGCCCATCAACTTTAATTCACCATACAAATCCTTGAACATTCAGGATTTCTGGCGCCGCTGGCATATGACCTTGAGCCGCTTCCTGCGGGAGTATATCTATTTCCCTCTGGGCGGCAGCCGTAAAGGAACTACACGCACCCATATCAACTCCATGCTGACCATGCTCATCGGCGGTCTCTGGCACGGGGCGGGCTGGACCTTTGTCTTCTGGGGATTCATGCATGGATTTGCCCAGTTTATCCACCGGATTTGGCAAAAAGCCAACATCAAACTGCCGAAATGGGTAGCTTGGTTTATCACTTTCCAATTTATTAATCTTACCTGGGTTTTCTTCCGGGCAACCAGTTGGGACAATGCCATCAAGGTGTTGAAAGGAATGGTCGGCCTTAACGGAATCGGCATCGCTTCATTGGACAAGACGATTGTATTGGGACTGGCTGTCTTCATGATTGTGGCTGTGCTATGCCGCAACTCCATGCAGATGCTGGAAGGATTCAAGCCGGGCTGGAAAACCGCCATTTTTGCCGCCGCTTTGTTCTGTATTGCTGTCGTCTATTTCAACAAAATCAGCGAGTTTCTCTATTTCAGCTTCTGATCCCGGCCATTTCAACTGATAAAGGAGATTTATTGAATTGAGGCATAAAAAAACGAAATACAAAAAATTTATATTTCAATTTATAACTATGGTTATCGCGTTCGCTGTTCTGATTGGTACCTTTAGTTATATTGTCGATCCCTTGCAGTTCTACCGCAAGGCCAGCTTCTATACTCCTAAACTATCCTGGCAGGAACGATACCAGAACCCAGGTCTAGCCCGTAACTACAAATATGATACCATCGTTCTCGGCAGCTCCATGACGGAGAATTTCCTCCCCTCTGATGTAGGCGAGAAGTTGAAGGGCGACGTTCTTAAGTTGTCTATTGAAGGCTCGACCATCGGAGAGCAGTATCAGACTGCAAAAGTAGCCTTCAAAACAGGCCAGGTCAAACAAGTATTATGGGGAATCGATTATTTCGCCTTCCGCACTAACAATGCAACCGGGAATGAAGAATTCCCCGCATATCTGTACGATAGCAATCCGCTTAACGATTACAAATATGTCTTCAATGAAACTAATATTAAGTCGGCGCTTACAGCCTTGAGTAAGTCAGAAGGACGAGCCAACCTGCAGCTGTCATCGCTTGAACTACTGTACAACTGGGACAAGTCAGTTACCTATGGACGCGACTTAGTCATTAAGAACTGGCAGTCAGCACGGAACAAGGAGGTCGCGTATGGAAATAATGAGGATCCGCTGGATTCTGTTAAGCAAACCTTTGATGAGAATGTGATCAGCATAGTCAAAGCCCATCCGGAAACGAAGTTTTATTTCTACTATCCGCCATATTCGATTCTGCGGCAGCAGGTCTGGTATAAGACCAACCCGGAACGCTACGGCAACCAGCTGGAAATGAAACGTTATATGTTCGATAAGCTTAATTCCTATTCCAATGCTAGTATTTATGAATTCCAGACAGATAGCGACATCACCTATAACCTTGATCTTTACAAGGATCTGTCCCATCACTCCGGCGTAGTTAATTCCTTAATCGTGGATGGAATCTCTAAAGGAACCCATCTGGTCACAGCAGATAACCTGGAACAGGGGATCCAACTGCTGAAGCGGCAGGCTGAGAATGTAATCGTTAATACAGAGGAGGGTACAGTCTATTCCATAGATCTCTCTCTGAACGGTGAGCCGCAAAGCTTCGGTTTCCTTCCGCCAACGACTGGGAATGTCATTATGGCTCCTCTCAAGCTCTATGCGCAGATGCTGGGGATTGCCTTCGATTATGATATCGATAAGAAATTGATTACTCTCGCCAAGGGAGACAGCGTTGCGGAACTGACTGTAGGTTCGGACGAAGCCCTGCTCGATGGACAAACGGTCAAGCTGGCTGCCCCCGTTGAGAACAAGATCGGGATCATGGCCGCTCCACTGGAGTCCATTCCAGCCTTGTTCGGAGGTTCAGTCACTTTGGGGCAGGAGAAAGACAAGCTGCTTGAAGTTGATATCACCTTTGGGAAGTAAGGCATACACCCGTAACTGTTCGATCCTAGTGCCCGATAACCGGGAACATCAAGCCATTGGCATTCTTCATGCGGATGGCTTTTTGCTGTTTAAACACTCGCTAAGCCTTTCCGTGGCTATTATCCAAAGTGAGCACTGCTTCCGGCTCCCGCTTAGGTTGAGGTGCAAGCGAGCGGGGAACACTTCCGAATGCGATCCAGGACCACCGGATTCGGCGGAACGAGATCTGAACGACCACCCAGCTTACCCCCAGAGCCACTATAAGCCCTCCATGTACGAATAATACATAGGCCAAGGAATCCAATGGAATGTTATACCGGAACCGGCGATACAGCACCAGAATGAGCGGATGGAGCAGATACACAGCAAAGGAGATTTCTCCTAGCCTCGTCATAAAGGCATTAACCCCGCGGGAAGCTGTGCGGTATATCAGGAAGGTGGCATGGAGCAGTACAAGCGCCGATAACATAGAGTGAACATTCCAGAACAGCTCGTACCACAGCGAGTTGACCCAATGGCCAAAATGCCGGCCTTGATACCATAGATGAATCTGAATGAAGGCCGCAGCGAGCCAACTGCCCCATAGCACAAGGGTCTCTCCGGTTTGTTTGTTGGACCACGCTTTGAAGGGGCGTTCCAGCCAAGGCTTGATTTTGTCAAAATGAATCGCAAGATAAGCCCCCATCATGTAGTAAGCCATATACGTTGGAGCATAGCTGGCCTTATCCACAAGTTGCAGCTGATATTTATTCAGGAATACAAAAGCCCACTGAATGATGAGACCGGTCGGTATAGCCCAGGTGACCATTGTTTTTGATTTCTGCATCAGTTGCAGGATTAGCGGAAAGACCAAATAGAACTGAATGCTGATAAATACGAAGTACAAATGAGTATAGGCAGAGCCTGTAATGAGGGCGTACATAAAAGAGGATAGATTCGTTAACGGATCATCAAGTAATTGGCCGTTTATGTAGAGAACCAATAGATGATATCCGATGGAGGCCAGCAGATAAGGCAAAAGGATATACGTTAGTCTCCGGCGGTAAAAGTTAAGCATCAGCCCGCGGGTAACCGGACGGCCGTAGTAATTATAGAACAGAACAAAACTGCTAAGAAAAATAAAACAGGGGGTCCCAAATCTAAAAAAAATATTGACCCCGTTGATCCAAACATAATAAGGCGATTGAAGTGCCTGCTCTCCTGCTGCAAACGATGTGGCATGTACATGCAGTACACCGAGTATGGCCAAAGCCCGGAAAATATCCAACTGGGGCAGCCTTTCCTTTTTGATGGAATTCACTTTAAATCTCTCATCTCCTTCAGATTGACTATGCAAAGAGATACGATGCCTGTAACTTATCTGTCGCTGCTCCTCTATAACGAAAAAAACCGCCTTACGTAACTATACCCAAAAGACATCAAAATGCATCCTGGACAAGTAAAATACGTAAGCGGTTTGTTTCTAACTATAGTCCTCTGTACGGTCTAACCGTTCTGACGAGTCCTCCGGGCGCAGCTCCCGCAGCGGATTGCCTCCGACAAACGAGCCAGCCGCCACATGCTTATGCACAACCGAACCCGCCGCCACAACCGCGCCATCTCCGATCGTTACACCGGGAAGAATGGTTGTATTGGCACCAATCAGAACATTTTCACCAATAATGACTTCACCGAGCCGATACTCTTTAATCAGGTACTCATGTGCCAAAATGGTGGTGTTATAGCCGATGATGGAGTTTTCGCCGACCGTAATTTTCTCCGGAAAAAATACATCCACCATTGCCATCAGTCCAAATGCCGTATGTTTACCTACCTTCATGCCAAGGATCCGGCGATAAATCCAGTTCTTGAGCGGAAGGATGGGGCAATACCGGGCAATTTGGATAAAAATAAAATTACGGACGCCCTTCCATGGGCTGACCGTTCGGTAAATGTACCAGAGTGAATTATGCCCCTCCACCGGATAGCGGGTTAGGTTTCTCACGATTCCTTCGTCCCTTGCCGGACTATCTCATATAAATCCGTCATGTCGTGGATAATATAATCCGGCTCATATTTACGCAGCGTCTCTTCCCCTTTAAGTGACCAGGCTACAGCTGCTACAGGCACACCGGCCGCTTTGGCCGATTGGATATCTACAATGCTGTCGCCTACCATCAAGGTATGCTGCGGGTCAACATCTAAGTTGCGGATAGCTGTCAGCACCGGCTCTGGATGCGGTTTAGGCTCTGTCACATCAGTAACCGTTACTATAGTTTCCATATACTTCAGCAGATCGAACATCTCCAGTGCCTTGAGCGTAGTTGGACGAATCTTCGTCGTTACAATCCCCATTCTAATCCCACGCCGCGACAGCTCCTCCATCGTTTCATTCACACGCGGAAAAGAACCAATCAGCTCATCGTGATGCGCGTAGTTGTAAGAACGGTAGGACTTCTCCAATACGCTTGTATCCTCAAGGCCGGAGAACGCGCTCAGCTGCTGATGAAGTGTTGTTCCCATATGGGGGATAATCTGCTCCCGGGTCAGAGACGGAAGATTATTCTCCTTCAGCGCATGCATGAAAGAGCCAATAATCAGTTCATTGGTATTCACAATCGTTCCGTCCAGATCAAAAAGAACGCATTCTATCATCGGGTTACTACTCCTTCGGTTCCGCATCCTCAGACTTGACCTTGTCAGGCGGTGCCGCCTGCGGGGCTTTTTGCGGTGTGTTGACTGCATTCTCCGGGACCACAGAATCTGCCGCGACCGGCTTGGTGCTGACAATAGGATCGGAATAATGAGCCTTAGATTGGCCGGTTACCCGGCGCACAATAATAAGTACTACGGCAGCCACAATAATCAGCAAAGCGAGCAGCTGCGAGATACGGATATTTCCATAGGCAGGATCAAAGTACCCTTGTTCAAAGCCCATCCATTTCATCGGGCTCCACAGGCCGTTGACGAATGAAGCTACACCGCTGCTGCCGGTAAAGCCCAAGCTGTCAGTACGCAAGGCTTCAATGAAGAAACGGCCGATTGAATACCAGATAAAGTAGGATAAGAAGATTTCACCCGCACGGACAAACCTCTGGCGGCGAAGCACCATAAGGAGTAGAATACCCAGCAGGCTCCACAGAGATTCGTACAGGAAGGTTGGATGATGGAACGCATTTTCTATGTACATTTGATTGACGATAAAGTCAGGCAAATGCAGCTTATCGCGCAGGAACGACTCCTCTACAACCCCACCATAAGCCTCCTGATTGATAAAGTTGCCCCATCGGCCAATCATTTGTCCGGCCAGCAGTCCAGGCGCGCAAATATCCACAACACGCCAGAATGGGTACCCTTTATAGCGGAAATAGATAATGGCGCAAATAATGGCCCCGATTAAGGCTCCATAGATGGCAATTCCGCCGTTCCATATTTTGAAGACATCTATAAAGTTATCCTTATAGTCCTCCCATTTAAAAGCTACAAAATATATCCGTGCGCCAATGATTGCTGACGGCACTCCAAGCAGCAGCATATCCATAAAGAATTCCTGGGAAATATTAAACCGTTTGCCTTCCTGAATCGCGAGGAATAATCCGGCAAGTGCGCCGAACCCCAGGATCAAACCATACCAGTGAACGGGTAGTGAACCGATGGAGAATACAATGGGATTAATCGCTAATGAAAAAAACATTCTCTCACACTCCTAGTCCAGATCATCCATGTCTTCAGATATGGTAGCTGTAAGTTTATTGGTAAACTGCAGAGCCGCGTTAAAGCCCATTTGCTTCAAGCGGTAGTTCATGGCCGCAACCTCAATAATAACTGCAAGATTTCGTCCTGGCCGTACCGGAATCGTTACGAGAGGAACATCCGTATCGATAATCCGTGTTGTTTCTTCGTCCAGACCAAGCCGGTCATATTGCTTGTCCTGCTGCCAGGCTTCCAGCCGAACCACCAGCGTAATACGCTTATGATTGCGGATTGCGCCTGCACCAAAGAGTGTCATTACATTTATAATTCCGACACCGCGGATTTCGAGCAAATGGCGGATCAGCTCCGGTGCCGTACCATGCAGCTGGTTATCGGAGGTCTGGCGGATTTCCACGGCATCGTCCGCGATCAAGCGATGTCCGCGTTTAACGAGCTCAAGTGCCGTTTCGCTTTTACCAATGCCGCTGCTGCCTGTAATCAGCATGCCTACACCGTATACATCGCAGAGAACGCCATGAATGGTTGCTGTAGGAGCAAGTCTGCCTTCAAGGAAGCTGGTCAGTCTACTGGAAAAAATCGTTGTAGCCATCGAGCTGCGCAACACTGGAAGCCCCTTTTCGTTGCTGATGTCAATCAGCTCCTGCGGTACATCCAACGCTCTTGTAATGACAATACAGGGTGTATTATCCTTGCAGATCCCGCGGATCCGGCTCTTGCGCTCTTCCTCCGAAAGCATAGAAAAGAAGGCCAGCTCTGTCTTGCCCAGCAGCTGTACTCGTTCTTCCGGATAATATTCGAAATAACCTGCTATTTCCAGCCCGGGCCGATTCAAGTCATCCACTGTAATCGGTCTCTTCAGACCTTCATGCCCGGAAACAACCTCTAATTGAAAATGCTGTACCAATTCCGATACTTTTACCTTCTTAGCCATGTATGTCCGTCCTTTCGTCACCTAACGGTTATGTCCGCTTTCCTACATTTGGTTAACAACTCTTTCCATTCCATCCGTAGGTAATTCTCCTGCTATCTTAATTGATAATCCCCTTTAATGCAATCTTAATACCTGCTACCTTGCCCTTAGATCCATTGGTATATAAGGAGTTGAACCCAAAACCTGCTTATATTCTGCCCATCTATTCCTATAGCTTAGGAGGTCATTAGCGGAAGGCTCCAAGAAGACAAAAAAGCCGCCCTTTCAGGCGGCTTTCTTTAAAGGGAAAGATATTTCTATCTTAGCCCAACAATACGTTAAGTTCGGATTCTTTATCAAAGATGTGGATTTTGTTCATGTCAATTGCCAATTTAGGCTTGCTGCCTTCACGGGTAGTGGAACGTCCATCTACACGGGCAATTACAGTGTTGCTGCCCAGACCGCTCAAGTAAAGGAGCATTTCATGACCAAGGTTTTCCGTAACATCTACCAGCGAAGTGAAGATTGTGTTCGGGGAAGCTTCCAGGAATACTGGTTCTTCATGGATATCTTCTGGACGAACGCCCATGATCACTTCTTTGCCGATGTAGCCTTTGCTGCGCAGGATTGTAGCTTTGCCTCCTGGAACTTCAACATCAAGGTTCTCAGCGCGGAAGCGGACAGCGCCGCCAACATCGGACAGAGTACCATTGATAAAGTTCATAGTTGGGGAACCAATAAATCCGGCTACGAACAGGTTGGTAGGCTCATTGTACAGTTCTTCAGGAGAAGCTGCCTGTTGAATGATACCATCATACATAACTACGATACGGTCACCCATCGTCATAGCTTCTGTCTGGTCATGCGTTACGTAGATACAAGTGGTTTCAAGGCGTTTAACCAGTTTTGTGATTTCAGCACGCATTTGACCACGAAGTTTAGCATCCAAGTTGGAAAGTGGCTCATCCATCAAGAAGACTTGCGGATCACGGACGATAGCGCGGCCTAGAGCGACACGTTGGCGTTGACCACCGGACAGTGCTTTAGGTTTACGCTCAAGCAAGTGCTCGATATCGAGAATTTTCGCAGCTTCGCGAACTTTCTTGTCGATTTCTTCTTTCTTCACTTTACGCAGTTTCAAACCGAAAGCCATGTTTTGGTACACGCTCATATGCGGGTACAGGGCGTAGGATTGGAATACCATCGCGATATCGCGGTCTTTAGGTGCAACGTCATTGACTACACGGTCGCCAATGTACATTTTACCTTCGGAGATTTCTTCCAGACCAGCAATCATACGCAGGGTAGTGGATTTACCACAACCGGAAGGTCCAACCAGTACGAGGAATTCCTTATCTTTAATATCAAGATTGATGTCGATTACTGTTGCTTTATCGGAACCCGGGTATTTTTTGAAAATATGCTCTAAACGTACGCCTGCCATTGTATTTCCCCCTCGAGTTATTAGTTGATTATAAATAAATCGCTTTCTTGTACATTTATCTTACCCCAGACGTGCCTCGCTGGCTATTTGCAACGTTCACAAAAATCCTATTTTCTTTTCGTCACTTTATACAATAACATGGTTAACTTTACAATTGCTGCGTCGCCAAAGCTCCGTACATCGGCTCCGGTCTCCTGTTTGATCTTGTCCAACCGGTATAGGAGCGTGTTGCGGTGGATGTATAATTTTTTCGCGGTCTCACTGACATTGCAGTCCATCTCGAAGAAGGTTTCCAGCGTCAGCAGCATTTCCTTATCCGCCAGCACTGAAGTATAGTCACCGATCTGTCCTAGCAGCTGCCTGCGCCGCTCATCAGGGATACTGTTCACCAGCCGCTCCATGTGCAGCTCCCACGGGAGATGAATATAGTCGCCAACCTGAAAAATCCGTCCCAAAACAATCGTTTCCCGCAGCAGCGCAACCGAGCCTGTCAAACCTTTTACCGGGATGATCGCCGGTGCAACCGCCAGATGGAATACACCTACCCACTCACTGGCAATCAGCTCATGCAGCCCCATACAAGTCTGTGACAGCAGCTCATCTGCACTCTCTTCCTCATCGTCCTTATCATCCCCGCCGGTCAGTAATTCCTTGCGGGCTAAAATTAACCATTCCTTCTCCTGCAGGGGGATCAGCAATATTTCGTTCTCAAAATAACTACGCAGCAGCTTCATAAGCGAACGGTAAGAGATCTGCGGATTGTGGACATTCTCACTCACCAGCAGAAAAGGAATCATCTCGCCGAACAAACGTCCCTTCAGAGTGATTTCGTCAGGAATCTCTGCATCATTCTTCTCTTGCTCGAGCTGCGAATTCAGCCAGTTGCTCAGCTGCCGGGCCTCTACTTCTCCTTCTTCCTTTAACCCTGTGGCCTTGAGCGCGACAGCAAAATTCCGTGCCGCATAATTGACCAATTGCAATTCCAGAGCCGAAAGGCCATCCATCTCTACCCAAATCGCAGTTATTCTTCCCTCGTTCTCATACAATGGTACCCAGAGATGCCCTTCATGAGTGACCGGCTGATCCAACTCTTCTTTGCCTATGCCAAAAAGAGAAGCTGAATGCTGCCTCCCGAGTTGTTTGATTCCGGTTCTTTTTCCGGTGAGCTGCTCCAATTTTTGACGCAATGCCTCACTATCCATCGTCACCATACTCCACCACTTTTGCTCTTTTCGCCTATTTTATCATAATTCACAACATTATGCGGCCTGGTCCCTCCGATTACTAAGACACAATCGACAATTTGAGGAATCATTTATTTTGTTTTACTATTTCGCTATGTTTTTGCTTAGACAGCGGCAAGCTTACCGGGGATATCTTCTTTAACTCTTTATGCATCCAAATACCGGCTAACGCTCCCTCCCCCATTGCAACTGTAGCTTGCTCTGCATGAACAGCAACATCACCAGCCACCCATAAATGCTCTACATTGGTCATTAATGAACGCTTATCAGCTTCGATATGCTTGTTCTTATGAAGCTTCACCCCAAGCTCTGCCGCAAGTTCCGAATGTACCGCATTGTTCCCAAAGGCGATGAACCCTCGCTCTGCAAGCAAAGTATCTCCGCTCTCTAGGATTACCGCTTTAATGATTCCATCATTCTCTTCATCAATTCGAGCAACTGCTTCCTCTACGTATAAGATCCCTTGCTCATCAAGACGTTGGCGGTTTTCTGCCGATACCGGCTGGCATTCATGATTGATATAAGTCAGATCACCCGTACGCTCGCGCAAAACAAAAGCCATATCTGCCCCTGCGTCTCCTGAGCCCAGCAATAGGGTCTGCCGGTCCTGAATTTCGTAGCCATCACAATCCGGGCATACATATACCGTTTTCCCTAGTGTAGCTGCGAGCCCCGGCAGCTCAGGAAAGCGGTCCATTACACCTGTTGCAAGCAGCAATGTCTTGGAACTATAGCACTGATTCTCGGAACCGTTCAGCTGAAACAAACCATTTTGCTTCTCTGCCTTAGTAATCCTATCCGCAGCAAACTCCACACCGGCAACTTCAGCCTGTCGCCTCCCCCTTGCCCTAAGCTCTTCACCGGATATTCCCTCTGGCCAGCCCAATATATTATGATAATTGCGGCAAATGTTAGATCTTCCCCCTCCCGCGTCTATCACAAGCACATGGTGCGTAGAGTAACGTCCCAATTGAATCGCTGCCTGCAGGCCGGCAAAACCGCCTCCAACAATAATTGCATCATATATAACGGGAATCCCCTCATTTCTGCTCAGTGTTATAAACTTATAATTAAACGGAGACAGAAATTTTAAACTCGCTGTCAGCAATTTCATTTTCATGCGGTATGACGATAACACAAAAAAGCCACCACCCGAAGGTGATGACTTTCTGATTGGGATGAGCCATGAAGGACTCGAACCTTCGACACCCTGATTAAAAGTCAGGTGCTCTACCAACTGAGCTAATGGCTCATAAAACTGGTGGAGGCTGATGGATTCGAACCACCGAACACGTACGTGAGCAGATTTACAGTCTGATGCGTTTGGCCACTTCGC
>NZ_JBYTDQ010000013.1:0-150616 GCF_058791575.1 Paenibacillus sp. EB106-06-01-XG199 | reverse complement strand
TTGTTTCCGAAGTGGAAGTTTACCTTTGATGCCGAACGTAATCTATATGTTTGTCCAGCGAGTCACGAACTGAAATACCGAACCACAGACCGCAAGGGTTACCGGCAGTACGCTTCCGATCCGGAACATTGCAAAAGTTGCCCGTTGCTGGAGCAATGTACACAGTCCCGAAATCATCGAAAAGTGGTGACGAGGCACGTGTGGGAGGACAGCAAAGAATGGGTCCGTAAAAACCGGCTAAGCACGTCCGGCAAGAAGTTATACCGCAAACGAAAAGAGACAATAGAGCGAAGCTTCGCGGATGCTAAAGAGCTCCATGGGTTTCGCTATTGCCGTTTGCGCGGACTTCCAAACGTCAGGGAACAAGCACTGATGACGGCTTCCGTGCAGAACATGAAAAAGATAGCGATCCACCTGGATCGCCTGGAAAAGCGGGGGTAACCCCCTCCTTTTCCCCACTTCACCTCTGCCTGAACGTAAAAAGAAACCCACAGTCATAAAAATGACCTGGGTTTCTCGACAATCTGAGGCCATCCGTTAACGGATGGCCTGTTTTTGCAAATGCCGGGGCCACAGATTCCAGGGGAAAGTCTGCGGCGGCAGCGAGATAAGCTCGATTTCTTCTTTGGTAACCGGATGCGGAAAGCCGACCAGCGCGGACCAGAGGGCAATTTGCTGCCCCGGTCTGTTCACCGCCGAACCGTATTTCTGATCCCCGAACAAGGGACAGCCGATTCCGGCAAGCTGCACTCGGATCTGATGCGAACGTCCGGTAAGCAGGTCTATCTTCAGCAGAGTATAGCCCTCCGCGCTGCCCAGCACCGTATAATCCAGAATGGCCTCTTTGCCGCCCGGTGTTCCTTTGCGGACAATGGTAACTGTATTGCTCTTGGCATCCTTGAGCAAGGTATTGATCAGACGGCCCTGGGAGGCCGGAGGTTGGCCGTGCACCACGGTCAGGTAGACTTTATGGAAGCTGTGGGTACGGACGCTTTCGGACAGCCGTGAAGCGGCTTTGGATGTCTTGGCGAAGATCATCGCACCTCCGACTGGACGATCCAGCCGGTGAACGAGCCCCATGTACACATTACCGGGCTTGTTAAAGCGTTCCTTCATATCTTCCTTAAGCAGGCTCAACAAGTCTGCATCGCCAGTAGCATCCTCCTGTACGGGGATATTTACGGGCTTCACGATGCCGAGAAGGTGATTGTCCTCGTACAGAACTTCAAAGCGGGAATTTCCCTCCCCGGCCACTCCGGCTGTACCGGAATTGTGTGCAGTCATGGTTTACGCCTCCCAGCGGCCCAAAATTCCGCAAGGCAGGTTCATCCCGGAGGAAGTAATCGGCAGTCCGATTTCGCCGGAGGTCAGCTTGCCGCCGTACCGTTTGCCCATCGTCATCGAGAGCATATTGCGCAGAACGGTTGGAGAAATGCCTGTCGTATAGGAGTTAATGAGCATGAACAAAGGTCTGTCGCTCATGATTTGCATGCAGCTCTCCAGGAACGGGTACAGACTCGCTTCAAGCTTCCACATTTCACCGCCGGGTCCCCGGCCATAGGAAGGCGGGTCCATAATGATTGCATCGTATTTGCTGCCGCGGCGCTGTTCGCGCTGTACAAATTTGAAGACATCATCGGTAATATAGCGGACCGGACGTTCGGCAAGGCCGGACAGGGCCACATTTTCCTTCGCCCATTGGACCATGCCTTTGGCCGCATCCACATGGACTACCGAAGCTCCGGCGCTCGCTGCAGCCACTGTAGCCCCACCGGTGTAAGCGAACAGGTTGAGCACAGAGATCGGACGGTTCGCCTCAGCGATCTTGTCCATCATCCAGCGCCAGTTGGCCGCTTGCTCAGGGAACAGGCCAGTATGCTTGAAGTTTGTCGGACGCAGGTGGAATTTCAGCTTGCCGTAGCTGATTTTCCAGTCGTCCGGAATGGTTTTCTTCATTTCCCATTGTCCGCCGCCTGCCGAGCTGCGGTGATAATGTCCGTGCACATCCCGCCACTTCGCCGTCTCGTTCGCGAGCGGCCAAATGATTTGCGGGTCCGGGCGGCGCAGAATAATATCGCCCCAGCGTTCCAGCTTTTCTCCGCCTCCGGTATCAATAACTTCGTAGTCTTTCCAATCGCCTGCTATATACATATTTAATCCATCCTTCAAAAAATTCATTTAGCCTTTATTGTACAACATTTAGCCTGGGCCCTACAAACAAAAAGGTAACAAAGCTGCGACTCTTCTCATTTTGCCCATTTGGGGATGTGCGTATAATAATTCCAAATATAACAGCGGGTTAGGCCAACAAATGACAAGAAACTATCTGCTTCCCGGAGGGGTGCTGACGGCCGTTATTGTAGCGTTTCTGATAGTGATTGTGTATGATCAGGTTAAGTAATGTTTATCGGAAGTTGAACAAGCACAGAAGGGGGCAGCAGCTTCATGTACAATCTGTCGGAGCTGTATTATCCGATTACGGCGAATCCGAAAGGGGCAGGGGAGATTCTTCCCTGCAAGGCGCTGCGCCCTTATATCCGCTGCTTCTGGGGTTCTTCGACTCTGGAGGAAACATACAGCGGAGAGCCGGAGAAACAGCTTAATGATCCTTCGGTCCCCTCCCTTGGGGGAGAAATTGTTATACCGGACAGCTGCATGGACATCATTTGGGAGTGGGATGAGCAGACGGGAGAGTCAGGCGGGATTTTTTGCGGGATTAACGATACGCCTTTTGAAGCCGGACAAGTTCACGACGATACGGGAAAAGTCCGCTTCGCCATCCGCTTCCATTTCTGGGCCGTGCACTTGTTCGCCGATGACCATCTCAGGGAGGTCCTGAATATTCATACCGGAGTGGACCAATATTTCGGTTCCTTCCGCAGCGAACTGGGGGACAAGCTGCCGGGGACCCGTACTGTAGCAGAACGGATCGCCTTGGTGGAAGCTTATCTGCTGCGTCAGCTGGAGAAGACCCGGCACAGCAATGACGGCATGCTGAATGCTGTGTATGCTATCGTGAAGTCCAAAGGTGTCATTTCCACCGCTGCACTGGAAGGGAATTCGGGGTTTAGCAGCCGGCAGCTCGAAAGGCTGTTTCGTGAATATATCGGGATTTCGCCCAAAAAAACAGCCGATCTTGTGCGCTTTCAGAATGTATGGCTGGATCTATACCGCACACCCCCGCAGAATAGAAATATTCAGGATGTTGTATATAGCTACGGCTACAGCCATCAGTCCCATCTGAATAATAATTTCAAGAGATTTGCCGGCAGAACGCCGCTTGAAGCTCTGGCCTATGCACGAAATTAACATGTCGTTTTTTTGCAATACAGCGGGGACGGTCACCAGGTATACTGTTGTCAGATGGCCAATGCGCCGCTAACCAAATGATGAGAATGAGAGGGATATACTATGATTTCTGCTTTTGAAGGCATCAATTTGTACAGCAAGGATACTGCAGCCTTGGCGGCATTTTATGCAGAGGTGCTGGGGATTCCCGTACCGTTTGAAGGCTATGGCAACTCTGACGGGGCGAAGATTGGCTTTGACAAGAGTCAGCCGGGCATCATTATCTGGGATGAGAATAAATGGGATAAGCTGACGACAGGAGCAGTCAATCTGGTGTTCTCCTGCAGCAATCTGGATGAGACCTATGAAACGCTCAAGGCAAGAGGATTGGATTGCCAACCGCCGGTTACAATGGAATACGGGGGTAAGGAAATGAATTTCCGCGATCCTGACGGCAATAGCATTACCTTGCTTGAAGGAGCATATTAAGTTATAGCAAACCTCGATAATACAGAATCGACGATGAACGCGAACATCAACCGGACTCCCGGTCAGTGTTCGTGTTTTTATGTGTTGACAATGATAATCATTATCAAATAAAATGAGGTTAGTAAAAGTTGGTTTAAATTTAATGTTTACCTTGGGGAGGATCAGATTCATGGCTAAGGTGCTCGTGGCATATGCCAGCTTGACCGGCAATACGGAAGAGATTGCTGAGCTGATTGTGGAAGGAATACGCCAGGCAGGCGGAGAGGCCGTTCTGAAATCGGTCACTGACTGCAATGCGGATGAGATAAAAGCTTATGAGGGCGTGCTGCTTGGTGCCTATACCTGGGGTGACGGTGAGTTGCCTGATGAATTTTTAGATTTTTATGAGGAGATGGATGATCTGGATCTGACGGCTTATAAGGCAGCTACCTTCGGAAGCGGGGACACCGGATATGAAATCTATTGCGGAGCCGTAAATCAGATTGAGGAGAAACTCAAGGAACGCGGCGCAGAGATTGTTCAGGAAAGCTTGAAGATTGAATACGGTCCGAACGCTGCCGAGAAAGAGGCCTGCCGGAATTTCGGTCGTCAATTTATCGAAACCTGCGCGGCGGTTTCTTAAGAATGGGCGGCGCGGCAGGATATCAGGTGGCGGGAAGAAGGGAAGTGCCGGACGCAGGCTACAGCCGGCTTAACGATTTCCGCATGGAGCATATCATGCTGGGCGGTGCCGAGGATCCTACTGGAGGGGCTGCGGCTACAGGGCTTCCGCGCTGGAGGCAGCAAGTCCAGTATGCAGTAGGGCATACCCTTAACGATTTCTACAGTCTGCAGCCAGAGGTGCGCAGGGAGACGCCTATCCAATTTCTGCTGGAGCGGCGCTGGCCGCCCAAAGGAACAGCTTTTCCTTCGCTAATGCACTATTGGGATATCAAAACGGCGGTGGCTGACGAGCTGATGCGCATTGTCTCCGGGAATCATACTCGCGAGGTGCCGGTGATGCTCTATGAGCAGTGGCATGTTCCGGTACCGGAGCTGGAGATTGACCTGGCGATGATTTTTCAACTGGCCTGGAATTCCGCAATACATGGACGCTGCTTGAATATCCAGAAATTTATGGTGAACGGAAATGAGGATGTGATCACCGGGTTTCTGCACATGGCTAATGTGTTCTGCCATAAGGCTTATGGAGAACCAGCTGAAACCATTGAAATATATTCTTTGCTTGACGGCCGCCGGCATATCTTTGACGGAGCAGGTGTACCGCTTGGCGAATCACTTGATTATGTGCGATTGTTGTCTGTATTCCTGGAGGGCGAAGCCATGGCCTATCCTGCATTAAAATACGGAGCGCGCAGGAACGAGAAATGTGAGGAATCTTTCGGAAGATACGGGTTAATGTAATCCGTAACGAAGTGGACTATCCATCCTTCCCGGAGCGCGATAGGGTTGCCAAGCAGGGGACATGAAGATATGGTTAAGGGCATGGAGGTGTTCCAGCCAATGCCGGAAACAATTAAAACCTATAACACCGCAGTGGAAGCGACGCTTGAAGTGATCGGAGGCAAGTGGAAGCCGGTGATTCTATTCTTTCTTACGTTTGGCAAGAAACGCAATGGGGAACTGATGGGCCTGATGCCTGCTATTACGCAGAAGGTGCTAACGCAGCAGCTGAGGGAATTGGAAGAGGACGGAGTCCTAAAACGGACTTCTTATAATGTGGTTCCACCGAGAGTAGAGTACGAGCTGACGGAATATGGCTGGAGTCTAAAAGCAATTCTTCACCTTCTGTGCAAATGGGGCGATACGCACATTGAACGGGTGTACGGTGATCGGGCTATTGTATTGTCTGAACGTGAGTGGAATGATAAAACGGCCGGCCTCTGAAACAGGGACCGGTCGTTTCTCTTAAAAAAAAGGAAGCATATATACAAGTGTATTGCTTAAGGGATAACCTTGGCTCTTCGGAGCCCGTCAAAAATATTCATGAACATACTCTCCGTTTCTACGAACTCATGGAAGCCCAAGCGGCGTGCTTTAGTACCGTCTGCAAAAAAATCGTAATCCCAGGAGAAGACAAAGTCCCCGAATGCCCAGGATGATACGCTCTGATAGCTGTTTTTTTCCAAGCCGTACTTCTCTACCATGTTATTCCACAGTGTCTCCTTGTCCTCCATGACTACAGACAGCGACATCTGAAGAGGCGGAGCCGTTTCAAGATTAAAATACGCGGCGATTTTGGGCCACATCTCACTCCAGCGGAACAGGTCGCCGTTCGTAATATTAAAAGCCTGATTAGCACAGCGCGTATCGGTTGCCGCCCATACGGTCGCTTTCGCCAGCAGCCCTGCGTCAGTCATTTCGAGCAAGCTATGATAGGCCCCAGGTTTACCGGGAAAACGCAAAGGCAACCCAAGCTCCTTCGACATGGAGGCATATATGGCAATAACGAGGGCAAGATTCATAGGATTGCCAAGTGCGAATCCGCCGACGACGGAAGGCCGCAGTGCCGACCAGGTCCATCTTTTCCCTTGCTGCCGCTCTTCAAGAAAGTTCTGCTGGTCAATATTGAATTCCGGCGGCATATGATTGGGATCGGTTTCTCTGGCAGGCGTTTTAAAGGGCCCAAGGTGAGCGCCATATACTTTATAGCCCTGCATAAGACTGATATGCTGCAGAGCATGGGCTACCGGCTCAATGACATCTACTACGTTAACCAGCATGGCGAGGTTTGGGGGGACAAGCTCCGCCCAGGTGGGCTTATCCTGATAAGCTGCGTAAAAAATATGTGTCACTTCCGAAAGGCTGCCTAACTTTTGGCGGACGTCCAAGGTATCGAGCAAATCGGCGGAAATGTAGCGGATGCGCTTAGTATTCTCGCCACCCCGGCGTGATACGCCGATAATGTCCCATTCGGGCAGCGTAATGAGATGTTCGATCAGATTGCGTCCAATCACGCCGCCTGCTCCAACAACGAGGGCTGTTTTTTGCGGTGTATGTTCTTTTGAATTCATATTCATTGTCCTCTCTCTGTGTATTGGATACACCCCAAGTATGGATCGCGGGAAGAGGGATGAATAGTACGCACTTTGAAGTCATATAGGAACCTGCAGGTAACATAAGGAGCTGGACCCACCGGCAATCAAGAAAGCCCCTTGCTGCTGGCGAAGGGTGCCAAGCGACAAGGGGCTGCTGTATGTTGTACTATTGTGCTGCTCTAGAGAGGCAGAGAATTCAGCCGGTATACCGGTAGTAATCCTGCTTGTTAAGAATTACGAATCCGCAGCTCTCGTATAACTTGAGCGCATTGGGATTGTCCAGTGAAACCTCCAGATTCACACTGTTATAATTGCGCCGCTCCCGCTCGATGGTCTGCAGCAGTGCACTGCGTCCGATACCGAGTCCGCGCAGCTTCTGGTCGACTGTAAATCCGTAAATCCAGGTTTCGTTATCCTCCGTGGACAGCCGCATCTTACCGGCAGGCTGTCCATTCATTTCAATGATGATATGCTCCTGCAGCCCTTCATGTTTATACATTTCATAAGCTTCGGCCGCGTCCTCTTCCGACATGTCAAAGCCGCCGCTGTCCAGCTTAATGAGGATGGATTCCTCTTCCTCGCGTGCGGGCCGCAGCACCACGGTTCCGGCAGCAGAACTGGCTTCTCCGGAGCCTTGCGGCAAAGTGCTTCCATCCCATTTCATCTGGTATTCGGCATGATTGAAGACCAGCGGCAATGTCTGCAGGAATGCCGAACCCGAAGCTGAATTGGCGGGAGCATTCAGCAGCAGGGTGGCAACCTTTTTCTGCTTACTAATGCTCTGGGCCTGCATCCAAAGGGAGGTGAAGATTCCGCGGCGGCGGTAGCCCGGGCGGACCATGCCGCATATTTCCATTTCGCTGCCGAAACTGTATAGTCCGATGAAGCCGACCAGCAGCTCCTCTTCGTAGGTTACCAGCCATTCCGTTCCGCCGGCCGCTGAAGGCAGCCGCAGCATATCCCAATTCAATTTGAGGGAGATTCCCTCGTATTGCTCGCAGCGCTGCTGCAATTCTTCTATATCTTTTAAAGTGTCAGCTGTAGTCAAACCGTTTCCTCCTAAGGTTGTGAGCGTTCAGCGATGAAGCTTTAGCTCCCATAGATTCATAGTATTTAAGGAAACGGGCATGGTCTTAAGACCGGTTTCCGTCTCCGCTGAGTACATCCGAGTACTCTTCATGTTTTTTGAATTGATGCGCAGCATAAGAGCACACGGGGACAATCTTCAAATCCTCTTCACGGGCCTTGTCCACAACTGCCCGTACAAGTTTTTCACCGGCACCTTGACCGCGCAGATCCTCAGAGACGTAGGTATGGTCAATGACCAGTGTTCCTGTAGCCTCTTCCAGTCTGTATGTAATCTCGGCAAGGTCCTTACCGTCGCCTGCAATATAGAAACGTCCTTCTCCTTGTTCAATCAGTTCCATATTCTTCACTCCTGCCTAAATGTAATGCCTTTATTTTACTACCCTGATTTGGAAAAAGCGAGAACTGTACATAATGACTTCCTGTTTTCATGGAAGAACTTAACACCAGCTGGAAGGGGATGTGGAATGACTTGCACTTACGCTGCTTCATGCCCTAAGATTAAGACACTAACGCTGTAACGAATAGAAGTTGCATCAGGAGGAAAGCCCATGGAATACGAGATAGAGGTTCAGTTTGAGCCGGTTTATGAATTAGTAAACAGCATACATACGTTTATCTGCAAGAAATCCAATAAAAAAATTGATCTGGGTACCCCGTGGGCAGCCGAAGTCGCAGGCAAGCTTAGTCAAGAGCTTCTTAGTGCACTGGAAGAAACAGATCTTGGGAATGACTGGAAGCTGCTGAACCTGCTGATCTATTTATGTCCGGCCAAGCAAAATGTGGAGAGTGCGCTGAACTGGCTGGAAAGTCTGTCGGTCGGTGAAATATACGAAACCCTTGCCGGGCATGTCAGTGTGTTTCCTGTCCAGATGGAGCAGTTCCGCAGCCGGATGACCTACCTGTTAACCGAATGGAACCGGCAATACTTCAGCACCAGTGATCCCGCTATCCTCGCCAAGCTGCAGGAGCATACGATGGAACGGAACCGGGAACTCAAGACAAATAATATTTCCGATTTTGTCAACAAGACAACCAATGGTTTCTATTTCTTGCCGGGGGGAGGACTGCGCAGGCTGGTGCTAATCCCGCAGTTTCATTTTCAGCCTGTCAACATTATTTACAACTTCGGCACTTTGACCATTTGTCATTATGCAGCGAGAATTATGGTCACAGATGAGGAAATATCACCCTTCATGTACAGGACTCTACGCAGTCTGGGTGAAAAAAGCCGGCTGAAGATTCTTCAATCGGTCGGCGGAGAACGCAAAACGTTCACGGAAATCGTAAAGCAAGCGGGCATCTCCAAAGGGATCGTACATGATCATATTTTCAGCCTCCGGTGTGCCGGTCTGCTTCATGCCTACATTGAAGGGGAGAATGTCACCGCATACAGCCTTCGTCTGGAGGGGATTCACCGGATGAATGAGCAGCTTTTTAAATATTTGAGTTGAACCAAGAACACCCTATAATCCTTTTACAAAGCCAAGGTATTCTCTGCTGAAGAGAAGCTTTGGCTTTTTTTGTACCGGAAAAAACGTCAGTGAATTCTGTTTGTGGAGAATTTTTTTTATGTTCTCTCTTTACAGAACAGAGTTTACTTTCTATAATGTGAACTATCGGTCATTAATCATACTTAGTAGGTAGGAATTATCAGTTTTTATAAAATGGAGAGAAAAGAGATGATTTTGTGAGAAAAAGTACGATTTTATTGTCCACCTTACTGATAGCAGGTTCACTGCTGCTGTCGGCCTGCTCGGACAACGGCAGTGCGAACAACTCTGAAGGTGTAGTTACCCCGGCAACGGTCACCGCAGATACTGGCGGAACCGAAGCGGCAGCTTCAACTTCACCGGCACCAGTGCCGGGTGGCGCACTCAGCGAGCCTTTCACGGCAACTGACTTGTCGAAGCTGCCTGCAGTTGCCCAGAACCGTAAGGATACGATAATCGTCGGACTCACCGACCCCAGCGGCGCGTTTACACCTTATTTTCATGAGAGCGGTTATGACGGCAATGTTGCTTCTCTGCTCTATGCTTCACTGGTAACGGTAGATGACAAAGGTGTTCCTGCTCCGGAGCTTGCCGAAAGCTGGGATGTGTCGGAGGATCAGCTTACATACACCTTCCATTTGCACAAAGACCTGAAATTCAGCGACGGCTCGCCGCTCACTGCGGAGGATGTGGCTTTTACCTGGACGATTCAATATGACAAGAGCTATGACGGCGGGTCCTCGCTGCCTTCACTTAATGTGAAGGGCGGCAAGGCTTACAAAGAAGGTACTGCCAAGAGCATCGAAGGTATTAAGGTCATTGACCCGCAGACGATCTCGGTAACGCTGGAGCAGCCAAATGCTACGGCACTTGTGGTACTAGGCTCCAATGTGTTGTCGAAAGCCTATTATGGCAAGGACTACAAATTCGGCGAGCTGGAGTACATCAAGAAGCTGCATGAGAAACCGCTTGGCGACGGTCCTTACAAGCTGGAGAAATTCATCCCCGGGCAAGAAGTTCGGCTGGTGGCTAACGAGAACTACTTCAAAGGCAAACCAAAGACTGAACATTTCATTTACAAAACCTCTGAGGGCGACGTTTGGCAGTTCCTGGAGACAGGAGAAGTCGACTATGCTTCCTTCAGTGCCACAGAAGAAAATATCGAAAAGCTGAAGGGACTCGGGTATGTGAATATCATTCCGTATACACCGAGCACTTACGGCTACATGCAGGTTAACCTGAAGCACGAGCAGCTTAAGGATAAGCTGGTGAGACAGGCGATAGTCTACGGCCTTGATCGTCAGAGTATTTACGTGGACGCTGCCCAGGGTGCAGGCTCCATTGCCAATATTCCGGCCTCGCCGATCTCCTGGTCCTATACGGAAGAGGGCATCAATCCTTATAAATATGATCCGGAAAAAGCCAAACAGCTGCTGGATGAGGCCGGTTGGACTGTAGGTGCGAACGGTATCCGCGAAAAAGCCGGCAAACCGCTCAGCATTCACTATCTGGGCTCCAAGAGTAAAAACACCGACATCTTTATTGCTGTAGCCAAAGAGAACTTTGAAGCGCTGGGCATTGAGTTCCAACCGGAAATTTTCGCAGACTTTAACTCGCTGGTTTCGAAGGTGGAAGGCGGGGATTATGATCTCGTATCCTTCTCCACATCTATGCTAACCGATCCGGCTGACGGATTCATGCAATTCTTCGACGGTGAAATTACCGATTACGAAAATCCGAAATTCCTGGAGCTGTACAATAAAGCACTGGCCACTACCGATATCGAAAAGCGTAAAGCAGTTTACAAAGAGCTCTACCAGCTGTTAAATGATGAACTTCCGATCATTTTCACCAGCTACAAAAAGACAGTGTACGCCTATAACGGCCGCATCCAGAATCTTACGGTTAGCCCATTCATCGGGCTTGCCGGCAGCCTGCCGGACTGGACTCTGCAATAATTAACTGTTCGTTCCCTGCCGGTATGCAACGGCAGGGGACGAATCCATAAGGAGCCAATCATGAGTACTTATCTGACAAAAAGACTGCTGTATATATTCATCATTCTGTTTGCGGCATCACTGCTCATTTTTTGTCTTTATGCTACTACGCCGGGGGACTTTATCACCGGGAATATCAAGCTGACTGCAGAACGCAAGGCGGAGCTGCGGGAGATCTACGGCCTGAACAAACCGGTGCTTGAACGTTACGGCATATGGATGAAAAATGCACTGCACGGGGATTTCGGATATTCGCTCGCCCAGCAGAAGCCGGTGCTTCAGCTGTTCAACGACTATATCTGGAATTCTTTTTTGCTGGCGGCGGTATCGACCTTTCTGACCTGGGTTATCGCAGTTATTATCGGAGTGATTTCTGCCTATAAGCAATACTCCTGGTTTGATACGCTGGTGATGATTGCGATATTCGCGGCGATGTCGCTTCCGTCTTTTTTTATCGGCCTATTCCTGATTAAAATACTGGCGGTTGACTTCAAATGGCTGCCGCCTGGCGGAATGACGACTACAGGCAGCAATGCTGCCGGCATGGCATATCTCAAAGATGTTGTGCGTCATATGACGCTGCCGGTTATAGTGATGACCTTGCTTGGGCTGGGCTCACTAACCCGGTATTTCCGCAGCAATATGATAGATGTCCTGAAACAGGATTATATCCGCACAGCCCGGGCCAAGGGCTTAAAGGAGCGGAAGGTACTGTTCACCCATGCGCTGAGAAATGCGCTGCTGCCGGCCATTACGCTCGTCGGCTTCGAGCTTCCGGCGCTGTTCGGCGGGTCGATTATTATCGAGCAGATCTTCAACTGGCCGGGCATCGGCCAACTGTATATGAAGTCCTTCGGGCTGAGGGATTATCCTCTGCTGATGGGCTTTACGATGCTGCTTGCCATTCTGACCGTGATTGGAACGCTGCTCTCGGATATTTTGTACCGGGTTGCCGATCCGCGTGTCCGGTTATAGAGGGGGGATGACATTGTGGCAGCTAACAGTACTTTAAACGAGCTTCACAGGCCTGCAGCCAAGGTCCAGAAATCTTCACTGTTCCGGCAATCCATACGGAGACTGCTTCATAACAAGCTGGCGGTATCCGGTTTTGTAGTCGTTGTATTTATGTTTGTTCTTTGTTTTATCGGACCTTTGTTCTCGCCGTATACAGATAACAAAATCAATATGGCCATGATGAATAAAGCACCAAATCTCAAGCATTGGCTGGGAACGGATGCGCTGGGCCGCGATATACTGACGCGGGTGATGCAGGCCGGACGCATCTCGCTTACAGTCGGACTTGCTTCGATGGTATTGTCGGTATTTCTCGGCGCCCTTCTGGGGGCAATAGCCGGTTATTACCGCGGAATTGCCGATCAGATCATTATGCGTATTGCGGATCTGCTGATGACGATTCCCAGTCTGCCGCTGCTGTTCATCTTCGGTGCGCTGCTGTCGGAATGGAAGATTCCGACGGACTACCGGATGTATATTGTTATGCTTATGCTGAGTATCGTGAACTGGCCGGGTCTGGCACGGATGGTGAGAGGCCAAATGCTCAGCCTGCGGGAACGCGAATTCATGCAGGCTGCGGTAGTGCTGGGGCTTAGCGACCGCCGAAAGCTGTTCAACCATCTGCTTCCGAACATCGTTCCACTGCTGATCGTGATGGCGACGCTTAACATCGGCGGAGCGATTCTCAGCGAATCCGTACTCAGCTTTTTCGGCTTGGGGGTTATGCCGCCGACGCCGACATGGGGGAACATGATTGATGCTGCGAATAATATGATCGATTTCCAGAATCGCCCTTGGCTGTGGATTCCGCCGGGTCTGTCGATATTCGCCACGGTCATTGCCATTAATATATTCGGTGACGGCCTCAGAGACGTGCTTGATCCTAAACAGAAGAGGTAGGTGTCCAACATCCGATGAAGGATTTAATGACAATAGACGGTCTCAGCACCAAGTTCTTCACAGAAGAAGGGAATGTAACAGCCGTTGATGATATAAGCTTCCAGGTACGCGAAGGGGAAACGGTCTGCATTGTCGGGGAATCCGGCTGCGGCAAAAGCGTAACCGCCATGTCGATTATGGGCCTGGTGGAGAAGCCCGGAGGGCGGGTTGCCGGAGGAAGTATTGATTTTCAGGGAGAAGATTTATTGCAGCTCGACCAAAATACATTGCGGGCGATCCGCGGCAACGAGATTGCCATGATCTTTCAGGAACCGATGTCATCGCTCAATCCGGTAATGAAGATCGGGGAGCAGATTATGGAGCCGCTGACCGTTCATTTGAAAATGAAGAAAAAAGAAGCCCGGCTGCGGGCGATTGAGCTGATCCAGCAAGTGGGGATCTCCCGGCCTGAGCAGATTGCCGACAGTTACCCGCATGAGCTGAGCGGGGGAATGCTGCAGCGGATCATGATCGCCATCGCTATTTCCTGCAATCCAAAGCTGCTGATAGCCGATGAGCCGACTACGGCGCTGGATGTTACGATCCAGGCGCAAATTCTGGATATGCTGCGCGGGTTCAAGGAAAGCTCCAAAATGTCGATCCTGCTAATCACCCATGACCTTGGGGTCGTGGCAGAGATGGCAGACTACGTGATTGTGATGTATTCCGGCAAAATCGTCGAGGAGGGCGAGGTTGTCGAACTGTTTAAGAATCCCAAACATCCTTACACAAGAGGTCTGCTGAAGTCAAAGCCTGTGATGGGCCAACGTCAAGAGGAGCTGTATTCAATCCCGGGGCAGGTGCCTAATCCGCTTACGCTGACCCCGTCTTGTTATTTCCATGACCGCTGTGAGCACTGCATGCCGGTCTGCCGCAGCCGCCAGCCGCAGCTCCAGGAGACGGGCGGCGGGCAGAAAGTATCATGCTGGCTGTATGAGGAGGGCGAAGTCCATGTCTGAGGCACTGCTTGAAGTTAATCATTTGAAGAAGTATTTTCCGGTCACGCAAGGTCTGCTGAGCCGTACGGTAGGACATGTTAAAGCTGTGGATGATATCAGCATCCGGCTTCAGCCGGGCGAGACCTTCGGACTTGTCGGGGAATCCGGCAGCGGTAAAAGTACGGTAGGCCGGACCATTCTGCGGCTGACCGAAAAAACAGCCGGAGAGGTTAAGTTTAAGGGTGTGGACATTCACAGCCTTTCACCCGCTGAGATGCGCCAGCTGCGGCCCCGGATGCAGCTGATTTTTCAGGACCCCTACAGCGCGCTTAATCCTAGAGTCCGGGTTGGTGACGCCATCGGCGAAGCTCTGCTGGATCACGGACTCTGCTCCAAACCGGAGGTCCGGAGACTGGTGCTGGATGCGCTTGAAGCCTGCGGCTTGTCCTCCTATCATATCGACCGCTTCCCGCATGAGTTCTCCGGCGGCCAGCGCCAGCGGATTGGAATAGCGCGGGCGCTGATTCTGAATCCTGACCTCATCATAGCCGATGAGCCGGTCTCGGCACTGGATGTGTCCATTCAGGCCCAGATCATCAATTTGTTCAGCAAGCTGCAGCAGAGTAAGGGACTGGCCTATTTGTTTATTTCCCACGATCTCAGCGTAGTGGAGCATTTATGCTCCCGGATCGGTGTGATGTATCTGGGCTCCATGGTGGAGACAGCGACTAGGGACGAATTGTTCCGCCATCCGCTGCATCCGTATACCAAGGCGCTGCTTTCGGCGGTTCCTGTTCCGATTCCAAAGCTGAAGCGGGAGCGGATCGTACTGCAAGGCGATATTCCGAGCCCGGCAAACCCGCCTTCCGGCTGCAAATTCCATACCCGCTGTCCGTTTGCCGTGGAGGTCTGCAAGTCGCAGATTCCGGTGTTCCGCGATGCCGGCGGAGGCCATTATGTGGCGTGTCATTTGGCGTAACTACTTTATAAATATGTATTATAATTGAATATTTACCGATTTTGACTTGATGTATTGGCAGTGCTATACTGTTTCCACAGCAGGTAAATATGGTTAATAATAGACTGATTAGACCTATACATCTAATTGGTCTTGTTTTTTTTAATACTTAAGTCAGTTGTTCGTAGTAACTCATTGCAGCCCAAGCTGACAAAACTAAGCATATGCTTTCGAAGCCAGTTTTGTTCGTAGTAATTCATTGCAGCCCAAGCTGACAAAACTTTTAGGAGGAAATATCATGAATACCACAGTACGTTTGACTGAAAGATCCGGCTCGACCTCTTCACAGCGGAGCAAAGGCTTTGTACCGGTTGTCGTCTACGGTGCAGGTTCAGATAGCCAATCCTTTACAGCGGATGCGAAGACATTGAACGAAATTCTCGGCAAGAACCCGCGGGCGATTCTTAAGGTGGAACTGCCGGATTCCGGCTCCAAGAATGTGGTGATCCAGGAAGTGCAGCGTCAGCCGCTTTCACGCAAGCTGCTGCATGTGGACCTGCATCAGATTGATATGAAGGCTGAACTGGACACCAAGGTTGCTTTCCACTTCACAGGTGATCCTGTCGGCGTTAAGAGCGGCGGCAGTCAGCAGGTGGAGCTCTATGAGCTGGATATCCGTACCTTGCCGGACAAGCTGACTGCGTCCTTTGAAGTAGATATCAGCGGCCTTGATATTGGCGATCAATTGCTGGTCTCCGATCTGCCGAAGCATGAAGGCTGGGAAGTATTGACACCAGAGGATACACTGATCGTACGAATTTCGCCTCCTGTCGCTGCTGAAGAGCCGACGGATACGGATACTGCCGAACCGGCAGCAGCCGTGGCTTCCGAAGGCAAGACGGAAGAATAAACTACTTAGCGGACTTGAAGATTTAGTTTAAATAGGAGCAGACATTTCCTTGACAAGGAGCTGTCTGCTCTTTTTGCGTGACAATGATTTGGCTGATGTGACTTGTTAAGGAGCTGGGAAATTTGTTGTTTCATAATTTACAACGTAACAGTGTTATGTTACGATCGTTTCAAGGAGTGATCAAGATGGAAGAAGATTTGATCTCCAAGAAGGATCTGCTGGAGCTGACCGGCATTTCTTATGGGCAGTTGTACCGCTGGAAACGGAAACAGCTGATTCCCGAGGAGTGGTTTATCCGCAAATCTACGTTTACCGGGCAGGAAACCTTTTTTCCGAAAGACAGAATTCTGGGTCGGATCCATAATATTATCCACATGAAGGATGATCTTTCACTGGATGAGCTGGCAGACAGGTTAGGTGATACTTCAACCCTCTACAAGCTGTCGTTGACGGCGAAGCAATTGTTAGAACGTAACATTGTTTCGAACTTGACTTTGGACAGATTCGGCGGGTTGGACGGAGGCGGAGTTCAGGAATATGCCTTTGAGCAGATTGTACATCTATTTGCCGTTGACCTCTTGCTTAGCAAAGGCGAGGTGAATCTGGATGAAGCCGACAGGCTGTTCTATACACTGACGGTGAATACGCAGAGGTTCGAGGGGAAAAGCTGGGAGCTGTTTTTTGTCCGCAAAATGGGCGTCAGCATGTTCCTGCTCGCTGCATCTCCAGCCGATCTGGTTTTTGATGAGGGCGTAAGGCTTGTTAGCAGACTCGCTTTGACGGATTTGCTGGAACAGCTGAAGGGCAAAGTGAATTAAGGGAGGAATAGTTAATGCTTACTGATAAACAACTGCCGGATTTGCAGATGGCCGGAGTGAGCGGCGCCGCAGGCGGGACCTATAACAACGTTAATTTGGACGGAGTAAGCCGGGTGAACGGGCCGGTTCTGGCGCGCAATTTCAAGGGCAACGGGGTTATTCAGATGAACGGGAATCTTTCAGCAGAAGAAATGGACGTGAATGGAAAGCTCAAAATCAACGGCAGCCTGGAGTCCGCGAGAATGCAGCTGGACGGAATGGTCACGATAGACGGTCCCCTACGCGGCGAGAACTGTATCTTGAACGGGATGATCCGTGTAACAGGAAGCTGCGAGCTGGAGCGTTTTGAGGGTGAGGGAAGTTTTACAGTAATCGGCTTGCTTAGTGCAGGGTATATAGATTTCACTCTTGAGGGGCAAAGCAAGGCGGATGAGATCGGTGTGGAGAGCCTGATTGTCCGGCAGAGGGATCCACATCTTGTGAACAAACTGCTGGGCGGGTTGATCCCCCGGTTAAGAACAGTGCTGCTTGCCAAGGTCATTGAAGGTGACTATCTTGAACTGGAAAATACGACAGCGGATATTGTGCGGGGCGACAAGGTCATAATCGGAATAGGCTGCAGGATCGGGCGGTTGGAATACCGCTCAGAACTGAAAGTGCATCCTGGTTCAAGTGTGGGAAAGGTGGAGAAGTACGGTGAGTAATGATGCCGAGCGCAATAATCTGAAAATTCTTGGAACTTCATCGTCTATGGGCGGATGCTTTCTCGATGTTAAGGTGACCGGTGAAGGCAAGTTTGCCGGAGATGTAGATTGCCTGAGCTTTTCTTTGACCGGGAACAGCGGGATCTCTGGCAGTCTGCGGACGGAGAAATTGAAGCTCACCGGTGAAATTGAAGTCAAAGAGCGGCTTACGGCAGGAGCCCTGCACGGACAGGGGGAGATAAAGTGTGGCAGCTTAAGCGCTGAACGTTTCAAGCTGAGTGGCGATCTGGAGGTGTCCGGGGATTGCGAAGCGGAGAAGCTGCAAATGACCGGTGCGCTCAGGGTAGGCAGGCTGCTGAATGCAGACATTCTGGAGCTTGTGCTGTTTGGACCCAGCCGATCGTCGGATGTCGGGGGAGGCAGTATTACCATCAAGCGCAGCAAGGCTGGGGCTCTGCTGAAACAGGTTCAGTCGAAGGGGATTCTGTTCACTGCACGGGTGATTGAAGGAGACCAGGTGGACATTCAAAATACCCGAGCGGAAGTGGTGCGGGGGGGAAACGTCATCATTGGTGCAGACTGCGAAATCGGGATTGTGGAATACCGCAGCAAGCTGGAAATTCACAAAAGCGCCACCGTGAAGCAGCAGGTGAAGGTTACGAAGTAAGCCGCCGGATCATCAAGGTATAAAGCAGTCGATTTCGACCGGTGTAGATTAGACAAGTGGATGTGTGTAAAATAAAGAGAAGTGTAATATACTGGCATGAATTAGGAGGAGCTTCAATGATTGGACAAGCTGAATTGGTAATTGACGCGAAAGCACTGCTTGGGGAAGGCGCCCATTGGGACGGACAGGAAAGTAAACTTCATTGGGTTGATATCGAGGGCAGACAGCTGAGAATTTATGAACCTATGGGACAAGGCGAGGAGAGCTATTCCTTCGATAGCATGGTCAGTGCGGCAGTGCCGGCCGCAGACGGCGGCTGGATACTTGCGCTGCAGGACGGAATCTACAGCTTCAAGAAGAACGGGCAGCCGCAGCTTATCGCTGCAGTGGAGCCCGAGCTGCCCCGCAACCGGCTGAACGATGCCAAATGCGACAGTGCAGGCCGGCTATGGTTCGGCACCATGAGTATGGATTCCACGCCGGGGGCGGGCAATCTGTATGTTATAGAGCCTCATGGAGAGGTGCGCCATGTTTTGTCGGACATCGGCATCTCAAATGGACTGGCCTGGGATGACAGCCGCAGCTTGATGTATTACATTGATACGCCGACCCGGGGCGTGGATGTAATGGATTATGATCTGCAGAGCGGCACAGTCAGCGGACGTAGGACAATTTTTACTTTGCCGGAAGGTGCAGGCGGTCCTGACGGGATGACGATTGACCGTGAGGGCATGCTCTGGGTGGCCCAGTGGGGCGGGAGCTGTGTCTCGCGCTGGAATCCGCACACCGGGAAGCAGATCGGCAAGGTTGAAGTGCCGGCCAAAAATGTAACCTCCTGCACTTTCGGGGGCGAGGCGCTGGACGAGCTATACATTACTACTGCGAGAAGCGGGATGAGCGAGGAAGACTTGCAGCACTGGCCGCTGGCTGGAGGACTGTTTAAGTTTAAAGCCGGGGTGCAGGGAGTGCTGGCCAATGTTTTTGCAGGGGGGGTTCGCTAGTAACCCAAATAAAAGAAACAACGGCAGCCATGAACGAAATATCATTCTAGACTGCCGTTGCTCTATTGAACTAATTTGTCCCGTTAATTGAATAGTTTATACTTCTGGTATTGAATTTACAGTTAGATTTCATTTAAGACCTTGATGATTTTCTCCTTAGTTTGAGGTAATCGTGTTTCAGCACCATGTGGATGTAACGGTTCACTCCAGGTAAAACCATCGCCTTCGTATCTTGGAATGAGGTGCATGTGGTAATGCGTCAAATCGTTGAATTTTCCGCCATCTTGGCAAATTCTAATGCCATCTGGTTTAAATAAGCGTTTTAAGACAGTTGAAAGTATTTTGGAAGTATCCATGATGCTATAAGCAGTCTCTTGATCGATTTCTTCAACATCCAAGTAGTGTTTTTTGGGAAGAATTAGAATGTGACCTTCATTAAACGGAGCAATATCAAGTACACAAGTAATAAATTCGTTCTCATAAATAATATTCAGATTAGGTTCAACTCCATTTGCAATCCTACATCCTAAGCATTCCATATACGAATCCCCCCGTTTATTAGATTGGCTTGCTCCATCTCTCTTCGCTTACATTTACCACAGGGTGAAATCCTGTGACGCACGGAGCTGTTACTCATCGGCCCCTATGTTAACTAATGCTCCCCGTTGTCTTGCTTGACCGTCGATGTCCAAGGTTTTAAGGATGAAACTGTAAGATTTACCTCCATCGATTGCGGCGGAGGCAGCTCTAAGGTGAAAATTATGTGAGGCTTGATTCACAAATCCAGGATCGGCAAATACCGAGTGACTATCATTTCCGGTGCGGGCCTTATAGTTGGAGAAACCGATATACTCCTGCTTTTTCCAAATCCAACTTGCTTTCGATACGTCTCCGGGAGCGTAATAAAGATTGTAGTCCACTACATTTCCCGAGTTTTTCTTCTGTTCGTTATAGATGAAGACATTCGATGAATTCGCAAAGACGATATTATTGGTGATCATATTATTTTTGGTATCGTACTGTAGCAAAATTTCACCACTGCCATCATTTAGCGAATTATTGTGATATAGGGTATTGTTGATGATCTTGCAATTTACTGTCGAACCTCGTTCCATATCGTATCCGCCTAGCGCTATTCCCGTATACCGGTTACTGTAGACTATGTTGCTCCGCACGGTAACCTCGCTTGTGGATTTCCCTGCATGTTCACTGGCAATTTCAATGCCAATATCGTTGTTGTAACTGTAATTTCGTTCAATAACGCTGTCTTTTCCCCCATCGATGTAAATACCGCCAGCCGCGTTGCTATGGTTAGGAAGTGATGTACCGTAAGAAGGGTTAAAGTTGGAGGTGATGTTATATACTCTATTGCCACTAACTACTCCATTTCTCACTTGATCGTAGAACGGATGCGGCGCCGTTCCTTCGAAGCCGATGAGGTCGATACCGATATTGTCATTATCATGAATGAGATTGTTCGTCACGGCAAAAGTATCGACATTTCCGTTGACAGCAAGGGACTCGCTTGAACCCAGTACCAGCTTATAAAGCTCATTACCTTCTATCGTTACATGATGAATGGAGGCGGGAGCATCAGTGCCATACACAGCGATACCGTGAGCATCCCGGCCAAGCAGGTCACTGCCGGCGGGTGTTGCGGTATTTTTGATATCATGTACTTTGTTATTCAGTATCTTAATATAGCTACCAGAACCGTGGACAAATATACCTATTGGTAGCTGATCTGTTTTTGCTGTGCTGAAATTACGGATTTCAAACCCCTTTATCGTAATATAGCTGGCATTTTCAATCTCAATCAGGCCTTGTTGTCCTGTGATACAAAGTCCGCTGCCATCAAGGATTGCTCTTTCCTGCGGGAAATTAGCGAACGTGATCGAACCCTCCCGGGCTGAGCCTGAACGGGTTATTTTAAGCTTTTGCTTATAGACGCCCCCTCTTACATACACCGTGCTGCCCGGTTTTGCGGAGTCTGCTGCATGCTGGAGCGTTCTCCAGGGAGATTTTTTGGTGCCCGCGTTATCATCGTTGCCTTTGGAGTCTACAAAATAAGTAGGAGCAGCTGCTGAAATAGAAGTGGTACGCAATTGCAACAGCATAATCATTACGGTTGCAACTGCCAAACCCAGTATGAAAAATTTACGCTTTGTTTGCATTGTGCTGGATCTGCCTTTCCTGAATGTTTCTTGTAATTATACTACAGCCTTCCGGAAGCGGCTCTTATGCGCCTAGTAAATGTTTATAAATGGTCTCGATTTACTTTCCCGATGTGGCTTCGAAAAAGAGACGTGTGTTATCCTTTATCCGTCGAAAGAATTAAACACTTGAATCAAGGAAGGGGGAGAATCATGTGAAACAAGAGATCATAGCTAATCTCACAAACGAATTTAAAAATAATCAAAAGGTATTAACTGCAATCGGAGATGAAACCAGGCAAGCCATTCTCATGACCCTGATTCAAGGACAACAATATCCTGGCATGCGGGTGGGTGAAATTAAGGAGAGAACCCATCTGTCCCGTCCGTCCGTTTCCCATCATTTAAGAATATTGAAGGATGCACAAATTATAAGTGTTCGTAAAGAAGGGGCCAAGAATTATTATCGTCTGGACGTTACAAGCAAGCTAAAGCTGCTGAAAAATCTCGTGGATGAAATTGAGATGCTGCTTTCACAGTGCGAATGACAAATGAGGATTAATTTTTCATTCATAAATAGAGGAGAACGAACCCAGAATGAACAATGTAATTGAAGTAAAGAACGGCGTCAAAATTCCACAATTGGGTTTTGGTGTGTATAAAATCAAAAAAGGAGAACAATTCGAAAGGGCAATCCGCGAGGCGATTCGTGTTGGCTATCGTCATTTCGATACGGCCAAAATTTATGGAAACGAAGAAGCGCTCGGTTTGGAGATTCAAAAAAGCGGGATCCCCCGGGAGCAATTTTTCATTACCTCAAAAGTGTGGACGACGGATCTCGGTTATAAGGCGACGAAAAAGGCTTTTGAACATACCTGCAAAAAACTTAAAGTAGATTATCTCGATATGTACCTGATTCATTTTGCAAGTCCTCATTACGTTGAGGCATGGAAAGCGATGGAGGAATTATATTCCGAAGGGAAAATCAAAGTTATCGGCGTTGCGAATTTTGAGATACAACATCTTGAACATCTTATAGCGCATTCCAGAATTCCGCCGATGATTAACCAAATCGAGACCCATCCGGAATTTCCACAAAACGAATTGCATGATTATCTTGTGCAGCATCGAATTTCGCATGAGGCCTGGGGGCCATTGGGGCAAGGTAACAAAGCACTGCTGGAGCGTCAGGAGTTAGCGGAAATCGCTCGTCATCACAAAAAGTCGGCGGCGCAAGTTATTTTGCGTTGGCATCTGCAGCGGGGGATTATTGTAATCCCCAAATCTTCATACCCCAAAAGGATAAAAGAAAACAGCGAAATATTCGACTTTGAATTAACCGCAGAAGAGATGGAGAAGGTCAACCGATTAAATACGGGTAAAAGGTACTCAGTAAACCCGACCGGATACATAGTGAATCCGTTTTATGTTAAGTTGATGAAGCTATTTATTAGATGAATTCCAAAATAGACGAGCTGTTCACTTATTTTTTGTAAAAAAGGCTGGCTCTGTTCAAATCAAGTTCGGTGGAGGTAAGGTGAATAATGCTCTCTTCCGCTGCCGACAGAACGGCGATGAAACATACCGGCAAAAGCCATGCTGCTTGATCCAGGTGAAGGATGAGCGGAGTTGCAAACAGCAAAAAACCGGCAAGTTTGTTTCCCCAGGTATGCAGGATGGCAAATGAATGATATTTATACGCCGCAATGAACAGGTTGGTTAGGCGAATGAGCACGGTGGCAGCGATCCATGGCAGGTATTTTAATATTTCATCCCCATTCTTGAAAATGATCGACACCATAACTACAGCAAAAAAACCGAGGTCGGCAATGGAGTCCAGCTTCGCGCCCAAGGTACTTTCACTTTTGGTCTTACGGGCTATATACCCGTCCAAGACATCACTAAGCCCGCAAGCCAGATAGATTAACGTAAAGAGCAGGGCATTGCCGTAAGTGAAAAATAAGGCAGGCAAGAGCATGATCCGGCTGATTGAGAGGATATTTGCGGTATTTTTTAACAACGGCATAACCTCCTATGAAGAATGCGTCCCCTTCATTTGATTGATGCGATAATCATCCCAGTTACCGTCTTCATGTGCAATTCATAATTTCACAATAGAACTCTAAACAGGCCACCGGTTCCCGGCGGTCTGTTTCTTTTGGCATCATCCTGTGAAAATGGTCCAATCCCCTGCGAAAATGGTCCGAAACCGTGCTACAGCTCTCACGGAAAGGCGATCTGTCCTCTCTCCCGGCGGTGTGCTTAGGTCTGTTAGGATGAAAGCGTAAACAAAAATCTGGATATAGGAGATTCCGATATGGGGGTACCTTCCGAAGAGCTGCTTCGCGGAGTGGAGCCGGCCCGTCCATCCCGCAGGAAGCTGCAAAACAAACACAAGCTGTTTCTCATGGCGCTTCCGTTTCTTGTTGTGACCTTTATTTTCTACTATTTGCCGATCAGCGGATGGATCTACGCGTTCTATGATTTCATCCCCGGCATTCCGCTGTCGGACACGCCGTATGTCGGGCTGAAATGGTTCCAGACTATGGTTTCGAATCCGACGCAGACTGCTGAAGTGCTGCGCGTGCTGAAGAATACGGTGGCGATGAGCTCCCTGGGGCTGATCACCTCTGTTTTTCCGGTCATTTTTGCGATACTGCTCACCGAAATTAAGTCGGGCTGGTACCGAAAGTTCGTACAGACACTGACCACGATTCCG
This sequence comes from Paenibacillus sp. EB106-06-01-XG199, assembly GCF_058791575.1. Classification (NCBI taxonomy): domain Bacteria; kingdom Bacillati; phylum Bacillota; class Bacilli; order Caryophanales; family Paenibacillaceae; genus Paenibacillus; species Paenibacillus sp. EB106-06-01-XG199. Next base: position 126,404 of record NZ_JBYTDQ010000013.1, on the reverse strand, counting down.
AATTTCATCAGCTGGATTCTCGTCTATGCGCTGGCGTTCTCGCTGTTTTCCGTGGATAGCGGGGTGGTAAGCGGCATACTCGTGCAGCTGGGTATAGTCGATGAGGGATACAATTTCCTTGCTTCCAGCTCGAATATCTGGGTCACGATGATTGCCTGGTACTGGTGGAAATCGCTCGGGTGGGGGGCAATCCTGTATCTGGCGGCGATTGCCGGCATTGACCAGGAGCTGTATGAAGCGGCAGAGGTGGACGGAGCCAGCCGGTTCCGCAAAATCTGGCATATTACCGTGCCCGGTCTTATCCCTACCTTCTTTGTACTGCTGCTGCTTTCGATCGGGAACTTTGTGAATAACGGGATGGAACAGTATTTTGCCTTCCAGAACGCAATGAACAAGGATGCCATCGAAGTGCTGGACCTGTATGTGTACAATATCGCCTTTGCCAACAACTTCCCGTTCGCCACGGCGGTCAGCATGCTGAAATCGGTCGTCAGCATCATTCTGCTGTTCGCGGCCAATACGCTTTCGAGAGTGGTGCGCGACGAATCTATCATTTAAGGGGGTGACTCCACTTGCGAAAAAAGCTTAAGCCCGGCGATGCCCTGTTCCAGGGAGTTAACTATCTGCTCTTCGGATTGTTCACCCTGAGCTGCATTTATCCGTTCTATTATCTGTTCATCAACACGATCAGCTCCAATGATCTCAGTGCAGCAGGCTATATCAAATATTATCCGCGTGAGATCCATTTCGACAACTACTTCAAGGTGCTGCGGATCAGCGGGCTCAGCCATGCGGCGCTGGTGTCGGTCTACCGTACAGTAGTCGGCACAATGCTGACCGTGGGCGCTTCGGCTTTCCTGGGGTATCTGTTCACCAAGAAGGAGATGTGGGGCCGGCAAATCTGGTACCGCAGCGTCGTGGTTACGATGTATTTCAGCGCCGGGCTGATTCCCTGGTACATTACGATGCACAACCTGCATCTGACCAACAATTATTTGGCTTATATTCTGCCGACGATCATTACGCCCTTCAATATTATTCTGGTCAAAACCTTTGTGGAGGCGATCCCGCCTTCACTGGAGGAATCCGCGAGCATGGACGGAGCAGGTTATCTGCGGGTGTTCTGGAGTATTATTGTCCCGCTGACGACACCGATTCTGGCTACGATTACGATATTTTCGGCGGTAAGCCAGTGGAATTCCTTCATTGATACCGCATTTCTGATGACCGATACGAAATATTACACTCTGCAGTTTCTGCTCTGGCGTTACTTAAATGAGTCCAGTTCGCTGGCAGCGCTGATCCGTAATTCACCGGATATGGCCGCCAGCGTCCAGAACATGCAGACACCGACCTCGGTCCGGATGACAGTAACGATGATTGTGGTACTGCCGATTCTGATTGTGTATCCGTTTTTCCAGCGTTTTTTTGTCAAAGGCATTATGATCGGCGCAGTCAAGGGCTGAGTGTATGATTTCGAAACGAGTTTTGTTCGATGCAGATTCAAGAGGAGCAGATTCTCACAAAACTTTTAGGGGGTAACAAGCTATGAAGTTCAGAAGGTTATCGCTGCTTCTGCTGAGCGCCATCATGGTGTTCGTTCTGGCAGCCTGCGGCGGCGGAAACGGGAATTCAGGCAATGGGGGCAAAGCGGAGAGTACAGATAAACCGGTCACCGAGGCTACGAATGCGGCAAAAGAAACCGCTGCACCGGATGATGGCGCACTTGATCATTCCAAACCGCTGAAGCTGACGGTATTCTCAACAACCGCCAACTATGCGGGTCCGCAGACCGGCTGGTTCGCTAAGGTCATCAAGGATAAATTCAACATCGAGCTGGATATCGTCGCCTCTAATCTGACCGGCGGGGACACCAAAATCTCGGCAATGATGGCTTCCGGCGATCTTGGAGATATCATCGTCTTCGGGGATGATAAAAACCACTATCCCAATGCGATCAAAGGAAAGCTGCTGCTGGACTGGACGCAGGATGGGCTGCTTGATAAATACGGCGCCGATATCATGAAGCAATTCCCGAAAGCTGTGGAGAAGGCTAAAATTGCCTTTGGCGGGGGCAGCGCAGTCTATGGCATCGGAAACAGTGTTGCTACCAATCCTTCCGGCCCTTCCGAAGGAAAGGATATGACTTGGGGACCGGATTTACGCTGGGATCTGTACCAGCAAATCGGGGCACCGGAGATTAACTCCATTGAGGATTACCTGCCGGTCCTGAAAAAGATGCAGGAGCTTGAGCCGAAGAATGAGCAAGGCAAAAAAACCTATGCCTTCTCGCTCTGGTCCGACTGGGACGGCAACTACAAAATGACGCTGGCAAAGCAATTCGCCAACATGCTGGGCTATGATGAAATCCCTGATACTGCAGTCTACGTCAAAGCCGATGAAGAGAAATATTATGATTTTCTCTCTGAGGACAGCTGGTACATGAAGTCGCTCAAGCTGTATTACGAAGCCAACCAAATGGGGCTGCTCGATCCTGACTCCCTGACTCAGAAATTTGATGATGTGGTGGCGAAATACAAGGATGGCCGTATTCTATTCTCCTGGTTCCCATGGCTTGGTGCCGCCAACTACAATACCGCGGAAAGAACGGCGGAAGGCAAAGGTTTTGCACTGGTGCCGTTCAAGGATGAACTGATGTATTCAACAGGCTTCAATGTGTACGGCGGCAACGGCATTATTTCCATCGGAGCAAAGGCCAAGGAGCCTGCACGGATTATGGAGTTCCTCAATTGGATGTATACGCCGGAAGGCGCGATGCTCTCGGCAGGCAGCGGAACAGCTGTACCTAACGGTCCTAAGGGTTTGACCTGGGATATTGACAGCAATGGCCAGCCAGTAGTCACCGATTTCGGCTGGAAGGCTTACACGGACCAGCAGAACACCCAAGTACCTGAAGAATTCGGCGGCGGTGACTATTATTACGGGTCAAATCAGATGAACTTCTCGTTTGTTGTTCCGGCGATGGAGAATCCCGAGACAAGCGAGCCGTATGACCACAATCTGTGGAAGACAACACTGGAACGCAATCCATCGAAGCTTGATAGTGACTGGAGAGTAAAGATGGGCGTACTGACGGCTAAGGAATACTTTGAAAAAAACAATCTGCTCGCCGTTGCGCCGCAGGGCTTCACCGGCAAAGAGCAGCTGATCATGGATAAAACGCTGGAGCAGAAAAACAAACAGATCGGTACAGTCATTCAGCAGATTTCCTGGAAAATGGTTTTTGCCAAAAATCAGGCTGAATTTGACAAGCTGAACAAGGAAATGCATGACAAGGTCAATGGTCTCGGCTATGCCGACGTTATTGAATTTTCGGTCAAAAAAGCGGAGGAGCTGTTCGAGGCCCGCAAAAGTGTAAAGTAAGCAGGGACAGAGCATAAAGATAAGGCAGGGCGGCGCGGTGAGCTGTTCTGCCTTATTATTTTCAGTTCAGGTTAAATCTGGTATTCTAATTCTATTATATAAAACGCTTACAAAAAGAAGAGAGGATACGGAAAATGTGCAGAACGAAGCCAGGGAGCCATACACCGGCAGTTAAATCTTTGCGGACTACCTTGGTGATTTATTTGCTGATTGGTACGCTGCTGCCGCTCCTGATCGTCGGAATTATATCCTACACTTCGATCTATTCGATTCTTTCGGGGAAAATCGGCAGCGGGATCAGCGCAAGTCTGCGCCAGGAGGCGCTCAGCCTGGAGAATGCTATCGACAACCTTGATTTTGCCTCTAAGCAGTTTGCTTTGGACGGTCAGATTGTGGAGGAAATGTCTGCTTTTCTGCTGGAGAAGCAGATTTACCGCAAATCGCAGATTATGAGTTCGATCAACCAGAAGATCAATCTGGTCAACTTCACCAATCCTTACATAGGGTTAACTGCCTATATTATGCCGGGCAGCGAGGACCCGGTGCTGTTTACCAACATGAGTGCGCGGAGGAACTTTGATCTCAGCACGCTGCCTTCTTTTATGCGCTATAACGGAGCTGATTATTACGGGCCGCATGGCACGATGTATGCTGTAGGCGATAACGTGGTTTTCTCCGAGCAGCGGATTGTCAGGGTGAGCGGCCAGCATCAGCTATATATCTATCTGGAGACGAACTACAGTCTGCTGCGCAAAATTTTCAAGCAGGAAGCCTATGGAATGAAGGTAAACCATCTGCTGGTCAACCAGAGCGGCACACTTACCCATGTCATCGACGGCAAGCTGCCCGGAAAGATCGTCAAGGCGGCCGGGAAATCTCCGGGGCTTCCGCATGAGGAGCTGGACGGCTACCATCTGTTCCGATACGAGAGTCCGCAGGGCTGGAAGCTGGTGGCTGTCGTGAAGAAATCGGTATTTAACAGCGAAATTTACTCCTGGTTCTACAAAATGATTCTGCTCGCCCTCTCCACACTGCTCTTTGCCGGAGTTCTGGCCTGGTTGATCTGGAAGCGGATTTATGGCCCTCTGCGCAAAGTCAACGTGGAAATTATCCGTATGGCCGAAAATGTTACCGCCCCTGTTGCCTTCACGAATGTGGAGGAGTTTGACTTTGTATTGAGCAACTTTCAGCAGATGAAGGATCAGGTCAATGATCTGCTGCTGGCTGTAGCCCGCAATGAGAAGCAGAAAAGCCAGTTCGAGATTGAGAAGCTGCTCAGCCAGATCAACCCGCATTTCCTGCACAATACGCTGAACACAGTGCAATGGCTCGCCCGGCTGAACGGGCAGAAGGAAATTGACAAGCTGGTCACACTGCTGGTGAAGGTGCTGCATTACAATCTCGGCAAACAGAGCATTATTGTTACGATCGGTGAAGAAATCGAAGCCATCCGCAATTATATGGAGCTTCAGCGCATCCGTTACGACTATGAATTTGAGTTCAATGTGCAGGCGGAGGAAGATGTGCTGTCCGCTGCGGTTCCGCGTTTTCTGCTCCAGCCGCTGGTCGAAAATTCGATTTATCACGGGCTTAGTGATAACGGGAAGGTCGAGGTTATGATTACTGCGCATGGTGCAGATGAAATTCTGCTGTGTGTGAAGGATAACGGAACGGGAATGGACCCTGACAAGATTGAAGAGCTGCTCTCGGATGACGGTGCCAGAAAGCGGGGACTCGGCATTGGCTTCTCCTATGTCATGCGGATGCTGAGGGTGTATTACGGAGAGCAGATGACACTGCAAATTACCAGCAACCCGGGTGAAGGCACATGTGTATCCATTATCATACCTAAGAAAAGCAAGGAGGACTTCGATGATTAAGGCTGTTGTGGTCGATGACGAGCGGCTTGTGCGCAAAGGCTTCATCTCGCTGATTGACTGGTCGTCCTTTGGAGTTGTGATTGTCGGCGAGGCCGGGGACGGCAACGCCGCGCTGGCCCTGCTCCGCGAGCAGGAGACCGATTTGCTGTTTGTCGATCTCACCATGCCGGGGATGTCCGGGTTTGATCTCATCCGGCAGGTGCGGCAGCGGTTCCCAGCCATCCGCTGTGTAGTGCTGACTTGCCATCATGAATTTGATTATGTGCAGGAGGCGCTGCGCCTGGGTGCGGTTGATTACATCGTGAAGACACTACTGGAGGTGGAGAACGCGGATGAGACGATCCGCCGTTTGGTGGAACGGATCAAGTGGGAGGACAGCACCCGGGAGTCGCTTAGCCGCGGCGAGGGCAGGATTATCGCTGCGGACAAGGCGCTGCTCTATCTGCCGCTGGACCCCCGGGCCAGCGAGGAAGAGCTGTTTCAGCTCTCGGTGGTGAAGAACCATCCGCTGATCACTTTTCAGGACATGTGGATCACGCCGCTGCACCAGCGGTTTGCGGAGGAAGATGGCAGCCGTGAGCTCAAGCAAGTGCTTGGGGGCCGCTGGCAGACGGCGCTGGTGAGCGGACTGCGGCATCAAAGCCTGCAGGAAGTGGAGAAGATCCTTGGGCTGTCAGCGCAACATGCGTTGTTCTATTCCGGCGGAGCCGAGGAACCGGCCAGACTGAACTATGCAGAGCTTAAAGTAATGGCATCGGAAGCAACGATGTTCAGTGATGAGGAAGATGTTCTACAAGGAGCGCTGAATCTCAGATGGACGATAGACCGGGGCGGATGGGAGACTTTTATGGCCGGAGTAGTGATACAGCAGCCTTCACCGCAGCGGGTTTCCGACTTTGGGTATGCACTGCTCGGGAATTGGGGGGCTCTGCTGCTGAAGCCCGAGGAGACGGCGCAGCTGCAAGCGGCGGCAGGGAATAACCTGAACTGGTGCCAATGGAAACACTGGCTGCGGCAGTTCTCCGATCATGCGCAGCGGCGGATGATTGAGCTTGGGCTGAGCAAAGAGGTGATGCTCTGCCTCATCCGGGCTGTCCGTTATATGCGAAGCCATGCCGGGGACAAAATTAATCAAAGCGATGTTGCAGCCGCTGTCAATATGAGCCGGGGTTATTTCAGCCAGTGCTTCGCCCGCTTTGCCGGTGAGAGCTTTGGGGAGAGTCTGCGGGGGATGCGGCTGAATCTGGCCAAATCGCTGCTGCTGGAAAGTAATGAACCCATTTGCGAGATTGCCTGCAAATCAGGCTTTGAGGATGACCGTTATTTCAGCAGGCTGTTCCGGGATCGTGTCGGCAAGCTGCCGAGTGAATACCGTGCGGAGGGGATGAGGACCTGATGAAGAGGCTTACTGTTTGCGTCTCCGCCATGCTGCTGCTTTGTCTGCCGGCATGCCAAGGCAGCAGGGTGCAGCCGGATTCCGCAGGGAGCGAACCGGACGGCGGTGCCGCCGAAACTGCTGCTTATGGCAGATATGAAGACCCTGTCGTAATGCGCGTAGGGTTCAAAGTGCCTGATTCCCGGCTGAACACTGGCGACAGCAATGACAATAACCCGATTTCCCGGTATCTGGAGGACCTCACGAACATCAGGGTTATCCACTCTTGGGAGGCAAAAGGCGAGGAGCCATTTAGTCAAAAAGTGCAGCTGGCTATCGACAGCAACGATTTGCCCGATGCCGTGGTTGTGGACAGGGATCAATTAAAAAAATTGATCGACAGCGATATGATTGCGGATCTGACCGCAACATACGAGCAATACGGCTCAGAGCTGATCAAGGATATGTATGATTCGACCAAAGGCGAGGCGCTCGGCGATGCCTCCCGGGGCGGCAAGCTGTACGGGCTGCCGAATGTGGCGATCAATGCGGATTCCCTGTCGCTGCTCTGGGTCCGCCAGGATTGGCTCGACAAGCTGGAGCTTCCGGCTCCGAGGACCTTTGAGGATATTGAAGCCATCGCGAAGGCGTTTGTTGAGCGGGACCCTGACGGCAATGGTAAACGGGATACGCTGGGGCTTAGCGCCTACAAAAATATCGTGTACGGAACCAAGCCGCATGTGAATGGCCTGGACTCCGTGTTCAGCGCCTTTCACGCTTTTCCTACCAACTGGATCAGAACGGGCAGCGGCGAGATTGTTTACGGGTCAGTTGCACCGGAAACCAAAGAAGCGTTAGCCAAGCTGGCCGACTGGTACAAACGCGGCCTAATCGACCCTGAATTTGCGCTTTATAAAGAAACGCAGGAGCCAATTATCTCCGGTAATGCGGGGATGTTCTTCGGCCCGTGGTGGATGCCCTACTATCCGTTGTCAGAGGCAGTGGCACTTGATACAAAGGCGGAATGGCGGGCCTATGCCGCGCCGCTGGACAGCGCAGGCAAATTCGTCGCGCATATGGCGCCGGTCACTGACCGCTATCTGGTCGTCCGCAAAGGGTATGAGCATCCCGAAGCCGTTATGAAGCTGCTCAACGTCTTCACCCGGCTGGAGAGAAGACGGGACCCCAACACGGAGGAAGTCAAGAAACTGGATGACTTCTCGGCGCAGACCGGCATTCAGCCGCGTGCGTATTACCCGTTTGATCTGCTGATAGATTATTCCGGCGCTATTGAGAAGCATTATGCGGACATTCAGCAGGCGCTGCACGGCAAGATCGACCCGGATCTGCTGGACCCGGATACCAGGGTCATCTATGAGCGGTGGCTCGCCGAGGAGGAGCAGCCGAAGAAGAATCTGGAGGGCTGGAAAGCAGCCAATTCTTACAAATACGGGGCAGCCGTATTGTCCACGACGGCGATCGAGGGCGTGCGCAGCGTTTTTTATGGCAGTACAACCCATATGCAGAGTGTATGGCCGGCGCTGCAGAAGCTGGAGAGCGAGACCTTCCTGAATATTATCGTCGGTGATACGCCGGTGAGCAGCTTTGATACTTTTGTGGCGGAATGGAAAAGGCAGGGCGGGGATCAGATCACCCAAGAAGTCAATGTGATCGTGAAAAGCAGAGAGGCGGAGCAAATGGGCGATACGGCGGAATAGCGAGCTTTGGCGGTCATGGAAAGGAAGGTGGGGGGTGGATAGGGAGTAAGGGATGGAATAAGACGCCGTTCTGGTGTTGACTGAGATTTAAAGTGACGTAAACGTAAAGAATGAAGTATGTAAGGAGATTACGGGTGGAGTGCAATTAGACATTTGGTTTCGAGTGAGTGGCTTTAGCAGCTCTAGCGTTGTATAAACAAGCTTTCGGACCCCAGCGTCCTTATTTAAGATAGATCGTGTGTTTTTTGGACATTCGGACTCCAGTGACGTTATATGCTGATCCTGGTGCGAATCATGGCTGTAATCGATGGAATAGCTGCACCTGAGTCCGGTCCGTAAGGATAGAAGACATTGAAGAAAGCAGGTAACTATGAGTACGTGCTACTTCACAGGTTGATAAGCCGCTGTGAGTATCCTCATCAGCTTGTAATTGCTCGCATCCCGGTGAAAAAATGCTTCCGCTGCCCGTAGCGCCCGAACAGACAGAAGGCCGGAGTTCCCATCAGGGAAATCCGGCCTTCTGTGTTGTCCAAACCATTTCGTCTAACCAGAAAAGAATATTCTCCCGCTGCTCCTTACTGCGATGGCGATGTGTGGCCCTTGGCCGGATTAATCTTCATAAGGCTTGTCCGTCCCCGGACAGTGGCGGCACATCCCAGTCTTTGCACACGTCCACCCAGTCCGTACTTTTAGAGTACAGGGCTAGTTCATCACAGGTCAGCTCAATCGCAGAATTGGTGCTGCCACAGGCCGGAAACAGCGTATCGAAGCGCTGCATGGAAATATCCAGATAAACTTTAAGCTCCCGGGCGAGGCCGAATGGACAAACCCCTCCGATCCCATGACCCGTCTGCTCCAGAACTTCATCGGGACTGAGCATTCTCGCCTTGAAACCGAAGACTTCTCTGAATTTCTTGTTGTCGGCCTTGGCGTCTCCTGCAGCAACGACCAGAATGGCATCGTCATTTACCGCGCGGAAGGACAAGGTTTTGGCTATACGGGCAGGAATTACCCCAATCGCCGCCGCCGCCATCTCTACGGTAGCGCTGGAAGTGGCGAACTCCAGTACATCCTGCTCTTTGTTAAACGTACGGAAATGTTCTTTTACACTTACAATCGACATGAGCCTTGCTTCCTTTCTGAAAGTTCACTTTTTTTCATATTGGTTTACATTTTAACTTGTTTTTTATGAATGGGCAAAACATTCCTAATCTAGCATCCAAGCATTTTTGGCTCAAGGGCATTAAATAATACAAAAACAGGATAGAGGTGAGGACAGATGAGGTTTGAGGAGATCAAGGGGGCTTATGATTGCATTGTATGCCTGGGAAGCTCTTGCGAACCGGCAGCGCATTTGCGCAGAAGGGGGTTAAGGACTTTTTCATCGCCTCTGGACTGGGTCGTTTCGTTATCCCTTACAGATGTGAACCTACTGCTCAGCCGACGATTCCCGGAATACATGGAGCTGCCGAATGAGGTGCCGGACGAAGGGGACGATGTCTTCGTGGAGAATGAAGTTGTAATGCCGGTCCGATCGTATTTTATAAAAGATTACTATTATTATGTGATTTCCGTTCATGATTTTCCTATTCTCGAGGAGCAGGAGTGGGGCTCCGTGTATCCGGGCTTTAAGGATAAAATCGACATGCGCAGCCAGCGCTTGCTGGATCAGCTGATTGTCAGCCGGAAGGCGTTGTTCATCCGCTGGGGAAGTACTTATGAAGAGTCACTGCAGCTTCAAAAAGCGCTGGGCTCGTTAACGTTGGGAACCTTCCATATGCTGATCGTAAACGGAGTGGACGGACTGGATTCAGTGATTGATAACGAATGGGGACTCCCCGGCATCAGTTCACTGAGCATTCCGAACCGGGCCGGGGATAATGAGACCTGGGACTATATTCTGGAGGGTATTAGTCTGAGATAAAGCCTGCCGCGAGTGAATTGATAAGTTCTGAGGACAGCACATCGTGGCGACTGCTTCCTCCTTTTGCTGTTAATCGGACAAGCCCAGCCCTTTGCCCTGGACCATCCAATCCTCCCTTCCCCGATTCACAACTCTCCGGAATTTATGCTGATCTTTTGGAGCAGAGTAACCAATAGATCTGCTTCCTCCTCCGTTAAATTGGCCGAAAGCTTGCGGTTAAGTTCATCCATTATAGCTTGAAATACCGGTGCGAACTCAAGTGTCTTAGCGGTCGGATACAGTAGCGAAGAGCGCCGGTCTTTCGGATCGGTTCTCCGTTCAATATAACCCAAATGCTCAAGATGTTTGACGGACCGGGCGGTTGTTGCTTTATCGAACTTCATCTCATTTGTCATTTGATCCTGGGTAATTCCAGGCTGGCCAAGGATCAGCTTAAGAAAGCTGTGCTGCCCGCCGCTGCCGATCCCATAAGGAGCCAACTCCCGGGCTAAATATTTCTGGTTTTGACGCTGAAGGTTGGAAATCAACTTGCCAATCGGTTCTTTTTTCAAAAATGACACCTCTTTAGGTTAAATGCTGTTGCACCCCTTTATCTGTTCAAAATATTACAACAAAGTCGTTGCGTGCGCAACTAATTTGCGGTACACTGGGGAATGTCTGATAGTTGCGCGTGCAACTATCTCTAAAAACTGATTCAAGAGGGTGTTAGTTATGAGTTCCATTGCCGCAACCTATCAGGATGATGCCGCCATCCAGAAGAAACGCTGGATTATCCTGATCGTCTTAAATCTTTTTACCTTTATGTCAACGCTCGATGGAAGTATTGTCAATATTGCCTTGCCCGTGCTGGTGAAGCAGCTGAACCTGCCGGTGGCTCAGGTTGAATGGGTAACGACAGGGTATCTGATGGCTATTTGCGCAGTCATCCTGCTTTTCGGGAAGCTTGGAGATATGCTTGGCAAGATCCGGATTTTCAAAATCGGCACGATCGTCTTTATCATTGGCTCAATGCTCTGCGGTCTGAGCACAAGTCTGCCGTTCCTTATAATATCGCGCGTGATTCAGGCGATCGGGGCCTCCATGACTATGGCGAACAGCCAGGGGATTGTGACGGATATTTTCCCGGCTACAGAGCGGGGCAAAGCGCTGGGGCTTATCGGCACCTTCGTATCGCTGGGCAGTATCGCCGGACCGAGTCTGGGCGGGATTATTGTTTCAACACTGGGCTGGGAATATATTTTCTGGGTAAACCTTCCGATTGGCTTGATTGCCGTCGTGCTTGGATGGAAGGTTCTGCCTAAGGATCTGGTACGGGTAAAATCGAAAATCGACATTCCCGGAAGCATGCTGTTCGCGGTGTTTATCCTAACGCTGTTTGCCGGATTGCTGCTCGGGCAGCAGCTTGGGTATGGGGATGCCCGCATCCTCACGGCGCTGCTCATCGCAGTTGCTGCATTTATTGCTTTTATTACCGTGGAATTGCGCCGCGCGGAGCCGCTGCTGCAGCTGTCGCTGTTCAAGAACCCCTTATTCTCACTCAGCATTTTGTGCGCGTTTCTCGTGTTCGTGGCCAACTTTTGCTTCAACATCATTGCCCCGTTCTATGCGCAGAACATGCTGAATCTGTCGCCTTTTTACGCCGGATTTTTGCTTATGCTGTTTCCGATCTGCATGGTGGTGGTTTCACCGGTCAGCGGAGCCTTGTCCGATAAGATCGGTTCCGAGTTCCTGACCTTTGCCGGATTAATCGTGATGGTTATCGCCCAGTTTGGGCTGGCCCGGCTGCATGACGGAAGCTCTGTGCTATTGGTCGGATTGTGGATCGCGATGCTCGGTGTCGGCAGCGGCTTGTTCCAATCGCCCAACAATTCACTTATCATGTCCAAAGTGCCGCGGACACAGCTCGGTTCCGCAGGCAGTGTCAACTCGCTGGTCCGCAATGTGGGCATGGTTGTCGGCATCACCATCGCCACCTCCATCCTGTTTAATGTGATGAGCAGCAAGGCAGGGCATCGGGTAACCGATTTGGTTCCGGGCCGTCCGGATATTTTCCTTTCGGGGATGCATGTTGTATTCATGACTTCCTCGGCAATTTGTCTGGTTTCGGCATTGCTTACCGGCTGGCGGCTGATCACGGCAAGAAGAGACAAGAGAGCGGCAGCTTAAGTAGACCGGCTAAGACAAGCCATAGGCGCTTTCACACCTTTTTTCACAAAAAATAGAGATTGCTGTCACAAAATAATCCGCCCGGTTGTCTACAGTATTGTAAACACATTGAGGAGGAGATTATGATGAGTTTGAGATTCAATTACAGAGAAGTGAACGCGCCCGCTTTCCGGACAATGATGTCGCTGGAGCAGCATACCGCAGGCCGGGGCAGCGATAAGCTCCTGACTGAACTGGTCAAAATACGGGTATCTCAGCTGAACGGCTGCGCCTTCTGTCTGGATATGCACGCCAAGGATTTGCTGAAGCTGGGGGATTATCAGGACAAACTGCTGCTGGTCACGGTATGGCGCGAGGCACCGATCTTTACGGATAAAGAGAGAGCTTTGCTTGAGCTTGCCGAAGCTGTCACACATATCAGTGAAGCCGGCGTGCCCCATGATGTATATGAGAAGGTCCGGGAGCATTTCAGCGAAGAAGAATTTGTTGATTGGATTATGGCGATCAATACGATCAATTGCTGGAACCGGTTAGCGATTTCTACAGGAATGTATCCGGGAGCTGTCCTCTAAGTCGCTGAGGATAACATCAGGAGTAGGAGGGGAAGTGCCGTTGAAACCACAAAGCAACGAGACCGGCACAAAGTTAACTGCATCTCAAGCACCGGGGATGGAGGAGCTGTTTCTCAGTTACAAGGCTTACGCCTTCTCCATAGCTTACCGGATGCTCGGAACAGCGGTTGATGCGGAGGATGCGGTGCAGGATTGCTTCGCCGAGCTGCAGCGGCGTGATCGGACCGGCATTCACAATATGAAGGCCTATGTGGCAAAAGGCATTACCAACCGCTGCCTGAATATGCTGAACTCGGCGCGCAGCCGTAGAGAGACCTACATCGGCGAGTGGCTGCCTGAGCCGGTAAGCGAGCCTTATGACGGACCTGAAGCCGCAGCGGAACGTAAGGATACGCTGTCGTATGCGTTTCTGGTGCTGCTTGAGCGGCTGTCGCCCACTGAACGGGCGGTATTTGTACTGCGTGAAGCCTTCCAGTACGATTATGGGGATATCGCAGAAATGCTGGGCAAAGCGGAAGCCAATTGCCGGCAAATCTTTAGCCGGGCCAAGCGCACGCTTCAGGCCGAGCCTTCTGCAGCCATGGCCGGGTCCGGGACAGGAATGGCGAGGTCTGGCCTGCTGCGGCGCTTTACCGAGGCTTTTACCGCTTATGATGTCAGTGCGATGCTGGAACTGCTGTCCGATCATCCCGTGCTTATTGCCGACGGCGGCGGCCAGGATGTCCATACGATCCTTAGGCCGATGGTTGGCCGCAAGGGAGTGCTGGCGCTGCTGACCTCGCGCCGGGTGCTGAACCGGCTGCGGGAATTGGAGCCGTCTGTAGAAACCGTCAACGGCGAAGACCAACTGGTATTCAGGCAGGATGGCGAGGTTAAAGCCGTGCTATGTCTGGTGCTGGAAGGGGAGCAGATTCAGAGCTTCTATCTGGTTGTAGGACCGGAAAAGCTGGGTCATGTCTTCTAAGCCGTGAACTGTTCTATCACCCGGTTGGTTTACAAAAAGAGCGCCGCCCACCTTATGAGGTGAGGCGGCGCTTTTGTGCAAATATAAGAATTTATCTGCTTCACGCTATAAATTATCCTTCTATTTCTCGATGAAACGGATACCGTCCTTTTGAGGACGGCGGATGCCGTTTCCACTTGGAATATTAGTTCTTAAAGCTGTGAATTGGAGCGGGAATACGTCCGCCCCGGTTCACGAACCCGGCGCAGTTAAAAGGATTCACGGCCATCACCGGGGCGTAGCCGAGCAGACCGCCAAATTCGACCATCTCGCCGACTTCCTTGCCGATAACCGGGATCAGGCGGACGGCGGTTGTCTTGTTATTGACCATGCCGATTGCGGCTTCATCAGCGATAATGCCGGAGAGGGTTTCTTTGCTGGTGCTGCCCGGAATGGCAATCATGTCGAGGCCGACGGAGCAGACACAGGTCATCGCTTCGAGCTTCTCCAGCGTCAACGCACCGCGCTGAACAGCCTGGATCATTCCATGGTCTTCACTGACCGGGATGAACGCGCCGCTAAGTCCGCCGACATAAGAGGAGGCCATGACGCCGCCTTTTTTGACATTATCGTTCAGGATGGCAAGCGCTGCCGTGGTGCCGGGTGCTCCGGCTTCCTCGAGACCCATAACCTGGAAAATCTCGGCGATGGAGTCACCGACCAAAGGGGTGGGTGCCAGCGACAGATCAATGATGCCGAACGGCACATCCAGCCGTTTGGAGGCTTCCTGTGCAACAAGCTGTCCTACACGGGTCACCTTGAAGGCGGTTCGTTTGATCGTCTCGCACAGCGTTTCAAAGTCCTGGCCCTTTACTTCTTCCAGTGCGCGCTTGATGACACCAGGGCCGCTGACCCCAACGTTGATCACGCATTCCCGCTCGCCCACGCCGTGAAAGGCTCCGGCCATGAAGGGGTTGTCCTCAACGGCGTTGCAGAAGACAACCAACTTGGCGCAGCCGATGGAATCACGGTCCTTGGTGCGTTCCGCCGTCTGGAGGATGATGTCGCCCATTAGCTTCACGGCATCCATATTGATCCCGCTGCGCGAGGAGCCTACATTCACAGAGGAACAGACTCTTTCCGTCACAGCCAGCGCTTCTGGGATACTGTCGATCAGAATCCGGTCGCCTTTGGTGCAGCCTTTCTGCACAAGCGCCGAGAAGCCGCCGATAAAGTTGACGCCCACCTCTTTGGCCGCCTTGTCCAGAATCTCGGCAACCGGAACATAAGTATCCGTATGCACGGAACCGGCTGCAATGGAGATTGGGGTGACGGAGATCCGTTTATTGACAATCGGTACGCCGAATTGCCGCTCCAGATCTTCCCCGGTCTTCACCAGCTTCTCAGCGGACCGGGTGATTTTGTCATACACATTCTGGTTAAACACCCGCAAATCCGTATGGGCACAGTCCATCAGGCTGATTCCCATCGTAATGGTGCGGACATCCAGATTCATTTCGCGGATCATTTTATTCGTTTCCTGCACTTCCACAAGTGAAATCATCCCTATCTCTTCCTTTCGCTGCTAGCTAAATGCGGTGCATAATATTGAAAATGTCCTCGTGCTGGAGCTTGATTTCAACGCCGATTTCTTCGCCCACCTGCTGCAGGTCCTCCACAATCTCTTCAAAGGACTTGCTTGGCGCGGAAATATCAACAATCATCATCATGTTGAAATAGTCCTGCACAATAGTCTGCGAAATGTCGAGAATGTTCAGATTGTGGCCTGCAAGGTAGGTACAGACTTTGGCGATAATCCCTACTTTGTCTTTTCCCAGTACTGTTATAATCCCCTTCAATGAAAAAGCCTCCTATTTATCTATTCTCTGTTCATCCGCCGCATTAACGGAATGAACCGTTGCATTTATTATTGCAAATGATGTTGTAGTCATCAACCAAAGGTTTTTTGTCAGTCTGATCATAAATTTGATCTTATGCCCTAATTTCATTAGAATACAGTTGACAGTGTTAAAAATATATGATCAACTAATAGATTGACATGATCGTCTGAAGGAGTAACCATGACAACTAGAAAATACAAAGAGCTGGTTGAGCAGCGTACCAGGCAAACCCTGCAAAAGTGGTCGGAACAGCCAGACGTCGAGGAAAAGGAAATCTACCGCTTTTTGCATAATTTAAAGGGCACGGCCGGAACGGTAGGCCTTCACCTGGTGGAGGAGTATGCCGGCAGCACATTGCTTTATTTCTCGGATGAATCTTATAAAAATTGGACAGAGGCCGAGTGGGGGGATTATTTGTATCCTTTGCTGGGGCTTTTTGATGAGCAATTGATGAACTCAGCAATACCTGTCCCGGGTTTGCAAGCGGCAATGTTGCCTGACGGCAAGAAGCAATACGAAATTCTGCTCATTGATGATGATGTAGAGCTTGTAGCCTTTTTAAGGGAATCGCTGGAGAAGCAGTCCTATTTTGTGAGTATTGCATTATCCGCCGAACGGGGACTCAAAATTTTTTATGAAAGTAAGCCGGACATGATCCTGCTGGATATCCTGCTGCCCGATCAGAGCGGGATTGATGTCCTGAAACAAATCATCGGCAAGGCGAAGAAAGAGCGTATTCCGATTATTATCGTCAGCGGTGAACATTCCAAGGATGTCCAGATGTATGCCTATTCGCTGGGGGTGATGGATTATATTCCGAAGCCTGTAGATATTGATTTGTTCCTGGTACTCATTAAGAACCGCTTTGAGCTGAAGCTTGAATGGCAAAAATCCATAATCGTGGATGAGCTGACCGGGGCTTTTAACCGCAAATATTTTAATCAAACGATGAAGCAGCTGATCTCCGATTTCAAGCGGACCGCGCGGACATTTTCGCTTGCGCTTATGGACCTGGATTACTTTAAACATGTGAATGACAGCTACGGCCATCTGGTCGGAGATGAGGTGCTTCAGACTTTTTCCGGGCTGGTACAGAAATCAATCCGGGTGGAGGATACATTCTGCCGCTATGGCGGTGAAGAGTTTGCCCTGTTCATGCCCAATACCGATGCCGCATCGGCCATGCTTGTCATCGAGCGGATTCAGCAGCAGTTCTCTTTGAAAGAGTTTTGGGCCAAAAATGAACGATTTAATGTTTCCTTTTCCGCCGGGATCACAGAGGTAACGGAATCTCACCTCAATGCCGATAAACTTATTGATGAAGCAGATCAGGCGCTGTATGCCAGCAAACATGCCGGCAGAAACCAGACCACTTTGTATGACGAGCATTTGCCGGCAGGTAAGCTGGAGTCGGTTCTGAATGTCATCATCGTCGACGATGATCCGCTGATCCGCAGAATAGTGACCCATCAGTTCCAAGCTTGGGAGCCGGAGAGCATTGCCAAAGTGAAAGTAAGCAGCTATTCTAACGGCCCGCAGTTTCTCCAGTCGGATTGGTATGCTCCCGAGGAGAAATTTATCATCCTGCTTGATGGTATTATGCCGGAGCTGGATGGGCTGGAGGTGCTTGAGCGGATCCGCGGCAGTTATCCGGAAGTGAATATTCTCGTGATCATGCTGACCGGGCGGAACGACCAGCGGGATATTATACATGCCCTGCAAATGGGCGCCGACGATTATGTCATTAAGCCGTTTCACTTGCCGGAGCTGCTCATTAGAATTGAACGGCTGGCCCACAGATTTTTGTTCTGAAACATTTAGCGCTGAAACGCTGATAATGGTTTAGGGTACATTGAAAGGTGAGAGAGAAAGATGCAAAAAGTACTTGTAGTAGATGATGAAGATGTTCTGCGCATGCTGATTGAAGATACGCTGGAGGACCTCGAAGATGTGGAGATTCGTACCGCTGAAAATGGGGTTGAGGCACTTGCCAAGCTATCAGATGATCTCTACGATCTGGTGATATTGGACTATATGATGCCGGAAATGACCGGTATTGAAGTTTTGTCTGAATTGGACGAGGACATGAAGAACTCCACGCCGATAATGATGCTGACCGCCAAGGCGCAGGAAATGGACCGGAGCAGAGCCAGGGAGGCGGGCGCGCGTTATTTCATGCCTAAGCCGTTTAGTCCGACAGAGCTCCTGCAGATCGTGGAGGGTATCCTTGGTGAAAAGAAAAAAATTCGTTAATTTGAGCATCAAAGATAAATATTTCCGCATTATTTCAGGCTTATTTGTTCTCATCGTACTGACTGGCCTGCTCTTGTTCTTCTATATATCTTCTCAGCAGAACAAGTTGAGCCATGACCGTGAAGTGCTGCAGAACAAGGCGGAGACGATCAATGAACTGGCAACAACACTGAATGATGTTTTTTTTCGGGTGAGAGGCTACACGGCGCTGAAAAATGATAATGAGCTGAAGCTCGCCTATGAAGCGCTGCAGAAGCTGGGGGAAGTCCTTAATACGTATTCCCTGCTGAAGCTGTCCCCGGAAGAATTGCAGTTCAAGGACCAATTGACGGCATACAGTCAAAATTATCAAAAGGTTACGCTGCCTAAGGCGATCGCTCTGGTTGAGCAAGATAATTATGTTGCGCTGCGGGCGCTGGCACAGGATGGCAACACCCAGGCGGTAAATAAATTCCTTTCATACACGAAGCAATACAAAGCGCGTTCAGATGCACAATTGAACGAAATGGCTGCCGATTCCATTAAGCAAGCTAATAGGTTTACCATTGCGGCGTTCGTATTAAGCAGCTTCCTGCTGCTTCTATTCACCCTGATGATCTGGAGGATTCTAAAGGTTCTCATTGATCCGATCGTGAAGCTGGAAGAGGCAACGATTTCGCTTGCGGAAGGCCGGTCTGTATTGCTAAGCAAGCTTCAGCGGCAGGATGAAATCGGCCGGCTCTATGAAGCATTCCTGAATATGGCGAGAAGCATACAGGACAAAGAAGAAGAGCTGACGATGCAGAACGAAGAACTGCATGCGCAGCAGGATGAGCTTCAGGATCAGCAGTTTAAGCTGGAACGGTCTTTAAGCGAGATCGAGAGCATGATGAAGGCGCTGGATCAGTCCTCCGCAGTCGCTATTCTTTCGAACAAAGGCATATTCACCTATGCTAATGAGAATCTGAGCGAGTATACGGGGTATAAGAACCCGGAGATCATCGGTTACACCTTCAGGCTGTTCGAGCTCTATAATATTTCAGGTGATCAGGCGCAGCAAATTCTCCGCAAGCTGACCACGGGCGGGGTATGGAGCGACGAGATTCAGATTCGGGCCAAGGACGGTTCGGTGATCTGGCTGCATTTGACGGCGATGCCTTATCTGAATGATGAAGGCCATGTCTACCAGTACATTCTCATCGCCAACAATATTTCTTCCATGAAAAGTGTGCAGCAGGAGCTGGCGGATACCCTGAAAAAGACGGAACAAACCAAGATTCTGCTGGAGCGGAGCAATCAGCTTAACCATGACATTACCTATACTCTGGACAAGCAGGAGTTCGCCGAAAAGTTTATCCGGTTTATGAATGAGCAATATGCGTTCGACTCGAGCTTTTTCCTGATGGTCAAAGACAAAATTGCTGTCGTTAAAGGCGTACCTCTTGAGAATGTGGAACGTTATCTTGATAGTGATAATAATGATATGCTGTTCCGCATGCAAACGGAGAAATCCTATATTACAAAACGTCCGGCATCCTTACGGGAGCAGGGTATTTCTCCAGAAGGCATATATTCCTATGATTACTACACAACGGTTATCAATGCTGATGATGAGGTGCTGGCTGTATTCTGCGGTACCCGGATCGGACATTCCTTTGGCGAAGAAGAAACCGACGAGATTCAAGGCATGATGAACCGGGTGGCGCTGGCCATTGAGCGGCTGTTCATGTATGAAGAAATAGAAGATGGCCGGATGCTGAACAGGGACATTGTCAATAACGTCAATGAAGGAATTCAGTTTGTCCAAATGGACGGAACGATGCTGCAGATGAATAAAGCCCTTGGCCAGCTGTTCGGGTACGATGAATGGACTGAAGGGGAAGTAGTCCTTAAGGAACGCTGGACAGAACATTTCATCCACAGGGCCAATGAGCAGGATGATCTGCGGCTGTTCTACCAAACGGCGATGTCCGAAACATTTTTTGACTCTAGCACGATCAAATATTCCATTGGCACGGAAGCGATGAAACATGTGGAGGTATATGCTATTCCGGTATTCCGCCG
Source organism: Paenibacillus sp. EB106-06-01-XG199 (assembly GCF_058791575.1). Taxonomy (NCBI): domain Bacteria; kingdom Bacillati; phylum Bacillota; class Bacilli; order Caryophanales; family Paenibacillaceae; genus Paenibacillus; species Paenibacillus sp. EB106-06-01-XG199. The sequence continues at coordinate 106,245 of NZ_JBYTDQ010000013.1, read as the reverse complement.
TGAGATCCGCTTCGGTACGTTGTTTGTGCACCGGAACATTACCCGGGAATATGAGCTGGATCTGATGAAATCCGAACTGGTCAGCACGGTCAGCCATGAGCTGCGGACACCGTTATCCAGTGTGCTCGGCTTCACAGAGCTGCTGTTATCCAGAACAATGAAGCCGGAGAAGCAGCTGAAATATCTGGAGACCATTCATAGGGAGGCGCACCGGCTGACCGATCTGATCAATGATTTTCTGGATCTGCAGCGGATGGAGTCAGGCACCCAGCAGTACAATGCCGAGCCTGTCAATCTGAGCTCGCTTGTCCTTGGCGTCATTGACCAGTACAAACTGAGTGGCACCCACCATATTCTGCTGGAGGATGCAGCGCGGAATGCAGAGGTGGAAGTGGACAAGGACAAGATTGTCCAGGTACTGACCAACCTGCTTAGCAATGCGATCAAGTTCTCACCGAACAGCAATGAGATCAAGGTGCTGCTGCATAATGAACCCGAGCGGATTGTTGTGGAGATCCAGGATCACGGGCTGGGGATTCCTAAGAATCAGATCGGCCATTTGTTCCAGAAATTCAGACGCGTAGACAACAGCGCATCCAAACGGATCGGCGGAACAGGTCTAGGCCTGGCCATCTGCAAGGAAATCATTGAGAAGCAGAAGGGTGCGATCGGCATTGATTCGGTGGAAGGCGAAGGCACCACTGTATGGTTCAGTCTTCCGGTTCTGAATCATAGCGGCAGCCGGCATGAAGATGAGCCTTATAAATGGAATTCGGAGAAGGAAGCGAAGCCAAACGTAATGATTGTAGAGGATGATTACAGTCTTTCCCTGCTGCTGTCGGAGGAACTGAAGGGCAAAGGCTTCCGGGTGACACATCATTATCATCCACAGCAGGCGTTTGATCAGGCACTGAAAACACCTTTTGTAGCGATTGTCGTGGATCTGATGCTGGGGGATGAGCTGGATGGCTGGGACCTGATCCGCATGCTGAAGGATGATGAGCGGACAGCGAACGTTCCGATAGTTATTTCCTCGGCGCTGGACAAAACAGATAAAAGTCTGATGAACAATGTTCAGAAGTATTTGACCAAACCTTATCCCCCTGGTGATCTGTCGGTTACCCTGCAGGAAATCATAGCGATTGAACAGGGAACTGGAGAAGTGCTGTTTCCGGACAGCGGTCATGATGGGGAATAGGAGAATTATTTTGGAGCAGCAAGAACAGGCCATGCACAAAAGGCCTGTTTTTTTTCTTGAAAAAAAGCTTGCCTTAAAGTGGACTCTAAGGCTTATAGTGGGAGGGAATGCGGACAACCATACAGGGATGAAAGGGAGGAATTGCAATGAAGTACAGTTATTTGGGAAAATCGGGTTTAAAGGTCAGCCAATTATGTCTCGGCACGATGAATTTTGGCCCGGAGACCGGGGAGAAGGACGCCTTCAGGATCATGGATGCCGCATTGGATGCCGGCATTAACTTTTTTGATACTGCGAATGTCTATGGCGGCCAGGAACGGCGCGGCTGGACCGAAGAGATTATCGGACGCTGGTTTCAGCAGGGGGGCGGACGGCGCGAGAAGGTGGTGCTGGCGACCAAGGTTTACAATGACATGCTTGATGAGCAGGACGGTCCCAATTCAGGTTCGGGGTTATCCGCTTATAAGATCAGACGACATTTCGAGGGCTCGCTGAAACGTCTGCAGACCGATCATATTGAGCTGTACCAAATGCATCATATTGACCGTAATGTTTCCTGGGATGAGTTATGGGGTGCTTTTGAAATCCTGGTCTCCCAGGGCAAGGCGGATTATATCGGTTCCAGCAACTTTGCCGGCTGGCATATCGCACATGCTCAGGCGCAGGCGAAAGCGCGCCACTTCCTGGGCCTGGTCTCCGAGCAGCATCTGTACAATCTGCTCGAACGGACGCCGGAGCTTGAGGTGCTGCCGGCATCGCAGGAACTGGGACTTGGCGTCATCCCGTGGAGTCCGCTTGCGGGCGGTCTGCTCGGCCGCAACGCGCTGGCCAAGACCGGTGTGCGCAGCGCCCGCTCCGCCAAGCTGGAGCAGCACCGCAGCCAGCTGGAGCAGTTCTCTGCCCTCTGCAAGGAGCTTGGCGAGCATGAGGACCAGGTAGCTTTGGCGTGGGTGCTGGCGAATCCAGCCGTGACTGCGCCCATCATCGGACCGAGAACTATCGAACAGTTCGAGGATTCGCTGCGTGTGACTGAGATCATTCTGGATGAAGTCACGCTGAAGAAGCTGGATGAAATATTCCCGGGACCGGGACGTCCGGCTCCGGAGGCCTACGCCTGGTAAACCATTCAGCAAGATTCTGATAGAGTGGGGATATGTCCGAACACCGGGCATATCCTTTTTTTTGGTCTCTTTAGTGGGAAACCGAGGAGACCACAGCAAACTCGCCTTCTTCAGTGATTTCAGCATAAGCTACAGCCTGCGGGCCCGAATATCCCAGTTTGCGCAGCTCGCCGTCCAACCAGGCCTCGTCATGGCCAAGTTCCCTTAGCGTACGCCGCTGAATGATCCCGTCCTCAATAATACTCTGGGGCAGCGTGGTTTCCTGTATGGAAACAGCCAGGTCTTCGCGGGTGGCTGCCTCGAATTGCGGCTTTTTCATAATGCTCAAAGAACCATTCGTCTCATAGATGGCATAAGCGACCTCACTGACAGAGAAAGTATCCTTAGCCCGCAGCATCATCCGCAGCTGGTCGAAGTCAAGGTTGTTCTTGCGCAGCTTGACCAGATCGATCTCTCCGTCACGGATCAGAAATTCCGGTTCGCCCTCAAGCGGTTTGCGGAGCGCGCGGATTCGCTGGGTAACCTTCTCGAACGTCAAGGATAATACGGTCCAAACAGCCAGTGTAAAGATCAGCATCAGCACGGAATTTTCTGGTGTATATATGGTGTCCCCGACCAAATCGCCCAGAATCACCGCAGAGATAAAGTCAAAAGGCGTCAAGGCGGAGATTTCCTTCTTTCCCAGCAATCTTGTCATTGCCCATAACCCGATAAAACCCGCGATCAGCTTGATAAATATCGCTCCGTATTCCATTTGGTACCCACCCTCAACTAAACGATTTATAATCTAAGAGTGTTTAACCATTAGGCTTTCGAATGTAACATTTCTCTGAAAGGTGAATCCGTGTGGTGCTCTGTGATAAGCTATCCTTATGAACCGTTAATGGAGTGAGTCTAGCAGACGTGAAAGGAGCACAGAGATGCTTTTTTACCTGATTTCAATATTGGTGGTACTGGCGGACCAGGCTGCAAAATGGATGGTGCGGTTAAACATGCAGCTGGGGGAGACCATTCCGTTCTGGAACCCTTACGTGCAATTTACTTATTATGAGAACAGTGGTGCGGCCTTCAGTTCTTTTCAGGGTTTTGGGAAGTATTTCTCGATTGTTGCGGCAGTATTTGTAGTCGCGATTTTTTATTACCGTCGCAAAGGAGTGCTGCGAGGACCCTTGCTTGAAGCCGCCAGCGGATTTTTGGTGGGGGGTGCTATCGGCAATGCAATAGACCGCGTAATTTTCCATCAGGTTACGGATTTTCTTGTATTCGGGGAAGGCGGCGGCATCATGAATCTGGCCGATCTGGCAATCAATGCCGGCGGCATCCTGATCGTGATCCATCTGATTATTGATCAGGTGAAGAGCAGCACGGCCAAGAGAAGACGGGTGAAAGGCAGCGGCACCGGACAGGCGTGACTGTTCTTACCCCCGGTTTTAAGTATAGGGTTGTCCAATTAGTCATTATTATGACTATGGACAACCCTATTTCTTTGGGATTTACTGATCGTTTGCTGCAATACATCGAACCTTTATTCCAGCGGACCGGCGTTTGATTCAAGTTCCCCGATGGCCCATTCGCAAAAGGCTACAGAAGATTCCATATCCATAACCCGCTTGCGCAGCAGCAAATACCGCCCGAACGTCGTTGCCTTAAGCTCGCGGGTTTCTCCGCGCTCCTGGCACAGGGCTTCATTGGCTTTAATCATGAGGTTATACCGGTCCAGCTCACTCCTGCAGAATTCCGCGCGCCTTACCAGTAACGCCTTAGCCTCCTCTGGTCTTGCGAGCCACAGGCTGTACAGCTTGAAATGCAGTTCGTCCCGCAACACGGGAGGATCAGCCGGCGTCTCAACCCACTCCCGCAATTGTTCAAGTCCTTTTTCTGTGATCGTATATATTTTTTTATCCGGCTTATCTGACTGCTCGATGCGCTCGTAGGAGATGTATCCCTTCTGCTCCATACTTACCAGCAGAGGATAAATTTGACTATGGCCCGCACGCCATAGCGGCTTAATGCTTTGCGTTAACTCGTATCCGGACAGCGAGTTGGCAGTCAGCAGGGCAAGGAGCCCGTAAGACAGAGTATTCATTACTATGAGTTCCTCCAATCTAAATTAATCCGTTTTCATCAGGAGTATTACTGCTATGTCATCATTGACATATTGTAGATTCGATTATAACATTATTTAAGTTAACTCACCTATGTAAAAGTAGACATATAAATAATGGGGGAACTGCCATGGAAGAGAACCATGAACAACGAGGCAAAGTTCCTTTTTGGCCGATTATGATTGCCATATTCTTCGGGAACTTTGTCTCTGTCTTAAGCACCACAACGATTAACATTGCTGTTCCCCTACTAATGAATCATTTCCATACCGGCTTGCACACGATGCAATGGATGGTTACCGGCTTTATGCTGGCAACAGGTGTAACGGCACCTTTGGCCGGTTATCTTGGCGGCAGATTCAGTTATAAGAGACTTTACTTGTTCGCTTTATCGGGCTTTACACTTTTCTCCCTGTTATGCGCCGTATCGGGTAACCCGTTGATGTTGATCATTTTCCGGATGCTTCAAGGCTCATGCAGCGGACTGATTATGGCCTGCACGATGACGATTATCTTTCAGGTCATTCCGATTGAGCGCCGGCCCTTCGCCGTCAGCCTGTGGTCGCTGTCCGCAATGGTTGCGCCGGCCATCGGGCCGACCTTCAGCGGCTGGCTGCTGCAGTATGCCAGCTGGCACTGGCTGTTCCTGATTAATATCCCGGTGGGACTTGTCGCTATTATATTAACCCAACTGTTAATCCCTTACTACCGGATGAATGTACCGAAGTCATTCGATGTTCCCGGCCTGATTACGGTGGTGACGGGCAGCCTCGCGCTTCTGACTGCTTTTAGCCAAGGCAGCAGCTGGGGTTGGGGTTCCTGGAGAACTCTATTGTTAATCGCTGCCGGGATCGTTCTTCTCCTCTTGTTTGTCCTGCGTGAATTGCGGACGGAAGTGCCGCTGCTGAATCTGCGCGTATTTCAGAACCTGCGGTTCACGGCTATGCTGTGCATCTATAGTCTGGTAACGGTGGCGATGTATGCCGGCACTTACTTAACACCGCTTTTCCTGCAGACTGTGCAAGGCGCCACGACGCTCAAAACAGGACTGATTCTGCTGCCCTCATCCATCCTGCTGGCATTGTTAAGCCCGGTTGTGGGCAAGCTGTATCCCAAGTTCGGTCCGGTGAAGCTGATTTCCGCAGGAATTGCTTTTATCTTTGCCGGTTTGTTTATGCTGAGCAGGCTGCATGTGGATGTTTCGCACAACTTTATTTTGTGGGCGATGGTTGTGCGTAATCTGGGGATCGGTCTGGCCAATGTCCCAAGCAGCACGGCATCCATGGAGGAGATTCCGGTGGAATGGTCAGGTCATGCAACTTCGATCAACAACTGGGTGCGCAATGTATTAAGCTCATTGGCCATCGCCGTATTTACCTCGCTCTTGTCGAGCAGATCCGGGATTCACTCCAAAGAGCTCGTAGCGTCCGGTGCAGCGAGTTCCGATTCGATCACCCTACTCTCATTTACAATGGGAGTAAATGATGTATTTGTCGTTGCTGCCATCATCGTGCTGTTTGGTTTTCCGCTCATGCTTCTGCTGCGCCGCAAAGGGAGAACAACGCCTCTCCAAATGCAGAACCATGTCCGTAAGATCGCGAATCAGTAATCAAAAGCTGAATATTAAGTATCATTTTATCTAATGCAAGTTATCATTAATTGTAATGAAGCTGCTTAAATCGGGGTCATTTACTCTGATTTAAGCAGCTTTTATGCGTTTTATAGACAATATTACTAATAAACCCAAATTTTATGATAAGGAGAGTTCGTTGATCGTTTCATCTAATTATGATAGCCTGATCACATGAGGTTAAGAGGGAACTAGATTTCATGTTAAGGAGAGGTCGATATTGGTGCAACTACAAGTTACGAACAGTCCATTTAACGAGAACCAGGTTGAGCTTCTGAACCGCCTTCTGCCGACGTTGACAGAGACGCAGCAGATCTGGCTCGGCGGATATTTGTCCGCGTTGTCTTTGCAGGGAAATGCGGCAGCGGTTTCCACTGGTACGCCGCTGCAAGCAGAGGGGATTGCGGCAGTCGTCTCCCCGGCGGCACAGCCGCAAATCTCCCGCGAAGTGACGGTGCTGTTCGGTTCTCAGACCGGCAACTGCCAGCGTCTGGCGTCCAGCCTGTCCCGCAAGCTGGAGGAGCAGGGCTTCCAGGTTACTGTGTCGGCAATGAACGGCTTCAAGCCGAATGGTCTGAAGAAGGTTGAGAATCTGCTGCTGCTGGTCAGCACGCACGGCGAAGGCGAACCGCCGGATAATGCCCGGGCCTTCCATGAATTTATCTATAGCAAGAGAGCGCCCCAACTGGATCATCTGCGTTATTCCGTACTGGCGCTCGGCGACACCTCCTATGAGTTCTTTTGCCAGACCGGCAAGGATTTCGATCAGCGTCTCGCAGAGCTGGGCGGACGGCGTCTGAGCCCGCGCGTCGACTGTGATCTCGATTACGATGAACCGGTAGCTGAATGGTTCCAGCAGGTTATCAGCTCACTTAGCGGTCCGCAGAATGCAATGGCAATTGCTGAGGAAGCGGTACAGGCAGCTGAACATGCGGAGTCGCCGGATTCAGTCTACTCACGCAACCATCCTTTCCATGCTGAAGTGCTGGAAAATCTTAATCTGAACGGACGCGGCTCTGACCGCGAGACCCGCCATCTGGAGCTGTCGCTTGCCGGCTCCAATCTGAGCTTCGAGCCGGGTGACTCGCTGGGAGTGTACCCGGAGAATCATCCTCAGCTGGTGGCGGATATTATTGCCGCTATGGGCTGGAATAGCGATGAATCTGTTCCCCTTAATAAGAAGGGGGAGGAAGGCACTCTGCGTGAAGCGCTGCTGCGTCATTATGAAATTACAGTCCTGACGAAGCCGCTGCTGGAACAGGCGGCACAATTGAGCGCATCGGCAGGGCTTCATGCGCTGCTTGCTCCGGATCATCAGCAGGAGCTGAAGTCATATATCCAGGGACGTGATCTGCTGGATCTGGTTCAGGATTTCGCACCATGGGAAGTGCCTGCGCGCAGCTTTGTAACCATTCTGCGCAAGCTGCCCGCAAGACTGTATTCGATCGCTAGCAGTTATAACGCGAACCCCGATGAGGTTCATTTCACGGTTCGCGCGGTGCGGTACGAGTCACATGGCCGTGACCGTTACGGCGTCTGCTCGGTCCATTGCGCTGAACGGGTACAGCCGGGCGATACCCTCCCGATCTATATTCAGAACAACCCGAATTTCAAACTTCCGGCCAACTCCGAGGTTCCCGTGATTATGATCGGGCCGGGTACGGGGGTAGCCCCGTTCCGATCCTTCCTGGAAGAGCGGGAAGAGCAGGGCGCAAGCGGCAGAACTTGGCTGTTCTACGGCGACAGGCATTTCGTGACCGATTTCCTCTATCAGACGGATTGGCAGAGAATGCTTAAGGACGGTGTGCTGAACAAGCTGGATGTTGCGTTCTCCCGGGATACGGAAGAGAAAGTATATGTACAGCACCGCATTTTGGAACAGAGCCGTGAGCTGTATGCCTGGCTGCAGGAAGGTGCGCATGTGTATGTATGCGGTGACGAGAAGCATATGGCCCATGATGTTCATTCCGCACTGGTCACTGTGATCCAGCGGGAGAGCGGCTTAAGCCCGGAAGAGGCAGCAGCTTACCTGGAGCACATGCAGCAGGAACAGCGTTATCAGCGCGATGTGTATTAAGGGAGGAGAGGTTCAGCTATGGCGAATAATGAATCAGCGGTGAAGCCGATTGGCGGCCCGCCTAGTGATGTTGAACATATAAAGATCGAGAGTAACTACCTGCGGGGCGCACTTGTGGAGACACTGCGCAACCCGGTAACCGGAGGACTGCCAGAGGATGACAACCGGCTGCTCAAATTTCACGGCAGCTACATGCAGGATGACCGGGATTTGCGCAGTGAGCGTGAGCGTTCCAAGCTGGAGCCGGCCTATCAGTTCATGCTGCGTGTGGTGGCTCCGGGCGGAGTCGCTACTGCAGCACAGTGGCTGGTCATGGATGAGCTTGCCCATAAATACGGCAACGGCACACTCCGTTTGACGACACGACAAGCGTTTCAAATGCACGGTGTACTGAAATGGAACCTGAAAAAGACGATCAAGACCATTAACGATACGCTGATGACCACACTCGCTGCCTGCGGAGATGTCAACCGCAACGTGATGAGCGCCCCGAATCCGTATCAGTCCGAAACACATGCTGAAGTGTACGAATGGGCCCGGAAGATCAGCGATCATCTATCCCCGCGTACTCCGGCATACCATGAAATCTGGCTGGACGGCGAGAAGGTTGTGGACAGCAAGGCAGGCGTAGAAGTGGAACCGATCTACGGACCGGTCTATCTGCCGCGCAAATTCAAAATCGGTCTGGCAGTGCCGCCCTCCAATGACGTCGATGTCTTCTCCCAGGATCTTGGCTTCATCGCGGTATTGGAGGAAGGCAAGCTTGTAGGATTTAATGTTTCGGTTGGCGGCGGGATGGGCATGACGCACGGCGATACGAACACCTATCCCCAGCTTGGGCGGGTGATCGGCTTCTGCCGGCCGGAGCAGATGATTGAAGTGGCGGAGAAGACGGTCACGATTCAGCGTGACTATGGCAACCGCTCCGTCCGCAAGAATGCCCGTTTCAAATATACCATCGACCGCCATGGTCTGGATTGGTTTACGGGCGAGCTGCATCACCGGCTGGGCTGGCAGCTGGAGGCTGCCCGTGCGTTCCATTTCGACCATAACGGCGACCGTTACGGCTGGGTGAAGGGCATCAACGGTAAATGGAATTTGACGTTGTATATCCAAAGCGGGCGGATTCAGGACCAGGAAGGGTATCCGCTGATGACCGGACTGCGGGAGATCGCTAAGATACACACCGGGGATTTCCGTCTGACGCCGAATCAGAATCTGATTATTGGCAATGTAAGCAGTGCAAAGAAACGTAAGGTGGACGAACTTGCCTGGCAATACGGTTTGACCGACGGAGCGCAGCATACCGCTCTGCGGCGCAGCGCTATGTCCTGTGTAGCTTTGCCAACCTGTGGTCTTGCCATGGCCGAAGCGGAACGGTATCTTCCCCTCCTGCTCGATAAGCTGGAGCTGATCATTGATGAAGCGGGCCTCCGCAACGAAGAGATTGTCATCCGCATGACCGGCTGCCCGAATGGCTGTGCCAGACCGGCACTGGGGGAAATCGCCTTTATCGGCAAAGCTCCGGGCAGATATAATATGTATCTGGGTGCAGGCTTTACCGGAGACAGGCTGAACAAACTGTACAAGGAAAATATCGACGAGAATGAAATTCTTGAAACGCTGGAGCCTATTCTTCATCGCTTTGCCAAAGAACGCGCGGCGGGCGAACACTTCGGAGATTTTGTCATCCGCAGCGGCTATGTGAAGGCCGTCACCTCGGGGCTTAATTTCCATGACTGATTAACAAAGGAACCTGTTCTCCAATGCAATACGGAGGATGGGTTCCTTTTGTTTTGTGGGGGAAATGAGGATTGTACTAGAGAATTTCTACCCGCGATTCGCGGTTAATCTCATAATCGAAGAATGAATTTGGATTTTCGGCGGTTTTCTTACATAATATAAAGAGTACCCATAACATATCCAAGAGCCATTATAGTGAGTAATGCGTTCTGTACAGAAGAGGCGAATGTGATGATCATCATGAAATCGATGGAAGAGATCGAAAAAATGCGTGCAGCAGGCAAGATTCTTGCTGAATGCCACCGGCAAATTGCCGGAATGCTGAAACCCGGAATTACGACCTGGGAAATTGACCAGTTTGCCGAGAAGTTCATTCTTTCCCAAGGGGCAACACCTGAGCAAAAAGGGTATCATGGATATCCTTACGCAACCTGCGCATCCGTGAACGATGTAATCTGCCATGGCTTTCCCAAACATGAGCCGCTTAAAGACGGTGACATTGTAACGATTGATATGGTCGTGAACCTTAACGGCTGGTTGGCCGACTCTGCCTGGTCCTACGGGATAGGCAACATCAGCGATCAGGCAGCGAAGCTGCTGGAAACGACCAAGGAGTCACTGTTCAAGGGCATAGAGCAGGCAGTTGCAGGCAACCGGATTGGCGATGTCGCCCATGCCATTCAGGTATATGCCGAGTCGAACGGTTTCTCAGTCGTCCGTGATTTTATCGGGCACGGCATCGGCTCTGAAATGCATGAAGCCCCGGAGGTGCCTCACTACGGACCTGCAGGCAAAGGGCCGCGTCTTAAGGAAGGCATGGTGTTCACCATTGAGCCGATGCTAAATACCGGAAGCTACCGGACAAAGGTAGATGCGGACGGGTGGACAGCCCGGACGATTGACGGCGGCTTGTCGGCGCAATATGAGCACACCCTGGCGATAACTCCGCAGGGAACAATTATTTTGACGGAGCTGTAATCTTAAGTATTTGAATCGTAGTTTGGTTGGAAATACTGCCGGTAAATCCGGTCAGCCGCTCATGTATGTCATGGCGCTGACCGGGTTTATTTTTTTTGGTTATTTGTCTTAATGTGTCGGAATTCACGGTTTTATGGGGAGGGAATGAATATAATGGTAACTCAAGGCTAAAGGGGAATAGAGGATCAGAAATGGCAACAGACAAACATTGCAAGAATCAGCATGGCGCACCCAGCCCTGAGCAGTGTATGGAGCACTATGGCTGTATTTATGAGAATAACCATTTAATAACCTTAATGGTTGATCCGGATGACGGAAGCATCGTTGATGCGAACAGGGCAGCCTGCGAATTCTATGGCTACCGCCTCCGTGATTTCAGAAAACTTCATATCTCGGACTTGAATGCAGAGGGTGAGGCGGGGGATCGGGACTTTGTGGATAAGGCGATGCCCGGCGGAGAATATCTGGGAAACCAGGTATTTATGGATAGACATCAGTTAGCCGGAGGCCAGATCATAGTGGTGGAGATTCATACGGGGATCATGACGATGTTAGGAAAGACATGTGTCTACACCGTTATTCATGACATCAGCGAGCGGGTCCGCTCCGAACAAAGACTCCGGGAAAGCGAAGAACGTTACAGGGATCTGGTTGATCTCTGTCCTGAAGCCATTCTGGTTTACAGCGGGGGAACGATTCTGTTTGCAAATCAGCAGACCGAGAAGATGTTCGGCAGGAAAAAGAAGGAACTGATTGGTAGGGGCATCGATGATTTTTTTTACGAGGAGCCGCTTAGCAGCACGGAGTATAAAAAACTAAAAACCAAAGGTTCCATGAAGGACCGGTTTCGGATCGAGCAGCGTTTTATCCGGCATGACAAACATATTTTTGATCTGGAGATCTCGGGCGTACCGATTGTATATGAAGAAGAAGTAGCTCTGCAATTGGTATTAAGGGATATTACGGAGAACAAGAAGGAACTTGAACGGGCGGTCAAGCTTCAAGAGCACCGCCATGCTGTTGCTTTTCCTCTGGAGAATAGGGCAGTGCTGGACAAGATCTACGTTCCTGCTACAACACTCAGCGGCGACTTCTTCATCTTTCACAAAATTGATGATGAACAGGTCATCGGAATCATCGGTGACGTCACCGGCAAAGGCATTTCGGCCGCATTAAGCATCTCCGCGCTGCGTGTACTGTTCCTGGACAGTCTGCTCACTTCAATAGAGCCGGTTCAGGTTCTGAAGGATTTGAATCTGAAAGCGGGACAATATCTGGGAGAGGATTATATTGCCGGCTGCTGCTTTCATCTCGATTTCGCCGCCAGAGTGCTTAAGGCAGCAGGGGCCGGGATCAATGAATTCATCTATGTGCCGAAAGCGCAGCCCGGCCAGCAAATAACAGTCAAAGGAGCTCCGCTGGGCATGTTTAGCGACAGTGAATTTGAGCAGCAGGCTGTTGCATTTGGATCGGGTGACCGTTTCTGCTTCTATAGTGACGGTATGGAGCTTTTGTTTGAAGAAGCGGAGTTAGGCCGTGATTACGAATATTTGCACGATAAGGTTGCGGGCGTTTGTCTGCAGGACGACTGCACCTGGCTGAGCCTGAATATCCAGTGAGACAAGGGGTGAATTATGAACGCTGTACATAAGGAAGTGCTGCTTCACGGACTGGAGCATACACAGGGAATTATTGACGGAATTATCGAAGAGCTTGATTTGGAAGCCTATGCTTTTGATATCCGTCTGATTCTGGTTGAGGCTATTACGAATGCGTATTATCACGGAAATCTCAGCGATTGCACGAAGCCGATCTATATCCGGTATTTGCTTAGAGATGAGCTGCTTAAGCTTCAGGTCGAAGACTCCGGAGAAGGCGGCCGGGATCTCGTTATTCCGCAGGATATCAGTAGTGACGAGCTGCTGGATGACGGAGGAAGAGGGCTGTACTTAATCCGCTGCTTCTCGGATAGTGTGGAGATGATCCGAAATACGATGTACATCAGCAAGAATGTATGTCCTAATTGACAGGCTTTCTTCTGAGGACTGTTTTCTGAGAATAGAAAAGGGGAGAATTCGGTGAAGTTAAGTTTAAAGGTTAGAATCAGCATTTTTTTGTTCCTCATCATTAGCGTGCCGTTGTTTGTTTCCGGTATCATCTCTTACAAACTGGCGGCAAATGCACTGCAAACGACAATTGAAGAGGAATTAAGAACAACAACAAGTTCAGCCGCCAAGTCTGTTGAGAGCGAGCTTGAAGCGGTAGGCAATTATCTCGAAATCGCCAGCCAAAACAGCACATTGGCCGATTTCGCTGCAAGTCCAGCCTCGGAGGGAGAAAGAAAGGCGTCTTTCAGTTATCTTTCCGGTATCCAGCAAGACAACGCCAAGCTGCTTGAATCGCTGATCGTTGCTGATGTGAACGGCAAGGCGCTGCTTACCAGCAGTTCAGAAGCTCCGGAGCTGGATGTGCAGGACCGGGAGTATTTTCAGCAGGCGCTTGAGGGGAAAGAGGCGATAAGCGGTGTCCTCACCTCCAGGGAAACCAATCAGCATATCGTCGCGATTGCCCATCCGCTGCGTCAGAATAATGTTATTAAGGGTGTATTGATCGGGACAATCGTCTTTGACAGCATTTCCGCGCCCGTAGCCGAAGTGAAAATTGGCGAGAGCGGATACGGGTATATGATCGACCGTACAGGCCTTGTGGTTTATCATCCTGATAAAGGCAAGATTCTCACAGAAAATCTGGACAGCAACAGCAATAAGGAATTAAATGCGCTTGTACAGATTATGAAAAGCGGCAAAGCCTCCCATGGCTTTTATACCTATGAAGGCGTCTATAAATATGTGTCCTTTCAGCCTGTAGGAAACTGGGTTGTGGCGACCACTGCGAATTACAGGGAATACATGGCGTCTGCAACAGAAATCCGAAATACGACACTGATCGTTGTTATTGCCTTCATTCTGGTAGCTCTTCTTGCAGGGTATTTCTTCACCACCCGGAATATCATCAGTCCTATCAAGAAGCTGGAGAAGGCCATGGCTCAGGCTGGTGACGGTGATTTAACAGTACATACGGCCATTACATCAGGGGATGAGCTGCAGTCGCTAAGCGATTCCTTTAATGCAATGATTGACAAGCAGGAAGCCATTATAGAGAAAGTAAGGGCGGGTTCGGAGGTTCTAACCTCCATGTCGGAAGAAATGGCGGCTTCTTCTGAGGAAATCAGCGCGTCGATTGAAGAAATCAGCTCCAGCACTCAGGAAATTGCCGCCGGTGCGGAGAATAACAACCATTCCGTAGTGAATGCCTCGCAGGTTCTGGTGCAGCTTTCCAGTCTGGTGCAGCTGGCTCAGAGCAAGGCGGCAGCGACCTCCCTGAATGCGGACAGCACCAACCGGGCTGCACAGGATGGCAGAATCAAGGTCATTAATACGGTTGAGGCGATGGATACGATCAACAGCAGTACCAAGGAGACAGAAGAGCAGCTGCAGACTGTGAGCGAGCTGTCCGGCAAAGTTTCCACTATTATCGGAACCATTAATGCCATCGCCAAGCAGACCAATTTATTGGCGCTGAATGCCGCCATCGAAGCTGCAAAAGCGGGAGAACACGGGCGCGGCTTCAACGTGGTGGCCGGAGAGGTGCGGAAGCTGTCGGATGAAACGCACAGGCAGGCAAACGAAATCTCATCGCTGGTACATGATATGGTCTCCCGGATTGCGCAAGCTGTGAACTCGATGCGGGGCGCCTCGGAAGCCGTGGAGGGCGGAGTGAGAATCGTTAATGAAACGGATCATGCATTTATCCATATCATTGAATCGGTGGAGATGATTAACGATAGTGTGCGGGAAATCCTGGAGATTACCAAAGACGAGGTTGCCACCTCCGATCAGATCATCAAGCTCATTGACTCAATGGGCACGATCTCTGAATTGGCGGCAATGAACAGCGAAAGTGTATCCAGTGCAACCGAGGAACAAGCGGCGACAGTCAACAATTTCGTCTCTTCCGCCCAGGAGGTCAGCGCCATGGCCAATGAGCTGGAATTCCTCGTTGAGAAATTTATAATTAGGGGGAAATGACATGAGCGAGATTATTATTGTAATGCCGGAGATGTTTTCCGTAGAAGAAGCAAGCAAGTTTAGAGAAGATATCCGCAGTTATATCAGCACTGGGTATTCAAGCTTTCTGCTTGACTTCGGCGGCTGCCGGTTCATCGACAGCACCGGGCTTGGGGTGATTGTCAGCTCTTATAAGAAATGCGTGGAGAATGGCGGCACGATCAGACTGCAATCCTTGAATTCAAATGTGTTGAAGATCTTTGAACTAACAAGACTTACCAATGTGTTTGAGATATTATAAGTAAAAATACAACCAAGGCCTCCCACCGCTTTCTGCGGGGGAGGCCTTGGTTGTATTCGCGAATTAATCAGTTATATTCCGGGTGTAATATTCAATGATATCCTTGCGGCGGATAATACCGAGGAAGACTCCGGCGCCATCGACGACAGGCACAAAGTTCTGGTCTGCGGCGAGTGTAAGCATATCCTCCATCTGGGCGTGAATTTCCACGCTTTCATTATGCACATGTCTCTGGATCTCGCTTACGGTAACCTCGCGCATATTCTCAAAGCCGAGGTCCGCTGTGTTCTTCAGCTTCCATAGCAAGTCGCCCTCTGATAAGGTTCCAACATATTTGCCTTCATCGTCAATGATGGGTATCGCAGAATAATAATGCTGTTCCAGCTGCTCCATAGCTTCCAGCATGGATATGGAGGAAGCAATAAATGCGACCTGATCTTTGGGCAGCAAAAAAGAGGATATTTCCATAGGTTCGACTCCTTTACAGTGGAATAAATGCGTAGCGGTAGTTTAATTAAACCATAGTTTAGTATGTAAACGCATTAATAAAAAGATTTTTAACTTCTCTCGAACCTGTAACAACCGTCTCAGCTTGTTTTTTATTTCAAGAAATGAGATTTCTTGCCCACAAAAAAAGAATAGAGAACCCTGCGGAAAACGAGCGGGATTCTATATTCTCTGTTTTATATATCAAGATGCATTATTCTTACTTACCTGCTTCGCCATTCTCGTGGCTGATCTGCCATTCAATGCCGAATTTATCTTTCAGGCTGCCGTAACATTTGCTCCAGAAGGTCTCCTGCAGCTCCATGACTACCGTTCCGCCTTCTTTCAACTGATGGAACCAGGATTTGAGCTGCTCTTCATCGGGGGATACCAGAGCAAGGCTGATATTGTTCCCCACCGTAAAAGGCATGCCCGGAAACACATCAGAGAACATTACATTGCTGCCGTCAATGTTTAATCTGGAGTGCATGACCAAGGATTTGGCTTCTTCAGGAAGCGGATACTCGGGGTTTGGCGGCGAATCTCCAAAGGTCATGATCTGTGGAGCCTCTGTACCAAACACCGCAGCATAATATTCTACAGCTTCACGGCAGTTCCCATTGAAATTCAAATACACATCAACAGACACATGCTTCACTCCTCAAATGTTAAATTAAGCCAAGCGCATACTTCCATATTGTATCATGGCCTTGTCCATAGAAAAATATTCTTTCGGGTCTCTATTACAAGCTGCAATGAACAAATACAATGAAAACCTTAAAATTTATGTCAATTCAGGTAATATTGCGCATGGAGAGTTGACCATCAGAATGAAATGTTCCCGCTGTCCGGCTGCGCTGCTCCGTTCAGGATTCCGTCAACCCATAAATAACAGCGTTTCAATTGTTCCTCTGAAATAAGGTCGGAGCGGTGCTCGAACATGATTTTTACGTCACTGTTCTCCTCACGGATAATCCGCAAATAATCCTCGATTGGTGCCCAGCCGTCTTGCGGGCTTAATTCCGGAAGAACCGGATAGTGGCTGTTGTGCACGCTGTCATTCACCTGAACATTGGAGAGGTGGATCAGACCTGCATAGCGGGTAAACTTTCTCAGGATGGCTCTGGCGTCAAAATACGGGTCGAGCTGGTCCTGCAGAAATAACCTCGCAGTATCCAGGCAGAGCTTAATCCGGGGGTACCGGATCAATAATTGCTCGAAAAAATCGTGGTCGTAAATATATCTGTTTAATGTATCAAATTCCAATACGGGGACAAATTGATACTGAAGGCTCTGTGCATTCAGCCATTCAAAGAGTTGCTCGCTGCGCATTATCAGCTCTTCCAGCGTGATTTCAGATTCATAGATAAACTCCCGGGAATCTCCAAACCGCCATCCTGTCCAATTCACACGTTCATCCAGAATCACAGGTTTCGGATAATGAAATAGAATATATTCCGGCTGAAGGGCTGTCAGAACATCCAGCTCTTCCCGGACATGCTGATAGGCATCCTCACGCACCTGCCCGTCTGTGGAGAGGAATAGGGGATCGCGTAGCCTGGTGGTGTCAGCCCGAAACGGAAAATGTACGCCAACCTGAAATCCTTTGCTGCGGGATTCTTCGATTAAATGCTGCATATCTTCTGCGGTGGTGAATGAACAAGCCTCTATTCCATAGAATCCGTTTCTAAAGTCTTTATGGTATTTCTCGTAATCAAACCCTCCATATTGTCCAATCATAAACTGCTGCAGTGTAACCGCCTCGCTTTAAAGTCACTTTTTGGTATTAACTTCGCTGGACAACTTCCAATTTCCTGCCTGGGCCGTAGTATTTCGGATAGACAATTAACCGGCCCGTTCAATATACTAGGGGAGAGAAAGGGTTTCAAAAGGTTTTAGCAAAGGAGAATAGAAGTGACTAACAAGCGGATTGCCGGCCTTCGGCTCTTGAACCAGCACATCAGCAGTCCCGCGTTCCACCAGCCGGAACAGGTCGTAAGGGCACTAGGTGCGCTGCAGGCACAGGACTATATGCAGGCGGTCTGGGCTATCGGCTTGCGCACAGCATCGGCGGGATTGGCCGATGTGGAGCGGGCCGTCACGGAACGGGAAATTCTTCTGACCTGGTCACTTCGCGGGACCATTCATTGTGTACCACCTCAAGATGTGAAGTGGATGCTTCAGCTATGCGCTCCACGGCTGCTGCGGGCGGCAAAACGCAGGCTGGAACAATTGGAGCTGGACGATAAGACTTTGGAGCGCTCCAGAAGGATCATCTATCATGCCTTAAAAGGAGGGCGGTGTGTTACGCGCCCTGATCTGCTTCGGCTGCTGGAGGATGAGGGGATCAGCACTGCCAGCCAACGGGGCTACCATATCCTGTGGCACTGCGCGTATAACGCATTAATTTGTTTTGGGCCTCTGCACGGCAAGCAGCAAACCTTTGTCCTGCTGGATGAATGGGTGACCGGGTCCAGGGAGCTGTCCTTCGATGAGTCACTCGCTGAGCTTGCCCTGCGGTATTTTACGACCCACGGGCCTGCAACCGTACATGATTTTGCCTGGTGGACAGGCATGACGCTTACGGATGCCAGAGCAGGACTGGACGCGGTGAGCAACGAGCTTATAAGCGAAGTTATAGAATCCGGTGAGTACTGGATGCCGAATACACCGGTTGAAGGAACAGAGACCGGTAAATCTTCCGGTGTCTATCTGCTTCCGGGCTTCGATGAGTATATTCTGGGCTACAAGGACCGCAGTGCGGTCCTTGAGCCGGAGACCGCTCCGCTAATTGTTCCCGGCAACAACGGTGTATTTATGCCGACGATTGTATGGGATGGACAGGTCATCGGGATATGGAAACGTACCCTCAAGAAAAAAGGTGCCGAGCTGATAGTATACCCCTTTAGATCCTTGGACGGCGTCCTTAAAGAACAGTTGGAACAGGCTGCCGGACGTTATGCCGCTTTTCTGGGACTCCCGCTCACCAAGCTTGATATGAAAGAAATATAAGCCGAAAACCGCTGGAGTATGCCGCCGAAGGCGGATGTCTCCCTTTGCTGATCCGGGGCGTCGGTCCGATCGGAACGATTTCCGTCTCCGGCCTGTCTGGCGGAGAAGACCACGGGATGATTGACAGTGTACTGGAGCAATTTCTGAAATCCAATCAGTCATAACTAAACTACAGGAGCAGCTAATATGCCAAAATACGTCGAAATCGGTTATCCAATTTATGAAGGAATGCCTGTTTTTCCAGGATTGCCAGAAGTGAAATTAGAGCCTAGAGAGCGCTTAGACAAAGGGGATGACTGGAACGGAAGTGTGTTAAGTATTTATCTTCATGCCGGTACCCATGTCGATGCCCCGTGGCATCACATGAATAACGGTAAGGGAATAGATGCTATTCCGATAGAAGACTTCATCTACCGGAAGCCGCTACTAATTGATTGCCCGCTTGGCCCGAACGGCTTTATCACCGTCGAAAAACTAAAGGAATATGAAGAATTGAATGAAGCGGATCTTCTGATTTTCAACACGAGTCACTGGAAATACCGGGATACTGATTTCGGGAAATACGCCAATAATTTCCCCGCCGTCTCTACTGAAGCCGCTGAATACATCCGGACGAAGCTGCCAAACTGCAAAGCGGTGGCTATTGATACCTTGAGCATTGAAAATATGAGTGAAGCCAAAAGAAACGGTTATTTTGTCCACCATGCCTTCTTAGATCATGAAAAGTATAAAGAGAAGACTATGCTCATTTATGAAGACATTAATCCAGCGCCGTTGGTTGGCAAAAAGCTAATTTCTGCCTTCACAGCTCCACTTCGCATTAAAAACCACGATGCATCTATCGTTAACATTATCGTTGAAATTGAAGAATAAGTCCTACAACAAACCGCCCGTGGACAATCCACGGGCGGTTTGTTGTTTAACTCTCAGTACTCATTGAACATTGTGGCAATTTCATCGTACTGTACAGTTTGCGTCAGTGCCAGCGACAGCAGAATTCTCGCTTTCTGCGGCACTAGGCTGTTGCAGGGAATCGAATTGGCGGAAAGGTCAATGTAAGAGTCCTTCAGCGTAATTCCACTGGAGATCCGCGAGCAGCGGACGACTGGAATGTTGTTGTTCTTAAGTTTCCCGACTTTATCAATCCACGGTTTGCTGTATATTCCTCCGCCCGCTCCCGCAATTACAATTCCTTTGGAGATCGTAGCCAGGTAATCGAGTATGCCCGGATCGGCATCGACGTGGAAATAAGCGACTGACACTTCAGGCAATCCACTCAGAGCCGATACGTCGAACTGTGCTGCAGTGGTATGTCTTTTAAGGGATCTTGTATAGAAGAAAGCCTGACTGTCGCGCATGTAGCCCAGGCAGCCGAAATCCCGCTCGTCAAAGGCGTTGGCTTTAAAGGTATTCACCTTCTGCACATCTCTGCCGCTGTAGATCCCCTCTGCAAAAACAACCATAACCCCTTGACCGGAAGCGTCCGGATTCGCTGCCAACGCCACCGACTGGAACAGGTTCAGAGGGCCATCTGCGCTGATCGCAGTTGCAGGCCGCATTGATCCGGTAATAATCACCGGCTTGTCGGTTTTGATGACCAGGTTCAGGAAATAAGAGGTTTCATCAAGGGTATCGGTTCCGTGGGTAATGACGAATCCGTGAATATCCTCGCGGAGGGCAAGGGTGTTGATCAATGTAGCCAACGTCAGCCAATGGTCGCTGGTAATGTCGGCACTGCAAAGGTTGCTGACCTGTACTCCGGCGCAATTTGCGATCCGCTCCAGATGGGGGACACTGTCCAGCAGGTCTTGTATCGGCAGGGCGCCGGGTTCGTAATTCAATGTTTTGTGGGCTTCCCCACTTCCGGCAATGGTGCCGCCGGTAGCCAGAATGACCACATTTTTAAGCACGGGATTATAGTAAGGGGAAGTGTCAAAATTCACTTCAGGGATTGGAATAATCATCTCTTCGTTTCCTTTCAGGTCAATCTATTATGTGAGAAAGCTAATGTTATGCCATTAACAAGTCAATAGAATTGTATCAAACCTTTCCTATAATAAATAGCCATGTGCAGTATTTTATGATGAAAATAATGTGCTGGACCGTGATGTGAGGATATTCAAGAAACAAAGGAGAATTTTCTATTCCGGGAGGATACCACCAATGATAACATCATGTTGTAAACAACAGCACCAGCCAAATACAGGGAGGGGTTTTTTAGAATGAAAAAGTCTTTGAGAGCGATACCACTATTGCTTGTAGCCATGATGCTTGCAGTGCTGGTATCCGCTTGCGGTAACGGTGCAGGCGGTAAGGTGGATGTAGGCATCGTGCTGCCGACTAAAGATGAGCCAAGATGGGTGCAGGATGAGCAAAGATTTAAGGATGCATTAAAAGACACAAAATATACTTCAGAGATTTTGTTCAGCCAAGGTTCTTCTGCTAAAGAAAAAGAAAACGTAGAAGCCTTGATTGCAAAAGACATTAAAGTCCTGATCATTTGTCCGCAAGACGGTGATGCCGCCGCTGCAGCAGCTGAGGCCGCTCAAAAAGCAGGCATCAAGGTTATTGCCTATGACCGCCTGATTAACAACACGGATGCCGTTAACTACTATGTAACTTTTGACAGTATCGCAGTAGGTAAAGCACAAGCCCAATACCTGGTGGATCATGCCAAAGGCAAAGGCCAGCCATTGTATTTGTACGCGGGTGCAGCTTCGGATAACAACGCATTTTTGTTCTTTGAAGGCGCTTGGTCTGTGCTTCAGCCGAAGATTGCTGACGGCACATTCACCATCGCCAACTCCAGTGAAGCTGTTGCTCTGAAGGATAAAGCAGAGCTGACCCGTGAGGAACGCAGCAAAATCATCAGCCAGGTGACAACAAACTGGGATGCCAACGAAGCCAAGAACAAAGCGCAAACTCACTTGACCGCTGCAAGCGCTGATCAAAAGGGTGATGTGGCCATCCTTGCTCCAAATGACGGCACAGCCCGTTCCATTGCTGACGTATTCGCTTCGGATTCCGCAGTGACCAGCTTCATCATTTCCGGCCAGGATGCTGAGAAGGCTTCTATCCAATACGTCATTGACGGCAAACAATCAATGACTGTGTTCAAGGATGTGCGCAACCTCGTTAAAGATGCAATCAACATGGGGGTTTCCATTCTCGACGGCAAAACGCCTGAAACAACCGGCTCCTACGATAACGGCAAGATTGAAGTACAAGCGAAGCAAACCGATGTTCAAGTCGTTGACAAGGACAATGTCAAAGCAGCACTCATTGATTCAAAATATTACGAAGCAAGCGAGTTCACGGGACTGTAAACGCACCTGAACATAGTTTAGACGGAATAGTGATAGATACATCTATCACTATTCCTCTATTCTAAGACTTGTTTTGTGAAGGAGCACAAGCTAATTATGAATCCATATATTTTAGAAATGAATAATATTTCCAAGGAATTCACCGGCTTAAAGGCACTCTCGAATGTCAATTTCAAAGTTAGCAAAGGCGAGATTCACTGTCTGGTCGGCGAGAACGGTGCCGGCAAGTCCACACTCATGAAGGTGCTTAGCGGGGTGTATCCGCATGGAACATATTCAGGGGATATTGTCTATGAAGGCAACGTGCAGAGCTTTGGCAGAATTAGCGACAGCGTCAGAACCGGGATCGCAATTATTTATCAGGAGTTAGCCCTGTTTCCGGATCTGACCGTATATGAGAATATTTTTGCCGGGAACGAAGTGAAGAAAGGCGCAATCGTTGATTGGAATCAGACGATTGTCAAAGCGAAGGAAATGCTGAAGAAAGTGAATCTTAACGTCAATCCTGAAGTACTGATTAAGGATTTGGGTGTCGGCAAGCAGCAGCTGGTCGAAATCGCCAAGGCGCTCAGTAAGGATGTGAAGCTGCTTATTCTCGATGAACCAACAGCCGCACTTAATGAAGATGACAGTGAGAACTTGCTGGAACTGTTGAGAGAACTGAAGAAACAAGGAATTACCAGCATCATGATCTCCCATAAATTGAAGGAAGTTATTGCTATAGCCGATCATGTCACCGTGCTACGCGATGGACGGACGATATGCACGCTTGATGCTGCCAAGAATGAAATATCGGAAAGTGTAATTATCAAGAACATGGTCGGCCGTGACATCGATGATATCTATCCTAAACGGAATACTGAGCATTTCGGAAATGATGTGCTGGAGGTCAAGAACTGGACGGCATTTGACCCCAAGCTGGGCCGGGATGTGGTCAAGGATGTGAACATCCACGTGAAAAAGGGCGAGATCGTCGGTATCGCCGGGCTGATGGGCTCAGGCCGGACGGAATTGGCACAAAGCATCTTCGGCAATCCGAAATCCTATAAAATACATGGCGACTTATATATGAACGGCGCCAAAAAAATATTTAAGAACACCAAAGACGCAATCAATGCGGGAATCGCCTATGTGACGGAAGACCGGAAAGGCGACGGCTTATTTTTGATTCAGGATATCAAGCAAAATATTTCAGTCTCCAATCTTGAGGCCATTTCTTCGCAGGGGATGATCAATACCAATGAAGAGGTGAAGATTTCGAACGAATATAAAAAATCAATGAATATCAAAGCCCCGTCTGTTGAACAGCTGGTCGGTAATTTAAGCGGCGGCAATCAGCAGAAAGTTTCCCTTGGCAAATGGCTGTTTGTAGGACCGACCCTGCTCATTCTGGACGAACCTACACGCGGTATTGACGTCGGAGCGAAATTCGAAATTTATACGATTATGAACAAGCTGATCAGCGAGGGTATGAGCATCATCATGATTTCCTCGGAGCTGCCTGAAGTGCTTGGAATGAGTGACCGCGTGTATGTCATGGCCGAGGGCAAAATCAAAGGCGAGCTGTCCGCCAAGGACGCAGATCAAGAAAAAATAATGAAACTTGCTACGCAATAGGAGGAAGACCCGTGAAATTATTTAACGAAGCGAAATCATTGATCAAGGTTAATATCCGGGATTATGGGATGTACATTGCTTTATTCGTCATTATGCTGACTTTTTCGATCATGACGGATGGACTGTTTATGTCTTCTCGGAATATAAGCAACTTGATTGATGCCACTGGCTACATTGCTGTTCTGGCTGTCGGAATGACACTGGTCATTGTGATCCGGCATATCGATTTATCCGTCGGTTTTGCAGCCGGGTTCCTGGGGGCAATTGCCGCCATCTTCTTAACGCAGGCAGGAGTTCCGGTCTATTTCACCATTCCGCTTATTTTGATCATGGGGATTATTGTTGGTCTCTTTAACGGTTTCCTGGTTGCACAGATGGGCATTCCTTCTTTTGTGGCTTCTCTGGCAGCGATGCTGATTTTCAGAGGTGCGCTGCTCCGCGTAACGGAGAAGACAGGAACCATTATCGTGAAGGATGAGCATTTCAATGCAATTGGCAATGGCTTTATCCCGGCTATCGCCAAGGTTGGCAATTTGAATCTGCTGTCGCTGATTATCGGCGCACTCATTATCGTCCTGTTCATTTACTTTGAATTCTCCAAACGGAACAATAAGCTCAAATACAACTTCGAAGTATTGTCAAACGGCATGTTTACCGTTAAGCTGGTCTTCGTGTCCGCGATCATTGCTTACATCACTTGGATTCTCGCAGGTTACAACGGCTTCTCGTGGACAGTAGTCATCGTAATGATCGTCGTTGTCATCTATCACATTCTGACGACCTCCACTGTAATCGGGCGTCATATCTACGCAGTCGGAAGCAACCCGGAAGCCGCAAATCTAAGCGGGATCAGCGTTAAGAAAATTACGTACATTGTATTCTGCTCCATGGGACTCTTGTCTGCACTGTCGGGGATTCTGTTCACTTCCCGCCTGCAGTCGGCGACTACCACAGCAGGAACGCTGTTTGAACTGGATGCTATTGCGGCTGCTTATGTTGGCGGTGTATCCGCTGCCGGCGGGGTAGGTAAGGTTACCGGTTCCATTATCGGTGCGGTCGTTATGGCTTCACTTTCCAGCGGCATGAACCTGCTAGGCGTTGGTATTTCCTATCAGTACATGATCCGTGGCGGCGTGCTGGCCGCAGCTGTAATCTTTGATGTAATGACACGCAAGCAAAGAGCATAGTTCAAGACAGAACTCACTGGTTAAAAAAGCGGCGGAGTGCTAAGAGGCACTCCGCTGCTTTTTGTGCTAATAAATGATTACTCCAAGCTTCCCATAATATAGTATAATGTCTGATAAATCTGTGATCGCTCACTGAAGAAAGGCATGAGAGATTCGCACCATTATAGGTAGATATAGAGGAGGTCAAGCATACGAACCCTTATATTACATTGCAGCAGGTGGCGGAAGGTGTCTGGGCCGCTATTGTTATTCCCGGAAGTGGAGCTTTGGGGAACGCGTCGATCATAGATCTGGGCGATGTAACAGTAGTTGTAGACACCTTCAGTCTTCCGCAGGCAGCCGAGTTCCTGCGTTCTGCGGCAGAGCAGCTTACGGGTAAGCCAGTGAAATACATAGTCAATACGCATTATCATGGAGATCATCATTATGGCAATCAGGTATTTGCCGGCAGCATCATTATCTCCACAGCACTCACCCGGGAGGTGCTGATTCAAGGCGGGGCTCCAGAACTGAATATTTGGCAGAGCGGTCTGCAAAATCAAATTGAAATGCTGGAACAAGGGAAAAAGGCTGCGGCAGATCCCCGGCTCCGCGGCGCACTCGGTTATGAAATTGCCGACAAGACTGCGCTGCTGGCGGCAACGCCTATGATCCATAGAGTGACAGCATCCGTTACTTTCTCGCAGCAACTGATCATTCACGGCTCGGCCCGTTCGATTACTCTGCTCACCTATGGCGGCGGGCATACGGAAAGCGATGCGATGGTGTATATCGAAGACGCCAAGGTGCTGATTGCCGGTGATCTTATCTTAAGCCACTCCCACCCGGCGATGTTGAGCGGCTTTCCGGTTGCCTGGATTGAGATCCTGGAACGGATTGATCGCGAGATTGATGTCAATCTGGTTATTCCCGGGCATGGCGGGGTCACCGGCAGGGAAAGCCTTGCAGAGATGATAAGTTACCTTACTGATATCCAGGCTTACGCGGAAAACGCTGCCCAGAGTGGAGAATCCGCAGATCGCTGGCTGGAGAAGGGGATACCGGCACCTTATGATCATTGGATGATGTCCCATGTATATGAATGGAATTTCCGCTGGCTTTTCAATCGACTACTTACAGAAGGGAGAGGATAACATGTTACAACTTGAAAACAAGGATTATTTCAAGGGTTTGCCGCTGCTCGATCATGTGAATATTAACACAATGTTTGCACGGGCAGTGCTTGAGCAGCTTGTTCCCGGCAGCGTTTATGTAGATGCTGTGCACAATCCCCGTGCCTTCTATGTGGTGCATTCATATGGTATGTCTTTATTGTTTGGAGAGGCCGGCAACGAGGCGTTTACACGGGGACTTCATGATTATATGACTAATCTAGCAGGAATGAGACAGAGTGCGGAGTGGCTGCAAAGTGATCCGGCAGGAGAGTGGACTCCTATCCTTGATTCTATTTTATCTATTCATAACAGCTCTCTGATAAATAGCGGTATGTCATCCCTGGAGAATAATTCCAGGGCCATTGAGCGGAATACAAGAGTGAACTTCTGCTTCAACCGAGAAGCCTACTTGGATGCTAAGGCGCTGCTTCCGCGACCTGACGGCATTATCATGCGTACGACCAGAGAACAGTTCCTGGCTCAGAGCGGAGCGGTCGTTCCCCGTTTTTTTTGGCGGGATGAGGAGCATTTTGCTGCCCAAGGGATGGGCTACACTTTAGTTTCAGGCGGAGAAGCTGCCGCTACCTCTTTTGCGTCTTGCCGCACTGCGGGCCAGCTGGAGATCGGAATCGAAACGGCGGAGAATCACCGCGGAAAAGGCTGCGCACTTGCTGTATGCTCAGCACTGATCGATTATTGTCTGGAGCATAATCTGGAGCCGGTATGGGCTTGTCGTTTGGAAAATCAAGGTTCATATTATTTGGCGCAAAAGCTGGGCTTTAGGCCGACAGTTACTCTGCCATATTACCGGCTGGCTGTGTAATCCTGTAAGGGCAGGCGTATTAGACAAGCATTTCCTAAAGAGACACATTGTAGTGTCTCTTTTTGTTGAACGCATTTTGAATATCCGGCCGTAGCGATTGACCGGATGCTGGAAGAGCGGTTATTGATGTTTTCAGCACATTGTCCAAGCCCGAAGCAGGATAGAGTCCATGGATACCCGGGTGTGTATCCTTTATAATCTCCAATAATGAGAATGGTTATCATTAGGAGGAAGTGTAATGAGTAAAGAACTTGAACGGAGTTATCCGCACCGTGGTTGCGAAGAGCATGTTCTCTACGCAGGTGAGCGGAATCTGGAGTACCGGATCCTTATCTCCCATCCTTCCGGGGAAGCGCCGCCGGAGGGCTACCCGGTCATCTACGCACTCGACGGGAATGCCGTATTTCATACGCTGGCAGAGTCCGCGCGCTTGCAGACACGCAAACCGCATGGCTATGATCCTGTTGTGATTGTAGCCATCGGTTATCCCTCCAGCGAACCCTTTGACATGACCCGCCGTTGCTATGATTTCACGATGCCTGCGGAGTTAGAATCACTGCCGAAGCGGCCAGACGGCAGTGATTGGCCTGAACATGGAGGCGCGGACAGCTTCCTCGATTTGCTGCAGAATGAGATCATGCCGTTGATCTCCGGGCTGTTTCCTGTGGATAGCCTGCGCCAGTCACTGTTCGGACATTCGCTGGGCGGCCTGCTCGTCCTGCATGCCCTGTTCACACGGCCGCAACTGTTCACCCATTACGCTGCCGGCAGCCCTTCGGTCTGGTGGGGCGGTTATTCCCTGCTGGTTGAGCAGGAGCGGTTCTCCGCCATGTACCCTGGGCTGAAACTACAGCGGAAACTGCTGATCACCATTGGCGCAGAAGAGCTGGATCATATGGTTGAGGATGCCGAGAAGCTGCCGGTTCTGCTCGCCCCGCTTGCTGCAGAAGGCTTGCAGGTCAGCCTCGTCAAATTCCCGCAAGAGGGCCATGTTACGGTACTGCCCGCAGCGCTCAGCCGTCTGCTGAGATTCGCTCTGGAATTACAATAAGAAGCCCAATAAGTGCAAAGTCTGAATAGATCCAAACTATACCTATCTCTTGTGGATCACCCGTCCCTATAATAGAGAATAGGTATAAAATTGGAGGCGGATTAGAATGACATTGCGACCTGATATCCAGGCGATAGTTGATACACTTCAGGACCTGGGAGTGATTGAACAGAACAGTCAAGTCAACGAGGAAATGAAAGGAACGACCGAAGGTCTCGTATACATTCTGACCGTCAATAAGGAAAAGAAATATGTGCTGAAGGTAGACACGCCGCAGAGCAATTCCTGCGCCGAACTGCTGCTGGCAGCGTATCCCGGGAGTTCACTGCTGCCTAAACTGCTGTATACCGATCCGCATGGGAACTACATTCTGTATACCTATACTGCCGGTACAACTCATTATAACCGCGGTGCCAAGATAGATTGGCTGACAGGCATCGTAACCGGTCTTCTGAACCATTATGAAACCTCATCTGCGCCACAATGGGGACGCCTGGAAATGCCGCGGGATTCATGGGCTGAGTTCAATAGAATCAGTTTAGAAGAGGCACGCTCCAATGTGGGGGATATATTGCCTGCGGAGGATTATGATAAAGTACAATCCTTGTCCGGCAGAATCTCCGGCGCGGAGGACAAGTATCTTTTGCATGGCGATACAGGTGTTCATAATTTTGTATTTCAGGATCACAGCCTGGTGGGCGTCATAGACCCTTCGCCGATGGTTGGACCACTCATCTATGACTTCACTTATGCTTTCTGTTCCTCACCGGATGACTTGAATAGGGTCACCTTGTTTAAGGCGTTTGACCAGCTCAAGCAGAAGGCAATAGGACATTCCAGATTGATAGAAGAGGTAGTTTTCCAGCTGTATTGCCGGATTGGCATCTGTGCCAGAGTCCATCCGCAGGACTTGAAGGACTATTTGACCGCTTGGGAGCACTGGAGAACACATCTGGTGTAACAACAAATCCTATTAAAATATGGTAAACTGATCTCATTAACCATAGGGGTGAGAGATGAATGTCCGATGATCATGATGAGCTATTGGAACAAAGGCGCAAGCGGCTGAAACTCATTCAATTCAGTAAAGAGGATCAAACGCTTATCGAGTCAGAGAAACCTAAGGAAACCTTCGCCGATGTAGGCGGTCTGGAAGAAGTGAAGAAGAAGATCAGGATGAACTTTATTCTGCCGCTGAAGCAGCCGGAGCTGTTCAAAGCTTACGGCAAAGAAGCGGGCGGCAGCCTGCTTCTGTTCGGGCCTCCAGGCTGCGGCAAAACCTTTCTGGCACGGGCGGTAGCCGGTGAGATTGAAGCGAATTTTATGCATATCGAGCTGCAAGCCATCCTGGCGATGTATGTGGGCCAAAGTGAGAACAACCTGCATAATATTTTTGAGAAAGCCAGAGAGAACAAACCGTGCGTCATCTTCATCGACGAATTGGACGCGATGGGCGGCAGCCGCCATCAGATGCGCCAGCATCATGACCGGATGCTGGTGAATCAGCTGCTGCTGGAGCTGGATGGTCTGCAAGCCGAGAATGAGAATGTGTTTGTCATCGGTGCCACCAATACACCCTGGTATCTCGATTCCGCACTGCGGCGTCCGGGCCGCTTCAACCACCTGGTGTTTGTCCCGCCGCCGGAGGAGTCCGAACGTGAGACTATTCTGGGCCTGAAGATGGCCGGAAAACCTGCTCTAGCCTTGAATCTGCCCAAGATTGCAGCAGATACAAAGTTCTTCTCGGGTGCCGATCTGGAGCAGGTGGTGAGCGATGCCATAGAATCTGCGATGGAGCGCACCTTTGAGACTGGAGAGATCCAGCCGATTACAAATGATGACCTGAAGAAAGCAGCGAAGTCCCGGAAGGCTACGACACTGGAATGGTTCTCAACCGCGAAGAATTATGCGACCTTCAGCGATGTCAACCGGGACTACCAGATCGTATTGGACTATGCCAAGAAACACGGAATTAAATAGCGGGATGAGTGACGGAGGCGCTGACAGTGGAGAATCAATTTATGCAAAATACCCTTCAAGCGGTACATCAGCTCATCGAGTGGAAACGTTACAAGGAAGCTCTGACAGAAGCAGAGCAGGCACTGCGGGAAGAGCCGGAGGATCCGGATGTTTTTGCACTGATTGCCCATATTTATAATCTCATGGATAATTATGAAAAGGCGCTGTATTGGGCGAACGAGGCACTGATCCGGGAACCGGAGCAGACGTTGGCCTGGTATGTGCGCGTCAGTGTCTACTACGAAACGGACAACGAGAAAGCGCTGAATGAGAATCTGCAGGAAGCGATGCGGATTGATCCTTATGAAGCTCATTACTTTTTTCTGAAGGCTAATCTTCTAAACAAGAAGCAGAAATACAAAGAGTCGAGGGAGCTTTTGCGGCTTGCATTGGAACTAAGACCGGAGAGTCCGCTGTATTTGGCTACATTAAGCTATACAGAGGCACTGCTGGGCAATATGAAAGAGTCAGCCGAGCTTGACCGTCAAGCGGTTCAATATGGAGCCGAAATGCCATATGTGATGTTATATTTGGGATGGGCGGCGGGCGACCGCGGGGATTACAAGCTTAAAGAAACATACATGAAAAATGCGGTACGCCTAAGCCCTGACGATAAGCAGATTCAGAGCGAATTTCTGGAGGCACTCCAGCAGCAGCACAAGCTGCTACGGATTTTTTTATGGCCTACCCGGCTGGTGCGCAGAATGAAGCGTTGGCAGATTATTCTGGCCTGGTTCATCATTTGGATTTTGTTCAGGCCGTTCGTGCTTCTGTTTATTGTATTGTATGTACTGACGCATTGGGTGACCAAAGCCATTGTACATGTGCAAGTGTTTGGCTGGAGACGAAGGGGCATGTGATAGTCCTGAGCCCGAATGTAAAAAGACACCAACGCTTCGTTGGTGTCTTTTTACATTTATCGCGCTGAACCCTCCTGACCTCAGATCCGTTTCGCATCCACGAAGCAATGCATGTGCAGCGGAGACAACACCTTCAGCCCTTCCCCCATTTCGAAATCTTTATCCCGGGCCAACTGCCGGCCTTTCTCTGCAAAGTAGAGCCGGTATAGGGCCAGAATTTCATCACTGAACTGGCTGCGGTGCCGGGCCATTGCAGCAAATTTCTGCTCGAAAGTTCCGGTGATGTCAATGACCGTGTTCGGCTCTGACGAGAAATAAAACCCGATGGCCTGCGGCTGCCACGGTTTGGTTGAAGTGCCTTTGGGATAACGGGCAAGTCCTGCTAGGAGAAAGGCCTGTGCCGTTGCCTTACCAACAACGATATGATCGTGATGCGCTTCATAGGCCAGCCACGGATCGGGGCAGAAGAGGGCGTCGGGTTGTACGGTTCGAATGATTTCGGCGATTTCCCCGGCTAATGAAGGCACATGATCCAGTGTGCCATCTCCATGCTGCAGCTGATGAAACTCCGTAGCGCCCAGCATTCTCCCCGCTGCCTCCAGCTCAACTCGCCGGATCTTGGCAATCTCTTCATGCGACAGCTGCTCATCTTCTGCCCCGAGGTCACCATTCGTTACGGTCAGGTAGTGGATTTCACAGCCTTTTTCCGCGAAGCTGGCAATAATGCCGCCCATTCCGACTTCATTGTCGTCCGGATGGGGTTGAATACATAATATTTTGCGGCATCCCGTGAGTTCGGGAGGGGCCATAAGGGTATGCAATGCAGATGAATCCATATCCATTCACTCCTTATTCATATTGTATGAGATTCAGACGATTATAAAGCTCGGGAAAATTCCAAATCGGACAATATACGATCTCTTTGCTTGTCGCTAATATTATAGAACAGGATAGGGATAATGGCAGCGACAAAACAAAGCGCCGGCAGGATGAACATCACAAAGCTGAGCCCATGCTGGAGACCCGGGGTTACCGGCTGGTTCTCAACATAGTTCATGAAGCCAAGGCTTGTACCGATGATGATTCTGGAGACAGCTCCGCTAAATTTAGTGATGAATGTATTCGTTGAAAAAACAATACCCTCCCCCCGGAAGCCCAGCTTCCATTCGGAATAGTCAATCGTATCCAGCAGCATGGATGTGCTCACAATAATGGTCATCCCTGAAAAAAAGAAGCTGATCCCGAAGAAGACAAGTGCAAACATCCTATTCTCGTCCCCAAACAGATAGGGAATAACACAGGATAAGCTGCCCAGAAGGCAAGAGGCGATAAACATCTTTTTCTTGGAAAACAACCTCAGCAATTTCGGAGTGGCTATCATTCCCAGCAGCATCCCTACAACAAGACTGATCCCCACCTGAGTGACATACACCGCATCCCCCCAGACATAAATCACATAATACAATTGAATGCTCTGCCTGATGCCGTTAATCAAATTGATAATCAGCAGTGAGGCGAGCAGGGCCAGCAAAGGCTTATTTTTGTAAATCGTCTGCAGATTTGTCTTGAAGGAAATCTTGTCGGGCGAAGGGGCTACTCTTTCTTTGGAGGTTAATCCAGTGAGAAAAATAGAGACCGCCGCAACAGCAGCTACGAGGATTGCGGAATAAAGGTAAGCATTCGTGTTTCTCTCGCCGCCGAAAGCAAGCAGCAGCTGGATGCCACCAATGGTAACGGCTACGGCTCCGAGGGTACCGCCAATTTTCCCTAAGGTAACTACCAGCGTCCGTTCATCCGGGTTTTTGGAGATTACAGAGGATAATGCCCAAAGCGGCGTATCACATACGGTATACAACATACCCCATAACAGATAGGAGATGGAGGCGATTACTAACGTCAGTGTGGGGGAACCTCCGAAATCCCAGAAACATAGAATCGTAGCAGCCGCGATAAGGAACGGGGCGAACAGCAGATAGGGTCTGAATTTCCCCCATCTTGTGCGGGTCTTGTCTGTAATCATCCCCATTACCGGATCAAGACAGGCATCGACTATGCTGGCTACCACCAGAATTAGACTGGCTGTGGTAGCAGGTATGCCCAATAAATCGGTGTAAAAGAACAAAATGTACATCGACATAAAGCTGTATAGAATATTCTGGCCCAGCAATCCCCCGGAGAAAAAAATCTTTTCTTTGACGGGTACTTTATTTCCCATGAGAGCTCCCTCATTTCCGCTGAAGTTAAAGGTGATTATAGTGTATATCTGGTTGGATATGTATATTGTAATAATGTTTGCGCAAATAACGATTCCGTATATTTCGTAATTGAAGGGATTTTTTTTTGGCAATGCAAAAATAAACTATTCAGAAATCGACGAAATTTGTCGAAATATATCTATGCTGTCCGGGAGGCGTGCTGGGAGATTGCGTAATTGCACAGCTAAATACCGGGCACACACAAAGATCGTATCCAGGGGGAGTACTCATGAAGTGGTTCAGTAACATGAAAACAGCAAAGAAAATCATCTCAGCTTTTCTGCTAGTCGCTGTGATTTTGGCGGGATTCGGTATCTATTCGATATCGACGCTGCGGGGGATGAATAAAAACACAAATGAAATGTACAACAACAATTTGATTTCCGTAAGGGATCTATCTGCAGCACAAATCAATTATATGAATTTACGTTTATATTTGCGGAATATGAGTACAGAGAGCGGAGCTGAAGCTAAGGCTAAGATCAAGACCGAAATTGCTGCAGCCCGTGAGAGTATCGAACAAAAAATCGATACTTTCCGTACGGTAGCCAATACCACGAAGGAGCAGGAACTGCTGCGGACGTTCGATATCGAATACCCATCCTATCTAAAGCTTTATGAGCAGGGCATGTCCATCGCAGAGAATGAGGGTATGACAGCATTTAACGAATTTAATAAAACAGTTCTGAGCCTGCAGTCAGAAAAGGTTGCAGTAACATTGACGGAGCTGGTTACTTTCAATGCAAGCTTGGCAGAAGCCACCAACCATCGTTCGGAACAAACCTATAACACCTCACTGGTTGTTACTATAGCCGTGGTAGTCGCTGCGGTCATTATCAGCATCATTATTGGTACTTTCATTGCACGCTCAATTTCTAGACCTTTACGGCAGATGCTTAGTCTCGCTTCCGCGGTGGCTGACGGAGATCTGACGCAACAAGCGGAGGTTTCCTCCAAGGATGAAGTGGGTCAATTAGCATCTGCACTCAACCGGATGGTGACTAGCTTAAAGGAATTAATCAATAGTATCGTGATGAATTCGCAAAGTGTTGCCGCTTCCTCCGAGGAGATTTCAGCAAGCACACAGGAAATTTCCAGCACCAGCACCAGCCAGTCGGCTGCGGCAGCCAACATCACTGAACTCTTCAGAGAACTGTCGCTTGCCATTAACTCTGTGGCTGTTAGTGCAGAAGAAGCAGCAGAGCTCTCTAATGATACGGTCAGAACTGCCCGTGAAGGCGGACATGTGGTTGAGACATCCCTTCAGGGAATGCAGGCTGTGAATCATAAGATGACTCAGCTGGAAGATGACTCCAGTAAGATTGGCGATATTATTGAGGTCATTGACGATATCGCCGAGCAAACGAACCTGCTTGCGTTGAACGCAGCCATTGAAGCAGCCCGTGCCGGAGAACAGGGCCGCGGCTTTGCCGTTGTAGCCGATGAGGTCCGTAAGCTGGCGGAACGAAGCAGCGAGGCGACCAAGGAAATTACGAAGATTATTAAAGCGATGCAGGAAAATACGAAGCAAAGTGTCCGGGCCGTGTCCGAAAGTGTGGAGCAATCTTCGATGACCAGCCAGGCTTTTGAGCAAATTATCGCGATGGTGAATAACTCCGCGCTTAAAGTGAATGAAATTGCTGCGGCTTGCGAAGAAGAGTCTGCACAGGCTGCAGAGGTTATGAGTTCGGTAGAAGCAATCTCGGCTTCTAGTGAGGAGTCCGCCGCTGCTTCTGAAGAGACTGCAGCTACCTGCCAGTCTTTGGCTCAGCTCTCTGAAGAATTGGCCATTTCTGCTGCCGCATTCAAAACCCACTAATTTTACAGACTGAAGGTGACAATATGTCCACGCTGCAGAAGGAACAATATATTGAACTCGCCGTGGGTGCCGAGACCTGTGCGATCCGTATCGAAGAGATTCATGAAATCATTAAGATGCTGAGCATCACGGATATACCGTTCACCAGGAATGAAGTTAAGGGCGTGGTGAACCTCCGGGGCAAAGTAGTCTGTGTCATGAGCCTGCGCAATCTGCTTGGTATGTCGGATGAGCCCTATACAAGAGAAACCCGGATTATCGTAGTCCGTTGCCGGGATGAATTCGTAGGCTTGATCGTAGATAAAGTGAACAAAGTGACTACCTACGGAGAAATTCATCCGCCTACTGGAGGGCATAGCCGAAGTAGAGAAGGTGTTTTTCATGGCATTGGACAACAGGGAGACCAGCTTATTGGAATCTTGAAGCTCGAGGAAATATTGGGCGGATAGAAAGGAGAATATAAATAATGATGGAGCTGTCTGCCTACCGAGATATTTTCATAGAAGAGCTGAACGACCAGTTGGAGCGGATGGACCAGTCCCTGTTGACCCTTGAGCAATCTCCTTCGTCCGAGCTGATCCAAGTTCTGTTCCGGGCCGCCCATACGATCAAGGGCTCTTCTTCAACGATGGCCTTCCGGGAAATGAGTGATTTGACCCATGAAGTGGAGTATGCGCTGGAATGGGTACGTGAGAAAAAACCGGAAATCACCGCAATTCTGATTGATACACTCTTTAGCGCACTGGATGCCATGAAGAAGCTGCGCAGCCAATATATCAGCGGGGAAGCTTATGATGACTGCAGTTCTGTGGTTTCGGAGATTAAAGCGCTGATTAACAAACCTGCAGAGCAAGAGCCGGTCCGCCCGCCTGTGTTAAGTGCCGCTGAGAGTCTTAAAGTAGAGGAAGCCACTGCCGCCGGGGAACAGATACTGATGATCGGCGTTTCGCTGAAAGAGGATTGCCAGATGAAGGCAGCACGCCATTTCATCCTGTTGCAGCGGATCGAAGATGTCTGCGGATCGGTTATTGCTGCTTCACTTTCACCAGGTGAAGTTGTAAATAAAGATGAAGACAGCCGTTACGGCAGATTCGCTGTAGTGGTTGCAACATCGAAAGAGCCGCAGCTGATCCAGTCACAGCTGGAGGGGGATTCAGATGTGCAAACTCTGGCGATTACTCCATTCGAATCGGGAGAAGCTGCTGGCGGAGAGATAATAACTAAAGAAGTGCCGGCAAATATGCCACAGTCCGGGCCTCCGGCAGAAGAACGGGTCAAAGGTAATCAGCCGACGGTCCGGGTCAGTGTGGAACGGCTCGATCATCTGATGAATCTGGTCGGTGAATTGCTGATAGACCAGACCTCACTAGCGGATCTGAAGACGGCCGGCATCCGCAATGACCCTGCTAAAGCGCTGCAGAGCATCAGTGGCGTATCCGATCATATGGGCAGTGTCATTAAGGAATTGCAGGAAGGCGTGATGAAGACACGCATGCTGCCTATAGACCAGCTGTTCAGCCGGTTCCCGCGTATGGTCAGAGACCTGGCGCAAAAGCTCGGAAAGGATATAGAGCTGGTGGTACAGGGCGGCGAAACTGAGCTGGACCGGATGATTATCGAGGAATTGAGCGATCCCTTGATCCACTTAATCCGCAACAGTGCAGACCACGGAATCGAAAGCCACGAAGTGCGTGCGTCAAAAGGCAAACCGGCGAAGGGGCGCATTACCTTGTCCTCCTTCCATGAAGAGAATAATGTAGTGATTTCCCTGGCAGACGACGGTCAGGGCATTGATGCCGGGAATATCAAGGCTTCCGCGCTTCGCAAAGGCATCATTACAGAGGATCAGGCTGCACATTTGACGCCGCTTCAAGCGCTTCATCTCATTTTCGAGCCTGGCTTCTCGACGGCATCCGAGGTGAGTGATGTATCCGGACGTGGGGTGGGAATGGATATTGTCCGCAGCCAAATTGGAAGGTTGAACGGAATCATTGATATTGATACAGAGCCGGGTCAAGGGACGACATTCACAATCAGGCTTCCGCTCACCTTGGCGATCATCAAGGGGTTGCTGGTCAAGGTGTCAGGCCGGGTATTGATTCTCCCCATGTACAACATTGCTGAAATTGTTCGTATTCACCCGGAAGAGATTCAGACGATCCAAGGGGAGCAGGCGATAATTAACCATGGACGGATTGTGCCGTTCTCCTGGCTGCGGGACAAGCTGCATTATCCGCGTGTTGAGCGCAGTTCCAAAACGATCTCGATTGTCATTGTCAGGTCAGTCGACAAAATTTCTGCCTTTGCGGTGGATGAAATCTTGGGCAATCAGGAAGTGGTCATCAAAACGCTCGGCACCATGCTCGGGACCTTGAACCATCTATCCGGAGCGACCATTCTGGGGAACGGACGGGTGGCTATCATCTTGGATGCTTCCTACCTCGTAAGCCATTAATTTATGATGTAAGAGTGCTTTATCAGCCGGGAGAATGGCTGATGGAGCACTCTTTTTCAATAGAGATCTGTATAGAACTTTACAGGATGGAGAAAAATATGGAAGAAGACTTAAGGAAAAGGAGTGGCGATGTGGTTATTACACTGGGATCTGATGAAGTTATCAACCGGATCAAGCAGCTTCAATCCAACGGAACAATCAACAAAAAGCAGGTAAAACAGCAGGATCCGGAGCTGATGCGGAGCGCATTGTATTATTTTCCAAGCTGGGAGCATGCCCTGAAAAACGCAGAGCTGGTATAGAACAATACGACAAAGAGCCGAAGATGCGACTACTGCGCACCTGCGGCTCTTTAACTTTGTGAGGAAATCCACTTCTCATTTATTCCGTTGAACCCTCTATTATAGGTAAGAATTTTTGTTGTTCGATTGCTTTTTGGTTTAACTGCAATTCATCTCTGAAGGCATTGATTTTCAACTGCAGTTTGTGCAGGATTTCCAACTGCATCTCGTTAACCCTGTCTTCAATGCAAAAAGCGGAGCAGGAGAGAAAACCATCGGCATAAGACTTTGTTTCATCGGTAATGGTATTAAGCTTCTCTTTATAGATTCTCTTTACAGGTCCAAGCTCAGGTTTGATCTCGTAATAACGGTTGGTCTCAAGCAGCAATCGCCAAGGACTCACCTTAATATCAAATTCATCCTTTTCAATCTCTGCAGATACTTTGACTATTTTAATCTGATTGTTCATGATGATAGTGATCCTCCTGCAAACCCATACTTTCAATGGGGATAAATTCTCGATGATGGACTAAGAGATTATATCATGCAAAGGGATCATTTCCTACTGAAATTTATAAAAAAGAATAGTTCATTGGAACTATGTGTAAATACCTTTTGCAGGAGGATGTCATGAAAAAGTTAATTGTTGTCAACGGCCCAATGGGTGTCGGGAAATCCGCCGTATGCAAAAGTCTGAACGGGGTGCTAAATCATTCCGTATGGCTGGACGGCGATTGGTGCTGGATGATGAATCCCTGGATCGTAAACGATGAAAACAGAGCCATGGTGGAGAATAACATTACATATCAGCTAAGAAGCTTCTTGACGAACTCTACATTTGAATATGTCATTTTCAGTTGGGTACTTCATCGCGTAGAGATCTTGCAAGGTCTTCTGAAACGGCTAGATGATCTGGAATTTGATCTACAAACGATTACCTTGATCTCTTCGGAGACTGCACTAAGGCAGCGGATGGAGCAAGCCCATAGACCGGAAGAGCAAATTCTCAGCAGTATCGAACGTTTAAGCTTATACCGGAACATGGGGACTACTAAAATAGATACAAGCAGCCACGATGTGGACGGAGTTGTTGAACAAATGAAATTAATCATCAGTCAATAAGGAGTTCAAAGACCGTGACGGACGATGGGGGAAACCGGACCCGCAATCAAAGTGCTTGTTCCTTTTATAAAAGATTGATTCTGTTCTGAAAAAAGCTGTCGTTGATCATATACGTCCATGTCGCTGAGGGGACTCTCAAAGCTTCCAATTGGAAATCCATCTTCAGTGAGCTAAAGTCCGTTGTCAGAAAAAGTTCCACCACAGCGGTTTCGATCCTCTCTTCCAGTGTTGCATAGGCATTTATGATCAGCCGGTGATACTCATGCAGCGGATTTTTGTGGCTTAGGCTTTCCAAATGAATGCCTTCCCTCACAGAAGAAACGTAAGCCAGGTAATTAGCCCAGCCGTTATCAATTTGAACCAGTGTGATGAATCTTTCGGTGTCCTCAACCCTTTTTTTCCCGAACCTGCGGCATAATTGTTCGTAAATTGCAGGTACTCTTGTCATTAAGAGGGTTGGTCTCAAAAACTCACCAAGCAGGGCCTCCCGTTTCTTGAAAAGAATACGCCGCTGCTGTTCGATCAAATCTGCATATTTATTTAAGGTTTTTCTGATTTCAATATGCTGGCCATCCATGACTAGCTGAATATGGTTGATCAGGTTGCAGATTCTGGAACCCTTAAGCGGAGAATCCTGTTGCAGGTCCTGATATTCCTTTGGAAGCGACTCTCTTAAGCCGAACCTTACGAGCAAATCATCTTCCAGGCTGATCATATAGCGGGAG
Source organism: Paenibacillus sp. EB106-06-01-XG199 (assembly GCF_058791575.1). Lineage (NCBI taxonomy): Bacteria > Bacillati > Bacillota > Bacilli > Caryophanales > Paenibacillaceae > Paenibacillus > Paenibacillus sp. EB106-06-01-XG199. Next base: position 66,833 of record NZ_JBYTDQ010000013.1, on the reverse strand, counting down.
GAGCCGGGATCTCCCTGCCGGCCTGCACGGCCACGCAATTGTTGGTCTACACGTACACTTTCATGCAGATTTGTACCGATGACATACAATCCGCCTAGTTTTTTTACTGCCCAGTATTCTTCTGCATCGCCTCCGCCCAGAATAATATCGACACCCCGGCCTGCCATATGAGTTGAAACGGTGACCATATTCAGCCGGCCTGCTCTGGCGATCAGCTCCGCTTCCCATTGATCATTTTGCGCGTTCAGGAGGTTACATGGAATGCCAGCATTCTGCAAGTCGGCTGCCATTTGACAGGATGCCTGCACACTGGCTGTACCAATCAGGATGGGCTGCTTCGTCTTATGAATGGCAGAAATTTCACTAAGAATAGCCTGCCGCTGGGCTTCACGGTGCGTGAATATTACATGAGGATAATCAATTCTTCTGCAGGGATGATGCGGTGGAATCACCATCACATCCAGGGCATAATAGGCTCTAAACTCATCCGCGGAGGATAACGCCGTTGCTGTCATCCCGCAGAGCCGGGCATAGAGGCTTAAAAAATGCTGCAGCGTCATGGTTCCAAGAATTTTGCCGCCGGACTGAATGCTCAGCCCTTCTTTGGCTTCCACTGCTGTCTGCAGACCGTCTGGCCAATGCCGGTTCTCGGCAATTCGCCCGGTGAATTCATCAATAAGCAGCACGGCGCCGTCTCTTACAATATAATCGACATCTTTCTTTAATAAAGCTTCTGCATGCAGCGCACAGTGAAGCTCTGCGAGCGTATCCGAGTTGCGGGACTCATATAAATTTCCGCATTTCAGCATGACCTCAACCTTAAGCGCTCCGGCTTCCGTCAGGTGTACATTCCGCCCATGCTCGTCCGTATCATAATCCGGCCCCTGAATGAGCTGCTTCACGATCAACGGCATTTCACGGTTACCTGCACGTTTCTTGTCCGTTTCTCCTGCGATGACAAGCGGAATCCGGGCTTCATCAATGAGTATGGAATCCGCCTCGTCAACCAGTACGCAGTGAAGGGGGCGCTGCACTTTGTGGGCCGGAGTATATACCAGCGAATCCTTCAAGTAATCAAAGCAAGCCTGCTTCGAAGACAAATAAGTGATATCGGCAGCATATGCTGCTTTTCTTTCCTCGACATGCTGCCCCTCTGCAACATAACCGACGGAGAGACCCAGCCCCCTGTAGACGGGGCCCATCCATTCGGCATCCCGCCGAGCCAGATAATCGTTAAAGGTAAAGATATGAGCGCCTTTTCTCTGCAGCGCCTGTAAGTAAGCGGGGAGGATGGCAGCCAGCGTTTTCCCTTCCCCGGTTTGCATTTCCACCAGATAACCATCACACAGAGCCAGTCCTGCTGCGAGCTGTACGTCAAAGAGACGGATCTGCAAGAATCGCCACACGGCTTCAGCTACAAGTGCTGCCCCTTGGATCATTAAATCCTCAAGCGGTGCACCACTTTGGGCTTTCAGCTTCATTTCCCTGGCACAACGCCTGATTTGGATGTCGCTCCAGTTCTTCATTGGAAGCTGGCGGATGAGTTTAATTTTTTCATAATAAGGCTTGAGCTTACGCTCCTGGAACTTCGCCTCTATGCGGCTATACAGATTGTTACCCATAGCAAATAATCCTCCTTTAATAGAAATAACGGCGGGCGTTATCTATTAGTAAGCAGGATGAGGCCAGGCTCCTTGAAGGTATGGAACCGGATAAGAATTCGTTCACTTGCTATACATACCAGATCATAACCCTGTACGAGATGATTGGAGAGCAGCAGGATCATTTCAAAGTGCAATATTGTTTTTAGAGAGATGAAACCGCAGAATATGTGGTTGTCGAAGAGAACGGTAAACAGCGGCGTCCGGACGAGGCTCAGTATATTAAGGATGACTTTATAGCAAACCAAATAGAAGTTAAGCAGCAAACGGCCGCATCCCTCCAACATAAATATCCTGCCTCCTCATCCGCAGCTGCAACTTTTTGGAAAACCATGAGTCTTATAATTATCTGTGAATTTGAAAATAAAGTAAAGTGAAGAAAGGGTATGGATAGGTAATGAGAAAGATATGGATGTTTACTCCAATACTGCTTTTGCTGTTTCTGTTCCCGGCAATATCGTCAGCGGCTACCCATGCTTCGTTCATTTATTACGTGGCGAATGGCGGCAAGGGTACTGTTCCGGCACTGGTTAAGAGCGGCACTACGTTTGTCCCGGCAAGTCTGCTGGAAGAGGCGGGTCTGCAGGTTGCCTGGGATAAGGCAGATCTACGGGCCAAATACGTTGGATGGGAAAAAACAGTGGTTGTCACGGTTGGCAGCAAGACTGCTGTGCTTGATGGGAAAACAGTTCAATTAGGAGGAGCGCCGTTCCGGTATAAAGAGCAATTATATCTTCCTGCCCGCTTTGTGGTGCAGGCACTGGAAGGGCAGACAGTAAGCTGGGATGCGGCTCATGCTGTCTATACCGCCAAAGGGCTTGGGACCTTTCTGAGTCAATGCCACCTTTGAAGGCTGTACAAGGAGCTGTTGAATCAGGAACAGCAGCAATATGCGGAAACGAACGACGTGCCTTATTACGGAGACGAATTGAAGTTAATCAAACGTGAAGGCAATACTTTGCAGTTTAAGCTGGGCAGAGAAGATCAAATATACAACTATCGAATGAATGAACATTAAGGAGTGGCAGATTTGAACAAATGCTTTTTTGCGGTCATTTTACTGTCTTCACTGCTCTTTGCGAACGGTTGCACCACCTCAAAGCATGTAGAAACAGGGTATGCGGAGTCCGCTATCCATGATGACTTTCCAATTCCAGAGGCTGCAAAACAAGGGGAAATAACGACAAACTCCGCCAACCCCAATATAAAAATAGGCGTCAGCTACGAGTTGGATAATATCGGGGGAGAGCAGGGACTATACCCGCCCGAAAGTTATTTTCAGAAATTAGATGATGCGGGATGGGCAGAACTGGAAGACCGCCGAATGGGACATGTGCAGTTTTTTGAGAAAGAAGATACAGTGATCGCCATTGAAATTCATGAGGATACCTTTCAACTGTATGAAATGAAGCCGGGAGCCTCCTTCTGATCCTATTCATTATAGAAAGGCAAGGTGTAAGTATGGAGAGCTCCGCTGACTATTTATATCATTATTATGAGCAGTCCAGAGGTCCATTTGCCAATTTATCCGATTTGAGCGAAGCGCAGGCAGACGAAGTTCTGGAATCAATCCGCAAACAAAACGATGTGATGGCCTCCCGCCGAGATCAGGGGTATTTAGTGCGCAGACGGGAGTTAGAGGGATTAGCCAGAGAACTGTTCATCTCAAAAGGCGGGAAGCCTGTAAGAAAAGCCCCGCATTATATGGTAGTTGGCCCATGCGACTGGCTTAGTGACTGGTATAAGGAAAGTGCTTTTGTACAAATACCTATTTCACAGTTTAAACTGGACACCCTCTCATTCTCCTATGGCGATTTGTTTCCCACCTTTAGCCCGCGGGTGAATGACGGCAAGGAATATCGCAGGCAGGTTTACACCTACCAAGAAATCTTAGCGCTCATTCAGAAATATGGCTTGCCTCAGGAATGGAACAGAGATGGCACATATGGGCCGGAGAGATATATTGAAGTGCAGGTCTGGGATGATGGACCACTGGGGAGAACAGTTAAAGCTTAAAAAAAGGAATCATAGAGGAATTATGTAGATAAATATGGCGCAAGTCACAGAAAAGGATTACAATAAATCCATTATTGCCCTTGTATGGCGATGAACACTAGATTGTATAACAGAGGAGACGAGTAATGGTAAAAAACACTGCAAAAGGGCATCCGATTTTATTTTCACTCATGCTGGGGGTTCTGCTGATTGTATTGATCTCAGTTGCATCCGCAGCCGGAACCATCATGGAACTGGACGATACGGGGCTGAAGATTGCCCAAGCCGTAGCATTTTTGGTCATGGCTGTTATTGTAACGCTGTATATGACAAAAGGAGAGCGCTCATTAGCCCAATTCGGCTTCAGAAGCACTGGCGTGTCCAGGGCAAAAGAAGCTCTCTATTATGTACCGCTGCTTATTATCGCACTTGTACAACCTATTATGAGCGGCATCAACTTTGAGATTTCTGCGGTCGACATTCTGGTTATTGTAATTTTCACCATGCTGGTGGGCTTTACGGAAGAATCCGTTTTCCGGGGGATCATCAGGGATAAACTGAAATTCAAGGGGCCGGTGTTTTACATCGTGTTCTCCTCCGTCTTTTTTGGCGTCCTACATATGGCTAATGCATTAAACGGAAGTAATATAATACATATTCTTTTGCAGGTTATTAATGCGCTGCTGCTCGGTTTCATATTTGCACTGCTTATTGAAACTACAAACCACATTATTCCATTGATCGTGTTTCATTTTGCCTATGATGCACTTGCGCTGGTCAGCTATGAGAATCTGGACCGGGAAGTTCTGCTGGTTTCCATCTTGAATATCTTATACCTGATCTATGGAATCTATCTGGCCTACAACCTGATGCGCAGAAACAAGGTCAACCATCCAGCCGGCAAAACGGTCGGGAATCACAGGTAGGTCAGGCTGCATAGAGCAAGCAACCTCTGATTCTGCAAAAAGTGGTTTGAGTGCTGCGACTAATGAATAGCTTCACCACTTATCAAAGGCGACTTCAGTTTAATGCTGAAGGCGCCTTTTGACGTTAGGAGCCAGCGGATTCTAGACGCTGGCTTCGGCAGACGCACCGATCCTGCGGAAATCCGAGGGAGAGAACCCGGTTTCTTTTTTGAAGATGCGGTTGAAGGAGCGGTAGTTCTCGAACCCGATTGCTTCGGCGATTTCGAAGGTTTTCTGATCGGAGGTCAAGAGCAGCAGCTTGGCCCTTTCTATCCGCAATCGGGTCAAATACTGGATAAAACTCTCGCCTACGGTTTTCTTGAACATACTGCTGAAATAAGGAACGCTGTAATTGATCGAGGCGGCCAGCTCTTCAAGCTTATAGGGATAAGCCAAATCCTCGTGCATCCGCCGGATAATTCTCGACATCGAGGCATCGAGCTTCGTGCCCTCACCCTGCAGCTGCTGCAGCTTGCGGAAGGAACTGCAGATGGCGTCATGAACAGAATGGAAGGTTTGGCATTCCTCCAGCTTCTTCCGGCAGGAAGCTTTCAGGTCGGCTGCCCCCTCCGCGTCGACAATAAATTGACTGAGCTCCAAAAATACTCTCAGGTACAGGGATTTAATCTGCTCGGGTTCCCAGTGTTGCTCTGCAGCCTGGTGGTAAAAGGCGCTGCGCTGCTGGTCCAGCGCGGATGAACTCAAGTGGGACTCCAGCAGGGCAGTCTTCAGCACCTTGATCCAGAAGCGGCTGTTAGGCTCCGGAATGCGCTGGAATTTCAGGGATTGCTGCCACTCTTCACCGGTTAAGGTCTGATTGGCTTGGTAGAAGAAGGGATAAGCAGTGGAAGCCAGCTTTTTGAGCGTGCCGGCATCACTGCCTGTCCCTGCTTCGAAGACATATTCCAGTGCTATGGCTCCTATCTTCAAATTAGAGGCAAAGCTCTCCAGGATCTGCTCCATCAGCCCGGATGCTTCCAGCCGGCGCTCGTCCGTATAGATTGCAAAGAAACGCCCTTGGTCCAGCGTGACTACCTTGCCCACGCCTTGGTTGTCCAGCAGCTCTTTCAGAACGTTGACGCCGGCGAACTGCCAGAGCTTAAGTTCTTCAAGCTGGTCCATGGAGAAACGCAGGGAGCTTCTGTCCAGCTCCAGCACCAAGGCTCTAAATCGGCCCCGGCCAACCGGAATACCGGCCTGCTCAAGGCTCTGCAGCCAGCTCGATTCGTTGGCGGGATTGCGGAGCATCTCCAGAAACAAACCCTGCTCAATCTCAATTTCACTTGAGCGGACCCTCTGCTCCAGCAGCATTTGTTTTTCCCGTGTCTCTTCAAGCGAAACAGCCTTGCGGGTCAGCTCCTCCAGAGTGCGGGTCAGCAGCTCCGGGTCGGAGAGACAATCATCCTTTATCAGGTAGGAATCCGCCTTCAGATGAATGGCCTGCTGGGCATAATGGAAATCCTGATGGCAGGTCAGAATAACAATCTGCGGCCGGGGCAGGCCGCTGCTCTCGATTTCCCGCAGCATATCGAGTCCGTTCATCCCCGGCATCGTGATGTCTGTAACTATCAGCTGGGGTTTATTTTGCAGAAATAGTTCCAGGCCTTCCTGGCCGTCTTCTGCCTCCCCGCTAAAAGTAAACAGGTCGCTGCGCTGCTCGATCATATGCCGGAAGACCGTTCTGGCCGGGTATTCATCTTCAACAAGGATGACCTTGTAGTTACTCATGCTGTTCCCCCTTTACTCTTACCGAGTCCTGTTCAAGTATGAAAGTGATCGCCAGGCCTTCCCCGGGTTTGCTGGCAAGCATAATCTGGGTGTCCCGGCCGAACATCAGCCGCATTCTCATCCAGACATTCTGCAGCCCGATATTGTCGCTGATTTCTTCACGGGGAAGATGAAGCTTCAGCTTCTCCAGCTCCTGAGCCTCCATACCGATGCCATCATCCCTGATCTCGATCATGATTGCGGACGATTCGGGAATAGAGAAGACTTTAATAGTAATATGGCCTTCGCTTACCTTGGCGGGAAGAATACCGTGAAAGACAGAGTTTTCGATCAGCGGCTGCAGGCTCAGCTTAGGAATCTGCAGCCGCTGCAGCGGTTCTTCAATCTCCAGCGCAAGTAAGATCCGGCATTTATAACGCATATTGAGCAGACCTACGTAATCCTCAAGATAGTCAAGCTCCTGCTGCAGCATAACGGTCTGCTCGTAATTCTCCATCGAATAGCGGAGCAGTGCGACCAAACGGCCCATCAGCGAATTTATCCCGTCATAGTCCTTCATGATCGCGAACATCCGGATGGTGTTCAGCGTGTTATACATGAAGTGGGGGTTAATCTGAGACTGCAGCGCCCTGATTTCCAGTCTGCGCTTCAAATCCTCCGATTCATGCAGATCTGCCAGCAGATCTTGAATGCGGACAGCCATCGTATTCAGCATCCGGCCGAGATCCCCGATTTCATTGTTGGCAAAATGCGTAACCCGCGCATCGAAACGTCCTTTCTTGATGGCGTCGACCTGTCGCCGTACGGCTTGCAAGGGGCGGTACAGATGATAACCGAAGCCGACAACAGAAAGTGCGCCAAGCCCAACGAGCAGGATCAGGAAATACATCACGGTTCTGCGGATAATCACTGTACTCTCCCCGAGCTGCTTGGATGGAATCTCTGAAATGACAACCCATTTATCATAGGTTGACGTCTGCTTGACGGAAATAATTGAAGAGTCCATGCGGAACTGACCTGGCTGCTGGAGATTCTTCCAATGGCTTAATATGCTGTGGATACGTTCTTCCTCTGCATTTCCACCCAGCTTGCTTGTAGTAGCGATGGATTTGCCGTCATCGGTTACCAGAGCGATAGAGCCTGTGGAGCCTAGCTGGATATTCTGGATCTGGCGCAGATATTCGTCATTTTTCATCGAAATCAGCAAAATGCCTTGCAAATCCTCGTATTGGTAAAACGGGATACGGGAGATATAATAAGTCGAACTATTCAATATATCGAGCTCAGGCAATGAATGCTTATCCAAGAAAAGCCCCGGCTTACCGGACTCCAGATAATGCTCAATCAGAGGTTTGTAAGGTGATGCTGCCATCGGCGAAGGGGCTTCGGTGGAAGACAGGATCTCGCCGGTCACAGCGGAATACACCTGCAGACCTTCAACATTGCCGATAATCGCCGAAGCGGTGCTGAGTACGGAGATCAGATCTTTTTTGCGGACAACCTCTTCAAAATATTGATCGGAAGGCGAAACCAGTGCTCCTTGAATCGAGGACATCCGCGAATACTGTTCGCTGAGCTCACGGAATCTGGACATGGTCAGCTCAATCCGGTCCACAACTTGATTTACGAGCTGGGCATTCAGCCGGTTCACCTGCTCCTCAACCGTCCTGCTGGAGACGCTTACAGAAATATACGACAATACAATCAGCGGAATGATGGAGATGGCAAGCATGACCAGAATCATTTTGATATAGAAGCTTCGCGTCAAAAATGAAAAAAAAGGAGATAACATGTCTTCACTTCCGTCTCTTGAGATGTCTAAATAAATTATAGTACTAGGCTGCGGTGAAGGATACCCTGATTTGCGCAAATCTGAAAAACGGATACACTTTGGCTCGAAATCGGCATGTTCACATGTAAGCGGATTCTCTATAATCCAAATTGTAAGCAGGGACTCACTGGATTACATCAAACAAAACGGGGGATGACAATGAAATTCAAACACAAGCTTGTACCTGTTCTGGCATCTACGGTATTAATGGCTTCCGCGCTGGCCGGCTGCGGCGGCAATAACAATGCGGCAGAGAATAACGGGGGAGAGGCTTCGGGGCAGCCGGCAGGAACAGCACAGACTGCGGGCAGCACCAAGGCGGCGAAGATCAAGGCGATGACGATTCTGTTCGGCAATCCGCCGGTCACGGAAAATAATAAAGCGCTTGAGAATCTGGAAAAACGCGGAAATGTCGATCTGGATATCACCTTTGTTCCTTCCGAAGCGTACGCGGATAAACTGTCCGTTGCAGTATCTGCCGGAGATTCTTACGACCTGCTGTTAATGGACGGCGGGAAGGATGACAAATTCAGCAATCTGGTCAAGATGGGGGCCTTCCATGATTTGACGCCTTATCTGGAAAAGACCGAGAATATCAATCTGATTGATGAAGCGGTCTGGAAGAATGTAAGAGTAGACGGCAAGGTATACGGCGTTCCGCGTCCCCGTGGCCTATATGGCGGAGGCGAAGCCAGCATGCTGATCCGCAAGGACTGGCTGGACAAATACAACCTTGAAGTTCCGAAAACTTTAGATGAGCTGACAAATGCAATGAAAGTGTTCAAGGAAAAAGATCCGGCAGGCGGCGGAAAAACAATTCCGTTCTCGATCTTTGGGGTAGATGGTATCAATGCCCCGGGACCTTTTGCCGGAGTCATGCCGATCCAGTTTGCACTTGGCATTCCGTTCACCTGGAAGGTGGACAACGGCACTCCGGTCCGGGATTTCCAGACTCCTGAATACAAGACTTATCTGGATTGGCTGAAGGACTCCTGGAGCCAGGGACTAATCGACAAAGATGCTCCGGTGCTCAAAAATCAGCAGCAGGCACGCGGTAAATTTCTCGCTGGCGTAGCCGGTGTATTTGCGGGTAACGTAAGTGATCTCGGGGAAGCCAATCTGTCCAAGCTGAAACAGGTGGACCCGAACGCGGAAATTGCCATTATAGATGTGCTTGAAGGTCCTGCCGGAGATAAAGGCGTTGCTGTAATGACCGGGTATTACGGACTATGGACGATTCCAAGCTCTGTTCCGGAAGACAAAATTCAGCAGATTGTGGATTTCCTTGATTTTACTGCTTCTGAAGAAAACGTAGCCTTCTACAAAGGTGGGGTAACCGGTGTTCATTCTAGCGGTTTGAAGGACGGGATTGTTACCCAGACGGAAGAACAGCTGAAGCAGGCGGATCTGGACAAGCCCAATAGCTTTATATTGGAAAACCGGATAGATCCATATGTGTATGCTACATCCAAGGAAGCGGACATTCTCGCCGTACAGAAGGCATCGCTGGATACCATCAGTAAGTTTGGCATCGAAAATCCGTTCCTGGCTTACAATTCCGAAACCGCAAGCAAAAATCCGGACAGCTATAAGAAAATGAATGCTGTCATGACGAAATATGTGCTGGGTGAAGGCGCCTGGGATGATGTGCAGAAGGAAATTGACGCTTGGACCAAGGGAACAGGTGCGCAAATCACCAAGGACCTGATGGATCAATATAACGCCGATAATCAATAGTTGAAAATACAAATAGACATGAACGGGACTGCGCCTCAGGGTCCCGTTCATGAATAATGGATGGGAGGGCAAAAAATGCAGAGATCGCTGCGTGGTTCAAGGTTTAAGCAGCTGTGGCCCTTTTACTTGCTGGCTGCACCGGGAATACTTTATTTTCTGACGTTTCATTATGTGCCTATGTCGGGACTAATACTGGCCTTTAAGGACTACAGTCCATTCAAAGGAATCATGGACAGTCCTTGGGTAGGGCTGGCTAATTTCAGACAATTTTTCGGAACTCCGAATTTTTATATTCTGCTCAAAAACACACTGGTTATCAGCTTGCTGAATATTGTAATTTATTTTCCTTTTACGATACTGCTCGCTATTATGCTGAATGAACTGCGGATGCAGCTGTTCAAACGGGTGTCACAAACCATTGTATATCTACCCCACTTTTTGTCTTGGGTGGTCATTTACGGAATTACCATCTCATTTTTCGGGCCATCTGGAGTGATCAATCACTATCTGGAACAGTGGTTCAATACCGATGCGATGTTCCTTACCAGCAATGAATGGTTCAGGCCGCTCGTCATCTTCCAGTCCATTTGGAAGGATGCAGGCTGGGGTACCATCATTTTCCTGGCGGCTTTAGCGGGAATTAATCCTGAATTATATGAGGCGGCCAAGGTCGACGGAGCGAACCGTTTTCAGAACATCTGGAACATTACGCTCCCGGGGATCAAAAGTACGATTGTCGTGCTGCTGCTGCTGCGGCTCGGCTCCTCGCTGGATTCAAACTTTATGCAGATATTCCTGATGTCCAACGGTCTTAACCTGGATGTCTCCAATGTATTCGACCTGTTTGTCTACCATGTCGGACTGGAGCAGTTCAATTACAGCTATGCGATCACGGTAGGCATGTTCAAATCAATTGTCAGTCTGATTCTGGTGGTGGGGGCCAATTATGCGGCCAGGCTGCTGGGCGAAGAAGGCATTTTCTAGACGGGAGTGGAGACAAGATGAAAGCACGGATAACCTGGTTTGACGGAATTATTGCAGCGATCATTATTCTGATCAGTCTTACAGTCATTTTGCCTTTTCTATACATCATTGCGGTGTCCTTCAGTCCGCCAGCAGATTCGATGGCCGGCAATTTCTTTCTCTGGCCGAAGCACTGGACGCTTGATGCCTATAAATACCTGCTGAATGCCGATACCTTTCTGACCTCAATCAAAAATTCGGTCATTATCACAGTGATCGGCACCTGCCTAAGCCTGGTTGTCTCGATCATGCTGGCCTATACGTTGTCCAAAAAAGGAATACCGGGGCGGCGTCTGATTCTGCTGCTGATCTTCTTCACAATGATTTTCCATGGCGGCATGATCCCGAACTATCTGGTGGTCAAAAATCTCGGTCTGATCGACAGCTATGCGGCTGTTATCCTTCCGGCGGTATCCAGCGCCTACAACGTGATGGTGATCCGCTCGTTCTTCCAGAGCCTGCCGCCAAGTCTGGATGAAGCGGCAAGAATCGACGGGGCGGGAGAATTCCGCATCCTGTTCTCGGTAGTAATACCGCTCTCGAAGCCGATCATTGCCACGTTTGCGCTGTTCTTTATGGTTCAGTACTGGAATGAGTTCTTCTCGGCAGTCATTTATCTGAACGATACGACACGCTGGCCGATCCAGCCGCTGCTGCGGCAGATGGTGGCGATCAGCGCCTCGAATATATCCGCCGAAGCGGCACTAGATGCACAGCTTGCCGCAAATTTGGGGCCAAATGTACAGAATGCGGCGATCCTGCTGGCAATGCTGCCTATCGTTATCGTATATCCGTTCCTGCAGAAATATTTTGCCAAGGGAGCCATGCTCGGCTCGGTCAAAGAATAAGGCGTTATTCGCCGCTTTGTTAAGAAGGGGAGAGCTATGAAGCAAAAAGGGTACAAGGAATTACGCAAGGATCCAGAATATACGGAACCGCTGCCGACAGATGTAGAGTTTATCGGCACTATGCTGAATCTGGAGCTGCCCGGCATGGAGGCTGTCCGCTGTTTCATGGAACAGGGCGATATAGCCGGAGCAAGGGATGCCTTCCTGCACCGGATTGAAGCGGCTGAGCTCACCCGGTATTACTTCGCCGTTGGCGAGGTGCCGCAACTGATGAAGGAGGCAAGGAGCCGGTATGGAGATTTCCCGGAAGCGCTGCAGGATATCGCGGAAGCAGAACGGATCGCGGAAGGCGATATTCCACTGTTCAAAGAGAAACGGGCAGTTTTTCCTGGCGGCGCATATGACTGGAACAGCTGGCTGTATGACAGCTCGCAATATCAGCTTCACCTGACGCGCTTCGCCTATCTGAAGCGGCTGTCCCGGGGATACTGCCTGACCGGCAACGAGAAATTTGCCGAATGCTTCAGCAACATGATGGAGGATTTCATTGATGACAACCCTGTGCCGCGCGGAGGTGTCTTTCGGGGCGAGCACTGCACCTGGGACCCATTGTCGGTAGGGGTACGGCTGTTCATGCTGCCGGAAGCGTTCATTGTTTTCTACCGTTCAAAGGCTTTCACTCCGGAGATCAAAATGAAGCTGATCAAATCCTTCTATCAGCATGGGGAGTATGTCCGTAAATACCATGCCCGGAGCGGAAACCATGTGTGCATGCAGCTGCGCGGTCTAATCCAGGTCTCTCTGCTATTGCCGGAGCTGAAGCCGGCGCAGCAATGGCTGGAATACGCGCGGCGTGAGCTTCCGGGCCACATCCGGGACAACGTCTATGAGGACGGGGTACAATTCGAAGGCAGCCCGAACTATCACCAGGTAGTGATGCGCGACTTGTATGAACTGGTGCCGCTGTTTCAAAAACTGAATATTGAGGCTTTGGAGTATAGTGAAATCTTGGAGAAAATGCTGGAAGTGCAGAGTCATCTGATGACGCCTGACATGCAGCTTGCCAGATTTGGAGATACCGATGCACAGGCGGAAAACGAGCTGCGCAACACGATGAGCCTGGGCGCCTATTTGTTTGGAAGAGGGGATTTTAAATTCCTGGGGCATCCCCAGCTGCCGTTTGCCTTGCTCTGGCGGCTGGGACCGGAAGCGGCCGGGCGTTATGAGGCCATCCCAGCCGGACCGGCACCCGAACCCTTCGCCTGCTTCCCCGTTGGCGGATACCTCTTCTCCCGGCAGAGCTGGGAGAAGGAGGCTATGTATCTGGCGATGCGGGCAGGGGTGGGCATTGGGGGACATGCCCATTCCGATGCGCTTAGCCTGATTCTTTATGCCGGAGGACGGGAACTGCTGGCCGATTCCGGCATGGGACTGTTCGAATGGAATAAGGAACGCAAATATGCCGTATCGACAAGAGCGCATAACACGGTTGTCGTTGACGGGCAGGATCAGCATGTGCGCAGCCTGCATTGGAATACGCCGCAAACCGCAACCTGTAAAATATGGGATGCGCGTCATGGCAAAGATTATGATTATTGGTTCGCGAGCCATTATGGCTATACCCGCTATGATGATCCTGTTATCCACTCCCGTAAGGTAGTTTTTGTGAAGAACCGTTACTGGCTGATTGTGGATCTGTTTGAGGCGCAAGAGCAGCATACCTACGAGCAATATTTCCACCTGCCAATAGGCGATGCGGTAGTCCAGTGGGACCGCCGGCAGGTGCATACGAACCATAATGACAGCAATGTGCTGCTTCTATTCCCGGAACAGGAGCAGGCTGAGGATCAGCTTACACTGGAGAGCGGTCTTGATTTCAGGCAGGGTCAATATTACGTGAATCCGGTTGCGAAGCGGTCCATGTCCACTGCGGGAAGAGCAGTTTATGAAACGCTTGTTGTTCCCTATGGGACGGTCCAGCCGCAGATCCGGATCAGCAGAATGCCGGTCACGCTGGAGGGCCGGGAGTTGTCTGCGCTGGAAGCTACGGCGCTGCGGATATCCGGGGACAATTGGAGTGATGAGATTTGCCTGTATCACAGCTCTGTAGACGTGGAATCGTATCTGGACCACACCGGGAATATTGTTTCCCAGGAGCTTCTGCCAGGCAAGTCCGCGCTGGACGGAATTGAATTCGCCGGGGGCAGACATTCGGATGATGTGGTCGTGAATCATAGCGTCCAGCAGCACTAAACAGGCAGACATAATAGTTTCAGGAAGACTCTGGCAAACGCCGGAGTCTTTTTGTCTTTATTTGGGTAATACATACAGTTACATAATCAACAGAAGGCGACGCTTCCAGAACTGATATTGTTAGAAACAGAAGCCTTCTATTAACCTTTAAAGGACTGGGGGAGACTTCATGGACAAAGAAGCCAAAAAAATATTGTTAAGTACCTTCTGGACATCCGGCGGCTGGAAGAGCAGTCCGTCTCCTTACAGCGGAGCGGATTTTGAATATGCCAAAGAGAAGGGCCTTATGTTCGATCCGGTGAACATCACACATGATGCGGTGATTAAGAGGTTATGTGAGCTGCACCAGAAGATTATCAGCAAAGAGTGGGCGGCCACAGCATTCTTGCACAGCTTGTCAACCCGAAAGGTCCATCTGCGGAGCGCGTTGTCGAGCTGGGCGTTAACCTCGGAGCTGACTGTGCACACCTATGGGGAGCTTCTTGCACAACCGTCCATGTTCAGTTCATGCGGCCACTGCAATAACGCACAGCTGATCTCAGACAAGGCCTACGTGAATCAGGACTGGAATGTGCTGAATTTTGAACGGATCAAATGGGGAGGAGTCCGCCTGAACTGGCTTCTCTATTGCTGGCTTGATCTGGAGATGCTTGCCCGGGAGGAGAACCTGCATGTCAGCAGGGAGGATCTGGACATACTCACCGCAATGACGGATGCAGTTATGGACTGCGGCGCGAAGGATGCTGCCCGGCAGCTGGAGAAACGCTGGAAAGATGTTTTCCCTTCCAGCAAACAGGAACGCGATGTCGTGATGGAGGTTTGGGGATACGCCGGTATCCTGCCGCCATCGAACGAGCCGCGCCCGGGACGGGGCGGCAACGGCGATTTTATCTCGGTTGCCAATTGGCGGGGTGAAGATGGCTATTCCCAGGAGGCGCTTAAGTATTTTTTTGGTGCTTTTTTGTAAGGGGAGAATGTTCAGCATGAATTAGAATGGTCTTCATAACCAAATTCCGAAACTAAAAGTGAAAGCTTGATCACGGGACAAGCAGTGCAGGTGCGATGATTTCACGGAACACATCAACAGGAGGTTTCTTTTTCCGCCGCGGATCTTCGGTCAGAACCACAACCGTCGAAAGCTCCGGCAAAATATAAACAAACTGTCCCCCATACCCGCGGGCATAAAAGTATGCCTGGGAAGCTGCAGGTGACTCCTGAGCAGCTGAGGTGTAGACATCAGTCCACCAGTGCCAGCCATATCCGCCGCGGTAGGGGGCTTCTACAGGAAGTGCGGTTTCCGTAGATCGGTTGACCCGTTCAGGGGAAATGAGCCTTGAGTTCTCCCACATGCCCTCCTGTAGATAGAGCAGTCCCAGCTTCAGCAGGTCGGAAGGCCGCAGCTTCAGCCCGAACCCGCCCGTATGAACGCCTTGAAGATCAACCTCCCACTCATAATCTTTAATGCCCAAAGGGCCAAACAAATAGTGCTCGGCAAACTTGGCGGTGGACATGCCAGCCGCTTGCCTCAGAATGGCTGACAACAGCTGGGAAACGCCGGAGTTGTATTCCATTCGGGTTCCGGGTGTGTCCGACATCGGCTGTTCCAGCACAAACCGGACCCAATCCGGAGAACGGGTCATCCTGGGGAATGAGTTCTGCCCGCCAAATTCAGTCCAGTTGAAACCGGCAGACATCGTGAGCAGATGCTCCAGTGTGATTTCTGTTTTACGATGATCCGGGTCAAGGCTAAGCTGCGGATAAAATAACGTCAGCGGAGCATCCGGCTGCGGCAGCAGCCCCTTGTCCATCGCGATGCAGATCAGTGCGGAGAGCACACTTTTGGTACAGGAATTGATTTTGGCCAGTTCAGTGGCTATATTTGGTGCTCTATAGTGTTCAAGCACAAGCCTGTTGTCCCGGCTGATCAGACAGCTGCGCAAATCGAGCGTTGTTAGCGCTGCAGAAATTGAGGATAGGTTCATTGGGTTGATCCTTTCATTATCATATCGGGAGAGCACTTGGGTGAAACCCGGCTTTTTCGCGATAGTTTGCCTTTCAACCAATAATATTAACATACAAATAAAGAATTTTATGATTCAATTCAAATGGGACTGCTGAGGGAGGAATGGCTGTCCCATCCAGTATTCAAGTGAAATCAGGAACAGCTCACAATATAACAGAATGGTTGCGGGGGGAGAACAATGTCAATCTATTTGGTCAGACACGGTAAAGATGATGAGGGATTCCGCGGTGGATGGAGCCAGCGTGGGTTAATTGCAGAAGGAATTGAACAGTCGCAGAAGCTGGGGCAGTACCTTAAAGCGCACCACAATCTTTACAACATTCACCGGGTGGTTAGCAGTGATTTAACCCGTGCGGTTGAAACCGCAACCGAGATTGCCAGTGAACTCCGCTTACCACTCGAAAGCAGCAACAACTGGAGAGAAATGAACAATGGCCTCATCGCCGGGATGGCTCATGAACTTGTAGAGGAGCAGTATCCGGGTCTCTATTTCTCGACTTTGCGGATGGATGAGGAATTCCCGGGCGGGGAGAGTCCGATTGATTTTTTTAACCGTATACAGGCAACCTTTAAGAAGTTATGCGAGGAGCAGCTCCTCAACAAGGGGGAGGAGAATATTTTAATTGTAACCCATGGCGGAGTTATTAATATTATTTATCATATTTTAAATGGGGTAGAGTGGTCGAATAAAGGCAAAGCTTACCCTAGTACATATACCAGTCTCCATCACATCAAATATGATGCCGGAGAATGGGAGATTGCAATGGAAACGCTGAGTGTCTAATCAAAGGATGTAAATATCACATGAATACAAAAACTCCTGCAGCTAAGTTTGCGGGAGCTTCTTTGCGTGCGATTGTTTTCTTAATCCAGTGATTGACAATAGAGGGGGGACTCACTATAATCATTATAGACCGACGGTCGGTCGATGAAATGGAGGATTACAATTATGCGGATTTCCAAGGAACCTGAAGAACGCAGAAACGAAATTTTAGATACGGCAGAGCTGCTTTTTTTCACCCAGGGGTATAGCAGAACTACAATCAACGATATTTTGCAGAGGATCGGAATCGCCAAGGGAACCTTCTATTATTACTTCAAATCGAAGGAGGAGGTAATGGATGCGGTGGTTATGCGGTTCATTGATGCCGGGGTAGAAGCTGCGAAAGAGATTGCTTCCGATCACAGGCTATCTGTTCACGAGAAGCTGCTGAGGATCATAATGGCACAGAAGCCGGACTCGGAAGGGAAGGAGCAACTGATTGAGCAGTTCCATCAGGCGGAGAATGCCCAGCTTCATCAAAAGAGCCTGACGGAAACCATTCTCCGCCTGACACCTGTATTAACAGAAGTTATTGAGCAGGGCATCGAGGAGCAGTTGTTCCATACCGCTTATCCCCGGGAAACGGTTGAGTTTCTGCTGGTGGCCTCGCAGTTTCTGCTGGATGAAGGTATCTTCCAGTGGCAGCCGGAGGAAATTCTCCGCAAGATCGAGGCTTTCATTCATATTATGGAAACCTCTCTGGGTGCCAAACAGGGCAGCTTCGCCTATGTCACACAAATGTTCGGGCAGCCGCCTGCAGCTGATGGAAAGGATGGAAAGGCGGGGATAAAGGATGGGGAAACAGAACAATAAATCCTTCAGCAAGTTTCTGGTGTTATGGACAGGAGAATGGATATCCAGTATGGGCAGTGGGCTGACCGCTTTTGCGCTGGGTGTTTATGTCTACCAGATGACAGGGACTGCAGCCAGTGTAGCGCTAGTAACGCTTTGCGCTTTTTTGCCTTCCATTATGCTCAGTCCAATCGGCGGCGTGCTGGCTGACCGCTTTGACCGGCGGCTTATGATGATCACGGGTGATCTATGCTCCGCATTTGGACTTGTCTTCCTACTGTTTATCATGCTGCTGGGCGATCCGCCCGTTTGGCAAATCTGTCTCGGAGTGGCCTTCAGCTCCATATTCGTATCCTTGCTCGAACCGGCTTACAAGGCGACCATTACCGAATTATTGACCGAAGAGCAGTTTGCCAAGGCCAGCGGGCTGGTCCAGCTTGCAGCCTCCTCCAAATATCTTCTCTCTCCGCTGATTGCCGGGGTGTTGCTTGGCTACATGGATATAAAGGCTGTGCTGATTATAGATATCTCTACTTTTGTGGTGACCGTGCTTGCGGTGCTGGCTGTGAAAAAGAACCTGCAGGCTGAGTTTCCAGCGAAAACACGGCAGTCCTTTGCAAGAGACCTGAAGGAGGGTTGGGATACGCTCATTTCCGTGAAAGGTGTTCTACAGCTTACGGTTATTTTATCGGTGGTTACATTCTATGTGGGTTTTCTCCAGACCTTGTTTACCCCGCTCTTACTGCCGTTTACAGATACGCAAACCCTGGGCACAGTGGAATCCGTTAGTGCAATTGGCATGCTGATCGGCAGTCTGTTCATCGGGATGTTCAGCATTAAGGGCCAATATGCCAAGGTGCTGGCTGTAAGTCTGGGATTCGCCGGAGGTTTCTTTGCACTGGTCGGTCTGACTACAAATCTATATTTTATCGCTGCAGCCGGATTGTTGTTCTTCGCGGCACTCCCCTTCATTAACACCTGTGCTGACGTGCTGATCCGAAAAAATATCGCCGCCGAAGCACAAGGCCGTGCTTGGGGGATCATTGGCATTCTTTCACAACTCGGGTATGTGGCCGCTTATGCTGTTGCCGGAGTGCTGGCAGATCATGTCTTTAATCCGCTGCTGCGCAGCGGGGGAAGTCTTGCTTCCTCAGTGGGCAAGGTGCTGGGTACAGGAGAAGGCCGGGGTATCGGACTCCTGTTCATCGTCTGCGGTTTGCTGATAGTAATTGTGGCGGTGATTGTTCCAAGAATCAAATCTATTAGGGCTCTTGAACAACAACATTCATGAGTTTCTATATCAGAGAAGGAGGCAAGACAGCCAGATGCTGCTGCAAATCGTAAAAAGAGATGTTTTACGCAATAAAATCATCACCGGCGGATTGTTCATTTTTATTATGCTGTCTTCGCTGCTGGTTGCTTCTGCTTCGCACATCATTATGGAACTGACCGGCTCGCTGAATCAGCTGCTGGCCGCATCCAAGACTCCCCATTTTGTGCAAATGCATTCCGGAACCTTAGATGATTCCGCCCTTAAACGGTTTGTTTCGGAAAATCCGCTTGTACAGGATCAGCAGACGGTTGAGATGCTTACGGTCGACGGCTCAAATGTGTACTTGGGCAATCTGCAAAAGTCGGAAGCCGCCAGCGTCATGGATATCGGTTTTGTGAAGCAGAATCAGAAATTCGATCTGCTGCTGAATCTGGATAATCAGGTGATCACGGTTTCACGCGGCGAAATTGCCGTTCCTATCTACTATAAGGGACAGAAGCAGCTGAATATCGGGGATAAGGTCAATGTTACCTCCGGGTCCTTTACCAGAGAGTTCGTGATCGTTGATTTTGTCCGGGATGTTCAAATGAATCCGGCGATTGTCAGCTCCAAACGTTTTGTCGTAAATGAGGCGGATTACACAGCGCTGCGGGGGAAGCTTGGCGAAGTGGAATATCTGATTGAATTTCAGCTCAAGGATAGCAGCAAGCTTACTGAGTTCCGTAATAGCTATCAATCTGCCGGCCTGCCGGATAAAGGACCGACCATTGATTACCCTTTATTTAAGACGCTGAATGCTCTAACCGACGGAATTATAGCCCTTGTCATTATACTGGTGAGCCTCCTGCTTATGGTGATTGCTATCCTGTGCCTCAGATTTACGATGATCGCCTCCATGGAGGAGGATTACAGGGAGATCGGAGTCATGAAAGCAATCGGGCTGCCGCGGCAGGATATCAGAAGAATCTATATGGCCAAATACATCATACTGGCCGCATTGGCTTCATGCTGCGGCTATGGATTGTCACTTTTTACTGCACGGTTGTTTACAGCCAACATTAGCCTGTACCTAGGCGCGGCTCCGAAGGGGCTGCTTCAGCATATCGTTCCTTTACTCGCTGTCAGTCTGAGCTTCGGGATTGTTGTGCTCTTTTGCAGGCTGATTCTTAGAAGGTTCAACCGGATCACGGCCATTGAAGCCTTGCGGTCAAGTACTGCCGGGGTGGGGAGAACACATACGTCATCGTTTACACTCAGCAACCGTAAATGGCTGCCTGTGAATGGTTTTCTAGGGTTAAAAGATGTGTACAGCCGCTTCAGCATGTTCGGAGTGTTACTGCTGGTTGTGGTGATCTGTCTGTTTATGATCATCATGCCGGTGAATTTGTTGAATACGCTGCGCTCCCCGCACTTTATATCCTATATGGGCGTAGGACAGAGCACCATCCGGATTGATCTTCAGCAGTCAGGCGATACCGCCCGGCGGTTTGAACAAATGCTCACAACACTTAAGAAGGATCCGGACATCAAAAAATTATCGCCGCTCATTACCTCCCGCTTTAAGGTATTGGGAAGTGATGACGTCTGGGAGAATATCAATGTGGAAACAGGAGATTTCTCCATCTTTCCTTTGTCATACATAGAAGGCGGCGCCCCGGAAGGCGGAAGTGCAATCGCCCTGTCTGATCTGAACGCCAAGGAGCTGAAAAAACGGGTCGGGGATAGTCTTCTTCTCAAGGCTGGAGGGAAAGAACGGAAGTTGACGGTAAGCGGAATCTATCAGGATATCACCAATGGAGGGCGGACGGCTAAAGCGCAGCTGCCCTATGATCCAAAGACTGTAATGTGGTATGTGGTAGCGGTGGATGTACAGCCTGAAATTCCGGTCGCCGGGAAAATAGAAGAGCTGGCCGAGGCATTCTATCCGGCTAAAATCACTTATCTGGACAGCTATTTAGCTCAGACCCTGGGGAATACAGTTAAGCAGCTGCGGATGGTCACTATACTTGCGATCGCCATTTCCATCTCGATAGCGGTACTGATTACGTCCTTGTTTCTAAAAATGCTGCTGGCGAAGGATTCCACACAAATTACAATCTTGCGAAGCATCGGGTTCACGGTCGCTGATATCCGCCGGCAATATCTGGCCAGAACGCTGCTGATCGCCGGTCTTGGCAGCCTGCTTGGGATCTTGACGGCCGGAACGATCGGTCAAAGTCTGGTGCATGTTCTCGGATCATTCCTGGGTGCTTCCCGAATTCAGCTTGAGGTTGATCCGGTGCTGGCCTATCTGATTCTTCCGGTTAGCCTCATGCTGGCCGTGGCGGTTACTACTATAGGAAGTATAGGACCCATTCACAAGTCCGGGTTCACGAATAAGATAGCCGATTGAGGGGGCGACAACTGGATGCATATATTAGAAACTAAGGGATTAAACAAAACTTTTTCAAACGGGCAAGGAACGCAGCAGCCTGTATTAAAAGAGATCAACCTGCAGATTCCACAGGGGGAGTTCACAGCAGTTATGGGACCTTCAGGCTCCGGCAAATCAACATTGTTGTATACATTAAGCGGTATGGATACAATGACAGCGGGCAGTGTTCTTTTTAAGGGGCAGGAGCTCAGCGCCCTTTCCGAAACCGAACTGGCGGCGCTGCGCCTGCATAGTATGGGCTTCATTTTTCAGCAGATGCATCTGTTAAAAAATCTGAACATCCGCGACAATATCATCCTGTCCGCTTACCGGGCCAAAAAGACCAGCCGCAGAACCATCAATGCAAGAGCTGCCGATCTTATGAAAAGGACAGGTATCTCCGCATTGGCAGACCGGGGAATAACAGAGGTGTCCGGCGGACAATCACAGAGAGTGGCGATCTGCAGAGCGCTGATCAATCAGCCGGATATTCTGTTTGGCGATGAGCCTACGGGAGCACTGAACTCCAAGGCTGCCGGTGAGATCATGGAAATCCTGGGGGAGATTAACCGTTCGGGAACCACAATTCTTCTGGTTACCCATGATGCCAAGGTCGCTGCC
The DNA here is from genome assembly GCF_058791575.1 of Paenibacillus sp. EB106-06-01-XG199. Classification (NCBI taxonomy): domain Bacteria; kingdom Bacillati; phylum Bacillota; class Bacilli; order Caryophanales; family Paenibacillaceae; genus Paenibacillus; species Paenibacillus sp. EB106-06-01-XG199. The sequence goes on along the minus strand of NZ_JBYTDQ010000013.1, from coordinate 44,847 downwards.
GGGGCAGAGCGGGTGCTCTACATGCTGGATGGCCGAATGGCTTCCGAACACTGGCTAGGCAAATATCACAAAGAAAAAGGCGATCTTAAGCAGAGGGAAGAGAAGTTGTCCTCCTGGCTGCGGACCCTGGAATTCTGAGCGATAGGTTAAGGAATGAAATTTGCATTACAAAACTAGCCGGGAGTTTGGCTTCAAGTCACTAGGGGCTGTCCAATAAGTGGATTATTCTACGAGTGAGACAGTCCTTTGTTCTTCCTTGCCCAACATATCTTAAGAATCTTAATTTTCACTTTCTAGTCGTTTCTTCTTCTCACTTATCAACTGTTGTACAGTGAACATTTCTATGTCATCCATACCTTTTTCCTCTAGGTATTTTTGGATGTTCTTGTTGCCATCTAAGATAATAATTTTGCCGTTATCAACACTCAACACACCAGTTTGAGTCTCTGAAGTGTCTTTTCCAGGTTCAGAACGTATAAATACAATGTATTTCTTATTCCATCCAATTTCAGAAATTATGGGTTCAACCACTACCGGGTCTTTATCCATCTTCCCCTTTATGAAGTTGACTTCTTCACTACTTTGAAACAACCGATACTTCCCGGGCAATATAAGAATATTCGGTTCTCTATAATCTCTATTGTCCTCTACGGCAGTAGAGCAAGAAGTTATTAAAGTCAGCATACAAATTAAAAAAATATATAGACTCAACTTCTTGAACATAATTAGCCTCCAAACAAGTGAAATAATAATTAACTTACTATACTATACCAGTTTTGAAAAGAAATTATTCAGCATACAGAGTGGGAACCAAGAATGTACCTGGCTCCCACTTCCCTAGTTTTTAACGGGTGTTAATGTAGAAGAAAATGTCATAAGGAACGATTACTCCTAGTCTCTGGTTATCGGCTGCATAGTTATTTACCAGTGATACAAAGTTTGCTGGTATGCCCATTCCGCTTCCATAATTCCAGTATTCAAAATTATATAAATCATGAACGGTCGCGATGATAAACCAGCCACTTGAAAGTTTTTGTGCAGCAAAGGTTGCATTTGCTCTATGCAGTGCAAGAAAATGATCTCTGTTTGCAGAGAACTCAATTGATGTGTTTTTTGAGTAATATGTAGCACCATTCTTCGGTAATTGAGCTCTAAAGATTGTTAACTCTTTTTGAAATTCTGATGAATACTGAATCGAACTTGCTTGATTTGATCCATGATAGTATTTCAATGTACTGGGATAGTCCTGCAAGGAATGCTGTAGAAAAGTCCCTGATAAATAATATCCGCTCGCTATTAAAAGGTTGGAGCCAAAATTCCATTGACTCCTAAGAAAGGATTTAGTAACTGATTGGGTGCTCATCTCGGAATTTGGCTCTATCTCCGTCAGGGTTGAGGAGAAGGAAGCTTTGTCTTGTGCTACATCCTCAGATTCAAAGTTTAAGGCAGCTTCTTCGTCTTCTTTTTGTATTTGGTCAAAAATCAGTTTATGTTGTAAATCTTCTTCTGTTAGCTCATTTTCTACTGTGTGGGGTTCTTTTAAAACTTGCTGGTCTAAAGTTACAGTTTCTTGAGTTATACCTTCGGAAGCAAATACAGACGGAGAGAATGAGATCGCTAGTGCACAAGTTAGGCATGATGATAGCAAAATCTGTTTAGTATTTTTCATGGTTCGTCTCCTTAGTTTGTAGTTTAATATTTCATAATTATTATCTTGGAATTATCGCTTCCCTCATGGAACGGATTTGTCATATATTTGATATATAACAGTGTTCTTTTCCAATATATACTTATTAAGGTGAATATGTTTTTCAAAGACGGCTTAAAGGAATATATTGGAATATTTGAAGTTTACTCTTTCTTGTTCGTGACTTCAAATATATATGGTAAAATAAGTAATAAGAACTATTTTTCACAAACTCCAAAAAATAGAATTGCATAAAGAAGAATACAAATCGCTACTCTTCGGGTAGCAGATAACAGAGTGGCGATCTGCAGGGCGCTGATCAATCAGCCGGGATTCATTGGGCCTTGCGAAAGGGTGATGCAACGTGCTTAGATCAAATGTCATAGGATATCCACAGAATTTTATAAAATTTTCCAGTATAATGTAAGCGATATCATTATGGAATCGGCCTGCATCTTCAGGATCATCCGTGCCATATGACAGCAGTCCGATTACTCTGTTTAAGGGAGTCGATTTAATGCTGATCTTTAAGAAGATTTCGTTTAACAACTGGTTATTTACTGTTTTGGCTCTGCAGTATGCTCTCATGCATCTTTTCAAGCTCCACATTCCGGATTCGATTAAGTTATCTGAGATCATTGTTTTTATCGTTTATACCGTTTCGGAGATTACATTGTTTATCTACCGGGGCAGACGGGCAGCCGTTGGAGCTGTTTCCGGAATGATCCCGCTTTTTTTTGCGGTGCTTTGGACTGTCGCCTTCTTTTCTCATTTTCAAAGCGAGAATTATGTGGCAGAACTTACGGTGATTAACTCGGTAGGAATGTTCACCGCCTTTTTTATTTTGCTGTTTGAATACATATTTCTGATTAGGGATTAATATTTTTGGCTTCAGATCACCAGCCGTCTTGGAATCTCAAGGCGGTTTTTGCGTATTTACGCACAATAGTCCAAAATTCAAAGAAATACTTAGGTCTGGGCGGTTCATTGCAAGAGATCAGGATTTTCCAGGAATTGCGACAGAATACATAATATTATGAAGGTTTAAGTTTTAGGTGTAATGCGTTAAGATATAGACATCACCAGATGGTAACCAAAAAGAACAGCAGCAAGCGGTTACAGGTGATGGACTCATTCCTAAATTTAGAAATGAATGTAGGAAAGGAGAGGCCCCGATGTACTACCGTTAGCGATGCATGCCGGAATCGGCTGCTGCTGGAGAAGGTGTAAGTGACAACATCTTTTCGCAGACCGTGGGTATGCGGGAATCCAGAGGTAACCAGGACCAAGGAACAGCTATTCAAGCAGGATTCATCTTGCGGAAGAAGGAGCGTGATTCCATTGAAAAAGGTTAGCGAAGCGTACTAAACACGATGGCTCACAGTAGGGAAAACGTCCGTGAAAACGTTTTTCGTGACATCGAGTACGCGGGAACTCATCCCATATGCAGGACATGGAGCAACACTCCGAAAGGGAGCGCACGGGGACTACCGAAATATGAATAACAATCACCATGTCAGGGATATGGATTGTTGCTGGAGGAAATGATTGAATTGAAGAACGGATTGAACACATAAATCCCCGTTTACCTTAGGCTGAAGGTAAGCGGGGATTTATGCGTTCCTACGGCAAACCGGGGAGGTCTATCATGTCTTGTCGAAATATGAAAAAACACAGTAGTGTGAAATAATTCACGTGACTATTATAAAATTTTAATATATAATAAATTTATAAAAAAAATTAGGGGGATTTGAGATGAAACTATTTAAAAGTTTGCTAGTCGCAGGGGTATCGGTAGCATTATTGTCGGGTTGTGGTGCGAACAATGATAAGGCGGCGAATGAGGCAGCAACTGCTTCTCCAGCGGCAAATGAGGCTGCTACGGCTTCTCCGGCGGCAGCTCAGACAGATGCTACATCGGCGGCTTCCATCGTTAATGAAGCGGCTGCATTTACTAAGGCTGTAAGTGCAGAAGGAACTTGGATTGTTGCTATTCTGAATGATGTTACTGTTGATCAGGACGTTGTTGTAGCCGGTGAGTTCCATGATAAAGGTGTTGCTGAGAACGCAGTTTACCGTAAGCTTGCTCTTTATGCACAGGATGCGGATCACAAAATCACTGCAAATTACACACTTACCGCACCTAAGGTTACCGTACAAAGTGAAAACTTCAGAGTGCAAGGCGGGACGATCAAAGGTGATGTATATGTTGAAGCAAAAGGTTTTAACCTGCATGAATCCGCTACAATTGATGGTAACCTCTACTTTGCCAGCGAAGATGTGAAAGCATCCGCAGCAGTGGATGGTAAAGTAACTGGAGCAACAGAAGTTAAATAAGTTCATTTAGTGCAATCATACTTTTTTTCGAGAAACCTGCAGACAGTGCCACGATGGCACAGCGTCTGCAGGTTTTTTTATATAAATTATCCTTCTATTTCTCGCTGAAACGGATACCGTCCTTTTGAGGACGGCGAAGCCGTTTCCACTTATGACAATCCAGTCCATTCTGATAAACCCTATATGGTACAATATGGATGGACTGCGATCCTTACACATAGGAGGTTTAGTGTGAAAAAAAGAACGATTGTATTAATTCTGCTACTAATCATCATTTTAGGTTTAGTGGGCTATAGAAGATATTTCTATCAATTTAAGGATCTTGGGAAAGCTACCCTATTTAGTGGTCCCATTGAGTCACCCGAAGGTGAGTATAATGCACGCGCGTATTATATCCCATATGGTGGCGCTGCAGGCGGTGTAATGTATCTTGTCGAAGTCGAGCAAAGCAAGACAGGCGTGAAGAAAATCATATATTCCAGCGAGCACAAAGACGAATTTTTCATGGACTGGCAAGCTTCGGATATTCTCTCGATCACCAATGAAAGTCCAGAATATAATGAATACCGGAATATTGAACTGAAAGTGAAAACCGAGATCTATGAGGAGTCAGGTTCTGCTTGCCGAAGCCTCCTGCTAAAGGACCAATATGAAACCTGCTATCAAGACGTGAAGGAGTAGACCCGTTATGTTGAAGAAGATAGGATTAACCCTTCTGGTCATTCCTTTGGTTATTATAGTGTTATTCGTTTCCCTGTTCCTGATCATGCCATTGGTTAACAATGTGAACTTATCCAAGTTCGAGAAACAATTTAGCAAACATCAGCTCCCGCCTGAAACCACGATTGTAGAAAGGGAGTCTATACTTGGCAAACTGAATGGAAACGGCAACGGGTTGGACTTTTTGGCTGCAATTCTAGTGGATTCTTCATTATCTGTTGACGAGCTGACAAGCTTTTACAGTAAGGAAACTTTCAAAAATGCCAAGCGGAGCAGAGAATACCCGGTCATCACTGAAGTCCTGCCTGTTACAGGAGCTTCTGTGGATTCGGTACATTTAGAACACGGCTCTTTGACTTTTGATACATTAAAAGACATCGCAGATTACTCCGGTTATTACTTTATCATTTTGTATGATGGAGGATATGATGCCTCGTTTGATATTCGGGGACATTAATTTACATGAATGGGGAGGAATAAGTAATGCTTGTGTCCAAAAAAATAATGATCGTATGGATCTTGTCAGCAGTCACGCTTGGCGGATGCTCCAGCTCACCCCCTACAGCGTTAGAACAGCAGGATACCTCCGCAGCCGTTCCTGCGGTTCAACAGTCCTATGATTTGTCTACACTCCATATGGACTTGCCGGCAAACTGGGGATTGGATACTTCTGATCCGAAGGTTTATGTAATTAAAGATGAGCAAGGTGAGGCCAGGGGCGAAGTATCGGCCAGTGAATTTGTGGAGAACTTTGATTTCAAGAAAATGGCAATGCCCAATCACAGCTCGCTGACTTCTGAGGAGGAGCTTGATATTCCCATGGGAACAAGCAGATTATTTACTTTGGATGCCGACAACGGCTCTGCAGCGTCCGGTCTTACAGGGACTCATGATACCTATTATGCGGTGATTCCGCATAAAGAAGAAATTTTATATATTTTGAATTTTTCCAACAATGATAAAGCTGCGGAAACCAAACAGGAATTTATCGGGATCTTGACAAGCCTCCGAATAAAGGACACCAGGATCAAGAGCATCAGGCTGGAATGTGCTGATTTATGCAAAGAAGGGGCAGACAAGTCTGGACCATTTACTGAAAAAACCTTCACCGATGAACATGAACTTGAAGTCTTTGCAAATGCCTTGAACAAGGCAGTGAAAATAAATGGTGAACTGAATTATGTTACATGTTTTCTAATGCATATTTCTTACCTTGACGGCACGCAAAAAAAGTATGTACTAAACATTTCGGATAGCGAACAAGAGGGGATAACGGGTCTGCTGGTAGATACTGAAGACAGTGGACAGGGTTATGAGATCCCAGAGAGAATTCATAATGAGTTAAGGGCACTGATTTATTAGTTACTTAGCTTTCGCACTAGAGATATCAGGTGAATCCCTCATGGCAGGAATAGAGGGAATACAGAAAACCCGAGCAATTATCGCGAAATCGGCGAGAAATTGTTCGGGTTTTTGAGTGAACATCAGCAGCAAAATACAATACATAAACTAGGCCGCAAAATATGTGCGTTTTGCACACATTTATGTTATGGTATATATGTGCAAAACGCACATAAATGAATTGAAGGGAAGAATGCAAATGATTAAAGCCGCAATTGTTAAGCAAGCGGGAATCCCTCCCGTATTAGGTCAATTTCCTGCCCCCATTGAATCCGCTGACAAAGTTATTGTTAACGTTTCGGCCGCTGCTTTAAGTAAACTTAGTAAGTTTCGTTCATTAGGCATGCATTATTCATCAGAAACAAACTTCCCACTTGTAGCTGGAGCAGATGGTGTCGGCACATTGGCAGATGGATCTCGTGTTTACTTTGCGCTCCCTGCCGCACCCTATGGGAGTTTAGCTGAACAAACGATTGTAGAAAAAAATATGATTATACATTTACCCAAAGAGATTGATGAAATAACCGCCGCTGCAATCACAAACCCGGCTATGTCCTCGTGGGCTGCTTTGGTCTATCGGGCGCATTTCCAATCTGGTCAAACGGTTCTGATTAACGGTGCAACTAGTGAATCCGGTAGTTTGGCCATTCAAATTGCAAAACATTTAGGCGCAAAAAAAATTATTGCAACAGGACGAAACCACACAAAGCTACAGTCCATCGGAGCAGATGAATTCGTTGCATTTGACATGAATACTGACAACGGCAAAAATGCTTTTGAGAAAGCCTTAGAGCCAGCTTTTGCGGATGGAGTAGATGTTGTACTTGATTATCTCTGGGGTGACAGTGCCTTCGCCATTCTCTCTGCTGCTGCAAAAGCTGGTAGGAGCCGCCCAACGCGATTTGTTAGTATAGGAACTGCGTCCGGGCAAGAATCCATCAATATGCCCTCTTCATTACTTCGTGCATCTACGATCGAGCTGGTCGGCAGTGGCGGCAGAAGTGTTTCACAATTGAATATGCTGTCATCTGCACAAAGTGTTTTGGATCTTGCTTCAAAAGGAAAGATCCACATCGCTACAACAACATTTTCTTTAGAAGATATCGAAATAGCCTGGAATGCGCCATTGACACCTCGTCCCGTTATAATGATAAAATAAGGAACATGGAAGATAAACTTTTTAGTACACTGATTGAATTGACTACAATGCTTAATCAGTCAGATCGCCATAAGAAAATGATTGCCCATGCTGGCGTTAACATGGAAGCAGCTGCTTTTCGTGTTTTCATCGGCATTGGGCGTCTTCAGTCAACTAGTGTCGGCGATTTGGCTGCCATGATGGGCAAAAATTACTCCAGTGTTAGCCGTCAAATTGATAAATTGGAAATAGCCGGATTGGTCCATACTTATCCGGCAAAGAATGATTCTAGAATTCGTGTTTCTGAATTAACAAATCACGGAAAGGAGATTTTTTCTCAAATTAACTCCACTCGAAATGGCATCTTACAAGAAGCCTTGACGGACTGGACCGTAGACGAAAAGCAGCGTTTATTGAACGACTTAAGACGCTTAATTGATTCCTTAAATAAATTCAACTAATCAATGTTCAGACACTTTCTTATTGGCATGGTTGCTCGCGCTCCCATGATACCAAACGAGCAAGGTGTTTTTTTTGTCAAGCCCAAAAAGGGCATAGTGACTCAATCACTTTGCACCTTTTAGAATAGCTAACCTTATTGTGATGGGGGAAGTGCGTATTGCTGCTGAATGGCGGTATCCCTGCTGCGTGTAAGTGTTTTACCCCATTTAATAGACGGGATTTCTATAAAATGATAGGACAATGCAGCAATGAAAATACTAGCCGCGGCTGTTAGCAAGAGGATGAAGCCAAGAGGGATGATTCCGTACAATAATTTAATGGAAGCTACCAGGATAATGAAATGATATAAATACAGGCTGTACGAGATCCGCCCCAGATAGCTGACGATTTTATTTCTCAGGATTGTTGAGAATCTCCCGCTGGATAAGGCAATGATTATTAACGAGCCGCACCCGAGCATGTTGATATAGGAAACCAAACCTGTGATTAAGGGGTTGCTTCCTGGTGCATGCAGCGAATACAACGCATAGGCAAAGGTAAAAAGAATGATTTTCGGGAGAGATCCGGTTCTTTTATAATGTTTGATGAAAAAAGCTCTGTGTTTCGCCAGCAATGCGCCGACCACAAACAGCAGCATATAACCAACCGTATCTCCGTATCCGCCTAAATAAAAACCGATAATACCAGCCAATAGGTAGGCTGCGACGTTTTTTTGCCATGAATATCTGATCACTCCATACATCATCAAGGGGAACAGAATGGATATGCGCATTTCATGAACCAGCGACCAAATTACATTGTTAAATGCATTCACATTGAAGCTGCCGATCAGGAAAAAATGTCCCAAGAGTAGTCTGGCTGAGATCGGCGTAGTCCAGCTCATGGAATTATACCACTCACTCAGTTCAGGAATGGAGCTCCTTTGGATCACTATGCTGAGAAGTACCGCTAAACATATGGCAACATAGAAAGGGATGCAGATTCTGAGAAATCTCTTGAGCAAGTAGGGCAAGTACCGGATTGTAGTTCCTTTAAGAAAGGGTAAAGCCAGAACAAATCCGCTCAGCACGAAGAATAGTTTGACAGCTTCCGGACCGCCGATAAACAGAGCCCTTGTGAACGGCAAATATTTGAGCACGAAGAGAGTCAGGTTATCCTGCGGCGAACTGGGCGAGTAAATCATGGGGAAGACAATCATCAGGTGTGTAATAAGCACCAGAACAGAAGCGATGCCTCTGAGCGAATCTAATTCAACATAATGACCATTAGCTTTAACTTTATGGTTATTCATCAGCATCCCTCCTTTATTTGTTTATATTTTAGCACATATGGAGAACTTTTATATAAAAAGTTATTCATAACGAATAACTAATAAGAATATGAAAAAGTTTTGGTAAATGCTGTAACATCAAGGTATACTAGCCCGTCAATAGTAACAGAGGTGAATTACGATGATGAAATGGATAAAAAGTGGCGGGCCGATTTCAATACTGCTTATATTGCTGCTGCTCGCAGCCGGTTGTGGGACGACAAATAAGGCGAGTGTGAAGCCAATAGCCGGGACTGCTGCACCTGAAGCAGCGCCGGAGCAGACGTCAGAACCCTGCTATGCCGAGATTGAATGGGTGGATTTCTTGATGATCAATGATATCAGGTATTCTCATAATTATGATGCAACCAAGCCGGTACCTGCGGATCAACGGGGAGATAAGGTTGGGGAAGTGTCTTTTAAGGTGAGTGATAATGCCTGTACCGATCATGTCGTCAAAAACGGGGATGCCGCATTTCTTCCTGTGGGTACAGTGATCTATGCGCTGGAAGGCTACAGATCCGAATATCGGGTGGTAGCGGATAACAAGATTTATGAAGTAGAAGAGAATCCAAAGGCAGCCACTATCGGAGACCTGCTGGATATTGCAGGGAAAGTGGACAAAGTTAGTCTGGAAAGCGGTATGGATAGCAGTCAGATTGGTGATTTCACTAAAGAGGCCTCCGAAGAATTTATTCGTGAACTGCTGCCTCTGAAGAATGTTGGTTTTGATGCAGTCTATAAGCAAACAAAACATGAATACGGAGTGTTCCTGCGGGTGCATCTGCAAGACGGCACTTCTTTCCGGATGGTATATTATCCCAAGGGGAATGCCTTCACGGCAGGCGCGTTCGGAACAGACCGTTTACAGGAGTTAATCACAACCCAAAGGCAGCAAATTAAGGCGGCTGCGGGAATGTAAGTTTCATTATATTTTTGCTGAGGGTGTGAATATAAATGCTTCCATTAGTCAGGCTGGCTACAATAAAAGATGCGGATGTTTTGTCCAGGTTAAATTATGAGTTTAATGGCGGGGATAAGCGTCCGGAGGCGGAAATTATCGAAAGTTTGAACACTGGGAACGAGTTAGTTGCCGTTGCCGAATTAAGGGACCAAGTCGTCGGCTTTGCCTGCGCGCAGAGCTCACAATCCTTCTGCTACGCAGCAAGTCATGGTGAAATTACGGAAATGTATGTTCAGGAATCAGCCCGGAGGAAAGGCGTGGCGGTGGCACTGCTTGCCTTTCTGGAAGCTAAGCTCCACTTGCGCGGTGTAGGCACAGTGAAGATTTTGACAGGAAAAACGAATCATCCGGCGATTGCCACATATGCACGCTGCGGGTATATTAAGCATGATGAAGCTGTTTTAGAGAAAAGATTATAGTATGAAGGCGGAACGAACAAACATGAGAGAACCTAAATTGCAGGCTGTATTTATTGACCGGGATGGAACCTTGGGCGGAAGTGACGAAGTGGAGTATCCGGGTTTTTTTGAATTGTTCCCGTTTACCCCAGGAGCTTTAAACACGCTGAAATTCATGGGGCTTAAACTGTATGGTTTTACGAATCAACCCGGAATCTCTAGAGGGGAGGCAACGGAGGAAGCTTTTAGAATAGAAATGCTGGAGTTTGGATTTGACGGTGTATATATTTGTCCGCATCAGCATAATGAAGGCTGTCATTGCCGTAAGCCTAATCCTGGAATGCTGATTAGAGCAGCAGAAGAAAACAATCTGGATCTAAGCAAATGTGCAGTGATTGGTGACCGTTGGACGGATATGGTGGCGGCAGACCGTGCCGGATGTATGAAAGTGTTAGTCATGACTGGTGCAGGAAACGCGGCATTAAATGAGTATAGAAATAAATGGCTGGATACCGTGCCGGATTATATTGCCGGAGATTTTGCTGATGCAGTTACTTACATAGAGCAGTACGTGCGTGGTGTGGAATAACCAATGATCTAAATTTCTAAGGACCCGTCATTAATAGTGCACGAATTGTCGGGTGACTGTGCTCCATTATTGCTATTCTGGATGTGAGGAGAGGAGGAGCGAAGATGAACCTGCTGGAGAACATGAATCATGCATTGGCTTATATCGAAGAACAACTGACTGGGGAGATTGATTACCGGGAAGCGGCAAAACGCGCATTATGCTCGGAATATCATTTCAAGCGGATGTTCTCTTTTCTCGCCGGCCTTTCGCTTTCGGAATATGTACGGCGTAGACGGTTGACGCTCGCGGCCTTCGATCTGCAGAGCAGCCAGCTCAAAATTATCGACATTGCGCTGAATTATGGATACAGTTCACCGGACGCCTTCACCAAGGCATTCCAGCAGTTTCACGGTGTTCTGCCCTCAGAAGCAAGAACCGCAGGACCTTCACTGAAGTCCTTTCCTCGAATGACTTTTCAGCTCATGATCAGAGGAGGAAATGAAATGAACTACCGGATTGAGGAGAAGGAAGCATTCCATATCGTCGGGATCAAGAAGAGAGTCCCTATTATTTTTGAGGGGGTGAATCCGGAGATTTCAGCAATGTGGCAAAGCCTGGATCTGCCAACCCTCTCCAAGCTCAAGGAGCTTTCGAATGTCGCACCCCTGGGACTGATAAGCGCGTCCACAAACTTTTCCGAGGGGCGGATGGAAGAAAAGGGGGAACTGGATCATTACATCGGAGTGGCTACCACTCTGGGATGTCCCGAGACCTTCTCGGTGCTGGAGGTTCCGGCAATGTCTTGGGCGGTATTCGAGTCCATCGGACCTTTTCCGGCTACCCTGCAAAATATTTGGGGACGGATCTATTCCGAGTGGTTCCCTTCTTCCAACTATGAGCAGACCGAAGGGCCGGAAATCTTATGGAATGAGAGCAAAGATGTAACGTCCCCGACTTACAAAAGCGAAATCTGGATTCCGGTTGCAAAAAGAGTGTAGAAGCGGGTGCAGCTTAAGGGAGCACACTTGTTCAAGAAGGATTAGTACAATACAAATACACCGTCAGATTGCTGACGGTGTATTTGCTTTGTCTGGCTCAACCGGCAACAAAGCTGGCCGGTTCTCTCACATGTCAATCCCCTCAAGGCCGCTTCGCCGGAAATCCATATACCTTCGCTCGCCAAGCGGTGAACAGCGCAAGCAGCAATAGAATAAACAATGCCCAGGGGAATGAGGCGACACCCAGCGTTTCGATTAGAACCCCGCCCAGCACACCACCGCTGCCGATCGCCAGATTCCATGCCGTCACCAGCATAGACTGGGCGACATCGGCACTCTCCCCGGCAGCTTCAGCAATTGCTGTCTGCAGCATTGTTGCAGCGCCTCCGAACGTCAATCCCCATGCAGCAACCACAGGATAGATTACGACGGGATGGTTGCTTATGCCAAGTGCAATGGCGGCCAAAGTAAATGCTGCGAGGCTGATCAGAACCAATGGACGCAATTTACGGTCGATCAGAATACCGGTAATCCCGATGCCTGCCAGTGAAGTAATACCGAAAATAAGCAGCACCAGGTCAATACGCCGGGTAAGTCCGGCCTGCGCAAGAAATGGCGCAATATAGGTATAAAGGATGTTATGGGCCAGTACCCAAGCGAGAACGACTGCCAGAACCGGCCGCACTCCGGGAATAACAAAAACCTTATAGAGCGGCAGCTGCTTATCGGCACTTGTGCCCGGGTAGTCCGGCAGCTTCCAAAGCACCCAGAAGACCAGCAGCAGCGCAAGCAGTGACATGATTCCAAACACAGCACGCCAGCCGACGAAGGTGCCAAGAAATGTTCCGGCAGGGACACCGATGGCCAGGGCCAGTGGCGTGCCGACCATTGCCACCGCCATGGCCCGCCCCTTAAGCGATTCCGGTACCATGCGGCGGGCATAACCTGCGATCATTCCCCACAGGACACCGGCAGATATACCTGCAAAAAAACGGGCAGCCAGCGTCAATATATAATTAGAAGAAAAGGCAGTGACGGTGTTGAATACGAGAAAACCAATAATGCATAGCAGCAGCAGGGGCCTCCGCCGCCATCCGCGTGTTGCGGCGGTTAAAGGAATGGCGGCCAACAATGAACCGAGGGCGTACAAAGTGACAAGCTGACCGGCTAGAGCTTCAGAGACTCCAAGCCCATCACCAATTTGCAGCAGCAAGCCGGCTGGAACCGTTTCGGTGAGAATACAGATAAACCCCGTCATCGCGAGGGCGAGCAAGCCAGCCCATGGGAGCCGCTCAGAAGTGCCGGAGTCATGCTGTGCGGAAGAAGTTGTATTTTGGCTCATTTGAGTAGCACCCTCTCCTGTACTCATTCTCTATGATCTGATGCCGGCATAAATTGCGTCACAAAGGTCAACCGTAAACTGGCCGGACATGCCTTCCAGTAAGGTATTGGTAAATGCCACAACGCTGAGCCGCTGCGTAGGATCGACGAACCATGAATGGCCATAAGTGCCGCCCATCCGCCATGTTCCCGGTGATTCAGGAGTGTTTGCGGCGGCAGGGTCTTTCAGTACTGTAATGCCAAGACCGAATCCCCGTCCTGGCCAAAAGGGCATAGGCAGATCACCGATCTGATTGGTAGTCATTTCATGAATCAGAGATTCCGGCAGCAAAGGGGCCCCGCCCTGGCGCAATGTTTCCAGCAGATGCAAAAAGTCCCCGGCACTGCCAACCATACCGGCTCCACCGGAGGGATAGGCGGCGGCATCAAGTGCCCGGCCTGGAGCAAGCAGGAAGCCTGCTGTACCGTCCACAAAGGCAATCTTGTCGGGATCAAGTAATGGCCGCGGCTCCGGGTAGTCGTTGGCATAGGGGGTGGCCAGCCGTTCTGGATCAGCTGCAATGAATCCGGTGTCACTCATGCCGAGCGGTTTGGTTACCAGTGAATCTATGGCTTCGCTAAGCGTTGTTTCTGTGACCTGGGCGATGATTGCACCCAGCACATCCGTTGCTATGGAATATCTCCACTCGGTGCCTGGCGTGTAGAGAAGCGGCACAGAGGCGAGGCGGCGCATATTCTCTTCCAGTGTGATTCCGGACTGATCCATGCCGTCCGAAATCCCTGCCCGCTGATAGGAACTATTCTCTTCCTGGAAGAACCGGTAAGACAGACCCGCCGTATGCGTCATTAGATGGCGGACCGTCAATTGCGCGAGTTCGCCGTTCTGCAAGCGTGGGCGGAACTCCGGAAGCCAACGGTCAACACGGTCGTCCAACTGCAGGCGCCCTTGCGCAACCAGCACTAAGGCAGCCGTGGAAACAATAGGTTTGGTGACCGAGGCGAGCCGGAATAAAGCATCTTCACTCATGAGCCGGTTCAGCCCGCGGTCAGCATAACCGGCAGCGCGGCTGTAAACTATTGTTCCGTCTATCGCCACTTTAATGACGGCTCCTACCAACCTCTTGTCGGCAAGCGTCCGATCCAATACTTCATCGATGCGGCCCGACAAACATTGCGGATCACTTGGGTTTGAATATAATGTATACATGGTCTCCATCCTCTCGGAATAGTTAAAGTCTTGGACACTTTACTATTGTAGGCTTATTATATAAAATAAGTTACCTTGGTTACATAACGTAACAAAGGTAACTCGGCTGTATAACGATTAAATTATATTTGTTTTAACCAATTGACCTGAATTTTAAAGGAGCTGACTATAATGGATCATGTGGATAAGCAAATCCTGTTCCACCTGCAGAGCCAAGCGAGAATTTCTATGACAGAACTGGGGAAAAACGTCGGCTTATCACAGCCTGCAGTTACAGAGAGGGTTAAACGCATGGAGGAGAAGGGGATCATCAGTGAGTATCGCACCATCATATCCCCTGAAAAGATTGGCAAGCAGGCTGCCGCCTATATATTGTTTCATTCTAGAGATTGTAACGCATTCCTTGATTTCTGCCGGGCCGCTCCCGATGTGGTCGAATGTTACCGGATAAGCGGGGAGCACAACTATTTGTTGAAAGTGATTAGCGATTCTACGCGAGCGCTTGAAGAGTTCGGAAATCAATGTGATAAATACGGGACCTACACGATTCTAATCGTGATGTCATCTCCTATCGATCATAAATTCCTCATCCCTTCACTGGGGGAAACACCAATAAATATGCTGAGTTAATCAACCCCCGCCGGAATGATTTAAGGCTCGAACCCTAGCGCAGCTGCGCCGGGGATTCGAGCCTTTGTGTGCTTCAACTATAAACTAAGCAGGTAGTATAGCTGCATGTGATTCTTCAAATAGGGATGCTTCTGCCTCTGCTGCTTTAAACTGGAGGTTATATAACTGTGCATAAAGCCCGTTTTGGGCGAGCAAAACATCATGTGTGCCTTCCTCGGCAATTACCCCCTGATCCAGTACAACAATTCTGGATGCGTTCCGTACGGTTGAAAGCCTGTGTGCAATTACCAGTGTAGTCCTGTTGTTCATCAAGTGATCCAACGCTTCCTGAACCAGCCGCTCGGATTCGTTATCCAGAGCAGAAGTGGCTTCGTCCAGCAAAAGCAGCGGTGCATCACGAAGAAAGGCCCGGGCAATAGCGATTCGCTGCCGTTGTCCGCCGGAAAGACTCGAGCCGTGTTCACCGATGACCGTATCGTATCCGCCCGGAAGCTTCGCGATAAACTCGGCTGCGCCCGCAAGCCGGGCGGCTTCGTAAATTTCTTGTTCACTGGCTGAATTAGAGCTGAAGGCTATATTGTCTCTAATCGTACCAGAGAACAAATAAGGGGATTGCGGTACATAAGTAACCTGTGCCCGGGCTTCTTCCAGCTGCTCCTGAACCGCTCTTCCATAAACTGAGATGCTGCCGGCATCGGGTGCATACAATCCACAGCATAAGCGGGCAAGCGTTGTTTTGCCGGAACCGCTTGGACCTACAACAGCGACCGTTTCTCCATGCTGAATTTGCAGGCTGAAGCCTTCAAACAGCGGCGGCTCCGTTTCTATTCGGCCGGAATAGCTATAGCTGACCTCTTGTAGGCTTAATGCAGCCGACTTCTCCGAAGCGGGGGGAGGAGGGGACGAAGCCGGGGAAGAATGTGGTGCTCCTTCCTCATCTGCATCCAGTACAGCGAATACGCGGTCGGCTGCTCCTAACGCTTCTTGAACACCACCCCAGGTCTGGGACATGTGGACAAAAGGCCACTGTACCCGTCCCATCAGAATGATGAAGGCGAGTACTTCACCGGCTGTTGTTCCGCCTCTTACGGCAGAGACTGCGATCAGCGCAGCGCAGGCCACCATTACGATATTGTTGATAAAGGCAGAGGACTGCCAGAGCAGCGTGTTCAGCAGTGCTCTTTGGCGCTGCAGCCGGTTCAACTGCTCACGTCCGGCTGCATACCGGTTCAAGAGATTGTCCTCCAGGGAAAAGGCCCGGACCACTTTCATTCCTTGCAGCGTTTCCTGCAGAATACCCCGCAGCTCAGCTTCCTTCTGATGGATCTCCGTGAACAGTTTGCGGAGTCTGCGGTCAAAGAAGCGTCCGGAAAGAAACACAACCGGTCCCGAACCGAGCGCCAGCAGCGCGATCCAGACATCCATTTTCGCCAGGTACAGAAAAGAAACGAGACATAAAAGCAGATTATAGCCCAAATCATAGACGATGCCGTTAATCATGCCAATGGCCGCACCTGCATCCCGGTTATTGCGCGAGACCAAATCTCCTGAATGCATGGACTGGACTTCGCGGAAGGGAAGCCGGTGGGTCTTGTCGAACAGCTTGGCGCGAATCGCCCAAGCCATTTGGCTCTCTGTAATAAAGCGGAAGTAATGCTGCAGCATGAGGCAGATAATAATGATAAAACAGACGATGGCGCAAATAACGGTAATGCGGGTAAGGGAATGCATATTAGAGCTGTTGATGGTATCAATAAACACCTGCTGGATGGCTGCAAAGCCGATGTCCAAGACTAGCCTTGCCGAGAGCAGTAATACAGCCGCCATTAACCCGATACGGTAGGGGGTTGAGAAGGTCATCAACCTGCGCAGTACATATCCAAGCTTGAGTTTTGCGGACGCTTTTGCATTCATTCCAGACCCTCCCTGACCTCAAGCAAATCGTGATTCTGCTTCATCGAAGTCTCAACCATTTTGAAGTACTTGCCTTCTAGTGCCATTAACTCCTGATGTGTGCCTGTTTCTGCTACAGATCCTGCTTCCATGAAATAAATCTGATCGGCGTCACGGATAGTGGACAATCTATGGGCAATAACGACTGTTGTCCGGTCATGCATGAGCTCCCTGAGGGCTTGCTGAATCAGCTCCTCATTGTGGCTGTCCAGTGCGGCCGTGGGTTCATCGAGCAGCAGAAGTTTGGGCTCGCGGACAAACGCCCGGGCAATGGAGAGACGCTGCCGTTCCCCGCCGGATAATGTTAACCCCCGTTCCCCAATAGTAGTCTCATATTGTAAGGGCGTTCTCATAATGACTTCATGGATGCCGGCTCTTTGGGCTGCTTGGATGACCTCCTCCGTTGTGGCACCGGATTTTCCCCAGGCTATATTCTCATGGAAAGTGCCGGAGAACAGATAAGGCTCCTGGGACACGTAGGCAATTCGCTCACGCCAGAGCCGGAGCGGGATTCTGGTTAAGGGGTGAGCGCCACAGCAGATAACCCCTTCGTCCGGTTCATAGGCTGCGAGCAGCAAATGAAGCAGGGTGCTTTTTCCGCTTCCACTGGGGCCTGCTAATGCAGTCACCTTCCCGGGTCGTATGGTAAGCTGCACATTGTTTAATACTGGAGCGGCATCATAGCGGAAAGTTACGTTGTTAAAAGAAATATCGGATCGGCTGATCATTTCCGGATCGGGCTCTTCAGTTATCTCCATCCGGGAATTTAAAGCTGCAGCTTCGTAATTTGCCGCTTCCTCCGGTAAATCCAGCACTTCAAACATCCTTTTGCCTTGCGCTAAAGACATCTGCAACTCCGTCCACAGGTTGGCCAGCTTCGAGACCGGATTTGAAATCTGCTCAAAACAGATCAGAAAGGCCGCCACAGCCCCCACATCCAAACGCCCCCCGATGACCAGATATCCGCCAAAAGAGAGGACGTAGAGCAGTCCGCCAAGGATAACGACCAGTGGCATATTATAGCCAACAGCTTCTAAACGGGTGAGCGGTATATGAATAGTGAAATATTGTTTTACCCGGGCGGCAAATTGTTGGTGCAGCCTGGGGGCAAGAGAGAAGGCACGCACGACTTCGGCACCCTGGACCGTATCCTGAATAAACATTTGCTGCGCGGTTTCGATCTTCTGTCTTTGCTCATGCATGGAGCGCAGCCGGGAAGTGAAGGGAAGCATGACGAGTGGAACCAGGGAACAAATGATGATCGTTCCCAAGGTTAACGCAAATTGAAGCGATAACAGATAGGTGAGAAGGAAAGCAATCTGCAGCAGATTGCTGAACAGGTCAATGGTTTTCTGGTTGATTCCATGCTGGGCCGCAGAGGCGGAATCATTAATCCGGCTGATCAGATCTGCAGAATGATAACGATCCAGCTCTTTCATTTGCACGTTCAGCAGTCTGCCCAGAAGTGATACCTGAAGCCGGGAGGTCGACTTGACCTCAAGTACACCTGACAAATAGCTTTTTAGAAAGTTGGCTGCGGCATCGACGAACATAATGACAACGGCAAACAGGGTGGCGGAGGTCAGGCCCGGCATATTGTGATTTGTAGCCGAATTAATAATTCGCCGTAAAGCTTCGGCTACACCAACCGTTGTAAGAGAGATGACTGCTGCCAGGGCGCATAATAGAATGTACCAGCCTAAATAAGGCCTGCCAAGTTTAAATAAACGGAAAGTTGTGCTGGAAACAGCAGCGGATTCCTTGTTGCCGGCTGCTGCATGGCTTGATTCACTCACGAGGGACACTCCCCTTATTCTCAAATTTTCCTGTACTCCTGTTAAGCCAGTCTAATCTTCATCCAGCATGACTTTTGTGGTTAAAGCCAGCAATTCCCTTAATCTATCTATGCGCAGATGGTAATATAAGCGGTGATCCTCTCTTTTAATTTCCAGAAGATCCAGAAAGAATAAGAAGTTGGAATGGTAATTTACAGCTGCCGGTGTAATGCCAAGGGCCGCGGCGATTTCCTGCCCGTAATGCGGGCGTTTTTTTAACAGCAGCAGGAAGTCGAGGCGTCTTTTATCCGAGAATGCTTTTAAGAAAAGCTCTGTTTTCTCCCGGTCAGCAGCAGGTCCGTATACACGGTCGTTGAGTACCCCAAATATCACCCATCCGACCCTTCCAGCCTCCGTCCAGAAATTAAGAAAATGATTGCCCACCTGCGAAAAGAAGCTGATATGAAAAGTCGTCGGTTCATCATACAGCGCAGGCTCATTTTTGTTAATATCCCTAATGAAGCGGACGGGATCGGCCAGGAAAAGTGCTTCGTAATGTAGAGTGGCTTGTTCAGACTCCATTCGTAACCGCTCTTTCCAATAGGTAAAGACATCCTTGTAGAATTGATGGAGCAGCTGCATATACCGCAGTTTCGTTTCTTCCGGGAAAGCAAGACATTCAAGCAGCGGTCCTTGCGCCCTAGCAACCTCAGGCTGGGGTTTCGTTCTTGCCACAAGCTCAGACATCAAATGAACATCCTTCTTGACTTCCTCCCAGTCATTGCCTTCCAGCAGATCCTCCAATTTATCGGAATACACGCCATACACCATTTCGGCTACCACTTGTTCTGCCGGTCTCTGCTCCAGCCGTTCAATCCATGCTTCTGCAGTCTGTGGATCAGGATATGTGCAGATGGATTCGTAGAAAGCAAAATCGAGTGCCTTATGGAAAAAGTTATAATTGAAAAAAAACTGAAGCTCCCGGTAGGAATGAGGTGACAAACGGACCCGTGCGTCCTCAAAGTAGGCTGCTACGAGTGGGTCCATCTTAATCTTGTAATCCTCTGCCATGGAGGTAAGCTCTCCCTTACAAGCGATCATTCCCATGGACACTATCAATTCGATGGCCTCATTGTAAGCAAAATTAATATTGTTCAGTAACATATCCTTCATCGCAATTTGCATACTGTCCTCCAATTTCAGGATTGAATATTTTAAATCTTATGGATAGTTGGTTAATATTTAATAATTACTTAATGTTAAAATAACCCATAGTCAATATTTTGTAAAGAGTAAATTTATGATGGAGATCCAAGCCATAAAACGGCAAAAAAAAGATGCCATAGGCATCTAGGGTGATCCGTAATTGTATTATTGTAATTGTGTCATGTACTCATATGCAGTAATCCCGAACATACTTTTGAAATGCCTGTTCAGATGTGTCAGATCCACAAATCCGTATTCCGCTACGGCCGTGTAGATATCCTTGCTGGCCTCAATGGACCGTTTGGCATGTTCCACCTTGCAATTCAGAAAAAACTGATAGGGCGAGATCCCTGTATGGGCCTTGAACTCGCGGATCAGCTGGTATTTGGACATCCCAAACTCTGTACAAAGATCATCGAGTTTGAGCACATTGCCGATGCTGCCGTACATCATTTCCTTCGCCTGTTTCACTAGCCGGTTATTCTTCCGCTGCTCTGCGTCCATCGCTGTTTTGGATAACATGCCGATTAGATTGATCAACCGCTCCGTACACAGCGTTTCGTCGTTACCGTCCAGAATGGCCCGGCTGAGGGCGCAGATGCTTCGTGCCAGGCTGACGTCGTATACGATAGGGGTCTGGAAACGCAGCTCTTTCTTCCCCAGGATCTCGGCTACCAGCTCAGGTTTGATATAGAGCATGACATAATCAATGCCTTCCTTATCGTAGGACCTGCCGTCATGATACTGCTCGCGGTTAAACAGCATGACGCCATTCCTGTGGGAGGACTGGAAGCTGTCGCTCAAATTATATTGCTGAATGCCGCGCAGGGTTACGCCGACAGCATACTCCTCGTGGCAATGTTTTTTATAGGTGAAATCGGCAAAACTTGCCGCCAGAGCAAGGACATCTGCAGATTTTTTATACGTAAATTGCTCCATACTCTCACCCCCAACACTCTCTATATGATTCCCGATGCCATAATTGCAGAGTATACCAGAAACAGCGCCATTAGAACATTGACTATTTTTTGATGCTGCTGGAGAAATTTCTTGAAGACTGTACCACAGATGACCCAGGTCATAAACGCCAGAAACCCGATAACCGTAATGATAGCTACAAACTGAAATGATGCTAAAGAGGAGGAATAGTAAGGCATCACATAGCTGGGAATCACCGTTAAAGTAAATATGATCACCTTTGGATTCACAAACTGCATCACTAGGCCTGACAAAAAATTGGTATTGTGGAACGGTGTGGCCTTCCCTGTATTCATCTTGTAGATTTGATAGGCAAGATAGAGCATATAGACACTGCCGATGATCTGCATAATACTCACAATATTCGGGATCACTCCGGCAAGCACATGGTTCAGCACAGCAGAAGCGGCAAGCAGCAGGCCAAAGGCAATCGTGGCTCCGTATACATATTTCATGGTTTTTCTTGCACCGAAATGCTGCACTGAAGATAAGATCACAATATTGGTGGGCCCGGGTGTGAAGGTGATAACAACGCAATAGATGATAAAAGCTGTAATATTCATGAGGACCTCCTAAAGTGTATTCCCATGAATAATACAGGCGATCTTAGCATGCATATAGTATATTATTGCAGAAATCACCGAACAGGTGAAACAGGCAGGTGGCACCATCCACAGTGGATTTACGTTCAAATGAGCATACGGAAAAACTCAATCCCCACTTTTTGCAGCGATCCTCTTCCCGTGGACCGTTATTGCTTTTCGCTCGGAAATGTAGGAGCCGGCGAGGGTGAGCAAGGTTCCCGCTACAGTGACCCAAGTGATATTCTCATGCAGGAACAGGGCAGAGGCGGCAACCGTAACTACAGGCACAATATAGATGTACACGCTTGTTTTTACCGCTCCAAGGATTCCGACCACCCGGTTCCAGGTGACAAAACAGAGTGCCGAGGCTCCCAGACCCAAGAAAAGAAGGTTGGATACATTGGAAAGGCTGAGGTTCTATGTAGCCATTATAATATGAACAAAAGAACATTTCTTGAATGATGTTGCTGGAGCTGAGGTGCAGAACAGCCTTACAGAAAAGGCTAATTGTGGTATGATTTCCGGGAAGAAGCGAAAAAGGAGTTTGCCAATAAGGGGGATTAATCATTGTCCAGAACAAGATATGGAGCTTGTATCATCACGCTGATGTTAGGCTTGCAGCTGGGGTGCAGCGCGGACATAGAGGGAAATTGGAATCATAGAGTAACGGAAACTAAGACTGAAACCAAAACTGTAGAAATAGATAGTAATAAACAGAGTGCAAGTATTCCGTTTACACAACATCTCTACTCCAAGCATTCGACTGATTTTACTTGGGAGTGGAGTAATACCGAAAATTTACCGAAGGAAGTAACGGACCGGTATAAAGAGTACGAAAATTCAGCACCCGGCGGATATCTAGTGAAGGAAACCCCCACAGAGTATTTCATTTGCGTGAGCATCGGGGAAACAGAGTCGGTAACAAAGGGATTTGAGGTAAAATCGCTAACATTTCCGGCTGAACATGCCGCAGCTGAAAAACCAATTTTAAAAATTGAGGCAGTGCCTGCAAGTGATCAGAATCCATCGGACAAAGAAATGTCAGGAAAATTGTTTACCAGATCTCTTATCAGTGTCGCCAAGGAAGATTTGCCGGAAGGCATCCGTCTACATTCAATGATTATGAGTCTGGAAGATTGAATGGAATATCAATAATTAAGTGAAGGTGATCAAGATGTTAGATTTAATCTCTGCACACCGTTATTTATATTTTCTTATTAAAAATCAGGGCTCCATAGCAGAATTCGAACAGTGGCTTTACAGCAATGATGAATTGGAGCAAATTTTGGGTGAACAGGAATACTACGAATTTATCTCGAGGAATTATAAGAATAAATACGCTTTTCTTGAAACAGAGAAGCAGGTCTACAGAATTATTCAGCTAGGCAGGTTTGAACAAGAAAGGCTTGAACTGTTGCTTAATGAGCTTCTGACGCTTGAGGATGCTTCAAGACAACTGGAGATTATGCATGTGCTTTATGAAGAGTATTGTAGTGGTTACTCATTTTTGAGATACATAGCTTTAACCTATATTACTACGTCTGACGAATATAAGGAGATACTCATTGAGGATAAACAGAAGAATAATTCTTATATCACTGGCGTAAGGAGAGAAGCGAGCAGGCTGCTTGGTTTTTTCGGACGAAACGAAATCATTATCGAGGAAGAACATGAATTTATAGACCACAGGACTGAAAAGGACAGAATTGAAATGCATAGCATTGATAAAATGTTAAATCAAAAATGACTTTAATTTCCCGTTACCCCCTTGCATTCCCTTCTCATTTCTCTGTGACCGCTGGTCCGGTTGCAGGGGGATTCCTATCTATAGCGTCAAATAAAGGAAGTATGACAGCACAGCGGATTGCATTGAAAGGAGTAGAGTATTAGGGGCAATAACAACTTAAGAATAACGTAAGAATTACATAAGAAAAAAGAAATTTCTGATCACTACTATAGTAATTAGGGAAAAGAACAGCTAAGTAAGGAAGGTGTATCATTTGGAAATCAAAATACGGAAAACTACGGTTCAAAACCTCTGGATGATGTGGGAAAAGGCATTTTCGGTGCTTACATATTTTCGGGGAGCGAGTACATCGCGTTTTGGCATATGCTCGGTGATGCTAAAAAAACATCGGGGCGAGGCCATTGTATGCCAGGATTCAACAGTTATCCATAAAGGAGAGTGGGTAGGGGAGCTTCACCTGGACAATGAAAAAATTCTGAAGCTTATTAAGTCCGAAGGCTCGGATCGTGCGGCACTGCAAACGGCCCGGCTGCTGCGTAAATCAATGAAGCAAATTAATGAAGCCTTTGAATCGCAGTCGGAGTACCAGCAGGTGAAAGCGTTAATGGGGATCACGCTGCTCCATCGCGGTTTGACACATGGTCTGGGCTTTGAGCAGCAGCAGATGAAATCGGGATTTTTTACGAGAATTACAACAGTCTACCTCCGCCTGCTGCTGTCAGCTATGCATCCGGAAGGAAGAAAAAGAATTGACCGGCGCACTGATCAGCTTGTACCCATGCTTCTGGTTCACTCGCGGGGATCGCTGAAGAAGCGTTTCTCACCCGAACAGCGTCTGTCCGGATAAGCTGCCAATAAAGGGGGAGGCGAACCATGTTTAACTATTTAATAGGAGGAATACTCTGTATTGCCGCTTTTTATATGTTCATTCCAAGCTTAATTTCGCGGATGACCGGATGGGGGGTCTTCCGCAAAGGTAAAGGAAAGGGAGAGGTGGCCTTCACTTTTGATGATGGGCCACATCCGGAATATACACCGAAATTACTCGATTTATTGAAACGGCATCAGGTTAAGGCAACCTTTTTCGTACTGGGATCGCAAGCGGAACGGTATCCCGAGCTTGTTCGCAGAATTGACCGTGAGGGCCATCAGATTGGCATACATAATTATTGTCATACTTCCAACTGGCTAATGCTGCCTAAAACGATTCGCAGTGAACATCTGGATCGTTCCGCAGATATTATAGAAGGTATTGTTGGCACCAGACCCGACCACTATCGTCCGCCCTGGGGCTTAATGAATATGTTTGATTACTTCCGTTACAAGGAGTACCGGATTGCACTATGGTCAATTACGGCAGGTGACTGGAGCAGCCGGGTCTGTCAGACCCGCCTCCAGTCAAAGCTGCTTGACCAAATTACTGGCGGCTCCGTTGTGTTACTGCATGACAGCGGCGAGACAGTGGGTGCAGACTCACAGGCACCTCATTTTATGCTGGAGGCTTTAGACGAGGTGCTGCCGCAATTGAAGACAAGACACCTTAGATTCGTACGATTGGATGAAATGGCATAATACTCATAATGAACCCTCTGCGTTGTTCGCAGCGGGTTTTTCCTGTAAAGGGGATTAAGTAATATTGACCTGGCATAACGAAATAGTTAATGATAATGTAGATGGACACTACAAAAAGATGAATCTGTCCAAGGATTCAAAGCGGGGTGGCTTTATTTGTTTAAAATTATGCTTATCGAAGATGATGTTACGTTATTCAATGAGATCAAGGACCGGTTGTCCCAGTGGTCCTATGAGGTCTATGGCATTTCGGATTTCGGCAAGGTGCTGCAGGAATTCACGGTGATCAAACCGGAGCTGGTCGTGATCGACATCCAGCTGCCTCAGTTTGACGGGTTCCACTGGTGCCGGCTGCTGCGTGCACATTCCAATGTGCCGATTATCTTTCTGTCCTCACGCGATCATCCGAGCGATATGGTGATGTCTATGCAGCTGGGAGCCGATGATTTTATTCAGAAGCCGTTTCATTTCGAGGTGCTGATCGCCAAAATCCAAGCCACATTACGCCGGGTGTACAACTATAGCACTGAGCGGACGGAGCTGAAGACATGGCGCGGAGCGACGATTGAATATGTGAAGAACACTGTAACCAACAGTCTTGGCGCTGCTTTGCTTACTAAGAATGAGACGTTTATCCTGAAGATCCTGGTAGAGCGCAAAGATCAGATTGTAAACCGTGAAGACCTGATCAAGGATCTGTGGGACAATGAGCATTTTGTGAGCGACAATACGCTGACCGTGAATGTGAACCGGCTGCGCAAAAAGCTGGAACCGCTGGGGCTGGACACTTACATTGAAACCCGGGTGGGACAAGGGTATATGGCAACTGAAGAGGCGGCGTTATGATCTGGAAATACCTTAAGGAGAAACGGAGCTGGCTGCTCCTGCTCGTCTTGCTGCAGCTGCTCCTTCTGTTAGTAGTCTATCTCGATGCATCTATTCCGTTAATGCCGATGCTGTACATAATACTGCTGAATCTGCTGGTCTGTACCGCATTTATGTTTCTCCGATATCCCAAGGAGACCCGGTTCTACAGAAACATGGAAGCCTGGGATCAGACTTATGATCTCGGTGTTCTGGGTGAAGCCGAGAGCCCGTTTGAAAAGGTAGTGCAGGAAGCGGTGATCACCCAAACGGAACGTTACCGGCAGGAGACCTCGGTGAATTTTCAACTGCTGGAATCGGAGAAGGATGATCTGCTGTCGTGGATTCATGAGGTCAAAACTCCGCTAACGGCAATGCAGCTGATGATCGAACGTCTTCCGGACGAGACGCTACAGAAGCAGTTAATGTACGAATGGCTGCGGGTCCATCATCTGCTCGACCAGCAGCTTCACCAGAAACGGATTCCCTTTATGCGCAATGACCTATTTATCGAAAGGGTCAAGCTGGAGCCGGTTCTGAACAAGGAGATCCGGGCGCTGAAATCCTGGTGTATTCCCAAAGGCATTGGTTTCGACGTATTCCTTACGTCCGAAGAAGTACTGACCGATGGCAAGTGGCTAGGCTTTATGCTCAGGCAGCTGCTGACGAATGCCGTGAAATACAATGAAGCTTCCGATATCCTCATCCTGAGCACGGAAAGAGATGGTCATGTTGTGCTTACCGTTGAGGATTTCGGACGGGGAATTGACCCTAAGGATCTGCCGCGGATATTTGATAAAGGCTTCACCTCAACGAGCGGGCGTCAGGAAGGGGCCGCTACCGGGATGGGACTGTATTTGACTAGGCAAGTAGCGGAGCCGCTGGGGATCAATATTCAGGTGAATTCCGTATTTGGGCAAGGAACAGTATTTACGTTGATTTTTCCACGGGAGAATGAGTTTGTAAAGATTGAAGGCTTGTGAACACATTTGAACGATTTCTCGCGAGAGCCGCTGCATAAGGATGTTTTTGCACATGAAGGCCAGCAGGACTATTATGCTATCTCGAAGATCCGTTGGTCGCCGGATGGAACGCTGGCTTGGGCGGATACGGCAAGTCCAGCCTATACATTCTGAGAATGGCTGGGCCTTTTCAGGAGATATCGGGCATGTGACAACAATGTCACATGCCTCTTCACTTTGTTCGGCGAATCGCAGGAAAAAGAACAACATCCCGCTTATGATAGAACTATAGAAAAGGAGTGGGTGAAACATGATTATTATGCAGGCTAATAAAATTTACAAAACCTACGGAAAGAAATTCAATAAACAAGAGGTCTTGAAAGGCATTGACCTTCAAGTAAATAAAGGCGAGTTTGTCGGCATTATGGGGGCGTCCGGTTCAGGGAAGACGACACTGCTGAACGTGCTATCCTCCATTGACCGCGTAAGCCAGGGAACGATCGAAATCGAAGGCAAGGAATTTACGGGCATGAAGGAAAAACAGCTGGCTGAATTCCGCAAGCATCATCTCGGATTTATTTTTCAGGAATATAACCTGCTGGATACGCTAACGGTCAAAGAAAATGTGATGCTGCCGCTGTCCATCACAGGTATTTCCAAGAAGGATGCCCATCAGAAGTTTGAACAGGTAGCGGGCGAACTGGGAATCTACGAGTTGAAGGATAAGTACCCCTCGGAAATATCCGGCGGGCAGAAGCAGCGGACATCGGCGGCAAGGGCGTTTGTGCATGACCCGAGCATCATTTTTGCAGATGAGCCTACAGGGGCGCTGGATTCCAAGTCGGCTTCCGATCTGCTGAACAAGCTTTCTGACATGAACAGCAAACGCCAGGCGACCATCGTCATGGTTACGCATGATCCTGTGGCGGCCAGCTATTGCAGCCGGGTGGTGTTTATCCGTGACGGGCAAATTTATACGCAGTTGAACAAAGGTGATGAGTCCCGGCAGTCCTTCTTCAACGATATTATCAAGACTCAGGGCGTATTGGGCGGTGTTCAGCAATGAGCCTGAATTATATCGTTCTGCGCAATCTGAAAAAAAATATTAAAAATTATTATCTTTACGTCTTTGCCTTGATCTTCGGTGTGGCGTTGTATTTTTCCTTTGTGACCCTTAAATATGATCCGGCCATGGACGAAGTCAAAGGTTCGGTAAAGGGTGGGGCAGCTATCGGCACCTCTTCTGTGCTGCTAGTGGTCATTGTTGCGATTTTCCTGCTCTATGCCAATACGATTTTCATTAAACGGCGCAGCCGGGAGATCGGCTTGTTCCAGTTGATAGGACTCACCAAGGGTAAAATCTTCAAATTGCTCAGTGCGGAGAACCTGATTCTGTATTTCGGTTCCATGATCATCGGAATTGGTGCGGGATTTGTGATGTCACGGCTGATATTGATGATTTTGTTCAAAATCCTTGAAGTGGATGAATTGGCCAAGCTGCGTTTCTCCACGCAGGCGCTGCTGCAGACCGTAATCGTTTTTGCCGCGATATACCTGCTGATTATGATCATGAACTACGTGTTCATTAAAGGGCAGAGCATCCTTTCCCTGTTCAGGGTCACTTCCACGACTCAGGAGCGGATTAAAAAAATGTCGCTGTGGGAGATTATCATGGGTTTGCTAGGCATTGGATTTGTTGCAGGGGGGTATTATCTGTCGACCCAGCTTTTCGGCGGAAAGTTCAATGCCATGAACGAATTAATGATTATCATGATCTTGGTTCTCGGCTTAGTCATTGTCGGCACCTACCTCTTCTATAAAGGTTCGGTCAGCTTTGTATTCAACGCGATCCGCAAGAGCAAAAAGGGTTACCTGTCCATCAACGAGGTACTGTCGCTCTCATCGATCATGTTCCGGATGAAATCGAACGCGCTGCTCTTGACGATCATCACGACGGTTTCTGCACTGGCCATCGGGTTGTTGTCTTTAAGCTATATCTCCTATTATTCGGCGGAAGCGACAGCCAAAGAAAGTTCCCCGCATGATTTTGGCTTTGCCCGGACCGAGGCGAAGGAGAAGTTTATTCAAGCGCTCAATAAGGAGCAGATCAAGTACAAGGAAATTGATATCTATCCGGTTGGGGTGGATGTAGATGCCACTCAAATTATGGACTTCTCACCGTTCACAGCCTCCCGGGACCGCCTCCTATCCACCTCTGTTGTCAGTGACATCAGCATCGAAGGTGTAGAATTGGAACCCGGTGAGACCCGTCTCATGGGCTACAGCAGTGCTTTGGAAAAATTAATAACACTGAAAGAGACCGGAGAGGTTGGGTTCCTGACTTCAAGCGGGACGATTAAACTGCAGCTGAACGGTGTATCCAGTCAGCCTACCCTGCCTGTCTATTATGCCTCCGGCTCCGGAGTATTCGTGGTGGATGAGTCCGTTTATCAGAAACTGGTTAAAGTGCTCGATCCCAAACTGCAAAAAAAGAAAGAGGTAGCGAATTATTATGGGATTGAAATCACCGACCGGTCGAAATTGGACACCGCGAATCAAATTTACGAGAACCAAGCTCCGCAGGAGCCAAGCTTTTCCCAGCATGAGTACGAAATGAACCAGCGGAGTAATATGGGGATGATTATGTTCATCGTCGGGTTTCTGGGCCTGACCTTCCTCATTACCTCAGGCTGTATTCTTTACTTCAAGCAGATGGATGAAGGCGAGGAGGAAAAAGGCGGCTATACGATCCTGCGCAAGCTGGGCTTTACCCAGAGCGACCTTCTACGCGGCATCCAATTCAAGCAGTTGTTCAATTTCGGCATTCCGCTGGTCTTCGGCCTGAGTCATAGCTACTTTGCTGTCAAATCCGGCTGGTTCTTCTTCGGTACTGAGATGCTTACACCGATGATCCTGGTCATGCTGTTCTATACAGTACTGTATTCGGTCTTCGGCTTCCTGTCGGTACTCTTTTACAAGAGAGTGATCCGTGAATCGTTATAGGAATTACAGCAGTCTGCCTTTCCGGCAGGCTGTTTTTTTGTATGAAGCAAGTAATCGAAACTTCCCAAATAACGGAAGCGTATGTATATATAAAGCTATATTTAAATGGAGGATAACTGCTATGCCAAATGAGGCGAAAAGGTTCTTTAAGCTGTTTGCCAAGAATATTAAGGAATCAACAGGTCCCGGTTATTATCAGGCCAATGGAATTTATGTCACTTGTGTTCATTGCCAATATGATAAATTCGAGCATGGATACGCGCAGCTGAATACAGCTTTCTTAAGTTTTTTGAACCTTGATTTTGCCAACCGTTCCGCGAACACCTTAACTTGTCACCGTTGTGGTTATATTCATTGGTTTAACAAGGATATTAAAAGAATGAGGTGAAGGTATGGACCCGGTAGAGGTATACAAAGGCAGACGTCCTGCGGAGCTTATGATGACTATATCGCTATGTGTGTCGATAGGAATTGCGATCTTTTCAATGCTCTATTTATCGGAAGAAGGGAGCTTTTTACTTTATTTCGCGTATGTTTGGAGCATCTTCAGTCTTACCATCATAGGGGTTTTGCTGCAACGTGTTTTCACAGCCAGGCAGATTATGAATATCGAGCTGAAACCTGGTGCAATCATCTTAAAAGATTTGACCATTGAAGCCGAGAAAACCAAAGCTGTGTATATTAAAGGGTATTTCAAGCCCGTGGTCGGAATTAAACAGCTGTAAGTATAGCCTGAAGTCGTCTTAGCATAGCGCTGGGACGATTTCAGGCTTTTTATTTCTTGCTCCAGCAGTCCTACCCGTGCAGTTCATCGTCCACTGAAGTAGTTCCGTGGCATAACTCCGGGAATGATCGCGCAATAACAATGGAATCCTCGTAGCCGAGGTTGCCGGAATGGGATACAAGAATCGGATATTCCAGGGCGTCCCTTTCCATGCGCATATCCCAAATGTAATGATTACCGCTCCCGTCCATCGCAAAGGGCACCGCTCCCGGCATATACTCCGGAAACTCATAGGCCAGAAGCATGGGTCTTAATTCAGCCGCGCTAAAAAACTGAAAGTAGCGTTCCCCGTTCACAAACTCCCCGCCATTAGAATAACGCAGAAAGTCCAGATAACTTGCAGGCAGCGCTTTGTGCGGGATGGACCATAAGCCGGGGTCAAACGGAGCGTACTGCGCATGCAGCGGATGGGCAACCGGGAAGGGATTGCGCTGCCGGCTGATGATTTCGTCGATTTCCGGCGCCGTTAGCGGTTTGTGCCAGCTCTGCATAAATTGCTCCAGCTCTGTTTCCGTTAGGCCAGGCTGCTTCTGATAACTGATTCCGAATACGTTGTCCCATTCCATGAACGATTCCCCCTTGTCCGGTCTACCGGATGATGTCACAATACGTTAAGATTAATAGAGTAGTAGAGCCAATGCAAATTACGTTTCCAGAGAAGGAGCGGGAATTGGACATAATTGTAGCTGGAGGTAACCTAAGTGGATGACTCAAACATCAAAGTACTCGTAATAGAAGATGATGCCGATATCAATCGCCTGCTGTGCCGTATGCTTACGGGCGAAGGACTTACTGCCGTCTCTGCATTTTCAGGAAGTGAAGCATCGCTTCGGCTGTCGCTTGAAGCTTACCAGCTGGTGCTGATGGACCTAATGCTTCCGGGAATGCCTGGAGAAACGTTGATTCCGCAAATCCGGGAACAATCCACGGTTCCGATCATTGTCATTTCTGCAAAAAGTACGCTGGAGGACAAGGTGGGGCTGCTGCGTTTAGGTGCGGATGATTATATTACCAAGCCCTTTGATCAGGAAGAAGTTATGGCTAGAGTGGAGGCACAGCTTCGGCGTCTACAGTATCTGCATGCGGTGAATCCTGACGAAGAAATTATCCGTGTACGTGAACTGATCATGGACAAGCAGCGGCGTGAAGTCACCTTGAACAGCGAATTGCTGACTTTAACCAAATATGAATTCGAAATTCTGGCGCTGCTCCTGTCCAAGCCTGATAAGATTTTCTCGAAAAGTGAGATCTACCGGAATATCTGGCAGGGGACGTATCTTGGAGACGACAACACCATTAATGTACATATCAGCAACTTGCGGGCCAAAATCGCCGCGGTTACCGAAGAGGAATATATCCGTACGGTTTGGGGTATCGGGTTCAAAGTGGTGTAGCTTTAACTTCTTTAAGGTTTCTTAAGGTTTTGCTTAAAGCTTATTAAGGGTGACCTGGATACAATTGAATTATCAAATTGCAAGGGAGTCATTACGATGATGCATTGTATACTGGAGATTGAGGGACTAAGTAAAACCTACCGGGAATCACACGCACTCCAGAATATCCACCTGAACATTGCTGCAGGTGATATTTGTGCAGTAATTGGTAAAAATGGCGCAGGTAAAACTACATTATTCAAATGTATTACCGAACAGGTCTTTCCGACGGCAGGCAAAATCACTTTGTATGGAAAAAGTGAAGCTGCCGAGGTTAGGCAGGAACGCAGGAAAATAGGTGCACTCATTGAAGAACCCGCATTTTTTCCGGACTTTACGGCTAGGCAGAACCTGGAATATTACCGCCAGCAACGGGGCATCGCAGGCAAAACCTCTATCGATCAAGCCCTTAAGGAAGTGAGGCTTCTTACTACCGGGAAGAAGAAATTCAGGGCGTTTTCCCTCGGGATGAAGCAGCGGCTGGGACTGGCGCTTGCCCTGATGACTCATCCGACATTCCTGCTTCTGGATGAACCGACTAACGGTTTGGATCTGGAAGGGAAGGTGGAGATCCGTCAGCTTATTCAGACCTTGAATGAGGAAAAAAAAGTGACGATCTTAATCTCAAGTCATGTGTTATCTGAATTACAAAGCGTGGCTACCCGGTATGTTTTCATGGATCAGGGACGGATTGTTGAGCAGCTGACGGCAGAGGAACTGCTGAACAAAACCAGAAAAACCGTTGAGCTGGTTGTGAATGACAGCGGCAAAGCCGCCACGATTCTGGAAAAGCACTTCCCGGGCATCCCTTATCGAATCCTGCCGGATCATCACATTCAGCTGTTCGGCGGTATGGACAAGACCGATCATATTAACGGGGTACTCTATAGTCAGGGTATCGGTGTATTTTCGATAAATGTCACGGGAGGAGACCTGGAAGAATACTACCTGAGTCTGCTGGGAGGTGAACGTGATGCTTAATCTGATGAAAAGCGAGCAGTATCGTTTCGTCCGGACCCGAAACTATTATTTATCTGGCTTGCTCTATATTCTGCTAATGGTTGGCGCTGCTGTGGCCCTTTATGCTTTTAATCAGTCAGAGCTTAATTTTCCTTACGGGAATGAACGTTTCTTCTACCGCAATGTCCTAAGCATGATGCCGGTTGTGTTCGTATTGCTCTTCATCTTTCCGCTGATCGTTATGGGCGACAATAAGAATGTGCTTAAGAATACGGTAGCCTATGGCTACAGCAGGCAAGCCATCTATACAGCCAAACTGCTGATTACAATGGCCGGATTCTTCTTATTCGCTCTTGTACTGGTGGGAGTGTCCTTGCTTTTGGGAACTACCCTGATGGTTCGCAATGTGGATCATGCACTCACGGAATATACGAGGATGCTGGTTAACATGCTGCCCCTCATGATTGCAGGAATCACAACCTACTACTGTCTTGCTGCCAGCATGAAGAAAAATGCACAGCTGCTCATCGCCTACCTGCTCATCTATTTCCTGCCACATTATATTCTGGGTTACCTCCAAGGCAGATTTACATGGGCAGAGTGGCTGCATAGTCATGGACCAGCTTATTATTTGCTTAATGCCTATGAAGATATGGGCTATGCAGCCTGGGAACCGTGGGCAGTGGGGGCGGTCTATACGCTGGTCTTTTATACGCTAGGGCTATATCTGTTCAAGAAAGAAGAGTTCTGACTATAAGTCCAGGAGGGGATAAGGAACATGCATCTAGCTCTCGTCATAACTGCGGCCTTAACGGCTGCTTTGTTTCTTATTCCCTATATGCTGCAGCGGCGGAGCATTATGCAAGTACGAAAACAACTGGCAGAAGTAGACCATCCTCCCACGCAGCACCTGAACGTTAAGCTGCCTTTGCCGGGGCGTGAAATGGAGCAGCTGGTGGTTGCCATTAACCGGCAGCTCGATCAGCGCAGGAAAGAACAAGTGACCCATCAATCGAGAGAGCTTGCAATTAAGCGGGAAATCGCCAACATTTCTCACGATTTGCGGACACCTCTTACTTCAATGCAAGGCTACGCCAATCTGCTGAAGGACCCGGCAATCCCCATAGCGGAGCGTCAGGAGTACCTGGACATTATTCTGCATAAAATGACGGTGATGAACAACATTGTGGAGTCGTTCTATGAATTGTCCAGTCTGGAGTCCGGGGACTATCCTATGGATATGCAGCCCCTCTATCTGTACAGCATGTTGAGCGAAGTTATTCTCGCGTTCCACACGGACCTAGTACAGAAGAACATTGAAGTTCAGCTGAACTTGGATGAAGCGGTGCGGAGTATCTGGCTGGATGAGAAAGCCATGATCCGAATTTTCTCCAATGTGCTGCAGAACGTGCTTAGGTATGCCAAAAACCGGCTTACAATTTCTTTATTTACAGAGGATCACAAAGTAATGATTATTTTCGCGAATGACACCGATCATATCCACGAATGGGATCTTCCCAAGCTGTTCGAGCGAACCTATACCAGTGATCACTCCAGAGCAAGCGGCCAACTGGGCCTCGGCTTATCCATCGTGAAACAACTGGTAGAGAAGCAGGGGGGGAGCCTTGGCGCCGCACTTGCGGATGGGGAGTTTCAATTGGTTCTTACGTTTGGAGAATGACAGAAAGGGAGCCGCACCCAGTGCGGCTCCCTTTCTGTCATAAACTAAACTATAATTCTGTTAGATAAGCGTGACCAACAGTTCAGTGATTTTGCCGTTTTTTACCTTACAACATAATGTCAGGTTAGAGTGTTTTGCTTGATTTTAAATAGGGAACGCCAATCGTCATATTCTTCCATTTCATTGTATAATAAACTTATATATAGACTACTTTGGCAGCTCAGGGGAGGACAAAATGAACAAACGGATTGCAATCCTATGGGTCACTATCATTCTCATGTTTGTTATAGCTGGTTGTAATTCCAACAAAAGTTCAGTCAGCCGGGAATGGAGCACATCCAATCCAACTGCGGAAGATGTTCTGTCTGACAATTCCAATGCGAACATCTTTATGTTCTCGGATATCATTTATAACTCTGGAATTCCATGGGTGGATGAATTAGAACTTCATAAAGATCAGTATGTAACGGAAATTATTGAACAGTCTGGAGATGGCAAGGAATTTAAGAATGGCACGGCCAATCAATTATCCATTGGGACAAAGATCTACAGCGTCAAGGAACGGAGCGATATATACATCGCGGAAACTGAAGACGGAGATTTGAGATTTTATGGATTAGTGGAAGGGTGAAGAGAGAAAGGAACGGCCAATACTAAAGAGTGGTCAGGAGGAAGCAACAATGCGAAGGAAAACAGTAGCCATATGGAGTGGCGTCATTTTTTTAATCGTTATCGGTATAGGTGTGGGTTATAAAATATATGACAACGATACCGCAACCTATGATATGTGGAGCAGCAGGTGGGGAATAACGATCCCCAAACCAGCAGAGCTAGTAGTTGTTTTTGAAAGTGAACCGAGTTTTCATGGGGATGGAGAAGGATACTATGTTCTGAATTATAACGAAGAACAACTGGCAAAGGTTCAAGACCAGGCACTCTGGCAGCCAATAACTGAAGAATCAAGGCATTCCCTGGAAGGAGAAGTATCGCGGTTCACACAATCTATTATACTGGTGTCCCAGAAAGAGATTGCTAAATACGGTAAGCTTTATAAGAACTACCCGACGGAGTATGACGCAGGTGATTATTATTATTACAAAAAGAAAGAGGACGGCAGTTACTGCATCGTCATCCTTAACGTGGATAAGCAACGGTTGTACTTGATGGAATGGATACAATAAGGCGCTAATTCCTGGATAGCGGCCTGAATTAGTTTGGCACTTTCACTTCAATGAGCGGGCAGAAACCGGGATTCGCCTGGCATAATTGTTCGGTAAACTCCGGCTGAAGCTTGGAGAGCGCTGTGAAATAACTTCCGATAATATGATTAAGACCAACAGCACCATTCTGGAAAGACTGCGGGTTGAGGGTCTGGACATGACTGTAATAGTACCTTTTCTCCCGCTTAGGCAGCTTGTAGATAGAGGGTGGAGTGTAGGTCACAACGTCAAAAGGATTGGCAATGCGGTAGCTGTTCGGAACATACCTTGTACTTACTTTTGCAAAGGCCGGATCGCCTACACGGGGGGACCCATAAGTGAATAGATAAGGTGAGCGGTAATCCGTATTGGCACTCAGATCGACTGCACACATGGTTGCAAGTGCTGCACCGAGGCTGTGGCCTGTAATGTATAAGGTCTTGCCGGATTCGATCTTGGACAGTGCTGAGAGAATTCCTTCACGGGCCGAAGAATAGATGTCTGTGAAGCCGCGATGGGTAAGGCAATCTTCCTTAATATATTTGAATTTTCTCTGTGAGGCGATGATGTCCGAGATCCAATTGGTTGTCGAGCTGGTCCCCCGAAAAGCAATAATTATCTCCTGTGGAGATTCCATAATAAACCCGAAGTTTTCCCATACATGGCCCAAGGATTTCGCCTTAATTACATGATTGACCGAATAATTCGCCGGCACGGCGAACGAACCATCCGTATTCGAAAATTGCGCATAGGTCTGTCCGCAGACAGCAGCCAGAAAAATCGCCCATTGCTCATAACCCTTATTGCTGCCCATCTGCATCCCGCCCTTCTTTCTTATTTAGGCTACCCGACAAACCTGGATAGTTCCCGGTTGAATTTTTCGCATTCGTCATAGAACAATCCGTGGCCGCTATTCTCGAATGGCACAAGCACAGAATTCTTTATCCCTTGATGCTGCACCACAGCCAAAGGGTAGTAACAAACTTGATCATGGATACCATGAAGAATCAAAGTAGGGACCTGTATTTTTGGGAGATCCTGAAATAATACTTCGGCGAGCCAGGCGTTGGAGACGGCTATAGTGGACCAGCTTGCTGCCTGCAGTCCTAGTTGGAAGAACCAGTCCGAGAACGGCTCCGATACTTTTTGATAGAAGAATTGTTCTCCGAAGTCACGCAGCATCTTGGGCCGATCCTGATAGGTCGCTTGAATGATCTGATCTATAGCTTCTTTTGTGGTGCCATAAGGAAAACCGGGCCGCTGAATCAGGCTGGGAGCAGCCGAGGCGAAAAGCGCAAGTTTGGACACCCCATACCCGTTGTGGCGGGCCATATAACGTATAGTTACAGCTCCTCCGGTGGAGTGTCCCGCGAGTGTAATGTCCCGAAGCCCTAAAGCCCCGATAACACACCGGATATCGTCCGCTAACCGATTGTAGTCGTATCCGCTCAAAGGTTTATCCGAATTGCCGAATCCCCGCATATCCATTCCGATACAACGATATCCCATGGGCACCAGACGATTGTACTGATATTCGAACATCTTGTGGTTCGCAGGCCAGCCATGGATGAACAATATCGTTTTCCTGCCTAGCGGGTTGATATCATTTACATATACATTCACCTGCGGTTCTACTCTAATCCAATGTTCCATTAGGCTTCCCTCATTCATCCGTTAATTTGTCTTTTCAAACCATATTATTCAGCTGATTGGGTTAAGTGCCTACAAAAAACCCCACCGTTTAATAACGGTGGGGTTGAATGGGCTATGTAGGGCTGTCCTTGCCGCGAGGGCTGTGCCTACTATTCTACTTCGGCAACCTCTCTATCAGGTAATTGTGTCACATAACTGTCTGACAGCTGAAGGAGCGCCAGGGCACGATTGAACTCATCTTCTGTGGATTGAAGCGGTTTAGCGCCATCTCCGGATAAAGTATAATGTTGGCCATCTTCAAAACCGCTGCCGGACAAGAAAAGCTCTTCGTTATTCACGAAAGATCCGGTAGGTAAATAATAGCGTTGAGGCAGCAGGTTATAGGCGGATTCATTTAACAGATCCTGTCCAAAATGAATATGGTTATCTAGCGTTACCCCTAATAAATTGGATACCGTAGGTAAAATGTCAACCTGTCCGCCTAATTGATCCTTTACAGTTGGAGTCGTAATCCCCTTAGAAGCTATGATTAACGGAATATTGATCAAATCGCGTTCCGTATATTCATGATTCAGAATTTCCTCAAGTAAGACTTTATCCTCATCCTTAAGTGAGAAAATAGGAAGCCCCCGATGATCACCATATAATGCGATTAAGCTGTTATCCCATACGCCGTTCTGCTTTAGTTCGTCGATAAACTGTCCAAGCGCGTAATCCGCGTAATTCTGAGCACGAATATAATCGCCAACGAGCGTTCCTTCAAATCGCTCCGGTAATGTCATTTTGTATTTGCTTTCCGGAATCGAGAACGGATTATGAGAGGACATGGAGATTACATGTGAATAGAAAGGTTGGGCACTTTGGTCCATTCGGGCCAGCTCTTGCGATGTCTTCTTGTAAAGAACTTCATCGGACGCCCCGTAGAAGACGGTGTCATCTTCACCGAAGTAAGATTTGTCATAAAAGCGGTCGAATCCTAATGCCTCATAAAGCTCCCCGCGGTTCCAAAAGTCAACTTCATTCGTATGGAAGGTTGCCGTATCATAACCCTGCGCCTGCAGCAGCTTAGGTAAGCTTGGAAGCTCTTTGGGAGCATAGATATCAGTAGCTGGACCATTCGGTGGCACATAAAAGGAAGTGTTCACGATAAATTCAGCATCGGAAGTGTTGCCTTGTCCAACCTGCTGGTAGAAACGGGGGAAATAGAAATTCCCGGCGGCAAGCTTGTTCAGATTCGGAGTGATTTCCTCCCCGTCAATCGACAAGTTAATCAGGAAGTTCTGAAAAGACTCCATTTGAATAATAATCAGGTTCTTTCCTTTGGCGGCTCCGAACAAGAGCGGATTAGATTGAGCCTCAATGCCTTTAGTTTGATCAATGACGGATTGATTAATTTTGGAAAGCTCAATAAGCTCTTCTTCACGCTCTGCAAGCAGGGCGTAGGCTTCATAGTTGAGAATTCCCATTTGCTCAGCCTGGATGGTTTCATTCATACTGGCCTGGTTCGGAAAAATATTCATTACACAGATCGCAAAAGAAACACAGAACAAGGCAGCCACCACTTTGCGGTTACTTCGGCGTGACATGGCTTTTTTCCAGGCGACTGCTTTCTTTCGGCTAAACATAACCAAACTAATGATAATGATATCCAGAAAAATAAGCATATATTGAGGGTGCATGACCGAAAAAATACTTTTCTTCACAGCTCCGACCTGTTTCGCCTGACCGATGACCTGAGAAGTAGCAATAATACCAAAATGATTATGATATACAATCAAAGAGAAGAACAAAACAGTAATGAGCAAATTCACAAACATGTAGATGGCTATTTTACGTTTTGTAGCGAACCATTCGATCAAGCAGAAGATCAATAGCACAAAAGGAATTTCTTTGAACCATGTAGTCCAGGTTGGCCCGTCTTCGAACAAGTAATACCAAGCAAAATAGCTTTTGGCAAGCATGATCAGTGAGAAAAATAATATGGATCTTTTACTGAGTGTACGTGGTTTCTTCAACCGCATCGGTTATGCGCATCCTTTTCCTTTTAATTAGTCCATTCTATTACATGGAAGCGCTCAAAATCAACTAGATTGGGAGAAGGATTTAAGAGAAAGACAACCTTATTATGTAAAATTCATGTCAATTACTGGATTTGACTACTCGCAGTATAATTCTCTTAACAAGCTAAAGAGCTCTATATGAGGGCTGAAGTGTTAAAAGTTGAAGCCATGCTATTTGCCGCTCCTCCTTGAATTCGATCTGTGGACGGAATACCATTATTTTGTGGACGGTTGCGCCGGACACCAACGGGATAGAGCGCTTGAATCCGTAATTGACTCCCGTAGACAGAATGGTCATGTTCATTTGTCGAACGGCTTTCAATGAAATATGTAGCCCCACTTGCCAGTACTGTCAAAAAAACCCCCGTTTTTATTAAAAATCATATTTCCCTCCCGATGGGTAGCGCACACTTATACGCCTGCGATACATTTCGTTTCCTAATCATAAGTCAACAGAAACTTTACTACCTCAGTCTTCAGCGTTTCGTGAAATTGCACGCGATCAAAGCCAGGTGGGTCCTGTGAGGGGGGAAAGGCGGGTGAAATCATCGCAGCTGGGAAAGGACTCAGGAAGGAAAAGTGTCCGGCATTCTCCACAGTCCGATAGCGAATCATCCGTGGTTCAGCAACACCATTCAAGATGATCTGTGCGTGAAATGGAGGTGTGTACGGGTCTCGCTCCGCGTCCAGCATGAGAATGGGGAGACGAACGTCGCTTAATGCCCCCTCATTCTGGAACCAAACGGACGCCGGGGCCAGCAAAATCAGGGACTGGATTCGCGAATCGCGAAGGACATCGATTTGCTGCGGCTTCCCATTTGGGCTCTCATTAGGGAAGGAGGTCGGGACGCCGCCAGCTGCTGCCAGCGCGGTGTAGCCGCCCATGGAATGCCCGATGACCGAGAGGCTTCCCGGCTGGATAAGCCCCTTAAACCTCTCATCTTCAAAAAACCAGTCGGCTGCCATGCGAAGGTGCTGGGGTCGATAGGTGAGGTTTTGGACCGTACCTTCCAAACTATTATCGTTGCGGTTATTGTGCGGATGTTCGGGCAGGCCAACGATAAAGCCGCTGCGTGCCAAATGCCGAGCAAGCGACCAGTACACAAGCGGCGAACCACCTGTACCGTGTGAAATGAGGACCAACCTAAACTTTCCCTCCCTCGGCGTAGCGTCTCTGGCCACTTCCAACGAGTACGGCCCTAGACGATCAGCCTGTTCCGGTGAGTCTGTCGGATACATCACGATCATAGGAAAGGTCACCCTCAATGAGTTTTCTGTAATTTGTACCTCGCAGCATCCTGCGTATCCTTCATTAATGTCTGCTTTTTTGTTCATCTTGATTTCTTCCTCTCCTTAAGCGATACGCTCCTAAGATGGCGAGCTAACGGGAATATATATGTCCAATACCGAATCCTCGTTCGT
Source organism: Paenibacillus sp. EB106-06-01-XG199 (assembly GCF_058791575.1). Lineage (NCBI taxonomy): Bacteria > Bacillati > Bacillota > Bacilli > Caryophanales > Paenibacillaceae > Paenibacillus > Paenibacillus sp. EB106-06-01-XG199. The sequence continues at coordinate 3,848 of NZ_JBYTDQ010000013.1, read as the reverse complement.
CGGTCCTAGATATCGTTGGTCGTAACGCGCGAACTCCGGGGCATTCGTACGAACGCTGCCTGACTGGGGTAACCACGTTTCGTAAATGTATTGGAACGTATCGTTGAGTCTCGCTAATGTCCCCTTATGAGTAAAAACCGCATAAGTTGCCGCTGGTAGCAGCTTAGCGACCATTCCCAAGAGAACCGTACTCTCCTCGCTGGTCGCCTCGACACAAGCGGTATAAGTGACTTCCCATTGCTCGCCCGTAAGTTCAATGACCGCATAAAATATGTCTTCCGTATCCGGCTTTCGCTTAATTTCAAACACACGCTGCCTAAAGCTCCGCCATAGCATTCCGACCTCGTCCGAATTGACACCCGGTATCGACATGCCGACCAAATGCAGATTGTCCAGGCAGACAAAAGCTGGCACGAGGGAAAAGCCCTTATGCAAATGTTGCAGCCCCACTTCATCCAAAGGAAGCTTCTCCATGGCCCGGAACAACGTGTCCTTCATGTCCCTTTGCTTGCGAAATTGTCCTGGCGAGATGGAGAACAATTTCCGAAAGGCTCGGGCGAAGGATTCCTGGGACTCGAATCGGTACTGGATGGCAATATCTATGATCCTTTGATTGGTATGAAATAAATCGTATGCCGCGTGCGTCAATCTCCGCTTGCGTATGTACTCTGAGACGGAGCATCGAGTAACTGATAGGAAGATCCTGTGAAAATGGTAAGGCGAATAGCCGGCAGCTTCCGAAACCTTGGCGCTTAAACTCTCATCGGTCAGATGATTTTCAATATAGGAAATGGCCTTGATTACCGAATCCTTATAGTTCACATTAATGCCTCCATAGAGATATTATCACTGTACGATAGATGAAACGCTCGGTTTTGATATTTTTTGCGGAATATTTTTCGTAAATCTGAGCATAAGCCTTTTTCATTTCTTCTCGTAATTCTTTGTTCTCGTTCTCCAGTGCTTTGATTTTGCGTTTTAACGTTTCGATGAGTATATCCTTATTCGCATCATTCATCTCACGCTTGATTTGCTTTGGAGTAGGTGCTTGTGATTGTTGACGGCGTAAGGATTCGATTCTCTCGCGGATATCTGAATGGTTATATAAACTCGCTTTCGATACACCCGATTCTTCTGATACGCTATTGAAATTAATACTCTTGTTGGCTCGTAAGAGGCGTTTAATCGCCTGATCTACCTTCTCTAAGGTACTCGCCTTCCCGTTGGGCATGGATTCTCTTCAGATAAGCTGTACGGTCGTAATTAGCCATTTCCAGCACTCACCTTTCTTTTTATACGGTCTTGTCTACCGAAAATGATATTGCCTTCTTGAAGGTTAGTTAGAATCCCCTGATAACGTAGTAGATTTTTCTCGTTCTTCTCAGCCATATCTTCACGACCATGTTGTTTTGCTGCCACAATAGCCTTTGATGTGGTTTTAATATGCAGTTCATATTTCAGTACATCCAATTCAGAGAAGCCTATGGCTAAATCTTTACATGGGCTTCCTCCATTACACGTTAAGCAAGGTGGTGCTTCCATGTGAGGGCATTCACCTTTTAAACGAGCGTGGCATGTCCCATAAGGGTTATCCATTGCATTCAACTTATGGTCTTGCCATAACGCATTTAAGATCTCTGCAGGAATGTCTTCTCCCACTTTAATTTCTTGCACATCACCGACTTTCGATCTTCGTGAAATCAAGATAGTGAGCAGAATTACTCTTGTTATAGTGGATCCCATATTTATCATGCAGTATCCTTACATCCCAGCGATCTTTTTCCCATTCTTCACGGGTGTCTGTTAATTGTAAGAACTTTGAAAGAAACAATCACAAATAGCCCGCCAAATGTGTTTTTCGTGTAACTTCGGCACGAAATGCATGTTTTGAATCTCTTGTGTCTTATATTTCTGTTCATGCAACCAAAATAGCCATTCACGCTCTACTTTATCAATACCTAAGTCAAGCAGGGAAAACAGAGTAGGGTACTATTCATTTAGGAATTTTGAAAATACGCTCCAGCATTGTCCCACAAAAATAGTGACGAGAGCTTTCTCAGCATAAAATAGCTCGTGATACTATTTTACTTCCAAATTAACCGTAGAGCTTTTGATTTTAAAATGGATATTTTGAGTTGAGTGATTATAATTCTCCGCCAGCTTTTTAAACTGTTTGATATCTCCGATAAAATCAACATTCCATTATCATTGACCAGGAAATAAGGATTATTTACATGCTTCACGTTTATAGATCCATCAGTATGAATGGTCTTCTCAGGATAAGCAGAAAGCTCTTGCTCTAATCTCTCATGAAAGCTCAATTCCTCACGGTATGTACGTAGAATAGTTTTTTTCATATTCAATCACCTTGAATCCTTTATATTGATCTGAAATGCTGTCTGTGCTTTCTCCCAATCCTTACGAATGTCATCTTCTGAAAGATGTACGTATAGATTCATCGTGGTCTGAATCTGCGAATGTCCTAAACGTTCCTGCACTTGCTTTATGTCTTTGGTTTCTTGGTAATACATCGTAGCGTGTGTGTGTCTAAAAAGGTGGGGGTGAAGTTTGCGAATTCCCGTTTTCTCCCTTAAACGCTTAAAAAGAGCTTCTACAGCGGTAAGTGTCAGGGGCTTACCTTTATTTTCACCTCGAAGAATTACAAAAACGAAATTGGAGCGAAAGTCCAACTCATCAAGGACTTCATATAAGTAGTCATCAAACAAGTCCATTAACGCTTGGGACACATATATTCCGCGCTCACCTGTTTTGAGCATGGCTCCGTTTTGTAATTCCCCTCGATCTTTTAGAAAAATCCGATGGCCTCTATAATCAAACTTAAAATCTTCCAAATAGAGTGAGAGGACTTCACCAATTCGCAAACCTGTTTCAAATAACACTTGGATGAGAAACTGATCTCTGATGTTTGTTGTTGCGTTTAGCACTTGCTGCACTTGTTCTTTTGAAAGTGTCTCAACATTTTTGCGTGGCTCTTTAATTTTTAATATATTTCTTATAGACGGCTTGTCCTTATGGACGTGATGCAGAAAGCTTTTATATCGTGATCTTCCTCCAGTAAATACCCGCATAAACTTCTCGGACATATCATCGGGAAGCTCTTCATTTCGATACAAGTAATCATAAAAGTTTGTAACAGCTGTTACTGTTAGATTAATGGTCTTTTCTGTCCTCTTTGTTTGAATCGGTTTAAGTGGAGTTATCTTGTTGCTTTCAAAAGGGCTACGCAACCAACCAACAAATTCCACCAAGTCTTCTAATCGAATATTATTTTGATCTTTATTCGTCTCTTTTTAGTACGCAAAATACTGCTTTAACGCATAACAATACGTTTTCTGCGTATTTCTACTTTTTCCCGTATTGTCTAAGTATTTTAGGTATTTCAAAACAGGGATCACAGGTAAACCATTTCCATCTATCAACATGTAACGTTTGTTGTTATCCATTAGAATAACTTCTTGTACTCGCATCGACTTTCACCTTCCAACATTAATTGATTACGCTCGGTTTTTAACCACTCTACGCCTCCCGCTATGGGCTACGCCCTCCACAAATAGAATCATATGTTGCATACTTCGATGTCTAAATAATGAATCTATCATATATAAATATAGTGGATATATGCTCATAAATTGAACAAAGTATCCACTATTTATAATAGTCTAATTAATGAAAAATAAATTGTTAGACTCGGAAAATAAAGTTGTAGACTGAGAAAATAAAGTATTAGACTGGCGGGCGCTTCATTAAGCTAAACATTCCTGTAAGGCTTAAGATTTGGTCTTTGTCAAAAAAGGAGCGCCTCGGTATGATGGGTTTGTCGACGGGTT
>NZ_JBYTDQ010000012.1:0-164306 GCF_058791575.1 Paenibacillus sp. EB106-06-01-XG199 | reverse complement strand
GTTCCCTCCACCCGCATAGCGGGTGGTTTTTTGTTTCGCGCGTTTCACGCACTCAACTGGCTAAAGCCATAAAAAAAGAAGCCGGGCGTCTGCCCGGCTTCCACTTCAGCTGTCGAATGCAGCCCCATTCATTAACTGCGGATTTCTATTTCACCGTAGCATTGTACTGGCCGATTTTCTCGGTAATCTGTTTGCCGGCATCCTCCAGCGCCTGTTTAGGCTCTTTTTGTCCGTTCAGCGCTTCTTCAATCGCTCCTTCAACAATCTGGCGTGCTTCGGGGAATACGCCCATTACCGCACCCGAGGTCGCCGTTGAAGCACTCGAAGCATGAAGCTGGTCAACAGCAGTCTGGAACTGCGGATATTTCACCATATTATCCTTGAGCACCTGCTGCTCATAAGCAGCCTTGTTAATCGGGAAGTACCCGGTGCTTACACTCCATTTTGCCTGAACTTCCGGCGAGGCCACATATTTGATAAATTCCCATGCCGCCTTCTGCTGCGCTTCCGGTTTGTTGTTCATAATATACAGGCTGGCTCCTCCGACAATCACTCCGCCGTCCTTCGCTGAGGCAGGTTTCGGCAGGAAACCTGTGCCGACTTCGAATTTGCCGCCAGCCGCCTCTACCATATTGCGCAGTGAAGCCGTAGAGTTCAGTGTCATCGCTACCTGACCTGCCGCGAATGCGCTATCCGTATCATCTGTGTCCCGGCCCAGATTGGCGACTATTTTATCGTCAACCATCTTTTTCCACCATTCCAGTGTGCTTACACCGGCATCCGAAGCTAGCAGCGATTCTGTGGCAGCGGCGTCGCGCCCATTACCGTTATTAACATAATCAGCGTTCTGATTGGCAAACAGCTGCTCCATGAACCAGCCGTAGATGGCAATTGTTGCTCCGGCTTTACCGTCTTTGCTTAATGCTTTGGCAGCGGCTTCGAATTCCTCAAACGTCTTAGGCGGGTTCTCTGGATCAAGTCCGGCTGCTTTGAAAGCATCTTTATTATAATAAAGAATCGGATTGGACGTATTGAACGGCATCGCATTTAACTTATCGTCAATCGTATAGTATCGGATAATGTTGGGTTCCAGACCTGACAGATCAAAACCGTCCTGGTCGATAAACTGCTGCACCGGTGTGATCATCTTCGAATCAATCATAAACTTGCTGCCGATTTCATAGACCTGGATCAGATCCGGTCCGCTGTTCGAGCCGATGGAGGCTTTCAGCTTGTTCAAGCTTTCATCATATTTACCCTGGTACACCGCTTCCACCTCGATGCCGGTCTGGCTGGCATTGAAGTCGGAGACAATCTGATTAATCGCTTTTTCACCCGCACCGGACATAGAATGCCACCAGCTGAGTTTTACCGGAGCAGCAGCGGCACTGACTTCCCCATCACTGCCTGAGGAGGTGCTGCCGGCTGCATTATTGTTCTCATCTGCATTTGAATTGTTGCCGCAGGCAGCAAGAACCAGCATCAGGCTCGCAAGCAATGGAACCATACCCTGTTTGAATCGTTTCATTCTAAGTATCTCTCCCTTTTCCCCTATAATTTGGATTGAAGAAGCTATATACGTATTCATCATCTGCAATAAGCAGCTGACTAGCTTTTAGCTCTGCGCATCCCGGGCACTTATCCCTTCAGTGCACCGGCCGCCATGCCCCGGACTAACTGCTTCAGCCCGAATACCAGCAGCAGCAGCGAAGGCAGAATGGCCAGTGTGATTCCGGCAAATACCAGATTCCACGAGGTCGATTCCTGAAATTCAAGCATGGAGATTCCGATCTGCACCGTCCGCATCGGTTTGCTGTTCGTAACAAGCAGCGGCCAGAGATAGGAATTGTACATATTCAGAAAAGAGTAGACAGCCAAGGTGCCCAGTGCCGGTCTGGAGAGCGGCAGCATATGAAACAGAAAGTAGCGAATATGTCCGCAGCCGTCGATTTTGGCTGCCTCAAACAGCTCTTTGGGCAGCTGCATAAAGAACTGCCGCAGCAGGAAGGTGCCGAACGCCGTCGCCAGAAAGGGTACGGTCAGACCCTGATAAGTATCCAGCCAATCCAGGCTGCGTACAGTCAAATAATTGGGAATCATCGTCACTTCCCAGGGAACCATCATCGTGGCCACGAACAGGCTGAACATCAGTGATTTCCCTTTGAAATTCATCTGGGCGAAGGCGTAACCTGCCAGACTGGCGGTGATCAATTGGCCGATCATGACAATGCCGGATACCAGAAAGGTATTGCCAATAAAGGTGGCGATCGGAATAATATCGAACACTTCGCTAAAGTTCTCCGGATGAAAGGAATGCGGAACGATGGACGGCGGATAAGCGCTGGCCTCTTCCGGGGCCATAACGGCCATGAAGAAGCTGTAGAATACGGGATACAATACCAGTGCCGCCACCACAGTGAGCACACAGTAGCTAAGTAGTTGTCCTGCTTTTGGCTTTTTCATTGATAGTGCACTTTCCTTTCCACCCATTTGAACTGGATCAACGTCAGCAGCATAATAACCAGAAACAGCATCAGTGCCTGGGCGCTGCCCGTTCCGAAGCGGAAGTTGACAAAGGCTTCACGGTAGATGGAGTATACAAACACGTTGGTACTGTTCATCGGTCCTCCGGCGGTTAATATATTGATCTGGCCAAACGCCTGGAAGGCACTAATGATCGAAACCACGAGTACGAAGAACAAGGTCGGGGACAGCAGAGGCAGGGTGATCTTGCGAAATACCGTAACTGCTCCCGCTCCGTCAATTCTGGCACTCTCATAGATTTCGTCCGAAATACCCTGCATTCCGCTCGACAGAATGATGTAATTGAACCCGAGATTCATCCATACCGTCATTAATGAGATAGACAGCAGCGCAGTGTCCGGATTGACCAGCCATGCCACCGGCCTCATCCCGGCAAGCTCCAGCAAATAATTCAGCATACCCAGCGTGGGATGAAACAGGAATTTCCAGATCACTGCCGCCGATCCAACAGACAGCACCATTGGCAAAGAGAAGGTGAACTGGAACAACCGTTTGCCGCGCAGCTGCTGGTTGTGGGTAAGCGCCGCGAGCACAAGTGCAAGCAGCAGGCCGGTCGGGACCGTCAGGAGGGCAAACAGCGCCGTCACCCGGATACCGTCCAGAAATAGTCCTGAAGTGAAAAGGGCATTGAAATTGTCAAAGCCGACATACGCTGCGATTCGTCCCGCCGGGTCCGTACTGTGCAGACTTAAATATACGGATTTCAGCAACGGATAGAATAAAAACACACCGAACAGCAGCAACGAAGGAGCCAGGAACAGGTAGGCAAGCATATTCTCCTGAACCTTCAGCTTGCTTAAATATGCCGGTCGTAAGGGAACTCCAGCCGATGCCGCTTTTTCTCTTGCAGGCAGGGTTAATGAATTCTCCAGTTCACTCAAAATGGAAGCCTCCTAATGACCTAACAGTCCGCTTTTATCTTCTTACTACCTCTGCAAGTGTAAGGCTTGGATGTCAACGCAGCATCAGGAGGATGGCAAGCCAGCGTTAAAATTATATAAATTTTGTAAACGGAGAGATAAATTATCTCAACTATTTATACAAAAAAAGACCTCCCCGATTTCTCAAGAAGGTCTTTGCTTACACTTGTTGTTCTGCCGCTTTCTCCTGGTTCAGATTCAGCCATTCCTTACCAAGCACACCATAGGCAAAAGTATCATGCCATTTCGGCATACCTTGTTCATCGGTTTTAAAATAGCCCGTCTGGAGAAAATGCCCCTCCCGCCGCAGCTTCAGCCGTTCGAGCAGCCGCCAGGATGGTGTATTCCGCGGATCACAATGGGCGGTTACCCGTCTGATTCCTAGCGTATTAAAGCCGTACTCCAGCAATGTGCGGCAGGCTTCAGCCGCATAGCCGCAGCCCTGATACTCACGGTTGAACACGTAGCCAATCTCCCAAGTCTGAAACTCCTGCGGATGCTGCTCCTGAAAGTATAAGTTGCCGATAACTTTGCCTGAATCCTTCAGGCACACGGCCCAAAATGCCTGATCCGTGGAACGTCTGACCGCCTCAGCATGGCTGTCTTCTTCATTGTAAACACCATAAGGCTCATATTCTACAACCTCTTCGCAGGAGAGATATTCGTGCAAATCCTGCCCATCTTCTGCTCTGAATCTCCTAAGCACTAAACGCAACGTTTCCAAAACTTCCATTAATCCTCATCCTTTTGCATCTTTGATTATGAAGAGACCTTCATCTGCAATTGCTGCTCTATAATACCTCTGATGTTAGCCGACTCGCCTACATTCGTGAAACTAAATTTTAACTGCTTCTTTTACGAGGCAAGAATAAACCATAGTGAGTCGCCAATCGGCGGTAATGCTTCACTTTGCTGAAAAAAGTATTCGATCAGATGACGCTCTTTATAGAGTTTTTTGTCCCATTCTCTTTGTTCCCAACGATTCCTTTTACTTGGAATGACCGAAGTTGCAGACTGCTCCTTCAGAAGGTAAAAAAACTGAATGGTGTCATAAGCTGTCAGCCAGCACTTGCGTTCTTATTAAGTCCATCTGTTTTAGGATCTCGTAGCCGGTTATCGAGTCATGGGACTGTCCTCCGGTCAGCACAAAACGCAGCGGGTTGCCCAAAGCATCGACAACGGCGTGGATTTTGGTCGTTAAGCCTCCTCGTGATCGGCCAATTGCCTGCTGAAGCCCGCCCCATTTTGATGGACACGCACAATCGTTGCATCAATCATGATGCTTTCATAGTCGGGTTCAATCGAGAGATGCTCTAAAATCCGGTCCCAAATGCCGGCAATTTGCCAGCGCCGAAACCGGCTGTACACTGTGGACCAGGAGCCGTAGTATTCCGGTAAATCCCGCCAGGGTGCACCCACAGCATGGCATTCAGCATCTGACAATGGTCTTTCGGGGGTCTCCCTCCTTGTGGTTTTCGTTCCGGCGGCAGCAGGTCCTTGATCTTTTCCCATTGATTGTCACGGATTTCGTATCGTCTCATTATACTTACTTTTACCAAACTCTTACAAAACCCTAGTTTGCATAAACACCCTAGTCAGGAAAGTATAAAGAAAACGTCTTGATTCCATAGTCATATATTACCAAAGTAAATCCCTAATTCACCTAGGTAAATATGCCGATAAGTTAAAAGTGCTAGATTTTCGAAAAAACATCAGAAGGGATAGGGTTATTCGTCTTTGAATCCTATTATATTACAATTAGCTCGAACAACTTTCCTATAGTTTAAGCAAATAAATATTTATAGGACTCAGGATAATAGAAAATCCGTTAGAAATGTATTCATAATATGGAGGGAAACTTAATGAGAAAACAGCTGGGAATTTCACTCTCCCTGGCATGTCTATTAATGTTAATGGGGTGTTCAGCTTCCCCAACATCACTGAAGACAACCAAGATCACACTTCTAAATTCCAAAACTGAGATAAAAACTCAATTAGAGGAAGTAGCGAAACAATACAATCAAGAGCATCCTGGAGTAACTTTAGAGATAATATCCGCTCCGGAGGGTACGTCTGGTTATCAAAAGTTAATGTCAATGTACGGCTCAGGGAGCCCGGCAACTATGTCGATGCTTGATTCAGGGGACACACAGCAGTTTTTGGATAAAGCTGTTGATTTAAGTAAAGAAAAATGGGTAGCTGAAACGATAGACAATGGACTTGATGCTGTTAAGAAAAACGAAACTGTACTCGGCTTTCCATTTGCAGTTGAAGGCTACGGGTTAATATACAATAAGAAGGTACTCGACAAGGCGGTTGGGGGCTCTTTCGATGCTTCATCGGTAAAAAGTAGAAGCAGCCTCAACTTATTAATGACTAAGATCAAGAAGACGGGTGTAGAACCAGTCATGCTTTCTACGATGGATTGGTCACTTGGCTCTCATCTTTTAACTGTATCTTATTCTGTTCAACCCGGAGGTTTTTCAAAGTTTGTTAAGGGTATGCAGAATAATTCCATAGATATGTCTAAAAATGATGCGATGTCTGGGTGGGTACAAACCTTAGATTTGCTCAAAGATAACAACATTAATAAGAATTCGCCTATGGAAAATACTTATGACGGAGCAAAGGCCCTTGGAGAGGGAAAAGTAGGGCTTTGGTTTATGGGCAACTGGGCTTGGGGGGAAATTAAGAGCAATGATACAGCAAATGGGGAATACGGCTTCTTGCCTCTACCGTTAAACAATAATTCGGATGATCCTGTTAATTCTAAAATTACAGTTGGTGTAACAAAATATATAATCATCGACTCAAAAACCACCACTCCTAAACAGCAAGAGGAAGCAAAAAGGTTTCTTAATTGGCTCGTATTTGAAAAGCCCGGACAAGAGTTCCTAGTCAACAAGGCCAATACTATTCCTGCGTTCAAGAACATTTCCTTAGAGCCTGTCGATCCTTTGGGGAAATCGATCAAGGCGTATATCTCGGAAGGAAAGACATTACCGTTTATTACAACTCTTCCTCCTGATCATTGGGCCATCACTGGTGCATCTATTCAAAGCTACATCAGTGGGAAAATAGATTCGGCTGAGCTGTTGCGGCAAATACGTATTTACTGGAAAGCCCAACGGTGACATCGAGACCAGACATAGGAGGAAGAAACGATGTTTAGATTGACTTTAAAGAAAAAATTAATAAGTGCGGCGCTCGTATTAGTTATCGTTTTGTCACTTTCGAGTATTGTAGGTATCATAAAGATGTCGGATATGGGGGTGGCAGCAGATAAAGTTAATAAGCGCTCTTTACCTGCCGTTATTCTGCTTCAGGGTATGGACAAGCAGATAACAGAAGTTGACAGACTCACCGTTAGGATGATAATCGAAGATGATCCGGCAGCCCGAAAAAAAGATCAAGTTGACCTAGCAAAAGCGATAGGTTTAATGGAAGAGAGCGTAAACAAATACCAGAGTATTGCCTCCACAGTAGAGGAAAAAGAGCTGTTCACCAACTTTTATGGTCAGTGGGCAATGTATCTTCGGTATCTAAAAGTGGTTTCCACTGCGATGGAAGAAAATAATAAAGTGATGTCATACATGATCATACATGGAAATTCTGCTATTTATAATGCCGCATTAGACGACGTTAATAAACTTAGGCTACTCAATGAGCAATACGCTATGGATGCAGCTAATCTATCGAGTCGTTCTTACCAATCAGGTAAAATATTAATGATTTCCCTGACTGCCATAAGCACTATCCTTGGAATCATCGGTTCGCTTTTACTGGCTGCATCGTTCACTAAACCTATATTAAAGATCGCGGAACAAATGAAGTTGGTAACCAGGGGGAACCTGCAAGTCGAACCCCTTAGGGTCCGATCAAAAGACGAGGTCGGCGAGCTGGCGTCCGACTTTAATGTCATGTGCGAGTCACTGAGTAACCTTTTAAAAGAAGTGGTAGAAAACTCGTTACTGGTTGCCTCTACAGCAGAGCAGTTAACAGCTAGTGCAGAGCAGACAAGTATAGCCAGCGAGCAGATAGCCGTAAGTGTTACTTTAGTCGCAGAGGGATCGCAAACTCAGCTTGCAGATATAGCTGAAACGTTGAATATTACAGTAGACGTTTCTAATAGCGTCGAGAAAATAACTAATCGGTTTGCTAATGTGTCCGATCTCACAATCCAAGCACAGGAGAAGGCTAATAATGGTCAAGCCATAATTTCTTCCACTGTCTCTCAAATAAGAGATGTTCATAGCAAGGTAACTCAATCTGCGGAAGTAGTTAATATTTTGGGGGAAAAGTCTGCCGAGATTAGTCAAATTTCAACTATGATCAGTGACATAGCAGCCAGTACCAACTTACTTTCACTAAATGCGGCCATAGAAGCTGCAAGAGCAGGGGAGCATGGAAAAGGGTTCGCGGTCGTTGCCTTTGAAGTACGCAAACTGGCAGCACAGGCCAGTGAAGCAACGGGCAAAATCTCTTCTCTGGTCAACGAAATCACATTGAGAACCGACGAAGTTGTGATCTCAATGAATGAAGGGGTTCATTCACTAAATGAAGGTATGGTGCTCGTCGAAGGTGTGGGTACCGTATTCTCTGATATTGTTGTTGCTGTTGAAGAGGTCAGCGGTGAGGTGGACAATGCCGCTATTGAAGCAAGATCTGTAAGTGGAGGGACCGTTTCTATGCTGGAATCTATGAGAAAAATAGCTGAAATCTCTGAACGTGCAGCAGATTCTACTCAAATGGTAGCATCCGTTGTCGAGGAAACTACGGCAGCCATGGAGGAAGTTTCTGCCGGGGCCAACATGCTTGCCAAAAGGGCGGAAGAAATGAATCAAACAGTATCTGTTTTTAAGATTTAAAATAACTATTCAATAGTCGAGAGACTGACTGTAAAATATATTGTGTAAGCAACTCCTTCACAGCATTTCCACATCTAAAGGTATTCGAAATCGTTGTCTCCTACTTCTTCTGGCAGACCAAAGCCAGGGAGTGATTCCCACTCACTCGGAAATTGCCAGGCGTGCTGGAGTCAGCCATTACAATCAAAAACTGTCCCTCCCTGCAAAGGAAGGACAGTTCTCATACAATCTGCCGGATACTCAGAGGTTATGTAGGCTCAAATAATTGAAGAGATATTTAAAGACGGGTACTCGAATTCAACAGTTCCAAGGGAGGTGACAGCCTGATTATGCTCCTCCAACCTGATCATTAAGGATTACAATATGAGACGGATTTGAAGGCAATACCGGCAAAAATAAAATGGCTAAAAAACTGGTAGCTACTAACAACAAAGTCAGCTTCTTTTTCATTTTCCCACACCCTTTTTAATAAATTTGTGATACTGTGTCAGTAATTCAAACAACGCATACTCTTTAAATCTCTCAGATAAGCCTACACAAATGATTATATCACAATCTTTTCTTTTTGTTGTATATTTTCCCAAATAAAAACTGAGCATTTGACATGAATAGACAGTTCTCTGTATCAATTAGGCACTAGGATCTTGCAGTGCTAGATACTGCTAATAACGAGGTCAGCTTCTTTTTCATTTTTTTCCCACACCTTTTGAATAAATCTTTGATATTGTATCAATGTTTCAGGCCGCGCATATTCTTTAAAACTCTCAAATAAGCCTACACATTTGATAATAGCATTACTATTGTTTTTCGCACTGTATGATTCCATACTTTCCAATAAATACTTAAACCCTTCTGCATACATTGCTTTTTTAAGGTAATATTTTGACAACTCGTAACTAAACCGTGCTGTTTGTTCAGGAATGACCTGACGGGTATACACATCCGAAGCGAGATCTCGTTCATAAAAGACAATTTGAGACTCAAATTCATCTAATATGTAATCGATATCAAAAGAATACTGATTTGCAGCTTCAATAATATTAAGGAGCTCAGTAAAGATTTCTTTTTTTCCTTTAGTAATTTTAACAAGGTCAGAGATTACACTTTGATCTCCGCCTCGAAGCTTATTTATATAGGTATTGACTTGTGCCCAATGCTGGAATAATTCAACCCAATGTAACGTCTCAGGGTCTGTCTCTTTGACCCAACTAAGATCGGCATAAGCATAGGTGCATTCCAAGGCTTGCTGAAAATCCCCTCTGGCGTCCCATACACTTGCAAGAAGCAGGTTCGAATAGGCTATGTAAACAAAGAGCGGCAGGCTTGTCGCCAAGCTCTCTTGCACTCTTCCTTCTTTCCGGTGTTTGCTGTAATACTGTATCCGGGCCTTCCGGCCCATCTCTCTGGCAAGCTCCTCAACCTTGTCCCACCGCCGCAAAGAACGGTAAATATTCGCTAAATCTTTAAGTGCATCCAGCTGATCCTTCTCGTCTAACCGTTCGACAAACGGTTCAAACTGACAGGCCGCCTCAAAATTCTGAATTTGGTCATCTCCAATGCTAAGCGTGAAGAGACGGTATTGGCAAAAGGCCAAACGTTCGGAATGCTGGCGGATTTCACATCTGGCCACATTATTATACAGAATCGCAGCAGAATCATTCCATTTTCTCTTGAAAAAATCATTGGCAACATCAAAGAGCAAGGGTGCGTAGGTCAATTCCTCTAGAAGAATAGTAACCGTCTTCAGAACACAATCCAGTTTATTCAGTTCTGCGCAGCGGTAAAGAAACGGGCCGATTCTTCGCCAATTAGGCGTCGCTTCTATCATACTTTCCTGAATATAATTTTCGTAAAAATAACCCGCAGGCAACGAAAGCACCGCGGTCACCCTGTCAACCTGATCCACGCTCATTACCTTATTGCCTTTTAAAATGGAGCTTATAGATCCTACATTTATACCGATGGTTCTACCCAGATTACTCATATTCCAGCCTTTTTGTTTCATGAGGTTATCCAACTCGCTGCGGATCGTGGTTGTAGCTATCAAGTAAACCACTCCTTCAGAATCAACTCGTTGCAACATATGAGAGAAATTTTATTATATTACAAATATAACCATAGTTTTACCGTTGGTCAATTGAAATATATAATTCGTAGTTTTGGCATCATCGTGTATAATAGTAATCTATTTTTTTTGGCAATTCGGTTTCCATTGTATTGTAATAAAGCAAGACGGGGGATTTCTCCCCCGAATCCATTTCTTCTTATGCAGATATGTCAGCGACCAAATTTTTCATCCATTTTCTGGAGTATATTCGTATTAGTCCTATGCTAAGCCTAACCACTTCTTCCATAGACAATATCATATATACCAGAAATACAGGCTGTTTCCAGACAAACGACATTAATAATCCGGAAGGGACACCAATCAGCCATGTCGCAGTGGATTCCATCGCGAATACAAACTTACTGTCACCGCCGCTGTTGAGAATGCCGCCCGCCAAAATCATGTTGGCAACCTTTACCCACAGGAATGCAGCGAATACCCAAACCAGCCGGGTTCCCATGAGACGCGCTTCATCTGACACCTGAAAGATAGATACATACAAAGGCGCAAATACGGCAATCAATACGCCGATTCCAAGGGATACCAGAATACCCAGTTTGATAAACCGCTTTGAAAAGTCCAATGCCACATCCTGCTCGTCGGCCCCCAGCTTATTCCCAATCATGATGCCGGCCGCGCTAGAGAGCCCGGATAATAAACCGATACTTAAGCTCTGAAGCGGATAGGTTATCGTCATCGCGGTTATTTCAGAAGTTCCCATCCGGCTGTAAATAATGGCGTACACAGTTTCACCCAGCACCCAAATCAGCTCGGTCAATACGATCGGATACGTAGTGCGAAGGAACTTCCCCAGAAGCGTCCCGGATGCCCCGAACCAGTCGCGGATACGGGTTGCTCCGGGAAGACGAAGCTTATAGGCAGCTGCAATGATAAAGCAGCATTCAAACAACCGGGCGGTAAGTGTAGCAATCGCTGCTCCTTTTAACCCCCATTCCGGAAAGCCGAATTTCCCGAAGATTAGCAGATAGTTAAGTACAATATTAATACACACTGCAGCTATGCTGGTTATCATAGGGAGCTTCACATGTCCTGTAGCACGCAAAATAGCGGAATAGATCATTGTCAGCATAACCGGAATATAACTCAGAGAGATCACTTTCAGAAAACCGGACCCCTCTGTGATCAGCCGCTGGTCCTTAGTAAATAAGCTGAGACTGAATTCCGGGAAGAAATGAATGGGCAACGTAAAAATAATGGAGATGCCCATCCCTAGAAGCAGTCCTAATCCCAGCAGCTGCGCTGTGCTTCTCTCATCCTTCTTCCCCCAGAACTGCGCGGCATAAATGGACACCCCTGTCGCTAGTCCGGCCAATACTACAGTTATAATCCCGTATATTTTTATGGATATGCCTACAGAAGCAACGGCCACATCGCCGAGTTGTCCGACCATAAGCTGATCGGTTAAGGTTAGCAGAGCCATAATCAGGCTTTGCAGAGTTACAGGAATTGCTATTTTATAGATATTGCTATAAAAATCCGCCTTTGAATCTTTTAACATTACCGGGCCCTCCCATCGTCGTCACACAGCCTTCTGATAACGAAGCAGTGTATAGTTTTTTTGCGGGAGAACTTCCACAACCTTGAACTTCTTTGCAAAGCTCAGGTCATTATATCCCTTGCCGTCAACAAGCGTTATATTAGTCCCGCCTCCGATAATAATCGGCAGCTGCATTAAGATGATTTCATCTACTAAATCCTGGTCAAAAACATTCCAGTTTAGAAACCCGCCGCCTTCTATCATAATGCTGTGCACGTTGTAGCTAGCCTCCAGTTCACGGAACAAATCCACAAAATCCACTTTGTCCTCTCCGCAGATTAACACCTCTTTGTTCCTGTCCTTCAAAATACTTATCTTCTCAGGATCCTGGCCATTTTCAGTGGTAACGATCAGCGTTCTGCCGTTGTCGGCAAAAACATGGCTGTCCAGTGAAATATCCATATGTGAGGTGGGGATAATCCTCAGCGGGTTATTATTCTCCTCATACCGGTTTGTCAGCATCGGATCATCATATTGTATTGTATTTTTCCCTACCATAATAGCGTCAACTAAGCCCCTGAATTTATGAATATATTCAATATCAGGTTCCTCGAACATACTGAACAATTGTTTGCTGGACTGCCCCGCACCTAAAGTAAGCTTTCCGTCGATTGACACTTGGCTAAAAATGGTCGTTTTCATGGTTTTCCCTCTTCTCTATAGAGTTTGCTGTTTGCTGCGGCTGCTCACATGCTCTTCCATTAACACCAATAATCTCGCGGCGTCTTCTTGTGATAAATGTTTTAAGCCTGCGGAGATGGCATCCCAGACTTCCCTCATAATCGGCTCAATTGGCATGTTACGCGCACTTTCAAGGCAGGAAATCAGTGTAGCCCTGACCGGTGAGGCGGTAACCCTGATGTCCTCCAACACCCCGGTATGCACTGGAATCCGCTGTACCCGTTCCGCCCATTCCCGTTGGCTGCTTTCACTCAGCAGATAAGCGGCGAATGATAGTAGCTCGTCCGATTGCTCCGATTCCAACGAATTCTGCGGAAATACCAGACCGATGGATGAAGCCATTGAGACTGCCGGGTTGCCAATAATAGTCGGCAGCGCACCTACGAGCAATCTGTCTCGCATATGAAGGTCTAAATAATTGTAAATCCATTCCCCGCAAATGATGGCACCAATCTCTCCGGCGATAAAACGGTCCAGGAGTTCAGTGGAACCGTGAAAACTGCCAAGCACCCCTTGGGCCGTTTGCCGCTGAACGAACCGCAGAGCCGCTTCCATTTCCGGAGTTGACAGATCGGGTTTTCCTTCCTTCAGCGGCCAGCCTCCAAATGCAGTCAGGAATGGGATAAAGCAATAAGGGTCCGCCAGATCAGTGGCGGCTGGAACAATACCTTTAGCCATGAGCTCCTCCGCCTGCTGCTCAATCGCTTCCCACGAAGCTGGAGCCTCCGGATAGATTTCCGAGTTGCAATAAAGCACCAGATGATTGCCTTTTAGAATAGGAATACCATACTGTTTGTCATTCGACCGCATGGAGTAACGGATATCCTTATCAGAGAAGCCGGACATAGACCAGAATTTCTCCGGAATCTCCGAATACACGGCTCCTTCCCCGTATCCAGCCATGTCTGCCGGAACCAGCGCCATTTGTGGACCAGCTCCGGCAGTTTTTATCTGCTGCAAGCCAGCGGTCAGTTTAGAGATATTCATGACTTTCGGAATAATGGGAACACCGAATTCAGAGCTATACTCACGGCAGAGCTGCTCCAACACCTCTATGGAGGTATCTCCCTTCCCATCGAATTCATGCCAGATATTCAGTTGCTGTTGCTGTACGGTTTGTTTATCCATTGCAATCCTTCCTCCTTGGTCATTTGATCAGTTCCATTAATAGTACCAGCGCCTGATAAGGCTGCATCTCATAGGTTTCTTCGCTGCCAGGCTTGTTCCATCCGCCCTGTTCGCTTTCTATCAGCAGATTTGTCTTTTTAGACCCCGGATAGATAAGCTCAATCTTTAATGTCTGCTCTTTTTCCGGGTTCAAATTAAAACAAACGCTGAACAGCTCATCTTTCAAATAGTAAGAGTAGATCATAATATCGCCTTGTGAATCAGAAAGATAAAAGTTCGTTGGCTTCAGCAGATTAGAGTATTGTCTCTTTATCTGCTTTAATTGCTCCAGGAGCGGCAGCAGTGTGGATTCATTGGTCCAATTGATCGTCATGGTATTGAAAAAAGCTTTTGGAATATCTGCACCGCCGGTATTATCCCCGAGACCGCAATTAAGCGGCTGCTCCTCATATACTTCCATTCCTGTAGTCAGATAAGGGATTCCGTTCGGTAGGAAATAATTAAACACCGTCATGAGACGGGCCAGCTCCATCCCGCCCCGGCTTGTAATTCTTGGAGTATCTGCTGTTTCCGAGCAGGCAAATACGTGGATCTGCAACTCCGGAAGTTCCCGCAGGTACTCCTCCAAGCGTTCGACACGGATATCAGTCATGATGTTCCACCCGCTGCCTAACATCACATTGTATCCGGTTCTTGCCGCTTCACGGTGGTTGCGATTGAATAAATCCTCACTGATCAGAATCGCTGTTGGCTTAATATCTTTAATCACCTTGAACATAGATTCCTGTAAGGGAACCGGGAGCGTGTGTCCAATATCCATCCGGAAACCATCAATGTTATAGGTGTTCAGTTGGAAACAAGCTGCCTCTATCAGTGTGTTCCACAATTCCCGGTTCGGCTCCTCTCCAGGGTATACATTGCACTTGATCGTATCAAAAAGTACGTATGGCGGTTGCCCTTCAGGTAAATAAGACCGGACCAACGGAGAGGGATCATTGTATAGACGAAAGAAAGCTACATCTGTCCAGATTGGCTGAACATCATTAATCCAATCCGAATGTGCAGGGGCCGGGGTAATCCCCATCTCACGTTCGATCATCGGTAATATGGATTCGCCTGACTCAAGGGCGCGCCGTTTGAGGTCACTCCAAAGGACTGCATCCAGTTCATTCGGCGGCAGACGGAATTGGTTTAGAAAAACCCGGGTTTCATCACTGCGGTAAATGGTTTCCAGCTTATCCGGTGTACATTCGGCGAAGAACTCCAATTCGGCAATTTTCGGAGGCTGGAATCCCGGCAGCACGTTAAGATCAATCCAGTAAAACCAATCCGGGTGTTCTGCCAAAAACACATTATCTCTTGCACTCACCCGCGGGATTAAATCAAGTACTACTTTGATATCCAGCAAATGGCAGGCCTCAACCAAGGTCGCCAGCTCATCATGGATGGTCAGCTTCTCCATACCGTCCAGCAACGGATCATGTAAATTCTCATCTAAATCAAATAGGCTGTACACGGCATACGGCGAACCAATATCCCCCTTGAGATTCAAATGGCTGTACTGGGTTACAGGCAGCAAGTACAGGATATTGACATTCATTTTTTTTAGCATTGGCAACAGAATCATAAATTTCAGAAACGTTCCGGATTGGATATTCCCGGTATGGCTATAATCCCAGGCTGAAGTATAACGGAGTAAGGAGCAATAGATGACACTATTATCTAAATCTGTCTGCTCGATATTGACATAGCCCGAAGACAACTCAAGCAAGTATTGCAGATGCTTAACCATAAATCCTGCCGGATCAACGAGAATTTCGCCATCCTTGTTATCCAAGACCGACAAATAGCCGCACTCGTTCCACAAAGCGGGTATCCAGATGGGTTCCACTTTTTTAAATTGGCAGCCGGCAAAATATTCAAGCATCCGGTTTATTCTTTCATCCTGTCTGATCATTGAGCGCATCTCCCTATGAAAGTTCTTTTCAGAAAACAAACACCGTTTTTAGAAGCGGCTTGTCCGAAGAAGCTGCATGATCCGGCATATGTCCCAGCAACTCCTGAATGGCTGTCCCGGATTGGTTCAAGCTGTACTTACGTGTAATCAGGGAGGCTACCTCCGGCACATCCTTCGCAAACTGAAATGCATCCTCAAAGGTGTTCAGATATTCACCGGCTCCCAGGAGCCTTACTGCGTTCTGGGTGTAAAAGGTCGGTGAGATTGTATACTGATATTTCCCATTGATGCCGAAGGGGATTATCGTACCGCCGCGCTCCACCCACTGTTCCGCCAGCTCCATCTGTGTGCCCACTGTATCTATTACGATGTTAAATTTCTTCTCTCCCAGTATGCTTGACACCAGCTCCGGGGTCAGCTCCTCCGGCGGGCAGGCATAGTCAGAGATTTGCTTCGCCTTTGCCAGCCGGCCTGTATTGATTTCCGTAGCAATAGTGGTGCATCCCATACGTTTAGCAACTATTTGACCTAAAAGTCCCATCGGGCCGGAACCAAGAATTAACACCGAGTCATCTGCGCTGATCCTGGCCTCACGGAAGTTATGCAGAACACAGGCGAGTGGTTCAACGGCCAGTGCAGCTTCCCAACTCATTTGTTCAGGTAGTTTATACAAGTACTTTTCATCAGTAACGAACCAGGGAGCAAAAGTGCCATTTTTGTTCAATCCGGCAATCGGCATGCCCTTCCCATCCGTTCCTATGCAGAGATGTTCTTTGCCTTGACGGCAAAATCTGCACTCGCCGCAGCTTTGATTGGGATCAATGACTACTCTGTCGCCTATGTTCAGGCCTGTCACATTCGCCCCGGTTTCGATAACAGTTCCTACAGCTTCATGACCGCGTATCACTCCAGAAATACCAGGTTCTTTTCCTGTGATGACAGCCAGATCGGTTCCGCAGATCCCCGTCATTTGAATTTTTATTTTGACATCAGTTAATAGTGTGACCGCAGGGATGTCCAGTTCAGACAGATTCAGTCCCTCGGAACACCATACCAGTGCTGGCATCTTCTCCGATACTGCATATTCAGCTTGTTCTGATTTCATTGCCTAATCCCCTTTCCACTTTCTTACATTTATTTTCTTTTCTTTTCACATAATTTCATATATTTTCACATCAACTCAGTACGCCCCCTTTATCTCTCGAAAAGCAACAACCAGAAGTTGTGCAAACGTTTGTACGATTTCATTTTTTATCCTATCATATATTTTTTGAAATGTAAGGAATTTATTGTCGAATATTACATCATTATTATTTTTTTCTATTTCATATCGTTAATAATCTCCAAAATATGACTGCATTCGTTTATTGGGTCCTACAATCTCAGCTCAGGGGATCGGGAATAAAATCCGGGCCAACAGGATCGCTCAGCGATTAGAAGCCAGGCTAGGCCTGGACTTCTTGGATTAATTCACTTGTAAGTTATTTCTCTCCGATGCATTATTTTCACTCTTAGAGTCTCTTAACTCTCTATCATTTGGCAATTTGTCCTGCCTGCATATTGCATTATATTTTTTTCTGTAGAGTACTCCCGGACACGCAGGTTACGACTTTGATCCAGCAATGTTACCTATTTTCGTACGAAATTTCGCGAAAATATGACAAAAAACCGATTTTCGAATAGGTACAACTGTGAGACGCACATAAAAAACCGCAGCGACATCAGCTGCGGTTTTCCGTTCGAATATACTGTTTTCTCCCAACTCCCCGCCAAGAGAATAACCTGCAGTTTTATTTACGCAGGCTTCCCAGGATGGCTCCCTTTGCAAAAAGCCGCTCAATATGGCGCTCCACCTCAGGATCCGGGATTAATGGCGGGGCCTGATGCGGTTTCGTACGGGCGTCTATAATGACATTGTCGCAGGACCAGTGCTTATTCTCCACTACACTGTTCACGCCATATATATCATGCGAAGGGTTGCTGCGCGTGAAGGTCGCCCATAGGAAATTGTTCAGGGTCCCGCTCATAAACTCGCTATCATCACACAGAATAATCATCGGCAAGGTAGGGAGCGGACCTTGTTCCTCAATGGCGTCGCACAAAGACCTTAACTGCTGCTGCGCTTCATTATAATTAATGAATGCCGGCCCTTGCAGGGCAACGATGCCCGGCATCACCATTCTGGCCTCACCGAAGCCCTGTAGCCGGGACAGAACCTCCGGCACTTCTGTGCACAAGCTCCGCTTCTGCTCTCCCACTGCCGCAAAAATCACCTTGCTGCCGCTGTTCATTCCTGTGCCGGAATAATCAAGCGTATCAATCGTAGTATTGGTCTGAAAATGAATGTCACGGCGAAGGTCAATCCGCTCCAGAATATAGGTCAGAAAATCAACCACATTATGAGTGCTAATGGCCCGGTCCTCCTCGGCCGTAATGAACAGATACTTAGCCAGGCTAAGCTGGCCGGTTCCCAGGATCCGGTTGGCGATGGTAAGAATCTCCGCCGGCTGCTTCAACTGCTGATAAGGCGTGTACCGTTCGCTGCCAATGGCAAACAGCAGGGGATGCACTCCTGAAGCATCAACCGCGTGTACTTCTTTCACTCCCGGGATCTCCTGCTTCACAGCGCCTCCGGTCAGTTCATGAATCAATTCCCCAAAGGCGGTATCCTCCTGCGGCGGCCGTCCCACTACGGTGAACGGGAAGATTGCCCCTTTCTTGGCATACACCTTATGTACTTTCATGACCGGGAAAGGATGCACCAGGCTGTAGTACCCCAAGTGGTCGCCAAAGGGACCTTCCGGTTTGGTCTCACCGGGATGTATTTCCCCGGTAATTACAAAATCCGCATCCGCGCTGATGCAGAAGCCGTCTACATAGCTGTAGCGGAAATGGCGTCCGGCCAGCAGACCGGCAAAGGTCATTTCGCTTAAGCCCTCCGGCAGCGGCATGACAGCAGACAATGTGTGTGCGGGAGGACCGCCGATGAAGCAGCTCACTTTAAGCGGTTCGCCCCGCTTGTTCGCTTGGGACTGGTGGATTCCGATGCCGCGGTGGATCTGGTAATGAACCCCCACTTCCTTATTCACTTCATACTCATTGCCGCTGAGCTGAATACGGTACATGCCCAGGTTGGAATTCATTATGCCCGGCTTGTCCGGGTCCTCCGAATACACCTGCGGTAAGGTGACAAAAGCCCCCCCGTCTCCCTGCCAGTGCTTAATCTGCGGAAGGTCGGAGATTTGAATTTCCTCGAAGCCTGCCGGGACACCGCCGAGTGTCTTAAGCGGCAGAGCCTTTCTCGCGGCAAGCCCTGTACCTATATATTTAAAGGGTTGCTTGAGCGCCTTCATCGGATCATTGCGCAGCGCGATGACATTCTGTGAAGAATCCCAGGTATCCCGGAATATAAACTTGCTGCGCTCAATGGTCCCGAAGAGGTTCGACACCGCACGGTACTTCGAGCCTTTAACATTTTCAAATAATAATGCAGGGCCGCCGGCCTCATAAACCTTTAAATGGATCGCTGCCATCTCCAGCAGGGGGTCCACTTCCTCATGAATACGGATCAAATGTCCGTGCTTCTCCAAATCTATAATGCACTCTTCCAAATTGCGATAGGTCATGGTCTTACTCCAATCTGCAGAAGAAATATGAACCTCTCTATTATAGCAAAAAGCCCTCTTGATTTCTCAAGAGAGCTTTTCCTTACAAATCTCCGGTAAATTCAATTTCATTATAGGAGTAAAAGGATTGCAGAATCCTCTCACGGTCATCCCCGAAGAGCTGATCGGCCACCCCGGCTACAAGCTTGGGTATGGCGTTCCGGATACCTGAAATCGCCGAAGCGGACAACCCGCAGCTGGCCAAAGCGGAATAGTTAAATACAAACAAACCATGCAGCAGCTTCTTCCCGTCTTCCCCACGGCTTTGCAGCGCAAACCCCGGGCTGAGATAAGGATGCGCATCAAGCAGCGGATTCACCTTATCTTCCGGGGCTTGATAGCGGTCGCTCCAGCGGGCGACATAACGCTCAACCAGCCGCAGCTCGGGACGCAGGCCGGGATCACTGAGAAGACCAGTGCTGACCACAATATAATCAAAGGCGAACTCTCCCTTGGGAGTTGTTACTACCGCCCCTCCCGGAGTAGCCTGCACATCAAGCCACGGGGAGCCGAGATGCAGTGTGAAGCCGGGCCAAGCCGCGGCACGGGCAAAGGTATCATTGGTCGGCGGCTGATTGTACTTGAAGAAATGGGAGATCACCGCATATTTATCGTCATCCGCCAGCGTATGGAACCTTTCAATCATCCCCGATATTTCCATCTGGCGAATCGGGTTGACGCTCGGCAGCTTCTCCCGCCGTACAAAGACATGGGCTTCGGCTGCACCTTCGGAGAGCATGTAATTAGCATTGTCGAAGGCTGAGGCTCCGCCGCCCAGAATGGCGATTTTTTTGCCCTTCAGTGCGCTGAAATCAATAGCCTCCGAAGTATGCGAGTACAGATGCTCCGGCAGATTTCCGGCAATAAGCGGCGGCACATGCCATTGACCGCCACCCTGAATGCCGGTAGCCAGCACCACCTTCCGGGCCAGCAGCAACCCGGAGGGTGCTCCCGGGCCAGCAATGTGCAGGCGGTGGAGCCCCTCTTCTCCAGGCTCAATCAGCTTCAGCTTCACCTCATTGATGACAGGAAGTCTGAGCACCTGGCGGTACCAGCGCAGATAGTTCATCCATTCACCGCGCGGGATTTTGTCCATGGCCTCCCAGCCCTCGGGACCAGCCTGCGCTTCCCACCAGGAGCGGAAGGTCAGGGATGGAATCCCTAAATCAATGGAGGTCAAATGCTTTGGCGTCCGCAGTGTAACCATCCGGGCATAGGTCTCCCAAGGCCCCTCTGACCCTTCACTGTTCTCGTCAATGACCAGAATGTTAGATATCCGTTCACGCAGCAGTCCAAAAGCCGCTCCCAAACCGCTTTGACCGCCTCCGACAATAACAACATCGTAGACATGCCCTTCCAGATGCTCCAGAGGACGTACCCAGTCCGTACCGCCATAGGCCAAATAGGAAAGGTCAGTTTGTACTCGTTCATTTAAAGTTTCCAGGCTCATCAACCCTCAGACCTTTCGATGGCATCTTTTAGAAATCAAAATACATGACTCTCCGCCAACCTTCACGCTGATACTGATGGCCACATTATATCTTGAATGCTGTGCCTTTTAAATATATATGTTAGGTTTATTGTCATTATAGCTAAATTATTGCCAACCGATTGTACATAATCACTAATATTCAAGCTTATTAGCTAGCTGTATATTGACAAACTAAGCTATTATACTCTCAATAGAATAAAACATGCCACTTATTCCAATTCCAGAAGAGATTCTCCGCTAATGATTGTTCCGTGATTGATCCCTTCACAAATGTCTTTCATGGAACCCGGCTGGTCAAAGTTGAACACATGCATCGGGAGATGATAATCCCTGGCCAGAATGAACGCTGACTGATCCATGACCTTCAAGTTATGCTGGAGCACATCGTTGTAATGCAGGGATTTGAACTTTCTGGCCGCCCTGTCATGTTTAGGATCTGCACTAAGTACACCATCCACCCCTTGTTTGGCAACCAGCAGGGCATCACAATTCACCTCGATCGCTCGTTGAACCGAAGGATAGTCTGTTGTCACATAGGGCTGACCGTTGCCTCCGGCGAAAATCACGATATACCCTTTTTCCAAATGATGAATTGCCCTTAGACGGATATACGGTTCAGCAACGGATGTAGTCGGTATTGCTGTCATTACGCGCACTTCTCTGTCAGATTTGGCTTTGAGTACTCCACGCAGCATCAAGCTGTTGATGACGGTCGCGAGCGTGCCGATATTGTCAGCCTCCGCTCTTTCTATGCCCCAGCTCTCCGCCATGTTGCCACGGAATATGTTGCCTCCTCCGATCACGAGTGAAACCTCAACGCCCAGTTTCACCACGGACATAATTTCACTCGCGATATGCTCCATTTTTTCCGGTTCAAAACCAAATTCTGTCTTTCCTGCCACTGCCCCGCCGCTTAGTTTAATGAGAACTCTTTTGTACCTTACCAATCTCTACACCTCCGCATAATAAAAAAACACTAAAGCATAAAATGCCTTAGTGTTTCAATGAAATGAAAATATGAAGATTTAAAAATGAATTCATATTTCCACCTCTTCCAGTATTTTAATTCAATCTATTGTATACTCATCAAGAAGAAAATAGCAACGGCTAATATCTTAATCTGCTTTCTTGCAGAAATAACGCCAGACCGCTATTCACAGCTCATTCCCTCTTTTTCTCTCAGGAGCAAAGTTTCATACATCTCCCTGACCATGATTATCGCCTCATCAATCTCCAGCTTCTTTGTACTTGAGTGGATCAGGGTTCCCAGCCCGATTAAATAGATGGCGAGATTCAGAAAAACCCGCTTAAGTCTGTGTTCTGAGGCTGAATTGAGCCGTTTGCTATGACGCATGTAGGCCATACTTATGGCTTCGCCTATAAATTCTTCTTGATCCAGATCATAGCTCTTATAACCTGAAAGATACACAGATCTGAACAAATGCTGTTCTTTCTTGGCAAAATGCAAAAATCCGATAGCCAAATTGAGAGCAGGTGAGTAGTACCCCTCCTCATAACTTGTCATGCTGTAACGCACATGATCTACAACCCTCTGATACGCCAGACTTTTGATCTCCTCCATATTTCCGTACAAGCTGTAAATCGGCTGGGTGGAGCAATTCAGCTTCTGCGCGATATTTCGGGCTGACAACATTTCAAGCCCCTGCTCCTGCACAATGGCAAATGCCGCCTGTATAATTTGCTCTTTCGTAATATCTGATTTCGGCGGCACGATCTGCACCTCCTGATTTTTTTAGGACTCATTTTTAATGCTATCGTTGATTACAAGGTCAGATATCCCAGCTTGAGTTTTCTGACTATATTACTAGGAGCAATAATAAGTGTTATTGGTCTTCTCAGTAAGGATTAAGTTCTACCGATTTCTGCAATTCAGCTTTTCTGCATAGATTGAACTTAAGATATTAGAGTACAGGATCAGTCGCTACTACGGTGAATATTTGGACTTCCGGCCGCTGTTGTCTTCAAATTTCTTGATTTTAACCGCTATTAGCGGTAGAAATCCGAAGACTGCTTATGCTTTCGATGCTAGCTTTCCTTCGGAAAGCTTTCAGTCGGACACTACCGCTCCTCCAGTTCCAAAATCCCCCTCCGTTGCTCCTTTCCCTTATCTCAAGATTTAAGTTCAATATATAGCCCTATTTTTCCGGGCCGGAAATCCATATACACCACATAAGGACCATCCGTTTCTGGCAAAGCTGCAAACCCCCTGATAGACTTCATCATTTTCCTCCCAAGAAATTCAGCAATTCCCGGTTAACCGCCTCAACCATTGCTTTCGTGAAATCCGAATCAAAAAAAAGGCCTATGCCCTCAGGAATCGGCGCTGCGGTCTCATGATCAAAATCTGCAAAGTCACTGTCCTCCGGCAAATAATACCCCTGTTTCTCCCGGAGACCTTTCCAATCCTCCACCGGTAGCTGCCCGGCTAAATCAACCGCAAAGACCAATCCAATGCCCATATCCAGGTATAAATAATTATTGTGTCTGCGCGGCGGCTGCGGTTTAGCTGAATTCAATTTAAGCGTATGTGAACATTCATTTTCGCTCATCCGCAGCACTACAACTTCGTTGCTGTCTGCATCCACGAGCATCGTAACATAGGGGACAAATCCGGCAAGAAACCGCAGCAGGGCAGAATCCCGTAAGGAATCTTCAAATATCCAGCCGACCGGCATCAGACTGGATTCCCCCCCGGATTTGAAATAGAACTTTCTCAGCAGCGTTTGCAGTTCTTGCACATCTGGCGCATCATAAGGCGTAAGCAGCTCCAAATTCACAGGATAATGAATCAATTGTCTCTTGCCCTCATGGTAATGGCTGCTCATATCCTTGTGACGGTACAAATCCTGTATAACGGGCAATATCCCGGTCTTCGTCTCCTCGAACAATATCTTCGATTCCGGTCTGAGCTGCTCCAGAAAAAACGATTCTATTACACCTTCATGTCCGGCTTCCCTTACTACCGTAAAATGTGGCGCCACCTGCTCCATCAATATGGCTCTAATCGCTTCATCTTGTACCGGGATTACCTGGGCGAAGGATTGGTCGTCCAACACACTAGAAGCAATAAAATACTGCCCAAGCGCCGTCATCCCGGAAGGTGGCTTGTCCATCGTCAGTCTGTTCACATGAAAATCAGTTAACCTATCCAGTTCAAATCGCTCCTGCTTGGCGCTATATTCCAGCAAGCTACGGTCTTTGATCCACTCGTATATAGGACACCCCTCCAATCTGAATACCAAGCTGATGAGGATACAGGAAAAACATTACAATTCCAGTTTACTCTAATTTGTTTTCATATCATAACAAACAGCGCACACCGTCTTGCATCGGCGCACGCTGTTTAGACTATGTCACATCCATGGATCACCCCAGATTAGAATCTGGCGATGAAAAATTCACGGTCTGCAGGGACATTTCGGCTGACTACCGAATTTCCGTTGGCATCTCTTATTCTCAAAAGATACGGTACCGTTGTTAACGTGGTGATTGTGGGGAATCTGGCCACACCAAAATCATCAAAATCGGCTGTTGTTGTTACGCCTGCGTTGGTTAAGCTAGCTGTCCATCCACTTGTATCTCTTGGTGCATTAGACAGATTCGTAGCAATTACGATAAATCTGTCGAGGCTTTGTCTGATTCTGCGTTTCTTTTTCACTGCGGATGCCTTTGCCTTGCGGGCCATAAGCGCCTTTTTTGCCATAAGTGCCCGTTTTGCCATAAGAGTCTTCTTGTCCACTGGCTTCATTTACTTCACCACTTTCTTATAGGATACACTATTAGATTCATTTCCCGTGCTCTCTGAAACTACAATGGCCTATTTGAATTAAAATGTGGTAGTGTCCTAGGTTCATAGATACGTACCCACCGTCTCTTACTGTGCATACACTGACTGAAGAGGTGATCACTGAGCAATGAACGCACAGTTATGGCTGCAGCAGCATGCCACCAAATTAAATCGGCCCCTGAAACACAAAGTCCGGAAAACCTATGCCTCTGTCAATAAAGCGGTCGCCGTTCCGGTTATTATTCAGTTTAAACGCCCTGTCACATCCTCCCGTCTTCTTGCTCTACACAGACATATCGGCCCGCAGCCATTTATCGTAAGCCGCCGTCTGCCTCTGCTCAATGCGGTATCCTCACAGGTATCATTGAAATGTCTGGAACGCATATGCTGCTGGAATGGAGTTCACAAGGTCTATTTGGACGCAATCAAAACGACTTCATTAAATATAGCCACCCCGTCAATCGGAGCTGCAACCGTTCGGCAAGCGGATGGGCTTACGGGCAAAGGAATCCATATCGCCATTCTCGATACCGGAGTATTCCCGCATCCGGATCTGACCCGGCCGGTGAACCGGATTATAGCCTTCAAGGATTTTATCAATCACCGGAAACAGCCCTATGACGACAATGGTCATGGCACACATATTGCCGGCGATGCGGCAGGCAACGGCTGGGCAAGCCGGGGGAAATACAGAGGCCCGGCACCGGAAGCGGGAATTGTGGGCATTAAAGTATTGGATAAGAATGGTGATGGCTATGATTCCACGATTATTAAGGGGATTGAATGGTGTATTAAGCACCGGAAGCGGTTGAAGCTGCGCATTCTTTCACTGTCCTTCGGCGGACCGGTGAATACTTCATGTGAGGACGACCTGCTCTGCCAAGCTGTAGAAAAAGCAGTAAAAGCCGGGCTCACCGTCGTGATTGCCGCCGGAAACAGCGGTCCAGGCCGCAGAACAATTGAGTCGCCGGGCGTTAGCCCTTCGTCTATAACAGTTGGGGCTGTAGATGACCGCCGGACGCTGCCGCAAGGCGATGACCGAATCACCGATTTCTCCAGCCGCGGGCCGGCACCGGGAGGAAGGAAGAAGCCTGACATTGTAGCTCCTGGCGAAACGATCATCTCTCTGCGGTCTCCCGGCTCACAGTTAGCCCGCCAATATCCGTATTTGAGAATAGATAATCAGTATTTTGTCTTGTCCGGCACCAGCGTCTCGACGCCTATCGTCTCCGGCGCAGCCGCGTTGCTGCTGCAGCGTTCCCCTTCCCTCTCCCCCTTACAGGTCAAAAAAACTTTAAAACGGAATGCTTTCCGACTGGGTCTCCGTCCAAATACGGCAGGCAGCGGAGAAGTGAATGTCAGATTTCTGCGGCGGAACGCAAAGGGCACGAGCTGAGCTCGTGCCCTTAAATTTCAATTTTCCTTTTTCTACATTGGTCTTAACCTTTTTACACGCAATTTATGGTATATTCTGTTTTATTACAGTGTAGGGGAGTTGTGCCCGGTAATGACTGAAATGCTGCATCTGCACGGCTTTGAAAATCAATTTGTAGCTTACTCCGGGGTTACCCTCGATGAGCGCTACGCTGTCTTTTATGTCAGTGACGCTATTTATGAAGAAGAGCTTACGGAATCCGGCCCCTTTGCCGGAGTGCTTCGCTATGATCTGGTCAACCATACCACGGAGTTCGTCAGCTATGGGCATAGGTCTTATATTCTTAATCATTCAGACGCCGGGCGCTGGATTTATTATGCCTATTTGAGCTGGGAAGGCCGGACAGCCGTCTTGGCGATTCATCAACTGGATTGCCGCAGCATGCATGCGAAGGAGGTCTATATTCTTCGTTTGACAGATGATCTGGCAGAAAACATAGAGGTATCGGCTTTAAAATACACAGAATTGTATGGGCTGAACCAGCGCTATCTATTGGTGGCTGTCCGTGATCTGGACCCCTTCTCCAAAAAACGAAACTCCGGATTTACCGGATATCTGCTGATCGACGTCGAGCTTGGGCAGAGCTTCCCCGTTCCCGAGAGGATCGGGCCGAATGACCGGATCGTACACTTATCATACACCTCAGTCTTTGAGCAGGATCATATCGAACAGCTTATGCTTGTAACGGGCCGGATTGGAGTCTCTGAGAAAAGGGCGGAATGGGATTACAGCCAATACGATATGCCCGAAGGTACAGCCATACAAAGTGTGGTCATGATTCCGCTGGAACAGTTCGTTCAGAATATCCGCAATCACCTGCCAATCGACGAAACTTTTATTATTGACCAATGTGATCCGGCCCATGGGTATGCCGGCATCAGCCAGAGAGGCTCTTCGCTTTTCCTATGCAAACAGAATTTTAGCGAGAATTCTTCAGAACTATGTACATACGGTCTAAAGAACAGGCAGATGGAAAGATGCGGACTTGAGGAGTGTTATGACAATATTTATATCGGAGAAGATCTGAACAAGTTTGGAATCAGAACATCGGAGCCTCTGGACCAGATTTATGATCTTGACAGCGGTGAGCTGTTGTACACGGCCAGCGATCAATATACGATGGTAAGGATGATCAATGCTCAGTGTATGCTTACCCGCAAGTTCATCGCAGAGCAGGAAACCCTGTTGCTGCAGCTGATCGACATTTATACCTTGCAAGTCATTGGAGCTGTTACCGGCCGCTGCGCATCCATCAGTTATATTCCGGAGGCTGGGGTATACCTTTGTTCTGAATAAAACAATTAAGGATTTACGATTACAGAAAACGGAGTGTGCAGCCATGAATATTCGCAGAGCAACCACGGCAGATGCCGGGATTTTAGCTGAAGTAATGAAAAGAACGTTCGACCTGGAGATGAAGCGCTGGGCAACGGAAGAGAATGAATATGATAATAATCTACGCCCGCCGGGATATGACTCTGCAGAAATGCACAAGTATTTCATCCGGGAATCAGATTATTTTGTCTTAGAAGTAGAGCAGCATATTGCAGGCGGGTTCAGCATTAATTACACCGGAAGAAGACATGCCCGTCTCGATAAAATCTTCATTGACCCGCAGTATCAAGGCCGGGGCTTCGGATCGAAGATCATGAGTTTTCTCGAAGAGGAATTCCCTGCTGTCCGGGTTTGGAAGCTGGAAACCTCCAGCAAGCAGCTGAGCAACCACCATTTCTATGAGAAATCCGGTTATACGCGAATCTATGAATCCGCCACCGAATTCGGCTATGAAAAGGTCAAATCGGGCACGGCTGTAACAGCAGAGGAAGGTGTGAGATTTGAGGACCAGCAGCTCTCCAAGGCGGAATTCGAGAATTGTATGATGAATGAAGCCGACTTTTACAATATGAATCTGGAAAAATCCTCCTACAGCAACAGCAATTTAAGACGCAGCCTGTTTACGGACTGCAATATGAGTGACTCCAAATTCACCAACCTGAACCTTCAGAGCACACTTATTGCAGATTCCCGGTTAACCGGCAGCACCCTATTCGGCTGTGATCTTTCCAATGTGAATATTCAGGAATGCAACCTGTCCGGCCTGCGAATCCATGATATTCCGGTAGAAGACTTGTTTGCAGCTTTTCGTTTCCTCACCTGTCGAGAATAGGTACATTGCCATGCCGCCGATAATGATTTCAGGATCTCCTCCCATACCTTTAGCTTGGCGGTATTGGTATCAATGGCTTTTACAAGTGGAAACGGATACCGTCCTCATAAGGACGGTATCCGTTTCAGCGAGAAATAGAAGGATAATTTATAGCATAAAGCATATGAATTCTTATATTTTCACAAATCCCGAGCCACTTCCCGGGCCCAGGCCAGCAGCCATTCATCCTCGCCAAAGCTTCCGATGCACTGAAAACCGAGCGGCAATCCCTCAAGGCTTGCTGACGGAAGGCTGAGAGCCGGGCATCCGGCAAACCCCCATATGGCGGGCATACCAGACCATCCGGTATTATTGTCCGCTACCTTCGGAGCGATTCCGCCTTGGGCTGGAGACACCCAAATATCTATCCCTTCTTTCACCATCAGCAATTTCAGCTCTTCACGCAGCCCCCATTGCTTCCTGCGGTACCCGTCCAGTTCATCTTCCGGGATGGCTTTGCCTCTAAGAATAGCCTCTCTCACCGGAGGACCATAGAGCTCAGCATAATGCTCAAACCAGGATGCATGCCCGCGCGCCATCTCTCCTTCAATGAACCGGAGCATGCTGTCCCCGTAAATAAACTCATCTTCCCATGGCATGTCTGCATAACGGACCTCGTAGCCCAACTGCTCAAGATGTTCGATTTGCGCAGTAAAGGTGGCTTTGACCTCCGGGCTCATCAGTTCCATGTACACTCCCCGAGGGATACCGAGTACAGGCTTCCGATCTACCTGGCGGGGGGTCCAGTCCGGAACAAGATGGGCTGCAGCCACTTCCATGCTTGGCAGATCCTGTGTGAAGAAGCCTATTGTGTCAAAAGAAGGTGACAGCAGAATCACTCCATCCAGCGGGACTCTTCCATAGCTCGGTTTGAATCCGGTCACCCCGCAAAAGGACGCCGGTGCGATCACAGAGCGCAAGGTTTGGGTGCCTACTGCGAGGGGACATAGGCCGGCGGCTACCGCTGCTGCAGATCCTGCGCTTGATCCGCCGGGCGTGTGTTCCGTGTTATGCGGATTCCGTGTAGCAATAGGCCCATTGTAGGCAAATTCTTCGGTCACTGTTTTTCCGGCAATCAGCACTCCCAAGTCACGAAGACGTCTTACCAATGAGCCTTCCTTATCAGCCAATACTTCTGGAGGAAGCGCGGAACCGGCACAAGTGGGTAAACCGTCGACATGCAACAGATCCTTAATGGCGATAGGGATTCCCCATAAAGCCGGTTTGACTGCCATTGCAGCGGATGAAGCCAGCAAACGCTCCGCTTCAATGGCCAACCGCCCCTCCAGATGCTCTTCCGGAACAAAGGCATGGATCTGTGGTTCAAACTGGCGGACCCTTTGCAGATAAAGCTTTACCGCTTGCTGTAATATAATATCCGGTTCTTCTTCATTACTGTGCAGGTCGGTTAAGGTGGAGCGGGCAAGTTGCACGGTATCATCTCCAAGGTCATTTTTATAATCTCGAATGATATACGATGCCAAGTCCTATAAGTTACATAAATTCCCTATACTTCACAGTTTGTTCATTGCAGAAGAAAGATGATATTATGACCCTGAACCCCCAATGAAATGAATTGGAGTGAAATCATGATCAACATTCTGGTCGTAGAAGATGAAAAGCATGTAAGAAGACTACTTGAAGCTGTTCTAAAACGTGAAGGATATTCTGTTGTTACTGCCGAAGACGGAGTTAAAGCTTTGGAGGTCCTTGATTCACAGCATATTGATCTAATCATTCTGGACATCATGATGCCTAATATGGATGGTTATGAATTCGCAAAGGAAGTAAGGGATGCCAATAGCTTGATCCCCATACTTATGGCTACAGCCAAACAGCTCCCTGAAGATAAGAAAAAGGGGTTCCGGCTTGGAACCGATGATTATATGACCAAGCCCATTGATACCGAAGAAATGCTTCTCAGAATCCAAGCTCTGCTTCGCCGTTCCCAAATTGCGAGTGCCCGTAAGCTGGCAGTGGGTAAAGTCGTACTTGATTATGACGCCTTGACGGTAACCCGCGAGGATGAGAAACAGACCCTTCCGCAAAAAGAATTTTATTTGTTGTATAAGCTATTATCTTATCCTGAGCGGATTTTCACCCGAATCCAGCTCATGGACGAAATATGGGGCATGGAAAATGAAAGTACGGATACAACCGTTAATGTGCACATCAATCGTCTGCGGAAACGGTTTGAAGCTTATCCGGAGTTTGAACTGGTTTCTGTTCGGGGTCTGGGATACAAGGCGGTGAGAACACCATGAGCAAGATGAGTAATAAACTCAGCAGCAGAATCTCTCTTCCCCTCTATTTCTCTCTTGCCGTATTCGTCATCTTTCTCATTACTGTTGTGATTACCGGGCTGCTCTTCTATCTTGCGAATGTTTTTGGTCTGTTAAATGAAGAAATCGCCAAAGATGGCACCTTGCTTCCCGTAATGACATTAATCGCCTGCACAATTATCGGTACGACGATATCGGCTGTCACAAGCCGGAAAATGGTAAAATCCATCCGGATGTTTATAGAAGCCACGGACCGGCTTGCCAAAGGTGACTTTTCCATGCGTCTTCAGCTCAAAAGCCCTCCGGAATTTAAAATTCTTTCGGAGAACTTTAACCGGATGGCCGAAGAGCTTGGGGGAATTGAAATTCTGCGAACCGATTTTATCAATAATTTCTCCCATGAATTCAAAACCCCCATTGTCTCGATCAAAGGATTTGCCGAAGTGCTCAAGCATGATGATCTTAGCAAAGAGGAACGGGATGAATATCTAGACATTGTTATTGAGGAATCGGCTAGACTAGCCTCCCTCGCCTCGAATGTTCTTGAGCTTTCAAAAATTGCGGCGCAGACGATTTTAACGAATAAAGTACGGTTTAATGTTGGGGAGCAGATTCGCCAATCTGTGCTGCTGCTTGCTGCCAAATTGGAGAAGAAGAATATGTCGCTGAATGTTAACGTTCAGGATTACAATATCTCTGGAAACAAAGAGCTGTTGAATCAAGTCTGGCTGAATTTGTTGGATAACGCGATCAAGTTCACACCTGACAATGGCCTAATTGAAGTTCAAATGAAGCAAAATGAAAATACCATTGTCATTCTGTTCCGCGACAACGGTTGCGGGATTAGCCAGGAAGGACTTACCAAGATCTTCGATAAATTTTATCAGCAGGATACTTCCCACTCGACTGCAGGCAATGGGCTTGGATTAGCGATCGTGAACCAAATCATTCATTTGCATGAAGGAACAATTGCCTGCAGCAGCACCCCGTCACAAGGTACCACGTTTACAATTACAATACCGGATGGACTTTGACTTTAGTCTTGAAAGAACTGAATGGTTCTTTCAGGGCTTTTTATTCTTTCAGAAAAGTTAATTTTCAGTTTATCTTGTTTCGTTATCATGGATGCAACACCACATAAAGGAGTCAGAGATATGGTCACTATACTTAAATACTTGAAACCGAAGGAATGGGCTCTGGTCGGGTTTAGCCTCCTCTTCATTGTTGCACAGGTATGGCTGGATTTGGAATTGCCCGGTTACATGAGCGATATTACCCGTCTTATACAGACACCGGGAAGTGAAATGAGCGAAATTATTACAGCCGGAGTCTGGATGCTGCTCTGTGCCCTCGGCAGCTTAGCCACCTCCATTATTGTGGCAGGCATTGCCGCCAGAACCGCGGCTAACTTCTCTTCAAGATTACGCTCCAAATTGTTCGATAAGGTACAGTCCTTCTCCATGGAAGAAATCAACAACTTTTCTACAGCCAGTCTAATTACCCGGTCCACGAATGACATCACGCAAGTGCAGATGCTGATTGTCATTGGTCTGCAGCTGCTGTTGAAGGCTCCTATCCTGGCAGTCTGGGCGATGCTCAAGATCACGGGCAAAAGTTGGCAGTGGTCGCTCTCTACCGGTGTCGCTATTGGCGTGTTAATCCTGATTGTCGGCATATGTATCGTGCTCGTGCTGCCGAAATTCCAAAGATTACAGCAACTGACGGACAACCTAAATCGTGTAGCAAGAGAGAACCTCACCGGACTGCGTGTCATTCGCGCGTATAATGCAGAAGGCTATCAGGAAGATAAATTCGGCGTAGCCAACAACGAGCTTACCCGGACGAATCTCTTCGCCAACAATGTATTGTCCATGCTGATGCCAAGTATTTCTCTCATTATGAGCGGTTTAAGTCTCTCTATCTATTGGGTAGGTGCTGTGTTGATTCAGAATGCCGATGGTGCCGCGAAGCTGGGCTTATTTTCCGATATGATTGTCTTCTCATCCTATGCGATGCAGGTGGTTATGGCGTTCATGATGTTGATCATGATTTTTATTTTAATGCCCCGTGCCCATGTCTCTGCCAAAAGAATCAACGAAGTGCTGGACACTAAACCAAGCTTACAGAACGGATCGCTTACTTCCTCCAAGGCGGATCGGGTTGGCGAAGTCGAATTTAGAAATGTCAGCTTCAAATATCCTGATGCAGAGGATTATGTTGTTGAGGACATCAGTTTTACGGCAAAAAAAGGAGAAACCGTGGCATTTATCGGTTCAACCGGATGCGGAAAAAGTACCGTTGTTAACCTGATCCCCCGCTTTTATGATGCTACAGCAGGTGAGGTGCTGGTGGATGGTATCAATGTCAACCAATACGAGCAAAGTGCACTGCGCAACAAAATAGGATATGTATCCCAAAAAGCGATTTTGTTTGGCGGCACGGTAAGCTCCAACGTTGCTTTTGGTGACAACGGAAGTAATCTTGCATCTGATGTCGTTGATGCCGTTTATACCTCTCAAGCTTCGGATTTTGTGGAAAAGATGGACGGCAGCTACGAGGCTCATGTCGCACAAGGCGGCTCGAACCTGTCCGGCGGGCAGAAACAACGTCTGTCCATTGCCCGGGCCATTGCGCGCCGTCCTGAAATATTGATCTTCGACGATTCCTTCTCAGCCCTTGATTATAAGACAGACCGCAAATTGCGCAGTGAGCTGAAGAAAGAAGCCCGCGGCACAACGATGCTGATTGTTGCCCAACGAATCGGTACAATCAAAGACGCGGACAAAATTATTGTACTGGAAGCTGGACGTATGGCAGGCATGGGGACACATGATGAATTAATGCAGTCCTGTAGTATCTACCAGGAAATTGCCTACTCACAACTTTCTAAGGAGGAGCTGGCCTAATGAACAAGAGCAAAGAGCAACTCAACACCTGGAGCAAACTTCTCCGCTATGGCAGAAAATATATTCCCGTAGTTCTTATTGCAATTATCAGTGCAGCAATCGGTACGGTACTGACTTTGCTCGGGCCGGATAAGCTTTCAGAGATAACAGACTTGATCACCGAGGGCATCGTCACCGGTATTGATATGGAAGCTGTAACTTCCATTGGACTCTTCCTTGTATTTATCTATCTCCTTAGCTCTGTATTGTCTTTGGCACAAGGATTAATTATGTCCGTAGTTACACAAAAGGTTTCCAAAAGCTTAAGAACCGATCTCTCCCGTAAAATGAACAGGCTTCCGATCTCTTATTATAATAAGTCTACAACCGGTGACATCCTGTCCCGGGTTACAAACGACGTGGATACCATCGGGCAAGCGTTAAATCAAAGTGTCGGCACACTGGTCACTGCCCTCGCCCTGTTTGTCGGGTCTCTCCTCATGATGTTCAAAACGAACGTGATCATGACCATTACAGCGATTGTTGCCACCGTAATTGGCTTTGGCCTCATGGCGGCAATTATGAAAAAATCTCAAAAGTATTTTCAAAGCCAGCAAGAATATTTAGGAAAAATCAATGGCCATGTGGAGGAAGTCTATTCTGGACATACTGTAGTGAAGGCCTACAATGGCGAATCGCAAATGCGCAGTACATTTGAATCCTTGAATACGAATCTTAAAGATAGTGCATTTAAAGCACAGTTCCTCTCCGGTCTCATGATGCCGATTATGATGTTTATAGGCAATCTGGGGTTTGTGGCCGTTTGTGTCGCAGGTGCTATACTTGCTATGAACGGAACGATATCCTTTGGGGTTATCGTGGCCTTCATTCTGTATGTCCGTTATTTCACACAGCCGCTGTCACAGATTGCGCAAGCCGCACAAAGTCTGCAATCGGCGTCTGCCGCAAGCAAACGTGTCTTTGAATTCCTGGATGCCGAAGAAATGGACAATGAGAGTCACAAGGAAGGACATCTTGAAACCGCTGCGGGCAAAGTGAAATTTGAGCATGTGCAATTTGCTTATGACAATTCAGACAAGCTTGTTATTAAAGATTTCTCTGCAGAGGTTAAGCCTGGACAAAAAGTCGCTATTGTCGGTCCTACCGGCGCAGGTAAAACAACGCTTGTAAACCTTCTAATCCGGTTTAATGAATTAATGGGCGGGGAAATTTATATTGATGATACCCCAATCAGCAGTTTGACCAGAGAAAATATCCATGATTTATTCTGTATGGTTCTGCAGGATACCTGGCTTTTTGAGGGCACTATCAGGGAAAACCTAGTGTACAACAAAACGGGCGTAACCGATAATGAAATCGAAGAGGCTTGTAAGTCAGTGGGCTTACACCATTTCATACAGACCTTGAGTGCCGGATACGATACCGTGCTAAACGACAAAGTCAATTTATCTACAGGGCAAAAGCAACAGCTTACGATCGCCCGCGCGATGCTCAAGGACGCGCCGATGCTCATCCTCGATGAAGCAACAAGCTCGGTCGATACAAGAACAGAGCTGTTGATTCAGCAGGCGATGGATAAGCTTATGGAAGGAAGAACTTCCTTCGTGATTGCACATAGGCTCTCAACAATTAAGAATGCCGATGTGATTCTGGTTCTGAAGGATGGCGATATCTTGGAAAGCGGCAGCCATCATGAACTGCTTGCCAAAAATGGCTTCTATGCGGAGCTTTACAATAGCCAATTCGAACAAGCATCTTAATGCGGTTACAAAAGAAGTGGAAACGGCTTGCCGTCCTCAAAAGGTTGACTTAAATCATTGGATTTTGCCGAGTACGGCGAATTCAAATGCACTTATGCTTCTCATTTCACCCGGAGCCCAGTAGCCCAGTGGCACCAATATCTAATATCCTGTGCAGCATAGTGATAGTGTTCCTGGCACTTTTACTCAATCCCAAGTAGCTGAGCCAGTGCATCATCAAGTTTTCGAGTGATACACAATTTTCACAATCTATAGTTTTCTTTACCACAAAAAAGCCGCATACCCCACAGATCGCGGGGTATGCGGCTTTGATTGTTGTGCCAAGTTTCATTTTTCACTCTTGACCGTAAAGCTGCGGACCTTCATCCATTTCCCTGCAACGAACTCATCAATGGTCCCTGTTTTTGTTCTGACGCAAAATTTGTGCTGTGTTCCTTTGTCAAAGCCCGTGGCCTCAAAGAGTAAATCATCGCCTGCCGGACCTTTATAATAGACCTGCTTCAGGCCAAGCCTGCTGAGCAGTTCCAGCTTTACATTCTCAATATACGAACGTGAAATCTCAGTTGACATCCAGGTTCCTCCTGCGGTATTCTCTACTTTTCTTTGGATTTGACCAGCTCCGGGAAAGCTGTGTCTTCTTAGAGGATAACGCAAAAACGCCTCAATTACACTTTAATTTTCAAAAAATGCAATATGCAAAACGATTTCTTATTCAGGAGAGTGTCCCTTCCTTTAATACTGCTTAGCTAAGATTTCATCAATTCGGGCCGCCTCCTGTGCGTCCGCTGCAATCAGCAGATCATGGACCGCCTGGTCCTGGCCTCCATTCTTTTTCAGTGCAGCCAGATACCAGCGGGCGATCTCGCGGTTAGTAACATCCGCATAATCTGCACTTAAGGCCTGCTTTAAGATATCCGATGCTTCCTGTACTTCGCCCATCATAAACTTTATCTTACCCGCGTTCAGGGCGATGAGCGGGGTTACAGAGAATGGATTTCCTTGCAGCTGTTCGGGTGGCAGTGTCTTCAGATGCTCCACACCGGCAGTCACATGATCGTAGGCTTGAAGTCCAATTGTGAAATATTCTTGTTTAGCCGCATCGTCCTTTAAATTAAAGGCTTGCTCTCCCAGCATAAAGGAGCGGCTGATCAGCGTACTGTACCAATCGATATCCCACTTGTACTTGTTGGCATTATCGTGGTAGACCTTGAGGGCAAGGTCGCTTTGATTTTTAAGGTCATAATAAGAAACCAACTGCTTCAATAACTCTTTATCGTAGGGCTCTCTCTTTAGCGCAGTCGTCAGTAAGGTGTGCGACTCCTCCAGAAATTGTTCGTTCTGCGTCTGGGAATACACCTGCTGATCCAGTGAAGACAGATAGATCGTCGACTCCGGATGGCCTGGACGTATCTTCAGCGCCTTGACCAGCGGAGCTTTGAGCTCATCATAGGATTGACTGACACTGAACAACTGCCGGGCTTTATTGCCGGCATTGTTGGAGCTGATATAGTTAATGGACAGAACCAGCATGAACACCGCTCCTGCCGTAAGGATTGCAAGGTACCCGTAACGCACCCCTGCCTTGTTCCAGTTCCGGCGCAGCGGTTTGCTGTCCATCACCACTGCCATTCCGGCCATGCCCAAAAAGACCAGAATCCCCATAAATGCATAGCTCATATTGAAATCCAACAGACTGTGAACAAGAATGGATAATGCAATAATCAGATAAAAGAAACCATTGCTGAATTCATCCTGCTTCCTTGCCGTATACCCGCGGATATACTTATAAAAAATATAGAGAATGAAACTCATAAACACAACAAACCCGACTATCCCCACCTCTATCAGATACTGCAGGAAAAAGTTATGCACTTGGTGGCTGACATAGGGATTATTCTGATATTGCCCGAACACTGCCTGCCAGCCGCTACCTCCGATCCCAAGAACCGGATTATCCTTAATAACCTTAACAGCATCCTTATAAAAGGTAATCCGCTCCAAAACACTATGCTGCTTGAAGTTAATATTCTCCAGCCGGACTTCAATGTGGTCCGGGAGAATACTCCGCACGCCTGTACCGATCAGCAGAAAGGCAATAATACCGACAAGCGCTACCGAACCCAGTGGAATCCACATTCCATTCAGTTTTCGGGAGTTCTCGCCGTCCAGCTTGCCTCGGAGCCATGGAGCCAGGTAACGCTGCACTGCCCAGCTTAATCCGGCTGTGAGGAGCGAAGCCCCGAGCAAGTAGCTCCAGCCCTTTAATGCCGATGATGACGTGAAATCCGTATTGAGGCTGATTCCCAGATTAGTGACGGGTGACGCAATAATTAAAGATGCCAATCCAGAAATTCCAAGATGAATGATCCATAGAATCTGCTGCACAGACTTCAGGAATAACAACAGCAATATAAATACTACCGGCATCATGACAAGCCCGCCGCGTGACAGCGTGAGCAGCATGGAAACGATAATCGGGACGAGCATGAACCCGTGTATCAGCCAGCCGTACCCCTTTTTGGAGCGGACCAGTGCAAACAGAGCAACAAACAGAAAGGCCATTAAGAAAGCTGCATACGTATTGGCATACTGAAATATCGAGGTCAGGCGCAAACCGTTGGAATCAGTTATCAGTGCGCCATTGTAAGTTCCATTGACCACTTCCTTTGTGAACCAGCCTACCAGACTGCCCGCTAACTTCCCGCTCCCCAACCAATTGAGCAGGCCAAACCATACAATGATATAAGCAATACTCAAGATGGCCTGCTGTACCGCAAAGTTTACCTGCTTTTGCTTTAACAGGTAGAAGGAGATTATAAAGACGGCAGCGTACATAGTCTGAATAAACAGCATGTTCATCGCTGAGAAATGCGAAACAGCTACAAACAGTGTTAGCGCGTAAATGACCGGCAACATAAATGCAGCCAGGACAAGCAAGTCACTTTGCTCCTGCAGCTTGAATTTTTTATAATTCAAACCTACCCAGCCAAACAGCATAAGACAGCATAATAGAGCAGACACAAAGAGAGGTTTCTCGAATATGAGCTGCTGACTGTTAAACAATCCCCTCTGAAATGGCGCCCATCCCAGAAAAAGTATAAAAGCGGCAGCCAGCAGCCATACTCCCCCTGTTGATCTTTCGTTATGCTTCAGCTGCACAGCGTTTTTTCCATACACAGGTTTCGACACAAGTTATAACCTCCACACTTACTAGATTCATAAATTTATAATGTTTAATAAATCTCACAAGCCCAATGAGCCCTTTTTCCATATTTCAGCAGATGGTAGAGCTAAGAAGCCCGTAGACTAGTAGAATCAGTGTAAACAGCGGCTGGAGCGCCATAAACACACCTATTCCTGAGCAAATCCCTTACCTCCTTTTAAATCCAGGCCGCTACTCCGTATTTCACGCCAAATACCCGGGCCATGTTCGTCGTTCCGGCATTTTCACTTCCTAGCCCCCTGATATCCTTGTGCATAAACTTGTTTGAGACTATCACCGCTCCGCAGATATTCCCCAGGAAATAGCTGACGACTCCAATTAAAGACAGTTGCCACCAATACTGCATTAAGATAATTTGATCCACTCCTTAGCGTATGTATAACGCAAGCATTTTCAATTGATGACTGTAATAATATGTAACTTATATTGTACAGGAAACTCGAAAAATGTAAAATAATGAACTGGCAGGAAGATTACTGTGAATAAGCGAAAGTATCCTACCCTCGTTAAAAGTCATCATTTATCATCATTAGCTTTCAGCAAGGACGCCAGAAGTTTCCTCCCGTTTGCTATAGCCTTAGGCATGTTATTTTGAGTACCCCAATAGAGATCTCCCAAAGCCAGCTTGATGCAGCAAATTCGAATATGGATCTGCTTTTGAGTCAGTATCTCATCTCCGTAGCCTTCAAAAAACGCAACCTTGGCCCGTTCATCCTTAATAAAATATTTCTCAAACAGTACCGAAAAATGGTCAATATCTACGCCCCATAACATGTTCTCGAAATCAATCAGTCCGGTGAAAATTCCGTTAGAATCTACCAGCCAGTTGCCCGGGGTTGAATCCCAGCTTATAGGGACAGGCTTGCTGCCTTCAAAAACACCGGCATTCTGTAGAGCCCACTCCAGCAGTTCAAGCTCAGCAGGCTGAAGAAGGTTTAGTTCCATACATTTGCCGGCCATATCCTCAAGCGTGCTGCGGATATAGACAACAGGATCCGCATGATGATATAGCTCAATGGGATTTCCGTCTTTATCCGGACGGCCAAACCAATCACCGGTCTGTGAATCATGCAGCTGCCTGGTCAATTGCCCTGCTTTATTGTAAGCAGTGTATCGCTCAGCCGGCTTCAGGTTTGCCTCTCTCATAGTGACTCCATCGAGTGCGGAGATTAAGATAGCTTGCCAACCCACTCCCTCAAAAGCTGCAATTAGCTCCGGCACATAAGGCTTTAAAGCATTCACCCAGTGGTTGTAGGCATACACTTCGGGATGCCATCTTTGAATACGGCTATGAGTCTTCAGGTAATAACATGTCTGATCTTGGGCCGCTTGAATCTTCCACACTCCTGTTCTTGAGCTGCCTTGTCTGTGATCTGAGAGAACTGTAAATGATCCAATACGCGCTTCTACAACAGCAGACAATTCATATGGATAAATCTGTGGCTGATTCAATGTTATCCCCCTTTATGAT
Source organism: Paenibacillus sp. EB106-06-01-XG199 (assembly GCF_058791575.1). NCBI lineage: Bacteria > Bacillati > Bacillota > Bacilli > Caryophanales > Paenibacillaceae > Paenibacillus > Paenibacillus sp. EB106-06-01-XG199. The sequence goes on along the minus strand of NZ_JBYTDQ010000012.1, from coordinate 124,295 downwards.
GGTGATCTGCGAAGGACAAATTTCTGATGGGGATAATCAAATTCCTCTATCAGCTCATCCTCAACAAATCCAAATTTCTTATATAACGGACGCGGTGCTGCCCCCAGCGGATCATTTGCTCTAAACGTAGTTACGGAAAGCTCTGTATCCTCCGGAAACAAAGATAACATTTGATCGATCATTGCTGTGGCGATTCCTTGTCTGCGGTGATCCGGGTGTACGGCCATGCAGGAAAGACATTTGGCATTATAGGAGAAGAGCATCAGCCCGGTAACCTCGCCAGCATAGACCGCGCAGATAGCCGTCCGCCTGTTAATGTTCTTAATTACGGTCTGTTTATAGCCCTCCAGCAATTCTTCGCTGTGGAGACCCGGAAAATTACTGCGGACAGCTTCAATCATTGACATCCATGAATCAACATCCTGCATTTCCGCAAATTTCACTTTGTATTGTCCGTTCATTACTTTCGCTCCTTCACTCCTACTTCCGTAGTTCAAGCACACTGCGCAGGTATCTTCCAGTATGGGAAGCCTCCACTTGTGCCACCTGCTCTGGAGTTCCCTCCGCAACAACATATCCGCCCTCATTGCCGCCTTCCGGTCCCATATCAATGATATAGTCTGCCGATTTCATCACATCCAGATGATGTTCAATGACGATGACAGAATGCCCGCTGTCCATCAGCTTGTTCAGGGCAAGCAGCAGCTTCTGTATATCCGCCAGATGCAATCCCGTTGTAGGCTCATCTAGAATATACAGGTTGTGGGCGCCTTTCTTGATCTTGCCCAATTCGTAAGCCAGCTTCACTCTTTGCGCTTCTCCGCCGGACAAGGTGGTTGAACTTTGGCCAAGGGTCATATATCCCAGTCCCAGCTCATTCATAATCCCCAGTTTATGCTTAAGATACTTATGCTCCTCGAAGAAAATACTGGCTTCTTCCACGGTCATTTGCAGAACATCGGCTATGCTTTTATCCCGGATCTTGATTTCAAGCCCTTCTTCAGAGAACCGGTTGCCTTTGCACACCGGGCAGATGGATTCAATGTCAGCCATAAACTGCAGGCTTGTGACGATAATCCCGTCGCCCGCACAGTGTTCGCATCGTGTCCCGTTTGCATGGGTAAGGCTGAAGTCGATTGGCTGATACCCGCGCGCTACGGCAACAGGCTGCATGGCGAACAGGTCACGGATTTTATCGTATATCCCGATATAAGTGGCCGGATTGGATTTGCTGTTTCTCCCGATAGGTGTCTGATCAATATTGATCACATGGTTTAGCAGCTCCGAACCGAACAGATAATCATGCTCCCCGGCGACAATCCGTGCACCCGTTTTATCTATTCTCAGCTGCTTGGACAGAATCTCGTTGATCAGCGAGCTTTTCCCAGAGCCGGATACCCCGGTCACGCAGATAAAAACACCCAGCGGAATGTCCAGGTCCACATTCTTGAGATTATTCTCCCGGGCTCCCTGAATGGATAAGAAGTGATCTCCCAGATTCCGCCGCTGCTTGGGAATAGGGATGCTTGCGCTTCCGGATAAGTATTGGCCCGTAACCGACTCCGGCTCGTCCATAATATCCTTCATCGTTCCGCTCGCAACAATCTCCCCGCCATGAATACCGGGCCCTGGACCAATTTCGATGATATGGTCGGCAGACTGTATCGTATCCAGATCATGTTCAACCACTATGATCGTATTGCCGATATCGCACAGCTTTCTCATCGTATCAATCACCTTGCTCGAATCGCGCGGGTGAAGTCCGATGCTCGGCTCATCCATAATATAGAGCATGCCCATCAGCTCACTGCTGATCTGCGTCGACATTTTGATCCGCTGCATTTCGCCTCCGGACATACTATCGCTTCTTCTGCCCAGGTTGATGTAATAAAGCCCGATTTCGATCAGCAGGGAGATTCTCGTATGCAGCTCGCGGATAATGGTCTCCCCTACATCCCGTACCTCTTCCTCAAAGGTCAAGCCATCCAGAAATCCCAGCAGCTCATGCAGCTGCATGCGGCTAAGCTGGTCAAAATTCCGGTCCCCGACCGTAATCTGTAGCCGTTGTTTCTTCAGCCTCGCTCCACCGCATGCCGGGCATATTCGCTCGATCATGCACTCCTTGATAAAGGTCGGTTCAAACGCCTCCGAGGTGGATGACTTGCGGATGTATTGCTTGTACCAATGTTCCATCTCATGCACAAATCCCGCAAACGGCCGGTCCCGGCCGGTAATCCAGTTCTTCTTTTGGGAGGCAGGCGGGTGCAGCATGGGGACGAGTTCGCCTTTGCTGCCGAAGAAGAGCAGCTCGTGAACCGATGTAGGAAGTTCATGGAATGGTGTATCCAGGCTGAACCCATATTTTTGGGACAAGCTGTACATCATCACCGAGCGGTAGCTGTCTTTGCCCGATGTGTTGAACACCGTGCTCTTCAGCGCTCCTTTATTAATGCTTTTCTCCGGCGCAACCACCAGAAAACGCGGCTCCACGACATAGGACATGCCCACACCCATGCAGGTATGGCAGGCGCTTGCCGGTGTATTGAAGGAGAAATGGAACGGCTGCATATCGCAGAGGAAAAAATGATGCTCCCGGCAGCCAAAATGGTCATAGAACCCGTCGTCCACTCCCCCGATCACTTCTACCTTGATCAATATATCCTCATCCAGCGCCAGCATCGCCGCCTCAATGGTCTTGGTCAGTTGTATGTAGGTGTCATGCTTTAAAGTGAACCGGTCAATAACCATTTCGATCTTGTAGATTGCAGATTCATCCAGCTCAATTTCTTCCGACAATGACACCGGAGCCCCATCAATAAGCAAATGCTTGAAGCCTTTGGTCCGCAGCTGCTGGAAAGTATAGCTGTAGTCTTCCCCGTAGATCTTGTATACTGGGGCCCGAAGCTCAACGACCGTGCCTTTAGGCAGCGCCGAGATATGTTCGGCGATCTGGGCTGCAGACAGCTGCTTGAGCGGATGGCTGCATTCCGGACAATGCCCGGTACCCGCTGTCGCAAACAACAGCCGCAAATAATCATTGGTATCCGTCACAGTCCCTACGGTAGAGCGGGGATTATTGTTGCCCTTTTTCTGCTCTATGGCAATAACCGGGGACAACCCCCGCACAGAATCAACCTTGGCTTTCTTCACCTGGCTGATCCTGCTTTTGGCAAAATTCGAGATTGAATCGAGAAATCTCCGCTGTCCCTCCCCATAGATGACATCAAACGCAAGGGAGGATTTGCCCGAGCCGGATACCCCGGTGATGACCGTTAACTTGTCCCGCGGGATCTCTACGGAGATATTCTTGAGATTGTTCTGCTTGGCCCCCGATATTTCAATTGTCGTGCGTACGGACATATGACAATTCCCCCTTCTCTTTATGGAATATACAAGAAACCAATTTCCTCGACGGCCGGTTTGCTCTTGGAGGTGATGCGGATCGTTTGTGACACCTTCTCGATGACACCCTTCTCGGCCATATACTCCAGGATGTTGATCAGGAAATGACTTTGCATATGAAAATGCTTCGCCAGCAAGGTTACGGTCTTCATCTCCTGATCTGCCATAAATTCAATGACCGGGCGCTTAATCATGTCGAGATGACGGTCCAGGACTTGTCCTATTGTGTCTATGGCGTTCTGAATTTCATCCTCACTTAAGCGCCGGGACATCGGGTTCTGGTAAAAGGGGGCCATACGTTCCGGACTGTGTTCGAGGATCTTAAGGACCGACTCCCGGATCGGCGGCTCACCTTGTGAGCACAGCTCCATATTGGCGATCAGATTGCCTGCCTTAAGCAAAAAATACTGGGCATACAGCAGATCTTTGCGCACCGTCAGCCATTTTTGACATTTGTAGTACACATCAATCAACTCACAGGCATTCCAAAGCAGGGACAACGCAATATCATAGCTTCCCAGCTGCTTGAATTCTTCGAAGTAATCATAAAGACTATCATCAGAAGTATAGATCATTCGCCCCTTCGCAAAAAAAGACTGCGGCATCGACCCGCCGATCATTCGTTCAAAACCCCGCTTGAAGGTACTTCGCTCAAACAGCTGGACGTTTATCGTAATTCCATCCTCCACGAGGCAATACGCGTTCTGTTGCAGGGTTTGGTCGCGGACGACCAGGCCCATGTCGATATCGCTTTTCTCCCAGACTGAATCATAAGCGAGACTTCCGCACACAATGACGGCAATAACGTTCGGATCTTCCCTGACCCTGTCAACAAAGCTTTCCGTCGCAGCCAGATAGCGGTCTTTTAACTCCAGCAGTACTCTATCATCCATATCCAATTAATCCTCCACCGCTCCCTATGATTGAAATCGCTTGCCGATTCTGGAGCTTGTGGTAAAATTATACTTCACGTTTTTCATGAAAACCGGACAGAAATTGCTGGAAGGGAGACCCAAATGGATCATTATTTACTGGAAACTATCAACCAGACAACGGAATATATTGAAGAGCATCTGCTGGAAACGCTCTGTCTTGATGATATCTCCGGGCATGTCAATGTCTCCAAATTCCACCTGCTGCGCATCTGGAAAGGGGCTACAGCCACTGGCTTAATGGAGTATGTGCGCAGAAGGCGGATTGCCCTGTCGCTTGGCGATCTGCTGAATCAGCGGAGCAGCATTGAATATATTTCCGCCAAATACGGCTTCAGCTGTGAACGGACCTACAACAGGGCCTTTAAGGAAGAGTATCATGTCACTCCGGCCAAATGGCGCAGATCGCCTTCCCCGCTGAATATCCTGGACCGGTTCAATGCCGACTTTATGAGCCGCGCCGGAGATGGCCTCGTTTTTTTTCGCTCCATCTCGGTATTGCCCCCTTTTTCAATAGCAGGACCCACCTATACTATTCATGCAGAGGACAACCGGCTGTCCCAGGCTGCGGCCTGTTATGGTGTCGAATTCTTCACGCTTTCCCGTTCCAGGATTATGAATCCGGTAGAGAAGGATGTCTATATCGGCTTCACTTCCATTCCCGAGCCCTTTACCGTGTCTATGACCTACCAGCCCTCCCTGCAAATCAACCACAGCAGCATCATCCCGCCTGACCTGAATATCAAACATATTAAACCGCATAAATACGGTGTGTTTACCTATATCGGGCTGCATCGGCCTGAGGAGATTACGCCGCACTCTCTGAGTGAAATCTGGGAATACATCACCTCAACCTGGATGCCGACTGTACCTTTTCAATTAGAGGAGAAGTTCAGCTTTGAATATATTAATTACGCCAAGGGCAACAAGCATTATTGCGAGTGTGATCTGTATTTTCCGATATCGGGATTATGAATTAGAGTCGCCTCAAAATAGTACATACAACAAACCAAGCCCCAGTACCTCAGAGCTTGGTTATTTTGCGCGCTATAAAGGGATTTACGTTCAACATAGAATACTATATTTCTTTCTTCCACACGGTCAGCTCCACGTCCAGCTCAAAACCGATGTGCTGATAAAAAGGCTGCATGGGACCCGTATATGCCTTGACCATCCCCATTGCCCGCAGCCGGTTTAGCGCTTCATAAATAATCGTTCGCCCCAGCCCATGCAACCTGTAATCCCTATGAGTACCCACCGGTTCAAGTATGCCCATCTTGTTCTCCTCATCCAGAAAAGCATTGCAGAAAGACACGACCTCCCCTTGCCCATTAACAAGTGACAGATCAAGCTCAGGCCGATAACCGGGAGCTTCGGCAATCCCTCCATAATATTGAAGCATCTGCTCCGCATATGGAGTTCCCGGATAATTAAACGCCATAATATGCCCCTGCGCCTTAGCCCTATTAGAGACATCCGCTCCAGAGCAAAGAGTGAACCCCGATGGAATCTCCACAGGAAAAATCCGGTCCAGTGCGATAGAAACGAAATTATCGCTTTCGTTCGGAAGAAGCTCATATCCGCGACTTAGCGCCATCTTTTCCAGCTGTGGCATAAAGGCCGGAACAGCCAGTTTGCAATAACCGGCTGTTCCCTGGCGGGACCTCTCTTCAATGAATTCGAACATTTCCATGAGCAGGCTTTCCTGCGGCTGTTCTGTATCTAGCTGGAAATAGAAATCGCCATCCTTGCAGGCTACCGCAACCAGATTACCGTCCTCTTCTTCCCATAACGCTATATTCTGCTCCCATTCGGGAAGCCACCCTGCATTCTTTTGCAGGAAAAAAATCTCGAATTCAAAGCGTGCAATCAGCCAACTATTCGGCCGCCCAAGATTGCTATAAACATGTGAAAGAAATTGGCGTACTTTCAGCATATCTTCCGAAGTATAGGCTCTGAATCGTACTGTCATCGTTAACCAGCCCCTTAATCTCTGTATGACCTTATTGTAAGGAAACTGCAGGCTGAGATGATATACCGAGATTACTTATTAAAAGTTGTACACCATGACTCATCTAATTATTTTGGTGTATCGTCCCCCACTCACATAAACCTTCCAAAACAGGCAATAACGTTTCGGCTTTATCTGTCAGACTGTACTCGACTTTAGGGGGAACTTGTGGATACTCTTTCCGTATCACCATACCGTCAGCTTCCAGTTCTTTCAGCTGTGAACTCAATGTTTTATACGTAATAGCTCCTATCTGTCTTTTCAGATCATTAAAGCGAACCGGTTGATTTTCTGCCAGCAGGTACATAATCACCATCTTCCATTTACCGCCAATAACGGACAAGGTGTAACCAAAAGGTGTATCTTGAATATTCTTAACCTTACCTTTATATTCAGCCATACTCATATTTACACTATCCTTTCTGGTAGTACCTATCAAAAAAGTGCGTACTATATTTTTATTTACGTTCACTTTATACTGACCTTACTTTGAAGTAAAGGAGAGAAAAAAATGGCTAATGTCAAAACCTACAATCACGATCTTTGGGATCACGGCATCACGCAGGGATACAGCGTAAACGGCACCATCTACATTTCGGGACAATTTTCGCACGATACGGAGGGCGCGTTTGTGGGCGAGGGCGATATCGAGGTACAGACCCGGCAGACGCTGGAGAATCTTGATCGCGTGCTGGCGGGATTTGGTGTCACGAGGTCGAACCTCGCTTATGTGGAGGTTTATCTGACAAACGCGCAAGACTTTGAGACATGCCTCAAACTGTTCAAGGAATACATGGGAGATCACCGGCCAGCCGGCAGTCTCATCGGTGTGACCTTCCTGGCGTACCCTGAGCAACGGATCGAAATCAGTGCGGTCGCACACACTGACTAACTCCATCATCATACCTTGAAATCCAGCGCCTTACGATGTCGCAAAACTACGATGCTCGCGGCTCTTCATAAAGTTAAAAGGGGCTGTCCCAAAAGTAGATATTCTACTGACGAGTCAGATTCTCAAATTTCTCAAAAGCTTCAAATGTTAAAAAAGCAGCGATCCTCCCGTTATTGGAGAATCGCTGCTTTCTGTTTTTGGTCCATTGCAGCTTGCTTCAATAGATTATGGGCGAGCGAAAGCCAACCGACTTCTAGCGTCACTTTCTCCATGCCGCGAAGCAGAAATCGCCGGAACCCCCGGTTGTTCTTCAGTTGTCCAAATACACTTTCCGGCTCCGTCATTCGGCGTACCGCTAAGGCATAGCCCTCTTCACTCCGCAACCGTTCCCGCGCTTGGTTCTGGTATCGCAGCCGTTCCAGGCTGACGACCACCTCCCGATTTCCTGCCGCTTTCGTGCAACGCTCCTTTAGGGGGCGACCTTCACAGGAGCTGCTTCGGTAATGACGTCTATGAATTTCATAGCCGCTCTCTAAGGTCTCCTTGCTTCCCCTGTGGAAATGCAGCATGTTCCCGGCTGGGCACGTCCAGTGATCCTCGGCTGTGTTGTATGTCCAGTTCTCGATTTTACCAATGTTTGCTTTCCAGGCTTTACTCTTTTCCTTATGGTAGCTACCGTACTTCACCACCGCCTGAATCTCTTTCTTTTCCAGATAGGCGTAGTTTTCTTCACTGCCGTAGCCTGCATCCGCATAAACGTTGCATCTGGATCTGTCTTGCTGAAACTGTTCCGGTCACCAAGCAGCTTTTGATATTGTTCGTACTTCAGCAGTCGAGGAAGCAAATCCTTACGCAACATCCGAACCGCTTTTTTCAGTGTTATGTTTACTAACGGCTTTCCCCCAAACAAAGGTGTAGCGATTGGCATTGGCCTCGATCTTGGTACCATCCACAAAGAAATGCTCCAGAGACACGTATTTTTCGTCAGCCAGAAACTGAAGCACGGCTGTAAATACCGTTTCAAGGATATTCCTCATTCGCTGGGAACGGAAGCGATTCAGCGTGCGAAAGTTGGGGCGTTGCCGTCCGGCCAGCCACATGAAAGGGAGGTTCTCTCGCACGGCCTTAGCGATTTGACGAAACGAAATAGATTCGCTGAGTATAGGCGTAAATAATGACTTTAGTAAGCATCTTAGGATGATAGCTGTCGCGGCCGCCGCCGGGATAGGCAGCGTCAAAAATGGCGTCGTCCAGTCGATTGACGGCGGCATTCACGACACGAACAAGGTGACTTTCTGGAATATCTTCTTCCAGATCCATTGGCAAGCAAAGTTGGTCCATGGTATATTGAATGTACAAAAGAAACCTCTCCTTTGAAATGGTTGTGTGGTAACTCCATTTTACCAAAGGACGGTTTCTTTTTGTGATTTTAGAAAGATTTGAAGAAACTTTTTCCGCTTAAACAACGGTCCGTTCGCGGAGCGTCCACCCAAGGGCTCACGTTGATCCTACTCCAAAATAAGGGGAAGAGCATTAAGTTCACGGATATATTTCTGTATTAATAGCGGTTTACTGTGTAGTTGTTCCCGTAATTATTATCCCAATACGTTTGTCCATTTGCGGTGTAGGAGATAGCGTACTGAATTTGCGTAACACTTGGGTCAATATTATTAAAGCTGAAATCCCAGATTTCTACGCTGCCATCGGAGTTCGCCGGTATGGAGTAGCTGGCGTATCCTTCCCTGGTTGTATTCCAGTTATCGGTTGTATATTTGATTTTAACCTCTTTGCTGTAGACTGAATTTTTGACATATACACTTCCCGAGAAGGTGTTCTCATATAAATCATCGTAAGCGCGAAAAACGTTCGGTTTACCAAGAATGGTTGAACTTTGATTAAAACGGCTGACGGAATAGTTTTGTCCGTTGTTATTGTCCCAATACGTTTGTCCATTGACTTCATACTTAATTGCAAATTGAATCGTTTGGGCATTTGTGAGCTGTGGATTATTATTGCTCATGTTATCGGTGGAAACCATAAAACCCCATTTTTCATGCGTGGAGTCCGTTGGGCCTTCATAGGAGGCGTTCGTATCATACCACTGACCGTCTCCAGGAGCATAGTGAATAGTTACAGTTTTTTGGTTGCCCAGGTTGTTTACTTCGATATTGCCGCTGAATCCAACGTATCCATACTTGTAAAGATATAGATTGGCTGAAGTCAGTTGAACAGGCTGGTCACTGGCAAAGACAGATTGTGCAAACGTTAGCACAAAAACAGCTGCCAAAACCAAAATCGATAAACTATTCTTCATCTTCTTGAACATTTTACGACATCTCCTATTTTTTGGTATGAAATTCAAGGTGAGTATACCATAAAATATACCAATAATAAACATATTTTATGTTAATTTTTGATGAAATGGATATGATTAGTTTTCATGGAAAACCCGTAACGGCAAGCGTTTGCACATTTGTGTAATCTTTTGAACATAAGAATATCTCTGGAGCACAGCGGACGGAGGCTATTCCTGGACAGAGCTTCATCCCTAATGACCAGCGGGCGAAGCGGAGGCAATGGGAGAAATGTAGAAGGGGCTGTCCCAAAAGTAGATTTCTTTGACTGTGATAGCTTTCTTCATTCTTAAAACCACAAAAATTGAGCAAAGCAGCGATTCTCCCGTTACTGGAGAATCGCTGCTTTGCGTTTTTGGTCATTGGCTGCTTGCTTTAATAGATTATGGGCAAGGGAAAGCCAACCGACCTCGAGTTTCACTTTCTCCGTCCCACGAAGTAGGAAGCGCCGGAATCCCCGGTTGTTCTTCAGATGGCCAAATACACTTTCCGGTTCCGTCATCCGGCGCGCGGCCAAGGCGTAACCTTCTTCACTCCGTAGAATCTCCCGAGCCTGACTCTGGTACCGCAGTCGTTCCAAACTGACGACCACTTCTCGATTTCCTTCGGCTTTCGTACATCATTCCTTCAGTGGGCAGCCCTCGCAGCTCTGGCTACGGTAATGACGTTTTCGGATTTCATATCCACTCTCTAACGTTTCCTTGCTTTTTTTGCGGAAATGCAGCGTTTGTCCGGCGGCGATTTCTTTTTTGTGAATTTAGAAGGATTACAGAAACTTTTTCCTTTAAAAGCAGCGGAGAGGACGGAACGATTGTGGAAAAGCGGCAGCGGTCGTCTTGGTCTCCGGATTTTCACCGCTAAGGGGAATGTAAAAAATCTGGAGACCACAGCGATTGGAACAACGGTCCGTTCGCGGAGCGACCACCCAAGTGCTCACGTTGATCCTACTTAAAAACAAGGGGCTATCCCAAGCAGCCATTACATCACTTTTGGGACAGCCCCCAATGTTATCTCTTCGAATATACGATTTTCTTAATACTCTCTACCGACAACCCGAACTGGTCTGACAATTGATCGATGGTCACACCCTCGCGGAAACTCTGGCGGATCTTTTCATTACGGGCAATATAATAGTTTGCCGCACCAGAATTCTCGCCCCATTTTCTCCGCTCGGTTGAACGGGTTGGAATATAGATCAATTCCCCCTGAATATACCGCTGGATCTCCTGGAGTAGTCGATCCGGGAACACATCTGTCGCTCTTATATAATCCATAATTGGCTCGCTCCTTAAAATAGAATAGATATTCTAAGGGCAAAGCCTGCTTTAATAAACACAACTTTTAAGTTACTACAGGCGAAATTATTCCTTCGCTCCATGCCAAGCTTCGCCTTGTTTATTCCGCAGGCTTTGCATGGAGCTTGTTGAGTACGAAATCAATAATCTGGTACAAGGTTTACACCCCCTAATCAGCGCCTTATGTCACCAAGCAGAGTTACAAATCATGGTATTCACAAATCTTACTGTAAAATATAAATTCAAACAAGGCAATCACTAAAATTAAACCTTCCGGGAGCTCTGAAGGAATACAAAAATCACCCCCACATCCGAAGATGTTCAGCTCCAGAGAATAAGGGTCCTTCTCCAGTGACGTTAATATACTAGGATTGCTGATATACGGTAGCTGTAATCTTATCTTTCGGACAAATAAACATATAATAGATGCCCTCTCCGTAAGGGCCAAGCTGTGACCAATCCAACTGGGCTATAAATATCATATTTTCAGAGCAGCAGGGACAGGCCGGATATTCTGCATCCTGAATCCAGGTCGGGTGTCCGCCAACCTGCGAGGCTGCGGGTTCCAGTGTCCACTCCACGGCATGATAGGCATTTCGCGGTTGGGCAGCGAGATGCAGGCGTGGTGCAGCGGCTAAATACTCGTCATTATCGTCGGCTAGATTAAGCTCCGGCAATGGTTGCGGTGCTTGATTGTATAGGCTCCAGCGGGGTTCTCCTTGAACTCCAGTTTCCATATAAATCACACTGTAACTGCCGCAGGACAGGCATGTATCCACCTTAAGCCACTCATCTTCCAGAGCCAAATCACGAATCGACGGGTGATTCTTCCGCAGCTCCATCAGCCGCATTAACCCGCCGCCGCACCACGGGCATTCCTCCGGGGCCGCTCCCAGAAACCGCGCCGCTTCTTTTGCAGCAAGTTCAGCATCCAGCGGTTCCGCTGCCCGTTCAATTGCAAATCCGGTGTGAGAAAACAAATCCCGCCGCACTCCGGCTTCTGTAAGCTTCCAGCCGGCTTCAAGTGAGTATTGATCAGGTGAAACAAAAAGCTCTTTCGCCCACTGGGGCGGATGCTGCCGCCACTGCTGAAACTGCTGAACAATCCGTCCGTCTCCTATCCAGGCTAAGGCCAGCAGCAGATGATTGCGGTTCTCACTATCCTGTTCCACCTGTTCCAGCAGCTGATCCCGGACCTCCGCTGAAGCATCTTTATACAGAATCCCCGGGTAATACAGCTCATGGCCGATGAGCTCAGGGATACAGTCCGTAAGCCGCACGTTGTTGTAACAGAGCAGCGACAAAAGAATATCCACGCTGGTCTCCTCGTCACCGGCAATGAGCAGCTCTAATGCATATACCTTCATCCTCTCCGCATCCTCACCCGACAAGGAAGAATACACCTGCTCGCGGTTTAAGGGATAGGGCAGATAGCGGATCAAAGGGTCGTAGGCTCGTTTTGCATGCATAATCTTAAGCACTTCCACCGGATCAGTGATTCCTTTATATAGATCCACATCCCTGCGGTGCTGTTCAATATACGCCTGGCGTTTGCGGCGTTCCTGTTCCTGATAACACGGCATGCAGAATCCGCCCGTTTTGTGGGCAGTAGCCGGTAAAATGGTTGCCGCACAGTCTTCGCTTTGGCAGGGAATCCGTTCCGTCACTATATTTCACCTCACTCACTTACAGGTTCACCCTGAATTATTTCTCCTGCTTCTGCTCTTCCTTCTTCTTTTTCGCTTTGTCCTCTGCATGTTGAAGATTCTCAGCCACTCTAAATTCAACGATCCGTCTGATCAAATCATAGGGCATCGGCTTATCTAAAGGGAATTGAACGGAACCTTTGGCTCCCTTGTATTCCGCCAGCTCCTCTTTGAAGGCTTCAATCCCGCTCGGTGCCGGATACAATCCAATATGTTTCTTAAATGCCGCAAAATGGACCAGATTGCCATGCAGCTCGAAAGTAGGCATCTGATAACTTATCTTTTCTTTCGCCTCAGGGGCCGATTCTTGAATGACCTTTCTCAACGTTTGGAGGATCTCCTGAACTTCAGGAGCAGATCTTGAAATATAATCATCCACAGATTCATAAGTAATTTTGTTGTCCATAACGTTTCTCTCCTTTAGCCTGCCAGCGGGGAATCCGCAGCATAAATTATTTTTTTCTGATCTTTTCTGTTTCCCGCTCGTAGATTTCAATGTACTCCTGCACCGCAATCTTGCGGCTCAGTTCGGCAATAAGCCCGTATGGAATGTTGTTTGTTTTTTTGAACCGGATACATGATTTGCCCATATCAAGCTTTGTCTGGACATGCTTCGGATACTCCCCGCGGAACCACACCAGCAGCTCAGGGTGCATATACAGTCCCATATGATACAGTGCGATAAAATTCTTTTGTGAGGCTATGCTTATAAACGGAAGAGGCTGTTCAGCATTCACGTGATAACCCGGCGCATACAAGTGATGTGGAACAACATAAGTAATCATGCCATAGGACATCGTTTCCTCGAAGCCGCTTGGAAGATTCCCCTTGATTGTGCTCCGTAGCTGCTTAATGGCTTCCTGACGATCTTCCGGCAGTTGGCTGATGTAGTCTTCCGGACTTTCCGACTCGTATTTCATGCTGACCCTCCTCGAAGAAAACACTTTAATTTATCTCAATATTAAATTGAATCCGGAAACTAGACAAGTTTACGTCAACGTCGCCTGCTTCCTTCCATCCAGCAGACCGTTTGAAAATGGGTGAATGGAGTAGGCATATCGCCTGATCCATGTATCCATGGCAAACGTATACTATGGTACATTCACACAATAAAGTTGAGAAAGGAATTAGCGTATGATCGAACTTGCGTTAGCTTTTCAGGATCAGGATGGACACTATGCCGAGCATGCCGGAGTTGTTTTAGCCTCGGTTTTCCACAATACCGCTTCCCGTGTTAATGTTCATATTTTGCATGATCAGACTTTAACGGAAGAGAACAAGTCAAAGCTCATGAGACTAACAAGCCGATATAAACACACCATTACCTTCTATCCCATTACTCTTCCTGAAAACATGCTTCAGGTAATGGAAAATGTAGGCTCGATTAATGTATGGACACAGGCATGTATGTACCGCTTGCTTCTTCCCGCACTTATCCCGGTTGAAAAAATCATCTATCTGGACTGCGATGTGCTGGTCAATATGGACCTTGAAGAGCTGTGGCGAATTGATCTGGGACAGTATTATTTAGGCGCAGTTTGGGATCAGGGCATTATGGAAGTTGCACATGTTATCAATTCCAAAGGTTTGGTTCCCGAGCGTTATTTCAATTCCGGAGTGGTTCTGTTTGCCCTGAATACTATCCGCTGCCACCAGGAATGGTACGAAGAAACACTGCACTTTTTGCGCAGTTTCCCGGATTCCACGATGCCTGATCAGGATGCATTGAATGCAGTTTTCGGGGGGAATTACCTTCAGTTGGATCGGCGCTTCAATTTCTTCAACCAGTCTATACCCAATCATGACTTCCATAATAAAATTATCCATTTTACCGGAGCGGAAAAGTTCTGGGATCAAAACTCTCCGGGGGCAGGTCTGCATCATAAATACCTCAGCCTGACGCCGTGGAGAAAATTCAGAACATATTTGAAACGGAGAAAGCGGAAAGTCACCCACCTTAAACTTCGTTACAAAAAAAGCAGAAGACTTCATTTGAAAGTGAAAAGGTCGAAGACTCTCCGCCTCTCCTTAACCGAACTAAGCATCATTAGACAGCTCAGAAGCCGTAGAGCGAATCTTCTCAAAGCCAAGAGAAAAAGCCGTTATACTAGACATTAGCTTGGAGCAAACAGCCATTTGATATGGCTGTTTGCTTTTGGACTATATAAACTAACCGGGCGTAAAATATGGAGAACTGTAAAGAAAGTAAAAAGGAGCTAACACGATGGAGGATTCTTACATACAGGCAGCGGCAAAACTTAGCACTCTCTTGTTCATGATCATTGCTTTGATCCAATTGCTGCTGACGTTCGGTATGCCCTGGGGTGAAATCACAATGGGCGGGAGAAATAAAGGCAAATTGCCTGGAAAGCTGCGTTTGTTCAGTCTGCTGTTCGGTTTTCATTCTCTTGTTCTTTTCAGCAGTTTTACTGCAACACGCCGGAGTCCTTGCCTCAGGATTCAGCTTTCCACATCTATTTTTATCTGGATCATTGCTGTTTATTTGGGCCTGAATACGTTCGCCAACCTTTTCTCCAAGAGTCCAAAAGAAAAATGGATCATGACCCCTTTAGCCGGGATCGCCTTCTTGTCCGTGTTAACAGTGGCCATTTACAGGTAAGCACCGGTCAACAAATTCACCTATCTTACCGAAAGGCAGGATCAACTCTCCATTTCCTCCAGCCATTTAATGCAGACCGGTATAAAATCAGCATAATCCGCCATAGCTTGTATTGTCGGTATGACTTGACTCGTTCCCAGCTCTTGTTCCGCAGCGTCTGTGCTTTCCTCTCCTAGCGATCGTTTGATGCTATAGCTGAGCCAGTCGAGCTTCCCTTGAAATCCGCAATTCAGCACGTCATGCCAGTTATCGCCGATCTTGCCTCCATGCTTGCGGTATGTGTTTATCATTGTACGGAAAACGTCTTTGTTAACATTCCCCAGCTTATAGCCCGACCAATACAAAGCTACTTCGATCAGCTCCTGCATGGGGTTAACCGCCCCGGCTGCTTCCCAGTCAATGATAACCGGAACATGATTGTTATCCCACAACACATTTTTCGGATCTAAATCTCTGTGGCTGATCACCTTGTTATTCATCAAAGCAGCCCCTGCTGCGTTCGCCTGCTGCTCCCATAGTTGCAGTTTACTCAAGTATTCTGTCAGCATGGACGACCATTCCAAGTGAGCTTGCTCTCCCTTGAGGGCGTAACTCTGCCAATCCACGGTTGACGGTATAAAATCTTCCTTGGCTGAATTAGCCTCATCTGTAAGTTGAGAGAAATCTATGCGATGTATGCCTGCGAGAATTCCGGAAATTTTCTCACAGGCATCCATATCAATGGTCCCGGAGGATAGCGGCTTTCCGTCCACCCAAGGAAACAGCAGCACATATTGACCCTCTACTTCATGCATAAAGTTCCCCTTCGATACGAGAGCCGGAAGAGCGTTTATTCCTTGCTCACGGGCCAGAGTTGCCACCTTTTCCGCAAAAACATAGTTCTCCATCGCTGTGCTCCGCTTCATAATTTGCGGATTCAGCACTTTAACAGCATATTCAGCCCGGTCCGTAGTTAAGCGGTACATTTTATGAAGGAACCCGCCGAAAATTTGTTCCGGCTGTGTTGTTAATTGCCCTAAATCGTAAGCTGCACACAGCTTGTTGAAATCGAATTGCTGATGCAAAGTTTCCATAGTCTATAATCCTTCCACATAATCAAATTGGCCCGGCCTTCGGCCTCATTCTAATCTAGCATAGAATTGGTTATTTCTGGTGTGAGAAAAATGCTTCTGAAATGGAGGATTATCTATTTTCAATTGTTGAATGGGAAGCTTCCACGTATAATCAGAATTATAGGTCGTGAAGAACACGCCGCTTTTACACTATTCATCTCTCGTATGTTAATCCGGGATGAGTGGTGGGAAAGCGGCTTTTCTTTTTGTTCGAAACAATTCTTAGGGAGGGAAAGCAATGGCGCGGTTCGAGCAGCAGTACATGGAATGGTTAGAAAAGAATCTCACGAATGAGATTAACCCTAGACGGAGGGAGCTGCTGGCCAAAGGCTTGGGACATGGAACGGTTGAATTTCTAAAGAGAGTCTGGTTCCCGGCAGTCGGGAATTTTGACCATCTGTTTCCTGAGTGGGAGGTTCGGGATTTCAATAATGGCTATCGGTATTTGGATTTGCTCAACTCTCTCCTATTTAGGAGTAACTGGAGGCGAATAAAGGCTATACGGTCCGTGAACCTGCTAAAAAGAGCTACCCAGCATAAATAGAGGCTATACAGTCCGCAGCTTGCGGGGATGATCTGCTAGGTACGTATTCAGGTAGTTTTTGGGTTACGTACTCCGGTACTTTTCCGCTGCGTTTTCCGTTACTCTTTCGGGTTGGATACTCTGGACTTTTCTTATGCGCTTTCCGGTACTTTTTCCGGTAGTTTTCGAATGCGTTTCGGTACGGTTTTCCCTGCCGCAAGCGCCCAATCAATCACACCAAGGAATCGCGCAGCAGCCTATTAGTAAGTACTTACTGAGTACTGGCCATCTGGTGTTTATAACAACTCAAGAAACGGCATTTCTGCCGTTTCTTTGGATGCATTGCCAGAGAGTTACCCTCTATTCAAAACTCTGCAGCAGCCGCTCAACATACTCCGTGGAAACTTCGGCACGCTTGCGCAAATTGCTCTCCCACCCCAGCTTCAAATAAGAGGATAGCAGCTCTTTCATAGCAGCCCCTTCGTCAATAAAGCTGCGGATATACCCCTGTGGCTGTGCCAAGTGCAACGCGGTTCCCAATTTAACAAGGGCCGTCTCCGTTTGTCCCATTCCCTGATGTAGCACACTCTGCAGGACCAGCACCTGAATCTGGCCGCGCTGACGGTCCTCCTTGCATAATAACTGATACATCCGCTCCAACAGCTGCAGTGCGTTATCTGATTGTTCGCAAGCCGCAAGCACTCTCGCCAAGATCAGATGCTCGGCAACAAGGTTCGGAGATACCTCATCCGTATAGGCTACATCGCAGCTCTGCAGCCACGCGCGGGCCTCTTCCACCCGGCCCTGCTCCAGTGCCAAGAAGGCTTGCTCCGCTTCAACTCTTTTCATAAATTGCAAATGATCCGGGGAATCAATCTGTGAGCCCAGACCGGAGAGCAGCTCCGAAGCACCTTCAGGATCACCCTGGGCGTTATGAATTCGCACGGCGCTGACGGTAAGGTGAATCAATATCCGTGCAAAAGGTTTGATATCCTCACGCTTGAGCGCCTTATGAACAGCAACAACAGCTTCCTCCAGGCGGTTCCACTCGTAGAGCAGCTTGGTATAGGAGACAAACAGGAAGCCCACAAAAGGATATTCCCGCTTACTCTCCCAGACAGATATCCACTTCACCAATGTCTCTTCTGCATAATGAAGATCGTTAATATAGACCAAATGATCATCGAAGGCATCGTATCCCTGATATCTGTTGCGCCCCATCGTTTGAAAAAAGCTGCCCTCCGGTATATGCTGCTCCATCTTTTCGAAGTATTTCGACATGGTTACCAAGTCCTTGCGCAGATAGGCAGAGACCGAACTCATGAAGTAGATATTGCCCATCGCCTGATGATATGCTTGTTCGCTTAAAGTGGCTTGCAGGGTTTGGAATGAACCCTCAGCCTGCTGAGTTCTTTTAAATGCTGCTTCCCATTTCCCCACTCCGAGCAGCACAGAGATATAGAAGACTTCCACCATGGGTTTCCCGGCATAATAATGCTCCGGAATGACGGATAACCATCGGTTGAGCACAACACTTCTGGACTGCAAAAGGTGAAGGATATTCTTCTCAATCAACCGGACAGCGTCCTCATATTGCTTGCCCTCCAAGTAATGCTCCACCGCTTCCGCTTCAAATCCATAATGCTCCCACCAATGCGCCACATGGATATGGGCCTCAGTTATTTTTGCCGGATCTTCGGCTGTCAGCTGTTCCTGCAAGAAATCCGACAGCAAATGATGATACCGGTACCAGTTTCTCTGATCGTCCAAAGGGATAATGAACAAATTCAGCTGTTCCAGGCTCTCCAATTGCTCCTGGCAATCGGGCTGACCGGTTACGACTTCACAGATGGAATGGTTCATCCGGCTCAGGATCGAGGTTTCCAATAGAAATACACGTATGGGCTCAGGCAAATGAGAGAATATCTCCTCCAGCAAATAGCGGGAGATGTCCTGATGCTGACCTCTAATGCTATCAATGGAGCGGGGGATGTTATCACTGCTCTTTAGAGCAATTGCGGCCAGCTGCAGTCCGCTGATCCAGCCTTCGGTCTGGTGGTAGAGCTGTGTCACCTGTTCCTTCGTCAACCTTAAATCCGTTGTCTCCCGGAAGAAGATCATCCCTTCATCCAGTTGGAAGCTCAAATCCTGCATAGTAATTTTATGTACAGTGACTGCTTCCGTTATACTGCTGATCAGTATGGCCAGGTCGGTACGGCCAGCTATAAAAAAGTGAATATGAGGCGGCAAATGCTGGAGTAGATAAACCAGCGAATCATGTATTTCCGGGAGACTGATGAAATGATAATCATCGAGTATAATGACCAGATCGGCAGCAGTTTCTCTGAATTCATTCAGCATAACGTCCAGTGCAGGCTCGGAGAAGATTGAGGAACCTTTCTTAAGCAAAGGCCGGATTCCGGCTCCAAACCCAGGAATCTGCTCCTCGACCGCAGCAGCCACATAGCTCCAAAACGTGATCCAGTCGTTATCCTGCTTATCCAGGGACACCCAGGCGGCACGCGATCCGCTGTATTTGACCCATTCACTTAACGCTGTTGACTTCCCGTAACCTGCGGGTGCTGATACAACAGTGAGCCTTGCAGTCATTCCTTCATTGATCTTGTTCATCAGACTTGGCCGGGGGACCAGGGAGTTGCGGCCATGGGGGATGTGAAGTTTTGTGCTCTCAATCATTATGTATTCCTCCAAATTGCAGCAAGCAACCCTATGTTTTAAATTTGTATAGTTAAGCCTATTATATCAGACGATACTTCCGATAATAAAGCTATGTTCAGCCCGAAACCATAGAGAACATAAGGAGTTATAGTGAATCTCCGGAATGCCCTATATAATGGAAGCAGAATAAACAAGTAGGAGTGTAAACGATGCAGCAACGCAAACGGATTCTCATCATTGAAGATGAACAGGACATTTCCCGTATTCTGAAGGATTATATTACATTGCAGGGTTTTGACGTACATATTGCAGACAATGGCGTGGACGGTCTTCGGCTGCTGGAAGCAGTACAGCCCGATTTCATTATTCTGGATATCATGCTGCCTGATGCAAACGGGATTGAGCTGTGCAGACAAATCCGCGATAAAACCCGGACGCCAATTCTCATTCTAAGCGCCCGCAGCAGTGATACCGATAAAGTGCTGGGGCTGGGATTCGGTGCGGATGATTATATGACCAAGCCCTTTTCCCTCAGCGAGCTGGTGGCAAGAATTCAGGCTCACCTGCGCAGAATGGAGAGCCTCGGAAATCCGTTGCCGCAGGACGAACTGATTTCTATCGGTACCCTGACCATCGACAAAAAAGCTTATAAGGTAACGCAAGGCGGTCGGGAGATTCCGTTGTCTGCCAAGGAATTTGAGCTGCTGTTCTTTTTGGCCGAGCATAAAAATCAGGTGTTTTCCAAGAGCCAGCTGCTCGATCAAATCTGGGGCTACACCTCCTTTGGAGATGAAAGCACCATTACCGTGTACATCCGCCGGCTGCGTGAGAAGCTTGAAGCGGACCCCTCCAATCCTGAGTATCTCAAAACCGTATGGGGAGTCGGCTATAAATTCAACCTGGATTAAATCAAAGAATGGAGCCGCTGAACTATGTATTGGAGAAATTGGTTTAAACCGTGGTTCGCCTCAGCCATCGCTTGTATTGTAATTATGGGGGGCTGCGGGGCGTTCATTCAGTATAGACTTTCGGCTACGGAACAGGATGTTCTTCCGGACGAAGTGGTGAATCAGGCTCGTATTGAGATAAGCCGCATTATGTTGGTTCTGGAGCAGCATCACACAGAAGTCTCCAGTCAGAACAGGATACGGGAAGAACTGCATAAGTGGAGTGAAGAGAAGCAGCTCCATCTGCAATACACTGGCCTTGATGGTACCCTTCTTTTCGACTCCTCGGCTCCACATTCCATGAATAAGGACAAGCTGAATCTTAAAAGTGATCTGCATTATGATCTCTACAGCTCCAAAACAGCACAGGAAAGGTTCAAACTGGCCTTCCCGGTTGTTGATCCTGAGTCTGGAGTGCAGGCGGGGAATGCGATCTTCACCTTGCCCGGCTCACTCCTCGCTTATAGGCAAACTGCGTCTTTTCCTGCCATGTTCACTCTGCTGATGATAGCCTTGTTCCTCTTGCTGCTGCTTCTATTCCGGCTCCGGTACAAAATCAATCACGACCTCCTTTATCCGGTTAACGGTTTAAAGGATCATGCCGAGGCCATTCTCAAGGGGAACTACGGGCAGAAAGCCGAATATGCAAAGCAGGATGAAATCGGTGAGGTCTACGCCGTATTTGATCAAATGCGGAGTGAAATTATGACGCTGAGCATGCAGAATGAAGCGCAGAGCAAAGCCCGGAAGGAGCTCATCTCCAATATTTCACATGATTTGAAAACACCGCTGACCATCGTAAAAGCCTACATTGAGGCGATCCGCGAAGGGGTCTGCTCCGATCTGCCGGCGGTGATGGCGTATATGGAGATTATGCAGGCGCAAGCCAACAAGATGACCGTGCTGGTCGAGGATCTGCTGGTGCATGCTTTAAGGGATTTAGGCCAAATTTCTGTACATCCCGTGGAGCATTACAGCAAGGAGATTTTCGAGTCCATCCTCAGGCCAATGGGTCCTTATATCCGTACGGCAGGCGTGGAATTTACTGAGCCTGCCGAAATCCCAAACGTGCTGATCCGCATAGATCCTGTCCGAATCGAACAGCTTCTATCCAATCTTATCGCCAATGCGCTGAAGCATACTTCTGCCGGAGATACGATCCGGGTAGCCATCCTCCAGGAACAGCATCAGCTTACGGTGACCGTATCCGATACAGGCGAGGGAATTCTGCCGCAGGACATGCCCTTTATATTTGAACGTTATTTCCAGGGACATGCGCCTTCCCAATTGGAGAAGCGGTTCAATGAGGGGTCCGGACTGGGTCTGTCGATCTGCAAACATATTATTGAAGCCCATCATGGCACCATTTCCTTTAAAAGCGCCAAACATCAAGGGACCGAATTTTATTTCACCCTGCCTATCTCCTGACAGCTCCTTGCCTTGTAATACTTTATTAATAACCTGATAAGCTTATTGCAAGATTCCCCCTCTACAATGAAGGAAAATGATACCTGGAGGGATTTATGTATGCCGAAAACCGCGATACTTCATACCAAAAACCTGTGTAAAACCTATTCCACCGGCAGCGAGCAATTTCACGCCATCCGAAATATTGATTTGGACATCTACCAAGGGGATTTTACTGTAATTATGGGAGATTCCGGGTCAGGAAAATCAACGCTGCTCTACTTGCTTAGCGGTTTGGACACGGTCACCGCAGGTGAAGTCCATTTCAGCCAGCAGCGTATGGACAGCTTCTCCGAGAAGGAGCTTTCCGGGCTGAGAGCTGGAAAAATCGGATATATCTATCAGAGCAGCAATCTTGTACCTGATCTGACACTGCTGGAAAATATCGCTTTACCCGGCTATGTTGCAGCAAGGCCACGGCGTGAAGTGAAGCAGAAGGCCTTGTCGCTGATGAAGGCCATGAGCATTGAAGAGCAGCAGCACCGGCTGCCAGCTGAGGTATCCGGGGGCCAGCAGCAAAGAGCTGCTATTGCGAGGGCATTAATCAATACGCCTGAGATCATTTTTGCAGATGAGCCGACAGGAAGCCTGAATTATGATCAGGGCGTTGCGGTACTTGATATTTTGACAAGCATGAATGCCGAAGGACAATCCATCGTCATGGTCACTCATGATATCAAATCGGCCTGCCGTGCGAACCGGCTGATTTTTATCCGCGATGGTCAGGTTGGCGGCGTGCTGGAGCTTGGTGCTTTTACCCCTGATCAGCTGCAGGACAGAGAGTCCCTCATCTTCTCCTACATCTCCCGTGAAGGGAGCCTTATGTAATGCATGCTATAATGACGATTTGCTGGGGGAATCTGAGGAAACGCAAAGTGCAGAACAGTCTGATTGCGCTGCTTATTCTGCTGTCCACGCTGCTGACCAACACCGCGATAACCGTTATTTCCAACTCGGAAGATCTTTACGAAAGCCTGCATCGCGACACTAAAGGCTCCCATGAACTATTAATGTTCAGCAGAGGTCTTCATAATCCGCAGAAGTCAGCCCATTGGTGGTCCCAGCAGGATGGCGTAACGGCATCCGTGCTGCTGCCTTACAAGCCATTGGCAGGAGTCAAACACCGAGGAGAAGATATCCCCAACCTGTATTTGTATATGATGAATACACCGGACCGGCCCTTTGGCACAGATGAGCTTGTATTTGCCCAAGGACCGGAGACTGCTCAACCCGAACAGGGTACGATTTGGATTCCAACCTCACTCGCCTATAAATATGATGTTTCCATTGGTGACGAGCTTCAGTTCAAGACAGGTAATACTCCTCTTAGCTTAACTGTATCTGCTGTCGTAATCGACCTTCCGCTGGGAGGGCCCTTTTCCACAACCGCGCGAATCTGGATGAACAGCAGCGACTACCAGCAGGATCTAAGCTCTGCTCAAGACACTGATTCATATATTCTGGGGCTCCGTTTCGCTGACTACAGCCAGCGTGCTGATTATTGGGAACGGTTTGAAGCCTTTCTGGGTACTCCATTCATGGAGGAGAAGACCAGCTTTGAGCAAATTTCTGCTTTTTACTTTATCATGAATAAAATCATCGGTTTTGTCATGAGCTTCCTTAGCATTGTAATGATACTGGTTGCCTTGTTTACGATCAGCTTTACGATTTCGGACGCGATTCTGGCCAATTACAAAACCATTGGGATTTTCAAATCCATGGGTCTGACTTCAAGGCAGATTATAGGCACCTACGTTGCCCAGTACAGTTTTCTTGCACTGCTGTCCATCCTGCCCGGGCTATGGATCAGCCGCTTTTTATCCGGAGTGATTATTGACCAGTCTCTATCCTTCTTAAAAACAGATCATTCCTCGATCCAGCTACAGGGAGCTTGGAGTGATTGGATGGTCGGAGCAGGGATGCTGCTGCTGATTCTTGTATGCGTGTGGATTTATGCCAGCAAAACGCGTTCCATCCAGCCGATGCAGGCCATTCGTTATGGCATGTCTGAAGCTTCGCACAGCAGCCTTGGCAAACGTTCGAAAGGCCGGGGAAAGCGGGGCAGTGAGTTTGAACGCTGGCCGGTTCCTGCTGTCATCGGGCTGAGAAATGTAACCAAAAATCTTAAGGGCTCTATCCTGATGCTTATTCTGACCACCGTTACAACGTCAGTGCTGGTCTTCGGCTTCGTCCTGTTGAACAGCATCTATCAAATGCAGAAAACCTCGCCGCTGTGGGGTTATGATGCCTCTGATATTGTTGTCATGGTCGTGAACGAGGCGGATTTTGACCGTGAAGCTCTGAATGCCGGGGTTAAGGCCGATCCTGCTATCCTGAACCTTAACTGGGCAGGCCAATCCATCGGCGTTGTATCTGCAGAAACCATGCGAAGCTCCGGGAAGGTGGGCGATACTTCACAATCCCTCAGCATTCCGCTTAATGCCGTAGAAGGAAGTCTGGATGAGGTGGGCTTCGCCTCCTTAAACGGCAGAAATCCGGCCAACCGGAATGAAATTTCCATCGGCATCAACATCTCCAGGCAGCTTGGAAAAGAGCTGGGGGATGTTATCGAGCTGTATGTTGAAGGAGAGCGGCACACCTTTACAGTGACCGGCATTTATCAGTCGATTGCCAATATGTCCAATCAGGCCAGAATAACCTCGGATGCACTCACCCAGTTTCACCCTGATACGGCGTACTTGAATTTAATAAACGACGATGATGCAGATAAGATAGTGCAGCAGCTGAATGACAAATATGGCCCTGGAATTCAGGCCATCAAACAGCAAACCCTGCTCGATTCGGTATTCAAGGAAGCTACGGCGGTACTGATCCTTCCGATGAGCATTCTGAGCCTGCTGTTTCTGCTGGTCACCTGCCTCATTATTTACAGTACCTGCCGGATTCATATCCGCAAGGAAACCAAGACCTATGGCATCTACAAATCCATCGGGCTGACTTCGAATAACATCCGGGGTGCAGTAACCTGGAGCATTGTGGCGCTGTCCGCAGCGGGTACGGCTCTGGGCATCGGCTGCGGGGTATTTCTCCTCCCCGGCATATTAAGAGGTCTGCTCTCCACCTATGGTATTGTCAAGCTGCCGCTCCTAATGCAGTGGGCTGGCATCTCCTTCCTCGCTTTGCTTAGTATAACCGTGGCCGGTCTCGGCTGCTGGATCGCCTCCAGCGTTATCCGCAGCACTTCACCACGGGTTCTGGTCACGGAATAACAGCAGCTATTTGAATAACCCATTGAACCGACCTTTTGCGTATCGCTGGGTTTAGTAGATAAACAGCAAACAGACAGCAAGCCAGCTCAGGTATCGAGCTGGCTTGCTGTCTGAAGAGCGTATTCGAGTGCATCAGAAGGAGATACTGTCTCCGGGAAGCAGAGAATACAGTCCCGTAAACCCTTCTTCCTCCAGGATGGAAAGCACCTGATCCGTCTGCTTCTTAGGGGCATGAACCAGCACTGTGCGGCGGCTTGGAACAGCCCGCAGCATCCGGCGGATGTCAGGAAGGCCTTGATGCACCTTGTAACGGATCAGAGAAACCTTGCAGCCGCCGCTGCTCTGCTGCCCAAGCAGGTTGCGGCCAAAGCTGCCTTCAGGCAAATGGCCTGTAAAAATCACATGGCTGCCGGGAACATCAAGCAGCTGCCGGTAATACCACTGGGCTGTAGGAGACTGGAGCAGTGCGTCGTTCGTGAAGATTATCTTATTCTTCCGCTCCAGCAGTGCCTCCTTCCGCTCGGAAGGACTGGAGACTGCTTTCAAGTTCCTGCTGTTCAGGAGCCGGTCAATGCTGCCGGGAGCCTCATCTCTCAGCCAAGCTGAACGGGTTTGCAGCGCTCGGAGCGGAGCCAGCAGAGCTTCTTCCACCACAAGCTGCGCTTGTGGGAACCACTCAGCAGCCCAGATGAGCAGCTCCTGGCCCCGGCCTTGCAGCGGCATTGGCAGCAGCACGCAGCCGCCGCCTTCTAAAGTATCCCGGATCACAGTCTCCAGCTGCAGCAATTTCACATGCTGCTCTTCGGGATCCGCTCCGTAGGCGGCGTCGATAATGGCCAGATCGGCTTCTCCTTGCCCCCTGCCTGCCTCAGGCCCGGACAAGAACAGCGCCTGTGGCCGGTCCACTGCCAGCAGCTGCGACTCCTCGGTGTAATCACCGGAGAAGTAGATCCTCTTCCCCTCCCATTCCAGGGCAAGCCATACCGCACCAGCCAGATGTCCGCTTCGCCCCCACTGCACACGCAGGCCGGGTGCAACGTTCAGCCAGGTGCGGGGTCCGGCCTGCTCGTCCAGAAACATAAATTCCATTGCCTGCTTGTCTTCATCTCCATAAGGCAGCCCGGCTGACTCAGCGGCCGTATATCTGCTCCACGCCTCGAAATAGCCGGGCAGCTGCCTGAAGGTATCGCGTGTTGTCCATACTTTTCCCTTATAGCCATATTTATAAAGCAGCGGAAGGGCCATCGAATGGTCCTCATGGGCATGGGACAGAAAGACCGCTTGAAGCTGCGGAATAACCGCGGCATCCAGCAGCGGATACTCTCCTTTCCCTTCCTTCTTCACACCACAATCGAGCAAAATACAGGATTCCTTACCCTGTAAAAGGTAGGAGGAGCGCCCATGCTCCCCGGCGCCCCCCCATATCGTCAGCTTGGTCATAGTTGTCTCCGCTTTCTGTCTGGACTTAAGTATTGAATTACAAGCAGCAATGCAGTTGTAACGCCTACAGAGATTACGGCCATTGCCATGCCCATCGCCACTGCACCCTGTTCAAACTGGGCAAAGATATAAGTCGCCGACGTCTGCATCGACGGCGGCAGAATCAGCAGCGAGGCCACCAATTCACGGCCGGAGATGGTGAAGGTCATCATCCAGCCAGCCGCCATTCCGGGAAGAATGAGTTGCAGCAGGATACGGCGGAACACGTAAACCTTGCTTCCGCCAAATACCTGCCCCGCCTGCATCAGGGAGGAATCAATCTGCCCGTAGCTGGCTTTTACATACTGCACGGTGTAGGGAAGGAACAGCACGACATAGGTGAGCACGACCATCCCATAGGTGTTATAGAGCGGGACCGGCATCCAGCGGGCATTCCACATGAGGATCAGCCCAACAACAAGGACAATGCCCGGTACAGTATTCGGCAGCAGGCTGAACAGATCGGTCCATTTTTGCCGCCAGGCTGTGCCCTTGCCAATGATCAGCGCGAGCCATGTGCCAAGAATTACTGCGATGCTCGAAGCAACAATCGCCAGGCTGAAGCTATTGATTAGTGCCTGAAGGCCTGGTGAGCCTGGAGAGAGCAGCTCAGCATAATGACTTAACGTCAAGTTCCCCCACGACAGCCCCTCCCCGCGCAGCTTCAATAATGAGGCGGTAATAATGGAGAAATACGGGACTCCGACGGAAGCGAGCAGCAGCAGCACAATATACCCCCAGCTGAAGAAGCCCAAGGCTCCCTTTGCGGCGTAATGCTTGCTGCGTATCCCTTTCCCGCCCACCAGGCGGTAAGAATAGCGGCTGCTGATAATCGTCTGGATATACCAGAGGATCAGGCAGACTCCGAGCAGCAGGCTGGCCAGTGAAGTCGCTTTGCCGAAATCAATCGGCCAGCTGGAAATATATTTGTGAATTTCCGAGGTCAGAACATAGAACCCGATTTTGCGCCCGAAGGTCGCAGGTGTCCCGAATTCGGCAATTGTCTTAACAAAGATTAGCAGCACACCAAGCCCGTAGCTCGATAACAGCAAGGGCACAATAACTCTTCTAACCTTGTAAAGGAATGGAGCGCCGTGAACCGAAGCCGCTTCCTCCAAGCCGCCCCCGATCTGCAGCAGTGCATTGCGCAGCAGCAGATAGAGGAAAGGAAACAGATGCAGGCTCATGATCAGCACCATCCCCCCATAGCTGAAGAAGTAAGGGGTCAGTGCTGCAGAAGACGGAAGAACCTGCTCCATATAGCCACCCGTTTGCATAAATAACATCCACCCCATGGAACCGATGTAAGGCGGTGTCATGAACGGAATCAGCAGGACAACATCCAGCCAAGCGTGGCGCCCGATGTCACTCTTGGCCATAATCCAGGCCAGCGGCAAGGCGAACACTGTAGTCAAGGCGACTACGCTTGCTCCAAGACCCAGAGAATTCAGCAGCACCTTCATTAGCCCGCTGTTTCCGGTAATGGTCCTGAGCGGCGCGGTGATATCGAGTTGTTGACCAGAATAAATGCTGGTCCAGAAGATCAGAAGCAGCGGCAGCAGCACCAGAATGGCCAGTATACACAAAGCAAGGCTGCTGCTCACCCACTTAAATGAGCGTACAGCGTTAATTTTCATTCCGCTTACTTGAACAAATCCGTGAATGTTGTGGACACTTCATCGCCATATTCGTTCATCCAATCCCATTTCACGTCAAAGGTTTTGATCTCATCCAGATTGGCGCGGTTCTCCGCCTTCACATCGCTTCTTCCCGGCAGCAGGTACGCCTTGGCTACAAGTGCCTGGGCTTCATCGGAAAGCAGATAATCAATAAATGCTTTGGCGTTGTCCACATTTGCACTCGTCTTAATAATGGCTGCCGGACGCGGGCTGATCACTGTGCCTTCTGCCGGATACACGATATCCACCGGTTCCCCATCCGCTTTAGCTTTATAGGCCATATAATCTACCCCTGCGGCAACCACGGATTTGGCACCGGTAATTACCGGATCCAGTGCTTCCTGATTCGCCCCTGCCATCGCCACCCCATTTGCCTTATATTGCTTGAACAAATCCCAGCCGCTGTCTCCCTGAGCACTCAGGTAACCGGTCATGAAATCCAGTGCCGAGCCGGAGAGCGATGGATCGGGGATGTTGACCACGCCCTTCCATTCCGGCTGGCCCAGGTCAGCCCAGGAAGCCGGCGGTGTGGTTACTTTCTTGGTGTTATAGACAATTCCCAGTGCCGACGCACTGTAGCTGAAGTAATTCCCTTCCGCATCCGACCAGTCACTGACAAGCTTGCCGGCATTCACCGCTTCTTGATAAGGAAGCAATATCCCGTCGTTTTTCATGCCCTGCATGGAAGGCAGGGAGGCAAGTACCACCACATCGACCACCGGGTTGGTTTTCTCCGCCTCCATCCGCGCCAGAATCTTACCTGTGGTACCCTGGAACATTTCCACTTTGACTCCCGTTTTCGCTTCAAACCCTTCTTTGATTTTATTCGCCAGTCCCTCAGGTCCAGCACTGTATACCACCAGACTGCCGCTAAGCGTATTCTCTGCCGGTGGTGAGGCTTGTTCAGTAGCAGACGGAGTATTACTGTTTTTGCTCTTGCTGTCGTTCGCTTTGGCGTTAGCCTCGGGTGTATTGGAGGAACCGCAGCCAACCAGACTGATGCTTAACACGGCAGTCAAGAGAACGGAACCTAGTTTGCTTTTTTTAATGATTTTCAAGGGAAGACCTCCTAAGAATAATTGTGGTTAGTTCAGATGGTGAATGTGCTCCTGTGAGGCGTAGACCTGAATGCTCTCACCCACCGTTAAGCGGTGTGAATGATAGGCCGTCCAGGTGCCCATTCCCTGCATCTCCAGAATGACCTCATAGCGGTCACCCATATAGCTGACATGCCGAATGACTCCTGTAAATACCTGAGAGGCTCCCTCTCTGTCGATCCAGCGTAGTTGCTCCGGCCGAAGCATTTGCTTCCCGGGGACAATCCAGTTCGACCTGCCGATAAAACGGGCCACAAATGGCTCAGCCGGCTTCCTGTAAATTTCCTCGGGGGCACCAGTCTGCAGGATGCTTCCGCCATGCATGACAACCACCTCATCCGACATAGACATCGCTTCGGTCTGGTCATGTGTCACGTACAGGGCGGTGATGCCCATGTCCTTCACCAGGGAGAGCAGTTCCAGCCGCATCTCATCCCGGAGGACGGCATCCAGCGCACTGAGTGGTTCATCGAACAGCACCAGCCGGGGCCGGGTCACCACCGCTCTGGCAAAAGCGACCCGCTGCTGCTGCCCGCCAGACAGCTGATGGGGAAACCGCAGCTCCAGTCCTTCCAGTCTTACGCTGCGTAGCGCTTCCTGCACCCGGCTGCGCAGCTCCTTCTTCTGCCGCGATGCCCGCAGCCCAAACGCTACATTCTCAAAGACACTCAGATGCGGCCAAAGCGCAAAATCCTGAAAGACCATGCCAAAGTTCCGGCGGTGAATCGGCTGGCTGATCTTCCGGCTGCTCGAGAAAATAAGTTCCCCGTCAGCCACAATTTCTCCGGCATCCGGTGTTTCCAGTCCTGCAAGCAGGCGAAGCAGGGTGGTTTTACCGCAGCCCGAAGGCCCAAGCAACGTGGTAAAGCTTCCTGCTGCAATGGTCAGATCGGCAGGCTTCAGGGCATGCACGTCACCGAATTTCTTTTCCAGTCCACTAATGATAAGCTGCTTCATTCTCATGTACCTGCCTGTTCTTAACTTATAAAGAGATAATGACTGCACTAAAGTAAGGTTGCTATGAACATGTCCTTAGTTTAAAGGCAAACAATTCCCGCAATATTTGCCGGGTGTAACGCCGATATTAACTTTTTCACCGATTTATTTTAACATTCATAGAATTTTTCTATGTTATCGTTTAGCTAGCAGACGAGGGAGTGAATAGAAATGAACCTGAATTTGATTAAGCTGCAGATCGTAGAACTGCTCTATAAACACAGGAAAATCACGACAGTAGCCGAAGAACTGGGACTGAAGCAGCCTACAGTGACTTATCATTTGAAGAATTTGGAGCAGCAGCTCGGGGAGAAGCTTTTTGAGTCGAAAATGGATAAAATGATCCTGACGGAAAGCGGCAAGGCGTTTCTTCATTATGCTGTCAAAATCAATGCACTGGCCGCAGAGGCCGAGCGGGTAGTGAAGGAATTCAGTAATGCAGGCCGCGGCACGCTCAAAATCGGTGCAAGCTATGTGCCGGCCACATATATTCTCCCCCAAATCCTGGGCCAGTTCGGAGAGCAGCATCCGGGGACAACGATTTCGCTATCGGTTAAGCCCTCCCCCGTAATTAAAGAGATGCTGGTGAATCATGAAATTGATCTGGGCATATTGTCCACGGAATCCTTTTATGTGCCGACTCTGCACAGCCAGTCCTTATGCGAAGATGAGCTTGTACTGGTGTTCGCCCCCACGCATGAATTTGCAGCTCAGACCAGGCTTAGTCCGTCCGAGATTGCATCTGCCCATTTTATTCTGCATGATATGGAATCGAGCACACGCCAGTTGACCAACAAGTGGTTTGAACGATCCGGCGTAACGCCAAGAGCCCATATCCTGCTCGATTCACTGGAGGCGATCAAGCAATCGCTTATGGGCGGCAGACATGTGTCTTTTATTTCGCGGCTTGCCGTGGAAGATGAGGTGGCGAGGGGGAAATTAATGATGCGGACTATTCCGGACTACAATTTTCAGCGGCATATCTTCTACTCCTATAATCGCGACCGCCACTACTCCCCGCTGATTGGGTTATTCATAGACCTGATACGCACGATCAACATCTGAAACCGAGACAAGCAGAAAGCGAATCGAACATCGTGATTAGAGATAGAGTTATTGAGGGCAAGGGATTGCCCCCTCCCGCTCCACGGCCTTCACCAGCTGAAAAACGTGTACTTACCCGGTCACGCGGGCAACAAAAAAAACGGCATTTCTGCCGTTTGGGAATGACTGTTCAAAGCTCAGCTTACTTACGAAGCTTTCTTGCCATACGCATATAACTTATATCCCCATACATATATCGTTCCGTCCTTGCCAATGATGACCGGAGACCGTGCGTCTGTGTTACTGGGCAAGCTCCAGTTGATCTTTTTAGTCTTCATATTGATGGAGCTGATGTAATTGCCATCGTATAGACTATCATAGCCGCTATATACAATATTCTGGCTGCTGTCAAGGGTGAGGCCAGGTACGGAATACGGATAAAAGCGGTAGACCTTGCCTTTGACAGTCGGCTGAAAACTCCAGAGCAGCTTGCCGGCAGGACTATACACATGCTGTGCAAAAACAATATGCCCATCCCTGCTGATGGAAGCCGGAATCTGGTTGCCGATATGGCCCGCTTCTACGCTGAGGGTCTTGGTGATCTTCCCGGCGGTATTGATAATATACAAGTTGTTGTCCCCGCCATAGGGTTCACCGCTCACATAGAAATTGTTGTTGTAATAGACAGGAGCATACGGACTAATGCCTTTATACTTCGTGCTGGACAACAATTCCCCCTGCTTGCTGATCTTTAAAAATTGGGCATCCGTGAATTCGGGCTTCATCGCTCTTGAACTATAAGGTCTCATGAATCCCTTGGATATCGACAAGTATACGTTGTCCTTCACAATTAGAGGAGCAGAGAAATATACCGGGACCGTCTCCGTGTCCGAAACCATTGTGTTGTTGAACTTGGTTTCACCACTCGCATTCATGCCGATCAGCTTCACATGTTCCGTATATCTCTTCGATCCGCTTGCTTGAGTAAAGTACGATAGCGCAAGCGCCACATAGCCGTCATCACCTACGGTGATATTGCCGAGTCTCATTACATATTCGTATGTATTTTCCCAAAGCAGTTCTCCGGCGATAGAGTATTTGGATACAATCGCCGTTCTATCGTTCAGCCTTGAAGAATCAGTCAGCTCCCGGCCGTCGAGCGAGCTTGATACGATCAGAAACTTATCGTTGGACAGGTTGAGTGTATTCGCCTCTACGCCCTTTATTTCCTTGGACCAGAGGATCTCGCCGCTTGCCCGAAGTGACGTTAATTTCACTACCCGCGCTCCTTCGGACAGAACATACAAAATACCTGCTGAATCAACAACCACCTGCTTAATTTCTCCTGTGAACGGAACCGCCCACTTCAACTCCGGCTTGGCTAACGGTGCAGCATAACTGGATTGCCGGGGCCCATTATCACCCGGATAGACGGAATTCGCAGCCGCTCCCACCCCGGGAATCCAGCTACCCATTATAAACATGAACAATATTGAACATAAAACAGCCTTTTTCAATCCCATTTCCCCCATAACACATTAGATCTCTATGCGAAACATACTTCATCTGTCAAACTCTGGTTGCATAGGAAGTTGTAATAATAGGCTCAGTATACCAAATTGTAACAGGGTTGCCAGCCTTCCTGCAGAAATCCCCCCGGAGTACACCGCCACAGCCATGCGCTCCGGAAGCTGGTTAGAAAGTTCCTGTCAGTGATCAGCGGCTGGATGCTACACTGGCTTCTATTCGAAGATAGCTATGATCCCTTCCGCCACTGGCTTCCACAGGCGCGGGTACTCCTGATTTATCAGTCCCCTCACTTGCTCCGCCTGAATGCTGCTGAAATGATCCTGTTCGACTAGGATCGTGTACGCCCCCTTGGCCACGTCGCCGATCGCAATATGTCCGCTTGCATAACCCCCGATGGCGATCCGCGAAGCAATCGCACAGCCGCCGAGCGAGAACATTCCGATGGACAGCCCGCCGATGGCGAAGATCCCAACGGCAAGACCCCCAATAGCGATAATTCCTGCGGCCAGTCCGCCAATGGCCAGAAGAAAACCGAGAGCCAGCCCGGCAATGCTCATCATCCCCCCTGCAAGTGCGCCGAAGCATAGGCCGCCAAGCGAGAGGATTCCGACTGACAAACCGCCAACGGCAATATTCCCAATAGCCAGAACTCCCTTGGCGACATAAATTCCGCGTCCGACATTAATATGCACCAGGGGAATCCCGAACAACGTTCGTTTGCTCTTGTATTCATAATGATACTTTGCAGTAACATCAGAGTGGAAATTCCCAGCATCGAGTGGCAGGACTGCTTCCTGATTACCCGAAACTTCTTTGACCATATGGTCCATACTTACACCAAAGAACTCGCTTAAGGCAATCATCTTATCCATTTCCGGATACGACTGACCCGATTCCCACTTAGATACGGCTTGCCGCGACACACCGATAACCTCCGCCAAATTTTCTTGGGACATCCCCCTTTGTTTTCTGTAGCCTTGCAGTTTATCCGCAAAATCCATCATCATCACCTCAAACTTATCGTATTAAACCGTCATGTTCCTGACTACCAAGCGACGTTAACAATCTGTCAACCACAGGTTGCATATGTTCGGAAACACGGTTTTAAAGCATTTGACGGATTCCTTGAGCTACGACATCGGGCCGTTCGATATGAATATTATGTCCGCTGTCTTCCACAACGACCAGTTCGCCCTGGTCAGACAACTGGGACATTTCTTCAGCTACATCCAATAAACAGCTCGTTATTTTATCGGCGATCCCTGCCGGTACTTTCTCTAAATGCTCCACTTTTCCACTTTTTAGTACAAGCAAGGGCATTCCTGGCGGAAGACCTTTTTTTCGGACTGCATCATAGCCAAGCTGTAAATTTTTGAATTCCTGATATACTGCCAATCCTGTCGCTCTCTGTGGGGTCATTAGTCTCATCCGTAGAGATATTGACTCAGGGAAATGCTTCAACAGAGCTTCAAAATCCTTCAGCTTGTTCCGCTGCAGTAGCCATTTCAGGATACCTGCTCTAGTCAACCAATACAGCATCCGAAACATCAATATTCCCGACTTTTGCCCCTTCACATGTTCTCTTGGGAACCGGTCTGTCAGCTCATCTTCGTGACTAGCATCAACAAGCACGATGCCAGCCAGATTTTCCGGATACCGCTCCGCATAAAGACGCGCATTTACACCACCATAGGAATGGCCCACATAGATAAAAGGCTGTCGAACTCCTGCTGCCTGAAGCAGCTCGTGCAAGTCTTCAACAGCTTGCTCATTGTTTCTAGGAACGGATCCCTTCTCACTCCAACCATACCCCGCCCGATCGTAAACAACAGTCTGTGCAAATGGCGCTACTTTCTCCTCAACTAGTGACCATGTATCCGAATAAGATCCGTAGCCGCAGCCATGATCGAAAACAACGGTCTTACCTCCCGGTAACCCATTTATTCTGATATGCATCTGTTTGCCTTTAACCCGAATTAACTTTCCTGGCGGTGGGATCAACTTCGTCTTCAACATCAGCACTCCTTTGCTGAACCGATGATAACATGAATGCATTTGGATTTCCGTGACAAAAAATAGTTCTGTACCTTATCACCAAAAACCGCCAAACACTTAAACGTGCTTGGCGGAATATCGGTGCGTACAGCTCTGCTGTCCGTTTGGAATTCACTCTACTGCGCTTGCGCTGCAAGTGGAAACGGCTTTGCCGTCCCCAAAAGGACGGTATCCGTTTCAGCGAGAAATAGAAGGATAATTTATAGCGTGAAACATATAAATTCTTATCTTTCAAAATAATCTGCTGCCGCAGACAGATAATAAGCAAGCCCGGTCTGCTGGCCTTCAAGCATCTGCAAATGAAAGTCATCCCCGAGGAAAAAGCGGTTCTGCAGTGCAAAATCCTGTGCTGAAACCGGATGCCCCTGCCCCTTCAAAAACCCAAGATGGCTTTCGATTAACTGTGTGATGGCCGCATCACTGTGCTTCACTCCTGAACGCAGAGCTTCCGCCATCGCCTTCATAAAAGCTGCTGCCTCCGCCGCCATCTCATTCATCCCCTGAAGATCAACGGGAGCCGCACCAAGCAATTCAAAATCATATGTTTCTTTCAAATGCTCATACTGTGGCTGCATGGCCTCCGCCCACTCTTCCTCACTCTCAAAACCTGTAAACAGCTCTTTATCCTCCATTTGTTCTCCCTTCTTTCTGCTCATAATAGATTTCTTTAATGTTCCAAGCATACTTTCCAGCCTTTGCTTGCGGAGAAGCAGAAGCTTCTCCTGCTCTACAAGAATCGTTAGTCTATCCGGCTCATCTTCCAGCAGCTGCTTGATTTGCTCCAGCGTAAGATCCAATTCCCTGTATAAAAGAATCTGCTGCAGCCGTTCCAGCTCCTCCATCCCATACAAACGGTACCCCGCTTCACTGATCTCACACGGCATCAGCAAGCCGATTTTGTGATAGTGATGCAGAGTTTTGACGGTTACCTTGGATAGTGCGGCTGTCTCCTTTACGCTATAAAGCAACTGAACCCGCTCCTTTCAAAACTTAGTTTAGGGCCTCCTCTAAGGGGAGAGTCAATACCACACGTCCAAATTAATTAAAGGTCTCCGAACATTATTTTTTTGTTTTTTTGATGCTCCAGCGTATATAATATAGTCCATATGGTAGAGAAAGGATGTTGATGGTTTCATGAAATTTACAGAATACCCTTATGAACGCCCCGACGCAAACAAGTTCAAGCTGGAGTTCACGGCGCTGCTAAAAGGTCTCGAAGCGGATAACTGGGAGGAACAAAAGGCCGCAATCCTTGCGCTGAACAAACTCCGCAGTTCTTTTGAAACCATGACAACCCTCGTCTACATCCGGCATTCCATCAACACTGAGGATGAATTCTACAAGGCAGAACAGGATTACGTAGATGAGATCAGCCCCATTGTCCAGGAATACATAACTGAATACTACAAAGCGCTCGTAAACTCCAAATTCAGAGCTGAAATTGAAAAGGAATGGAGCCCGCAGCTGCTCCAGCTGGCTGAAATTTCGCTCCGGATCTTCAGCCCGGAAATTATTGAGGATCTGCAGATGGAGAACAAGCTCTCCACCGAATATTCCCAGGTGATCGCTTCCGCCAAGATCCAGTTCGATGGGGAAGAACGCACCTTGTCCCAATTGACACCGTTTGAAACAGCAACAGACCGCGATACGCGCAAACGTGCATATCTGGCCAAAAATGAATTTATGGCCGCACATGAGGCCGAATTCGACCGTATTTACGACGAGCTCGTTAAGGTTCGTGCCCGCATAGCCAAGAAGCTGGGTTACGCCAGCTTTGTAGAACTCGGTTATGACCGGATGATGCGAACCGATTATAACGCCGGGATGGTGGCCAATTTCCGTAAGCAGGTGCTGGAGCATATCGTTCCTGTCTCCCTGAAGCTGAAGCAGCGCCAAGCCGAGCGTCTGGGTCTGGATGCCCTGAAGTATTACGATGAAGGCTTTAACTTCAATACAGGCAATGCTGAACCCAAAGGCGATCCCGAGTGGATTGTCGCAAATGGTGCAAAGATGTACAAAGAGCTTTCTCCGGAAACGGATGAATTCTTTACTTTTATGAAGAACAACGAGCTCATGGATCTGACAAGTAAAAAAGGCAAGCAATTCGGCGGATACTGTACCTATCTGAGCCAGTATCAAGCCCCGTTCATTTTCTCCAATTTCAACGGAACGGCAGGAGATATTGATGTGCTGACCCATGAAGTGGGCCATGCCTTCCAGGTCTATTCAAGCCGTAATATGCTGCTGCCTGAATATGAGTTCCCAACTTCGGAGGCGGCGGAAATTCACTCGATGAGCATGGAGTTTTTTGCCTGGCCGTGGATGGACCTGTTCTTTGAGCAGGATGCCGACAAATACCGCTTCAATCATTTGGCGTCTGGATTGGAGTTCATTCCCTATGGTGTTTCTGTGGATGAATTCCAGCATTTTGTCTATGAGAATCCAGAGGCCACACCGCTTGAGCGCAAGCAGGCCTGGCGGGCAATTGAGAAGAAATATTTGCCGCACCGCGATTATGACGGCAACACTTATCTGGAACAAGGCGGGTTCTGGCATAAGCAAGGACATATCTTCCGCTCACCGTTCTATTATATCGACTATACGCTAGCCCAGCTCTGTGCTTTCCAGTTCTGGAAACGTTCAAATGAAGATTTCAAATCTGCCTGGAGCGATTATTTGCGCCTCTGTGAGGCCGGTGGAAGCCAATCTTTTGTCCAATTGGCCCAGCTTGCCGGTCTGATCTCACCATTCGAGGATGGCTGCGTCAGCTCCGTCATCGGAGAGATTGAAGGCTGGTTAAATTCCATTGACGATAAAGCACTGTAACTGATAAAGCTGCAACACAAAAAGCAATTCCTGCCGGGTTGGGGGAGTTGCTTTTTCCGCTTTTCCCTAAGTTTCTCCAACTTGACGGACTGCCATAAATTAGTAAGATAGAATGACTGCGGAGTTTCGCTTACCCCTGCTTCAATATTCCGTAAATATAACTCGCGAGGTGAAAGCCATGATGGCCGGGCCGGATAAAAACAAGCTGTACCCCAATGAGAATATTAAAACTGTATGCTATATCCGTAATCTTCCAGCTAGGGCAAATGTAGAAATCGGTGACTATACCTACTACAGTGACAATAACAACAGCCCGGAGCATTTCTACGAACACATTCTGCACCATTATGAATTTTTGGGCGACAAACTGATCATCGGCAAATTCTGCGCCATTGCAGAAGGTGTTACGTTCATTATGAACGGTGCCAATCACCGCATGGATGGACTGACAAGCTATCCCTTTAATATTTTTGGCGGCGGCTGGGAAAAGGTGACACCTACGCTGGACCAGCTTCCTTTTAAAGGGAATACCGTAATTGGCAACGATGTCTGGATCGGCCAGCAGGTTACAGTTATGCCGGGTATCACGATTGGGGACGGTGCCATTATCGCTTCCAATTCAACCGTAACAAAAAATGTAGAGCCTTATTCCATTGTCGGCGGTAATCCCGCCAGTTTAATTCGAAAACGCTTCAGTGATAAGCTGATCGGGCTGCTGTCCAAAGTGCAGTGGTGGAACTGGGATGAGCACAAGCTGTTTCAACATCTAGAGCTGCTGGTATCGGGCTGTGACGAAGAAGAACTTCAAAGGCTGCTACAGGAAGGTTAATTGCGAAAAGGGGGGATCAGAATGCACGAGGAGTCAGTTTCGCTGGATTCTTATGAAGAAATGGCAGAATACTATCTCAACGATGTGGACAAAAAACCTTATAATGCTTACTATGAACGGCCGCCCTCTAAATGCGATTATGTCCGCTGTACTTCACGCTGGCTTTATACTCGAAGAGCTGCTGGAGCCTATGCCGACGGAAGAATTCAAGCAAGCGCTGCCTCAGTCATATGAGAAGCTGCTGCGCAAACCGCAATTTTTATTTATCCGGGCAAGAAAATCCTCCGAACGCTAATGCCATTATTTCTTGTGAAGGCTTGGGGATTAACCACCTGTGTGGTTGTCCCCCCTTGGCCTTCCCCTCAATTCCACTTCTACACTTTCCGTTTTGCGATTGCCCGGTAATTGTCGGTCACGGCGACAGGTATACTTCCTTTAAGATAAAAGCGGTCTCCCACTTTCCACGTGTGGCTGCCCTTGTTTTCTCTGCGCATATAGACATAGTTATACGGGGATGTGGCATAGGTACGATACCCTTTGGCGCTGCATCTGCGTAAAAAAGCAACATCTTCCCCCAGCGAACGATCCGAAAAACGCACCTGCCTCGTCACTTGTCTGCTGAACAGCAGCGTTCCCCCCTGCACAAAATCCGCAGCTTTATTCTTTTCTCTGGGCGATCTGATGATGAGCCGTTTGGTGCCTGACAGATACACAAGACAAGCATGTTTTCCGACGATATCACTTTTGGTGCGCTTGAGCGCATTCATCTGCTCCTTCAAATAGTACGGGGAGTAGTAATCATCATCATCAAACTTGGCGATAAACGGGAACCGGGCTTTAGCAATCCCACAGTTTAGACATTGTCCTAGCGAAGTTTTTTCGGGTACCTTATACAGCGAGATATTGGGATAGGCGCGTATTTTACTTTGATACTGCTTCAGATTCATGCTGTTTCTGTTAAGTATAATGATTAATTCTTTCGTTTTGTATTGCTGACTTCTGAAGCTGCCTAACAGATTATCAAAAAATTGCGGGCGGTTGGTGCACACGATGATTGAAACGCCGTATGGATCAGCTGCTTTTCCCAAGGCCGTTCTCCCCTCTCCTGTCATCCATTCAACATATGAGCAGGAGCAAACTGCGGTTCGGGCTTATAGTCAGCCAATTACCTCTGCGGCGATTACGTGCTTCCCTGTACCGCTAAACACTCTGAAATATGTACTGCAAATTACAAAAGCAACCCCGCCCGATGGCAGGGTTGCTTTTGTATGGTTTCATGCTTTTCACATTTTAGTCCAATCCATGCTCTTTACGGATATTGTACATGCCTGTAATTAGCAGCTCAGACGGATCACGGTTCAGCTGCAAATGGGTTAGCAAGAAATGTAGCGGAATCGCGCAAACGTTAGGGCCATCCGTAATGGCCGGGAATCCGGCTTCCAGGACAGGTCCATGCTCCGGGTTCAAGGCGAGCCCCGCATGGATTTGCTCAGGAGCAAATTCTTCACGAATAGCTTCGATGCATTGCGGAACCAACACGTTGTCGATGACCGCTTTTGCTTCTTCCTCGTTTGCAGGCGGTTTGGGAAGATCCTTGCCTCCTGGAGTCTTCATCAGCTCGTGGAAGAAAGAGGCCATCCAGATCGCAGGATCATTACCCGACTGAAATCTTGCGATCAGCTCGCGAAGGAAAAACCCGCAGAAATAGTCATTGTTCGACGCATCCTTAACACGGTACACAAACACCGCACCGTAAGCCTCCAGCTGCGACACTTGTCCTTCCACTTCATTAAAGCTCATTTTCAAAGCTACGAGGCCGTTATGATGAACAGCGTTCAGAAGCTCGGACCAATTCTCGGCAGACATATTCTCTTGATTGCCTTCTAGTTCCTCGTTTGTTGGTTCATTCGTTGTCTCATTATTCATTGTCCAATTCACCCCGCTTCCTATCATACCATTCAGCAGCTTGAGAGACTATCTGTACCGATTAAGAGCACGGCTTGTTTTCAAAATTGTCACTTATAAGCTTACCCGTCCTCCTGCGGCTAAAGGTCCTGTTTATTCTGTTATTTTCTTCAATTTCGATGGGTTGTTGATCTTATACTTTACAGGATGCTGGGTGAGCTTCTTAGCAACCACCTTTGCTTCAAAAGAAACTTTATCCCCGACCGCAAGTTCAAGTTTCTTCAATGTGGCGCTGTG
Organism: Paenibacillus sp. EB106-06-01-XG199; assembly: GCF_058791575.1. Taxonomy (NCBI): domain Bacteria; kingdom Bacillati; phylum Bacillota; class Bacilli; order Caryophanales; family Paenibacillaceae; genus Paenibacillus; species Paenibacillus sp. EB106-06-01-XG199. Next base: position 83,388 of record NZ_JBYTDQ010000012.1, on the reverse strand, counting down.
GCTGGACCAAACTTCCCCAAGCTCCAGCTCGTAGCCTTCTATTGCTACCTCATCATAGATGATGACCTCATCATCATTATCTGAAAAGTGGTTGGGCACGGTGGTAAACTCTTTGACTGTAGCGGACATTTGCAGTTTCTCTTCAGGCAGTTCAAGCGCTGCTTTCTTTTTCGCTTTCTCCTGTTTCTTCAAGGGTTCCTGCGGTTTTTCCTCAGTCTTCACACCGGCGGCCGGCGGAAGCGTTGTTGGTTCGATTGTGGTTGGTTCGATTGCCGCTGGTTCAATTACGGTTTCTTCACTTACCGCTTCATTGCCAGCTTCATCCGTTCCCTCTGTCACCTCAACTTCAGCAGCTGCTGCTGATTTTTGTCCAAAACCGGAGGTCTGCATCTCCTTTAAATAAGCAGGGTGAATGCAGTGCTGCTGCTTATTCTCAAACTGTATCACTACAGTCATACTATCGACGTACCCCACAATTTCACAAGGCAGCGTGATGCCGTTTCTCTTGTACAGAAAGGTCTTCACCCGTGTTGCTGTACTCGACAAGAGATTCCATTCCTTGCATTTGTTTATCAATTCATCTTCACTGTCAAATTCCTGCAGCTCTATAGGTCCAATTGCGAACGAATAGGTCATCTAAATTCTCACCTCTCCAATCAGTGTAACTTATTATCCCACATTTCCAGGGTCAGCTCAAAACGGATGGCTCCGCGATAGCCGATCCCCCTGCAACACAGGTATCAGAAAACGATAATTAGTTCATTGACGGGTGGTAAAATATAACTTATTATCACCGGGTAAACTGGCATCAGCTTTCTTCAAACTGTTACCCGTTTAGTATAAATCCCTTAAAGGAGAGAATGTATGCTAAATCCACAATTATATTTGAATGGTGATTGCTGCAAAGCTATCGAACTTTATCAAAAGGCTTTTAACGCCACTACAGATTCCATCATGTATGATCCCGACAAGGAGCCCCAGAAATTTGTCATTCACGCGGAAATGCATATTCTCGGCCAAAGGGTTATGTTCAGCGACTACGGCGGCAACAAAGAACATTCATCCGATTCTATCTTAGAGCTGGTCGCTACCTTTGATAACGAAACAGTTCTGCGGGAGGCCTATCAGATCATGAAGGATGAAAGCACCACAATTACGCCCATAGGTCCGGTATTCTTTAGTCCATGTATGGTCCAATTTGTGGACAAATTTGGCGTTCGATGGTGTTTTATGGTGTAAGCTCCAAAACTCTCTCTATTCTTCCTTGATAATAACATTAAATTTGACGATAAGAATAAGATACTATAAATTAAAAAGAGAGGAAAATTAAACCTCATTTAAAGTACATAGTTAAAATAAACCAAATCAATGAATTAGGAGGATTTAATATTTATGCACATTTCAAAAAAAGCATTCGTTTCTACCATTCTGGCAAGCGGATTGTTGTTCGGGGCTGTCGGTGCCTATGCTGCTGACGGGATTTCTTTAGTCAAAGCTTACCTGAATAGCACAATTAAGTTTACTGTAGATGGAGCTTCCTGGACGCCTAAAGATGCCAGTGGAAACAAAATCTCCCCTCTGGTCTACAACGGATCTACCTATCTTCCCGCCAAAGCCGTCGGTGAAGCGCTGAATGCGGAAGTCCTCTGGAACAGCGGCAGCAACACCGTTGTCATTTCAACCACTGGTGGCGCCAATGCCGGTATTCCTTATAATGATGCTGCTCCTAGCACACCATCAGCCAGTGCTCCAGCAGCCAGCGCTCCGGCAGCCAGTGCACCTGCAACTCAGACGGTCAGCACACCGGCTGGTTTGATTACATTGCCTGCGAATCATGATCTCAAAGCCTCAGGTGAAAAAAATAAATCCATAGCGGCAGCTTTTATCAAAGCCTATGGCAATGCCTTGACCTCTGGATCAACTGCCGAATTCGATGCTATGGTGGATAAATATTTGATCGATGATGTAAATGACTATGACATGGGCTACAAAAAAAGAACGAAGGATAACTTCGCCAAAACAGTTCAATCAGACATCAAAGTCAATGAAAAAGATATTATTACGAAATATGCAGCCATTTTAAAAAGTGCATCTGCCAACGATGTAACGTTAGACACGGACTACTCTAATAAAGGTGATTCTTATACTACTTTGGCTTATGAAATAGACTTGCCCGGTTTCTTCATCTCTAAGTTCAGTGTCTTTATGGAATTTGAACTAGACAAGAAGACCAACATGTATTACCTCAAAGCCGTCAATATGTAATTTTGCATTATAGTCCATTGAGCGGGGACACCCTCTAGCAAATAATTGGAGACACTATGGTTGTCCGATTTATTTCTAGGGGGGGTTTCCGCCTTTTTTAGGATCTGGGAATACGAAATCCGAGATCGTCAATGAAAAACGTAGGGTGACTGCGGCGGGGCAGGTTGCTCCACAACCTCTGACTCCACTTCCGATCTATCTTTTACTTCAGCGTGCTTAACTTTTGAATCGCTTGTTGTTCGGTTGGCATGAATAAGAAGTCATTCCCATGGTTACATTCATAGATGAAATCTTTAAGGCTTTGGCTGTTATACACGGAAAAATCACCAACCAGCGCAAGCTTCACTTGATAATTAATGAACTTCTGCAGGATCTCGCCAGCCAGGCGTGTTTTCAAGTCGAAAAAGCTGTCGCTTACATTGGATTGGTTCAGAACGATACGGTCACAGTCCGTTTCATATCGTACGGTAGCTATAAAATCCAGCGCTGACTGCACATCCCCAATTAATACATCGCTGCTGCTCACAACAGCAATATCTACGCCACCTGCTTCTACCTTTGCTACATTCATAATTGTCCTCCTAAGATTGCATATTCAATGCTTGGTGAACCTTCTGACATACTCCTCGCAAATGTACCGGTTGTCTTCGCTGCGGCTTGGCGGTATGTCCGCTACTCTGAAGAAGCTTAGTCCTACTACCATAGCCAGCAGCCCATAGGCAGCGCTTTGCGCATCCTCTACAGTCATTTGTCCCGCCTTGTTGCCGTAATCAAAGATCTTTGCGATGCATGGACATCAGCCAGATAACTGCTGGACACAACTTCCTGTAAATTACGGTCCAAGACAGCTTTCGAAAAAAACTGAATAAACAGCCTGCCTTGAGCTGAATACGGAATATGCATCTTTTCAATTCCATCCAGCTGCGATACATTAATCTGCTCTCCCGTGTCATTACGGGCTGGCGGTAAGATATACTTCAGTGTAACATCGAGCATATCCCTGGCTGTCATGGTGTTTGCAATTTCCGCTTCGATCGTCAGGTATGATAACCTCAGCCCGGCGAGTGGGTTCCATCCCTAGTTTGGGCATATGTTCTCCTTGCTTGTTTTATTTATACTGAACAGTCGGAATAAATAAAATGTACTTAATGATTTAGCATTTTGTCAAACCCTGGGGGGGATCATGAGTTAACTATTCAGCTGGACATATAGAAAGAGACCGCAATCCCAAGGAATGCGGTCTCTTTCCTAAGCCTGCGGTCATTGATCAATTATTTTTTTATCGCATGGAGATAATGAATCGTCTCAAAAGCAGACAAATAATCCGTCCGGTGACTGAAGAAACGGTCATTGATCTCAGCCGGTGATAGATGCTCGTAGATTAGTAAGCCTGCGCTCTCCAGCAGCTTCTCCATTTCCGCATACGCGAAGCCTGATTTCATAGGCTCTCCGGCTACCGAAGCCATTTTCACCATATTTTCTACTCTATTAGAACTCCCTTTTTCTTCAAACAGTCTGTCGTCTGCATAATCAAGGACTATTGAGCTGCCTGACGGGACGTTGGCAAATAAATGATGGATCAGGTTCGAAATTTCCTCTTTCGTTAAATAATAAGAAACTCCCAAGAGACTAAAGAACGTTTTTGTGCTGTCAAATCCCGCCTCTATCAGATGCTGATAAGAAAACTGTTTAGTAAAATCCATAGGAACAAAATGAAGATTAATAGGGATCGTTAAATTAGCTTCTTCCAACCTCTTCCTCTTCAACTCCTGTGTAGCCGGATGATCCAGTTCGAAGATTTCCACTTTGTTTTCCAATTCTGGATGCCGGAAACAAAAGGTATCTAGCCCGGCTCCAAGGATAACATACTGTTTTAATCCGAGTATCGCTTCATTCAGGAATACTTGTTCACAGTATGCTGCCCGTGCTAAAGGCGTTGGAGAAAGCTGGACTTGTGTAATCCATTTTAAAATTTCATCCGGGTCCTCTTGATATTTTTGAGCAATCTCCTGGTTAAAAAAGGATATGCCTTGGATCATATTCTCGCTGATGTCTGCAAATTCTTTGGCCGTAATTAAATCTTTGGCAATAAAATCATCGAAAATTTTGGGTGTGTCATATTTACTATGATAGGCTCGACCAAATGCTGAGATTAAGGAAGTTACACTGGACTCATTTGTCTTCATACAATCACCCTCCGCATAAACAAAAATAAGACTCCCCCTGGCCAGGAGAATCTTATTATAAACGTTAAATTCGGATATGTAAATTATAGCATAAATAAATTATTTTGTCAATGATAAATTTGATCATCCAAGTTTTAAGTTCAATCTATCTAGCAAATTTGATTATTGATAAAGAATATCACTAAATACGGCAACAATGCCCATGTATAACTCCGTAAGTATAGTACTATCTGAATCCTTGTTATGAGCAGCTTGACTTACACCTGTTGTGTAAAGGTAGAACAATTGATACGCCAAAGGTTTAGATATTTCATGTCTTCCTTTAGTGAATTTTCTTAGTGCCTCTAAAAAACCCAGTAGCTCTCTTATACTTTCTTCCGGCAACTCCCTATTCGTTCTTATATACAGAAGAATATTTAATATGAGAGTTGATATTTCCTTTTCTAATTGAATTTCATCACTCATAGAATCCACCCCACTTTCCAGTCATTTCAGCCGCGTACTCTTCCTCCATTGGTACATACACATTATCTAGGCATAGAATATATTAAAAATCCCTTATCGATTTGTGCGTATGTTTATACTGATTACTTGTCCTATATTTCCAATAATACCCTTTACAAAACACTTTGCAGGAACTGGAATCAACTCACCTCCGTTCAGCGTGGATTTGATCATTCTTTGGTTTGCCAAGTCATAAACAGTCACAAGAAAACCGTTCAGGAAAACCGCGGATCTACTGCCGTCATCACTCCAATGAATTTCAATAGCCTCACTATCTAATTGGAGATGGCCAGAATAACTGAATAAAACATCATTACACTGCTGTACCAAAGTAATCTCGTTCTCAACTGAAGACAATACAGTCCTCACTTCGGAACGGGTGTCTTCGACCTCGATAGCCCATTTCTCACCAGGAGACATCTCCATCTTAAGTATTCGTCCAGGTAAAACCGATGTATTCAAATCCATCCTCATATTGGACACTATAATGTTCATCAAAATTTCCATGGCGTTTATAGCTCTGTCGTTTACAAATATCTCATTGTTCTCTATCCTGATCCTTATAGACCCGGTTACTTGTGCATCTCCACTCAAGGAGTAACCTTTGGGCCCAAAGACCTTTTGAACCAAATAAACCAGCCATTCCACAATATTTACCGTTTGTTCACTGGAGGTCCATATGATTTGCTTACGATCTTTGGTTGGTTTCCAATGCAACCAGAGGTCCGGTTGACAACTGGGCGGAGCATTATAATCAACAACGGATGGATCTACGCTCTGTCCAGACTCTGGAAAATCTAATGGATTATAATAAAATTCGCCGTCAACCCCCATATCTTTATCTGGAACCATACTAGAAAGTATCTTGACATCTCTTTTCATTCTTCTTGTTTTTGCAAGGCCTTCCACTAAATGATAGGTCTCTTCATCCAGTTGCCGGTCAACGTTTATAGCTATCTTCACCATACTTCCCCTCCCATTCGAATAGAACAGCACCCTGAATTCATTTGTGGTTATAAAAAATTCAATGTACTGAAATATTTCGTCCTACGCCTACTGCTTTGTTTTGAATTTGGTGCAATAGACTGCTAAGGCTCTATTCACAGTCAAGGAATTCTGAGTAATTTGGCAAAAATGAACATTACACTAAAACTTCAAATGTAATCTGTCTACAATAAAAACTAAATATATTATTTTCATATTCATCAACTTGTTTCATGTACTCCTCGTAGGCTTCCTGAATTTTCTGCCTACATATACGTTCCCATAATTCTTTGAATTCAACTTCCATATTTTCATCTTTGTCAACAGGGAACATTTCGCCTCCTAATCCAATCCATGCTTTTGAGTCGGGTACTACCCCAAATTCTCCTGAGTAAGCAAGTTCATGCGGAGCATACGTATAACTAACATTCGGACAATTCTCAGATAAACAATGATATCCAGGGTTACCTATTCTATCTTTTCAACACAAAGAAGGTCGAGAAGTATTGTTTTCACAATATACTTCTAAAAGAACATGCCTAAGTTTCATTGAAACACCTCAATTATAATAATCATTGTGGGCTGTTATAACTTCTACCCCAGTTCATTCGGCACTGGGTGGGGGAAAAGAAAGACCTTGAGAATTGTCGCCCCAAGGTCGGTTATTATAGTAGTTCTATTTCGATATCAAATTACTTGCCCCTTAATGCTTCAAAAAATGCTTTTCCACAGTTCATAGGTTCAGTAATGCAATTATAGGGCAGAGAGTACATTTCGTAAAACCTCCGCTTTTTTTGCTCAAACGCTTTCTGACTCCTTCTTATTTGAAAGTCGTTTGTTAAGTCTATTTCCTCTTTCAGGCGCATATCAATAGTTTTCATTCGTAGCTGCTCATTCAAAACCTTGCAAATAAATACAGCCACTTCAAATGTTTCTTCATTGCTAGTTACCGCAAAACGTACCGAAATTTCCTCTATACCTTCCTTTTCAACTAATCCGGCGTTTATTTCGATCTCAACAATAGTTTTAACATCTGAATAAACATAATAACATTCCGCCTTTTTCCTTACTGTTATATCGGGTGGCACATATGCTCGAATCCCTTTTATAGATAAAATAGCTTCAACTGCTTTGGAAAAAGGGGTTCTTTTCCCTCCCACATAGTCAACAATATCATCTTCAATAGTAACTTGGGAGTCATGTGGAACTAATAACAAGTTGTATGATTCTAAACCCATTACAATCACCTTCCGTAATAATAATCATTAAGCAACTGATCTGGAGTTTTCTTATAAATGTCTCTGAGTTGCTGCTCTGTTAACATTTTAACTGGTACATTCTCAATGCCTGCTTGCCTTGCAGCTTTAGCCCTATGATGTCCATTTACAATAAAGTTTTTACCATTCATTTGATATATCTCTATTGGGTCGCCAACCCATCCGTTCTTTTTCATATTCTCAGTAATGTCTTTTAGATTCTTCTTTGATATTGCATCGCCCGTTCCCTCTAAATCCCAGACTCTCATTACATCACAACCAGTATTATGAACCCAAATCCCCAAATCACTTACAAAATAGGTATGGAAATTAGCAACCGTAAAGTTGTATACCTTAACTGGGTTATCATGCTTGACTATCTTGATATTGTCAATCATTAAGATATTTCCGTTGCTTTGCTGTAGCTTATCCCCAGCCTGCAAGTCAGCCGCAAGCACCCAACCTTTTCCTTCAACCCAGAAAGGATGATTGTCGGTTGTCTCAATGACCTGGTTGCCTATTGTAAGTTCATAGATGATTTCCTTGTCATTTCGATACAGATGTTTGACTTCCTTATAAGCCTGCTCTCCACTCTCTTCATCCTTGGAAAGAACCTTATCTCCGACCTCAATGTCTTCGATATTTTTCTCCCCTTCGTCTGTTTGAACCTTAGTACCCGCTACAAAGCAATTACATCCAGATGAAGATTTGCTCTTCGTCTTATTCTGGTTGCCTACACTGCCACGCATACTGACGTTTGTAGCAAATCCCATCGCCATAGCTGCGACATACTCTGCCTCTACTGATTCATAATACGCTCGTATTAACTCTTCTCTCGCCCAGCCTGCATTACCGGCACTGTTCGTGTAGGCACTTGTTCCCGTTAACAATCCATATAAGTAATTGTACTGGTTTTTCTTCATGAAAGAAGCAAAGTTGTAGTGATTCCATATGAAATCCTTGTACACCTGATAATTCTTATTGGTTGTACTGAATTTAGATTTCACCCTAGCTTCATCCACTATGATTCTTAGCTGCTTGACATTATAGGGTTCCCATGCCATATTCCCGCTAGGATCTGTATACCTCAACGGATTATTCTCCACATACGTATACAAATTAAAACTCAGCGGATCATCCAGTTCCCCTTCATACGTATCCTCACTAATAAACCGGCCAATACGAGAGTCAAAATCCCGCGCCTGCGCATGGGAATAGCTGCTGTAGTAATCATAGCCCAGGCTGGTGTAGCCGAACAAGTTGTCTGGACCGGACCAGTTCAGGTCGAATTTCTCCGGGTTTTCGGCTACGCCGAATTCGTCGTAACGGTACCGTGTTGACACGCTGCCGTCCTGGCCTTCCAGGCCAATCACGCTGCCCTGTGCATCACTCAGATAATAGAGTGTCTTCGGCGCTACAGCCGCCGCTCCTGCACCACTGGCTCCATCAGCCGGTTCCCAATCATTACTCTCGTCTCCGCTGACCAGATAACTCATGCTGATCCGTTCTTCACCGGCTCCGTAGACGTAGGACTGCTTCCAGTTCTGGCCGTCAGCTCCGGTTGCCATAAGAGGCTGTGGAATGCTCATGGTGATGTCATTGGTAAAATAAATATCAATCTGCCGCTTCTTATATTGCGGCTCCCAGCCATCCCGGTTCCCGGCAGGATTGCTTGAGAGATAGGCATCCTGAATTGCACCATCACCAATGGTGGTCCGCATGGAGACCCGGTTCCCGTCACCGTCATACTTGTATGTGGTGATATCGCCGTACGCGTTGGTATTCCCGATCAGCCGGTTCGATGCATCCCAGCGGTTGCTCTCCAGCACCTGAGGGCCTGCAGCCTGTGCAACCTTCAGCAGCGCGTCAGGATTCAGGACTTTATCTGCCCCATATACCTCTTCCGTGACACCAGATTCAAGCTCTGCTTCCGGAAGACCGGATAATGAAGCTCCTTCAGCATCGGTTGGAATCGTTCCTACTGGACTTAAAGATGGAGTTGGAATCGATGACAGCGGATCTAACAGCTCCGACAATGCATCTGTATTGGTAACTGCATTTGCATTTGTATTTACGTCTGCGTCTAAGTCTATGTTCCCGCCTGCTTCCAATCCTTTTACTTCCTTATCCGAATAGACACTTTCCGGCACTGTAACCTTCTGCGCATTGGCCTTCGCCGTGAACAAGCTCAAAACCGTTTCGCTGTCGATCCCGCTGACTTCCAGCAAATTGCCGCGCTTATCGTAGGCGTAGTCCTTGTAGTCGCTGCCTTTTTCGTAATGGGTCAGCTTGTTGGCCGCATCGTAGGTGTAGCTCTCCAAGGTGGCAATTCCGGATTCAGTTGTTTCTTTGCCCAGACGATTGCCTACGGTGTCGTAGGAATAGACGACTTTGGAACCATTCTGCTTCTGTACTTCAACCAGTTGGTTCAGCGCATCGTACGCATAATCCGAGATGTCTGCCGGACGCTGTGTGCCGGCCGGATTATCCTCATCGCTGCCGCCTTCCTGGCGTTCCGTACGTATTTTGTTCCCTGCCGGATCGTAGACATAGGTCAGCTGCTCCAGAAGCGCGCCGCCCGGTGCCTGATGCTTCATCTCCAGCAGTTGTCCAACCCCGTCATAGGTATAAGTGCTTTGACCGTTGTTCGGCAGCAGCTTCTCCGTCAGTCGGCCGCCTGCATCGTACTGATAGCTGGTCGTCTGGTTCTGCGCATCCGTCACCTGCTTGATGCGGCCCAGCTTATCGTAAGCATAGTTGACCACTGAGTTATCCGGATAGATTACTCTGCTGCGCTGTCCGGTTGCGGTCCATTCATAACGCACGTTATTGCCGTCCGGATCAATGACCGACGTTGGCCGGTTAAGTGCGTCATAGGTATATCTTGTGTTTCCCGTACTGTCTGTCATCAACTCACGGCGTCCCGCGAGGTCATATTTGTAATTTACAGTAAGATCGTTACCGTACTTAATCTGCTCCACTTGATTGCCTTTATTATAGGCATATACGGTTGTATTACTGTCCGGTTCAGTAACCTTCTGCAGGTTGCCGTTCTTATCGTAAGCAAGGCTGGTCTTCTCCTGCAGCGGATTCACTGATTCAATTACCCGGTTCAGTGCATCGTAGTGATAGGAAGTCACTGCTCCCAGGGCATTGGTTTTGTCCAGCAAGTTGCCGGAGGCGTCATAGGTGTAATGGGTGGTGCTGCCCTCCGCATTCTTCACATCTGTTAACCGGCCCAGCGGATCATACGTAAAAGCAGTTTCACGCTGATTCGCATCCACGATCTTCTCTACATTGCCTTGAGCATCATAAGCATATGAGGTTTCGTACCCGAGCGCGTTGCGTACCCGTGTACTGCGTCCCAAATCATCGTATTCGTAGGTGGTCTTCTGGCCTGCCGCATCGGTGAAACCAGTCATTAGTCCGCGTGCATTGCGGGTTACGACCGTTTCCTCATTCAGCGGATTGATTGTCCCTGCATCCAGACCTCTGCTGTCGTATTTGGTTTTCCAGATGGAATGATTAGGGTCGATGACGGCAATCTGATTACCGTTCTTGTCGTACTGGTATTCCGTTACTCCACGTAGCGCATCTGTTACCTTCACCAGTTGTCCCAGTGCATTGTAGTCATAATAGGTGCTATTGCCCAGCGCATCCGTCTCTTTGATGGTATTGCCAGCCGCATCATAACGGTAACTCGTCTTGGCATCGAGTGGATCGGTCACACTCAGCAGTTCATTGCGTTTACTGTAGGTGTAGGAGGTGAGGTTACCCTTGGCATCCTTCCGGGTGAGCATATTTCCGTTATCGTCGTAGGTATAAGTGCTCTTCCCGCCTTCAGCGTCGGTAACTTCCTTTACTTGTCCGACACTGTCGTAGCTGTAAGCCGTTGTCTCACCCGCCTTATCTATTTGCTCTATCACGCGGCCAAGCGCATCATACGTATTGCTGGTACTATGCTCAAGTCCGTCCTTCGTACCGTTTAACCGGTATACCTGGTAAGAGCTGACGGTCTTTGTCCCGGCTTCATCCGTTTGTTCTTCCACATTGCCATTTGCGTCAAAAGTGACCGTGCTTGTCTGGCCCAGCGCGTTGGTTATGGAAACGGCACGGTCCTTCTTGTCATATTCGACACCCTGCAGCTTGCCATCGGCATCTGCCACTTGGGTGGTGCGGTGCAGGGTATCACGCACAATCAATGTCGTATATCCGCTCGGGTCCTTAATTTCCTGTGCGAACCCGGCAGCATCATTGATATATGCTGTGGTATGCCCTTCAGCATCGGTTACGGAGACCGGAACCCCTGCACTGTCTCTCACAATGGTGACAGTGCTGCCGAGGGCATCCGTACTTGTGACAAGATTGCCTGCGGTATCATAATCGTAGGTGGAAGGGTTGCCGAGGGCATCGATCTTCTCAACCGCACGGTTCAAGGCGTTATAACGTGTGAGGGTTGAAGTACCATTCTCATCTGTCAGCTGAGTAACATTGCCGCGCTCGTCATATGCCAATTTCTCTTTATTGCCGTTAGCGTCTGTGATCGCGGTTACCCGGTCACTGCTGTCATAGCTATATTTAACGATCGAGCCATTCGCCGCTTGCCGCTGAACGACTTGGAAATTATTATTCCATACATAAGCAGTATCTTGATCAAGCGCATTGGTCCACGTTGTTTTATTCGCAGTAGTAGCGATGGAAGAGGCCAATCCGGCAGCACTCACCGTTCTGGCATTCCCGGAATTCACATCGCTTGCTCCGCTTTCCGAGTAGGTCAAAATGGTCTTGCCTGCTCCCACTCCCGTATGAACAACAGGAGTCTGGTTCGGAGTCATGTCTCCGCCAAGGACGAATAGACCGCCCGTCTGCACATTCAGATTATTGTTAACACTGACGTTGTCACGAACGAACAGATCGCCGCCGGACACGGTTAGATTCGCCGTCTGGTTGTTGGATACGATCCCGCCAATGACCATCTCCTGGGCGATATTCATTTCCACCCTAGTGTTAATGGACAAGTCTCCGGCAATCAATATCCGCTGTGCATCGATGGTCAGCCCGCCGCTGTTATAGGTCAAACTGCCCGTTTGCAGCGTATCCCCCACAGTTACGGAAGAATCATTGTTGAGATGAATCGTTCCGCCCGACCACAGATTGCCGTACAAACCTTGAACCTTCTGCACATCCAGTGCAAGCTTGGTATTGGCATTAAGTCCCTGCTTCAGAATCAGCGTACCGTACACACGCACGGTAATATCCCGGTTCGTATTCATACCATCCACGATCAGCACCACAGGCTTGTTCGGCGACCCGAATGTTACGCTTTCTTCAAGATTTAAATGACCCGAACTGACAACTGCCGGGGATGTACTGCTGGCCGCAATTGCACTTTGGATGGCAGCAATCCCGCCTGGAGCGGCAACCGCAGAAGTAATGAAGCCATCCCGTTTGTTCTCGATGGCTCCGATGCTGCCCGCCAGATAGTCAGCGATGAGCGGCTTCAGCCCGGCAACCTGCCGGTATGCAGGTGCATGGGCAAGATTATGCATCGTACCGGACAAAATCACTTCATCCGAGTCCGGAATATCCCGTCCGTTTGCAGGATTTATCCCAGTCTCTCCGCCATCAGACACCTCTCCCCGAACTACTGGAGCTACGCGCCCTTCATAGCTGGATGAACTTGTCTGCCCGTAAAAATCGGTAAAGCCGGTCACGCGTTGATGGTCATCATAGGTCACACTCATCGTGGCGGTCCCTTTGGCATCCGTAACACTAAGCACATGGTGCTTGTTATCATAGGTAAGCTTGGTTATAGCTCCATCCACATCAGTAATCGAGGTCAGGTCCCCAGTGGCCGGGTCATAATGAAATGACATTTGGCGGCCGGTTGGATCACTTGCAGTCATCAGCTTTCCTGCTCCGTCGTAGCTTAAGCTCAGAGAAGCCCCGGCTGTACTGACCGTTGCCAGCTTCGTACCCTGATAAGCAAAAGTGATCTTATTCCCGTTCAAATCCGTAATGGACTGCAGCAGCCCCTCTGCATTGAACCGGTAGAGATCGCCTTGAGGTGATGATAGAGTATACACCCCTGCTGACGGAGCACTCAGCGTCCAGTCCGTGCCGCGCGGTGTCAGATACTCTCCTCCCGACAAAGGTACGTACTCAAAACGCGAGCCATCCGGGCTCATCACTTCTACCTTGCCGTCTTCTACCGCAGTCAGCTTCCATTCATAGCTGTGATGCCACCCTAATCCACTTACACCTGTATAAGGGTCACGGCTTAAATAGTTCAGGCCGAATTGCAGCGGCATCAACGCCTGCAGCGAGATTGAATCACTGGAGTAGACAAAATCTCCCCGGGCCGGATCAACCGGTGCCTGTCCGGACGGGTTCACAATCCGCAGCCTATCCTGAAGTGCTGCTTCCGTAAACTGCGGCAGATCCCCGCTGTTTATAGCCCGGCTGGTTTGCGGATTGGCCAGCAGAATGGAGGTCAGGCCGCTGATTGTTCCCGCAGAGGTTGCAGACTGATTCAATACTGCAATGTCCTGAGCCTTCTCCTGCATGGCCTGAACAGTATCCAGCTTATAATAATAGGCTGCCAGCGCCTCCCAGCTGAGTGAAAAAGCAGGCATAGGCGCACGCAGCACTGCGAGCGGCTCCGAAACTCCAGAGTACTTACCTTCCTCTTTCGCTCTTGCCGTGATATGCACGGCTTTGCCCAGCGTTAGCCCGATCTGTTCACTCCATTGTCCTGCGCTGTTGGCAGCAATATTAGAGTACAGCCGTTTTTCCCCACTGGACGGATAATAAAGTTCCACTTCCAGCTGGGCCCCTGGTTCAGCAGTTCCTGAAACCACAGATTGTCCTGCAGCAGCAGGTTTGATCTGCAAAGCTGCCGGAGGAGGCAATTCATCGCCCCCAAGGATTTCAAAGCTGGCGATCTGCCCGTAGTACACGCCAACACCGTTATACTCGGCAGGGGAGATACAGATGTTGTAACGCCCTTCATCCAGCGGTACACCGCCGATTTTCCCGTCCCATTCATACTCATGAACGATATATTGGCCGTTCAGCTTCGTTGGATATTCACCGCTCTTAATCAGATCCCCGAGGAGCGGGGACGATCCGTCCCGCTGCGGAGTACAGAGGCTGATATTCGTTTTATGATACTCCTGACCGTTGTCGGCCGCGTTGAAGCTAAAGGAGATTTTAACCGATTTTCCCGATTCCGGGTTAAGTTCACTGGGTTCAATCCGCATATTGGTAGCTGCATAGGCCGGAGAGATGAGCTTATCCAGACCTGGAAGGATGGGAATATAAGAAATGACCAACAGCAAAGCAAGCATGAGGTTAAAACGCGCCTTCAAGCTGCCGCCGCGCCACTTCCTTTTGAGCGCTCCGAATTTCATGATTTGATCTCCTATCCGTTGTAAGTTAGAGTAATTTCAGCTCAGCCAGCAGCTTGTACATCACGACCGCTGCTTCTGCTCTCGTTGATGAATCTTTAGGCTTCAAAAGCTGTCCGTTACCCTGCACCAGCTTCTTGCCTACCGCCGCAGCTACGGAATCCCTTGCCCAACTGCTAACGCTGCCGTTGTCCTTATATCCGCCCAATTCAGCTGCAAGCTTGGCAGATTCTGCAGCAGAAGCCCGGCTGCCGATAGTGCTGTCTATTGCCCGCATCAGCATCACCATCATCTGTTCACGGGTCAGCGGATCATTACCGTGAAAAAGTCCACCTTCTCCCGTTACGATTCCTGCCGCTGCAGCTGCTTCCACATAAGGGTAGGACCAGTTCGCAGCTGAAACATCACGGAAAGCCGGCGTCTCCGGCCGCTGCGGCTGCAATCCAAGAGTTGCTGCCAGCAGCTTGGTGAATTCAGCCCGGGTCAGGATCCCTTTTGGCGCATAAGCCGTTCCGTTCATCCCGTTTACAATCCCCCTAGCCCCCAGCACCTCTACTGCTTGCTGCGCCCAGTGGCCTGACATATCTGTGAATTCAGCTCCGCGTAGCATTACCGCATATAGTCCAGAAGCTGTAATTCTGGATTGAACAACGGCGTCTTCCGCCGCAGTCACTCCGCCAATATAGTTCCATATGCCTTTTGCCGGATCGTTGCTATAGATTCCAAGCTTCTCACGGCCTGTCGTCCAAGGCGCTTCCTTCGGGTACCTTACCGTCAGCTTGGCCGGCATCAGGAACGGAGCACTCGCTTGCACCTGCCACGCAGAACCTGCCTTCAGCAGCTTTTTGCCGGTTGCGTCGAGCAGTACTTCTTTCTCCAGCTCAGCTTGGGCCAAGCTTACAGTGGTATTGTCAGGGAAGGTTCCTGCTGAAATCTCCAGCCGTGCCCAGCCATTCAGTACAGACAAAGTACCTCCAGCACTTCCGATAACCTGACTGTCCTTGGCTCCGGTTACTACAGGGGTCTTCACTTCCGGGGTTGAACCCGGGTTCGGATCTGCGCCTGGATTTGGAACTGCACCTGGATTTGAGGTTGTCCCTGGAGTTGGAGTCGTTCCTGGGGTTGGGGTTACCGCTGGACTTGGAGTGGCTCCCGGACTCGGAGGGGTTGATCCTTCCTTCAGGTCAATCGACTCTATGTAGTCATCCTTCTTGCTGTAAAGCAGCTTATCCCCGGTAATGCCGATCAGCTTCGTTCCGGGCTCTATTGCTGGCAGTGATTTCACTGCATATGTAGAAAGGTTCACTTGCTGCAATGTGGCAGCACCGTCCCTCTCCTCTTGAAAAACTGCCTGCCCTTCACCTATCGACATGAAGGCATACTGGGTTCCTCCAGGCTTCATCTCGGTGAGATCCACAGGCAGAGCAGTCAGATCCTTGATATTCAGAATCACATATTTGCTCTCGGAAGACCCATTTTTTTGCTTAAACAGCACATCGCTGCCGTTAAAAACAAACCAGTCCACATAGCTTGCTCCGCCCAGACTAACAAGTGCACGCGTAGCTCCGCTTTTCAAATGGAGCAGACTGAGCCCCCCGTCACGGGCATTCTTATACACCACATTGCCGCCGGCCAGCACCGGGAAACGTCCTTCGCCAAGGTCGGCTTCAACACCCGTAGCCAGATCATGATAGATCATGCTGCCGTAATTTTTGCGCTCGTACCAGACTACACCGGCTCCATCCGTAGTCGGATTGCCATATGTGCCAGACTGTTTGTTAAGCTTTCTTCGGGTACCCGTCTCAAGATCGGCAGTGTAAATATCCCAGTTCAGTGAAGACTCCTGCTCTGTTCCTTTGTCGGCCCACACTGCAACGTTGCCGCTCACATAAGGCGCATCCTTGGCGGATGAACCCGATGTAAGAACAGTGCTGGCACCACTGGCCTGATTCATCGCGTGAACCTGCTTCACCCCATCGGCCCCTGCTTCCAGCCATACGATCCGGTTACCGGATACGTTATAGTCCGTTCTACCCGGATCGGTCCCGGCAGCCAAAACCTGCTTCATGCTAAGGCCGCCGCTAATCAGGCCCACAAGCAAACTCACCGCCACTGCGGAAACAACCATCCGCGAAAACTTCCCTTTCCTAATAAACCTCATTTACTTCTCTCCCCTAGCGCTATTTGTAGGCACGCCAAAAAACCAAGTGCCTTGAGCGGCCCGGCTGTCTTAACATCCTCCTTTGGATGAAGTAGACCCGTGGCTTTGCGTCTCCGACTTTCGTACGGATTTGCCTTTGTTTCAAACTCGGTTTTTCTGTCCCGTTATGGGTATACAAGTGTGACTTTAGATGTACAGGACTCTTTCTTTATCGGAATTTATCCCTATAAAATTAATAAGTCCTAGTTCTCCCTTACTTATATATCTTTTCCTTTTTTCGGAAATAGGCTTCGTTCTTCGGCATTTGTAAAGATTTACAACAAATATAGAAACAAAAAAACGGCATCTCTGCCGTTTAATTGTGTTATAGACTCTCAGGATTCGAACCCAGGACCTATATAAAGGATTTCACTAATTACTCCTGCTTTAAATGCTTGGCTGCGGCTGCAGGTGCAAACAGCGAGTTTGCAAGCAGAGCTACCGTTCCTTTATACACTGCGTGCGACGCTGCGACACTTCCCAAATGTCCTCCTATGTGCAGGTGAATCACTCCGTGAAGAGAGGACCAAATCGTACCTACAATAAATTCCGCATTTGAATCACCGGCGATTAGGCCTTGCTCTTGAGCGCTGACAATCACGGACAACAAGCGCCGCATAGCAGTAACAGTGCCTTTCATACTCTGCTCATCCGGTTTGAAATCGGCAAATGCTCCCCCAAACATCAATTTATAGTAGCTGGTGTAGCGCTGGCCAAATTCCCAATACACTTCTGCCAGATTAATTAAATACTGCTGCAGATCCTCTGACTGTGAAGCACTCTCAAATTCGCTCGAGAGTATTTTGCAGCCCTCCAGATATAATTGCTGGGCTAAACCTTCTTTATTAGCAAACAGACTATAGATGATCTTGGTCGAGCAACCCATCTTCTGAGCTACTTTTCGCACGGTGACAGCTTCCGGCCCTTCTTCCTGAAGAATAAAGGCTGCTGCATCAACTACGAGTTGACGAAGACTAGCTGTGTTCTGTAAGCGGGCTTCCTGGTAGGTTGTCAGCTTTCTATTGCTTGCGTCAGCAAAATTATTAGGTTCATTCAACTTAATCGCCTTCTTTATTTATGTTGTTATTCTCGGGAAACGCAGTTTCCAATCATATACCACGCATTCTATACAGTCGATTCCACAAAGTCAATCATACATACACATATCTTCTTGCAAATTTTTAAAAAAGAAGGTTTGACTTTCTCCAGCCAGCGGGTTACTATGATTTCAACAGGAAACAACGTTTCCTAACGAATACATCGTTTTAATAGGAGGAATAATTTTATGAATATTCAAGGAAAATGGTCGCTAGTCACGGGTGCCTCTTCCGGTATTGGCGAACAATTCGCAATACAGCTGGCTAAACAAGGAAGTCATCTGGTTCTCGTAGCCAGATCTAAGAACAAACTCGATGACTTGGCAGCGGAGCTCGAAAGAAGCTATAACATCAAGGTCAAAGTCATAGCTATGGATCTTACGGAAGCAAGTGCACCAAGCGAATTGTTCCAGCAATGCCAGCTGTTGAAACTTGAGATTGAGCTGCTGGTCAATAATGCCGGATTTGCCACTCATGGGAGGTTCGAGCAAATCTCAGGCCAGCGGCAGCATGAGGAGATTATGTTGAATGTTGCTGCCGTCGTAAATATGACTCATTTATTCTTGCCGGATATGCTGCGCAGAAGCTCTGGTACTGTGATCAATGTATCGTCCACCGCAGGATTTCAGCCGCTCCCCTATATGGCTGTGTATGGGGCAACCAAAGCTTTTGTCTTGTCCTTTACAGACGCATTATGGTGGGAGAATCGTGACCGTGGAGTCCAGTTCTTTGCACTTTGCCCCGGTTCTACAGATACAGCTTTCTTCACCGTCGTGGGGACGGAGGATGCTTCAGTCGGGAAGAAAGCAACTCCACAGCAGGTAGTTGAGACTGCGCTGCGCTCACTCGCGAAAAAGAAGATATACACTGTTCCAGGCTCGCAAAATTACCTCGGAGCACAGTTGTCCAGATTCGTTACCCGAAAGCAGAGTCTGCGGATTGTTGGAAACATGCTTGCCCCAAAATAGCGTATAATGAACAAAATAGAAAATTCACAGAAAGGGGGTAGGATACATGATATTGAGCATGAATTGGATTACACTCAGGGTGCGAGATCTGGAGGCATCCCTTAATTTTTATCACAGCATTCTGGGACTTCCGATTGACCGCAGATTCGAAAGCAGAGGAAGACAGATTGTAATGTTAGGCACGGAGGGGCAGCCCAAGATCGAGCTTATTCAGGGAAGCGACCCGGCTCTGAAGCCGGAATGCGGTGTGTCCATTGGGTTCGAGGTGGCGTCACTGGATGAGGCGATAGAGAGTTTCAAAAGCCAGGGTATCCCGGTAGCGCGTGGTCCGATCACGCCGAATCCACGCATATCATTCTTTTATGTACTGGATCCGGACGGTTTCGAGGTACAGATTGCAGCGCACAGCTAAGCCAGTGTTTTCGTCTTTTCACTATGGAGCAGAAGCAATAAAGCTGCACCCCGTCACAAGATTCATAAATTACCCGAAACGGGGCACGGCATTCAGACAAATTTGTTTCAGTGTCCTGCTAGGGTGTTAGTTAACTTTGGTAAACAACCACTTCTGAGCATCACTTCCATTGTCGGTCCATTGCTGGACCAGTGCCCCATCTGCCGTAGAAGATCCGGATACGTCCATGACCAACCCACTCCCTTTGGAAACAAGTTTGAAGTACCCGCCTCCCGCATCCACGATTCTCCACTGCTGGGCATTGGAACCATTATCGTCCCATTGCTGAAGCTGTACACCGGTGGAAGTACTTGAGCTTGGGACATCCAATACTTTTCCGCTATGCATTGCAGTAAGCTTGTAGTATCCATCACCTGTACTTTCTACCTTGAATTTCTGGTTATTGGCAGTGTAATTGGTCCATTGCTGCATTTTCGCTCCACTGGCTGTGGAAACGTCCACTACATCCAGCGCCTTGCCGCTCGCCTTGTTTGTTAAGGTATAAATACTGCCGCTTTCGATATTTGGCGAAGTGGATGCCTGATACACGCGTACATAATCAACCAGCATTTGTGCCGGGAATGGAGTTGAATTGTTGGGACTGCCCGGCCAATTTCCGCCCACGGCAAGATTGAGCAGTATAAAGAATGGCTTCTGGTATTCTTCCGTATTTCCAGTTCCGTTCTCAATATAGAAGGCATTATATTGGTTGCCGTCTACAAACCACTTAATATAATTTGCATCCCACTCAATGCTGTAGACATGGTACTGGGAAAAATCCAGATTGCCGGATACCTGTCCATACTCAGCATGTCCATTGGCATCCCAATGCACTGTTCCATTAACAAAGGCATTATTGTTTACACGTTCCATAATGTCGATTTCCCCGCACTGAGGCCAATGCGCCGAATCGATGTTCGTTCCAAGCATCCAAAATGCCGGCCATATTCCCTGCCCAGAGGGCAATTTGATTCTCGCTTCGATTTTTCCATAGGTAAAACTTTTTAATCCTTGTGTCTTTATCCTTGCAGAGGTGTAATTCTTTCCGCCATAGGATTCTTTGAGTGCAGTAATGACGAGATTCCCCCCGGTAACGTTCAAGTTCTGCGCACGGTTGGTGTAGTACTGCAGTTCATTGTTTCCCCCGCCATCGCCGTTAACTTCGGCAGACCAATTGCCAGTATTCAGAGAATTCCCGTCGAATTCGTCGCTCCATACCTGATTCCAGTTAGAAGCTGCATTTGAATGCCCAGCGGGTACTAAAGAAATCAAGAGTGTGAACAGAAGTAATAGAACCAGAACTTTTCCCCTTCTCAACATCATCTTTCCCTCCTCTTAAAATGAAAGTTTTAATAGGACGCAGGAAAACAGACGATAACAGTCTAACCATGATCAGTCCAGTAAAATCACCTCATTTATTTTCTTTTATTTCAATGCACGGCGCGCGCTCCGCACATTTGAAACCTGAATTAACCAGAGCATAATAAGCGTTCTCCACACTGTATAGGTACCGACGCCTTTGAAGGGGGCCGTCTAATCTGTTCACTTTATTGTTATTCAACCTGTTTCGTATATAAACACCTGATGTCTTCATTACAGTGGTAGTTTCACAGGAAATTATGTAAGCGCAAACATTTTGTATAAACCCATTATAAACCGGTTTCGGTTCATGAATCCACCTATATTTTGTCCAATTTTCAAAAAATTAGTGGATGTGATGTAGGTGCTCGCACAGCTTAGCAGTCTTGATGCTGAGACATCTTCACAACCCGGCGATAATAAACAACAGTGAGCACAGCGAACAGAAAATAGATGAGCGTATATACAGACATGGCAATAGCTGCCGGGAAGGTGAGGTTGGATAAGGACAGCGCAGAAGCCGCTTTTACGGCAAAGATGGAATGCAAAAGCCCGATCACAAGCGGAATCGCGAATACAAACATCTGCTTGCGGACAATGCCGCCCATGATCTCACGCTCCCCGAATCCGAGCTGCCACAGAATCGTATAGCTATCCCTCTCCTGTTCTGCCTCTGTCATTTGCTTGAAATACAGAATACTGCCCGTGGAAATCAGGAAGATCAGGCCGAGAAAACCTGCTATAAAAATGATCAGCCCGAATTTTCGGAGCGCCCCTTTATAAAAGCTATCGAAATCGGGATTGCCTCCCTCTTCCTTGACATATTTCGCATAGATGCCAGCTGCGGCTGCACGCTCATTCTTATCCGCAATTTGGTAGGTGTCGATAATAATGGCTTCATATACAGGGGAAGTTGGTAATTGCTCACGAATAGCCTTTATCGAGGCCAGCGGCATCACCAGCTGATGGCCGTGTAAGCTGAAATTCATGGCATAGCGATCATTTCCCCGTGTTAATTGTATGTTGGTGTGAACCCCACTTGCCCCGAAATCAACAGCTTGTGGAAAAGTAACCGGAAACGGCTGCTTGCTTAGCGCCTTCTTGAGGCCGGTGTACCAGACGGCCTCACCCTGTCCTGGGACAATAATGTCTACACCGCTTGCCTGCAATTGTTCTGCCGCGAGCAACAACAGGCTGCGTCCGTCCCCTTGCCCTTTACCGATCGTGCCAGACAGCCGGACTGCCTCAACCGGTTGATAAGCAAACGCAATTCCTTCCTTCTCCAGCTCAACACGAAATGATTTCGCATCCCGCTCATTATTGGCAAAGATAAAGTCGTAAGGCAGCATTGCTCTAGACTCACTCTCCGCCGAATAGTACAGCGAATAAGAGATGGCTACCATCGTCAGCGTCATCGCAGATAGAATGGTAATCAGGGTGAGCGAGTTCGCATTCCCCTTCATGCGATGCATGATCGGGGCTAGCGACAAACTGTTTTTTAGCCCGAGCTGTCCATCCTTCCCCTTTCGTATCCGGAAGAACAGCCAGCCTATCGTCACACGAAACAGCAAATAGGTCCCAAGTATGGTCGAGGCGAGAATCACAAGCACCTGCTGGAACAGATTCTGGCCGAGGGTTTGGCTGGAGAGCAGATAGCCTGTAACGATCAGTCCAATCCCAAGCAACCCCATCAAAGCGGACAGAACAGTCTTCGGCTCTCGCGGATAATCGCCCTGCTTGTCCGCCTTGAATAGATCGAGTAGCGTTGAGCGGTAAACCTTGAACAGCATTTGTACCATGGTAAGGCCGATAAGCACAGTAAATACGATGACGGTCTGCAAGGCGGCTCCACTCGAGAAAGAGAGGGTTACAACGCTTTCTATACCGATCAGTTTCATCAGAATAAGCATAAAAATCCGCGCCACAAGCGCTCCCCCAACTATTCCGGTCAGGAGCGCCCCCATCCCCAGCAGTGCACTCTCCGTGATGAGCAACCTTGCTACCGCGCTGTGCGTCAGGCCCACCAGCTGATACAGCCCGATTTCCTTGCTGCGGCGTTTCAGAAAAATGCTGTTCGCGTAGATCATGAATACAACTACAATCGTGAGCACCAAAATTCCGGCCACATCAAACACCAAAGTAAATGGAATATCGCCGAATGATGCTGCCATTACCGATGAGTCATTCTGCAATGTGGCAAACACGAAATAAAGGGCTGTACTGAAAATTAGTGCAAAATAATATAAGTAGTAATTTTTAATATTTTTCCGTACACCACGGATAATCAACTCAAACAGTGTCAATATGATCACCCCCGAGCACGGCCTGCACATTCAATATATCTTTGAAGAAAGCTTGCCGTGTCTTGCTGCCACGGTACAATTCGGAATACAGCACTCCGTCCTTCAAAAACACAACTCGGCTGCAATAGCTCGAGGCCACAGGATCATGAGTCACCATCATAATGGTAATATTGTGCTGCCCGTTAAGCTCCTCCAGCATTCCCAATAGAGAGGAGGCCGCCTTCGAATCCAAAGCACCTGTCGGCTCATCCGCAAATACGATGGAGGGCCGGTGGATTAATGCGCGTGCAGCAGACGTCCGTTGCCGCTGCCCCCCGGAAATTTCATTCGGATATTTATGGGCAATCTCCCCGATGCCAAGATCTGCAGCCATGGCCTGAAAATCAGCCTCCACCGCTGCTTTCTTCATCTTATCGAGGGAAAGGGGCAGCAGGATATTCTCTTTTACCGTCAACGTATCAAGTAAGTTGTAATCCTGAAAGATGAAGCCCAGCTTCCTGCGCCGAAAAGCAGACAATTCGCTATTTTTCATAATTGAGACATCCGTATCTTCGACGAGAATTTTCCCTTCCGTCGCTTTATCAATGGTCGCCAACACTTTGATCAAAGTCGACTTCCCCGACCCGGACGGCCCCATGATTCCGACAAACTCACCTTCCACTACACGCAGGTTGATGCCCTTCAGCACCTGCTGAACATTTCCCCTGACACCAAATGATTTACGGACTTCCTGCGCATGCAGTACGGTTCTCAGCCCATTGTTTTGATTCATCTCCATAGCCTCCACTCTGATATAACCTTCATTTTAGAGAAACAGGCCATGCCCGTCGCCCGTATCAGATGACAAACAGGAGGTTCTACGTGACAATATTATCATATTGAAGTCCGGACAGATTCGAACGCATTGATCGCGGTGAAGGTCATCTGAATAGCCGTTCCTGACTGGGACTCAGACTCTACCGTTAACCTAATCCCGATTTTGTCCGCAACAGTTTGAGCTAAATAGAGCCCCAGTCCAGTTGCCGCATTTTGCAGTCTGCCGTTCTCTCCGGTAAAGCCTTTGTCGAAAATACGCGGCAAGTCCTGTGCGGTGATACCCGGTCCTTCATCTCTAATCGTCAATCTGACAGGCCCATCCTCTATGGCTGTAGTTGACAGTACAATCATTCCGCCCTCCGGGCTATATTTAACCGCATTCGTCAATATTTGCCTGATAATAAAACGGCACCATTTGCGGTCCGTTCTAACTAGGTTCTCTTCGCCTTCAAACTCAACAGCTATATTTTTCTCCATACACCAGGAGCTAAGCTCACGTACTTCCAGTGCAGCAAGCCGCTGAATTCCCGTCTGTTCCAACACATAATCAGCCTCAAGTGTCGGCAAACGCGAAATGTATAATTGCTGGTCGATAAGTAAATGAATCCGCAGCCATTCCGATTCGATTTTACGCATCGCCGGATGGTCTCTGTTGGCATCGATGGTTAATTTCACTGCAGTCAGCGGCGTCTTTACCTCATGCACCCAGGCAGCGATATAATCCTGTTCCATAGATCGGGCAGAATAGCTCTTCGATATTTTATGCCAGTACCAGTGGTCCACTGCCCGTAAGAGCTGGTTCGTCGCTTCCTCCTGATACAAATAAGTTGAAGGCAAGGTTTCAACCCAATCTTCATGGATTCCTTCAGCCAGTTCTGCCAGTGCTCGCGAATACCTCGTTTCTTTACGAAAACGCCACCCAAGGAAAACGATCATCGCCAGAATTAGCAGCAGGTTTAAATAGAGCATCGAATTGCCACGGATGGAAATGCCATTGTCGATCCAGATCAGCAAATCTACAAACAACAATGAGAACAGGAAGAACACAATCCAGCTTTTCCTGTCATACAGATAGCGGAGGAATAAACGTTTCCCGCTCATAACGTACACGCCATATATCCAAGTCCTTTTTTTGTTACTATCGCTTCTTCAAGTTGAAAAAACGCCAGCTTCTGACGCAGCCGCGTTATGTTCGCTGTCAGCGTATTGTCGTTGACGAAGGTCTCATCATCCCACAGCTTGCGGATCAGATCCTGGCGTAAGATCACTTTATCCTTCTCCTTGACGAGCACCACCAGAATAAAAAATTCGTTCTTGGTCAATAGCACATCCTGCCCATCCTTACGGATCAATCCACGCTTCATATCAATAATGGTGCCGTTCCATTCGATAAGGTCATCAGCTTCCTCTCTGTAAGCATAGGTCCGGCGGAGAACCGCTTGTATTTGCGCGAGCAGCACGTCTATATGAAACGGCTTTTGAATATAATCGTCCGCCCCCATATTCATCGCCATCACCATATCCAGCGGATGATCGCGCGAAGATAGAAAGAGAATCGGCACTTTTGACACTGCCCGAATCTCCCGGCACCAGTGAAAACCATCATACATTGGAAGTTGTATATCTATGATGACCAGCTGGGGCTGCACTTTAATGTAGGTGCTCATCACATCATCAAACCGCTCCGGTCCCGTGACATGAAACGACCACTGCTCCAATCGTTCCTTTAAGGAAGAAAAAATGGCCTCATCATCTTCGATAATAAATATATTAAAATCCATATCGGCGAGCTCCCTTCCGGCTGTTGCTCCTTCATCATACCATTCCGCGCTTCCATACAAAAAGGGGAGGCAAATGAATCGCCCCCCACTGTAATGAACTTATTGCGGAAGCAGCATCGTGAACAGCAGAGCCGCCAGTTCCTGCTTGTTCAACGCCCGCTGAGAGCCGTAATCGAACATGCCGTTCGATTCGGTCACCTCCGGTCCATGCAGCTTCCAGATGACCGCAGAGCTGACAGCATCGGCAGCCCATTTCGACGTGCCTGGGGCAAGGACAGCCGTGGAATCCGGCATCCTAATTCCCGTTACAGTAAGTAAGCGGTAGACGATAGCCGCAGCTTCTTCGCGAAGAATCGGACGGTCCGGTTCGAACAATCCGCTCCCTGTTCCATTCAGCATACCGGCCTCGACAGCGGCTTGAATAGCCTTTCGGTAGGGAGAATTTTCAGTATCCTTGAATACAGACGGATTTGATGATTCAGGGATGCTCCATATCGCGTTAAAAATATGGATGAACGCTCCACGGGTGACCGTTTGCGTAGGCTCAAATGGCTGTGACAAATCATCCGTTAAGAACCCCAGTGACTTTAAGCTAAGAATGTAGCTGGCATACGGATGATCGGCCGCTACATCCGGGAATTCGGCTGGATCCTCCGGTATTTTGGCTGCATAGCTGAATAAATTAGAGTATTTCATATAGAGGATACGGCCCTCGGCATCCGCCTTGAAGGCTAGAGGATTCCCCTCCTCATCAACGAACAGCAGCTCACCGGTCTGCTTCAACTGGTGATGGCTAAGCATATCGCTCACCCTTAGGGTGCCATCTCCTGCCACTTCGACTTTGGTCAGTAGTTTAATCCGCAAATCGGAGTACAGGCCTTCAAACTTGGAAAGGTCTTCCGCCGACTGTACCTTGAATCCCTTCGCTTCATACGGCGATTTGCCACTCGCATAATAATGATTCATAAAAGCGGTAAACAGATCATTACGCAAATCTTGATTCGTATTGTAAGAAACGAAAACACCCGTTTTACGGTCAGGCAGAATCCACAGCAGCGAACTATAGCCCAGAATATCGCCACCTTTGGAGATCACAGCTTCACCCTTCGTTTTGGCCGGAAGAACAGGCGATTCAAAGCCATATGTCATATCCGGCAAATCCGGATGGATGGCCATCTGGTAAGCTGACATCGCCTTCACCGATTCAGGTGACAGGATAACCGTGCCGTCCGACGCACGGCCATCATTCAGAAAAGCTTTCATAAACAATGCCATATCGGAGGCGGTCGATAACATGCTGCCCTCCGGCCATTCACCCGGCGAAAACCCATACACCGGAATAGCATTGCCCTCCGCATCATAAGAAGTGACGAGCCGGCGGGTCAAATCTTTGGTCATGCTAAAGCTGCTTGAAGTCATACCGAGCGGCTTAAACAGATGTTTTTGCACATAACTCCCGAAGGATTCTCCACTTACCTTCTGCACAATGTATCCCTGCAGCCTGGAAGCAAAATTATCGTACATATAGGACGTTCCCGGCTTGCGAACAACAGGTGGGAACACATCGTAGATGCTTTCTTTTAATGAAATAGGTTTCTGGGAAGGGTCAAATAAATAGCTGGCATCCGTAGGTTCGCGAACTTCAAAACCGGTCGTATGCGTCAACAGATGCTCTATCGTTACCGGTGTATCGAAGGGATTTGTTACTTTATAACCATCCAGGTACTTTTCAATGTTGTCCTGAAGCGAAATTTTCCCTTGATCGACAAGTTGCATAATGGCTGCGGCTGTAAATACTTTAGAAACGGAGCCTATCCGGAAGGTACCCAGGCTGGCATCAACCCGTGCCTTCGACGTTTTATCAGCTACGCCATAACCTTTGGAGACAAGCACTTTCCCGTCTTGAACGACAGAGACCGCAGCCGATCCGGCTTTTTGCTTGATGGCATCCTGGGCAAAAAATGCGTCAAGAAACGCCTCAACCTCCTTCGCATCACGGGGCCCGTTCTTTAAATCTCCCGGGGCAGCGCTGCTGAGTGCGGCAACTTGTTGGACCAAGGCTAAATGATCTGATGGCTCAGACGGCTGAGCATACGCGCTTGCTTCAACGGCAAGAGTCAGCATCAGCAGAGCGGCCAGCATGCCGGACTTGCGGCGGGTTTTGTTATTCTTATTCTTATTCTTACTCAACGAAAATCCTCTCCTTGCTTTCCTTAAATTTGGGCTTAACCCAAGTCAGATCGAACAGGCAGTTTCAACCAACACATTTATTGTATGGTTAAGCGCAAACCCTGTCGTTCGATCCAGGTGATAAGCAGGAGGGGGTTTGTTACATTGTTGTCACTTTGGGAATCACTTTCTAGTTTTCTTGGAACATATCCTTGGCCACCTGTATTGCAGATGCGGCACGCGGCCACCCCGCGTAAAAAGCGAGATGTGTTATCGCTTCGATCAATTCTTCCTCGGATAGACCATTCTCCCGGGCCAGACGGATATGAAAGGGCAACTGCTCGGTAAGTCCACCAGCGACTAGCGCCGATACCGTTAGGAGACTGCGTTCCCGAAGCGATAATTGCTCTCTCCGCCATACCTCCTCGAAGAGCACTTCTTCTGAATAGCGGGCAAACGCTGGGGCAATCTCCCCAAAGGTTTCAAGGGCTTTCGATGCAATTTTACGATGCTTCATTCCAATCCCCTCCTTTCCTTCTATGGATGTTCAATCATTTGTGCGATGCCATTGCCAAACGTCCAGTCCTCAAATTCCGTATCGACCAGCACGACGAAGACGTCTTCTTTCCTGATGTGGAGGGTGTTCGACAAAAGTTGAGCCAACTTGCTGTAAAAACTCTTTTTTTGCTCTGTGCTTCTTCCGGATTTGAGCGTGATTTGAATAAAAAGCAGTCCATCCGTTCGCTCTATATTCAAGTAATTTGGACTATAGTAAAACTCACTTGCTTTGTGTGCATGGAATACTTGAAAAAAATCATCTTCCGGTACGTTAAAATGCTCAACTAGAGCACTCATGATATCACGGCTAATATTGGGTAATTGCTCTACATCGTATTTATTTTCCAAGTAACTTACCCTGACGAATGGCATGTTCCTTCACTCCTTTAGCGATTTATCCTTATTGTACTCCCCATCACTTATTCTGTATAATTGAATTAAATGATACATAAATTCAATTTTTCCGATGGAGATATAGACTATGGACTTAAAGGAACTCACTACATTTCAGACTATCCTTCAAGAAGGAAACTTCTCCAAAGCCGCCGCAAAACTGAACTACGCACAATCTACGATTACGAACCAGGTTCAGCGGCTGGAGAAGGAACTGGGTATCAAGCTTTTCAAACGAGGCTGGGATTCAGAGCTTACCGCTGCCGGGCAAATATTTGCAACAGAGATCGACAAGCTGATTCAACATTGGAACTATGTAGCAGAACAGGCCAAAGCTTTGCAAAAAGAGGAGATCGGCACTCTCAGTATCGGAGGGCTGGAATCGTTAACAGAGCAAGTACTGCCAAACTCGCTGAAGCGGTTCCGCGACTATAAGCCCAATGTATCCTGCCACTTCGTAATCGGGAACACAACCTCCCTGTCCCGTTCACTGCTTCAGAATGTATTGGACTTTGCCCTATGCGGAGAGCCTGCCGAGGCGGCTTCGTTTCACTTTGAGCCACTGTACAACGAGCATATCTCTTTCATCGCAGTGCACAACCACCCTTTGGCCGGGAGAGACGAAATCCCTTTTGAAGAATTACTGGGTTATCCAATCATATCCGGGGGAACTACCTGTTTATATTATTCGCGGTTATCGAAGCAATTTTCCCGTTACACTGAAACTCCTTTTCTGTATACAGTAAGTCAAATCTCAGCCATTGCGGGGTTCGTCCAGCAAATCCCTTCCTCCATAGGAGCCGTTCTCGATTCTACGCCATTACCGCCAAATGTTGTGAGAATCCAAGTTGAACTGAAGGATTCCGCCATTCTGGTCGGCCTGCTGCAAGCACGCAATGATGAATATATATCCTCTTCCAAGAAACTTTTGATGCAATATATAAAAGAAGAGCTGGAGCTTGATCGACGCCGAAATTAAACGCAAAAAAACACGCCGTATTTGGCGTGTTTGGTTTGCTTGTCCGATTAGAGCAAGTGCTTTGGAGCGCTTTGTATTCCCTGGTCCAAAGGATGCGGTCTATCTCTGCCTGTAATACCTTAAAGCCGCCGCCCTTAAAAGCGGCTATTGCCTAGAGAGTCGTGTTGACGCACGGCTCTCTTTGCATTGTACGTCTTTTCTATCCAAACAGCAGAAAAAACGGCATCTCTGCCGTTTTTTCTGTGATGGACTCTCAGGGACTCGAACCCTGGACCAATTGATTAAGAGTCAACTGCTCTACCAACTGAGCTAAGAGTCCAAATAGATGTCTAATTATTCGAATTCCACTAGACTGGTATCTTTCAAAAAAAAAATCATCTTCAAAAGACGCTTTAATATCATATAACTTTATATTGCTTATGTCAAGAAAATCATTACTCGAGTTCTTTCATTATTTTAGAACTACCTGTTTTTGCGGGACAACACATAGTAGACCGGCAGTCCGGCCAGCGTAATGCCGATACCCACAAGAGAACGCAGCGGATCACTGACAATTGTGCTGGCCAGAATATAGATCCCGCCTGCCACCCCTAGAATAGGGGTAACCGGGTAGAGTGGCACACGGTAGCGTCCTTTCTCCGGCGGCAGTTTTTTACGCAAGATGAACACACCAAACACACCCATTGTAAAGAAAATCCACAACACGAACACCAGTAAATCCGTCAGCGTATTAAAGGTTCCCGAGAAAATATAGATGACCGCCAGCACACTTTGAAAAATGAGCGCATTGGCTGGAGTCTGGAACTTGGGATGGATGCTTCGGAGTACCCGGGAAAAAGGAATCTGATTCTTCTCCCCCATTGCCTGAGGTACCCGCGCCGCGGTCATTAAATACCCATTCAGCGCACCAAGTACAGACACGATAATCCCCGCGGTAATGAAAGCCCCGCCGCCGCTGCCAAACAAAGCCTCTGCTGCATCAGCCCCAGGAGTCTGGGAAGAAATGATCTGGTCGTAAGGCAGCGCCTTGAAAATTGCAATATTGAACAACACATAAACGGCGATCACGAACATCACACCAATGGAGATGACCTTCGGCAGGGTCTTGGCCGGATCTTTGATTTCTCCTGCCATATTGGTCACGCTGATCCAACCGTCATAGGCCCATAATGTGCCCAGAACCGCCGCCCCAAAGCCTGCACCAGTCGCAGTAACTCCAATCCCTCCAAAGCCGGGAGCCAAATCCGAGAATAAACCTACTCCTACGATACCTGCAACCGGAATCAGCTTCCCAACAGTCGCAACCGTCTGAATAATACCGCCGAATTTGGTCGCAATGACGTTCATGAGGAGAATGAATGCCAGAATGGACACCGCCAGCAGCTTCTGCTGCCATTGATTGAGCGGCAAAAAGTAGCCGGAGTATGTGGCAAACGCTATCGCCAGCGCCGCAACGGAGGCCGGATAGGAGATTACAGCCTGCACCCAACCCAGCAAATAGCCGAATACCCCGCCGTACAATTCACCTAGATAAGTATAGAGTCCTCCTGACTTAGGAATGGCGGCTGCGATTTCCGCCACGCTCAGCGCCGAAGCCAGCGTAATGATTCCTCCAATCCCCCAGGCCAAAATACTCATCCATGGCGTACCGGCATGATTCAGCACAATACCCGGCTTCAGAAAAATCCCCGATCCGATGATCATCCCCACCACAATGGCCAGAGCTTCAATGAATGTTACATTTTTTGTTAGCGGCTTCGTATTCATTGTGAAATTAAAAGTCCTTCCTGTCACGAAATTATAGATCTCCCGGTTGTATTATATGTATTGGGGAAAATTACGTATATATAGTTTACGACATAACAGCAAAAAACACATCCCGAAACCACGATGTGTGTAATAATGTTCTCTCTTGACACTCTATATGAAAACGCTTATATTGGACATATTATCAATACGTTATATAACGTTATGCATATTGTTTATTAGATATCTGTGTAGAAAGGTTGATCTTTATGAAAGTTGTTGCAGTTGGATATAGCTGTATGGATGTTTATGACAATCTGGATAAGAGCTACCCTACAGGCAATGGTGTTGATTTTGCTATCAATATTAAAAAACATGGAATCCCCGCCGCTGTTGTGAGCGCTGTGGGAAATGATTCTTATGGGGTACAGATGGCGGAGAGGCTGCAGATAAGCGGAATTGATACTACTCACCTCCGGGTGGATAAGGGCTCAACGGCACAAATTCATATGCAGTTGATTGATAACGACAGAGTCCACGGTAATTCTATTGATGGAGTTATGGCCAATTATTATTTGACAGATGACGATTTTGACTTTATTAAGCAGCATGATTACATTCATACAGATTACTTCGGACGTATTTATGGCTTACTGGCACAATTCAGACAAGCAGGCTGTAAGATCGCTTTTGATTTCTCTACATTTTTGGAGGATAAGGATTTTGAATTGATTATCCCAAATGTGGATTATGCTTTATTCTCATACCCGCAGCGAGATTCGTGGATTGAAGACAAAATGAAGTGGGCCTGTGATCAAGGAGTACAAATCGTAGTAGCTACTTTTGGAGAGTTTGGAAGCTTGGCGTACGATGGTAAACAGTTCTATTCGGGAAGTATTATAAAAGTAGAAAATATTGTAAATACAGTGGGAGCCGGGGATTCCTTTTTTGCCGGATTTATGGCTGGGGTGATCAAGGGTTTTCCGATAAAAAGCTGCTTGCAAGAGGGTGCAAAGCTGTCCGCTGAGATTATTCAAAAATTCGAACCCTATTAATTTACAAAGCTGAGGATATTGGAGGAGGAGAAAAAATGATTATTGATGCACATGTACATCCGATTTATTTTGATACGATTTGCGGGGATGATTCCGCCCTGAAATTCCGTTCTGAGCAGTTTGGTACCTATAAGCAGTCACCTTACAGTTATGAGGAAATTATAGCTGAAATGATTTATGGTAAGATCGACCGTTCCATTCTGCTTCCACTTGATTTAACAACACAAAGTGGCGGCTGTATTGTAAGTAATGAGGAGATCAAGAAGATCACAGATCTTCATCCCGATTCATTTATTGGATTTGCCAGTGTAGATCCGTATCGGAAGGATGCGGTGGAGGTTTTGGACAATGCCTTTGCCAATCTGAAGCTAAGCGGGCTAAAGCTGAATCCTTCCAAGCAGCGGTTTTATCCTGATGATAAGCTATTGTGGCCGATCTATGAGAAATGTAGAGAATACGATAAACCGATCATGTTTCATGCCGGCTTGAGTTGGGAGCCTAATGCGCTAGCCAAGTATGCTAACCCGATTCATTATGAGCAGGTAGCAGTGGAATTCCCGGAGCTGAGAATGTGCCTCGCACATTTTGCATGGCCATGGGTTAGAGAAATGATGATGCTGTTGATAAAATATCCTAATGTCTACACAGATACCTCAATGCTGTATATGGATTCCTTTAATGATTTTATGGAGCGTATTTTTATGAAGGAAATGGAACCGCAGACCCTTGAACGCAATTTTGCCAAGCAAGTGATGTTTGGTTCAAATACCCCGAGGTTTCGTGCGTTTAAATTAAAAAAAGCTATAGAAAATCTACCGTTTAGTGAACAGGTAAAGACGAACATTTTTGGGGGAAATGCACTTGCATTTCTAGGGGAGGAGAAATAAGCTTATGAACAAATTAGTTTCAATCTCATGTATGTCGAAGCAAGCGGTTCAAATGATAAATATTACGGAAGAAGTACACAAAATCGTTGCGGAATCAGGAATTACGAATGGCCTGGTCGCAGTAATTACGGCTCATACTACCACAGGAATTACAATCAATGAACCGCTGGAGTGTGTAGAAACAGATATATTACAACGGCTGGAGAAGCTCGTTCCTGATGACGATAAATATATTCACGCTCATTTTCTTCCAACCTATGGAGCCACAAGCAATAACTCGCCAGGTCATTTGAAATCGATGCTGCTGGGAAATAGCTGTATGTTTCCAATTCAGGGATCTAGAATTGTGTGTGGTTCTGCTCAACATATCTATCTTGTGGAGTGTGACGGTCCGCAGACTCGTAAAGTATACGTTCAAATGATGGGTGAGTAACTGGAAGATACTATACCGTTTCTAATAACGGATACGCTAACAACAATGCATCATCAACGGAGCTATTTTGTAAGCAGTCTTATCTGCTTGTGAAATAGCTCCGTTTTTACGCAACGATGATAATAGCTTAATACCAAAGGTCTAAATATTTGCTTATTTTTTAAGTAATTGTGTGCTAGTATATTCTGAGAAAACATCACCAGTCTCCATATCTATTCTGCAAAATTTGAGGGGGGCTTCCTAACAATGCATGAGAAGAAGGTTTCTTGGCTAGAGCTTTTTTACGATTTGTTATTTGTAGCTGCTGTTTCCAAAGCTACCCATGTATTGCTACATGTCGAGCATAACAGTATTTCCGTTGAACATCTGGTGAAATTCATTCTGATTTTCGTTCCGATTTGGTGGGCTTGGGTAGGGCAATCCGTATACATCAACCGATTCGGCCGTGACAGCAATGCGCAGCGGCTCTTTATGATCGTGCAGCTGTTTTTTGTTTTGATCATGACCGCCAGTCTTGATGTGGACTTTGATGCAAATTATTTGCCTTTTTTTGTCGGATATATCGGTTTAAGGAGCTTAACCGCCGTCCAGTATGTGCTCTCTTCGCGGACAGAGGCTGCACATAAGCAGAAAACAGCCCGTTTCTTAGGAGCCTCCTTTGGGCTGGGGATCGTTATCTCCTGCGTTTCCCTCTTTTTCGACTCCTCAGTACGGTATTTGTTTCTATATGCAGGCATTGCTGTGGACATTATTGTACCTCTGCTCGGACGAAAGATTTTGGTCAAGACGCCTATTCATACTGCGCATTTATTAGAACGATTTGCTTTGTTTACCCTGATTCTGCTTGGTGAGTCGGTAGTCAGCATGCTGTCTGTCCTGCAATCCTATAAATTCACAGGATCTTCTGTTTTATTTGCAGCCCTGGCTTTTCTATTAGTGATCGCCATCTGGTGGCAATACTTCGAGAATGTGGAGAAGCACGTAGACAAATCGAAACAAACGGCAGGACAGAGCCTCATATACGGGCACTTGTTTATTTATTTTTCACTCAGTATGATTGCCGCTTCCATACAACTTCTCTTTATAGATCAATTGGAATACGTATTTATGCTTTGTTTTGCCTTCGGCTCTGTGCTGATCTATTATATTTCCGTGATGTTCATACTCTTTCAGTACAAATTCAATCATCTTAGACCCAGCTTCACCGTTGTTACTCTGTTAACCGGCATTCTTTGTGCCCTGTTTACCCTGGACCTATTTATAGCGGCTTCTCCACATCTTATAGTGGGCGAGTTGATGTTGTTCTTCATCATATTTGCCAAGGCAACGGCTTGAAATAGGTTATCTGTGTCCCTTTACAGATTATGAGATGCCCATGAACCGGATAAGCGCAAATGGCTTTTGTCATCCTCAAGACCAAATACATTCACATCGGATTGTTTTTGGATTCGCTCTACTGTAGTTCTTAAAGTTTCATGCAACAAAGCCTACATGGACCCCAGACCAGCGGTTTTTACAGGCCCGGCCGCAAGCATCCGAACCAGTTGCTCTGCCATATACCCCGCAGAATATTTCATATCGTTATTGACCCACCATTCGATAGCAGCCATATAAAGCGACGTAATTAATTCGAGGAACAGATCCTTGGAGATTAGGATCTGTTCCTGAAAACTCTTGTCCAGCTTTTCCTTTAACGTATTTTCCATTCGCCTGCGGATTCTGATCATTTCATTATCGCTCATTACAACTTTTACAAGCTGTGCGTCTTTTGCTACAACGCTTAATATGGTTTGTATCGTATCCACAAAACTGGAGTATTCCAATTTCCCGCCTTTGACATGAGCCTCCGGAGCCACCAGCGTCATTAGCTCTGCAATTAACTCATTCACCATCTGATCAAGCAGTTCGTACTTGTCGGTATAATGGTGGTAAAAAGTCGAACGGTTGATCATTGCTTGCTCGGCAATATCATTGACCGTGATATTCTTAAATCCTTTTTTTTCTATGAGGGTTACCAGCGCATCTCTGATCAGCCTGCGTGTTTTCAGCACCCTCAGATCTTTTTCATAAGACATTTTAACACCGCCTGTCTCGTAATTCTGTGTCAAGCAACAAAAGAGATCCGTCTGTTGAATAAGCAACGAAACCGCATTATCCAGTGATTGTG
This sequence comes from Paenibacillus sp. EB106-06-01-XG199, assembly GCF_058791575.1. Lineage (NCBI taxonomy): Bacteria > Bacillati > Bacillota > Bacilli > Caryophanales > Paenibacillaceae > Paenibacillus > Paenibacillus sp. EB106-06-01-XG199. The sequence goes on along the minus strand of NZ_JBYTDQ010000012.1, from coordinate 47,422 downwards.
GCAGAGGTTCGGGTTCATTATAGTGAGTGTATGATAAAAAAAAACAAAAGGAAAGGAGCATTACAGATGATGAACAAATGGTCTACCCGCGATTTTCCCGTAGGACTTTATGACCTCCACCCGAATGTCAGCATCAATTTTCAAATGAACCGGTTTTATAATTGGACAAATGACGAAGACATGCTTCGCGAAATGCGTGAGGCCGCGCGCAGTATCCATTCATATGAGGAGCTTGTCCATTCCTTTATCCAACTCGGCAATCAGGCTTTGGAACAAGATAAAAAGCTTAAAGCGGCGTATTATTTCCGGGGAGGGGAGTTCTACCTGCCAGAGGGAAATCCGAAGAAACAGCAATTGCGCAAGCAATTCATTGCGTTGTCAACTGCCCATTACGGGATAGCCAAGGAGCAACACCACCTCATTCCTTACGAGAACAAGTTTCTGTCAGCTTACCATATCTCTGCGGACAATCCCAAGAGAACAGTTGTCTTTTTTGGAGGATTCGACAGTTATGTGGAGGAGCTTCTTTTGATGGTTATGATTTTTAAAGGTGCCGGATTTGATGTCGTTTGTTTCGACGGACCCGGACAAGGAGCAGCCTTAGAGGATTACGGGTTACCGTTTACCCATGAATGGGAAAGACCGGTGAGTGCGGTTCTTGATTTTTTTAGCCTGGACAATGTTACTCTGATTGGTATGTCCTTGGGGGGATTTCTGGCAGTGCGGGCTGCGGCGTTTGAGAAGCGAGTAAAACATGTTATTGCGTATGACGTTCTGACGAATTTTTTTGAAGTATTTATGCAGCAAGTTGAACCAGAAACCAGGGAAAAGCTTCAAACGCTGTTGGCGGATGGGCAGAATGAGCAAGTCAATACGGCGTTACAACAAATGGCGGGCAAAAGCCTGATGATTGAGTGGGGCTTGATGCAGGGGATGCATATCACCAGCAGCCAAACACCGGCAGAATTCATGAGAAAAACCATGCTGTATAACACGAAGGATATTTCCTCCTTGCTCACACAAGATGTTCTTCTTTTGGTAGGACAGGAGGATCATTATGTTCCTCTCAAACAGCTAAACGAACAAATCACGAGTTTGACCCATGTCCGTTCGCTTACTGCCCGCATGTTCACAGCAAAGGAACACGCGTCCAATCACTGTCAAATTGGCAATTTAGGCTTGGCGGCTGATGTGATGCTTCAATGGATCGGGCAATTCTAATCGACGGATGAAGCCTTTTCTCTTAACATGTTGTATTCAAATTATATACTCACCCGCATCCAGCATGAAGAATTTCGCTTTGGATTTTCTAGCCACAAGCTCCATGAGCGTAGGCCCTTCGTCTAGGGCAATCCGTATACATCAACCGATTCGGCCGTGACAGCAATGCGCAACTCCACATCTTATATTAGGCGAGTTAATGTTGTTCTTCATCATATTTGCCAAAGCAACGGCTTGAAATAGGTTATCACCTAAGCGGCGGTTGAGCGAAAGCAGCCGGTATCTCTGCATCCATATTGCTGTATAGAAATGTTCAATCTGAACGGTTATTAATAGCGATATTCTTATACAGATTATGAAATAGGGACTCGGAGCAAATCTCCTCCAGTGAAAAACCGTTTTTCCCCTGCTCTCGCATGTTCTCTGCAAATTTGGCTACCGTATTCAGGGCTCTTGTGCTCTGCACCGGGTAATGACCAACCGAGCTCTCAGCTGACAGCATCACGGCATCGCTCCCGTCCATTACGGCCTGAGAGACATCTGTTACCTCTGCGCGCGTCGGAACCGGATGATCGATCATGGATTGCAGCATTTGAGTGGCCGTAATTACATAGGTCTTCGACAGGCTGCACTCGCGAAGAATCGCTTTCTGAATAAAGGGGATACGTTCAAAAGGCAGCTCCACCCCAAGATCTCCGCGCGCAATCATGATTCCCTCGGACGCCTCCATGATGGATGGAAAGTTACGCACCGCATGAATAGTTTCGATTTTAGAAATAAGGCCAGGTTGACTATATTTCCCCAGTGAAGCTACAAACTCTCGAATTTCCTCCAAATGCGACGCCTCACGGATGAAGGAGCACGCAATCCAATCCACATGATGCTCCAGCAGAAACTGAAGATCCCGTTTGTCTTTTTCCGTAATGGCCGGCAAGTGAAGTACCGTTCCTGGAAGATTAACGCCTTTTCGGCTGCCGATCATTCCACCGACTATAACCCGTGTAGTGATCCTGGACGGATGTTTATCCGTCACCTTAAGCTTGACTTCCCCGTCATTGATTAAAATAGTTGACCCTAGTAAAATATCTTCCATTACACCAGGATTATCGAGCGCTGCGCGTTCCCGGCTTCCCGGTTCATCAGACTGGTCAAGGATAAACGTTTGACCCTCATCTAAGCGAATCGCGTCCCCTTTTATGTTCCTCAGACGGATTTTCGGTCCCTGCAAGTCACCCATTATCCGTACGGGCTGTCCCGATTCGGCAGCGGCTGTCTTCAAAGCCTCAATTACCCGCTCATGCTCTTCATGGCTCCCGTGTGACATATTGAGCCGGGCAATCGTCATCCCGCTCAGCAGCAATTCCTTGAGAACAGCAGCAGAAGAACTTGCCGGACCTATCGTGCAGATCAAATCAATACTCATGTGAACACACCTCTCATACTTGTTTGGCTTCCCTGTCTTTTCCTTTAGTTTGCATTGTTCGTTTATTCTAACTAAACTATACATGATTGAAACAGTTACCATTCATTTTATGGAAGGGAAGGGGAAACGACCATGAATACGAAACAATTGGACGTGATCCACACGGGAAAGGGCTTCATTGCGGCTTTGGATCAAAGCGGTGGAAGCACGCCTAAAGCACTGCTGCAATACGGTATTCAGGAAGACCGCTATTCCAATGAAGAAGAGATGTTTGAACTGGTTCACGAAATGAGAACACGTATTATCAAGAGCTCAGCGTTTGATTCCAAGCACATTTTGGGTGCTATTCTTTTTGAGAACACGATGGATCGCTTCATTGACGGGCAATTAACCGCCGATTATCTCTGGGAAGAGAAAGGCATTGTGCCTTTTTTGAAAATCGATCAAGGTCTGGATGAACTTGAAAATGGGGTTCAGCTTATGAAGCCTATTCCCGGATTGGATGACCTCCTGAAGCGCGCAGTGCAGAAAAACATCTTCGGGACCAAGATGCGCTCGCTGATTAAGGAAGCAAATCCCGAAGGCATTCAAAAAGTTGTCGAACAGCAATTCACCATTGCTAAGCAAATTGCAGGTTATGGCCTGGTGCCGATCATTGAACCAGAAGTGGATATCCACAGTGCAGATAAGGGACAAGCTGAGAAGCTATTAAAACATGAGCTCTCCACTCAATTATCCGCCCTTGGCAAAGATGTAAAAGTCATGCTAAAACTGTCCATACCGACTGAGAACAATTTCTACAGCGATTTGATTGAAGACCCGCATGTGGTACGGGTCGTGGCTTTGTCTGGAGGCTATTCCCAAGCTGAAGCCAATGACAAGCTGGCACATAACCATGGACTGATCGCCAGCTTCTCCCGCGCTTTATCGCAAGGGCTCAGCGATCAGCTATCGGACGATGAATTCAATGCTATGCTCGCAAAATCCACACAGGAAATCTACGAAGCCTCCATTACCTAAGGGTAGCTATCACACAAAATAAACCCCGGGCTTTTTGCAGCCCGGGGTTCATTTATATGGCAGAGCTGTGATTTACATAGTTGTTTCGTCGGAGCTTTGGCTCGATTATGGTAGGGTAGTACCAATTATATGCTAAGGAGGATTCATGAATAGCATCCAGTATTTATCCCAGTTTAATCTTCTGAATAATCTGTCCACTGAGGACTTAATGGAGATGGAGGAGATGACTTCCATTACAGCAGTCCCGGCGAATAGGTTGATCCAGACACCGTCGACATTTACTGAAGGGTTGTTTTTTGTCAAAAAGGGCAAGATTCGTCTTTATCAGCTGAGCAGCACCGGCAAGCAATTCACGCTCGATATTCTGAGTGAAGGAAATGTTTTTGGGGAAATGGCCGGCATCTCGCTTGGGACAAGAGAGCTTTTTATAGACACGCTGGATGACTGCGATATTTGTCTGATGAACAAAGACCGCTTCGAAGGGTTCCTGCTGAGCCGGCCCCGTTTCATGTTGAACCTGATACAGACGTTAAGCAGCCAATTTAATGATATGGGCAGTCTGATGTTGCAGTTGGCACTTGGGGATTTGCGGTTTAGGCTTGCGCATATTCTGCTGCGTTTGTCCCGCAGGTTTGGCTGTGAAGAGCAGGACGGACTATCCATGATCAACCTGTCCTTATCCCACCAGGAACTCGCCAATATGGTTGGAGCCACCCGGGAGGCAGTAAGCGGCGTCCTGCGGCAATGGAACAGAGACGGCCTGGTCCAGACAGGCTTTAAAACGGTCCGCATCCATCCGGAGCGACTTGAGAAGTTGATATCAGATTGTCATTAAGCTGTAATCTGCATTACATCCTCCATGCGGTTGCTCAGGGTATTTTAAGGAAAGCAACCCATGAGGAGGTCCTTTTTTTGATGAACGAAACGGCTTCACTTCCCGCAGATATCCTTAATCGCAAAGGCGCCAAGAAGGCTGCGGATATTCCGCAAAATGTGTTGGAACGCTTAAATCAAGGTCTTATTGAGAGCGTCAATCTGACAGAATGGCTGGCAGTAGATCACCGGGCGTTATTGTCCATTGTGCTGAACACTTCCGGTCTTTCACATGAAGCAGAGGTAATGCTGCCTGCTTTAAATAAGCTTAAAGAAGACAAGCCGATGAAGATGATTCCGGCCATTGCAGCGCAGTGGCATCGCCTGCTGAGGGAGTTGCCCGAGACCAAGCGAGGCCAATTGTTCGCCATGCTGGCGTCACACCGCTCCGACAGCGTCCGTTGTTGGGCGGCTTATATCGTCGGAGTCACTCCAGATATGGATATTGCCGGCATACTGCAGCATATCCGCCCGTTTGCTGCCGATTCCCATTTTGGAGTGCGTGAGATTGCCTGGATGGCCGTAAGAGCCCATATCTCAGCCAATCTGGAGGCAGCCATCACCCTCTTGGCGAAATGGGTCCGGGACGAGGACGCAAATATCCGCAGATTTGCCGTGGAGTCGACACGTCCCCAAGGCGTCTGGGCAAAACATATACAAGCCTTGAAAGAAAACCCGGCACAGGGGCTTCCGCTCCTTGAACCCCTTCGTTCCGATCCGGTCAAATATGTGCAGGACTCGGTGGCCAATTGGCTGAATGACGCCAGCAAAAGCCAGCCGGATTGGGTGCTGCAGCTTTGCTCCGACTGGCTGAAGGCCTCTGACACAAAGGAAACGAAACGTATTACTGAGCGGGCGCAACGGACCCTTACGCGTAAGTAAAGCGGTGACGCAGTTTGCTTTTCTAAAAGACATGATGCTCCTCTTCAAATTTAGTATTTTCCAGGTGTTAAGATAAATGTACTTCGCATTTGCAGATATTCTAATGTTCGAAAATGAGGGATACAAGATGGAACCCATATTAAATCATTCCTGGATTTTGACCGAAACGGAAGCAATAATATTACAGCAAAAGTTATCCTTAAAAGTAATAAAAGAAGATCAATTTGCTGAAATTCGTTATATCGCTGGAGTAGATGTGGCATATAGTGAACAACGTGACTTACTGATTGCCGCAGTAGTCATTTTAGAAGCAAGCTCCTTAGATATAGTAGAATCCGTGGTAGTTGAAGATTCTGTTCAGTTCCCTTATATTCCAGGGCTGTTTTCATTCAGGGAGCTTCCCCCTTTAGTTAAAGCATTTAAGCAGATAAAGACCTCTCCTCAGCTAGTTGTCTGTGATGGTCAGGGGATTGCCCATCCGAGACGATTTGGTCTGGCAAGTCATTTAGGTGTTCTATTTGATATTCCTACAATTGGTTGTGGAAAAACCAGGTTATTAGGAGAGTATGAAGAACCCAATTTAACAAGAGGCTCAATTTCACCACTGCAAGATCAAGGAGAGATTATCGGAAATGTTCTTAGAACACAGAATAATGTTAAGCCTATCTTCGTCTCCACTGGTCATCGTATTTCATTAGATACCGCTTGTGAATGGGTTCTACATCTATCACCCGATTATCGTTTGCCAGAGACAACACGTCAGTCAGACCAACTTGTTAAAAAGGCTCTAGCAAGTATCGAATAAACTTTTACATCAACAAGTTGCTGATTCGGAGAGACAGATCTTCCTTCTCATTTTCTGTTAATTGTTCACCTACATCATTTATATCGAACTGTTCCAGCTCTTTTCTGATTTCTACAAATTGTTCATTTCCCTTAATTTCATATCTAATTAGTAACTCTACAAGCGTAGTTTTAACAACAATATTTTCGCTAAGCGTATTCGTACATTCACGTTCAAAACGCTCCAATACTTTCTCTATCATTTCATTTTTATTTTCCACTTCATTAACAATGATCCCAAAGTAGTTCTTAACTTCTTTCTCCATTTCATGGTAATACCATCTTGTGTAGGGGCTATAATCTACTGGAATATTATCAATTTCATCCAGTACCATATCTCTGCGCTCTAATAGGTCCTTATATTCATCTGGAGTTGTTTCAATTTGAAGCTTATGTAAATCTAAAGAATTTAATACCTCAACTATTCTTTCTTTTGCTTTAATGAATATTTTTGAGTGCGTTAAGCAAATTCTTCCTTCTGAAATATATACAACAGCCTTCTCCATCTCGCCTCTGTTTTGCACACCAAAATATGCATCAGCTGTGCAGGCAATGGCTTCAGCATCGCTCATCTTTTCGCTTTTATAATCAAAATAACTTTCATAAAACGCACCAAATAATGCTTCATAATTTCGTTTCACCTATCTGTCTCCTTTACCTCAACCCAAATTTCAAGTGGAGTAAGTCTGCCAGGCTAAATTTTGAACTGCAATGCTATGTATTAATCCTCAGGGAATAGATTTGGAAATCTATCTTGGTCAAGATATTCCTTGTTAAAATACACTTCTAACATTTCATAAAAATCAGAACCTATAAAAACTATATACATAAATTCATAGGAACCAGCAAAATAAAATTTATTAGAGTTTGAAATATAAATATCAAGTGTGCTCCTAGGAAAGAAACCTAAAGGTGTCAGCTTCTCACCCATTGTTTCCTCAAACTCTTTTAACTCTTCGAGAGTTACTTCGCCTTCACTTGGATCAAGTATTAAAGATGTATAATAATTCGAGCTTTTAGAGGGCAGCTTTAAATAAATTCCTCCAAATTCCTTCAATAGATTTAGCGCTAAAGGATTGGGCTTAATATTGAATTTTTGATACATGTCCTTATAAAGGGATATATCAATTTCCCTTCCTTCATACCAACCATTTTCCTCGAAGTAATTTTTAATCTTTTCGCTCTTGAACATGTTTACCTCCATAATGCCGTGTTGTGACTGTTATCGGAGCGGGCGGATTTTGGAATCAATCTGGCTGGTACAGTGAATTCACAAACTCACTAAAACTTGAAGATACTATTTTAATGAATTCGGGTCTCAACTCATTGTCCTCTTCGAAATAATCCATATCACAGAAATAAACTATTCCTTGATCCTCCTCATTAACAGCAAGACAAATAAGGCTATCTGCAGGATCTATCCCAATAGGAATAAAGTTAGGAGGGATTATTGCTCCACCATTATATTTTTTATAATAGTCTTCTAGATTACTCTCCGTTTCTTTGCTAAGTGGCAGAAATAACATAATAGACGATGTGATTTTCTGATCTCTTGTTTCAAATCTTCTGCGAACTGTCTTACCTCCGTTACGATACATTAAAAAATTCTTATAATCATCTGGCAAGACAAGACTAGACGTTTCTTCAAAAGTTATTAGTTCTTGATGTTGAATTGGTTTAAATGTTGACTCAAATTCTATGTTCACAAAACTCCCCCCACTATTCTCATTCTTCACTAATTACCTTTAACTCTTTACTCTCACATAAATTATGTATAGCTTCATATATATTATCGCCGAATTTCCAAATATAATAATCATTCATAATGCCATATACTTTCCCTGTTTTAGACATAAACATAGTTGCATTCTCGTCATATGCCAATCCGATTACAACTAGCTCTTCTCCTATTATTGTTTCATACCTGCTATAGTGTTTCTTTTCGATGCCTGCCCTTAAAAATTCAGGACCTATCTGAAAGTCATCTGATTCGTCACTAGGCACTGAATACTCTAGTCCACCGAAGTGTTCAAATGCCTCCTTGGCAAGATCAAATACTTCAAACCCTTTTTCCACCAAAAAGTTTATTGTCGAGCTAACCTCTACTTTCCTTTCAGGATACCAGCCAGCATCCTTTAAAATATCAATAGTTCTTTGTGAAAAAGTCATAAGTTAACCTCACTCAATTTCTTGTTTAGGCAAAGTAAGCAATAATTCTTCCTTCGTCTGGATAATCACCATCCCAACCACATGGAAAACCACCAGCCTTATAGATTCTAAAAACTTGTTCATAAAAATTTTCAACCTCACCGTTTATTGCACGATTGATTGCACAGTTTCTCAAGTCCACTACAACAGTTTCAAAAAAATCGCGATAGGGGTCAGTTATTTGACTTCTAAGACCATCCGCTATTAATCCAGTTAATTCATCCAAACCACTAGGTTTTTGGGAAGAAGCTAATTTATATAACTTCCCCTTAACTTTTCCCATTTCAAGTTGTCTTATATCAGACCAAGTATATTCATCTTCACCAAAAACTTCTGTACTGGCTAGCCTTTTTGCCTCTTCATATTGATTAATTGTAACGATATTTTGGGCTCTAGCTGTTTTCGGGAATTCCATAATAGAATTAGAGAATTGAATAACTTCCTCAACTAAATTGCTGTATATTCCGTTCTTCATAACTTATCAAACCACCTTTGCCACAAGTCTATCTTTTCCCGGCGTTATACCTCTTCTGGTTTTCTAAATAAACATAGAGTATCTAGGGTCTAGTGCATCAATCACTGAATCGAATACTTGATACCCCATTGCTTCTAAAAACTTTACTGTCTCGGTTAAATCAGCCTTATTATTCGGGTTCCAGCCTGCTTGTATCAGTATTTCTCTCGTATCGTATGATAAGTTATTCAAATCGCAACATCCTGATAACCTACCTCAATTACTTTTTCATTCAATAAACGAATTCCCACTCCGTTCTCTGCATCCCATGTACAATCAAAAAGTATTCCGATATCTCGGCCTTCATAAATCCCTGCATATGAAACAACAATTCCAACCAAAGTAATCATCTCAAGAAGTTGGCTGGTTGTTTCAACTAAGGGATAATACTCATTAAATTCCATATCATAACCCAGTTCATATCGTTTTTGTTGGTAATAGTCTAAAATGGGTTGCAAGAAGCTTTGCTGTAATTGCTGCCAGTTTTGCATTAATGATTGATACGCCGTATATTGATCTTCATCAAACTTGCCATCTTCTTCACCATCGATCATCAATGTAATCTCAGTTTCTTTTCCAAAAAAATGAATCGTAGTATCCTTAGCCCAAGTATAGTTATACTCAAGTTCACCAAAAATCGGATCGTTTATTGTCATTTTTAAGTCTCCCCTTTTTATTTGCCGCTTATGATGATTCTGTAATCCTTACCTGTAATAATAAACTCGCTATTTAATTCAATGGATACGCCCTCATATTTTCCGCTAACTCTTATAATATCATTTGAATTTCTTTCAATATTGCTTATTTTGTATACTACTTTCTCAACATCCCCCTCCACCTTTGTATCATTACCGAACATTTCACCCAGTGTTGAGTAGTTTGGTTGTCCACCTATAAATATTTCCACCAACCCCACAACTAACTCCTGAAAAGAACTTTCTATAAATTTCACTTTTAACAATTCCCACGAGTTATCCACCATCCAGCTCATATCATTGAAATCATCATCACTATCGTCCAATACCCCAATAACTACAGGCTTTCTATAAAGAAACTTCGCATTAATGCTTTCGTCATTTTTTATAAATATTAAACTCCCTCCAATTTTCTGTGCTAGTTGAACTTTCTAAGACTTTTTATGATCCCATAAATTCTGATACATATAAAAAGGCTCACTCCTAACTCATGATTCAAGTTGGAATAAGCCTTTTAACGTCTGCCAAGTTTGTACGTTGTGTGTTCTGATAGAGGCTATCTTCATCTTGAATCATTCTCTTAATCGTCATCTAAATGAGGGGTAATCGGGTAACCTGACGGATCAAACATATATTCAACACACGCTTTTTCATCAGAAAAAACCAGACTTACCATATCACCCCCGCCATAAGGTGAAGGGGGTACGTTCATATTAATAATCCATGAGTACCCTTCAACATGTTCAAATTTCTCATAAAAAAATATTGACTCACCGTGATTAGGATGGATTACTCCCTCTAAATCATACTCGTCATTATAGCTTTGAGCAATTTGGAGTAATTGGTCAGTGGTTAATTTGGTGTGTATTTCAGGTAATTTATTTCTATCAATTCCTAATATCCAAAAAGAAATAACTTGTTGTTCATCAGAAACAACCAAAAGCTCTTCAAAATCCCTAAAGTCTATCTCAACAATCCAAGCGCCGCCCGTCAATGCAAAAAAATCTTCATAATACTGAACAGATTTATCTATGTCACTGTCAATGGTCGATGGAATGTAGTTTTTGTTATACCCCATGATGTGCTTGTTACGTTCGTTGATGTACTCTTGTGCAATATTCAACGCTTGTGATGCAGAAAGTTTTGGACTAGACATCTATACGCCCCCTTTCAAAATTATCCTATAAATTAATGGATTACTCATTTTCACAAAATCACTCTTTAAGCGTTAATTTAAAATCTCTATCAATAATTACAAGCTCATTGCTAACATTAACAAGTAAATCGGAATAGTTCTCCTCGATCCTGCATTTAAGTTCATTCATATGAGGCAGTACTTGCATATGTAAATAAATCTCTATGATTATGTGGCTATCAGGATGAAGAAACATTGTAACATTAGTAATGTCATTTTCCTTCCGGTTCACCTGATTAACAGTGTAGATAATCTTATTTTTGTCATCTACCCTCTTTTTTTCAATGCCGAACAGGCTACCTAAATTGATGTAATTGGGATTCCCTTTTCTAAATATCGAGACTAAATCAACCAACAAGCCGTCAAGAGGCTTTTCAAAGAAATCCTTTTGTAATGCTTCCCATTCATGATCCGTAAAGGTAAACCAATTAGGGCTTACCGCTGAAGTATCAATCATCCCAGGTTTTGATTGTTCGTATAAATCTCTTTTTAAACCAACTTCGTCATTATTTGAATACACTATACTTTCCTCCAACTTTGTTAGCTATGGCATCCATTAACGAATTATTTAGCAACCCATTCTTTTTTTTGAAATATATACCTATCTTTTATATACCTACGCTGTAAGAATTCTGTAAAAGTATCTGTAATCTTATAAAAACCATCCTTCTTTTTACTTTCTGAGTAAAAGTGGACAGGTGGATTTTCCCCTTCATCTAATTTAAAGAAGCAAAACATACAACCTTGACTCATCCAAAATACAAAATCGTTTGAAGTAAGTTTAAGAGGTACATTGTTTTCTTCTAACAATTCTGCCCCCCCTTCATTTAACGCTAACAATTCATCCATAAAACATGATTCACCACGCAAAAAAGTATGATCAGTGCCGTTTCCCATTGTTTCAAGAAATTCAATATAAGCCATCGGTAATATTTGATCGCTTATCAGTTTTCTCACATTAATTAAATCTTCGTTTGTACAAGGATTCATAGGAATGTTATCAATTCTAAATTGTGAGACTAACTCATTTAAATATTTCAAAATGTTTCACCCTCATTAGAGTCATTTACTTTTAGCTAAAATAATCATTTACTACTGCAGTTAATTGGTCGTTTCCTAACTCAATGTTAGTCAAATAACAAAGGAAATAATCTTTTACTTCACTTTGATTGAATAAACTCAGATATTGAAATGCAAGTAGTGTAGTATCATCTATTCCATAATTTTTTTCCAACTTTGTTTTTACATATTGAATCGCTTGATTAATGAATCTATTGTCTTTTGTCTTAAAGAGAACATTAAGAACGAATGTAATCTCATCCTCATTCTCTATTTCAAAAATCTCACGCACCTCAATCTCTTCTAATTCTTCTTGAAATAGCTGCTCCTTAACCAAGTTAAATATACTCAATGCCTCTAATTCATCATTATAATAATCCTCCCAAAAACTTAGATAAGCAAATTGCTTCGGCAATAAAGCTGAGCTATTATTGGGCTTGTTCCACAATATCCAATCAGAGTTCACTTTATCGGATACAACTTTGAATAAAGAGATTGAATAAGGCACAACTTGATTGACATCATTTTCTACTCGGAAAAATTTCTCACCATTTTCACTGGTTTCCACAGAAAAAACTATATAATTTTTATTCATTGATAGATTCTCTTTTTTCGCTAAACCCTCTTTAAGGCATACTCTCATTTATCTTACTCCTACAATATTCAAATCGACATCCAATTCTATTATCCAGTTTTCATTTGCTCTGAGATTTAACTTTTAAAAAACTTGAGATAGTTATCGGAGTTAAGCATCCATTCCCTAACTTCTGGGGACTTTGTACCATACTATCTCCCCGTATTGCTCCACCACGAGACAACGGCAGTTAAATGAGCCATGGCTGCTTGATCTAGAGGACACTATTTTCCATGAATTGCTCGAATTCCTATAAAAAAACAAAAAAACAGGTCAATCATGGTGGTATCTTACCATAATCGACCTGATCATCGTAACGCTATTGTTAAGTTATATGTGTTGTTAGTTGAATGATGAGTTCATTTGGAACTGGGCAGCCCTCATTTTATCACGGGTTATTTCACATCATGTTATCACAGAGGGTGTCTTATAACCGTACATTATACTTTAAGTCCGTAAAAATACTTATGTCCCTTCTCCCAGTTTTTCTTTGAAAGTCCTTCGACATAATTAATAAAACCTTTATAGTTGTCTGCATTTATTACTGTGTAGTAATCGCCTGGCACTTTCTCCCCAGACCAAATCGATAGTAAGGATGGAACTAACTCCATTTCAAGACGCTGTCCGGTATTAGCGGCAATCATAACTCTTTCAATTAATTTTTTTGTTAAATTACCAATAAATGCATTTTTTTGATTATAGTAATACTTTTCCGAGTTACAACTGTTAATGTACTCCAAATAATAATGACCAATCTCTTCCACGGTTGCACCATCACCTAAATGCTCTTCAAATTCAATAAAAGCATCTATAGAATCCCTTATAATGATCGACGTATCATTAATTTCATCCCAATCTTCAAGTAATGCTAATAGATATGGAACTGCTTCGAGAGAAAGCGTTGTAACTGCCGCTGACGCAAATGTATGAACCACATCTTCTGTAGCATTTTCTAAAAACAGAAGATTGTTCGAGTCTCTTAAATCTTCATGCGTACAAATTGAGCAAAAAATCCGAATGCAAAGATTTAATACTGCTTCATCTTCAGAATGATTTAACAAGTGAATTAAGAGTGTTTTTTGCGTAAAATCTCCTAACTTGAAAAGCTCCACGAGTTGGAGTATAACATCTTGTTCCGTCTTTGAACGTCTTCAGTATATCTGAGAATTTACCAAAGTGTATGATTCCATTTTCATCCGAGTCAATACTTCGACATTTTTTTTACCATCACCATTTTCATGGTGAAAAAACAATTAAAGCTAGGGCACTACATACTTCTCCCCTTTTTTTCAGCAGCATTTCCCCCCGATTATACTGCATAAGCCTACACTAACCTGAGAATCTGTCCGTCCAGAATGATGTACCCCTGCTACTCACGTACTCCCGGGCTTGCTGACAGTTATCATAAATTCCATCAATTAGCTCGTATAATGCGCGGGCCTGTGCTATGGACCGTAACTTCTTTTCTGCTTTCTGCACTGGTTGCTGTTTCTTCAATTCTGCTGTCACAACCTATACACGTTTTGCCATTCGTTTCATCCTCCTTTGATTTCGGGTATGTAAAAAAGCTCATTCCTACTCATGGTTCAAGTGGGAAAGAGCTTTGGAGTGTTATTGCGGCCCACCCGAAATGTCGTGGAAACAATCCTTTATATTTTAGGCAAAAATAAATTAGAACTTACAATACTCTACCAGATACTCACACGCTGCTCTGGCGCTACATACATCATATCTTTTTCTGTAATTCCATAGGCATCATAAAAATCTTTAAAGCTGGCAACTGTGCGATTCACACGAATCTTGTTAGCGGAATGTGTGTCATTGCTAGAAAGATAAGCTAACACTTCCTTAGTCATTGTTGTACGCCATATCGTTGCATACCCTTCAAAGTAAGCTTTGTAATCAGCATTTTTCGTTTGAGACAATACTTGCAAGGAGGCGGCCATACCACCAAGATCAGCAATATTTTCGCTCACAGTTAAGCTACCGTTATTATATACACCAGGAATGACTTCCAGTCCGTTATAATAAGCAATCACTTGCTCCGTTTTTTCTTGGAACTTCTTATAGTCCTCAGGTGTCCACCAGTTTACAGCATTTCCATTTTCATCATAGGAAGAGCCGAGATTATCAAATGCATGGCTGATTTCATGAGCAATTACCATACCAATTGCACCTAAATTTGTTTCGTGCTTCGCATTAATATCATAGAATGGTGCTTGAAGAATACCTGCTGGGAATACAATTTCATTATTGAGTGCGTTGTAATAGGCGTTAACATTGTAGACACTCATTTGCCATTTACTTTTATCCACAGGTTGACCCAATGTTGCTACTTCTGTTTTCCATGATGCTTTGCGAATAGCTACAAAGTTATCAAATAATGTTCCACCCTCTTTAATGGATACGATGGATACGTCTTTAAATCTGTCATCCCATTTATCAGGATAACCGATCTTGTAGGTCATTTTATCTAGCTTCAGCATAGCTTTAGCTTTAGTGGTTTCAGACATCCAGTCTAGCGCCTTAATACGCTCCTTGTACACCGCAATAAATTCCTTCACCATTTTTTCCACGTCTTGCTTCGCTTCAGCTGTAAAATGGCGTTTTGCAAACATTTGACCTAAGTAATCACTCATTACACTTTGTGTTAATTGAATTGCAATTTCATCTTGTGTTTTTTGACCTTGAATACCAAATAGATTAGCTTGGAAATCCAACGACGCTTGTTGCAACTCTTCACTTAATACGCTGCTGGAATTAATAAGCCAAATCGCTTGCATGTAGTTTCTAAAATCTTCCACGTGCTCATCAGTCATTAATTGTGAAAGCTTATTGGCTTGCCCCTTGTCCATTACAATTAATTTATCCACGGAACCAAGCTGTAGCTGCTTCAAATAATCAGCCATATCCAGTGAAGGGAACAGCGCAGCAAAGTCTTGGATCGTATATGGATTATAATATTTATTTACATCATTTTGGTCTTGAATGTCCATCGTTGCTGCTGCTATTTGCTTCTCAAACTCATACAATGAGTTTGCCTTTTTCTCGGCAGCTTCCTTGCTGTCACCAACAAGCTGGTATAACTTGCTCAAATACGAGACATACACTTGTTTTGCTTGAGCATTGTTAGAAACATAACTCGTCTTGTCTAAAATCAAGCCTACACCTGCATAATATAATGCATTAATGTCACTTTTTTTAGCATCTGCCATGATACCAAATGATAAAATTGAGCCAAAGCCGAGCTCTTTCTCCATCTTCAAGCCTACATTCATTAGCTCCTTGATTGTAGAAGCTTGATTCAAGGATGCTATATAAGGTGCAATTGGCTTAATTCCCAAAGTATTACGATGCTTCATATCTTGTGCATTCGTATAAAAGTCTGCAATTTTCTGTTCCACTGATCCTTTAGCATGTGTGTCCTTCACAACTTCTTGCAGTATATTTTTAATTCGTTCTTGATTTTGTTTATCCAATTCGTTAAATGCACCATTGCTCATTTCTCCAGCATCAATGGTAGATGCATTCAGCCACTTTTTATTTACAAACTCATAATAATCATCACGAGGATTTGTCCCCTTTAACGCTACCATTCGTTTAACTAGTGCGGTTAATTGTTCAAGTGTAACTTGATCCTTAGCTCCAAGTTTGCCATCCGTATAACCGTTAACGATACCTGTCGCAGCAATTGTAGTCATCTCATCTTGTGCCCACACCGGGATGTCACTAAAGGAAGACGCTGTATTTAAGCTACGCAAATCGTTTCCTTGCGGCTTCGGTAGGTCTGAGAATGCTCTACTTAGCATAATTAATGCTTCGGTACGCGAGACATACTCACCGTCTTTAGTTTTTCCTTGAGCATCCCCCTTCAAAATGTCTTCTTTCTTCAAGCCAGGGTTGTAATCATCTGCAACATTTAATAAATAAGTAACAACCTCTTCTCGTGTCATTGCTGCTTTCTCATCCTTAGCTAGTGCATGTGGCGCTAGTGAAGTAAGTATCAAGGATGAAGACAACAAAAATGCTAATAATTTCTTCAAAGCTTCCCCTCCTCGGATAAAATAAAATTCTAAATTGATATTATTTTCACATACCATTTTGTTATTACGTGATGTTCGTTCTGAAGTTTCACTTTGCTATATGTCAGCATTTTGCATAATTCAAATGAGATCGCTGCCTCACTCTCGTTCATTATTCCTCTTTTTCCTGTAAAGCAGCGGATCTGCCGTTTGCTGTATTTCAAGTGTTGTTTCAACTCCTTGTCCACAAATGTAATCGGGAAACGAGGCGAAAGTTGGCTTTTCCGAAGGAACTATTGCTCATTGACTCGACGATCATGACGGTTGGGAAAACTCGTTTGCCTGGGCTCGCGGTTAAACTGCATGTCGCCTTGCGGGTGCAAAACAGACAGCCATTTGGCGTCACGGAAACGATTGGCGCACGGCACGATGGGCCTGTATGCGAAACGTTGGAGAATCCTGACTTTATTATGGTCATGGACCGTGCTTACGGCAATTTGGAACAATTGGATCGCTACAAACAAGACGGACAATCCTTTGTCATTCGGCTTCTTGACAATGTTCATTTCTAAAAACCCTATGCACTTCGGCGGCAAGTCCCTGCAGATTCTCCGGTCAACCTATATCAACTTCCTGTTTTACCATTCCAGCCCCCTTGAAATCTGGATCTCCCTGGATATATCACAGAGTTTCCTTCCCAATCAAGTCTATGTACCATTCTCATCAATTGCTAGAAGTTCGTGCTGTTCCTGAACCAACTAAACTAGGATAGTATTCATGCGGCTCTTCAGCTTTCCGGCTAGCATCTCCCAGCTTTGGTTGCTTACCAGCTTCTTCGCTTTCGTCAGTTCTTTCCCTAGACCGGCATTCAGCTGCCTCCCCTGCGGTATCCGCTATTCTTACGATCACTCTCGCGACATCGGCTCCTTTTTCATGGTATATCTGACCATAATCGGCCTGTTCTAAGTACGCTCTTACGTTATTAACCTTATACTTTCCAAACATGTGGTATTGTTTGATAATGAGTTCCTTCTATACCTACCCACTAAAATCACTACTTAAAAAATAAAATAATAGGATTAAAAATGATTTCAATATTATTCCTCATCATCTTCTAGGTCTTCATCACTCATAATATACTCTATATCTTCATCAGTGAACTCGTTACCTTCTGATACTGGATGTCCATTAGGATCTAACATCCCCATTACCGCTTTATCTCGGTCTGATACAATTATAGTATAAGCTTCAAACAAAAATGGATTTGGTGGTAAATCTACAGTAACTCTCCAAGCAGGTCGAATATCATCATTCTCTCTATTTTCTAAATCCACTTTAAATGTATAGGCTTCGTCAAAAAATAAACTATCTATTTGCTCATTAACTGCCCCATCCAATTCATGTACTTGATGGTACTTTTTTGCGATTTCAATTGCTTCTTCTGGAGTCGAAACAACATCGATCGTGATCTCTTCTATTTTACGATGATGTCTAGGAAGATCTTCTTTCTTCAATTTTATATATTCGTTAAATTCTTCATCTGTTAAACTCCTAAACTCATCATCTGTCATTTTTTCAAATTTATCTGAAAACATACTATCACCACTTCCGTTCCTCGAAGCTCGTTATTATTAATTTTTTCGATAGGCATATTCATTTTACGTCGATATGCCTCTCCAATAACTACAAGTGGTTCCGCAAACCAATACTCGAACTTTAAAAAATCTTCGTTTTCCAATATATCACCTATTGCAGTTTCAAGGAATAAAATGGAAGGACCTCTATAGTTCCTTCTTTCTTGGAGTAAGCGTTACTTTGTTCCCCCAAACTCTTCTAGTAATTCCTTTACACATTGAAATACACTGAAGCCTCTTGTCTCCAAGAAATTTTATCTGACCACATATAAAAAAGCTACCCTCCCAATAAGTCAATTAAGAATTCCTCAAAAGTTTTGGGAGTTGTTGCACAAGTCCTTTAATGTACCATCATGACCATGGACTGTGCGTATTAAGATATTCTCTATCTTTGCCCCTGCATCTCTATGGTTAAGTTCGTCAGTTGTGATTAAGTAATTCTTTCGATAACTATATGGCCTAATGCTATCTGATTTTATACATGCTAAAAGGCTCATTCCTTCTCGCCAGTCAAGTTGGAATAAGCCTTCTAAGTAACTATGTTTGTTCGTCTAATTTACGTAAAACTCCAAGCAGATCACTAGATCATCTTTATTACTTGTTCCTTAACACTTTTGTCAAACTTAGCCCCTTCCACATTCGCTCCCTTCCAAACTACGTTATCAAGTTTGGTACCCGTAAAATCAACTCCTGTAAAAATCCCATTACAAAGGGTAGCTCCTGTTAAGTCTGCACTTGCAAAGTTAGCATTTCTAGCATCTACTTCAGATAAATTTGCACTAATAAAATTAGTTCCTTCAAAATTACCCTCTGTGAGATTAGCGCTGCTTAAATTTGCACTAGAGAAACTTGCTTGTTTAGCATTGATCCCAGATAAATTTGCATTACGAACGATAGCATTGATTAGAGTTGATCCAATCAGTTCACCATGGGAAAAATCGACTTCTTCAAGACAAGTTTCTAAGCACATACTTATATTCATTTTTGCATATTTCATATTTGCTCTTTGGAAGTTTGCTCCACTAAGCACACAATCAGCCATGTCAATCCCCTCTAAATTGCAGCTTCTAAAATCAGCCGTTTCAAAATCACAATCTAAAAACGACGCTCTAATTAAAGAGGATGCTCTTAACATGACCCTTTTTGCAATGATACCATCTGCCATAACTTCTGACAGGTCTAAAAATGTGAGGTCCATGTCACTCATGTTCAATCCATCAATAACCTCACCACTGCATTTGTATTTATTTAACATTTCTATAACTTTTGTTCTATCATCTTTATTCTCGTCCATTTTTCCCACCACCTCCTAGCAAAATTTTATCTTTTAAGGTAATCCTTCCAAGCTGCATTAGGTCGGAACGACACACCCATGCGATCCTCATCAAAACTTGGAATAGCCATCACTTGGGCTGATTCCAAATATTTCATTACATTCAACCAGCTATCAAGTAATGTGCTATTATCAGTTTCTAATTTCCCATTCAAAATATCGATACAAATACCACCCCAGTTAAGTTTTGATACAACTCCCGGGCTATTTAGCAATAATTCTCCATCAAACATTTCCAAAATATGACCACTAAAGTATGTTCTAGCCCCTATCCCTAAGGGGCCATTTGGAAGATATCTAACCGGCACAGGATAAGAACATATATCCATCCACATATTTAGACGTTCACGCTCGGTATTCCAAGGATATGATGACGGCCAAAAAATATGTGTTACTCCGTAACATGGTTTTACAATTTCTGCGATCCGATCAGATAACTCAAAAAAAGCTGGCCACATTTTTGGAGGCATAGATTTATGAAAATCAAACTTCAAAAATGAGCGTGTGCTCCAGTTAACTTCAAAGCTCCCCGTATATTTTACTGTATTATCACGATGAAGATGAATTTCAGATACCCTACGCTCTAAAGTTACTTTTTCAAGAATCTCATTACGATTATATTCAACCCTTACCATCTCACTATTGCCCCAATGAGTAGGAGCAAATTTTTCATTTGACTCAAACACATCCAAAATATCACTTAATATCTCTTCTTTGTTTAAAGATACCATGGGATACATTGTAATTGAAAATAAATCAGGCTTCATTGCATATCCTCCTGCTGCAAGAATAAGATTATATGATAATGTTTTTATAGCTTTTTCCATCTACCACCGCCAGGTAATAACGGATTAGGTTCCCATTTATGAGTCACTTTCCCTATCTTTGGATCAGTATAGTAGACATAACTTTTGTTTCCTAAAGGTCCACTTGGTCTTGGCTTAGGAGGAATAGCATTTAAGTCAGGTTTGTCACTTGATATTGTTACATAATGGCTACCGTTTTTGTCTTGAAGCATTTCTCTTTCAGCTCTAATTTGGCTGTCATTATGAACAATTTGATCTTCTCCACCTGCTTTGTGTTTGTGGTCATGAACTAAATCAATTTCGCCCCTATCATTACGCCCTATACTGTCTGGGCGTGTAACATGACCTTCACTAGATGTATACGTAACGACTTCGTCGGCATTATTATCAGCTAATTTACGATCAAGTTGCTCTTCCAAAGCCTTTCTACCTTTTATTTCTTCTTCTCTTCCGCGCACCCTGTTCTTTCTTAGACTTTCATTGAGAGTATCCCAATCTTTTCGATCTAAAGGTTTTTCACCTTTATTTTTCACTTTCTCAAGGTAACGTTCATATCTAGCTTTATCCGCAGCCTTCTGATCTCCACGTGCTTTTGCTTCATCTATTCTTTGTCTATGATACTTCTCTTGTTCTGGAGTCAAACCGTTTTTGTTTAATTTTACATTATCACCTTTACCCGTCCCCCCAGACATCTTCTTCGCTAATTCCTCTTTGCCTGCCTCCATCTCACTCCAGAAATTCTGCTGCTGGCTGTTTTGTGGAAGAGATTTATCTGGTTTGCTGAATGAAAAATCAGAGGGGCCATCCAGTGCTTTTTGTGGACCGGACAGACGGTTTTTCAGCCCGGTCATCGTATCGGATACCTGATCCATTACTTGAGCTGCGGTTTTCTTAACTTCATGTTTGACCTGCTGCTTCCATCCCGTCCACATTTCATCCAGCGCGGACACGTTCTTGTGCAACGCTTTTTTCAGCTTGGACGAATTCGTCAGGATGGTATTCATGCCGCTCTTCAGCTTCCCGGCTAGATCGAACGTACTTACGTTGCTTGCCAGCTTCTTCGCTTTTGTCAGCACTTTTCCTAGACCGGCATTCAGCGCATCCCCCGTGGTATCCGCTAATTTCCCGATCGCTTTCGCGACATCAGCTCCCTTGTCCGCTATTTTGCTTACAGCTTTCGTCGCCTTCCCCACCATATTTGCGGCTTTCGTGAATTTCTTACTATTCACAAACAGTTTAGTTCCTGTTGCTGCCCAACCTGCACCAGGCACTGTCGCTGCTAATGAAAGGCTTGCACTCATATAATCCCCGCGCAGCGCGTAGATCCCCGCATTCGCCAAATCCGCAATTTCCCCAACGCCCGGGATCAGGCCCGCCACATCCAGCACCGTCTGGCTTACATCCAGCACCTTACTCCAAAACCCTTTTTTCTTCTTCTTCTTCGGCTGCTCTTCGGGGGCGGCTTCTTCCGGCACGGCCACTTCGCTCACGAACGGGGCTTCGTATTGCGGCTCCAGGTCTTCGACCTGCACGGGCATCTTTATGATGCCATTCATCGTCAGGCTGCTTCCCCGCAGGTCCGACATCCCGTCCAGCACCAGACTGCTGTCTCCGCATTGCAGGAACAGAATTTCCTTCGCTTCGATCTCTATACTCTTCTCGCTGTCCAGTACCAAATCCTGCACGGCTTTCATCTGGATACCGCTGTTACTCGTGATCGAGATGCCTCCGTCGTCCAGCGTGATGAACAGGCTGCCCTCGGTCGCGATCAGCGACATCTCCGCATCCGTCATCCGCATCTCTTTCCCGAAGTTCGTTCCCCAGCTCTTGGTCGCCGGATCCGCGGTCTTCGGTGACGGACTGCTGCCCCGCCTCACCGATCCCATCGCGAACGCGTCTTGTTCACGCCCGCTTCCGAAATACACCTGTACCGAATCTCCCGCTTGCGGCATGCAGTAGAAACCTCCACCGTCACTCGCATAGACCGCGGAGTACGGCATCCAGCTCGCTTCATTCTCCGCTTGGGTCGCATCCACGTTCAGATGTACTTTTACGGTATCCTTCGTGACCGCCAAGATCCTGCCTTCCAGCGAAGCTCCTGCCAGTTCATCGTTGCGGATTTCATTCTCCCGGATCCCGCTGTGGGGACTGAGGGTATACGTATGTATGAGCATGCCCTGCATAAGCCTGCTCTCTGCTGCTGCTACCCGCAGCTCCTGTCCTTGAAATTGTACGGTATCTCCGAGTCCGAACCAGCGCCGCGTCTCTACCCGGTATGAGGTGAAGTCTGCTTCTTTTACGTCTGCGGCTCCCACCGACCAGGACATCTTCAGCGCGTGCAGATCTCTTGTTACTGTATAATTCTGATCCTTAAGCTCATGATATCCGCCATCCGGGACACCAAAATACAGCTTCGGCGCATCCGCCGTCACCTCCGGGATCACCACCGCTCCGAACCGGGAAGCGATTCGCCGCAGGAACTGCCAATCCGTCTCGCGGTACTGTACCGTCAGCCCTCCCAGCTTCGTGCCGCTGCTCACGTAGTCGATGAGGTCGGACTTCGGGTAGGCCGATAAGACCTGGCGGATCACGTCCTCACATTCCATCTCACTATGCTGAAACGAACGAATTCGCGGCTCGATGTCCAGCAGATACGAATAGGAGACGGCCTCCAGTTCCAGGATGTACACCCCCAGCCCGGTAAAATTCCTGCGCAGGATGGCTTCCGGAGTGCAAGGTTGATCAGGAGTAATACATTCTCTTTCAGCTGATCGTCCACAGCACGGACGATCGGCCAGACACAGGTCTGCATGCGCATAGACTGTTTCTTCAATTATTCGCTACTCCCACCTTTGATTTTTGACATACAAAAACGCTTATTCCTATCTCATGATTCAAGTTGGAATAAGCGTTTGAAAATTGGTAAGTAGTTTTTCAATTTTTAGAGTTTGGTTTGGTGGTTGTACTATACTATCTTGATGTTAATAGCTCAACTTTCGCAGAGTCAGAATCGAATTCAGACCCCGCTAGGGTTAGGTGGAGCATGTTTAAGTCAGGATCTTGCCAACATAGAAAAACACTGCTTCGTTTGGTAAAGTGAGATTGTCGAATATCCACTAAACCACAGAAGGTGTCTAAAATAATCGACCTGTTCAATGTAAAGATTGTAAAATTAAAGTGTTTGATTTGCGGTAAAAATAGAAGCATTATTCACGCTTTCTTTTTCACCGCATTAATGACACCTAATATATTTTGTCTTAAATTTTCCTCCATGTTATTTTCATACTGATAATGACCATCTATTCCTCTATGAATTATTGAATTCATTACAGGGTGATACTCTTTATTTGTTGCTTGAATTAAGTCCTCCGCAAAATTAACTGCCTGTTTTTCACTGTATTTAAATCCATTAATCAGTAGCGCTATTATCAAGGCATGTGCCTGTGGCTGATTCATCTCGTCCCTTTGAACAATAGCATTTAATGCGCCAAAACAAAACGCTGCAATAACTTGTCTTTCAAGCTCAGATGTATCCTCAAACCTGATTCCAATTAGTTCAAATATTTTAGTTAAAAAAAGCCTTAGCTCACTTGTCGCATTATTTACTTTTACTCCGTCGAGTTTCTCGGGTTCTAAAAAGTCGCTCATTATCTATCTCCCATCATCTTTACCTTATTATAAATAAGTGTTTAGTAAATATATAATGTACCTTTAGGCCATTTCCCCTTCCATCCACATGGACAGTGTCCGAGTTTGAAAACGGATAGCATTTCGCTAAAAAATCTTGGACAACCATTATACTCAACATAAGCACTTTCAATACCTGCATTAAGTAATAACCAACCCAATGTACCACCAAACTCTTCTTTTATATTTTTCTCTTCAATAACGTCGTAAAGTTTAGAGATAGCAGTTTTATACTGTAGTGACTCTCTTACTACAGCAACAATTGAATTAAAATCCCTAACACTATATCCCAGTTTTTTCAGAACAAAATTTGAAAGCTCATCCCTACTGCTTGATATTACCTCCTCCCATTCTTCTTTATCGTCAAGTTCCTCTGCCTTCTCCCATCCAGCAACAAGTTGTACCGAACATAGTAAATCTATTTCTTCTATGTTACCACAATTAATAAACCACTGGATATTCTCAAACTCGTTTAATAATTCTTGATTAACTATAATCTCTTTCATCTGTTATACCTCCCATTTTCCAGCAATAATAATGAAACTTTATGGTTTGTAATCTCTATAAACGCCATATATCCTACCCGGAATCTTCGGTACTCCATTCTTTCCAAACTTTAACGGAACATTCATACCACCAAGCAAACCGTATTTTACTCTTTGATGAATTGCTTCTTTCAAAGATTTCTTTACCTGATCCGGTGATAGACCTGCTGCTTCCAGGGAACGTTTTAAAGCTCTTGTATATTCTAAATTTGTTGGGATATCACCTACACGTGGACCTGCAGGATATTTTTTAGTGACTTCTCTGAATTGATCCCAGAATTTCTCCATTTCTTGATGTGCTTTATAGTGCGGGGTTCCGACAGGACCACTAATGATGTTTCCATCAAGTTCAATTGTTACTCCTTTATCAGTTGGAATTACTGAACCATACGCTGCGTCTTGGTTTAAATGATGCTTTTGAGTCCCCGATCCATCATTTTTCCATTCTCCGTATTCCTTAATCTCGATGTCATCTGGTTTTTTTAGATTACCTTTACCCGTCCCCCCAGGCATCTTCTTCGCTAAATCCTCTTTGCCTGCCTCCATCTCACTCCAGAAATTCTTCTGCTGGCTATTTTGTGGAAGAGATTTATTTGGTTTGCTGAATGAAAAATCAGAGGGGCCATCCAGTGCTTTTTGTGGACCGGACAGACGGTTTTTCAGCCCTGTCATCGTATCGGATACCTGATCCATTACTTGATCTGCGGTTTTCTTCACTTCTTTTTTGACCTTTTGCAACACTTTTTTCAAATTGGATGAATTCGTCAGGATGGTATTCATGCCGCTCTTCAGCTTCCCGGCTAGATCGAACGTACTTACATTGCTCGCCAGCTTCTTCGCTTTTGTCAGCACTTTTCCTAGACCGGCATTCAGCGCATCCCCCGTGGTATCCGCTAATTTCCCGATCGCTTTCGCGACATCAGCTCCCTTGTCCGCTATTTTGCTTACAGCTTTCGTCGCCTTCCCCACCATATTTGCGGCTTTCGTGAATTTCTTACTATTCACAAACAGTTTAGTTCCTGTTGCTGCCCAACCTGCACCAGGCACTGTCGCTGCTAATGAAAGGCTTGCATTCAAATAATCCCCACGCAGCGCGTAGATCCCCGCATTCGCCAAATCTGCGATTTCTCCTACACCCGGGATCAGGCCCGCCACATCCAGCACTGTCTGGCTTACATCCAGCACCTTACTCCAAAACCCTTTTTTCTTCTTCTTCTTTGGTTGCTCTTCGGGGGCGGCCTCTTCCGGCACGGCCACTTCACTCACAAACGGAGCTTCGTATTGCGGCTCCAGGTCTTCGACCTGCACGGGCAGCTTTATGATGCCATTCATCGTCAGGCTGCTTCCCCGCAGGTCCGACATCCCGTCCAGCACCAGACTGCTGTCCCCGCATTGCAGGAACAGAATTTCCTTCGCTTCGATCTCTATACTTTTCTCGCTGTCCAGTACCAAATCCTGCACGGCTTTCATTTGGATGCCGCTGTTACTCGTGATCGAGATGCCTCCGTCGTCCAGTGTGATGAACAGGCTCCCTTCGGTCGCAATCAGCGACATCTCCGCATCGGTCATCCGCATCTCTTTCCCGAAGTTTGTTCCCCAGCTCTTGGTCGCCGGATCCGCGGTCTTCGGTGACGGACTGCTGCCCCGCCTCACCGATCCCATCGCGAACGCGTCTTGTTCACGCCCGCTTCCAAAATACACCTGCACCGAGTCTCCCGCTTGCGGCATGCAGTAGAACCCTCCACCGTCACTCGCGTACACCGCGGAGTACGGCATCCAGCTCGCTTCATTCTCCGCTTGGGTCGCATCCACGTTCAGATGCACTTTTACAGTATCCTTCGTGACCGCCAAGATCCTGCCTTCCAGCGAAGCTCCTGCCAGTTCATCGTTGCGGATTTCATTCTCCCGGATCCCGCTGTGGGGACTGAGGGTATACGTATGTATGAGCATGCCCTGCATTAGCCTGCTCTCTGCTGCTGCTACCCGCAGCTCCTGTCCTTGAAATTGTACGGTATCTCCGAGTCCGAACCAGCGCCGCGTCTCTACCCGGTAAGAGGTGAAGTCTGCTTCTTTTACGTCTGCGGCTCCCACCGACCAGGACATCTTCAGCGCGTGCAAATCTCTTGTTACTGTATAATTCTGATCCTTGAGTTCATGATATCCGCCATCCGGGACACCAAAATACAGCTTCGGCGCATCCGCCGTCACCTCCGGGATCACCACCGCTCCGAACCGGGATGCGATTCGCCGCAGGAACTGCCAATCCGTCTCGCGGTACTGTACCGTCAGCCCTCCCAGCTTCGTGCCGCTGCTCACGTAGTCGATGAGGTCAGACTTTGGGTAGGCTGATAATACCTGACGGATCACGTCCTCACATTCCATCTCGCTATGCTGAAACGAACGAATTCGCGGCTCGATGTCCAGCAGATACGAATAGGAGACGGCCTCCAGTTCCAGGATGTATACCCCCTGAACATCCCGGACGCCAACCTCCTGGATGATCCCCTGAAACAGCTTGCGTATTTCTTGGCCCCGTTCACCGGTCTCGATCAGGGAGATATTCTCCCCGTTTGCGGTCATATCGATTTCCCGGTCCTGTTGTTCTTCGGGAAGAACAGCGGTCAGGAACAAGCGTGCATGTCCGCCTGCCTTCCGCTCCATATGTATGTTCTGGATGCTGTGCACGGGATAGGGCGAATGGCACTTGAGGTTCCATGTGCCTGTTGCGGCTTCCACAATGCCCATTGTCTCACTCCTCTCCTTTACATTACCGGATGGCCCCGCCGAACCCGCTCGTCGTCCCCTCCAGGCTCGATCCCCCAAGCTCCTGACCGTCATCCTCGATCACAATTCGTCCCCCATAAACACACTGGTTCACACATGTGCTGAGCAGCGCGGGGTGTCCATCCACAAGCACATCTGTTTTTCCGTCCATCCACGAAGTCGAAATCCCCGGAACACACGGCGCCTTCTTACGCCCTTCAATATCGAGTTTCCCGATCTGGACAGCCGGGTTCAATAAGCTGGTACAATTCCCGAATGGCATAATGTGGATCATCGGGTTCTTGTCCTCCACATTCAGCTGTGCTTTTTCTTTCAGGTGTACGCCGTGGCTATAAGGGATTTTCAAGCGATTCAGCTGAGTTCCGCATGTACAGCTTAAGATTGCCCCGGCAACCACGTAGCTCGGCTCTGCCCCTCCTCCGTCCTGTTCCACAACATCCGGTCTCGTGATTCCTTTGATTTCTGCCATAGAGATTCCCCTCCTAAAATCAACTGCCTATGTCAGTTGAAGTGCTATAATTAACGACTTCCATTTATCTCATAACATCGACTCCACTGTTGTCATCTCTACCCGCTGCATACATAACCCGGTAAAGTCTCTGCGCAAAATGGCTTCCGCAAGTGCGAGGTTGATCAGGAACACATTCTCGTGCAGCCGATTATCCATGGCCTGGACAATCGGCCAGCCGCAGGTCTGCAAGCAGTCCGCATCGACCTTCAGCCGGGTTAGGCGGCCGCTGCTGTCGAACTGGCTGTCTCCGTTCAGACAGGCAAGCTGCGGCGGAACCAGGAACCAATAGGGATACAGCTGCTCTCGTTCGGCATCCATTAGTCCGGCCAGCCGGAAGATCAGACGCGGGGCAAAGGTCTGAAGGAGCTGCTTCAGAGGATCAGACCACAGCGGATAAGGCCGCTCAATGAGGTCTACCGCCACCGGCTGGTGGATGGGCTTCAGCGCAAAATGCAGATTGGACCGCTCCAGTTCCCGTAAATCCTCCCCCTTCAGCCATTCCGGACGGATGGCTTCTTTTACACCAAGCGGTTCAAGTGCCCCCCGCACACGCATATCCTGTGAGAGCTGGAACCAGTTGTTTCTCATTGTTGATGTTCCTCCTTCAGCCAATCCATAATGGCTTCTTCAGTGAACGGAAGTTCCGGCATTTCCGGACGTTCGCTGAGCAAGCTGCACGCGCCCGTATCCATCTGCGCTCCTATTAAACAGGAGCCTGAGAAATTCGTTCCACGCAGATCAGCTCCCCGGAAATCTGCACCGGTCAGATCGCACCATCCAAGGATGGCTCCGGTAAGCTTCGCCCCCGTGAATCTAGCCCCCCGCAGCTTGGCCAGAACAAATTCAGCCTCGCTTAAGTCAGCTCCGGCAAAGGATATTTCATGGAAGCCCGGAATCTCCCACTTCCCCGGATCAGGAAGCCCGCAGGCCGCCTCCGCCCGATGAAATAACGCCCCCACCAGACGACAATTCTTGAAGCTTGCACCGTGCAGCCATCCCTGATTCCATTCCGTATCCGTCAAATCGCAGCCTTCCCAGACCGTACCCACCAGATTGCTCTCTGCGAAGCTGCTACCGCCAAAAGTGCTCTCGCGAAAGGCAGAATAACGAAAATCCATTTCACTGTAATCTCCGCCTGTCAGATCCAGCCGCTCCAGTGCGCCGTATCCGTAAGCACCTTCGATCCGCTCAGCCAGCCATTTCCGAATCTCGGTCTCATCCGCAGGGTCGCTGTCCTTGCGGTAGACAGACTCGCTGATATCGAGATACTCGCCTACACGCACTTCAACTATTCCGCATTGCTCCAGCTTACGAAACCCCTCGGTAAGCATCGCCTCCGGCATCGCCCAGCGGAGCAGTGCAATAACATATTGATGCCCATGCTGCGATTCACGCAGCAGCAGCTTCTCCAGTTCGGGACGGCTGATACCTCCGGCATACGGGGAACCCGGGCGTTGTCTTTCCTCCTCCAGCAGCAGCTGGAGCTCATCCAGGTAGCCGAATGCCCAAGAAGCATCATATTCACCCGCCACAGAAGCGGGGTCAAACAGCCACGTCTCATCCGAAGCCTCTACCAGATAAACTCCGCGTCCTTCCTGCAGCCGGGTCCGGAGCATCGAATAGGTGAAATGCCCGATGGCCCCCTTCTCTCCTATGCTCTGCAGCTCCGCCACCTCCCGGCACAGCTTGTCAAAGTGACGGATGAACGCCTCCTTTAACGGCTTGCGGTTGGCCTGATACAGCTGCTCCCAATGCAGCAGTACCCGGTTACGGACCGGCCCCACAATTTCTTCCATAAACATCTCCATCACGGCAGTCTGAGCCAACAGTTTCCCCTCCTGTTATCGCGTGCTCCAGTTTTGGTTTTTCTCCCCAAAGGAACTAAACCGTTGTTCATAGGATGTTATCTGCATATATTTACTTAGTTCGTACGTACTTCAGTTCCGCTTAAAGCGGTCGTGCCGTCCATTTTCAGGCTGCTGCCCTTGCAGGTCAGGCTGAGCTGATCTTTGGCGGAAATTACAATGCTTTTATCCGCGTTAATCATAATATCTTCCTTAGCATTGAGCTTAATCAGCTGGCTGCTGATAATCTCGATCCCGCCGCCCTCACTAAGCCGGATGAAGATCTTTCCGTCCTTTCCGGTCACAATCACCTCATCTGGGGTCATCTTCAGCTCTTTGCCGGCCGGTGTGCGGAAGAACTTGTGGTCAGGGTTGCTTAACTTGTTGCTCTCGCCTTCTTCGGCATTCTGCCGCACCGAGCTGGTTGCTACCCCTTCTTCCTCCTTGTTCCCCGGAAAATACACCCGGACATGATCGCCCTTCTCCGGCATGACGTACCAGCCGCTATTGCCTTCTGCCGTGTACACAGATGAATACGGAAAGTCATGCGCTTCTCCTGCCTGCTGCTCCGAATCAATGTAGAGGTGGATTTTGAGCTTGTCCTTGTTGATCCCGATCACTTGACCTTGCAGCGAAACTCCGATGATTTTGTCATTATAAAAGGTGTTCTGGCGAAGTCCATGACGCGAGCTTAAAATATAGCGGTGACGAAGCAGGCCCTTCTTCATTTCAGTGTACGCTTCATATACATACAGCAGCTTGCCTTTGAATTCGATCGCATTGCCCAGATCCAGTACCCGGCCCGTCTCGACCTCATAATATATGAAATCATCCTCGCCTACCTTGGCTGACGTATTCTGCGTAGTGTAACGGAATTTGTCCATTCTTTTACGAACCCGGTAGTTAAAATCCTGCAGCTTGCCTTTCGAGGAGGTATCGAACACGCCAAAATAAAACTTAGGACTATCAAAGACCGATGCAGGCATCAGACCGGTACGCAGACGTGAAGCGATCCGCTTCAAAAACTGCCAGTCTGTCTCTTCATACTGGAGCGTGAACTTGCCGATAGCCGCTCCATCTGTTGCCGCGTCCATAATATCAATATTTGAATAACCCTCCGCGATCTGATCCAGAAGCTGCGGGTAAGTCATGCTGTGGTTCTGGAAGGAACGGCTTTTCTTGCGGATGTCCAGCTCATGGGTATGGGAGACCCCCTCCACTTCAAGGATGTGGACCCCGCGGTTCACCGACACACTCAAATTCAGAATAAGTCCGCTGAACAGCACCCAGCTGCCGCCTTCTTCATTCACCTGCGTGATCTCCACCACTGTATTTGATGAGCTCAACCGGACATAGCTGTCCTTCTTCTCTTCATCCACAATACCGGTGAATTTCACATAGGTGTGCTCATTCATTTGCTTCGTAATGGTTAACTCCTGCAGACTGACCAGTTCAAACGGGCTAACCCGCAGATTATCGTAAGACAAAGCTGGTTCACTCATGAGACTCGTCCCCTTCTTCCTGTGGAATGAACTGAATGGATTTCATCATGGCCAGTGCAATCGGCTTCCAGTCCTCAAGCTCCTCGTCCGTACAGTTAAAAGTACACATCAGTGCCCGATCCTCAAGTGAAGCGAACAGAATCAGATTATACAGATTGGCATTAACCGCCGGAGTTAAAAATTCACAAGTAGCGACCGGCTTGCCGTTAATGCTGAACTCATGGTCCCCATACCATTTCGTCAGCTTCTGCGTCCGGCGCAGCATCTGGATCATGGTCTTCTTGAAATCGGACAGCTCGTCCTCCGGCAGCGGGTTCTTGGTGTGATTGACGGCAATGTTAATTCTGGCATTGGAAGTCGTATATATAACGCCGGGTCGATGCTCAGAAGGATATTTCCGCTTTGCCATCTCTTTACTCATGAGCTTAAAGGTCTGCGGGAGCAGCATACGCATCGCACCGTCCAGCAGCTCCGTTTCCACAAAGGTGTGCGGCTCGTCTCCAATCTGCACCACGGGTGCGGTTAAATCCGGTCCAGCCTCTTCCGGAATCACTCCGTAATTATCCGCAGGCTGTCCGCCTGTATTGCCGTTAAGCATGGACACAATCTTCTCATCCCAATGCTCCATCTTCACCCCATCCTTCCAATAGTCGATTGATGCGCAGCCGTTCTACTCCACCAGCATCCGCTGCATACCCCCGTGAGCTTGCCCCTTATGACCCTGTCCCCCGCGCGCATTTGAGAGAATCCGGTCCAGATAGC
Source organism: Paenibacillus sp. EB106-06-01-XG199 (assembly GCF_058791575.1). NCBI lineage: Bacteria > Bacillati > Bacillota > Bacilli > Caryophanales > Paenibacillaceae > Paenibacillus > Paenibacillus sp. EB106-06-01-XG199. The sequence goes on along the minus strand of NZ_JBYTDQ010000012.1, from coordinate 15,425 downwards.
GGTGAATCTGCAGGCTCGGATAATCCCGGTATTCCTGTCCCAGCCGGTTCGCAATATAATGCAGGATAACACTCCGGGTGATGACACCTTCATTCATACACAGCATGGCGAACATCACATCATGCGGATCCGGCGTACCGGTACGCATAAGGCGCTGAGCATAGTCCTGAAGCACAGCCGGAGGAAGGGTGCTGGCACCGGGAGCCGCATAGGGAACCTGCAGCACCTGGAGCGTATTGTATTCTGTGGCCAGATCCGCGAAGCTCTGGTAATCCTTGCGCAATCTGGCCCCTTCCTTCAGCTTGAAGCGGGCGAGCTCCATCTCATGGGAACCGCTCCCGGACGCCGCATCTTCCAGTGCAAGCGAGGTCTGCCCCAGAGACAGGTCATGACCTGTCTCCAGCTCGGTGAACCGGAGCTTCAGAACAGTTTCTTGACCTGTGGCCTTATAAGCAATTTCCGCCGGCTCCGTCATCATATAGAGCCGCCTCTCATGCAGCAGTATGCCGGGGCTTACCGATAACCGTTCGGCGTGTACCTCCACCTCTGCCCCAGACACAATTCCATCAGCATAATCCCTGTAGTACAGCTCCCAAAACTGCCGGGGGAAATCACGCAGATCCTCAAGCATACGGGTCTTTAGAATCCGCCCTTTATGAAACTCAGGGTAAGTATAGGTGAACATTTGCGGCGCTCCTTTCCCAGACTTGCCTTTTTTACTTCAGTCCATCAAAAAAGTCTAGTTCCGAGGATTCATTCTCATAGGCGAACAGTCTTTTGTGACCCAGCAGCAATTGCTCATCACGGCGGGCCACAGGCAGGACATGGAAACCCCAATGCGAATGATCCGCGAACACGAAGAACTTTGTCTCCCCGTTCATAATGGAATCCGTATCGTCCTGCGGAATCTTCGTACCAAAGCGGGACTGGATGTCCTCATAGACCACCTGCTCGTAATTCTCCTTACGATTGACGTATACACATTTCTGCCGCAGGGTCCCGTCGCTGCCGCTTACATACAGCTCGACCTCGGCCGTCTCGAACGGCCGGGAAATGCTGCCGGGCAGACCGTCACTCCGCTCGAGACTGTTAATCAATACCTTCTGCCGGAGGTTGTGGGAATACGCGCTGACCGTATAAGGAATGACCGCCGCCTCATGGGTGATTTCCGCCTGAATTGCCCCCGTCTTTCTGGCACTGAGATAGCGGATCGCTCCCCGCAGGCATGCCAGCTTCAGATCAGGAACACGGCCTTCCGCCGGTTTCTGGCGGAATTCTATACTGCGCCCAGGTACGAACTCCTTCAGCGCTTCCCGGAAGACATCAATCCGGCAGGACTGGCCCGTCAGCTTAATCATCGAATACTGGCCAAGCCTTCCCTCCCGGTAGAACTCCTCCAGGAACTTGCGGACCACATCATAAATATCCGCCTTGATGAGCTGGGTGATCTCCTTGATGTTAAAGACCACATCCGGAAATTCAAATTCATCACGGAGTTCGCCGTTCCGCACCACGGACAGGAACCAGCGCTCCATCGTGGTAATCTGCAAATCGCTGTCCTGTCCGTCCTCAATGGCGGAGTGGAATCGGTTGCGTAGCATGCCGGTCTTGCGGAAGAATTGCTGCTTCATCTCTTCAGCAATCTCCCAGAGGAAATGGAAATTTCCGCGGACCCGCAAATATTCGTCCCGTGAACGATGTTCCCGGTGGGCGTAGGCCGTAGGAATAATCTGCTCCGCCTCCAAATACCGGCGGTCGAGCTCCGCATATACACTCTGGACTCCCGCTTCATCGACCTGGCGGAACACATCTGCCCCCGGTGCTGCAATCAGGCTGTCAATATCGGTTGCGGCCCGCCGTCCGGAGTAATAATCCGCGAAGACAATCTTCATGAACTGCATAATTCTGTAAGTGATATTATTGCCGCCGAAATTGGTATCCCCATTCTCGTAGGTGGTGTGGATGTCCAGCTTGTAAGCAATCTGTCCGTCTTCCACAGTAAAGCGGCAGGAGGAAAGGTCGGTTGTGCCCCCGCCGCAATCAATTACCAGAGCTTGATACGGCACGCCCTCCATAAAGGCATTGCGTTCGATACCGTCGGCAATCGTGTTGTAGAGCACTGACATTCCTTCATCGAGGGAATGCTCGCTCTCAATTTCATATTCGGGCAGAATCTCGCTGAACATCTCAAGGAACTGGGCCTTCATCTTCACAGGAGCGGACAGATGCAGCCGTTTGAACCTGCATTTGAACTGGTGCTCCGCCGTCAGAATTACATGTTCAAGGTAGGCGCGCACAATATCCAGACGCGTCACTACAGCTGCATTGCCCTGGGCATCTACTACTTCCTCCTGTTTACTGTAATCGCTAATCCAACGCTTGATGCCGCGGAAGACACTGGCCCGGCTGCTATAGCCCCCCCTGCGCATGCTCTTCAGCGCTTCATATCCGAATTCGTACAGGATATTGCCGGGTTCCGAGCAATCAGCGATGCTGACTGCTGTCGGGAGCACTTCAATCCAGTCCGTATTCTTAAAGGTTGTATCCGGAAAAGTCACATAATTAATCTCCTCCAGGCGGACACGTCCGTTCAGCAGGTCCTGGCTGCTGGGTTCCTGAATATAGCCTCTATGCAAATAAGCACCCGCCGTCGTATTGGAGGTGCCAAAATCGATGGCAAGCACGGCTTGCGTCTGTTCCAGCTCACGGATGTCGAGATGGGCTAGCGGAATTTTGGTATATTGAATGTTAACAGGCGGCAGCGGCTTGTCTGAATAATAAATCTTGTACAAATACTCCGAGTCACGCTTGCGGAAAAACAATAGACTGTACTGGCGGTTCCTGCTTCTCTCCCATCTCGCTCCACTGTCGGCGGTTAAGTAGAAGGTGCCCGGCACGGCTTCATCCTGCTCCAGATTGAAAATCCCGCACAGCTCCATACTTTCGTTCACCAGCAGTACATTGGAGTCCGTAAGCCCTCCCGCTGCAGTAACGATATAGCGGTCCAGCCTGTCCACCTTAAGCCCTTCGTACAGAATCAGACGGGCGGGAACACTAATCCCGCCATCACTGCTTAGCGGCGAGGTCATATGGCGGTGGATCGCCTGCTGAATCCGTTCGAACCCGCCCTTATGCACACGGCCGATACACAGTACATCATCCGCTCCCAGAAATTTCAGGATAATCCGGATCAACTCTTCGCGGTCCGTCTGCGGACCCAGCCCTTCTACCATCCGTTCTTTGTAGCAAATGTTGCGAAGCTGAAAGGTCGTCATGTCCATAAGCTCTGCCCGCGTATATCGGGTGGTTCCCCGAATGCGTTCACGGCTCGCAGCGTCAGGATGCAACCTGTATGTATAACCGTTCATGTTCGTAACCTCCTAGGCGGCTGCTCCCGCAGCATCTGAATCTGCCCTCTCTTCTTGCTCCTTTAATACATGGCAATGCAATCCTGAACCATCGTGTGATCCACGTCGATAATGCCGAAATGGCGTTTCCAGTAAATCTCCGTTTCGAAGCGTACCGGTAAAAAAAGCTCCAAAATCAGTTCCAGCTTCTCCCTTGTCTCCGGGCGCTCTTCCTCACCAATGTAGAGCAGCAATTCGTCCTTATCCTCACAATTCGCATATAATGTGGAACGCGGGAACATCCGGACCAGCAGTTCCCGCAGAAGATGCACCGCTTCGCCGGTATCGAACAGCCGTAGAACATGCCCGGCGATGACTTCCTGCTCTTCCCGTCCAAACAGCTTCAGCCGCTGCCGAATCCGTTCTCCGAAGACTCCCTCCTGCATTTCCCGCAGTGTGAAGCGGATTTGATATTCCCGTTTGTTCATCCCCTGCATCAGGTCCAATTCAGCCAGGAAATGAATGATCAGATCGAATAAAGTCTCACGCAGTTCGGAATCCTCAGCGTTGTTAGGATCGAACAAGTCTCTGAAAATATCGTAAAAACGATAATACGGGTTCACCTCAACCTCCTGCTCCACAGCAGCCGCATTGAGATCGGTATGGCTCAGCTCCATATAAGGTGAATACACCTTCGCCGGAACAAAGTGAATGTCGCTCCTCTTCATTCCCGCCCGCCCCGACCGAACCAGCAGATCCCAAATATAGTTCATACCCAGGCTCCTTCACAGCGGTACTCCGGAAAGACCAGTTGAACTTCAGAGACGAGGAAGCTGAGCACATCGTCACTTAGATAGGATCCGGCAAGTGACCGATCCCTGGCCACAGCTCTGAACAGAAGGCGCATCCGGTACTTATCCGTCTGTACGCGGACCTGGTCGCTGACGAAGTTGTTCAGTTCATAAGTCAGCGGAATCTCCTGTCCCGGCGGCAGAATCTTGACATCCTCCAGTTCTACCTCCCGCGAAACCTCAAATGCCCCGGTCAAACGGGCAATGCCACCTTTGGACCGAACCGGACTGCCGGCCTGCCGGACATATCTGCCGATATACCCTTCTTGTCTGCGGTTCGACAAAAGAGGATAATGCATCCGGCCAATTCCAGAATTCATGGGCCTCGTCACCTTCAGCATGGTCCAGGAATCCGATTTATCCAGCGGAGATACAACTGTAATCTCTTCCTCCGAGCGTTTAATATAACGGATATTTGCTTCCTCGCCATCTACAAGATATCCGTGTTCTGTGCCTGTTCTTCTTAGCGGCAGCACATGCTCGTAATTCACCCGGTCAGCCGCCGGAACGGGAAAGCCGCCGATCTTCATCTCCATTCTCTGAATATTCCAGATCGGCACCAGATTCATATGTTTATACGGTTCCAATTCCTCCAACTGTATGGAAATCTGCTTCACCGTCTCCTGGTTGTCCCACTCCGAACCGCAGGATATCAGGATGCAGTCCATAAATTTGTAGGCATAAGGGATGTGGACTGTTTTCCACGGCAGGCTGTTTTTACGGAATATCCGGTACAGTTCTTCAATGCGTTCGGTGTACATTGAGCTCTGCTTCAGCCGGACTGTTATCTCATACCGGCCTCCGCTGGTGATCATCTCACCCTTGAACTGGCGCTTGCTCCGGGTAAGCGAGCGAATCTGTGAGGTATCGCACTGGAGGAACAGCGTACATAACTTCATTTCCTCCTGCTTCGATAAGGCAGCCGCAACTTCCGCCAGATTGATAAACTGCGGCTCTGAATCGCCTGGGACCATGGGGTACAGGAATTCATGCAGTGGATCAAGCTCTTCGCGGGGACAGAGTGACGCATACACATCATGCCGCACCTCCTCCGGCTCCAGTTCATTGAAGACGCGCTCCTCAATTTGCCGGTTCAGCGTCTCCTGATATTCCACCAGATTCAGAAATAAACCAGTCATTACATCCTTCAGCATCCGGCGCTGCTCCAGATCCTCCATCTTGTTCAGACGGTCACGAATGATATCTTTCATGGCTGCACCTCCTCTTCAGCGGATTTCTGGACCGTTTCCTCTTTTGGCAGCGCGGCATCTACGCCGCTGCCCGGTTCTGTGCCCGCTGCACCTTTTGCGGCACTTTCCTCTAAACCCTTACCAGCTTCATTATTACTTGAATTTCCTGTGATATTTCCGTTGTTATCTGTACTTTCATCTGGAGTCACCAGAGGCAAACCCATACTTCCCGTAAGGTCTGCAGTTCCGGCAGCATTCGGATCTACAGCAGGTACAGGCGGGTTCAATTTCTCTTCCAGCTTGGAGATCTTGCGTTCCATTGCCAGTACCCGTTCCAGCATATCAATACTCTGATAGACCTCTTGCGCCGCTGCGTAAGCATCGAGCGCCCCGCTGTAATCAGCGGCTTCATTGTAACGGTCGCCCTTTGCTTCCAGCTTATCGGCCTGGAGCTGACTTACTTGCCGCTCCACATCCGATTTTTTGGCTTCCGCCGTTTCCAGCTTGGTTGTAATTTCGGCAAGAGCCTCTTTATAAGCGTTCTCCGTGGCGGAGGACCGCGCCCGCAGGTACAGCGTAATGGCTCCGCTGGAGTCCCCGTTCTGGAATTTGAGATCTGCTTCCCGAAGCCAGTCCTGTACCTTCTGGAAGGCGTTCATCTGTCCCAGTCTGTCCTCAATCGCCTGCCGCTTGAAGATACTGTACGGCTCCGAAAGTTCCAGCGCTTTGGTATAGCTCGCTTTGGCTTTTACAATATCCCCCTCCTTGAGGTGGGCTTCGCCGTCAACCAGCTTTTGCGCAGCCGCCATTTTGTCTGTCAGCAGCTTTTTATGAATCCGGTCCTTGAGCTTGATCGAGTTGTTGCGGCCCAGACTATAGTCGGATACTGCCTTGCCATACTCCTGCTCTGTAACATACACGTCAGCACTCTGTTCATACTGGAGCATATCGGCAGCTAATTCGGCCTTCTTAGCCGCACTTTTGACCTTATAGAAGATCCCGGCGCCACCTACCAGAAGCACCGTCAATAGAATAATAAGAATGCGTTTGATCCATTTCTTGCGGTTCTTCGGCTCTTCCTGATAGGTCTTATTAGCGTAGATACATGCTGCCGTATAATTGTCTATCCGCATCCGCTGTTTGCTGAGCATGACTTCCTCAAGCGTATCCGCCAGCATGACCGGATCATTAGCCGCCTGGACAGAATCAATCATCTCCGCATCCTCGACAGCCTGCCACAACCCGGAGGTGCACATCACCAGCACATCGCCATCTGCCAGCGGAATCTTCCCGGAGACATAAGGCTTCAGCTTGCCCGGCATCCCGGCATATTGCAGCAGATTGCCACGCTCATCATTCGTATCGATCTTGTCCTCGGCAATTTGTCCTTCGTCTGCCATCTGCTGGGCAAGGCTGTGGTCCCGGCTTTTCAAGATCAGGCGCTCCCCGCGAAAATGATAAAGTCTCGCATTCCCGGCCGATGCCCATACCATCTTCGTATAATCCGTCACCACAATTAGTATACTGGCCTTCAGACGGACTCTTCGGCTCTCATAATGCAGCCACTCATGGGCAATCCGGATGTAATCGGTCAAACGCCGCCGGGAGAGGGTGGGTTTCTCCAAAAAGCTCTCCAGAATCGTCTGCACAATCATTTCGGCACTGTGAGCCTCTTCATCTGAATCCAATCCGTCGGCAATGATATAACAGGCCTTATCCTCCAGCTCAACGCACCCGAAAAAATCCCGGTTAGTCATAAAAGAACCCGATTCGGAGACGAAACTCATTAAAAAATCGCTGTTCTCCTTCCTCATGCGTATCCCCATTTCCCGTATTGATGATTTATGCTATGTACCCGGCGGGACATCTCCTGTTCTACCAACGCCTCTCCACAATAATGACTGTAGCGTTATCCTGATGTACAAGCCTTTTCTCCTCTATCAAATCAATCATGGCCTGAGCAGCATCATAGGGTGACAGCGGCCGGGACAGTATCGTCTCCATTTCCATTTCCGTGAGCGTGTTGTATACCCCGTCGCTGCACAGCATAATCTTGTCCCCCTTATACAGCTGAAAAGGTTCTTCTGCCAGCTCCATGCTCCTGAAATTCTCGGACCCGAGATAATTGACCAGAGTCTTGCGCTGCGGATTGCCTAGCGCCTCCGACTCGGTAATCTCACCGGACAGATACTGTTCCTGCAGTGTGTTCTCCAGCGTATGCTTATGGTTAACCGGAATCAGAATACCGCCGCGGTATACGAACAACAGGCTGTCCCCTACCGCCCCCCAGTAGAGCATACTACTGCGGATCAGCGCCGCTACCAGCGTGGTCCCTCCCTGCACTCCGTGCAACTGGTTCATGATCTCTCCATTGGCGTTCATTGCCGCATCACCGAAGAATTCCGGCGGATCGGGGAAGCGCTCCAGTTCCCGAAATTCTTTAACAAAAGTATGGACGGCCGCCGTACTGGCCACCCTTCCCCCGCTTAAACCGCTGATTCCATCCGCAAGCACAGCTAGCAATCCAAAAGGCATATTGACCGTCGCAAAATAGTCATCCTGCTCTTCACGCGCACCGATCGTCTGGCCGTTCCCGATTCCGTCCCCGGAACCGGTGCCAGCCTTCGGCATCTTTTGAATACGATGCCTGAACATAATCAGCGGCCAGATCAGCAATATCCAGACAACAATCATCCAGTATGGGGTCAATGCACTATCATCCAGCAGTTGCTTCAGCGTATTCATTGCTGCTGCTCCCATTCAAAGTGAACACCGCACAGGGGAACAAAAATAAACTTGCTTCGTCCCAGCTGAATAACATCATAAGCAGCCAGCTCTACCGGGGAATATACCGCCTCGTTATTGTGATAGGCAAGTCCGGAAGCATCACCGGGCAGCAAGTAGAAATTGCGTTTCTTCGGATCATAGACAATCACCGCATGATTGCGTCTGGAGATCGTATTGTCACCCAGAATGCGCACATGCATCTCTTCCGAGCGGCCGATAAAATTCTTCTCCGCCATAATCCGGTAGTCCTGTCCCATTTGTGCCCCTTCAATACAGACCAGCCAACCCGTCACCGGTTCAATTCCGGTAGCCTCTCCCAAATACGGCATCGTTCTGTCATCTTCGGAAGGACGGGACGCCATAGCAATGGCTGCTCCCTTGCTGCCGGACGGAGCCGGGCTCTCCACGGTAAGATTACAGTAAGGACACGTGTTGCCGTGTCTTCTTGTGCTGAACATATGTCCGTTAGCGCATCTTGTCAGACTCATTCGCTCTCATACCCCCGCATGTGTTGTTCATTTCACCAGAATCCTCGTGTTGGCAATATAAATTAAGTCCCCCGCCTCAAGCAGGCTGGGTTCCTCGATTTCCAATTTAACTGCTTTGCTCTGATTGCTTTTCCGTATACCCACACCGCTGGAGGATTCAATATCCTCTATGTACCATTTGCCGGATGCTTTGTTCAGCACAGCATGCTGGGCGCTGATCAGAGAAGCATAAGGTGTATCTGACAGATCTATATCCGCTTCACCGTGCCTTGAGCTTTTGCCGATCAGAACACTTGTCTCGCCTTCTATGTACCATTCCTTTACACTTTCACCGTCTTCACTCAGCAGCACCAGCTTTACAACCTTGCTGCCGGGTTTGACCTTATTCTGCACCTTGATCTTCTTGGGTCTTGTTCTGACTGCAATTATGACTACTGACAACAAAAGGATTGCTGCCGCAACCACCTGTGCCCCCCTAACCTTTGCAACCACAAATATGTAATAGAATATTACAGCCGAGATGGCTGTTATCAATAGATCCAGCACCAGGGTCCAGACCGACCTTCCTTGTTTCACTCCCATAACCTCCGCCTTACCGGGCTACGCCCCAGAATGACTGCCGGATCACTTCTTTCGGATTCCAAAATAGCGCTCAAACAGCTCCGATGACTCCATACTTTTTGCTGGCTCAGAGCGTTTGGGGATGCTCCGGTCACTCTCCTTTTTCGGCTGGAAACCAAAAAAACGTTCGAACTGCTCTTCCATATTTCCCGGATCAAAACTGACCCGCTCCTTGCCTGCGGATGGCTTCTCCGGCGGCTCTCCGGATGCCCGGGTTGTACGCGACTGCGACTGATAAGCCGTCCTTGACTCTTCATTACCTAGTACCTTATAGGCCTCATGAACCTGCTTAAACCGCTCGGCGGCCTGCGGATCTCCTCCGTTCGTATCGGGATGATACTTTTTGGCCAGCTTCCGGTAAGCTTGCTTCACTTCGGCGGATGATGCATTTGGGGCAATACCAAGCACTTCATAATAATCTGTCAAACGCCTCACCGCTTCCCGTTACGATTTAGAGATAAATAAACATTAAGAGGCGCATAAAGGCCCCTTAATGTTCTGAACATCAGGGCAGACACAGCCAGCCCGATGTCCCAGTCCGATTACCTAATATTAGGCCGAGAATCCGCCATCGATTTTGGTAAGTTCGGTTTTGTCTTTCTTTTGTTTGATGTACAGTGTGAACTCACCAACACCTTCGGTGTCCCCGTAACGTTCTGTGTAATCCACAACGAATGCGTTAGGGAAATGGATCTTGCGCACTACTTGGTCTGCTGCAATAACTTCAAGCGTTACTTTGCGGTAGCAGTCCGCTTTTTCAGCAGGAACAATAGACCAGAGCGCCAGCTTGATGGTGTCATCTGCATTATCGCCGTCAGTAGCCGTGATAATTTTACCAGTGATGCGCAGGGTTGCTCCAACATCGGTCGATCTTGCGTTTGAATCATCCGGAGTGTCCGTGTCGTACACAACAGAACGAATATTGTCCATTCCCAGTTCGATTGTTTCTGCACCTTCAACTTTTAAAATAAAACCCATAAATAAAAAACCTCCTCGAAAAATAGTGTTGAAATATGTATAAAGGCTAGCTCGGATGAACAAGCCTCTGATACCTTAATAAGTTCTGTAATATAATCTTTTATCGTTGTTATATGAATGTTTAAGCCTTAACAGTGCTGGTTCCCTTGGTTATCATGACCTCAAGATTCTTCACATTGCCGTTGAAGACCAGATCTATATGGCACAGGTTACTCTTCTCGTCGATAATATAGCTCATATCATCGCCTTCTTGAATGATCGAGTTAACCGATCCGCGTTTGCCCAACCAGCGGCTCTTCTGGCTGCTCGGATTGTTGCTGAAGAACTTCACTATGTTCTCATGCTTGAAATCTCCGGTCTGGAAGCGCAGGAAACGTTCGATATAGGTACTCACCTGTGTTTTGTAAATGGAATCATATCCGTCCTCTGACATAGCCATACTTCTCGATTTATATACGGTAATACGTTTGATATCCGTATCCTGAAGCTGTGCGTTCTCAGAGGAGAAAATAAATCCGAAGTTCTTGCGGTTAATGGAGTCCTTGATTGTATTCGTGAACCCCGAGATTTCCTTGGTCATCGTTGTTACGGAGCGCAGACTGTTGTCTCCCGCTTCGATATCGAAGCGTACTCCCGGAAATTCCCGGTTTACATTCTTAAAGTTGCTTCTCAGATATTCAGGACATTGATAAGCAGCTACAATACCAGCGGCAACATAAGCGGCTCCGATATAGACACCCTCGATCCAAAGCTTCAGAATGTCTTCTTTATCCTTGGACAATTCCACACCGTTCTCGGTCTGCAGCATTCTGCTGTCAATGATAACTCCGGACTTCTCCTTAGGAATCACCGTGAAATTCGGTGCACTCGGGATCGCAAATTCACTGTATTCCTTCCGTGTCAATCCTGCACATTTGTCAATGTACTTGTCGATTCCGGCAGTAGCCATACTGCTGAATGTAGTGTCCTCGCCGGACTCGAAGCTGAAGAACAACTGCACCTTGTAGTCCTTGATGACTTGGAGCAGCATTGTAAGTGATTCCATGCTGTTGCCATCCTGCTTGACCACTTTGTCGTTTCCGCGAAAACGTTCCCGGCTAACTTTGACCTTGCCGGTTGTCTCTAGCTCAACGGAAGGAACAATCCCGTACCAGATCGTATCGGAGAATTCATTTTTCGAGTTCACTGTGTTCAAATATGTCTCCAGCCGCGGGATATTGCTGCTCTTCACGAGCATATCCAGCTTGCTGTTGGCAATCAGCATCGAAGGCTGCATCCCTTTGTTTTTAACCGCATACTGGTCGAAGAACATCTTAACACCCAGTATTTTTTCCACTAACGGCTTAACCGTCTTGACGAAATCATCTTTGGCATTCTTATAGAATTCCAGGTATGTATTGTAATTCTGTACTTCCAGTGCGGCGTTGACTTCAGCCCGGACCGCCGGAAGCGGACAGAATGTGCGTACTACCAGGTCCTGCACATAAGTAGACGGAGATTCTGACAAAGAGCCGTAATCTTCAGCAAATACCTGTGTGAGGTCTGTATTCGTGCTTTCATCCAGAAGCATGAGGTCGGTACTGTCACTCTTGGGAGCCTCGATGATCTTCAGTTCACCGCTCTCGCCGATGGTAAGCTGGCCTACTTGAATCAATTCGGAAGATGTATCCTCCTGCGCCCGGCCGAGCAGCAGCCGAGTCTTGATATCCTCGATGGCCAGCGGCAGCATAGCCATGACATTGTTATAGTTGCGGCTGGCTTCCTCGAACATAATATTCAGTTTATCGCCGACATCCAGTTTTTTGGGATCTCCGTCATCCAGCTTGTCGTACTGGCCGTACATGTAGTGAATCTCTTTGCGGACCTGGCGGATATCATCCATAACCTTCTTTGGAGAGATCATGTCCAGCAAATTTTCAAATTTGAAATCAACATTCGTAATCCCTTGGCTTCTTTTCGTATCTATCAGTGTGAACAACATTCGCAGGAAGTCATTGCTCTGATCAATCTTAATCTCCGAAATGGTATCATCCGGAATGCCTTCAGGCTTCTTAAGCGTATACATTACTTTCTGGTTCGCCGCATTAAAAAAGGAGTAAATGCTCGGTGAAAACTTGTCGAGGAACTCATCAAAATTGTGCACAAGAAGATGCTCATTAATCTCTTTGATCTTATCGTCACTCAAGCTGTCGATACCTTTTACATCCCCGACGATGGTGATCAAATCGAGCTTTTCCGGGTTGATTTCCTCAAAAAGCAAGGTTCGGTTCGTTTGATTGATAATGTCCATTCAGGCAGCATCCCATGTTAAAAAAGGCTCATGAGGATGCCTTCCCCCCTCCATTATTTTCTGTTACCCGGCATGCATTCGTGAGTCTTTGGTTACACCATTCGACTAAATACTGCCATTTGAAGCGATAATTTTTAGATTCATGGGACCCATCTTAACCAGTAAAGATAATTTTTGTCAATATAAAGGCATATAGTTCCATTTAATCATTTTTATGACTAACTAGACTAAAAGGACTATTTTGTAATTTTTCCTTATTTTCCCTCAATGAGCCACCGATGATAACCTTATCCCAGCATTTTATGGAGCTGCATCAATAACTTTAGGCCTAAACAGATACAAGGGGGGATTCCGCAGCTTATGTACTTTAGATCACTCAGGAAAATTGTAGTAGTGATAATACTGATTTCAGGTTGCTTGGCAGGAAACGGCGGGACTTCCAGCTACGCATCATCCGGCAAGAACAATTCCGCTTCGGCAGGAGGTCTGGATGCCATGTTTGTGCTGGATGTCAGCTACTCCATGAATCAGACGGACAAGGACCGGATAGCCGATGAAGTTATCCGCATGTTCATGGATATGAGCGGGGGGCAAAAAACGAGGCTCGGCTTCGTGGCCTACAACGACCGGATCACCTCTTCTGTCCCGCTCACGGATATTACGTCTTCCGGCGCACGACAGCAATTACGGAGCAAGATCGACAGCTTGAAGCGGACTGGCTACACAGATCTTGGCCTTGGACTGCGGCGCGGCGCTGAACTGCTGGCGAAATCCCGGGCAAACGGTAGACAACCCTTCCTCATCCTTCTCTCCGACGGAGAGACCGATATTGGGAACAACTCCAGTAGACGGACTTTTGCTGATTCTGCAAATGATGTGGACAAAGTTATTAACATGGCCCGAAAGTCAGGATACCCGATTTACACCGTTGGCCTTAATAATGGAGGCAAGGTCAATTCAAGTGAATTGGAGCGGATCTCAAGTGAGACGGGCGGTACCTCTTTTATTACCGGAAGTGCAGACGATTTGCCTGAAATATTTAACCAGATCTTTGCCAGTCAGATTCAATCCGTACTTACATCCGTAGCAGCCGTTACAGCAAATGGCTCCCTTCAGGAAATCACAGTGGAGATTCCAAACTCCAGCATGGCTGACGCCAATATTATCATGTTGTCGGAGCATCCGGTAACGGAGGCCCAGCTCTATTACAAATCAAGCAATGTAAGCTTCATTCAATCGGATAAATACTCGCTGATGAAAATCGTCAAGCCGGTTAAAGGCAATTTCGTGCTGAAATTCCGCGGACATGCCGGTGATCTTGTCAAAATCAATCTGCTTGGAAATTACAATATGCGTGCCGAAGCCGCTATATCCGGCGGACAAAAGGTGCTCAAAGGACAAGCTACCGTCTTCGAGGCTGCACTATACGGAATAAACGACCGTTCTAAAGTTCAGGATACCGATATTTACAATCGGCTAAAAGCAGAACTGATCGTAACACCCAAAGAAGGCAAAGTTGAACGGATTCCACTAACCAATACGGGAAGCGGCTTTAAGGGCACCTACATATTTCCTAAATCAAATACATACCAATACCATATCCGTGTAGACGGTTCGGATTTCTACAGAGAAGGCAAGACTGCAGTCATCGAGATTAACAATCTGCCGCCGGTCGCTTTGAATAAATCCATTGATTTATCCAAGGATGACGGAGCTGTTAAGCTTGACTTAACCAGCTACTTCGAAGATCCTAATAAGGATTCGCTTACTTATACCGTGGATACAGAACAAGGAGATCGGAGCCTGGCTCAAGCAGACATCAAAGATGGACAACTCTTATTGTCTTCGCTGCATTCAGGAAAGTCCTATCTCTCAGTAACAGCCACAGATGATGAAGGCGCCAAAGTAACCGCCCGAATCCCTGTACATATCACTTCCATGGTGGAAAAGATGCTGCGTATTGGCGTACTCTCCGTACTGTTGCTGATCGCTGTTGGACTGCTGTACTGGTTCGTGCTGCGGCCAAAGCCAGTATTTCGCGGCAGACTGGAAGGTTATTTCCTAAGTACTGCAAGCGGTACGGATATTCCTGTGACCCACTGGCCGATGACCTCGTTTCAACAGCGCAGGATGAATCTGGCTGAATTGCTTAACATGATGGAGATCCGGGAACATGTTCCGGAAGCAGGGAATATCTGGTTCAAAGCCGGCAAGAATGAAACCTTGATCGTCCGGCATGATTCCCGCTGCACCGTCGTACATGGGCGAACCCCTGTGGAGCGTGGCAAGCAGGAAGTCCTTGAATACAACGACCGGCTCTATATTACGTTCGAAGATGGTCTGACGGAGATTGAGATTCGTTATAAGGCCATTAAGCCAAAAACTAATATTTATGTAGGCCAGCAGAGGGATTCGGAAGTTATATAAGCTGTGGAGAATAACCGGGGATTCCGTGCGAGAGCTGCTTCCAGGCAAAAGAAAAGTGACCCTCAAGTCAGGATCACTACCGGTTACCGTATGGGACAACCTTTAGAGGTTGTCCTCAGGCTGTCGAGAAAGTCTCGACAGCCTTATTTATATGTAAATAATTTAAGACGACACCGCGTTAATGTTGTATAATATAGGTAACTATTTATAGAACGGATGGTGTTTGGTATGTTGCGGTCCAACCGAGAAAAACAGCAAGCCTACGAGTTTGTTTCAATCGAAGATTTAGTGCCACAAGACCATTTGCTGCGCAAAGTAGATAAATATATCGATTTTTCCTTTATCGATGAAATAGTTCGACCGTTATACTGTGCAGATAATGGTCGTCCTGCCATTGATCCTGTCGTCTTATTTAAAATGATTTTTCTCGGTTACTTTTACGGTAT
>NZ_JBYTDQ010000011.1:0-185828 GCF_058791575.1 Paenibacillus sp. EB106-06-01-XG199 | reverse complement strand
ACCTATGCGGGTGTAGTTCAATGGTAGAACTTCAGCCTTCCAAGCTGATAGCGTGGGTTCGATTCCCATCACCCGCTCCATAAATTTATAGTTTCGGGATGTAGCTCAGCTTGGTAGAGCACCTGGTTTGGGACCAGGGGGTCGCATGTTCAAATCGTGTCATCCCGATACTCAGCTAACCAGCTGACATTTAACTCTTACTCCGGTAGGAGTTTTTTGTTTACTTAAGTGAATGATAGAGTGATAGTGAAGCTCTCCATAACCTAAGTGGGTTTTATGCGTGCTTGTGGAACGGATGAACCTAACATCACAAGATGTGGCGGGAGAACTCGCTCAAGGCTCTGTGACCGTACTTTATGATTGATTTAGGTATTTGGAAGGTTAGGCAATCCAAGCCGTTCTGTTCGATTGAACAGGGTCTTGTTATTAGAATGCTAGGGCGTCAGGAAACCCTCATAATGCTACGAAATGAACCCCACCATTTTTAATGGTTCTTTATATATAGATAATATAAATTTATGCCAGCCATTGTTCTTTACATAAATACCCTGTTAATCAGCCAATATAATAAGTATTTTATGACTGTATAAAACGCCAAATTGGTGTATAATCGTAATTACTGCGACGCTTTACAGCGCAATAAGTTGAAGATTTCCGGGCGGTTTTGTTGTATGATATGTGGAAAGCTTCAAATAGACAATGTTAAGAACATTGATCCGGAAGAGGATGGGGGGAGCAGCATGACCGAACTTACGACTACCGTTAGCAAAAGCAACTCCAACAATCTGCTGCGGCGGGACGTACGGTTCCTGGGGAATATTCTGGGCGAAGTCTTGGTTCATCAAGGCGGTAACGAATTGCTGGAAATCGTGGAGAAGATCCGCGAGACCAGTAAATCGCTGCGCTCATTGTTTTTGCCTGAACTGCACAATGAATTTAAGGAACTAATTAATTCACTGGATCCTGAGAATCGCCACCTGGTGATACGGGCATTCGCCATCTATTTTCAATTGGTGAATATCGCCGAACAGAATCACCGCATTCGCCGTAAACGCGACTATGAACGTTCAGCCGGGGAGACTGTACAGCCCGGGTCCATAGAAAGCGCTATTCAGGAGCTACGCGAGCGTGACTTCTCCCATGAGGATGTCCATGAAATCATGAATGGTCTCTCACTAGAGCTGGTCATGACGGCTCACCCTACTGAAGCTATGCGCCGGGCGATCCTTGATATTCATAAACGGATTTCCGACGATGTAATGGGATTGGATAATCCTACCTTGACCTTCCGGGAACGCGAACAGCTGCGCGAGAAACTGCTGAACGAGGTCATCACGTTGTGGCAGACCGATGAGCTTCGTGACCGCAAGCCTACGGTACTCGATGAAGTGCGTAATGGGATGTATTATTTCCATGAGACGATTTTTCAAGTATTGCCGGATGTGTACCAAGAGCTTGAGCGATGTCTGAGCAAATACTATCCAGGCCAGAATTGGCATGTACCGACGTATCTGCGTTTTGGCTCATGGATCGGCGGGGACCGTGACGGCAATCCTTCGGTGACTGCTGCGGTTACGCTGCAGACGCTGCGCTTGCAGCGCAAGCTTGCTATCCGGGAATATCAGCGTATCATGCGCGAACTCATGCAGTACCTGAGCTTTAGTACAAGCATCGTCGAGGTGACGCAGGAACTGGTGGATTCCATTGAACAGGACCGCAACATTATCAATCTTAACCGGGTTGATGCCTGGCGCAATGACAACGAGCCTTACCGGATTAAACTCAGTTACATGATCTCCAAGATACAGAACGTGCTGGATGATGAGAAAAAGGGTACGCCTGAGCGCTACTCATCACCAGAACGATTCATAGATGATTTGAACGTGATAGACCGCAGTCTGCGTCATCACTATGCGGATTATGTAGCGGATACCTACATTAAGAAGCTGATCCGCCAGGTGGAGCTGTTTGGCTTCCACACGGCTACACTGGATGTTCGCCAGCACAGTCAGGAGCATGAAAATGCGATGACAGAAATTTTGGCCAAAATGAACATCACGCAGGATTACGCTAAACTAGAGGAAAATGAAAAAATTCGAATTCTGGAGAATTTGCTGAATGATCCGCGTCCTCTAACTTCACCTTACCAGACTTACAGTGAGAGCACAGAGGAATGTCTTGCGGTGTACCGCACGATCTTCACTGCGCAGGAGGAATACGGCAAGCAGTGCATTACCAGTTATTTGATCAGTATGGCTGAAGCAGCGAGCGACATCTTAGAGGTTATGGTTTTCGCAAAGGAAGTCGGCTTGTTCCGCAAAGATAATGATGGAACTGTCGTATGTACACTGCAGGCAGTGCCGCTGTTTGAGACCATTGATGATTTACATGATGCGCCACAAATTATGCATACACTGCTTAGTATGCCGATCTACCGTGATGCCGTTAGTGCGATGAGCGATGTACAGGAAATTATGCTTGGCTATTCGGACAGCAACAAAGACGGCGGGGTAGTTACCGCGAACTGGGAGTTGCGTGTTGCATTGAAGCAAATTACGGCTACTGCAGAGGAATTCGGGATTAAGCTGAAATTCTTCCACGGACGTGGTGGTGCGCTCGGACGGGGCGGGATGCCGCTGAACCGCAGTATTCTTGCTCAACCGGCCTCAACCATTGGCGGTGGCATCAAGATTACGGAACAGGGTGAGGTTATTTCTTCCCGGTATTCGATGCAAGGTATTGCTTACCGCAGCTTGGAGCAGGCAACCTCGGCGCTTGTGACGGCAGCTATTAATGCCAGAATGCCTGAGGCTGATCTGTACGAAAGCAAGTGGGAAGAGATTGTGGCCCGGATTTCCGAAGTTTCGCTTAACAAATATCAGGATCTGATCTTCCGTGATCCGGATTTCTTTGCTTATTTCAAAGAATCAACACCGCTGCCTGAGGTTGGAGAACTCAATATCGGTTCCCGTCCTTCGAAGCGTAAGAATAGTGACCGTTTTGAGGATCTGCGCGCCATTCCATGGGTGTTTGCGTGGACGCAGAGCCGTTATCTGCTCCCGGCCTGGTATGCCGCTGGAACAGGGCTGCAGAGCTTCTATGAGGATAAGGAAGAGAATTTGAAGATCATGCAGCATATGTATGAGAACTTCTCCTTCTTTACTACGCTCATTGACACCCTGCAAATGGCTATTGCCAAGGCCGATCTGATTATCGCCAAGGAATACGCAAGTATGGGTAAGAATGAGGAAGCCCGTCAGCGGATATTCGGCCAGATCGAAGCCGAATTCAAGCTGACCTCAGAGCTCATTCTCAAAATTACCGGCCAGCAGGATATTTTAGACAACGTTCCTGTGATTCAGGAATCTATCCGGCTGCGCAATCCATACGTTGATCCACTCAGCTACTTGCAGGTACAGTTGTTGGCCGAGCTGAGAGCTCTTCGCGAGGTTGAAGGCGATGACGCCGAGCTGCTGCGTGAGGTGCTGCTCACGATCAATGGTATTGCTGCCGGTCTGCGGAACACGGGCTGATACCTGATCCGACTTCATGCTTTGTAATATTTGATCATCAAGAAGTAGATCTATGAAGTTGATTTACTGTAGTTAATATTCATGATGTTCTTTCTAAGTTGTTGATTTTTCGAAGCCGGCAAAGCCGCTTCCTTCAAACCCGTCCGCCTCTGGTATGGAGGCTGGACGGGTTTTTGTGTGTTTCTATGTAGCCGGCCTTAATGGCCCGGCAAGAGAAGCGGATCTTGTTCCCTTTATATTAGCTGAAGCTGCCGTTACCGAGCAGCTTCCGGCCTTATGCCTCTCAGCTTTTGTTGCCGAAAGGTAATTTGGGCTGAATTACATGGCATTCCAATGCCGGTGATGGAGCAGCGAAGAGCAAATTTGGAACTGGAGGAGCGGTAGCGATCGCCTTTATTGCCGGATTCCTACCGCTGCCAGCGGTTCGAATCAGGGAATCTGACAATAACAGCGACCGGAAGTCCAAATGTTTCCCGCCGCTGCGATTAATCACCGTCTCAGCAATGCGTGAATTTTGCCCAATATACCTATAGGTAACAATACAATCCTTGATTTTTGCCGGAACATGAATTACGATTTAAATGCTTGTACCGTGGACATTCAAGAGATGAAATACCAAGGGCGGCAAGTCTGGGGGAGTTAACAGGTGGAGAATTTGGAAGGCAGATTGACAAAGCTCGCCTTGAAAGGCGACCAAAGGGCATTTGCCGAGCTTGTGGAACTATATAAAGACAAGATATATCATCTGGCTTACCGGATGCTGAACAACCGCCATGAGGCGGAGGATATCGTTCAGGAGACTTTTTTGCGTGTGTATCGAAATTTGGACCGTTATGATGATAAGCAGAAGTTCTCAACCTGGATTTACCGGATTGGCACGAACCTCTGTATTGATAGGCTGCGCAAGCGCAAACCAACGTATTCGCTGGATGCCGAGATGAACGATCAGGAAGGTATTGACGGCTATTCGATGATCCCGAGCGACAATGTGACACCGGAGACAGAGCTTTTGCTCTCTGAGACACAGTCGCTGATTTATGAGGCTATCGATAGTCTGCCCGTCAAATACAGGTCCGTGATGATTCTGCGTTATTTGCAGGATTTGTCGCTTCAGGAGATCAGTGACGTGCTGGATATGCCCGTAACGACGATCAAGACACGGGTTCACCGCGGACGTGAATTTTTACGTAAAAAATTAGGCCCTAAAATGTAAAAATAGATTTATTTTTATGAAACGTCCTTCAGGGAGCGACGTATGTAAGTTAAGCAAGTCTTATGCGCCCTGTCTCTTTGTTTTGAAATAATTAAATAGCACTCATGAAAGGATTGGCTCCTATGGAATGCAAACTGGCCGTCTCTATGATGCACGACTACCTGGATGACGACTTGCCCGAACTGCAGCAGAGGGAATTGAAGGAGCATCTTCTATCCTGTCCGGATTGCCGTGCGAAGTTCAAAGAATTGGAACAGACCGATATGCTGATGTTCTCGCTGATGCACCAGAACCCTGTTGCCTCGGAGGATCTTGTAGGCCGGATTATGAATTCATTACCGAAATCCAAGAAGGAAAGAGCGTTTATCACTTGGATCAAGCGACATCCCGCGCTTACTGCGGCGTCCTTGTTTATTTTTGTGATGTTGATGAGCTCCGTTACTTTTTGGAATCAGGATAGACAGCTTGTAGTCAGAGGAAGCGACCTCGATCAGGTTGTCATCAAGGGAGATACGGTTATCGTACCTTCCGGCAAAATCATTTCCGGAGATCTTACGGTGGAGAACGGTAAAACTCAAGTATATGGGGAAGTCAACGGCAATGTGACTGTGATCGACGGCACTCTGTACAAGGCTTCAACCGCTCATATTTCCGGGCAAGTCAAAAGCATAGACCAAGCGGTAAGTTGGCTCTGGTATAAAGTGACGAACATGTTCTCTGAAGTTGCCTACCGTTAATTAGACATGGTTGCTTTTAGCAGAAAACTCATTTGCGCCTCTTTTTCCGGAAAGATGGCGCTTTTTTGTTGTCATTAAACGTCTGAAATATAAAACCCCAACGACCTAAACTTGCAACCTGAGCGTGAACGTTATAACCTAGATATTGATACAGAACTTACAGACATTTTACATAAACCCAGCTAATATGAAATGACGGGGGTTTTAGGCAATGAGTTATTTTACTGACCTTACATGGAAAGAGTCCATTAAAGATATAATCGATATCCTGATTGTCAGTTATATTATTTATAAAGTGCTCAATATGGTTCGCGGAACGCGGGCGGTTCAACTCCTGAAGGGGATATTGGTGCTGGTTATTATTTGGGCGCTGAGCACCCTGCTGGATTTGTATACCCTGAAATGGCTGATGAATCAGATTTATACCTTTGGGATCTTTGCGATCTTTATTATCTTTCAGCCGGAACTGCGAAGGGGACTGGAGCAGCTGGGGCGGGGCAAATTTTTTGGACGAACCTCGGAGAATGATGAGGAAGTCAGTAAATTAATCGGCGAAGTCATTAAGGCCATGAATTATTTATCCCAGCGAAAGATAGGGGCCTTAATTGTCTTTGAAAGGGCGACTGGACTTAATGAATTTACTGAATCCGGCATTCCGATGCGTTCTGTTGTCAGCTCTGAGCTGCTGATCAATATTTTTATTCCCAACACCCCGCTGCATGACGGTGCGCTGATTATGCAGGATGGTCAAATCGCTGCCGCAGCCTGTTATTTGCCGTTGTCGGAGAATCCGTTCATCAGCAAGGAGCTGGGGACACGTCACCGGGCGGCCATTGGGATCAGCGAAGTCGCGGATTCTGTGTCTGTTGTGGTCTCCGAAGAGACCGGGCAAATTTCACTGGCGATTAACGGGCAAATTGTTAGGGACATTAAGGAAGAATCGCTCATCTCGAAGCTGCACCAGGAGCTTAGTGCGACTTCCCCGCTGAAGGAGAAAAGTTCTGCTTTCTGGAAACGGAGAGGGGGCAAGAGCAATGGATAAGTGGATGAAGAACAACAACTTCAACAAAATTCTTGCGCTTGTCTTCGGTGTGATTTTATGGACCATTGTACATGTGGATACGGAGCCTACGAACCAGACCACGGTTAATACTGAATCGAAAATCATTGAGAATGTTAAGATAGCAAGAAGCGGATTTGATGACGACAAGTATATCTACACCATGGACGTTGACAGCGTAAGGCTGGAGGTTCGGGGCAAAAGATCCGACCTTAACTTTAAGTTGTCGGATGCCTATAAGGTATCGGTGGATTTAAGCGGATTACAGCCGGGGGATACAACGCTGCCGCTAAACTATTCGCTGCCCAGCGGGGTGATGTATGAATCCATGGAGCCTAAACAAGTGAACGTGCATGTGGAACTGCGGACTACAAAGTCATTTCCGGTCACAATAAGTACGAAGGGCGAGCCGGCGGCGGGTTATCAGGTCGGCACCCCGGTGATTCAGCCGGAGACTGCTGAGGTTACGCTGGCTGACAGCGAGCTGAGCAGGGTGGCTAAAGTGCAGGGGATCATCGAGCTGGATGGCGAAAGTGAAACCTTCAAAGAGAAGAAGCTGAAGTTGTATGCCTATGACAGCAGCGGCAAAGAAATAGAAGATGCAGTGATCGAGCCTGCTTCCGTATCTGTGGAACTGCCGATCACCCTGCCTTTCAAAAGCTTGCCGCTGGATATTAGCTTCAGCGGTCAGCTTCCCGGCTCCCTCGTCGTATCCAGGGTAACTCCTGAGGTCGATGCGGTGAATGTGTTTGGGAACAAGGAGGTGCTGGCAGGGCTGTCCTCCTATGAGGCGACCCTGGATTTAAGTTCTATCACATCTGCGGGTACACAGCAGCTGCCACTGGAGCTTAAGCCTCCTGAGGGAGCCACGAAGGTCGAGCCGGGAACGGTGAAGGTGTCGGTGACGACCGCGGAAATTGCCCAGCGGACGATTGAGGCGGTTCCCATTAAGCTGGAAGGGTTGGCCAACGGACTCACAGCCCTGATGACGGATCCGTCCAGCAAAACTGTGTCACTGACTGTATCCGGGGCACCTACCCTGCTGGATCAACTGGATCAGGACAATATCAGTGTGGTCGCGGATGTCGGCGGTTATGCCGCCGGTGTTCATCAGATATCTCTTCAGGTCTCGCTGCCAAGGTTCATCGTGCTGGTGAATTCCGCTCAGCCGCTTACAGCAACAGTGGATCTGCAAGTACCTTCAACGCCAGAAAGTTCGGAGGCACCAGCTACCGAGACAGCAGTCACCCCGGAGCCAAGTTCTGAGCCTGCTGCCGGTGAAGAAATTACTGCCGAGCCCTCCCCCTCTCACAACGGCGATAGTGCAGCCTCGCCCACACCGTCCCCGACTGAAAGCACGGCAGAGAGCAGCAGTATACCCGCTGGCAACGGGAATAGCAATAATGCCGGAAGCACAGGCGGAACTTAACTTTTTAAACTGGAATACGTCTATTTACATGTATTTTGGTACACGGAATAATTAAACTTTCATACAATAATTCATTAAGCTGAAGCAGCGTAATCAAAGGAGAAATAAAGATGGGTAAGTATTTCGGAACAGATGGTGTACGCGGAGTTGCAAACCGGGAATTAACAGCAGAAATGGCCTACAGTATTGGCCGCTGCGGAGGGTATGTGCTTACGGGTAACGTAGAGAAGCCTAAGGTAGTCATAGGGATGGATACACGGATTTCCGGTCCGTTGCTGGAATCGGCGCTTGTAGCCGGCCTGTTGTCCATTGGGGCCCATGTTATACGTCTGGGTGTAGTGAGTACACCTGCTGTTGCATATATTACAAGATTGCTTAAGGCCGATGCGGGTGTCATGATCTCTGCCTCACATAATCCGGTGGAGGATAACGGCATTAAATTTTTTGGCGGAGACGGCTTCAAGCTGACTGACGAGACTGAACTGCGGATTGAGGAACTGATGGATGCGGAGAAGGATGAGCTGCCCCGCCCTATTGGATCTGGCCTAGGTACAGTTACGGTAGACAACGATGCTAAATATCTTTATCTGGAATATTTAAAGACAACTATTTCCCAAAGCTTCAAAGGAATCAAAGTGGTGCTTGATTGCGCTCATGGTGCAGCGTATGAGCTGGCCCCGCGGCTATTCAGAGAGCTTGGCGCCGAGGTCATTGCCATTGGAGCAGAGCCTGACGGGCTGAACATTAATGACGGCTTCGGTTCCACCCACCCTGAAACCTTGCGTGAGGAAGTACTGCGCCAAGGCGCGGATTTAGGACTTGCCTTTGACGGCGATGCCGACCGCCTAATTGCTATCGACGAGAAGGGCGACGAGGTTGACGGAGACTTTATCCTTTGCATCTGCGGAGATGCCATGAACCGTGCAGGCAAGCTGAAGGATGGAACTATTGTCTCTACAGTAATGAGCAACATCGGTTTCTACAAAGCGACTGAGAAATTATCGCTGAATACAGCCAAGACGGCTGTCGGCGACCGTTATGTGATGGAAGAAATGCGCCGCGGAGGATACAACCTGGGCGGAGAGCAGTCCGGGCATGTCATTTTCCTCGATTATAATACAACCGGAGACGGCATTCTCACGGCAATTCAGCTGGTGGACACGATGAAGGCCTCAGGGAAGAAGCTAAGTGCGCTGAAATCGATGATGATCAAATATCCGCAGGTGCTTGTGAATGTACGTGTGCAGGATAAGACCAACTACCCTAACAATCCGGCAATTGAAGCGGCGATTAATGAGGTAGAAGGCAAGCTTGGCGATAATGGCCGTGTACTGGTACGTCCTTCCGGAACCGAACCGCTGATCCGTGTAATGGCGGAAGGACCGGATAAGGCTGAACTGGATCTTTTTGTCGGTCAGATTGTTGATGTAGTACAGCGCGAATTGGTCTAATTTGTTATTTCTACTGGCAGCCAGTGGATGGAATCGACAGATTTATTCACTGGCTGCCTGATCAATATACCCAGTTTGTTGAAGTGTTCCAAAAGGTTTCACGAGTTATAGCATTGCCAAAGTGATGTAAGGTGCATATAATGATTAAGTGTCATTCCAGAAGGAAAGCGGGGATAGTAAGGTTACAGCAATAGCAAGCGCCAGAGCTTGATCTTGCGCGGGGGAGAAGGGAAAGCCTGCAAGATGCCAATCAGGGCAAGGCTTGAACGGATCACGGCAGATGTAAGCTGACGAGGTGGAGGCGTTCGAAATGTTCGGCGGGGACCTCCCGGTGATGCACCAGAGCCGTAAATGGAAGCGGAAAATGAGCGGGCGACCACTCTTACAACGCGACTATGGGTGCAAATTAGAAATGTTATTTCATGGGTATGTGCGATCTGGAAAGTAAACAGAGGTCTGCTGCGGCAGAGGAGAAGACTGTGCATTTCATGAACACCTAGCAGGTGACAGGTTTATTTTGTTGGACTTATGACTACAACAGAATATTTGCTTTTTCTCAAGTAACATGCCGCACGGCACGTTTCTTTCCTTATGCCGCCCACATTACGATAAAATGGACGGGGGAAAATATAATGTGTGGTATTGTAGGATATATTGGTAATCAGAATTCGCAGGGGATCTTGGTTGAAGGATTGAAGAAGCTGGAGTACCGTGGTTATGATTCGGCAGGTATTGCCGTATTTACCAAGGAAGGACTGCAGGTCGTGAAGGCTCAGGGCCGTATGGCAAACCTGGAGTCGAGACTTGAAACCACTCCGCTGACAGGAAGTGCCGGAATCGGGCACACCCGCTGGGCGACTCATGGTAAACCTTCTGATGAGAACTCCCATCCTCACACCGATGAAAGCCAGAAGTTCTCGGTAGTTCACAACGGGATTGTCGAAAACTACCTGGACCTTAAAGAAGAGCTGATTGCCGGCGGATGCCACTTCACTTCCGAAACAGATACAGAGGTTATTTCCCACCTGATCGCCCGTGAATATGAAGGAGATATCGTAAAAGCTGTTCAAAAAGCGATCACTTTCATGCGCGGTGCGTTTGCACTGGGTGTTCTGACTGAATATGAGCCGGATAAATTGGTAGCTGTGCGTCAAGCCAGCCCGCTGATTATCGGCCTTGGGGAAGGCGAAAACTTTATCGGGTCCGATATTCCGGCACTGCTGGAATACACCCGCAATGTATATATTTTGAACGACGGCGAAATGGCTGTATTGACACGGGATGCTGTCGAACTGATGACGATTGAAGGCAACTTTATTTCTCGGGAAATGATTACTGTCGATTGGGATGCAGTTACCGCAGAAAAAGGCGGTTATGAGCATTTCATGCTGAAAGAAATTCACGAACAGCCTAAGGCTTACCGCGACACTATGCGCGGCCGTATGAATGCTGAAGGCAACAAGGTTATTCTGCCGGAGCTGAACCTGACCGTTGAGCAAATCAAGAATATCCGCAACATCCAGATCGTTGCTTGCGGTACAGCCTACAATGCGGGTCTGGTTGGACGCAGCCTGATTGAATCCCTGGTTCGTATCCCGGTAGAGAACGATATCGCTTCGGAATACCGTTACCGTTCACCAATCGTAACACCGGAAACACTGGTCATCGTTGTCAGCCAATCTGGCGAGACTGCTGATACACTGGCTGCTTTGCGTGAAGGTCAAGCAAACGGTGCGCATGTACTGGCAATCACCAACGTTGTGGGCAGCTCCATCGCCCGTGAAGCCAATGATGTACTTGTGACACTGGCTGGACCGGAAATCGCTGTAGCGTCCACTAAGGCTTATACTTCGCAGATTATCGCATTTACTTTGCTTGGTCTGTACCTGGCTGAAGTACGCGAAACGCAAAGCGAAGCACAGGTTGCCGAGATTCTCGCCGCTATGCAGTCACTGCCTGAGCAAGTGGAAGAAATTCTGGCACAGAAAGAAGCGATCAAAACCTATGCCGAGCAAATTTCAGAGCACAAACACCTGTTCTTCATCGGCCGCGGCGTAGACTATGCGGTAGCTCAGGAAGGCTCACTGAAGCTGAAAGAAATCTCCTACATTCACTCCGAAGCTTATGCTGCGGGTGAACTGAAGCATGGTACCCTGGCGCTGATTGAAGAAGGCGTTCCAGTCATTGCCTTGGCTACCCAGGAGTCCGTTCTGGAGAAAACCGTCAGCAACATCAAAGAAGTGAAAGCCCGCGGCGCAGACGTGCTGGCAATCACTCATGAAGAGCATGTAACCGACCTGCTGAGATCGGTAGATCAGGCATTCGTGATTCCTAAGACCCTGCCGCTGCTGACGTCTGCTTTGTCCGTAGTAACGCTACAATTGCTGGCTTACTATGCTTCGCTGGCCCTGGGCCACGATGTGGATAAACCACGTAACCTGGCGAAGAGCGTTACGGTGGAGTAGTAGGGGTTTTGATAAGAATTCTTGTGTCTGGTGACATTAAAGTTGGTGTACAGACATTAATGTAAGTGCTCGGACAATAAAGTTAGTACCTTTACAAATAGTTGGTCCATGAAGTTGAAGAGGCCCCTTTAATACCGACAAAAAGTCCCGATGATGCCTTAAATCATCGGGACTTTTTTTATGATTGGCTGAGCAATAAAACTTTAACCTAGTTCTGAACTCACAAACATTCCTGTAAGGCTTAAGATTTGGTCTTTGTCAAAAAAGGAGCGCCTCGGTATGATGGGTTTGTCGACGGGTTTATAACCCAACACCATCAAGGAGGCGCTCTTATTATGAAGTTTAAACAATCAGACGATCAAAATCAACGCATTGACCACATCTCACCTTGTTGTGGGTATAGATATCGCGAAGGAAACTCATGTTGCACAAGCGACTAATTTTCGTGGTATCGTACTTAGTAAGCGACATCTTACATTCTCAAATACAATTGAAGGATTCGAAAAATTAGATCGGTGGATCGAGGGAATAGGGCGGAAACACGGCTTAAAGGATCTCATAATCGGGATGGAGCCGACCGGACACTACGGGTATAACCTGGCCAATTGGCTTACCGACAAAGGCATAGGCGTTGTAATGGTGAATCCGGCAACCACCAAACGAAACAAGGAGAACCGCGATAATTCTCCCTCCAAAAGTGATCCGAAGGATGCGCTTGTCATTGCTGATGTGATCAGTCGAGGCTACTACTATGAATACTCGCGACAGGCTATCGTCTTTCAGAAGTTACGAAACGTTATCGGTCTCCACGCCTTGGTCAGGTGAAACGAAGGAATGTAAGGGCATAGACCCGTAGAGTCATGGGATGGTGAACCCCCAAGGAAATTGTGGAGTATGCGTGCAGAAGAATAACACTTGGAGAGCTGTTCCACACGCTTCTTCTGTTCCCGCATACCCAAGATCGAGACAACGGTGTCTAATGAGCTTACTTTCTGAACGTTAACTGTATTCCGAGGCGACGAAATCCTACGAATGAGTGAGTATATGTGAGATAAACCCTTAAAACCGAGGGATGGGCAGGATAGTTTAGAAGTCGTATGGGAAGATTATTAAAAAAACTGAGGGGCGATCTCCATGCGACGCGGTGTAATGACATGTACTCTGATCATAATTTGTTTTTTGGCATCAATTCAAACAGCTTACGCTAAAACGAATCCAGACCCATATAGGGTCATACTTACCTTGTTAACGCCCAAGATACAAGAACAATTAGATATTTATTACAAGGATAAACTGAATGAAAAACCTACGTTTGCTCCATTTCTTGATCCATTGAACGTATTGGTTGGATATCAAGATTCCCATATCATCGTTAATGTAACAGTATCACCTTATATCGGTCCACATCTTGATGTTGGAACTACTTTATTTCCTTCATGATTGACAATATGGGAACGGTAGAAGTAATCGGGTTTGAGCATCTTAAGGATTTTGAGCTGCCCCCCAATTGGAACCACATTATTAAGAATGAGAAAGGTGTGGGCAAAACTAACGAGGAACGATAGCTCAATTCAGACATGACTGCAGCCGGCCAAACGATCGGCTAATCTTTTCATTACGCTAACGGGCAGGATAGCTTGATGATTTCCCCGAATACTCTACATATGGAGCTAAAGTTCGTAAATAAGACGTTATCTGAAATTACTGTAAAGTAAAAAAAACAAGAAAACAGGTGATATTCGTTATGAACTGTCTTGGATGTAGAATCGTAAATCTTTTAGAACCACATGTTAACATTATCTATGAAGACGAATTAGTAATATGCGTATTAGATATCGCACCTTTTAATGAAGGTCATATATTAATACTT
Organism: Paenibacillus sp. EB106-06-01-XG199; assembly: GCF_058791575.1. Lineage (NCBI taxonomy): Bacteria > Bacillati > Bacillota > Bacilli > Caryophanales > Paenibacillaceae > Paenibacillus > Paenibacillus sp. EB106-06-01-XG199. The sequence goes on along the minus strand of NZ_JBYTDQ010000011.1, from coordinate 172,070 downwards.
CCTAAAAAGCATTTTTATGATTCGGATGAGATGGACAGGGATACTTTATATGCAATTATGAATGCCTCAGTCTACATATCTAAAGTACTTAAAGAAGTCTATAAACCGGATGGAATCACCATTTGTCAGAATGGTGGAATGTTTAATGACTTGACACACTATCACATGCACGTAATACCTAGATTTAAGGATGATGGTTTTACATGGTCCGATCCGATCATAGATCATAAAGCAGGAACTAGATTATTAGAAACAAGAAATAGAATTTTACAAGAAATTGAAAGGGTATCCCAAGGAGATAGTAACTTCAGATAACAATGCCTTCCACGCATCGGCGGACAAGCCGCCTCGGTCGCCAGAGGTATTTCGAAGAAGAGGATTCAGGCGACACATCCGCACCACCTAACCGCATCGCAGCCGCTCACATTCGTTCGCTTAAGGTGGTGGGACATCGTGAACACGGAAACGTTAGCTGAGATTCGGCAAAAACTAAAACAAATTAAAAAACTACTTGGAGTGAATCATTGATGGAAAGACTAGGAGGTAAGGAAGTAAACAGTGTTTTGGGGTACATCGGTGGCGAAGGTGGTTATCTTGGTAACTTTACATATGCTTCTCATGCTCAATTTTATCCTATGTATTGTGGTGTAGACATTGATCCCAATGAATTCCAAGGTACGACAAGGCAAAGATTTACAAGAATATTATCCGAGGCAGAACCATTTATTCAGTCGAAGATATTACATGGAGTAATAGATAAATATACCTTGGAGTTTTTTGAAGATCGGTTCAATGAAGAAATTTTGACTCAATATGAATTTGAACAAAAAAAGCGAATACACGACAACAAGATTACTGGAGTAAGCTGAAACAGGAACATCCTAGTATACTTATTGATCATTCACAAAGTCATTTACAAATCAATCAAATCGTTAATGCAATTAGCAAGCTGCTTGAGAATTTAAATGAGATAAGAAATAACAAGTCTTATACCCATCCCAATGAAGAAATAATTGGTGAAGAAGAGGCGAAACTTGTTTTGAATTTATTTAGAAGTATTTTACAATATATTGATTCCAAAATATAAGGAGAGTTTGGAAGCTGGTCAAAGATGTGCCGAACAGTATCGGAGAGACATCTGCTGAAGTCCCCCTTGCCGATGTGAATGCGGTAAGCTGCTTAACTAACGGGGGAACGAAAGCGTAAAGAGCAGACTGCTAAATCGGCTGCTTTTGTTTAACCTAACTGGCAGTCAAGCGCAATGTTATTATACATCGGATTTGTTTGGATCGGTCTCCAGAGGATGCGAACGATGCTGACAATTTTGTGCAAGAAATGCCCGGCAAGTCACTTTTATTTACGATAGTATTTAACTCGAAGGGAGAACGATGGATTGGTTGGAGAGGATACTTATTTTCCAAAAGCTGACGATTCTTCAATTCAAATACGTTGTTAAATCAACGACTCTAGTCTAATACTTTATTTTCACAGAACATCAAGTAGTCGTCATCCGTATCAGAAAATTACACAGGCCTTACACTTCGAAACGCAACAGTCTGTATAATGGATGATGTAAATTCTATAGCTGCCGCCAAATATTTCACAAAAACAGCAGCAGTTGTATGATTCATCCGCATTGACCTTGCTAAGGAGTGAGTACACATGAGCGCAAGAATAAAAGATGTAGCTAAACGAGCGGGTGTTTCTGTCACCAGTGTGTCCCGAGTTCTGAATAGTGAGAAATATATTAGCCAACATATTCTTGAGAAGGTGAACCAGGCGATCAAGGAATTGAACTACACCCCAAGCCAGATTGCCCGCAGTTTAAAAAAGCAGAAAACCGATACAATTGGTGTCATCGTTCCCGATCTCACGAATTATTTCTGCTCAACTATATTAAGCAGTATTGAGGAAAGTGCCAGCGAATATGGCTACAATCTAATCGTCTGCAATATTGCAGAAAATCTGGATAAGGAATTAAAATATCTGTATGCTGTTCAGGAGATGCGGGTAGACGGAATCATCATCATGCACCAAAAGGTGAACGAACGTATCCTTTCTTTTATAGAAAGTGCTTCTATGCCTATCCTGTTCTCTTGTGTCCGCTCCCCGCTGCCGGACAGGTTCTCTGTGCTGATTAATGACTATCAGGCGGCACTGGATGCCACCGAATATCTGATCGGCCTCGGTCATCGCCAGATTGCCTTCCTGGGTGGGGATCTGGAGGATGTAACGGCAGGCCGTAGTCGCTATCAAGGTTATTTGGATGCCTTAAACAAATCCGGTATTCCGCTCAATCCTAATTTCATCAGGTTTGGCAACTATAAACTCGAAAGCGGACGATTAATGATGCAGGAGATTCTGGAGCAAGGAGAGCGGCCTACTGTTGTTTTTGCTGCCAGTGACGATATGGCAGTAGGTGCCATGAACTGTGCGCTTGATTATGGACTTAGTGTTCCTGAGGATATATCTGTCATGGGATTTGACGACAGTCTGATTGCAGAGGCCGTCAGGCCAATGCTTACTTCTATGCAGCAGCCTGTCCGGGAGCTCGGACGGACTTCGCTTGAATATCTGCACAACTTAATTCAAGAAGGGGAGCAGCCGGACTGTAAAGACATTTATCTGCCGCACCGGATCATGGAGCGGGCAAGCTGTCGAAGAATATAATATGAAACACTGTACATGCAGGTCCGTCTAGGTTGACGGACCTGCTTTTTTTTTATATCAATTACGAACAAAACAATCGACTAACTTTAATATAAATCGACTGAAAAGCAGGAGTTCTTTTAACAAGAAATGATTATGCTAGTGAAGAAAAGTTTTCCGGTATCGATACCATATGAGTGATTACGGTGAGAAAGAGGTACAGGCCATGCATAAAGATATCATCACGGTTGAGGGTAAGCTCACTCCGCTTAGTTCTAAAACTCATATTACTTACCAATTCCACTTGGATTACCCCTTGTCTTCACTGGAGATCGATTTCAGGTATGCACCCAAACAGTTTTTAGACAGAGAAGCATCACAGCCGCTTATATTAGAAGCTATCGAGATATACTCCGATCCGGCTTGGGTGGCATTGCATAAGAAGCAATGGGACAATTTCTATCCCTTGCAGAATTTGTTGACATTATCTCTGGATAGCCCCTTGGGCTTCCGCGGCTCAGCACACCGGCATGCTCCAGAGCAGAAGCACATGATCTGCCCGGATGGGAGCAAGACTTCTCCCGGGTTCATCTCAGGGGACATTCCCTCCGGAGTATGGAAGATAACGATCAGCGTGCATTGTGTTGTTACACCCGATTGCCGCTATGAATTATTTGTGAGGGGGACCGGCAGATGAGATGGCTTCCATTTGAGCTTCATACCCATACTCCCCATAGTGATGGGACACATTCTCTACTGGAGATGTGCCGGGCAGCAGCAGAGCTTGGGCTTACAGGCATCGCGCTTACAGATCATAACACCGTATCGGGACTGGCAGATGCTGAAGCTGTCAGCAGGGAGACAGGCATTACTATCATTCCCGGCATGGAATGGACGACGTTTTACGGCCATATGCTGACCCTTGGCGCTCCTTATTGCGAATGGAGGGATCTCGGTCCCTACGATATTCATAAGGGCATCGCTCGTGTTCATGAGCAGGGAGGCATCGTGGGCATTGCCCATCCTTACAGCTTCGGCAGTCCGATCTGTACAGGCTGCCACTGGGATTACACCGTAAGCGACTGGAATCAGATTGATTATATGGAGGTATGGCATGAAACGAACCCTTCCATGAAGAATCATAATGTGCCTGCTTTCAGACAATGGACCGAGCTGCTGAACGAAGGGTACAGGATATCCGCTACAGCCGGTAGGGATTGGCATAGATCCGATTCGGCGGACAAGCTGGCGGCTTACACGTATATTGGCCTTCCCGATGCACCATTGCCGCATTCATTAACTGATATCATTAACGCAATCAGGCAGGGACAGATCTGCCTAAGTATGGGGCCGCTTCTGGAAGTCAGTCTTTCTCTTGGAGCTGACCAATATGGACTTGGGGACGAGGTTCCCTTAGCCATCAGGGAGGACCATCCTGTTGCAGGGATGACTGTACAGATCACACGTTCAAACCAGCCTGAGCGTCCTTGGGGACCGGAGGAGGGCAGCCTGATCATCGTAGATTCTAATTTGGGGGAGCTGGCAAAAGTACCGGCCTTCGGGTATAACGGATTGCCTATTATGCTGACAACCGCAGGATTGCGATGGCTGCGTGTACGGCTGTTTGGCATCATCGACGGAATCCTGACAACCATTGCCTGCACCAATGCGATTTATTTCGCAAGCGGGCAGCGGGATGAAGAATAATTGCAAAGGAGGGATAGCAATGCAATATCCGAAGCTGATCGCCCATGCAGGCTGCGAGGGAACGAGCTACAATTCGCTTGAATCCTGTGAAGCCGGAGTGAAGGCGGGGGCTCCTATTCTAGAAGTGGATGTCAGAGTAACCAAGGATAATGTGGCTGTTCTCCAGCATGATGATGAGCCTTCCGTCCACCAGTTGAATTATGGGCAGCTGCTGGAGACAGGGCAAAAGCCGGAGACGCTGAACCGGGTATTAACACGGTTCAGTCAGTTGCCCGTCGCCTTCAATCTGGATCTCAAAACAGAAGAGGCGGGGTTGGCGGCCATAGCTGATGTAACAGCCACATCTACCTGGAGTCAGGTATGGTTCACAGGGGCCACAGGGCTGATAGCGAATTCCGGATATTCCAGACATGTAATGTGGAATTTACCGAAGGAACTCAGTGAGTTGGACGAAGTAAGCTATCGGCAGCAAACGGCAGAGCTGTGCCATCGAGCGGCTGAAGCGAAGTTCGGCGGTGTGAATATCCAATATGAATGCTGCCGGCCTTATTTGGTTCAGCAGGCCCATCTTCACGGGTTGCAGGTTTGGATCTATACATTACCCTATGATCAGGACTTGTTCTTTAAATATATGGACATGGGCGTAGATGCAGTTACTGTCTATGAGGTGAAGAAGTTTGCAGCGCTGAGAGCTGTTATGCCTGAGGACGGCGGGGCATGAAGAGCAGCGCTCCCGCCCTCACCCTGCTGGAATTGGCCGGACCGCTGTTTCTGAGCCAACTGGTGCAGACGGTTATCTTCACAATCGATACCTTGATGCTTAGCAATTATTCTGATCTTGCCGTTGCAGCCATAGGTACGGTCTCGCAATTGCTCTCTACAATCAATCTGCTGTTCGGATTCGCCACCATAGGGGCCGGAATCATTATGAGTCAATTGAACGGCTCGGGGAAGCGGGCCGAGGCGGCCGATGTCGCCCGGACCGCAATAATAGCGAATCTGCTGCTCGGTGGTATAGCTAGCATAGGACTGTTCTTATTCCCTGAACCGGTCCTGCGCGCCATCTCCTTGCCTGAAGAATTGATGCAGTACGGGACAGTATTTCTATCGGTGACAGGACTTGCCTCCTTTGCCACGGCCTTCATTATGACTGCGGAAATGACCTTGCGCATGAACGGTATGGTCAAGCGGATGCTTCTGCTGTCCTTCGCGATGGTCGCTCTCAATACGTTTGGCAATTATATAATGCTGTATGAACCGTTCGGCCTGCCTTCCTATGGGGTTGAAGGTGTAGCATGGGTGACTTTCGGAAGTAAGCTGGTTGGTGTGGCGTTGGCTGTGTTCCTGTTGATCCGTGCGATGGGCCAAACTCTGTTCAGCGTTAAAGGCATCTTACTCCGACTTGCTGATTTACGGGAAATCTTCAAGCTGGGTATTCCTTCAGCAGGTGAGAATCTCTCCTATTCTGCTTCTCAGGTAGTCATTATGATGATGGTAACGCTTCTCGGGACTACAGCCATCACCACTAAGATATACACACAAACGCTTACCGGATATATTTTCCTGTTATCTGTCTCTATCGGTCAGGCGACTTCGATTATGATTGGTCATCTGATTGGAGCTGGAAAATCGGAGAAGGCGAGTACCACCGGGCTTAGGCATCTGAAAATCGGTCTCTTCCTGAGCTGCTCCGTCAGCCTGTTGCTGTATCTGGTATCCAAGCCACTGATGGGTTTGTTTACGGAGGACAGCAATGTCATTATCATGTCTGCCAACCTGATCCTGCTGTCCGTCCTGCTGGAAGCTGCCCGTGCCTGCAATGTTATTATGATTGCTTCGCTGAATGCCAGCGGTGAAGTGAAATATCCTGTCATTATGGGACTTATTCTGATGTGGGGAGTAAGCGTCCCTGCGGCTTATCTGTTCGGTATCGTATGGGGTTACGGGATATACGGCATTTGGCTGGCTTTTATTATAGATGAATGGATTAGAGCCTACTTCATGCTCCGACGCTGGAAATCAGAGAAGTGGCGGCAAATTCGCTTGTCTGCTATCGATACCAAATACAGAAGCACAGAATTGCAGCCCGATTCCGGAGCTGTCTAACGTTAACTTTACACAATATTTTTATTCTCCAAAATGAATAGTAGGGAGGGATAGTCCCCTTGTCCGACCACATGTCAAAGGCTACACCGCTGGGCGTCTTAAACCAACGTATGCTGCATAAACGCAACAAAATGATCCGGAGGCAGCCTCCGTTTGCCTGGTATCTGTTTCTTCTGCCCACCTTGCTTGGCATTTCGGTGTTCATGATCTACCCGCTGGCTGAGTCGCTGCGGCTCAGCTTCACCAAGGGGGCTGATGAGCGGTTCGTTGGACTGGAGAATTACGTGAGTGTGCTGGAATCAGGCACCTTCTGGTATTCGGTGTACAACACGCTCTACATTACCGTCTTCCAGCTTCTGATTGCCATTCCACTAGGTTTCATCATTGCTTGTCTAATCAACAATTTACGTCGTGGCTCAAACTTCTTCAAGGTGCTGTTCTATCTGCCCAATGTCACTTCTATTGTTGCAGCTGCCACTGTCTTTCTGGCGCTTCTACATCCCGATGGGCCACTCAACTATGTGCTGCAATTGCTCGGTTTCGAGAAGGTAGTCTGGCTGTCACAACCCCTCTCTGCCAAGTGGGGGGCGATCATTCTCTCTGTTTGGCATTGGCTGGGCTTCGTCATCATTATTAATCTGGCCAATTTGCAGGCGATATCAAGCGACTACTATGAAGCGGCTTCTATAGATGGGGCTTCACGTTTCAAACAGTGGCTGTACATCACCCTGCCAAATATGCTTGGAAGTCTGACTGTCCTGTTTATCATTGGCTGGATCGGCGGCTTGCAGCGGTTCTCCGACGCTTATATGCTCGGTGGCTTGCAGGGAAGTCCGGCGCGGTCCTTGCATACTGTTGTAGGGTTTATATTCGAAAGAGGGTTCGGTGGGCATGAATATGGTCTGGCCTCTGCGGCGTCATATATTCTATTCCTCTTTATACTTGCTTTCACTTATATCAATACCAAGGTCACGAAGATGAAAATATAAGGAGGAGACTCGTAACATGTTGAGCGTAACAGGAAAAGGGAAACTGTCGGGCGGATTGCTGTTCCTGCTCCTGCTTGGTATGGGTGTGCTGATGTTGTATCCCTTTCTCTGGATGTTAAGCGTCAGCTTGGAAAGAAGCAGCAACATAGCCGTTCCGTTTCCACCGCGGATCATTCCTGAACAGTTCTCCATATTCAACTATAAACTGGTATTCGAGAATGGGGTTCTGTTCAAGACCTATGCCAATTCAGCTATCATTTCATTGTTCAGTGTCATTCTCAGTGTGTCTTCTGCCCTGCTGGCCGGCTACGCCTTCTCCAGGGGGGAATTCAGAGGCAAGAAATTCCTATTCTTCGCAGTCCTGGCCACCATGATGATTCCGTTCGAGGCCAGACTGATTCCGATGTTCAGTATGTTCAATGATCTCGGTATGATTAATACCAAATATCCCCTGATATTTCCGGCGATCATTAATGCGCTAGGTATTGTGTTGGTGAAGCAGTATTTTGACCGTCTCCCTGAAGGGTTACGTGAATCAGCCAAGATTGATGGGGCCAATGAGTTCACAATCTTTATCCGTATTTTCGCTCCCCTGACCGGACCGATTACAGCAACACTGGCGATTCTGGCCTTCCAGGACAGCTGGAATTCCTTCCTGTGGCCGCTCGTTGTCATCAACGATCAGGATATGAAGACCGTACCGTTATTTCTTTCCAGCTTCTCTTCAGAGAATGGCAACCGGTTGGTGGGGGTTACGATGGCTACAGCGGCAATGAGTATTCTGCCGATCCTGCTTGTGTTTCTCTTTTTACAAAAATACATTATTCGCAGTATTGCCCTTAGCGGCTTGAAGGGAGAGTGATAACTGGAGAATGCGAGGTCACTTCAAGCGACAGGACTGGTAAGCAGGCAAGTGGCAATTTATAAAAAATATAATGGAGTTAGGGGAGCTAACAATGTTTAGTAAATCGACCCTGAAGTTGACAGGAACGCTGCTGCTGGCGTCTACTATGATTCTAAGTGCATGTGGGACAAACGGTAATTCGAACGGGGCAGTGAAGGCCAATAATGAGCCGGCAGAAACTGAAGGCACCAAAAGTGCAGTGGCGGCGAATGAAGCTCTGACAGGAACACTGAAAGTACAACTTGTGGGCGATTTCTCGCTGGAGGACAAGACCGATGCAATCTCAGGCAAAACCTCCAAGGGTGTAAAGGTGCTGAAAGAGGAGTTCGAGAAGCAGTATCCTAACGCAGCTGTCGAGTTTGTACTTATGGGCTGGGATAACTACAACGAGAAGACTCAAACTATGCTTCAATCAGGAGCAGCCGATGTATATCAAGTGCCTGGGATTGCCGCTTTTGCCGAACAAGGTCTGCTGGAGCCGTTGCAGTCCTACATTGATAAAGACAGCTATGATCTGGGGAGTTATCTGAATGGACAGGTGGATGGCTGGAAGGCCATGGGACCGGATGATCAGGAGCTACAGATTTATGGCTTGCCTTTTATCGGCGATGCGCGGGTAATTGTATATGACCGGCAGTTGTTCGATGAATGGGGTGTGGAATATTTGTCCGAGTCTCCGACTATCGAGGAGGTCATGGAGAAAGCCTCCAAGATGACAGGCAAGAACCCCAAAACGGGCGAACAGAACTATGGTCTGACCTTCAAGGGCGCCGATGCTGCCGATACTGTAATGAATATTAATGAATCGCTGGGTGGACAATGGGGCACAGGATTCTTGTGGAAGGATATGAAGCTGAACTTCGAAAGCGAGACCATGGTGAAATCAATCGATTGGTTGAAAGAAGCGATTAAGTATGCACCGGAGGGCGTAATGGCCGGACAAGGCTCTGAAAACTTCCTGACGGAAAATAACAACATTGCGATCAACCTGCGTGAAAGTCCGGGATTTATCAATGGTCTGGCCAACTTTGGGCTTGAAGACCGCTACGAGGCGGCCTTGCTGTTCAAAAATCAGGATACAGGTATGGGCGGCATGTTCGCCGGAAGCCCGTTCGCAATTGGAGCATCCAGCAGCAAAAAAGACCTGGCTTGGGAATGGTTGAAATTCAGCGGCAGCGAGTTCTTCCAGCAATATATGTGGGATGAACAGCGTTCGCAGAGTATGCCAGTCATCAAGGCAGCTGAGAAATGGCCTTCTGTTCAGGAGATTGGACAAATGGACATTATTCTGAAGCAAATGGGCCAGCTGTGGACACCACGTTATCCATACCGCTCCGGTCAACCGCGCTATATTCTGTCAGAGAATGTAGAACGTGTTCTGTTAGGTGAACTAGGTGCGGCCGAAGGAATGAAGAAGGCTCAGGAGGAAGGCACTAAATGGTTGGCCGATCAGCAGTAATGCTATGATGTAGACTATAGAGAAGTCTTGCCCTGGCAAAATGTAACTGACTAATGTATTCATACGGAAAATGTGCCGGCATAAGGCGATACCTAATTCGATAGGGAGTTGTCCATAAAGCCATGAATGGGCTGCTTGGGACAGCTCTATTTTTTACACGGATTGATGTGTGTGCTTAGGTGGGCACTTCGCAAATGGACCGTTGTTCCAAGCGCATTATTCTATGATTTTCCAAACGATCGTCGCAGGACAAGAACGTAGTCCCATAAGAACCCGCGCCCAGCGCGGTTTTTCTGTTTTATGCCGAAAATGGACAAGAACATGATTAGACATTCGTTTGTCGAAGACACCGGATATATTTGAATTGCATAAGAAGAGGACGATAATTATGAAAGTCCGCTGCTATAGAGAAATAGGCGAGTTGATTCTTCTTAATAGAGAAAAACACGGCTTAACTTTCAAAATATTGTAAAATCAAAATTAGTATAGTAACCTATTTGTATAATATTCCCACTAAAGAATATTATATTGTTTTATTCTATTTAGGAGGTGAGAAAATGAAGAAAAAATTTCTAGCTATCGTTTTTGCATTCGTTATGTGTGCATCAGTATCTAGTACTGCTCTAGCCGATGGTAGAGGAGGTGGCAAAGACCTTCCTGGTGGCAATCCTCCTCCTCCTCCAGCCTATTGCCCTAACGGAATTCATGGGCCTTGTTATTTGCCTTAGAGAAATTTATGCACCTTAGATATTGCCTGATTAATGCAATGATTTGGCGGGAGAATTCCTCCCGTCACTTCATTTCTAAGACGGCCACTTTGTTAATACAACTCCCTAATATAACTCCAAAGATTCTTACTTAAAAAGCGAATATTAGGGGGAGTGTGTCAAATAGTTTATTATACTCCGGTCTAATACTTTATTTTCTCCATACACTTGTCTGGGGTATAGAAACAACATAGTTATGAAACAGACATTAAGGTTATGAAGTTGTCTGATAATAAAAGTTGGCACAACAACCCAGACATCATAAGCCGTCCTGAAATCTCAGGACAGCTTTATTTTTTTAATGGAGACTAAGAGCAAATTGTTGAACAATTATTATTGTTTGGTGATAAAAAAGTTGGATGCTTCGCAGCCTTCTTTTTGCTTCCTCTCAGATATCATGGCGCGATTACGGAGTATTGAATCGTTTTGCAACGGCCCCCCTGTTCCGTGTAAGATAATATGGAGGGGGCTTGTCATTATGACGGTAGGGCTCCGTTCAACGGAAACCTTTCTTTAATGATAAAAAGTTCGGTGAAACGTTAAAGCGAATTTGGCAAGAAAAGCTTCAGCTTGCGCAGGGTCATTCCTCACGGAGCGGGCTTCGAATAGAGGTGAATGAATATTGCCGACGATTATGGTAGTGGATGACGACGCCCTTGTCCGCGAACTGGCAGGGCTGTTATTAAGAGACGAAGGTATGGACGTCGTAGAGAAAACGGATGGTCTCGAAGCCTGGGATTATTACTTGCATCATTCCGTCGATTTAATCATTTTGGATATTATGATGCCCGGCATGGACGGTTGGGAGCTGTGCAGAAAGCTGCGGGAGGCCGGGGACAAGCCGATGCTGATGGTCACGGCCAAAAAGGAGTCGCTGGACAAAGTCAAAGGCTTTCGATTGGGGACGGACGATTATTTGACCAAACCTTTTGATCCGATGGAGATGGTTATGCGGGTCAAGGCACTGCTTAAAAGGTATCGGATCGCTACCTCCCATATCGTGAAGCTCGGTCGAGTCATTCTCGATAAAACGAGCTACCAGGTTCACTTTTCCGATACGGGCGAAGAATGGGCTCTTCCTTTAAAAGAATTTGAGCTGCTTTACAAACTGGCCAGTTATCCCGGGCAAATTTTTACGCGCGACATGCTGATCCGCGACATCTGGGGTTACGCGTACAACGGGGATGAACGCACCGTGGACACGCATGTCAAACGTCTGCGCGACAAGTTTGAGCAGTATGCCGAAGATTTCCGCATCGTAACGATGCGCGGCATGGGCTACCGTCTGGAGGCGTATCATGATTAACTCGCTCTATGCCCGCGTCGTGTTCACGTTTCTGGGAGTCGTCATAGTCAGCCTGCTCTCGGTTTTAATCGTTCAAAGCTATTTCTACAAAGGCCATATCGAAGCGACAGTGGAAGAGAAGATGATTGGCAATGCCCAAATGATCATTCAATTATATAAGAAATTGGCTCCGAAGGATGCGAAGGCTTTCGTGGAAGTAAGCAATTCTATGCCCTTTTATAAGATACGATTTTATGACAGCGCTGGAACGCTGCTGAACCCGGGGAGCGCTGCTCCAGACCGGCAGAAGGATCAAACTTATCTGCAGCAAGTGCTTAAGCAAAACAAAATTTATCACAACGGGTCCAGCGATGATGACGAGATTACGGTTGGCCTGCCTTTTGCGCTGAACGGTTCGCCGCACGTCTTGTTGGTTACGACTCAGACCAGTTTTGTCCTCGACGAAATCGATTCCTTGATCCGGTATCAGCAGCTGTTTACTCTCGGTTTGGGAAGTATTCTGGTGTTGATCGCTGCGCGGTATATGGTCAGGCCCCTTCGGAAGCTGACGCATGCAACGCAAAGAATGGCCAGGGGTGATTTTAACGTTGGCCTGTCTACCAAACGTCGTGACGAAATTGGACAGCTTACCCTAAGCTTTAACGCGATGGCGGCTGAATTGGGAAGGCTGGATATGCTCCGTCGGCGGTTTGTTTCCGATGTATCCCACGAAATCCAATCTCCTCTAACGTCGATCAAAGGATATACCCGTGTGCTGAAGATCAAGTCCATGGACGAGAAAACCCGTATGCGGATGTTGAATATTATCGACGAGGAGAGCGACAGGCTGTCCCGGCTGTGCGACGATCTGCTGGAATTGACCAGCCTGGAGCACGAGCATGCAAAGCCCGCCCCGCAAAAGTTTTGTCTCGACGAGCAACTGCGTAAAGCTGTCATTCGCCTGGAACCGCAATGGTCTGCCCGCAATCTGGATATGCAGCTAATGCTGGAACCGATAACCATTGTGGCGGATGAAGACAAGATGAATCAGGTGTGGAACAACTTGCTTGGCAATTGCATCAAATTTACCGCCGATCATGGAAAGATAATGGTGGAGTCCTTCAAGAAAGGCGAAAGCGCAGTCGTCCGAATGACGGACAATGGAATCGGCATACCTGAGGAGGAAATCAGCCAAATTTTCAAACCGTTCTACAAAGTGGATAAAGCGAGAAACCGCAATGTTAGCGGCAACGGAATCGGTCTTTCCATCGTCAAGCGAATTGTCGATCTTCATCATGGAAAAATTGAAGTGTCCAGCAGATTGGGGGGCGGAACCTCCTTCTCGATCACACTTCCCCTCGAAGATACAAAGCCCGAATTGTAATCCTCCGTTCAAACTGAGGACAAATTCGGGCTTTATACTATCCTCGAAAGCCAATTTTATATATTTTGATCAGAAGGAGGACCAAAAATGAAAGTATTGATTGCCATCTTGACCCTCCTGACATTCAGCATGTCGGGAACCTATGTCCAGGCGAAGGAGAACCGGAAGCAGCCGCCCCCCGCAACCGCAGCCGCCGAACGCCAGCTTTGGCAATCGAAAGGGTATGGCCATATAATCGAAATAGAAGGCCAATCCGTTAAGGTCTACAGCTACACCAAGGACAGCTTGGTACCGTTCGGGAAAGGAAATATCGATAACAACGGCGACATTTATATTAATGAAATTTACGACAACACCAAATCCCTGGAGCAATTTAATGCCCCACGATTTCCGATGGGCCGCTTCGTTAACGGCAGCTTGACCGATGGCTTGGGGTACGTGCAGCATCTCACACGGATCGATAATCTTCCCAAGGTGAAGTATAACGGATTCAGCAATGATCCCGTACAAAATTTTGAAGTATTCTGGCAATCCTTTGAAGAGAATTTCAGTTTCTTTCCGCTCGTCAAAGTGAATTGGAAAGAGGTGTACAAAGAGTATCGGCCCAAAGTTGGCGCCGCTACCTCCGAGAAGGAACTGGAGGACATTTTGACGCAAATGTTTCAAAAGCTGAACGACGGACACAGCGTCATATTCGGTAAAAAGGGTATGATCTTCTCCAAGTCCAAAGTTGAGCGAGAGGAATTTTTCGAAGCCAATTCGAAGTCGATGCAACGAAACGTCGAAGACGGATATATAAAAGGGGCGGTAAAGAGCAAGCTCGACGGGCGCATTGTTTATGGCCAAACGAAAAGCGGCGACGCTTACATCAAGCTGATTGGTTTTGACGAGTCCGATCCGCAGAAAGTTGACCAAGCGCTGGCGGAAATGGTGCAGGATCTGGCGAACTGCCGCAACTTTATGATCGATATGCGCTTTAATGAGGGGGGCGAGGACTTCTTCGGGTTAAAAATAGCCGGCTTGTTTGCCGAGAAACGCAAGCTGGCGTATGCCAAACAGGCCCGAACAGGCGGATACGAGCAATTCTCCAAACCTACGCAGGTATATATCGAACCGGGAGCAAAGCAGTTTTCAGCTGACAATATTGTGGTGCTGACCAGTCCGCTAACGGTAAGCGCCGGCGAGACAGGGACGATGGCCTTAAAAGCATTGGACAAAGTAACGGTTATCGGGGAAAAGACGTGCGGATACTTTTCGGACATGCTGCTTAGACTGTTGCCGAACAAACAGTTATTCTCCCTGAGCAACGAACGCTATACATCGCCTGACGGCACTAATTACGAGCAGCGCGGCCTGCCGCCGGACGAAAAGATCATGATCAAGCAAGCCGATATTGATGCCGGCAAGGACCCGGTGATGAACCGAGCTTTGGAATTGCTTAAAAAGAAGCTATAAGGGATATCCCTTTCACTCATCGGGACTCCTCCAATGGGATAAAATACAAGCCCCTGGCAAATGTAAATGCCGGGGGTTTTTGGGCGTTCATTCCGCAAAATCACCGGTCATCATGCGAAATTACCTGGGCCCTTTCTAGAGGATCACAAAGCGCGCCTTGTATTGGTTTCTTACCCCCGTATAGTCCGAATTGAACCTGGTGGAGGGACTTTGGAAATGTGCCTCAGAAAACGCTGATTTGTTGTAGACTGAGAAGGATTTAGCTAAGAGGCAGCTATAATTCTAATATACATTTACATTACGAATAATCCGAAGATATACTAATTGCAGTGGATATATCATCCAATTTGTTCTTAATCAATGAAAGATCACTAAATTATAAAGAGGGGTTGCATTAAACTGAGCTTGTTTGTTTATGCGGTCACAAGCTAATTTTGTACAGCCCTGTTCCTTTGCCCGATCGGGAGTGGTTTCATAATTACTCCTTCCATTGATCGATATGATGTATTATGGCGTCATATAAAAATTCGGCTAAATCTTCATCGCTATGTTCGAGATAATAATTTGAAATCCCGAGGGTGATCCTATTAAAATTTCCATCGAAGAAATCAGCAGAGATCAAGAAGAGGAGATCCGCATCAGGTGTCATGAAGTGGATGACGAAATAAACGAGATTGTAAATAAGCTGACAACAGAAGCTCTCGTTATACTGGGATATCAGGATGACAGTGTGAGCCGTATTAATCTCAGTGATATCTATTATTTCGAGGCCGTTGACGGAAAGGTGTTTGTGTACAGCAAGAACAAGGTGTATGAAGTCAAACAAAAGCTGTATGAGCTAGAGGAATTATGCAGTGAAAAGAACTGTTTTCGTGCATCCAAATCTACGATTTTGAATATTGCCAGGATTGCAAGTATTCATCCGTCTATAAGCGGCCGGTTCGTAGCATTGCTTGATAATGGGGAACGTGTAGTTATCTCAAGACAGTATGTACCTGTGCTCAAAAACAGACTTGGATTATAAGGGGGGATCGACATGAGGTTTTCTGAATTTGTAAAAGAGACCATTAGGGAGTTCTTGATGATCTTCGCATCCGTAGTCATTATAATTACAATTTTACGGCAAATTTTTGCTCCCGATATAGCCTTTGATCTGAAGTCGATATATATCCTTATGGCCTTTTCATTTTTGAGTGCATTAACGGGAATTATTTTGTATGCTCCTCATGGGATAAGTGAGAAGAGAATGCGTGTCCGAATTGTCGTCCATTTCTTCACCTTAGAGTTCCTTTTGATTTCTCTTGGCAGCTTAATTGGTGCTGTAAGTAGTGTATCCGGCGCACTCACTCTTGCAATCGAAATTGCAGTGGTTTATGCCATAGTTCGTCTATTGTCCTATGAGAATGATAAAAAGGAAGCAAACAGGATCAACGAAAGACTAAAGGCAGTTAAGAAAGGAACTTACGAGTAGTCTATACAATCATAAAGCAGCATTTAAGGCTCTTTAAAAGAAGGCGGTAAGCTCTATGCTTACTGCTTTTTTGCATCTTATTGGTTCGTGGATACAGCTTATCGTTTTTCTATATACACTCTTTTCGCAGTTTTTTATGATGAGTTCATTAGAATATCTAGAGTTGAAAATCCTATTCGGGATTTATGAAATTGATTTTCATTTACTATTAAGTGGGGGTAGAACATGACGACCTGTATTATGGAGGATGTGCGTACGATAATCGAAGTTTCAGACGTGGTCAAAAAATACAATAATCTCGATGTGATGAAAGGGGTTAATCTGAGCATACGTGAAGGTGAGATATTTGGGTTGCTAGGACCTAATGGGGCTGGGAAGTCTACGTTGATGAATACGATATTAGGACTTTTACGTTTTAACAGTGGCTCAGTGAAGATATTCGGCAAAGACTTTTCAACACATGCAACAGAAATTAAACGTGAAATTGGTTACGTTCCTCAGGAAATTGCTGTATTTGAAACGTTAAATGCGATAGATAATGTCACTTATTGGGGCGGATTGTATGGTCTGCGAGGAAATGAGTTAGCACAACTGGTTAAGAAGGCACTGGAGTTTACTGGTCTGTGGGACAGAAGGAAATCGAAAGTGAGCACCTTTTCAGGCGGCATGAAGCGAAGGCTCAATATTACTTGTGCGATTGTGCATAAACCGCGTGTTCTATTTATGGACGAACCGACGGTTGGGGTTGATCCGCAAACACGCAATCATATCTTGGAATCTATCCGTTTAATGAACAAAGAAGGCACGACGGTCATTTATACGACTCACTATATGGAAGAGATTGAAGCAATTTGTGACCGTGTTGCTATCATGGATTTTGGTCAGTTAATTGCACTTGGGACAATTGACGAATTAATCGCAGACCATATCCACGAACAGTGCCTAAGATTGGAACTCACTGCTAATACAGCGGAAGCTGTCAAATTAATCGAGTCCTTTGATGGAGTATTGTCCTTTAGTGTTAACAAAGAGATATTAGAAATTAAACTAGACAAAGATGACAGTTGTATTCCTCTTATATTGGAACAATTAATCAAGCAACACTTTAATATAAAATATATGGCAGTAGAAAAACCGGATTTGGAAACTGTTTTCCTCCAATTAACAGGTAAAAAGTTGCGTGATTAATTCGGAAAAGAGGATATGCAATGAGTATTTTGTTCCAGATGTTCTATACGGTTAAACGGATGATCATGAATCCAAAAGCAATTTTGATTAATCTGCTTACCTATGCCATCATTATTCTCATTTTGGGTTCGGTATTCGGTAGTACATATGATATACAAAGGTCATTGGGGAAGGTCACAATAGCTTATGCAAACCTTGATTCAGGCAGGTATGGCGCTATTTTTGATGCTGTTTTACATTCAAATGATGTTACTCAGCTTGCGGAACTAAAGCCGGTTAAGTCATTAGATGATGGAAAAGTTCTTATTAAAAAGGATAAAGCAGATGCCATTATTTATATTCCTGATAATTTCTCTGACGATAGAGATCTCCCCCATGTCGTCAATGTCTACTTATCAACAGATTATGGTGTACCTACGCTGGTTGTTAAGAACATTGTAAGTAGTCTAACCAATTTGATGAATACGTCTAGCGTTATTTACAACATAACAGGACAAACAGAAGTTGATGCGATGGGTTCCGAGCCGCAGAAGAATAATGAAGAGAATGTAAAAGAACAATCCTTAACAAGCTCAAGTTCAAATTCAAGTTCGCAGGCGACGACTGCGATGGGGTATTACAGCATAGCGATGATACTGATGCTGTTATTATACGGGCAAGAATACGGGATTTTTATGGCGTCTGAAGACTACTTGGGCACTTTAGGTAAACGAATACGCTTGTCTGCTGTGAAACCGTATGTACAATATATTGGCAAAGGACTTGGTTTATCATTGGTGACATTTTTCCAAGGGGTCATCTTACTCTTGCTTACAAAGTACGTATATGGCGTGGATTGGGGAAACCATATTATAGTTGTACTTCTTACTTTGTTTATATTATCCATACTCGTTACACTACTTGGGATGATGCTGGTTATTATTACACGTAGCATTCAAAAAGCACAATCATTATCCAATTTTATAACGCTTGGGGGGACTTTCATCGTTGGCGGTTTTGTAATCGTGGACTTTGGATCACTTGCCTATCTATCACCAAGCTATTACGCTAAGACTGCTCTTTTCAATGTTGTATATGGGAATCAAGTGGAACAGGCACTTATTAATATAGGCGTAATGATATTGATTTGTGTCGGATTTGTGCTTGTAAGCCTGGTTGCTTCGAGGAGGACGGCAGAATGACAATATTTCTTAATTGTATTAGACGTGTTTTCCAGAAGGGTTGGAGTTTGTTGTTTATTTTTGTTATACCGATTTTACTGATTGTCTTTTTGATTGTGGTGACATCTCAGGAAGTTCAATATGAAGTTGGGATAATAGATGAAGACAATACCTTGTTTACTCAAGGTTTTATAGAACAATTGAAGGGGCAGTACGAGATTATCAATCTGACGAGTAATGATGATGTCAAAGGAATGGTTATTAATTCAGAACTAGACGGCGGGTTGCTTTTTCAGCAGGGCTTCACCGAAAGCCTGTTGAATGGTGAGGACGTCTCTGTATTAATCTATGACTTAGCAGGTACTGACATCTTTGGTCCTGTAAAAGTGTATGTGTCAAGCTATGTATCTTCTGCAAAACAAATTGCAAGAGCGTCTGGAGGTGATCAGGAAATTTTTTACCAAGGCATGGACCTTTACAAAAACAGTGCGTTCAACGTTACATATGAAAGTGCACTTAATTATGCAGGCTCAGAACGAGACGTCAGCAATGCGGTAGAATCATTAGGGTTTATTGCTTTTGGTATGGTATTTCTCATGACATTCTCCTCCAGTATAATCCTGCAGGATAAATTATCAGGTGTGTATGATCGTATTGCAGTTACGCCCGTTTCAAGATTAAGCTATCTCCTACAAAACATGCTGGCATGTTTTGTGATCGCTGCTATTCAATCAGTACTGTTACTGAGCATTATATCTAGCATAGTAGATTTTTCATTTGGGCAGACCTCTGAGGAGAAACAAGAAGTGTTGCTCGTGTGCTTGGCTTTCTCTCTTGTTTGTGTCGCCCTAGGTGTAGCAATCAGCAGATTCTCGAACACCCGCCTAATGGCTGGTTCGCTTTCGACTTTAATTTACTTTCCTATGCTAATGCTTGGGGGTTGTTTTTGGCCGCGGGAGATTATGCCTAAATTTGCGCAGCAGATCGGAGATTTTTTTCCGACGGCATGGTTTTTGCAGGCAGGTAGAGATGTTATAGCCGGGAAAGGTATTGCTGCTGCCTCACAGCAACTGATATATATGCTTAGCTTTGCAGCTCTACTTATATTTGTTTCCTTTATCGTAAAAAATGAAAAGGTAAGGACGTGATATGAACATAGAGAAACAATTTTGATAGATCAATAAAGTGCTGATGCTGTCAGAATTGTGCGTAAACGGGGAGAGTTGATGCATATTATAATCGGAAAAGAGGTTTTGAATCAATGAATAACAATATTATTTGGGGGATAGTATTATTAGCGCTGAGTTTGTTTTTTAAGCCATTATTGGCGATGGTGGGGCTGAATGAAAAGTTGTTAGGATTGTACTGGCAAGGTGAAACTGTGTTTTCATTGAGTCCATTCTTAGTTCGGATTATTCTTGCAATAATTGGGATTATCATGCTTATCATCGGTGGTATGCAAGCTGCAAAGCAGAAGAATACATAGTGAATTCTAGTGGTTCCACACTTTCTTTTTTACGCGTTTATCAAATGTCCCGAAAATTCTAATAAAATCAACAAAATTAGTTTACCTATGTCCCACAAAGTTCCCACTGAGCACTTAAAGTTTGCCGCGATCATTTTGTGCTCAAATGGGGTATCAAATAAAGTCCAAAAAAAGAAGGGCCTGTGCACAATATCTGCAGGCTCTTCTTTTTTTTGGGCGGACGGCGCAGCCGTTTCAGCTTGTACCATTGACATTATAGGAGGCAAAAGATAAGATACAGGTTATTATTCGTAATAATTACTATTAAATATCGAGGTGGTTGTAGAATCTTCATAAACAGCAGCTTCAATTCATGATTAGGATTCAGGCCGGCAGTACAAAGCAGCCCGATTTTGGGCTATAATGAGAATAGTTCTCAATTAAAAAATGATGCGTTGTATATATGAAAGAGGTGAAAGCGACATGAAGGTGGGGGAAGCAGATTGGTATGATATTGAAAGCCTGCAGCCCAGGCATAATGCACTCGCGGAAGGACTGAACGGCTTATATCGTCCGCATTCGACAAAGAGCAGTCTACAGATTCCGGAGCAGTTCGGTGAAGGTTACTGGGAGCGGTTCAGGGTCAGTTCCGCTATTGAGATTACTGTGTGTGAGTTGTGCTTCCTTGAGAACGTCGAGATGCGCAGCAGCGAACAGAAGGGCACCTTCAAATGGAGCTACTGCCTGGGTGCGCCGATTGAGTGGCAGGTCCGGACATCGAACCGTGATTATCGCCTTAACCACGGGGAACTTTCTGTATTCGGGCATCAGCCGGCGGATTGTGTGGGGATGTATCAGGCCGGAATGCCGTATTACGGAATTACCGTCAAGGCAGATCCGTATTTATTCGAACCAGTGCGCCAACTCAGTAGTGAGGCTGGCCGGCAGGAGCCTTTTCAGACGCATACCGCTACTCCGCTGATGCAGCGGATCTTCCAGGAGATGCTCCGCTGCAGCTTTGAAGACAGCCTCAAGCGGATCTATCTTGAAGGGAAGGTTATGGAGCTGACCGCTGTATATATGCATGAAGCGCTGGGCAGACCTGTGGTGCGTTCAGCTCTGTCCAGAACCGATATCGATTCGCTCCTTAGGGCCAAAGAGATTCTGGATCATGACCTGCTTGCTGCTCCCGGCATCCAGGAGCTCTCTAAGCGGGTATGTCTTAACGAAAACAAACTGAAAAAGGGCTTCAAGCAGCTTTTTGGCATGCCGGTTCATGCTTATATTATTGATAGCAGACTGAAGGCTGCGTATCGTCTACTCGAAAACGGCTCATCCACAGTAACTGCTGCAGCGGTTATGACGGGCTTCAGCAATCCCAGCTTTTTTGCCGAGAAGTTCCGCCAGAAGTATGGCTCCGTCCCCTCACGCTACTTCGGCAGAGCCTAGCTGTATCAGAATAATCCGTTTCTGTATGCCAATCCTCCCGATTCGGGTGTCGGATAAAGTTGTTTTATGCGATAGTTACAATTGATAATTATTATCAATTAACCGCAGGGAGAGATTCGAAATGATCAAAGCAAAAAGACTTCAAACCAAGGATTACATATTGATCGGTATCTTCAGCATTCTAATTTATGCGGTCAATGCCATTGTTGGCTCCATATTGACCCCTGTAATAGGAGCGGCGGCTATGCCGCTCATTGCTGGTTTTTGTCTCTTTTTCTCAGCGGTTGTGTACCTGGTCATGGCGATGAAGGTTGCTAAAAGAGGGGCTCTGCTAGTGCAAAGCATTGTTAACGGACTGGTGTATACCCTGATGGGAGTTCCGCTGATGCTGGTATTCTTCGCACTGGCCGGGCTGTTCGGTGAAGCTGTTCTGTTCTGGGGAGACGGAACCCAGTACAGAAGACTGACCAGACAATCACTTGCGTACGCGGTCTACGGCTGCTTCTATGGCATGGGCACCACGGTAACCATTTATGTCTACGGCAGCGCTTATCTCTCCGGCATGTTTGATGCAGATACGCTGGATAGAATGTTGTACTT
The DNA here is from genome assembly GCF_058791575.1 of Paenibacillus sp. EB106-06-01-XG199. NCBI lineage: Bacteria > Bacillati > Bacillota > Bacilli > Caryophanales > Paenibacillaceae > Paenibacillus > Paenibacillus sp. EB106-06-01-XG199. The sequence continues at coordinate 150,032 of NZ_JBYTDQ010000011.1, read as the reverse complement.
TGCTTACTCTCCGGCATGGATTTCTGCAAGCATTATGTTTGCCTTCGGAATGACGCTGCTCGGCAGCGGCTTCGCCTCCAGGCTGCTGAACAAGCATTTCATCAAAGCGGGTGTCATCCGATGAAAGATAATTCCGAGGCGCTGGGACTGCTGAAGACTGTAGCCGGCAAAAAAGGGCTTCTGGTTACAGCCAGCATCTTCACCATACTCTCCAGTCTACTGCAGGTCGTTCCCTTTGCAGCGGTATACCGCATCATCGAGGAGCTGCTGCTTCATGCCCAGGATATTGGCGGAATTAACAAGAACCTGGTTGTGCAGTGCGGGATTATCGCCTTACTGTCGCTGCTGGGCTCCTTAATTACCCTCTATATCGGAGGGATGTGTTCGCACATCGCCGCATTCAACATTCTTTATGAGCTGCGGGTACGGCTGTCCGACCATGTAGCCAAAGTGCCGATGGGTTATCATACCCGGACTGCTACCGGAGAGCTGAAGAAGATTATTGAGACCAGTGTAGAAAAAATAGAGAAGTTTATCGCCCACCAGCTGCCTGATCTTGTAGCAGCGGTGATTGTCCCGCTGCTGCTTCTGGGGTATTTGTTCTGGTTGGATTGGGTTATGGCACTGGTGCTGCTGCTGCCGATCGGGGCAGGCTTCTGGCTGCAGGCCAGAGTGTTCGGGAGTGAAGGCGGACAAAAGGTGTACCGGGAGTTCCAATATGCTGTAGAAGAGATGAATGCAACGGGTGTGGAGTATGTGAGAGGCATGCCTGCTGTCAAGGTGTTTGGTATTACCGCAGATTCCTTCTTGACCTTCCGGGACGCGGTGACCGGCTACCGCGATATTTCCCTGCGGATTACGAACCTGTGCAAAACCTCGTACAGCCTGTTTTTTGTTATTATCGGCTCGTTGTTTGTCTTCGCAGTACCTGCAGGCATTCTGCTGGCAAGCGGAGAGGCTGGCAGCCAGTCGTTCGCTGTTACGATGATCTTGTTCCTGCTCATCAGTCCGAGTCTGTCAGCTCCGCTGCTGAAGCTGCTCTTTCTGGGTGGGGGCATGAGAGAAATCGTTGAAGGCAACAAGCGAATTGAGGCGGTGTTTGCCGAGAAGCCGGTAAGTGAACCGGAGTCGCCGCGGCTTCCCTCCGGATATGATATCACTTTCGATGACGTGTCCTTCGCCTATGAACCCGAGGATAGTATGAATTACAAGCAAATCCTGTCGGGGATCAGCTTCACGGCCAGAGCCGGCGAAATGACAGCGCTGGTGGGGCCGTCAGGGGGAGGCAAGTCGACGATTGCTAGTCTGCTACTGCGTTTCTGGGATGTGCAGCAGGGCCGGATAATGATCGGCGGCGTGCCTGTTCAGGAGATGGGCACCGAGAAGCTGATGGATACAGTCTCCTTCGTATTCCAGGATGTGCACCTGTTCTACGATACGATTGAGGAGAATATCCGCATGGGCAATACCAGGGCAACGAAAGAAGAGGTTATCGCTGCAGCCAAGACAGCCTGCTGCCATGAATTTATCGGGCGGCTGGAGTCCGGCTACGATACCAGAATCGGGGAAGGCGGCACCTATCTGTCGGGCGGAGAAGCCCAGCGGGTGGCCATCGCCCGCGCGCTGCTCAAGAATGCCCCGATTCTTGTGCTGGATGAAGCAACGGCCTATGCCGATGCCGAGAATGAACGGAAGATTCAGCAGGGGCTGGCAGAGCTGGTCAAAGGCAAGACGGTGCTGATTATCGCCCACCGCCTGTCTACGATCCAGGGGGCTGAACAGATCCTTGTAGTGAAACAAGGTCAAATCACAGAACGGGGAACCCATGAGGAGCTGAGGGCGGACAAAGGCCTGTACGAACAGATGTGGCAGTCGCATATCGCTGCCGCCAAGTGGAGACTGGGGGAGGAGACAAAGGGATGAACCAATATTTCCATAATATTTCGGGCGGTAATACGCGCAGCCTGCTGCCTTCCGCTTTTGCTGCCATTCTGGACGGCATCGCCAAGGTTGTACCTGCCGCTCTGCTGGCAGATATCTTCAACACGATCTATCTCTCCTTCGCTGAGCCGGAAACCGGCCTGAACCTTGGCCGGATGTGGACCGTAAGCGTGATTCTGCTGATCTGGCTGGTTGTGGAGTATGCGGCCTATTCCTATCTGTACGACAAAACCTATACAGCAGCCTACGGCCTGGCTGCTTCCGGCCGGCTCAGCCTGGCGGAACACATCCGCCATCTATCCCTGGGCTTCTTCGGGCGGCGGGACCCGGGAGATATTACGAACCTGCTCTTAAGCGATTATGGACAGGTGGAGCAGACCATTTCGCACAATGTGCCGCAGCTGATTAGTGCGGTCATGCTGCCGGTGCTCGCGCTGGCCGGCCTGCTCTTCGTGGATTGGCGGATGGCGCTGGCGATGTTCGCAGCCATGCCGTTCGGTGTTCTGCTGCTCTGGCTGACCGATTCACTGCAGGCTCGCTTAAGCGAGAATCATGTACGGGCCAAGAATGAAGCGGCCAGCCGTCTGCAGGAATACCTGTCGGGAATACGCGAGATCAAAGCCCACAATATGGGCGGCAAGCGTTTTGAGCGGCTGCGCCTGTCCTTTGATGAACTGAAACGGGCGTCTATCCGGCTGGAAGGCATCATGGGCCCGATGATTATGGGGGCGATGCTGCTCACCCGCTCCGGCCTCACGCTGATGATCGTGACCGGGAGCTATTCGCTGGCCGGGGGCAAGCTGACGCTGCCTGTCTTTCTGCTGTTTCTGCTGGTCGGGACCAAAGTCTTCGAGCCGCTTACGGTTGTGCTGATGAATTACGGCGAGATACGTTATTCGGCCTACAGTGCGCGGCGGATTATGGACGTCCGGCAGGAGCAGCCTCTGCAGGGAAGCGGAAGTATTCCTTCGGGTGCGCCGATTGTATTTGATCATGTGACCTTCGGATATGATGCAGGGAAACCTGTGCTGAAGGACCTTTCTTTCACGATTCAGCCGCATACGATTACGGCACTGGTAGGACCGTCAGGCAGCGGGAAAAGCACGGTTACCCGCCTGATTGCCAGGTTCTGGGAGATTCAGAAAGGCACAATCTCTATCGGGAGTCAGCCGCTTAGCGGCGCTGATCCGGAGCAGCTGCTGTCCGAAATATCAATGGTGTTCCAGGATGTGTACCTGTTCCAGGACACGATCGGCAACAATATCCGGATCGGTAATATGAAGGCTACCCAGGCAGAGATCGAAGCTGCGGCCATGCGGGCCTGCTGCCATGAGTTCATCACCGCACTGCCCCAGGGCTATGACACTCCTGTAGGTGAGGGCGGCTCCACTTTATCGGGAGGTGAGAAGCAGCGTGTATCCATTGCCCGTGCACTGCTGAAGGATGCATCGATTGTACTGCTGGATGAAGCTACGGCTTCGCTGGACCCGGAGAATGAGACGGCTGTGCAGCAGGCGATCAATGAACTGGTGGCGGATAAGACCGTCATTCTGATTGCCCACCGGCTGAAGACGATACGCAATGCAGACAAAATTATTGTTCTCGATCAGGGGGAACTGGCGGAAGAAGGGACACATGAAGAGCTGCTGGAGCATCACGGATTGTATGAGAAGCTGTGGGATACCCAGCAGGGAGCTGAAGGATGGAGAGTGAAATAGCCAATGCGTGCAATTTTTGACCCGCGCACACAATTGCTTGTAGTGCTGGTCACGAGCGTGGCTGTCTTTTGGGCCGGTATGGATAAGGTCTGGATGGTTACCATCTTCATGGCCGCCTACCTGCTGGTACAAGGCATGTATGCACCGGTGGTGAAATATCTGTTTCTTGCTGCCCTGCTGATCGGGCTGCAGGAACTGTTGAACCGGGGCGGAAGCGGGGCGTGGAGCTCGCTGCGGTTCCTGACTTATCTGGGACTGCGGTTTATGCCAGTAATGATGGGGACAGGGTCGCTGGGCAGGGTCCCCTCCGGCAAGCTGATATCGGCGCTGGCATCACTTCGTCTGCCCAGAGGACTGCTTATTTCGTTAGCTGTCTGCTTCCGGTTCATGCCGGTGATCAGACTGGAATATGAAGCGATCCAGGTATCTGCCAAGTTAAGGGGAGTTTCCTTTACCTCACCTGTGAACTGGCTGCGTCCCTTGCGTACCTACGAATATACAATAATGCCGCTGCTCATGAGGAGCTTGAAGATATCGGATGAGCTGGCAGCCTCGGCAGCGGTAAAGGGAATAGATGATCCAGGCCCAAAAACAAGTATTCACCGCATTGCATTCGGGCTGCAGGATTACCTCGTGCTGGCGGCTTATGCCTGCTTATTGGCTGCTGTATTCTAGGACGGGGGAAAAGAATGGGGATACAAACGATAATTGAGCTGAATAACGTATCTTTTCAATACAATGATTCCTATGAACAATTAAGCGGGGTGGATCTGACAGTAGCGGAAGGTGAATGTGTTGTCATCACCGGACCGTCTGGAAGCGGGAAAACCACATTAACCCGGATGCTGAACGGACTGATTCCTAATTTCTATGAAGGTAATCTTACAGGCAGCGTCAAACTCAAAGGCAGGGATATCCATGAGATCGAGCCTTGGAGCTTCGGGAGGACGTCAGGCAGCGTATTTCAGGATTCCAGAAGCCAATTCTTCACTTCGGTTGTGGCTGACGAGATTGCCTTCAGCGGTGAGAATTACGGTCTGGATCCGGCGCTGATTCTTGAACGGGTAACAGAGCTGGCAGAGGAATTCCGTATCACAGGGCTGCTGTCCCGCGGGCTCCACAGGCTATCCAGCGGAGAGAAGCAAAAGACGGCCTTCGCTTCCGCCCGCCTCACCGATCCGGAGCTATTCGTAATGGATGAGCCCTCGGCCAACCTGGATATGGCAGCGACCAGGGAACTGGCCGGAATGCTGTCAGCCCTGAAGGCCAGGGGCAAAACCATCCTTATTGCCGAGCACCGGCTGTATTACCTCCTGCCGCTGGCGGACCGGATTATCTACATGGCCGGTGGACAGATTACCGCAGAATGGACCCGGGCCGGACTGCTTGCCCTGACTTCCGGACAATTGGACGCGTATGGTCTGCGTTCACCTGTAATTCCTGAAGGCGTGGCTAACTTCACAGTACGGCAGGCGGAGGATCAGGGGAGGGGAAGCCGGCAGGAGCACCAAGAGCATATCACGGTACAGCATGCGAATATTGCCCCTGGAAGATTTAAGCCAGCGGTTCTGGAGGACCTGAGCTTCGCACTGAACAGAGGGGAAATTGCGGCACTCGCCGGACCCAACGGTGCAGGCAAAACCACATTAGCCAGAACGCTTTGCGGCCTGCTCAAGGAACGGGAAGGGTTGATCCGGATTAACGGGCAGCCGTGCAAGCCCAATCAGCGTCTGCGCAAAATGTGGTTTGTGATGCAGGACAGCGATTACCAGCTGTTCTCAGACAGTGTGCTAAACGAGTTGCTGATGACCCATGAGGATGAGCCGGGTGCAGCCGGACGGGCGGAACGGTTATTAAAGGAACTGGATTTGTGGGAATATCGTGAACATCACCCGGCTTCGCTGTCAGGCGGACAGAAGCAGCGCCTAACCTTTGCGGTTGGACTGATGAACAGGCCGGACATGATCATTTTGGACGAGCCCACCTCCGGATTGGATGGAAGAAATATGCGCCGTGTAGTAAAACTAATCTGGGAGATGGCTGAATCCGGAGTAACTGTGCTCGTAATCACTCATGATTATGAGCTGGTATGCGGTGCCTGCGATCGGCTACTTCTCCTTGATAACAGAAAGCTGCAGGTGGATCTGGCGATTACTCCTGCTACGGTACCAGAGGTAATCCGGCTGATGCAAGCGGGAAAATAAAAAGAGTAGAACCTGCGGACAATGTCTGCAGGCTCTGTTCTTTTTTAATGGATGGTGCTTCAACTTGGAGAAGTTTTTTGGTGACGAAACCAAAAAACTCAAGGGGAGGAAGTCCCCTTTGTATATTCTCCAAGAAAGTCTTTTTTCTTCAAAAAATCGAATCCAAAGAACGACTGCCTATCTTTTTCAGCGCACTCGACCTGCGACCTTATGCGAGAAAATTGAGAAATCGCTCACCCCGAGGAGCAGATGGGCACTGTCGTCAAGGCATTCTTCGCGCGTTACTCGCGGCTCCCTTAGAGAACATCGATACGTTTAGCGGCCTACAACGCAGACTGGAGTTTGACATTCGTTTCCGTTACCAATGTGGGCTTCGGTTGGATCGTCCTGCCCCTTCCATTTCTACATTAAGCCGAGTCTTCGCCGGGTTGACTCACAAAGGCCTTGCCCAGCGGTTGTTTGAGGATCTTGTGGCTCAGTGTCAAGAGGCTGGAATCATCGACGGCACTCATGTAGCCATCGACAGCGCAGCCATTGAAGCCTACGAGAAAAAAAACCAAGCGAAAAAGCGAACTCACCGGCAATGCCAACTGGGGTGCAAAGTTTGACACCTTTGGCAACAAGGTCAAGTGGTTTGGCTATAAATTGCATCTGGCCGTCGATGCCAAGAGTGAACTTCCCATGGCGCTCAAGGTGACCCCTGCCCATGTGAACGACGGAGACGAAGGGCCTGCGCTTATGGCGCCTATCGCCTCGAAATCCAAAACGAAATTCTTCATGCTGGATGCGGGCTATGACCAAATGAAAAACTACAGGCAGCCCGGAGCGTCAAGGCACAAGCCATTATTCCGCTGAATCCCCGAAATGAAAAGGAACCGCCAGCAGGGATCACACGAAAAGGCACGCCCCGTTGTTCGATGGGTTTTCCCATGACGTATTGGGGACACGAAAAGGTACATTTGAAATTCCGTTGTCCGCATGCGACAGGTCAAGTGGATTGTCCTTTAGGCATGGCCGCTCGTCCTCCAATTATGTAATGGTGGTCAAAATCAACAGTCAAACGCATCTCCGGCACTGCGTTACCGCATCGTTAAAGCCGAGGCTGGAAGGAGCTTTACAAAGGAACGTCTGAAAACTAAATAACATGGTAAGATTTGATAAAACGAATGGGGCGTCAAGCATGATTCAAAGACGGTACGAAATAAGCGATGAACAGTGGGAACAAATTAAGGGCATGTTTCCACCCTACAAAACAGGACGTCCGTCAAAATTAAGTGAAAGAACCATGTTTAACGCTTTTCTATGGATCGCTTGAATGTATCTCGAAGAAGCCGGCACCATCGCATAACACCATGTTCACGCTTCGGGCATTCACCCCTCGGCCGGCAGGAGTAAGGAAGCAGATTCGACTGGAGTCATTCAGCTGCAGGGAAGCGGAATCAGCCGGACACATCCGCAGCATTACTAAATAATGAAAGGAATTAAGAATGAAAAGATATATTGAATTTTCTTTTTATCTACCGTTTTTTGATTTGATAGATGACATGTTTGAGGTATTTAGTTTAGAAGAATTAATGAGACAATTAAATATAAGATTTAATTTCATGGAATTATGTGACCAGTATTTATCATATGGCGAAGGACCTAGCAGAGCAGGAAAGGGAGATGTTTTTGTATTCTTTACAAAAGACGATAGGGATAGTTTTATATTAATAGATTTGTTTAATGACTTTACCGATCAGCATAACATGGTGAAATTAGGAGTCCGCTGTGAAATTAAACATGATAACGATAAGCGGATAAGGAATATACTTAATAATATACACTCAAGGGCAGAGATTAAAAGTAAAATAAAAGAGAGTAATGATGATTTACTGAAGTTAGAGATCAACAGCGAAGAGTATCCAAAAGAGATTCGTTATGGAGATCAAAAATACATAAAGAACATTTATTATAACAACATATAGACCTTATGCCACTAGTTCAAGAAGGCAGATACATCATATAACAACGTATTCAGACTGCATCCACATGTCCCTTGGTCTGTAAGAGGCTTTTCGGGGAAGTGAACTCAGCAGACAACCCTGCACTGGCTAAGTCCGTCGGACCTCGGGCTACGCCCCTTAAGCCAGTGAGGGTTCGTGATCGTGTTTGAAAGCCACATTAGAGTTAAATACTTAATGTGGCTTTTCTATTTATAAAACTTTGGCATTATAACACTGTTCGATCCCACGACCAGTCTACAACTTTATTTTCATTATTCAGTTGTAGTATGACATTAAAGTTAGTAATTGGCATTAATGTGAGTAACTTAACAATATGGTTTGTGTCTTAAAAAAATAGATTGTAATTACTCATTTGAGCGACTTTTTTATGCTTACAAAGAGAAAAAGGTGTTCGGAGAAAATACAGTAGACTAGGAAAATAAAGTTGTAGACTGAGTACCTAACGATAATCCATTAAATAAATCCGATTGCGGGTACTTGGATGCCGCGCTAGCCGCTTACATCGCATTGGCCATATTGATTATCACCTACAGCAACCACCGTGCCGTCCGATTTAAGCCCGATGGTATGAGCGCAACCCGCGGCAACTGCCACAATATCGCGCCAGCCGCTTATATTACATTGGCCATACTCATTCCAACCCACAGCCGTCACCGTACCGTCTGATTTAAGGCCGATGGTATGATTACTACCCGCCGATATCGCCACAATACCGCGCCAGCCGCTTACATCACATTGGTTACGCTTATTCCAACCCACAGCCGCCACCGTACCGTCTGACTTTAGCCCGACGGTATGAAGGTAACCCGCCGCAACCGTCATCATATCACGCCAGTCACTTACATTGCATTGGCCATACCGATTATTACCCACAGTAGTCACCGTGCTGTCCGATTTAATCCCGACGGTATGCCAGTCACCTGCCGCAACCGCCGCCATATCACGCCAGCCGCTTACATTGCATTGGCCTTCATTATTTCGACCCACGGCCACCACCGTGCCATCCGATTTAAGCCCGACGGTACGGCGCCAACCCGCCGCAACCGCCACAATATCGCGCCAGTCGCTTACCTCGCATTGGTCATGTTTATTCCAACCCGCGGCCACCACCGTGCCGTCCGATTTAAGACCGATGGTATGAGCATTACCCGTATGAGCATTACCCGCCGCAACCGCCACAATATCGTGCCAGCCGCTTACCTCACATTGGCCATATTTATTATCACCCACAGCCGTCACCGTGCCGCCTGATTTAAGCCCGACGGTATGGCGATAACCCGCCGCGATGGCGGCCGGCGCGCCGACCAGTGTGTCATATCTTTTAGGCGCAACGGTTTCCATAATCGAATCCCCCATAATTCATAATTTTATAGATAGTATTGCAGAACCTTCACGAATTTTCAACGATTCAGTGTGGCCGGTCACCTCACAGCTCGCCTCGGGCAACCGTCTGTTCTGGGAGACCTGATCGTGAATACCTCATATCTAAAGTCATTGATTATTTGCAGTAGACTTCTTATTCAATGTCATTAACAAAATCAGTCCGATGATACATGCTGTGCCAATCCATTGGAAAAATCCGAATGGCTCTTTTAACCAAAATACAGTTGTTAATATAGCGGCTAGTGGTTCCAAACTACCTAGAAGGCTTGTTTCTTTTGCTGAAAGACTCTTTAAACTTTCTATATAGAACCAGAATGCTATCATTGTGCCGAATAGAATAACGAAGATTAAGTATAAATAGGTTTCTAGCGTCCAGTTTTTAAAGTCTGACTGCCAAGGTGGATGGATAAGGCTTAATCCGAAACCACCGATTATCATAGCCCAACCAACAATGACGAGGGAATCGTACTCCTTCAAGAGAGGAATTGCGTATAGGGTATAAAAAGCTAGGGCTATTCCTGATAAAAGACCCCAAACTATTGAGATTTTTGGCACGGATAGCTGAGAGATCGAGCCGTTTGTTAGTAAGAAGAAACAACCAACTAAAGCAAGGCAAATAGTTACCCAATCATTTCGTGTTAAGACAATGTGTTTGCGAAGAATTAAATAGATGATAATCATTATAGGGGCTAAACACTGTAGTAGTGTTGCAACAGCAGCATTACCGGATTTGATTGATGCCATGTACGTGTATTGAACGGAGAGCATACCAACCAAACCGAAGACAAGGAGTTGGAAAGCTGTCTTTCTATTTTTCCATACACTGAATAGTTGTGAACGGTCTTTAATGAAAAACTGAACGGTTAAGAGTAAAGCACCAGCTATGAGCAAACGTGTTGCTACAAGCCAATTTACATCAATTGTGAATTGTTGAAAGAGTTTTTTTGAAACGGTACCACTAATCCCCCACAATATAGCCCCTGTTATAACAAGAAACAATCCTGTTCTTCTAGCTGATCTATCCATGATGATTCCCCACCTTAAAATATAATAATAGTGTTATAATAGGTGAAAAATCTTTTTAATTATATCTATATTGGATGTTAAAGTATAAATATATTGAGGTTGTGGTCATTTGCAAATTAAAAATTTCATGATTGATCAAAACTTAAAAGAGCTCACTGAGCATCGAACGGTCGTACTACCGGTTGCATGTTACGAAACAACGATTAGTCAAAATATAAATGGATATATACCGCTTCATTGGCATGATGAAGTTCAGTTTGTTCTGGTTATAAAAGGGGAAGCAATCTTTCAAATAAATGAAGATAAATTAGTAGTACCACAAGGTAATGGGGTATTTATAAATAGTGGCTGCCTACACATGGCCGAAGAAAAGAAAGAATCGGGTTGTGTCTATATCTGTTTAAATGTTTCTCCTCATTTCGTTTTATCACAAGAGCTGTATACAACCTATGTAACTCCTTATATTCAAGCGACTAATTTACCCTATTTATTTATAGATGCTAATAAGCCTTGGGGGAAAAATATATTAGATGCCATTATGAAAATAAATCAATGGATTCAACAAAAATCCCCCTACTTTGAAATCGATATTACCATGCACCTGACCCTAATTTGGAAAAACTTAATCATTAATGGCTTTCAATTAGAGTACGACCAGATGGAAATGGTAAAGAGCCATCGGATGAAGCAAATGTTGAGTTGGATATATTTGCATTATGCTGAAAAAATCACTTTAGATGATATTGCAAGAGCAGGCCAACTGAGCCGTTCTGAATGCTGCCGATATTTCAAACGAATGTTAAAGATAACTCCGTTGAATTATGTTATGGATTATCGAATACAAAAAAGCTTAGCCTTACTGCAACAAGCAGAATCTAATGTTACAGAAGTTGCCTATAAGGTTGGATTCAACAGCACCAGCTATTTTATAGAAAGATTCAGAAAGGAGATGAATATGACACCCTTAGCCTACAGAAAATCAAAAACGGATAATTACTAATTTTGTGGAGTGAAGTGCTTTTTATTAAGCAAACTAGGGTATATTAAATACATTAATAAATTTTATTTTAGGGGGATGACATGGAAGTTTTTGCAGAATATTTGGCGCAAATTGATAACCCGGTACATCGGGACCGTGTGGAAGTGGTTCTCGCTTGGGTAATCAAGAAATTTCCAAACCTAATGCCGAAAATTGGCTGGAATCAGCCTATGTTCACCGATCATGGCACATACATTATTGGCTTTAGCGTAGCCAAACATCATATGGCTGTTGCCCCTGAAATCGCAGGGATTCATCATTTTTCTGCTGAAATTGTGCAGGCTGGCTATGATCATACCAAGCAGTTGGTACGTATCCGTTGGGATAGTCCGGTTAATTTCTCATTGCTTGAGAAAATGATTGAGTTTAACATTCTGGATAAGGCAGATTGTTCAACTTTTTGGCGGAAATAAAGTCGTCAAGAAGCGAGCAAGCTGCTTGGATTTCAACATATTAAAGGTGAAGTGCTGAATGGAACAGCGCTTCACTTTTTTTTCTGGAAACTTGAGATTGTTTGGTATTAAAAACCGTTTGCTGATTGTATAATATAACAGAATATGTAAGCGTTTACTGAGTATAGGGATTTCATAAGGCACCCCATAGATTTGCAAGTTTGGTGAAGGGGGGGATGAATCTATTCGGAAAATAGAGCACGGGAAAGTGCAGCAAACCATTTAAGGAGGTAGCTTTATATGGTCAAAAAAATGATTGCGGTTTTTTGTGCATTAATTATCACCTTCATGACCGTATCTTTTGTCCTACCGCAAAAAGTGAAGGCCGAGGCTAATTCAGTCGTAGCCCAAAATGGCCAACTGCGAGTTTCTGGGAACCAATTAGTGAATCAGGCAGGAGAAGCGATCCAATTAAAGGGGATGAGTTCCCATGGGTTGCAGTGGTTTGGGCAGTACGTGAATTATGATAGCATGAAATGGATGAGAGACAATTGGGGAATAACTGTATTCCGGCCAGCTATGTATACGCAAGATGGCGGCTATATCAATGATCCTTCGCAAAAAAATAAGGTGAAAGAAGCTGTACAGGCCGCAATTGATCTGGGAATCTATGTGATTATCGATTGGCATGTGCTGGGTGAAAAAGATCCGAATATTTATAAAGAACAGGCAAAAGGTTTTTTTGCAGAAATGGCCAATTTGTATAAGGATTATCCGAATGTGATCTATGAAATCGCCAATGAGCCTAATGGATATGCTACGTGGAACGGCCACATTAAGCCATATGCAGAGGAAATGATTCCGGTCATCCGATCCATTGATACGAATGGAATCATTATCGTAGGAACCGGAACATGGAGCCAGGATGTGCATGATGCCGCCAATAACCCCATCGCCCAAAGCAACATTATGTATACAACACATTTCTATGCTGGAACTCACGGTTCATGGCTGAGAGATCGTATTGATTATGCAAGGAGCAAAGGTGTGGCCGTATTCGTCACAGAGTGGGGAACGAGTGACGCTTCTGGAGACGGTGGTCCTTTCCTTGCTGAATCTAAAGTATGGACGGATTTTATGAAAGACAGAAAACTGAGTTGGACCAACTGGTCGTTATGTGATAAAACGGAAGCCTCGGCTGCATTGGTGCCTGGCGCAAGCCCTTATGGAGGATGGTCTGACGCGCAGTTAACGGCATCTGGTAAATTTGTCAGAGATCAGATAAAGTCAGCGACACCTCCAAGTGACGGTATCGTTTCTGGTAAAACCTATAAAATGGTTAATGTAGGCAGCGGTAAAGCCTTGGACGCAGCTGCTGCAGGCACTGCAAACGGCACAAATGTACAGATCTGGGACGATAACGGAACGGGCGCTCAGCAATGGATAATCACAGATGTTGGCGGAGGCTTGTATAAGGTTATTAACGTCAATAGCAATACAGGTTTGGATGTAGCCGAGATGGGGACTGCCAATGGATCGAATGTGCAATTATGGAGTTATGGCGGCGGCTCCAATCAGAAGTGGAGCATTGTTAAAGTTGGAAGTGCTTATAAATTGATTGCCAGCAACAGCGGGAAAGCTCTGGATGTCGCTGCTGCTGGTACTGAAAATGGAACCAATGTTCAAATTTGGGATGACAATGGCTCAAACGCGCAAAAGTGGAATCTGTATCAGCTAAACTAGCGGGGTGGTTTGAAGAAGGCTCCCGGATTGAATTCAACTCTGCTCAATGTTAATCTAACTAATAGAGATGCATACAAAGGAGCGTTAACCTGATCATGTGGATTACTCTGTAAAGATTAACAATGCGAAAGGATGCCTGTAATAGTGATTACACTATTTTATTCAGCATGCTTTTCTTTGAGCTTACAGGGTATGCAGGGAAAGGTGTAATGTAAACCCATTCTGCGGATACCTTAGGGTATCCGCTTTTAATGTTGTGGGAAACCGTATCTCTATCACTCCTAACCTACATATCCTCCTAATAATGATTGGAGGGATTTTATTATGAAACCGAAGTTAGTCTTGATTGAGGGATTACCAGGATTCGGGAAAACAACAACGGCTCAATTAGTCCATGAAATTCTTACGGAAATGAACCTTAAATCTCAGCTGTTTTTAGAAGGGGATTTGGAGCATCCAGCGGATTATGAGGGAGTCGCCTATTTGGAGAAAAATGAATTCAATGAATTATTGAGTACCCATGGGAAGTTTCGGGATTTGTTGAATAATCGAGTGATTAAACAAGGGAACCATTATTTCCTGGAATATCGAAAAATCGCAAATGAATATGGGCCTGATTTTCCAGATGAGTTATTGCAGGCAGTTACCAAAAATGATGTTTATGAATTGTCGCTTGATCAAAACAGGAAACTGATAACAGAGCGTTGGAAGGGATTTGCAGCAAGTGTTTTAAATGGCTCAGACACCTTTGTTTTTGATTGTTGTTTTATACAAAACCCTGTAACCATTGGGATGATTAAATATGGTGCACAGAAGGAAGACGTTATAAGTTATGTGCTGGAACTGGCAGCGATTGTGGAGCGGCTGAATCCATTGCTGCTTTACGTAGAGCAGAACAATCTTGATCACTCTTTCAGAAAGGCCGTTAGGGAAAGACCTAAAGAATGGTCGGAGGGATTTATTGAATATTATACTAACCAAGGGTATGGAAAAAAGCAGGGTTATACAGGGTTAGAAGGAACCTTGGAGGTACTGAAGGCAAGAAAAGAATTGGAAGAAGAGATATTTAACGGCATAAACTTAACCAAGAAAAAAGTAAATAACTCTTCTTATGAATTAAATGATTATAAGCAAGTTTTGGTGGGGATTTTATCAGAATACTTTAGTTCAGTAAATTAAGCACATATGACAAGCTGAGTTGATTTCAGGCATTCACTGCTGATTTCACTCGGCTTTTTTTTACTTAAGTCTTATATATTGACTTGATATATATTGGTCTGTTATATTGCTAAGTGTGATGTGTAGATATCTTTAAATAAGGAGGAGCTATTCTTGAACACTCAGGATGTTATTTTAGGCTTGCTCATGAAAGAAGCGTTGACTGGCTACGAAATAAAGCAGTTATTGGAGAATGTGTTATCTAATTTCTATAGCTCTAGTTATGGCACGATTTATCCTACGCTTGCCCGCATGGAGAAGGAAGAATTAATAACCAAGGAAATTGTGCCCCAGAAAGGTAAGCCAAATAAGAATGTTTATAACATAACGGCTAAAGGGCGAGATTGTTTTAACGACTATTTACTAGCGCCACTAGAGGGAGACAGTAGTAAGAAATCCGATTTTATGATGAGGCTTTATTTTGGCCGATTTGTGGGGTATGACAAGGTGATTTTTTGGTTGAAGCAAGTACAAGAGGAATCACAAAAAAAGTTAGATCAGTTATTAGAGCAGTATTCACATTATAAAGCTGAAATGCACCCGGCCCAGATCATTTGCATCCAGATTGGGATAGCAGAATATAAAGCTAAACTTGCAACCATTGCCGAGGGATTGTTAAGCATGGAGCAGTTAGTGGAAGGGAATAGCAGTATTTAACGAATTCTGATACATTTAGGAGGGATTTTATTGAAAACAATTTTTGTCACGGGTGCTTCATCCGGCATTGGGAGAGCTACAGTAAAACATTTTGCTGAAAGAGGATGGAACGTAGTAGCCACGATGCGTGCACCTGAAAAAGAAACTGAATTCATCACATTGGACAATGTGTTGGTGTTGCGGTTAGATGTTGAGAAAACAGATACCATCCAATCTGCATTAGCTGAAGCTGTCCAGCGGTTTGGTAAAATTGACGTTCTCCTGAACAATGCCGGATACGGGACAATGGGGCTTATAGAAGTAGCTACGGATGAGCAGATCCGAAGACAATTTGAAGTGAATGTTTTTGGTCTTATTAGTATGACTAAAGCCATGTTGCCACATTTTAGATCTAATCAGGAAGGGTTGCTAATCAATATCTCTTCAATGGGAGGGATCGTGACCTTTCCTACGATGTCTCTGTATCACTCCACTAAATTCGCGGTAGAAGGTTTTTCTGAATCCGTATCTTTTGAATTAGCATCACAAAACATCAAAGTAAAGCTGATTGAACCAGGAGCCATTAGCACGGACTTTGGCGGAAGATCGATGGAGTTCTTTTTTAATGATGACTTAACGGATTATAAATCATTCACTACTGCCTTTCTGGGTAAATTAGGGGAAATGGAAAAAGCTCCAGACTATGCCTCGGCACCAGCACTTGTAGCTGACACTATTTATCAAGCGGCCACAGACGGTACAAGCAAATTCCGTTATGTAGTGGGAGAAGATGCGAAAATGCTCATAAGTATGAAGAAAAATACGGTTGAGGAAGAGTATCTAAGTAATATAGCTCAGCATTTTTCATAAAAGAGGAAGACGGTTATTCTAATAAAGGGAATTACATTTTCCTTGGAGAATAAAATGCCTATCGAATGGAGAATGACCATGAGAGAAGAGATGATGGATACAGGCTTACCCAGCGAACGAGTAGCACGCACGATGACGGCGATGGTCTATGATACCTACGGATCGCCAGAAGTCTTACGTATTGAAGAAGTGGATATCCCTGCACCGCAAGACCATGAAGTGTTGATCGAGGTCCACGCTGCCTCTGTTAATTCCTGGGATTGGGATCTCCTCCGCGGCAAACCGTTCATGAACCGCCTTGGCGGGCTCCGTAAACCCCGTTACCGTATTCTTGGCGCAGATATCGCAGGACGGGTCATCGCCGTGGGTGCCAATGCCAAAAGATTCCGGCCGGGGGACGAGGTTTTCGGGGACCTTTCCGGTTGCGGCTGGGGCGGATTTGCGGAGTATGTATGTGCCAGCGAGAAAGCCTTGTCACCAAAGCCGGCAGGCCTGAGCTTCGGGCAGGCAGCGGCTATTCCTCAGGCAGCCGTTCTAGCCTTGCAGGGCATGCGTGACAAAGGAAAGCTGCGAAAGGGCCATCGGGTTCTGATCAATGGGGGCGGTGGCGGAGTGGGTACGTTTGCGGTTCAATATGCCAAATGGGCCGGAGCGGAAGTGACCTGCGTTGACAGCGCCGAGAAGCTGGATATGCTGCGTACCCTCGGGGCGGATCATGTATTGGATTATACCAAAGATGACTTCACCACAAGCGGACAACGATACGATTTAATCCTCGATGTCGTTGGAAACCGTCCGGTTGTCGCGATGAAGCGCGCACTAACGTCAGGCGGTACGTATGTCATGGTCGGCGGTTCCTTTTCTTATATCCTCCTGGCTCTGTTGGTTGCACCGCTGTCTGCCTGGTTTGAAAAAAAGAAAATAGCACTTCTAATCCATAAGCCGAACCACGAGGATCAAATGGTTTGGAAGGAGCTTGTCGAAGCAGGCTACGTAGTGCCAGTTATTGATCGGCAATATCCGTTAAGCGGCGCGGCCCATGCCCTTCGTGATCTTGGAGAAGGCCGTGCGAAAGGGAAAATTATCGTGTGCATAAAAAGTCAGCTAAGCTAACAGTGCTCATCTGATGCAATCGATATTTATGATTTGCCAATTCCTTTATAAGAACACCGGTTGACAATTGCTGGATTTCTCTGTAACTTTAACATAACTAAATAAGAAACCACTAGGGGAGCCTGAATAGGCTGAGACGGGAAAAATGCATTCCTGGACCCTTGAACCTGATCTGGATTATACCAGCGTAGGAAAGTGGAGCCGGACTTTTATTTCATTGTTGGCGTTAGCCTTATATGGATTTTTGAGCCGCTCCATGTGGAGCGGCTTTTTTGCGCGTTTTCTTATTTACTCAAACCTTAAGGAGGAAATAAGATGCTGAATCAAGAGAAGAAACATGAGGTTGATCTGTGTGCTTTTCCGGGAAGTCACAAGGTGTATGTGGAGGGCTCACGGCCTGATATTCAAGTTCCGATGCGCGAGATTACATTAAGCCGAACCACGGGTACGGCCGGAGAAGCGGAGAATGCTCCTGTCCGTGTCTATGATACAAGCGGGCCTTATACTAACGATGAAGCCTATAGCGATATCCGCAAGGGGTTAACGCCTCACAGGCTTCAGTGGATCACGGAGCGGGGAGATGCCGAATCTTATGAGGGAAGAGCGGTTAAGCCGGAGGATAACGGGAATCTCACAGAGAAGCCGGCGGCAGAGGTGTTTCCGGGCTTGCAACGTCGTCCCTTGAGAGCCAGAGAGGGCCGCAATGTCAGCCAGCTGCATTATGCCCGCAGAGGCCTGATTACGTCGGAGATGGAATTTATCGCAGTCCGGGAAAATGTAACTCCTGAGTTTGTTAGAGAGGAAGTAGCCTGCGGCCGTGCGATCATTCCAGCGAATATTAACCATCCGGAGAGTGAGCCGATGATTATCGGGCGGAATTTTCTGGTAAAGATCAATGCTAATATCGGGAATTCGGCGGTGTCCTCTTCCATTGATGAAGAAGTAGAGAAGATGAGATGGGCTACCCGCTGGGGAGCGGATAACATCATGGATTTGTCGACGGGTAAAAATATTCACACCACCCGTGAATGGATTATCCGCAATTCTCCGGTGCCTATCGGGACAGTGCCAATCTATCAGGCTTTGGAAAAGGTAAACGGCAAGGCCGAGGATTTAACTTGGGAGGTATACCGGGACACCCTGATCGAGCAGGCGGAGCAGGGAGTGGATTATTTCACCATTCACGCCGGGGTACTGCTGCGTTACATCCCATTAACGGCCAAAAGAATGACGGGCATCGTCTCCAGAGGGGGTTCGATTATGGCGGCCTGGTGCCTGGCCCATCATCAGGAGAACTTTCTTTATACACATTTCGAGGATATTTGTGAAATCATGAAGGCTTATGATGTGGCGTTCTCTTTGGGTGACGGGCTGCGTCCAGGCTCCATTGCCGATGCTAATGATGAAGCCCAGTTTGCCGAGCTGGAGACGTTGGGTGAATTAACCTCGCTTGCCTGGAAGCATGATGTTCAGGTGATGGTGGAAGGCCCGGGCCATGTACCGATGCATCTGATCAAAGAGAATATGGATAAACAGCTTGAGCTTTGCCATGGCGCTCCTTTTTACACACTGGGACCACTGACTACGGATATTGCACCCGGCTATGACCATATCACCTCGGCTATTGGAGCGGCGATGATCGGCTGGTTCGGCACGGCGATGTTGTGTTATGTTACCCCGAAGGAGCATCTAGGATTGCCTAATAAAAATGATGTGCGGGAAGGCGTCATCACCTATAAAATTGCCGCCCATGCAGCCGACTTGGCCAAAGGACACAAGGGCGCGCAGGATCGGGATAACGCACTCTCCAAAGCGCGCTTCGAGTTCCGTTGGCGGGACCAGTTCCATTTGTCGCTCGACCCGGAACGGGCGCTGGAATATCATGATGAGACCCTTCCGGCGGAAGGGGCCAAAACGGCTCATTTCTGCTCCATGTGTGGACCCAAGTTCTGCAGTATGCGCATTTCTCATGGTATCCGCGATACGGCGAGGGTGCAGGAGGGACAAGAAGAACCGGAGCAAGCGATGATTACCGCAGGGATGCGGGATAAAGCAGAAGAGTTTAAGGAAGGCGGAGGTCTGATCTATAAATAAACCGTCGGTCCGGGACTGCCGCTAATCGCCCTCCCCCTCTCAATTGACAGTCTCCGGGCGTATACCTATAATGTAAATCAGATTATGAAAGCTGTTTCATTTCTGGTGGATAAGTTTGTTTCGGTGAGATGGAACCCCTTAATCAAGCGGGTTTCATTTTGTTTTTTCAGTGTATTTTTGTTCGCAAAAAGGAGAAGCCATGGACACAACGTTCTGCAAAATATTGGTGGTGGACGATGAAATGCTGGTACGGCAGGGGATAATCCATCTGCTGGATTGGGAAGGGGAAGGGTTTCAGATTGCAGGCGAGGCCTCCAACGGAAGAGAGGCTTTTGAATTAATTGAATTACAGCGTCCGCATATCATCCTGACCGATATCGTTATGCCTGTGATGGACGGGGAAGAGCTGATCCGGCTCGTCAAGGGGATGTATCCGGAAATTGAGGTGATCGTGCTTAGCAGCTTCAGTGAGTTCGAATATGTGCGTTCAACCTTCCAAAGCGGGGTTGCCGACTATATCCTGAAGCCCAGACTGGAGGCCGCTTCCCTGCTTGCCGTGCTGAAAAAAACCGCGCAGCGGATTCCGCTGCTTCAGCATGTGGACTGGAGAAGCGACAAGCTGCAATCCGCAGACTATATTCTGGACAAACTGGTTTCAGGCTTTCCAGTGGAGTACGACGAGGAAGCGCTGCGGGGGATGTTCCCCTTACCGGGCTTCGTGCTGCTAATTGCTGATATTGGCGACGAACCCGCTGCGAATAGCCGCAAAGAGGAATGGCTGGAGAACAGTATTCATTCTCTGCTGCACAGCAGCGTCAGCAGGGTGACCTTCCGCCGGCTGTCTCCGCTGGAGGGGCATGTCCGTCTGCTGTTTAATCTGGAGGAGGCTGGGTATGAGGCGCTCATCCGTCTTGCAGATCAGGTATTCACGGCGGGCATCCGTGCAAATATGTTCCTGAATCTCGCGGTCAGCCGGGTTTTCACTGAGCTGAGTGAACTGCATACGATCTATAAGGATGATCTGATGAAGCTGCTGGACCGCCGCTTCTTTCTCCCGGATCATTGTTTACTGGTAGATAACGGCGAGGAGGGACGGCAGGGTCCCGCTTTCGATCAGGATGCTTTCAGCGCAGAGCTGAACAGGCAGGAGTTCGATTTGGCTTTCGGCCGCTTGAGCGCATATGTCGCGTCCATGTCCGGCCGGAGAGATACAGGGATGTCCGAGTTCAAATCGTTTTTATGCCACAGTATGTTTCAGATCATCGGAATGCTGCTGCATTTCCATTACGAGGCCCGCGCCCTGGACCAAAGCAAATACGAATTCTTCCGCTCCATTCATGAGGCACGGCATATCGGTGAAACGGAGATACGGCTTGAGCAGTTTTTGCAAGCTGCGACGGAATGCGTAACCAAGAACCGCGGCGGAGTACCAGCCATTCAAAAAATTTTACTGTATATCGACGAGCATTATTCACGTCAGCTTACGCTGACCGAAGTAGCAAGGCAATTTCATTTCAACCCGTCCTATCTGTCTAATTATTTTGCGCTACATAACAAAGAGGGCTTCAACGAATATTTAAACCGGGTGCGGATCGAAAAGGCGTGCCTGCTGCTGAAAGAAAATGCCGGTCTATCCATTTCCGAAATCAGCAGTCTTGTGGGCTACTCAGACCACAGCTATTTCACCAGAGTATTCCGCAAGCTGATGGGAATCTCGCCCAGTCAATACCGGAAAGGCTAATGCAGCGGGAAGGAGTCCGAAATGGGACTAACGGAGAAATGGCTCACAAAGCTCAAGGATCAAAGCCTGTTCAGTAAAATATTCGCCGTCATGGTCATCAGCATCATTCTGGTTACCGTCCTGATTACCGGAGTGACCGTACAAATGTCCCAAAAGCTATTCGTGCAAACCTTCAGCATCACCAATTCCAAGATTATCGACCAGATCAAAAGTGCCTTGGAGAACTCCCATTATGCAACCGTCAACAGCGCTATTGAAGTCGGGCAGAGCGGCGTGATCAGAAGCTTCATGACGGAGAAGGATATCAATTCACTGGCGAACTTCAAGCGGTATTACAGTATGCGGGATCAGATGGACCGCATTCAATCCGGCATCGGAGGGACCAATATCGGCCTCTCCATTCTGGGTGTGAACGGAAGAAGCTACACCAGCGATGTTACTTATTGGTCGGGCTCCTCAGAAGAGTTGAAGAACAATCCCATTACAAAGGCCGCTCAGGAACGCAATGGGCAGCTCTTCTACAGCTTTATGGACGCCAGCCCGTTCAATTCACAAAGCCGTTATCTGGTCGCCGCCAAGGCGTTGACCGCCCCGGGTCTATCCAAGCCGTACGGCACTTTGTATATGTTCACCCGTGAAAGTGACTTTCGCAAGAACTACGCCAGCTTTACGAGCCAGGGAAACGATGTAATGTTTCTGGATACATCGGGCCTGATCGTGTCCAGTAACCGGACGGAGCAAATCGGCAGCATGTCTCCCGACCTGCTGAAGAGTGCGCAGCAGATCGCCGAGGTGGGCCTATCCAGCCAGGAGCTCACCATCGGGGGGCGGGAGGTCATCGTGCTGGCGGACTATTTGCCTTCGTACAACCTGTATATTGTGAATCTGATTGATAAGAAACAGACAATCGGTACGCTGCTGGACAAAAAGGCGATTTTTCTGATCGTTGCAGCAATCGCCGCCGTAGCCGTACTTGTCATCTATTTTCTGACGAAGAGGCTGACGCAGTCTTTGCGCACATTGGTCAAAAAAATGTCTAATGTCACCAAAAAAAGTTTCCATAACTACATGTCAGTTACCGGTACCTATGAGACAAGACAGCTAAGCACCGCATACAACTATATGCTCAAAGAGCTGAACGACTATGTCGGTCAGCTCGTGGAGACCCAAAAGGAGCAGCGGAAGGCGGAATTGGCCGCGCTTCAACAGCAGATCAATCCCCATTTTCTATACAACACGCTGGCGTCAGTCAATATTCTGGTGCAGAGAGGAAGCAAGGAACAGGCGACGGAGACCATTCATGCGCTGATTTCCCTGCTCCAGAACACCATCAGCAATGTGAACGAGACGATTACAGTGGAAGAAGAGCTTATTAACCTGAAGCATTATGTATATATTAATCAGGTCCGCAACGGCAACCGCATTAAGGTGGATTATTTCGTTTCACCGGACTGCATGTCTGCTAAAGTACCCAAGCTGGTTCTTCAGCCTTTTATAGAAAATGCCTTCTTTCACGCGTTCAATATCAAAACCTCCGGCTATATCTATGTCACCATTATGAAGGACAGGGATACGCTGCACTGCGAGGTGGTTGATACGGGAGATGGGATGGATTTGGACAACAAGGATTCGATTCCTGCCTCGTCCGTCAGCAGGCAACTGTTCAGCGGCATCGGCATCCGCAACGTTCATGACCGCCTGACATTGCTGTACGGTGAGCCTTACGGCGTATCCATCTCTAGCACACCGGGGCAGGGGACGAAGGTTTCTATCAAAATCCCCTGCTAACTACGGATTGAACCGGTGTTTTTGCAGCATACTATCCAAGCCACGCCATGAACCGGAGCCCTATATACGGCGCCGGTTTTTTGTATGTGCGATGTTTGTTGGACGGGAATTTACCTAAAAAAAGTGCGAAAGGAGAAAAAAAATGCTAACTCACTCTCCATGGAAGCGGATACAAAGACAATATTATCACTATTTTAACTAAATTAATTTCTAACGAAATGAAGGACCCGGATGATATTCTTGATAAAGAAAGCACTTTCAAATATACGTTAGGGGGATATACATCATGAAGAAAAAAGCTACTGCTCTTCTGCTCGCCGGCTTTATGCTGCTGACAGCCTGCTCCAGTAACGCCAATAACCAGGCAAAAACCAACAACGGGGGAGCTACAGGCACCTCCAAGGAAATCACGGTCTGGGCATGGGACAAAAACTTTAATATCGCTGCGATGAATCTGGCGAAGGATGCCTATGTGAAAGACCATGCGGATGCTAAAATCAACGTTATCGAATATGCCCAGGATGATATTATCCAGAAGCTGAACACCGGTCTCAACTCGGGAAGCGCATCGGGGCTGCCGAATATCGTTCTAATCGAAGACTACCGTGCTCAAAGCTTTTTGCAAACGTATCCAGACTCCTTCCAGGAGCTTGGTGATGCCATTAAACCCGCTGATTTCGCCGATTATAAGATCGGACCAACCAGCTTTAACGGCAAGCAATATGGCGTTCCTTTCGACTCCGGGGTTGTAGGCCTGTATGTCCGCACAGACTATTTGCAGGAAGCGGGCTACACAGTTGACGATCTGCAGGATATCGACTGGCAGAAGTACATTGAGATCGGCAAAGCAGTCAAAGCCAAAACCGGCAAAGATATGCTGACCCAGGACCCGAACGATCTGGGGCTGATCCGGATGATGATTCAATCCGCCGGCTCCTGGTATCTGAAGAGCGATGGTACAACACCTGACCTGAAGGACAATGCTGTACTGAAGGAAGCATTCGAAAGCTATAAAGAGCTAATGTCTGCGGATATCGTTAAGGTTAACTCCGACTGGAGCTCGTTCCTCGCCGGCTTTAACAGCGGTGCCGTTGCATCCGTTCCAACAGGCAACTGGATTACACCATCGGTGAAATCGGCAGCTGACCAGTCCGGCAAATGGGCGGTTGTACCGTTCCCTAAATTGAAAAATGCGGCAGGCTCAGTGCATGCCTCCAACCTGGGCGGCAGCTCCTGGTATGTACTTAACAACGACGGCAAAGAAGCCGCAATTGAATTCCTGGGCGCAACACTTGGCTCCAACACTGACCTGTATCAAAAGCTTGTGACCGACGTTGGCGTTATCGGTACCTATAAACCGGCCGCTGAAGGGGAAGCTTACACTGCTGCAGACAACTACTTTGGCGGACAAAAGGTCATTTCCGACTTCGCAAAATGGACTGCGGAAATTCCGAATGTTAACTACGGCATGCACACCTATGCTATCGAGGACATCCTCAAGGTTGAAATGCAGAATTATCTGAACGGTACGGATATAGATAAAGCGCTCGGCGATGCTCAGTCCCAAGCGGAGTCTCAAATCCAATAACCCCTTGTAGGACCTGATTACTCCGCTGTCCTCCCGTACCGGCCGATTTAAGCCTTGGCGGGGGGACGGCGGCTTATCCGTTTTCCGATTCACGCCTGTATAGAGAAAGGATTGAGAGCTGTGAACCATACCATGCGCAACCGCGCTAAGCTTACCGGCTGGTTATTTATTGCTGTGGCTGTCCTCATGATTTGTTTGTTCTACTTTTATCCGATGATTCAGGCTTTGCTGCTCTCCTTCAAAACGGGCGCAGGAGCCAATCTTCATTTTGACGGATTAAGCAACTATAAGCGGCTGCTCAGCGACAAAACCTTCTTTACCGCCGTAAAGAATACCTTTCTGTTCCTGATTGTGCAAGTGCCGCTCATGATCACTTTTGCGATGATTATTTCGGTGCTCCTTAATGACAGCAAGCTGCGCTTCAAAGGGTTTTTCCGTACCGCTATTTTCCTGCCTTGTGTAACCTCGCTTGTGGCCTACTCCGTCGTATTCAAATATCTGTTTGGTAATGACGGACTGGTGAATCTGGCTTTAATGAACATGCATTTGTTATCCGAACCGATTCAGTGGATCTCCGATCCCTTCTGGGCAAAGGTCACAATTATTATCGCAATTACATGGCGGTGGACGGGATACAACATGATCTTCTTCCTCTCGTCGCTGCAGAACATCGACAACTCCATTTATGAAGCCGCGCGGATTGACGGCGCCTCGGGGGTCAGACAATTTTTCTCGATCACCGCACCGTTGCTTAAGCCGATTATTCTCTTTACGTCGATCACCTCAACTATCGGGACGCTGCAATTGTTCGATGAAATCATGAATATTACTAAGGGAGGTCCCGGCAACGCGACGCTCTCCATTTCCCAATATATTTATAACCTTTCGTTCAAGTACACTCCTGACTTTGGATACGCAGCTACTGTGTCTTATTCCATCGTCGTTATGATTATTGTACTGTCCTTCCTTCAAATCAAATTGGCAGGTGATGATAAGTAATGAGAACCTTACGCCGCGCACCTATTTATGTGTTTCTGTCCATTGTTGCGATCGTTTCGATCTTCCCGTTTTTGTGGATGATTATTAGCGCGACAAACCTTTCGGTAGATGTAACTCAGGGAAGAATGCTTCCCGGAAGTCATTTGATCGAGAATATCAAGAACCTGACGGATTCAATCAATCTTGTTCCTGCTCTGTGGAACACGCTCAAAATCTCTGTGACGACAACGATTCTGGCCTTGCTGATCTCATCACTGGCCGGATACGGATTCGAAATTTATCGCAGCAAAGCAAAGGATATTGTCTTCAATTTGTTATTATTATCCATGATGATTCCTTTCGCCGCGTTGATGGTACCGCTCTATCAAATGTTCTCAAAGCTGTCTGCTACAGCTCCGCTCATAGGAGTCAACACGATGGCTGCGGTCATTCTTCCGACCTTCACAACGGCGTTTCTGATCTTCTTTTTCCGTCAGAGCTCCAAGATGTTCCCGCGGGAACTTCTGGAAGCCGGCCGGATGGACGGATTGTCGGAGCTGGGATTGTTCTTCCGAATTTATGTTCCGACCATGAAGACAACCTATTCGGCTGCCGCCATTATTACGTTCATGTCCAGCTGGAATAATTACCTCTGGCCGTTGATTGTGCTGCAGACCCCGGAGAAACGGACAATACCGCTGCTGATCTCCAATCTGGGCTCCAGCTATTCGCCTGATTTCGGCGTGATTATGGCCGCGGTTGTCATTTCTACGCTTCCGACAGCACTTGTCTTCTTCCTGATGCAGAAGCAGTTCGTTGCCGGCATGGTGGGTTCCGTGAAATAACAATGACTAATAAGCTGAACATAAGAATGAAGCAGCTAACATTCTTATGTTCACGTTCTAAAGGAGGAAATGAAATTGGCAGTTACCCCAAGTTTGAGCTGGCTGGAAGACCCGGGTGTGTTCAAGGTGAACCGGCTGGAGGCCCATTCGGACCATCGTTATTATGCAGACATGGCTAAGGCAGAGGCGGGTGCGCCGATGGATATGCGCTATAGCCTGAACGGCAGCTGGAAATTCAGCTATGCGCCGAATCCGGCCAGCCGTGTAGAGTCGTTTTTTGCGGAAGCCTATAATTGCTCCGCATGGGACAGCATTCAGGTTCCCGGACATATCCAGCTGCAGGGCTTCGGCCGGCCGCAATATGTCAATACGATGTATCCGTGGGATGGACTAAGTGATGTCCGCCCGCCGCATATCCCGCAGGAGCATAACCCGGTCGGCAGTTACGTGAAGGAATTCCGTCTACCGGCGAACCTTGAGGACGGACCGCTCTATATCTCCTTCCAAGGGGTGGAATCGGCTTTTTATGTCTGGCTTAACGGGGAATTTGTCGGCTATGCCGAGGATAGCTTTACGCCGTCGGAATTTGATCTGACCCCGTATGTGCGTACAGGCAAAAACAAGCTGGCCGTCGAGGTATACCAGCGCAGTACCGGAGGCTGGCTGGAGGATCAGGATTTCTGGCGGTTCTCGGGTATTTTCCGCGACGTCTATTTGTATACTGCTCCGAAGCAGCATATCCGGGATCTCGCGGTGCGGGCGGAGCTTGACGATACTTATACGCAAGGAAGCCTGAATATTCAAATGCAGCTGCTGGAAACTCCGCAGGAGAACGTTAGCGCAAGAATTGAGCTCAAGGATAAAGCAGGACAGGTCCGGCTGAGTGCGGAGGGCGGATTCAGCGGACGTGAACTGACCTTGTCTGGAGAGATTGCGGATGTTCTGACATGGAGTGCAGAGAATCCGTATCTGTATTCAATCTGCATCTCGCTGCTCGATGCACAGGGGAAGCTCATTGAAGCGATTGTCCAAAAGACGGGGTTCCGCCGGTTCGAGCTGAAGAACAAGCTGATGTGCATCAACGGCAAGCGGATTGTATTCAAAGGCGTCAACCGGCATGAATTCAACTGCCGCACCGGCCGGACGATTACCCGTGAGGACATGCTATGGGACATCCGTACGCTGAAGCGCAGCAATATTAACGCCGTACGTACGTCGCATTATCCCAACCAAACGCTATGGTATGAGCTGTGCGATGAATACGGCATTTACGTCATCGACGAAATGAATCTGGAAACCCATGGGTCGTGGCAAAAGATGGGGGCTGTTGAGCCTTCGTGGAACATTCCCGGCAACGATCCGAATTGGCGCGATATCGTGCTGGACCGGGCAGAGTCTATGCTGGAACGGGATAAGAACCATCCATCCATACTAATCTGGTCCTGCGGCAACGAGTCGTATGCGGGTCAGGTCATTCTGGATGTGGCGAATTGGTTCCGCAGCCGCGATAATAGCCGTCTTGTCCATTATGAGGGTGTGTTCCATAACCGCGACTACGATGCGACAAGCGATATGGAAAGCCGGATGTATGCCAAGCCGGCGGATATCGAAGAATATTTGAACAGCAATCCGGACAAGCCTTATCTCAGCTGCGAATACATGCATGCGATGGGCAATTCGGTGGGCGGCATGCATAAGTACACGGAGCTGGAGAATAAGTACCCGATGTACCAGGGCGGCTTCATTTGGGATTACATCGATCAGTCGATTATTACTAAGGATCGTTACGGCCATGAGTATTTTGCTTACGGCGGCGATTTCGGGGACCGTCCGACGGACTACAGCTTCTGCGGCAATGGCATTGTCTACGCCGACCGGCAGTGGACGCCGAAGATGCAGGAGGTTAAATTCCTGTACCAGAACTACAAGCTGGAGCCTGGTAAAACAGGCATTCGGCTCATTAATGAAAGCTTGTTCGCAGGAACCGGACATTTGGCATTGGAATACCGGCTGTATCGTGAAGGCGAGCTGCTCGGCACTTGGACAACTGATGTCAATGCCGCGCCGCAAAGCGAGGTGCTGGTGCCGGTTGAGCTGCCGCAAGCAGACGGGAAACCGGGCGAATACAGCATTCAGGCCTCATTGCTGCTGAAGGATGCGGAGCTCTGGGCTGAGGCCGGATATGAAATTGCCTTTGGAGAGTCCATCTTCGTAGTGCAAGAGGAAGCTGAAGCGGAGCAGCCAGCCGGCCAACTGAAGGTTGTGGAAGGGGATGTGCAGATCGGCGTCCTCGGCGAGGACTTCACCGTGCTGTTCTCTAAACAGACTGGTTCTCTGGTGTCCTTGAACATCCACGGCCGCGAAATGATTGCGGCTCCTCCGGCCCCGCTGTTCTGGCGGGCGGCGACCGACAACGACAAAGGAACGAATCTCGGCTACAATGCCGGATGCTGGTATGCTGCAAGCCTGTCGCGTAAATGTGTAGAGGTGAGCCTTTCACAGGAGGAAGGTGCAGTTACGGTGAGCTTTGATTACCGGTTCAGCATCCATCCCGGGCTGTCGGTTCAAACCGCCTATACGGTCTACGGCGATGGAAAGGTGCGGGTGCGTACCCGCTACAACGGCGCTGCCGGGCTACCGGATCTGCCGATCCTGGCATTGTCCTTCAAAATGCCGGCCGACTACGGCCAGACGGAATGGTATGCGATGGGACCAGAGGAGAATTATATCGACCGTGCGTACGGTGCCAGACTTGGCGTGTTCAGCCGGAGCGTGCAGGAGCTGCCGTCCCGCTACCTTGTTCCGCAGGAATCCGGTAACCGCACCGGTGTACGCCGCGTGAAGATTACCGATAAATCGGGAGTGGGCCTGCAAATCTCGGCCCCTGCAACTGCGCCTGTGGAATGTAATTTGTCGCCGTATACCGCGTTCGAGCTGGAGCATGCCAGTCATGCGTTCGAGCTTCCTGCGGTTCATTACACCGTAGTGACAGTAGCAGGAAGACAAATGGGCGTAGGCGGAGACGATAGCTGGGGCGCGCCAGTATATAAGGAATACACCATCCCTGCAGAGCAAAGTCTTGAATATGAGTTTTTCATTTCAAGCGTGGGAACGGAAGAGAAATAGCTTGTTAGACTTATTAAAGCTGTAAACCGGCCTTGGTCCTGAAGTTCATGGGACCAAGGCCGGTTGTGTTTTGGTCTGATCTATAAATAACCGTCGGTCCGGGACTGTAGCCTAATCGCCCTCCACTGAATACATTTGAAAGATAAGATGATTCAGGAGAGGGTGTTGGCCGTGCAAGCTGTTCCTCATGATTTTGTTCAAGAATGGATCGCCTACACATCGGACCGTGCCGGAACGTTCGACATTTGGCTGTACCGACCGCAGGACGGTTTTACTTTTCAACTTACTAAGGGACTGGGTGCAGAGTTTTCCGTTCCTTATTGGTCTCCTGACAGCAGGAGAGTCGCTTTTATTGGCATTGGCAACGCGGTCTATCTAATAGATACCGTCACGTTTAGGGCTGCCCGGATCGACCAAATCGAACCCTACACGCTGCTGGATTGGTCCCCCGACAGCAAATTTCTGGCGTATGTCAAAAACGGGCGAATCGTCATCTATGATACATTCTCACATAACAGCAATAGCCTCCCGGAGCCGGGTGCCAATGATGTCCAATGGTTCCCTTCGGGCACGGAGCTTTTGTTTGCTGCTCCGGATTCAACCGGTAACACTCAGCTCTACCGCATCCGGACAGATGGTACAGACAGGAGACAAATCACGCAGAATACGGAAGGGCCGCTGCATGATGCTCGGCTTTCCCCGGATGGAGCCTTCGCGCTTTATACGTTTCCCGGCAGCAGCATCTCAATCATTTCCACGGTGGATCTGGCCACCGGCACCATCTACACACTGGAAGGGGGACCGCTCGCCAAAAACTATTTTCCAGCATGGTCCCCGGACTCCCGAACCATCGCTTATAGCGCAACCGATTATAAGGCACCGAATTATTATTCTCTCATCCAAATGGACAGCCGTACCGGTCAGCAGCAGACTTTAGCGGCTTCGGATTGTTTCGCGACTCCCGTCAGCTGGTCGCCGGAAGGCAGCAGAATCGCATATTTATCGGGATGCACTGATGCAGGAAGAGCAACTCAACTCTGGATTGCCGATATCAGAGCGCCGATGCCGGTGAATGTCCTCAGCGGTGGTCAAATTACCGCCCTGCAATGGTCTCCTCGAGTCAGGGTGCCGAAAAGCATCTACACAAACTCCGTGTACCGGGTATCCTTTCCGTATCCCTCGGACTGGCGCCCGGTCAGCGAAGTGAGGTACGAAGGGCCCGGCGGTTTTTTTCAGGTATCCGCAATTTCAGCAGACAACCGGATTGCCGAGGTATGCAGCTCCGAAGCCTTTCATCCGTTGAGGCCTTACGGATCTTCTCCTCAGATTGTCATGACGACGATACAAAAGCAGGAGGCCTGCTTCATTTTTCCGTCAGCGGATCAACCCGTGGAGATGAACAAACAGGCTGCCCTCATCGTAAGATACCCCCGCCCAGTCCAAATCGGGGGAATGTTCTACAATTATTTTATTCTGTGGGCCGACGTAAACCATATCCGCCAAATTGGCGGGCGGCTGTCGTTCCATTAGCCAACCTTGCAGCGAACCAGCCCATTGAGGGCTGGTTTTTTGTAGTTCTTAAATGAAGCTGACTAAGTGGGGGCACTAGAGAGTGTCTTTAAACTGGAAGAGCTCTGGGGAAGCAGGGATTTAGTATTGAAGGTAGGGTCCCTCAAGCCCGCAGCGGGTTCGTTTACTCGGACTCAGGAGACGCTATGAAGAGTAAAACCCCTGTTTATTCTCTTTTGCGGACCCAGCGGACCTTATCTGCGCTGCATTCTATCTAAAAATGGCCATCGGGGAGAAATAACTGCACTGGAGTCCGTTTCCCTACTGTAACAGGCTAAAAGCCCCAAATAAGTGCAGCTCGGTCCGTTTGTACTGCCAGGAATACACTTTCCAGACACACACACGTCTTCGGAAGAAGAGCGAAGTCTCTGAAACCCCGAGACGTAAGCCTCCACCGAAAAAACTACCTAGTGGCGAAACACCTTTCATCGCGTGTGATCAGAAAATGGTACTGTACCCGTGATTCCTTAGAATGCATACATCAGCAGGTTTTGGCGAGTGAAGTGGTTTGAAGACACGCCCTAACTGAACATGGTAAAATATGCGTTAACTAAAATTGGATGGATTGGTAATATCCAGAGGGGGTTAGCAATGATTATTAGAGAATCCAAGATTTCAGATGCTAAAGGGATAGCAAAAGTACATGTGGATTGTTGGAGAACCACTTATAGAAATATAATACCTGACGAATTTTTGGAGAAGTTGTCTTATGAACAGAGGACTGCATTATGGATTAAGAATTTATTTAAAGATGATAATTATGTCTTTGTAGCAGAAAATAACCTTGGAGAAGTTATTGGATTTGCCGATGGCGGAAAAAGAGAAACGAATACAGTAGAAAACTCAGCGGACTTAACCTCGATTTATATCCTTGAACAATATCAGGGATTAGGGATAGGCAGGCAGCTGTTAAGAATACTATTTTTACAATTTGAAAAGCTGAGTATAAACAGGGTATTTGTTGAGGTTTTGGAGGGCAACAAATCTCGTTACTTCTATGAAGCCTTTGGCGCTGAATGGATTCAAACTGAAAAGGTGAAGATTGCAGGTTCTGAATTGAACCTATTAGTTTATGAATGGAAAGGTATTGGGTCTGTGCTTAATCCGTGAGAGATTGATTTCTGCAACGGGACTGTTTGCATTTATAGAAACAATTCCCTTTTAGCAGCGTCTACAAATAATGAAAACTAATCGCGGAGGAAGATAAAATGAAGAAAAAAATGATGCTCCTCATTTGTACTCTTATAGGGTGTACTATGTTTACAATGCACTCTGCCCGGGCGGCTGCGCTTCAAAATGAACTTCACTTAAACATAAATGGGGTGCAGACGGGGGATCAGAAGCCCATCGTAGTGAACAATGTAACATTAGTGCCGATTCGTACGGTATCCATTATTCCAAATGTAAATGTAGATTGGAACAGCAAGACCAAAACTATCACGGTAACTGACTCTGTAACAAAGGATACTCTGAAATTAACAGTGGGCAGCAAGGAAGCAATTGTAGGCGGGGAACGGGTAACGCTTAAGACGCCTCCTGTAATCAGAGATGGAGCGGTGTATGTTCCTTTTCGGTGGATTGGGGAAGGAATTAAGGCAAATGTGGTATGGGATGCTCCAACAAAAACTGTAGTTATTTATAAGACGAGTCCAGAGTTGTTGAAGGATTCGGTCAGTGCTGACCTGGTCAAGTCCAGAAATGCAGCGCTTGATTTGCCGCGTATTACGCTGCAGGATGACCTAATCCCGGATCAAGAAGGCGGAGCGGGCGGAACTTATTATTTTCAATATGGGAAAAGCAATAGCTTTATCTATGAATACAGAGGTATCTCCACCTACTATAAAGTCATCAATGGAGCGGCCTGGGGGGTATGGCAAGGGAAAGAGGTACTTCAGATCGGAAACGGATTTAAGATTAATATGATGAAACCCAATGGGGAAGAGTGGGGAACCCGTCCTGATTACAGCGGGAAGGTTAATTATTTCATGGATCTGTGGAAAATGGAGGAAGTGAAATACGGTACGTTTGACGAAGCGGGTAATGTGATTTTTAGTGCTTCCAAATCTTTTCCGGCTGGAGCTAAGAATTTTATCTCGGAAATTCCCGGGGAACAATCCTAAAGATAAGGTAGCAGAACCTGAGTACAAATAATAGAGGTGATACATGAGTGCCTGGAGAAGAATAGGGCTTGAGTTATTTTATGATCTTAGGTTTCAGTTTAATGAAAAAGAGGACTCGATTTATTCTTTACTAGTGTTCTTAGGAGATAGACTTGTTGAAGCACATAGGAATAAGGATTGGAAAGAACAAGATAAGATTTATAATTATGCGGAGTGGTGTTTTAACCAATACCGGAGAAGTCCGTATCTGAATAATGCAATTTGTGTCGGCTTCTATGAGCATTTAGTTCAGGATGAGATGACTCTGCAAGCTATTCCATATAAGATTAAACCGTATATTTTTGAAGCGGTCCGAACATTGTTCGAGTGGATGTTAAGCCAGCAGGAAGGGAAGTACAAGGAGTTATTGGAAGAGTACAATAAAGTAAATAACACGGATTTTGAAAATTGATAGATTTGACTATATCCTTGCACGGAGTGAATGACGATGGAATTTCAGGAGATAAAGAAAGACTTGTTTTCAATGCCGGAAGATTACTGTCTGGCCCATTGTATTTCAGCGGATGCTAAGATGGGGGCTGGAATTGCTGTGCAGTTTCGGAAAAGATTCAAGCTGTCCTCCCTTCAAGAGAAGGCCAACAGGAATGAATTACTCGTAGGTGAATGTTACAAAGTGGAGCGAGTGTTTAACTTGATAACGAAGTCAAAGTACTGGCAGAAGCCAACTTATGATACGTTAACGTTGTCCTTAAGAGCAATGAAGGAAATATGTCTGCAGGAAGCCGTCAATCAAATAGCTATGCCTGAAATTGGCTGCGGCCTGGATAAATTGCAATGGAAAAAAGTAAAAGAGATTATAATGAAAGAATTTAGTGATACCCCTGTACGAATCACTGTTTGCAGATTGTAGTTTGATTCCGTAGGCTGCTGATAAGGATGGGTTCTTATACCCCAAAAAAAAGGGATGTCTGGGCGGCCACGTATTTCCTGGCTTGCCGGACGTCCCTTTTGTATGGGAACTTATTAGGATTGACTTAGCCGCGGGCAAGCTCCTTGCGCACGATTGGCGCAACCTTGGTGCCGAGCAGCTCGATGGCGCGCATGACCTCACGGTGCGGCATGGTGCCGACATTGACGTGAAGGAAGAAACGTGTAACGCCCAGGTTCTTATGCAGCAAAATAATCTTCTCGGCGACATATTCGGAGTCACCGACATATAGAGCTCCACGCAGGCTGCGGGCATCATCATACGCTGCGCGGTTGTATGGCTGGCTCCAGCCCCGTTCACGGCCAATGACGTTCATTTGGGCCTGGGTGGAAGGATAGAACAAGGCTGCGGCCTGCTCGGTGGTTTCCCCGACAAAGCCGTGTGAATGCGTGGCAATCTGCAGCTTGCTAGGATCATGTCCGGCGCGTGCGGCGGCATCTTTGTAAAGCTTCACTAGCGGAGCAAACCGCTCCGGCATTCCGCCAATGATGGCGAAAGCGACCGGAAGCCCCAGCGTCCCTGCGCGGATCGCCGACTCCGGATTTCCCCCGGTGGCGATCCAGACCGGCAGCGGATCCTGAACGGAGCGGGGGTATACTGCAAGGTTATCGATGGCCGGACGATGGCCGCCGCGCCAGGTTACCTTCTCTGATGCCCGAATTGCCAGCAGCAGCTCCAGATTCTCTTCAAATAATTCGTCATAATCCTCCAGGCTGTAGCCGAACAAGGGGAAGGATTCAATAAACGACCCCCGGCCTGCCATAATCTCCGCTCTTCCGTTCGAAATGCCATCCAGGGTAGAAAAGGCTTGATATACGCGAACCGGATCATCTGAAGACAGAACGGTGACAGCACTGGTCAATCTGATCTGCTTCGTCATAGCCGCAGCAGCTGCGAGTACAACTGCGGGAGAGCTGCCCGCGTAGTCTGCACGGTGATGCTCGCCTATTCCATATACATCAAGGCCGACCTGATCGGCGAGAACAATTTCTTCGACTGCTTCGCGCAGTCTTTCCGCATGGCTCATCACCTTGCCGGTCACCGGGTCGGGCGTAGTTTCCAAAAAAGTGCTGATTCCTATCTCCATACTATTTTCCATTTGGGCCATTTCACTCCGCCTCCTTTGTCTCTTTATATTACTATACTTTTTAATGTTTCTCAACTTTAGTAAGTAGAAAGGAAAAGATGCGGATTTTTGTGGAAGTGCAGATTAAGCGAATGCGAGCTTGAGCTAACCGCTGTTCGAGAAGCTTGTCCGGTGTCCGGCAGGCATTTTATCAGAAAAAAAGCCTGCTGCCCAGTAATACCCCGGGCAGCAAGCGGATTCAGGAGTGCATTTCTTTAGAATTACCCCTTCTTAACGGCGAGCTTTACGATCATAATGACAAGAACGAGCAGTGCAATGAGCTGATCTGTACTCATGAGTCCGACCTCCATTCCTGTGAAAGAATGGCTCTTCGGACCGGCATCTCCTCTCCAAGATGCTGCTTCGCTCCCCATTATCAGAATATGAGATCCTACACGCTGTTAGTACTTCACAAGATAAATAATTCATACAGCAACTTTTGGCCAACAAACATTAAACGCAACAGAAGCCGCACAACAGTCAACGAAACTTTTTCTATACTCAACACGTCTACATACTAGGTAAAATAAGGAAAAGTGGAGGCTTTCAGACATGTTCAAAAGAATCGGAATGGCATTATTGACTTTGAGTCTTACCACCGCAATTGCGGGAACCGGATCGGCAGCTCCTTCTCCGGCACAGATTGATGTCTCCCAAACGTCGTTTGACTTTGATACCGCCAAGCCAAACAGTGACGCAGAGTTTCATCATGGGCTGCTGCTTGCAGTGCAGGCCGATGGAGATCTTGTTTATTATGACCGGACCGGCAAACAGGCTTTTGTCCTCCCGGAGGGTATAGTGCCTGTAACAGACTTTGCTGAGCAGCGGGCTGTTGTGAAGGATTCAGCAACCGGACGGTATGGCTATATCAACACGAAGGGAATTGTAGCCATTCCCTGCCAATATGCATCGGCCGGAAATCTGTCGGGTGGTGTAGCCCATGTGGTGCTGGCTGAGGGTGCGGGCGAAGCCCTTATTGACCGGGCAGGTAAGGTGGTTACTACACTAACGGAGAAATATAGCTCGGAATTTTATTTTTCGGACGGACTGGCATTAGCTTACGCGCCAAAGGGCGGGAAGATCGGATTTATTAATACTTCCGGCAAGCTGGTTATTCCCTATCAATACACCGAAGCGAGAGGATACTCCCAAGGTTTGGCTCTTGTGAAGAACGGTACGGGGCTGTACGGATATATCAATACGGCGGGAAAAACAGTGCTTCCGTTTAAGTACAAAGAGGGGAGCGACTTCTCAGAAGGACTGGCGTCCGTGAAGAATGCGAAGGGCAAATGGGGATTTATTAACAAGCAGGGCAAGCTCAGCCTTCCTTTTCAATATGAGAATACCGGTGATTTCAGTGAAGGCCTGGCCAGCGTATACAATTCTGCAGGTAAAGTTGGCTTCATTAATAAACAAGGCAAGCTGGTCATCGGCTACCAGAAATACAATAGAGCCTTTTCGTTCAAAGAAGGTATAGCTTTAGTTGGCATCAGCAACCCGGCCGACAATTCCAAAGACAAATATGGTTACATCAACACCAAAGGCGAACTGCTGACCAAGCTTATCTATACGGGAGAATCCTCATCGTTCAGTGGCGGCTATGCCGTGGGGATGACTGCTCAAGGAACAGGATATATTCTGACCAAACGCGGATTGGCCCAATAAAATCATCAATCTGCATAATAAGGAACGGCCTGGACAGCATTGTCCTAACCGTTCCTTATTTGTTGTTACTCCTCGCGTTTCGGGAATCCGTAGCCCGGATATTCCACCACAGGCCATTTCACCTTACGCAATGCATTCAGCAGCTCCGGCCCGGCATTCAGATTACTGCCCACCAGCTGATGGGGAGTCAGGGCCATCCACTGGTTCAAGGAAACGTCGGCGAAGCGGTCGCTTTTGAACATTTCCAGAAACCAGAGCGTGTCTGTGCCGGTATTCTGGATATAATGTCCATAAGCAAAAGGGACATAACCGACGTCTCCGGCTCTATAATTGAAGGTACGGGCTGCGCCGTTTCCCCCGAAGACGGTCATCCGTCCTTGCCCGGCAAGATAATATTGCCACTCATCATTATTCGGGTGCCAGTGCAGTTCCCGCATGGCCCCGGGTTCAATCTCCACCAGTGCCGCGGCAATGGTCCGGGAGATCGGGAAATTGGAGGAGTCGACGATTCTTACACTTCCTCCCGGGGTCTTCAGCGGAGGCTGGGCCAATAATTGATGTTTAAAGCTCAGTGGAATATCCCCATAAGGTGATTGCACCTTTTGACCCTGTATCGTACCAGGCACTTCATCCTGATAGATGTAGACCTGATCGTTCGGTATGCAGTCAAAGGCGGCAGCGGGTACGCCGAAATTCGCCGCCAGGACTTCCTTGGGCGTATGGGCGAACCAGTCGGAGATCGACAGTGTATTCAAATCGGAGAAGCTGCCATCGTCAAAGACTAGCAGGAATTCGCAGCCTTCGGCAAGTCCTTGAATGGAATGCGGAATACCCGGAGGGAAATACCATAGATCTCCGGGGCCGATGTCGGCAATGAAGTTGCGGCCGTTCTGATCCACGGAGGTGATCCGCGCGCTCCCGATCAGCATATAAGACCATTCCGCCTGCTGATGCCAGTGCAGCTCCCGCACTCCGCCGGGCGTCAGGCTCATATTAACTGCTGCCAGAGTCGTGGCGACAGGCAGTTCCCTTACTGTAACTTCCCGTGACCAGCCGCCGCAGTTCAGCTGCATATGGGCATCGGAGAAGGAAAACTTCAGATTCGGAATCAGTCCGTTGTCTGTGGGGGGAGGGACGAACATATCCGGATTCTCGCGGTCCCGCATAATATCGCGCGGCCCGCGGTCGATATTGCCTGCGCCGTCGCTTCTTATCGGCTGGGGAATTTTCATTGTTCCGGCTGAATCCTGTTCAGTGGAATCCATAGATTAAGCTCCTTTCCATATCCGAAAATACATCAATGGGAATATATATGCCGGAAGCCGATTTTTATGAATGGCAGCGGAATGTGGGACACTGGACATGATATTGGATATAATTATTAATATTCAACAAGAATTATAGAGAGCAGGTTTAGAGAACATGACGAATAGCGAACAACAACGTTACCGCTTTAGTGAAGCGCCGATTTGGGAGCTGCAGCGGTCATATTACGAAGAATTGGGCTTGCAAGCCTGGAAAAATGACCAGGTTCCGCAATATATTACGAGCAACCCGATGATCGGGACAGCCTATGCTGAGATGATCTTCGGCTTCCTGCAAGACCGCTATGCACTTGGCCAGACCGATGAGCCAGTTATTATTCTGGAAATGGGTGCGGGTGCAGGCAGACTAGCCTTCCAGGTGCTGCAGAAGCTGAGTGAATTGATCGACTATGCGGGGATTAAGCTGCCTCCATTCCAATATGTAATGAGCGATCTGCCTGTCAAAAATATTGCCGGCTGGCAGCAGCATCCCGGCCTGATCCCTTTTGTTCAGCAGGGAATCCTTGATTTCGCGCGCTTTGACGCGGTCCATGATACCGAGCTGCACCTGACGCACAGCGGCAACGTGATCCATGTGGGCGGACTGAAGCAGCCGCTGCTGGTAATCGCCAACTATTTCTTTGACAGCATTCAGCAAGAACTGCTCTATATCGACGAAGGCAAAATTTATGAATGCGAGGTTTCCCTAAAGTATCCGGAGGAAGCCGAATCGCTGGGAACTTCAGAGGTGCTGAAGGGGATCATTCCGGAATATCATTACAGCCGTGCAGCAGGGTATGAAGAGAAGTCGTATCCGTATCACGTGGTGGCGGACTACTACCGGGAGAAGCTGGAGGATACCCATATTCTGTTCCCGGCTACGGCGCTGGCTTGTATGGAACGGCTGGACAGTTTGTCCCAAGCGGGCTTTCTGCTGTTGACCGCCGACAAGGGCGATCAACGGCTGGAGAACTGGGAGTTTGCAGAGCCCCCTAAGCTGATGCATCACGGAAGTATCTCCTTAACGGCCAATTATCACGCGATGCAGTACTTTTTTGAGCAAAAGGGTGCACTTTCGCTGTTCACCCCGCATCATTATAAGAACCTGAACGTTGGCTGTATTCTGAAGCTTAAAGATCCGGCGAGCCATGTGCATACCCGGCTGGCTTACCGGCGGTTTGTCGACCGGTTCGGACCGGATGACTTCTTCAGCCTGAAGGTATGGGTGGATCAGAACTTCGATAGCATCGGGCTGCAGCAAATTCTCGCTTTCTGGCGTCTCGGCGGATATGATGCTGAGCTGTTCATCCAGAGCGCTGAGCGTATTTCCAGCCTGCTGGAGGATGCGAATGACGAAGAACTGCTGGATCTCCAGCATGGTATACAGCAGATGTGGGCAGGATATTACCCGATGCCCCAGAGGTATGATCTGGCGCTGGATAGCGGACTGCTGCTATTTGAAATGGATATGTACCGCGATGCCCGCATGTTCCTGGAACGCTCGCTTCATGAGAGTGAGGAAGAGCCGGTAATTACAGTGCTCTATTGCCTGGCGATTTGCAGCTATGAGCTGGAGGATCTGGAGGCGGCACTGGAATATACACGCAAAGCACTGGTCCTGGAGCCGGAACATGAGGAAGCCTTGGACCTGCTGGCCGCACTCAGTGAGGGGTAAACCGCCCCTTTACAGGAACAGGGATTGTTTGGTATTCTATACAAAATAATGACACGCGATGATGAGAAGAGTAGATAAATTCATTCCTTCACAGAGAGCCCCGGATGCTGAAAAGGGGTAGGGAATGTTTTGTTGAAACAAGCCTCTGAGCGGCGTATCGGAACCGGCAGCCGGGGATGGTACGACAGGTGCTCCTGTTACAGAGCTAGAGTATAAGCCTTGCCTTTTCAGCAATGCCGTACTTGATGAGTTTAATATGGCGACATATTAATAAACCTGGGGTGGTACCGCGAGAATCTCGTCCCCAAGACGCAAAGTCTTGGAGGTGAGGTTCTTTTTTGTTGCGCAGAATTACTGTTTAGGAGCGGTTATTGCACACACACAGGAGGGTTTAGCTATGAGTAATGTAAATGAGACGCCAGAAGAGAAGAATGAAGAGAACTATATGGAGAAACTGATCAGGGAAGATGTGGAAGGCGGCGTCTACAGCAGAGCGGTCTGCACAAGGTTTCCGCCGGAGCCGAACGGGTATCTTCATATCGGCAGCGCGTTTGCGATTCATACCAACTATGACATGGCCCGCAGATTCAATGGAGTATTTAATCTGCGCTTTGATGATACCAACCCGCTGAAAGAAGATATGGAATATGTGAAGGCCATCATAGAAGATATCGAGTGGCTGGGCTGCAGCCCGGGAGAGCATATTTATTACGGCTCCGACTATTCGGAGCAAATCTACAGCAGTGCGGTGGCCTTGATCCGCAAGGGCAAAGCCTATGTTTGTGATTTGTCTCCTGAGGAGGTCACCGCCTTCAGGGGGACTTTAACCGAACCGGGAACGAACAGCCCTTACCGGGAGCGCACGGTGGAAGAGAATCTGAGCCTGTTCAGCGGAATGAGAAACGGGGAGTATCCTTCCGGGTCCAGGGTGCTGCGGGCCAAAATAGATATGGGATCGCCCAACATCAATCTGAGGGACCCCATACTGTACAGAATCCTTCATGCCGAACATTACCGGACAGGGGAGGCGTGGTGCATTTATCCGCTGTATGATTTTGCCCATCCCATTCAAGACGCCATTGAAGGCGTAACACATTCCTTGTGCTCTCTGGAATTCAAGGATCACCGGCCATTATACGAATGGGTGCTGAATGAGCTGGAGACCGCCGAGGCGCCCAAGCAAAGGGAATTCGGCAGGGTTAACCTGACCGGTGTTGTTACCAGCAAACGTTACCTCCGGCAGCTGGTTGCCGGCAATTATGTGGAAGGCTGGGATGATCCAAGACTGCCCACACTTCGCGGACTGCGGAGAAGAGGGTTTACGCCGGAGAGCATCAAGAGCTTTGTGCTGGGGATTGGCATGGTCAGAAATCAGACAATGGTTGACTTCTCGATGCTGGAGCATAGCCTGAGACAGGACTTGAAAGCCAAAGCGCCTAGTGTAATGGCGGTGCTTGATCCTTTAAAGGTCGTGATCACCAATTATTCCGGGCAAGCCGGAGAGAATTTTGAGCTGCTGGAGATAGATAACAACAGTGAGAATCCAGAGCTAGGCACAAGAAAGGTCCCTTTCTCGGGAGTCGTATATATCGAGCGGGAGGATTTCATGGAAGAACCGTCTCCGGGCTTTCGCCGTCTGACGACGGGTGGAGAGGTGCGGCTGAAGGGGGCTTACATTATCAAATGCAATGAAGTGGTCAAGGACGCGGCAACGGGGGAGATCACTGAGCTGCGCTGTACCTATGACCTTGAAACGAAGAGCGGAAGCGGCTTTAACGGGCGGAAAGTGAAAGGAACGCTCCACTGGGTATCTGCTGGTCACGGCATTCGGGCAGATGTATATCTGTACGAGAAGCTACTCAAAGACAACGAGGGTCCTAAGGGCGATACCGGGACATGGGGAGATGTCATTAACCCGGATTCGGTGAAGCTTCTGAAGAATTGCCTGCTGGAGCCATTTGTGGAAGGGGCATTGCCGGAGGCAAAATTCCAATTTATGCGCCATGGATATTTCTGTGCCGACAGCAAGCGCAGCGGCGAAGACCGGCTGGTATTCAACAGAATTGTTCCACTGA
The DNA here is from genome assembly GCF_058791575.1 of Paenibacillus sp. EB106-06-01-XG199. Classification (NCBI taxonomy): domain Bacteria; kingdom Bacillati; phylum Bacillota; class Bacilli; order Caryophanales; family Paenibacillaceae; genus Paenibacillus; species Paenibacillus sp. EB106-06-01-XG199. The sequence continues at coordinate 108,061 of NZ_JBYTDQ010000011.1, read as the reverse complement.
AGGATAGCTGGAAGGGGAAGAAATAGCTCTTTGAGGAAGCGGGCAAGAACAGGGGATTTCATCCTGAATCTTGCCCGTTTTTTTAAAATTCAAGAATTTATATGCTTCACGCTATAAATTATCCGTTTCCACTTGTGGAATCTTATGTTGTGGAAGCTCCGCAAAATACCCAAAATCCGCTTTGCAGTGGAGGCTCACTTACTGGGCTTATGGTACATATGATTAATTATGATTGCCGGACAGTAATTTGAGTTAAGAATAGGTGATAGTTTTATTGGAAAATTCCATGAAAATTACATTTACATTTTTCAATAAGCAGATTATAATAAAAATAAGTTAAATGTTGCATCAGGGAAACTTTCATGTGTGAAGACAACTTTTTCCGGGCAAGAGGAGGGTTTGAAATGATCGAGCAAAACGTGGTGGAAACACCCAAAATGATAAATAATCCTAAGCACAAGAATACAATTTCAGCACAAGCAGTACTTAACGGGGACGTCAAAGGATTGAAGAGACTCCTTCCGTTTCTGGGCCCGGCCTTTATTGCCTCAGTAGCGTATCTGGACCCCGGGAATTTCGCCACGAACATTACGGCCGGATCGAAATACGGTTACCTGTTGTTATGGGTCATTGCCGCATCGAATTTAATGGCCGTGCTGATACAGTCCTTATCCGCCAAGCTTGGCATAGCTACCGGAAAGAATCTGCCGGAAGTGGCGCGCGAACGCTTCCCGAAGGGCGCTTCAATTTTTTTATGGATACAAAGCGAACTGGTCATTATTGCCACAGACCTGGCGGAGTTTATCGGGGCAGCCCTTGGACTATATCTGCTATTCGGGATACCCATGCTGCCTGCCGCAATCATTACCGCTGTCGGTTCATTCGCTATTCTTGAGCTGCAGCGGCGTGGTTACCGGACGCTTGAGGCCGGGATTGCTTCGATGGTGCTGATCGTCGTCTTAGCCTTTGCTTTCCAGGTCATTATGGCTAAGCCGGATGCCGGAGCAGTAATCGCCGGAATATTCACCCCTGCATTTGAGGGTGTGGACAGCATCCTGCTGGCAGCAGGGATTCTCGGGGCAACAGTCATGCCGCATGCGATTTATCTTCATTCTTCACTGACACAGAGCCGTGTGGTCGGGATTGACGAAAAAGAGAAAAAACAGATTTTCAAGCTGGAAATGATCGATATCGTTATTGCGATGGTTATTGCCGGTGCTGTGAATATGGCGATGGTAATCGTTGCCGCTGCCCTTTTCTTTAAGAACGGGCTTGTAGTTGAAGACTTGGATGTGGCCTTCCAGCTGTTCAGTCATTTGGCCGGTCCTGTAACGGCAGTTTCGTTCGGCCTTGGACTCTTGATCGCAGGGCTGTCGAGTTCTTCGGTTGGGACGATGGCCGGTGATGTGGTTATGCAGGGATTCATTAATAAGAGAATCAACCTGTATCTGCGGCGGGCGATTACGATTATTCCTCCGCTGGCGATTATCGCCTTTGGCATCAATCCGACCCGCGCACTGGTAATGAGCCAGGTGGTACTGTCCTTCGGGATAGCCTTTGCTTTGATCCCGCTTGTTATTTTCACCAGCAACCGCCAGATTATGAAGGGGCTGGTCAACCACCGGATTACTACGGTTTTGGGCTGGATCATCTCTGCGCTGGTCGTATCGCTCAACCTGTTCCTGATTGTTGAAATGTTCATCTAAAATGCAGAATCAGACAAAACCCCGCTCCCCCGGCGACTGTCAGGTATAACCTGACAGCACACCGGAAGGCGGGGCTTTTTGTACATAAGGATGTATAAGCTATACGCTGATTATTGCTTCACGATATCCTGTACGGATTTATCCAGCTTTTCCAGGAGCTGATCGTGGTCAATTTGTCCGCCGAGATATTCCTGCATCGCAGCGCCGAAGCCCTGAGTTACACCGTCAGGGAACATATCCCAGTTCCAGCCGAGTGCAGTTGCGGATTTTTCTTGGACAGCAACGGCAACCTGGCCGATATCTTCTGCAGCTGTTTCAATATCAGTCTCAGCCGGAATGAACTTGAATTCCTTCGTCAAATATTGTTTGCCGGTCTCCGAGGATACGAGCCAGTTCAGGAACGCTTTGGCTTCTTCCGGATGTGCGGATTTGCTGTTTACAACATAGTTATTAGGTACTCCTACCAGAATGGTGCCTTCTTCATCACTGATCGGGAGCGGGAGCAGGCCAAGGTTCAGTGCAGGGTCAATCTTGTCGATGTCACCCTGAGTCCAGTTGCCCTGCATCATCATTGCCGCTTTGCCGGAGGCGAAATCAGCAACCTGAGTCGCATAGTCGGTAGTCATTTTGTTATCTTGGGCGTTGTCGAAGATTACATCCACCAGATCAAGCCATTGCTCGAACACGGCATTGCCTTTAAAGGTTTGCGTACCTGCTTTGACATCATCGACAAATTTCTTCGGATCAGGCTGGTGGGCAAGACCAACATTCACAAGGTGCATCCCCATGGACCACCATTCGTTGGTTGCTTCAAATGGAGTGATGCCGGCAGCTTTCAGCTTCGCGGCAGCGTCCTTAAGCTGGGACAGTGTTTTTGGTTCTTCAGTAATACCAGCTTTGGTAAACAGATCCTTGTTATAAATAAGGCCATAGCCCTCGACATTCATCGGCATGCCGTACAGCTTGCCGTCTACAGTAGCAGGAGTTTTGGAGGTAGGGATCAGTTTTGCTGCCCAAGGCTGGTCTGACAAGTCGGTAGCGCGGTCCAAATAAGGAACCAGAGCGGTGTAGCCGCCGTTATTGAAAATTTCCGGTTCCGAGCCTGAAGCGATTTCCGCTTTGAGCAATGCGCCATAATCTTCGCCGCCGCCATGCGTTTCGACTTCAACCTTGACCCCGGTTTCTTTCTCATACAGTTCAGCCAATGTGTTCAGCTGTTCGGCAATTTCGACCTTGAACTGGAACATTTTGATCGTCACATCTTTGGCAGGAGCTTTGGTCGACTCAGTTGCTGCTGACTCTTTCGGGGCGTTGGTAGCGGTTCCATTGTTCCCGGAATTAGTATTGCCGCCATTGCCGCAACCTGCGATAATGAGTGTGCAAACGGTTGCGATAACAAACGTGAACTTTCTTTTCATAGAATAACCTCCCTGGTCTGTGGTTCCTACAACTTGATCGTAATGCATATGACCTTACACTTACACTTAATATTTTGCTCGAAAAAGTGGATATTGTTGCAACCCTTTTATCCCTTGACGGATCCTGAAGTAACTCCTTCAACAATATAACGCTGCAGCGTCAGGAAGAACAGGAGGATCGGTGTAATGGCCATGACCAGTCCCGCGAGCGCAAGATCCCACTTCTTAGTGTACTGCCCGAAGAATTTGGTTACAGCTACCGGCAGTGTAGTCAGATCCTTATTCCCGCCGATGACCAGCACAGGCAGCAGGTAGTCATTCCAGATCCAAAGGGTGTTCAGAATAATTACAGTAACAATAATTGGCATCAGCAGCGGGAAGACAATTTTGAAGAAAACACCGTAAGGATTGGAGCCGTCGACCCGGGCCGCTTCCTCCAGCTCAAAGGGCACAGTTTTGATAAAGCCGTGGAACAGGAAGACTGATAGAGGCATCCCGAACCCCAGATAGCAAGCGACAATACCGTAAAGTTCTCCGCGCAGTTCCAGGATACTGGTTACCCGGACCAATTGCAGCATCAGCGACTGGAAGGGAATAATCATCGCCGAGATGAGCAGCAGGAAAACAAAGGAATTGAAGCGCGACGGCTTTCTAACGATCTGATAAGCGGCCATGGAGCTGAACAGAACAATAAAGATAACGCTCAGGATGGTAATCTGCAGAGAGTTCCAGAAAGCCTGCGGGAATTCTATGGCGTCCCAGACTTTAGAATAATTGCTCCACACAAAAACCTGCGGAAACGATGCAGCATCAGTCAGAATTTCCTTAAGCCCTTTAACAGAGTTGCTAAGCACCAGGTAGAACGGAGACAGGAAGACAAGGGCCAGGAGTATGGCGGCAATTTCCAGAATGAAATTTCCGGGACGGTATCTGCTGCTATTCATTATGCCGACACCTCTTTTCTCTTAGTGATCCATACCTGAGTAACGGTGATCAGTGATACAGCAGCGAAGAAGAGCAGCGCTTTGGCTGTGCCGAGACCGTACCGGTTGTTGATCAGCGCTTCCGCATAAATGTTATAGGCGAGCGACTGGGTGGAGGTTCCCGGTCCGCCCTTAGTCAGCGACAGGTTGAGATCGAACATTTTAAAGGCATTGGATGTGGTAAGGAACAGGCAGATCGTGATGGCCGGCATGATCAAAGGCACATAGACGCTTTTGAACAGCTGTGGGGCTCGGGCGCCATCGATCTTGGCCGCTTCAATCAGATCCTTTGGAATCCCGGCGAGCGAGGCAATATAGATAACCATCATATACCCGGCAGTCTGCCACACAAATACGATGACAAGGCCCCAGAAGCCAGTGCTGGGCGTACCGAGCCAAGGCAGCTGGAAGAAGGAGATTCCGGTGATTTCGCCGATTGTCCCGAAGCCCTTGGTGAAGATAAACTGCCAGATGTATCCTAGCAGAATACCGCCGATTACATTGGGCATAAAGAAGATGGTACGCAGCAATTTCTTGGTCTTCAGTGTTGTCATCAGCAGGAAGGCCAGCAGCAGTGCCAGCACATTCGCGGCAACTACGGACACTATAGTGAAGCGAAGGGTAAAGAGCAGGGATTCCCAGAACTTATCATCATTCAGAAAAATCCGTTTCCAGTTGGCGGCGCCTGTCCAGACTGCTTTGTCCAGATCCAGCCCGTTCCAGTCGGTGGAAGAATAATAAAAGCCGAGAAAGAAGGGTGTGACCACAATGGTCAGGAAGAAGAGCAGGCAGGGTCCGAGGAAAACGATTTGCTGTCCCCAGCCTCTTTGCAAACGCAGAGCTTTTCTCATATGGAATCTCCTTTGTATAGTTTTTCAACGGGTTCATACCCTCATTATAGGAAGAGGCAGGAGTCATCAACACTCAATTTGGTGATTATAAAAGTGGATTATATTGCAGGAGGAAATGAGCATGTTCAGAAACAGTATCCGGACCCGGCTGATGGCGCTTGTGCTGTTGGCCTCGGTGATCCCGTCGGGGATATCCGTAACGTTCTCATATCTCTATACCAAGCAATCGGTAACCGAACAGTCGGTGAAGCAGAATACGAAGCTGCTGACGCTTGGGGAGGCCAATCTCAGCAGTTATTTCAGCGGCATGAATCAGCAGGCGATGTCCCTGTACAGCGGAATCAATGTCCCCAGCTCCTTCTATACTAGCCTGCTTACGGCCAAACATCCGGATAATGCTCCGGAAAACGCTGTGTTGCCGGATAACCGGGCGATCATCTCAACCCAGCTGTACAACCTTTTCCTCTCCGACCGCAACACCTTTCAGATTCACCTGTATGTCCGGGCGGCCAAGCAGTCGAATCTGGTGCTTGGCGGGCTGTTCCGCCGGGAGAACAAAGATGATTACGTCCCGTTGATCCATCCTGAGGAAACGTACCGGCCTTATATTGAGGTTACGCATATGGATCATCAATACGGGATGAAGTCCGGATTCCCCAATTTGAAATCGGGTACTGTGCCGGTTTTTACTGCTCATTTCCCCATTTACCGAACGCCGAGCGATGCTGTTCTGGCCGATCTGTCGATTGATTTCCGCTTGGGGGAGCTGGAGGGAATCGTCAAATCCATGTACAATTCGGATACAGAACGGCTTTATATCTTGAATGAACAGGGGGAGGCCTTGTTTGCATCTGATTCCGATTGGATCGGCAAACCGGTCACCGCGGGCTGGAGCCAGCTGCCGGGGAAGGATGACAATGGCCATTTCACCTGGAAGAAGGATGGTTTCGAGGGTATTGTGATGTATCGCCACATTGAGAATACGTTGTTCAAGGGCAGCATCATCAAGCTGGTTCCCTATGAAGATCTGTATGGCGATGCCAGAACGATCACCCGGTTCAACACCGGAATCGGTGTGCTGTTCCTGATCCTTGGCGGACTCAGCGCGGTATTAATCTCCGTCGGATTCACAAGGCCAATCAAGAAGCTGATCTCCTTCACCCAGAAAGTGCAGATTGGTCAGCTTGATGCGCATATGGATGCCGAACGGGAAGATGAATTCGGCCTCCTGACACGCAAAATCACCGGCATGACCCGGACGATCAACGATCTTATCTTAAAGGAATACAAACTTGAGCTGGCCAACAAGACCAATCAGCTGAAGGCGCTGCAGGCCCAGGTCAATCCTCATTTCCTGTATAATGCCCTGCAGTCCATTGCCAGTCTGTCCTTGCGCTACAATGCACCCAAGGTGTATGATCTCATCTATTCGCTTGGCAGTATGATGCGCTATTCCATGAACACGGAGCGGACGCAGGTCCCGCTTCGTGATGAACTGGAGCATGTGCAGAATTACGTGATCCTGCAGACGGAACGTTTCGGGGAAGAGAACTTAAGGCTGGATATTGATGCAGAGGAAGCTGCTCTGGAGATTGCCGTGCCCAAGATGATTCTGCAGCCCATTGTTGAGAATATATTCAAGCACGGGTTTACGGACGGGATCCGCGAGGCTGTAATCTCCATCACCTGTGCTCTGGATGCCAACGGCAGCCTGCGGCTTGCCGTCAAGGACAACGGCAAAGGAATCACTGCGGAACGGCTGGAGGAAATTACAGCCGGACTTCAGCAGAGCGGCCGGACAGAGCACGAAGAGATTGGGCTGCACAACGTACTGGCGCGTGTGCGGCTGCAGATGAGCAGCGGGGCAGAGCTATTGCTGCAGAGTGTTGAAGGCGGCGGGGTTAAGGTGACACTTATTATTCCGCTGGATAAGATGGACCCAACAAATTAAGGGAGTGCAATGGACCCAAAGGAGCGGCAAGTGAGATGAAGGTGCTGATTGTAGACGATGAGAAGCATGTGCGTGAGGCGATCCGCTATTTTGTACCGTGGGAGAAATATCGGATTTCAGAGATTTTTGAGGCGACCAACGGGCAGGAAGCTACGCTGATTATGCAGGAGCAGCAGCCGGCGATTGTCTTCACGGATATGCGGATGCCGCTGATGGACGGTGCGGAGCTGCTGGAATGGCTGCATCATCATTTCCCGAATACGAAGACAATCGTCATTAGCGGGTATCAGGACTTCAATTATGTAAAGCCGGCAATCGTCTACGGCGGGACAGATTATTTGCTGAAGCCCCTGAACAGCAAACAACTGATTGCCGCAGCTGAGCATGCCTTCAAGCTGTGGTTGGAGGAAGAGGAGGAGCGGCAGCAGAGTCACCGGCAGAATATGCAGCTTAATGTGCTGCGGCCGCTGTACTGGGACAAGATGCTCTCGGATCTGGTCTCCGGTCATGCCTCATTTCAGGAGCTGAAGCCTTCCTTGTGCGAAGAGCTGGGGTTGCCCGGGGATGCGGCAACCTGCAGAGTTGCCGTAATCTCGCTCCAGCGTGCAAACTGCCGCCTGCTGGAGCGGTTTCATGGCGATGTGCCGCTGACCTCCTTCGTGCTGGCGAACGTCTGCAATGAGGTGATCTCCCCCGGGAGAAGCGGCTTTGCCTTTCGCAGCTGGCAGGCCGGCACCGATATTGTCATTCTTTTCTGGACGGCGGCTCTGGATGCGGAAGTGTGGGTGCGGCTTATCAATGAATCGATCAAACAGACCTATGGGGTACAGGTGGATATAGGACTCAGCCGGCCCGTGGCTTTTCCCGAAGGGCTGCAAAACGCCTTCCGTCAGGCGCGTCAAGGCCTTAGTGAGCGCAATCTCCTGCAGCGGGAAGGGCGCATTTATCATTACAGGGAGCTGACGGAGGAGAGTGGGTCTGTGGAAGACCACGTGCTGGAATCGCTGCTGGACAAGCTCAGGGTGGCTGTATTATCGGGGGATCTGCAGAGAATGGAACGGGTGGTTGATGAATGGGCGGATCAGCTTTCAGGGCTGTCGCTGCTCACCGAGAATAACTTTCTGCACCAGCAGGAAGAGATCCGCGCCGTTCTGATGCGCTGGCGGCAGAATGAGGAGATTACCTTTGAGCTGTGTTATGACGAAGAGGGGCTTTTCTCCGTTGAGCACTGGCGGAATCAGTTAAAGACCATGCTGCAGCAATTGTGGAAAGGGAATTCTCAGACACCGGACAGCCGGCTTGTTCAGGAAATCCGGGATTACCTCAATCAGAACTACGCCAAGGACATGACGCTTCAGCATATCGCCGAGCGCTTTTTTATCAGCAGGGAGAATGTGTCACGCAAGTTCAAACAGATCAGCGGGGAGAACCTGTCCGATTATTTAACTGCACTGAGAATAGACAAGGCCAAGACGCTGCTGCAAAATACAAACCTGCGGCTATCGCAGATTTCGGAGCTGGTCGGCTATGAGGATGAGAAGTATTTCAGCCGGGTTTTTAAGAAATCGACCGGGCAGACTCCGCGTGAATACCGCAAGCAGGAGAACTCTCTGTAGCGAAATAACCACTCCACTATGGACAAAAAATGGAGCCGTCCTATAAATTTCAGAATTCCCCATCTTTTACCGATAATAGTCATACGGATATCGCACATCATTTTATCGGTTAAATGGGAGGGTTGGTATGGTATGGATAGTTATTTAGGCAGAATCCTCAAAAATGATCTGATCAATGCGTACGGTGTAACTGTAATACCGGCAAGAAGCGTATTGAACGCAGAGCACTTGGAACTCATCCGCAAGCAAAGAATCAATACATTGGATATCGTATTCACCGATGAACAACCACAGACGCCGGCCTGCCGCGAGATGGTTAACGGTGTGGTGGAAGTGTCGAAGGATTTGTTTAATTCTTTCAGATTAACCCGCAAAGTTCCATTGGCGGATATAAGAAAGGATGTCGTACCGGTTGTTCAGGAGATTTCACTCCTTCCCGATATTTTTGCGCTGTTCGAAGCGATTCAGGGGAAGGACGATTATACATACCAGCACAATATTGGCGTAGGTGTGTTATCCACATTGATTGGCAGATGGATGAATATGGGGCAGGCGGAGCTGTCGGTGCTTTCCCTAGCTGCAACCTTGCATGATATCGGCAAGCTCAAAATTCCTCCTGAGTTGCTGAATAAACCGGGCAAGCTGACTACCGAAGAATTCGCCCTCGTCAGAAAGCACACGATTTTCGGCTATGAGATGTTGAAGGAGACGACGGGGGCTAATTCACATATCACCTTGACCGCGCTCCAGCATCATGAAAGGAATGACGGTAAGGGGTATCCGCTGGGGCTGAAGGAAGAACAGATTGATTCCTACAGCAAAATCGTTGCCGTTGCCGACATCTTTCATGCGATGTCCTCCAAGCGGCCCTATCATGAAGCTATGCCGTTCCATCTCATTGTGGAGCAGATGAGGAGAGGCAGCTTTGGGGCGCTTGACCCGCATGTGGTCTCAGTGTTCCTGGAGAATATTGTGAAACGGACCGTCGGGCGTGATGTGATCTTAACCGACGGCCGTGTCGGTGAAATTGTCTACTTGAATCCCCATAACATCGAAACGCCCTTAATCAAGATAGATGGTGAATATATCGACCTTGGTAAAATGAGGGATCTCAAGATCAAAGAAATCAGTATATAGCCGTTTCGCCATTAACCTTTAAAATAGTCCGCGAGCCCCTCGGCAATTGCCTTGGCGGCTTTTTTCTGATAGGCAGATGTGCGGACGACCGCTTCATCGTTCCGGTTGCTTAGGAACCCGAGCTCCACCAGTGCTGCCGGAAGGTTGTTCTCCCGCAGAATATGGTAGTTGCCGAAGGATACTCCATTGCTCTTCAAGCCGATGCCCTGCCCGAGCCGGTTCTCAATGGAGCGTGCCAGGCGCAGATCATCCGATTCCGAGTAATAAAAAGTCAGCGTGCCGCTTACATTCTTCGGGGAGGAGTTGTAATGGATGCTGACAAAAGCGTCCGCCCCTACAGACTGCCCGATCTGCACCCTTCTGGCGAGGGAAGGGCGCTGGTCTTGAGCGCGTGTCAGCTCCACACGGGCTCCCTTGGCTGTCAGGTAGTCGCGGACATACAATGCTGTCTGCAGATTCAGATCCTTCTCCAACGTGTCAAAGGATGTGCCGAGCATGCCGGGGTCGCTGCCGCCATGACCCGGATCAATGACGATCCGCTTGCCATTGATCCCGCCAGTCTGCCTAAGGCTGCCAGTCGTTCGGCTCCCGCTTCCTGTACTCGCGGAGCTTCCGCTGGTAATATACTGTGCTGCGACCCAGCCGGTCTCCCCGCTGGCGGTGCGGATCCGCACCCAACCGTTCTGCCGCAGCAGAACAGTCACGGAGTCCTCTGCCTTTAACGCTCCGAGTATCTTATAACCGGTTCCCGGACCTCCCCGGATGCGCAGGGAATCGGCTGTAACCATTGCTGTGCTGCCGCCGCTTCCAGAGGCCTTGGCGGGTGTAGATACAGCAACTGCTGCAAGGGATTCACCGCCTGTCCCGTTTACTTTTATAAGATAATACCCCGCAACCCAGCCGGAGATTGAACCGGACCGTACTTTTGCCCAGCCATGCTGCTCATCGGTAACGGTCACCTGTGCGCCGCTCTTTAAGGATCCTGTAACTGCCGCATTGGCTGCCGGCTCGCTGCGTACATTGAGGGAGCTTGCACTCACTTTTGCTGTATAGGCTCCTGCAGCAGAGCTGGTTGCAGGCTGCAGCATGCTTCCTGTGAGCAAGGAGGCTGCCAGCACTGCGGTATGTATATATTTGTTCATAAATTTCCTCTCTTCCCGGATGGATAAATGTCTATTACCCGTTTCATCGGTCAAAGAAAAGGATTTGGTTAAAATTTAATAGAAATTAAACCTCTGTTCCAAAGCGGTAAAGCACTGTATAATTGTTGCATATTGGAAAAGTTTGTAAAGGAGTGCCGTCGTGACCAGACCCAAACTATTCATCGGATCATCCAGGGAATCCATCCGTTACGCCCGGGCGATCCACGAACAGCTAAAGCGAGAAGCCGAGGTTAATCCTTGGTATGCCAATGCCTTCCGTGCGAATGAATATACGATGGAGGCGCTGGAGAGACATCTGGATGAGAGCGATTTTGCCGTATTCATCTTTTCACCTGATGATGTGGCTCAAATCCGCGGCAAATATTATTATGTCACCCGTGATAATACACAGTTCGAAATGGGGCTGTTCTGGGCCAGGCTGCGGCGCAAACGTGTCTTTTGCCTGCTTCCGGACCGGGTAGCCCCGCGTACGGATTTGATTCCCGGCAAGAATATCGAAGAGTATCATCTCTTATCCGATCTGTCCGGACTCACCCCGCTGGAGTATGAATGGCAGCATGATAATCCGGTGGCAGCCGTTGATGTCAGCTGCGGGAAGATCCTGGACAGTATTCAGGAGCAGGGGAGCTACCGCGATCCCCTGAAGGAATTGGAACATTTGGGCTTGGAGCTTAGGCGCAAGGAAAGTATCCTTCATTTCTTCTGGCAATATAATAGTAATGTGGCCGGAGCTCAGGGTGGAGAGAAATACCAGGCGCTCAGCGAGGCTATCCGCAATTCCTTTCTGCTGCCCGGACAATGCCGGGTAATTGGCGCCGCGCTCTGGCGGGAAAGTGAGAAGGAAGGTCTGATCCAGGTAGGGGGAAATGTGGGCCGTGGGCATTGTTACCCTTTCTCATTAAGTGAAGACAAAGGGAAACGGCCCGGTGTTCTCGATGCTTATCTGAGCAAGGAATGGACCTTTTTTCAGCGTACTGAAGTTGCCGAGGTATATATCCTATGCTATCCTTTAGGTGAGCAGCATGTCCTTTCTGTCCATTTTTCGGGAGACGACGGGCTATCTGCGGAGGATCTTACCACAGTGGTTGCTTACAACCGCGATTTGTTCCGTACCGTCAATTATTTAGTGGGAGGGGACTAGGAGTATGAAGAATATGAAGGGTGTAGTCAGTTTGTCCAGTGCGGTCCGCCGATCCGCAGGCGGCAACGGCAGCAGTTCCGGAGGGACACGGCGCTCTAAGGGCAAGGCAAGTGCAGGCCGGGCAGCAAAGCCGGCTTCCTCGGCAGGCCACGTATATATTGCGCCATCGCTGGATGGCGGAGATGAGGAATACAAGAAGCTTATCAGCGGGAAGGTCGACAACAGCAAGCCTTCATTCGCCTAAATAGTTAAGGGGTCCCCGGCATCAGCCGGAGACCTCTTTTTGTAATTATAAGAATTTATTTGCTTTTCGCTTCTTAGATCTCATGGTGCGAAGACCGGCTGCTACGCTTCTTGGCAATTTCCCGCCGCACGACCGGTGCCACCTCCGTTGCGAGCAGCTCAATAGCCGTCGCTACCTTGTTGAAGGGGAGTCCGCCAATGTCCAGCTGGGCCATAAAGCGGTTATGGCCGAACAGCTCATGCTGGTACAGGATTTTCTCTATAATCTGTTGCGGACTGCCAACGGCAAGCGTGTTAACAGGAGAGACGAACCGTCCGAAATCGCTGCGGGATACTCCGTACTCCTGGCCCGGATGCGGGCTGATGGCATTGCGGTAGCTGTAATAGTAAGGGTAGTACTCGTCCAACGCCTGCTGTGACGTCTTCGCAATATATCCGTGGCTGGTGATGGCGATCTTTAAGTCCTCTGGAGCATGACCGGCTTTGGCTCCGCTTCTGCGGTAGGTTTCGGCAAGATTCTGAAAGGGTTCAGGACTGCCGCTGAGAATGGCGATAGCCATCCCAATACCAAGCGTGCCGGCTCTTTCGGCACTTTCGGCCGAACCGCCAATGCCGACCCAGAGCGGGAGCTTCCGCTGCAAAGGCCGCGGGGCGATCTCGGCATTCTTCAGCGGGGAGCGGAAGGTTCCCTTCCAGTTCATGACTTCATGCTGATTGAGCTCCAGCAGCAGATCAAGGTTCTCCGTGAACAGCTTCTTGTAATCTTCCAGCTCATATCCGAACAGGGGGAAGGATTCCAGAAAAGCACCTCGTCCGGAGATGATCTCCGCCCGGCCGTCCGACAGAAGATCAAGTGTGGCGAAGTCTTCGAAGACCCGTACCGGATCTATGGTGCTCAGCACCGTTGTGGCGCTTGTCAGCTTGATCCGTTTCGTGGCCTGCGAAATTGCCGCGAGTACAACCGGCACCGAGGAGATGACAAAATCAAGCCGGTGATGCTCACCGACGCCGAAGACGTCCAGCCCCGCCTCATCGGCCAGCTTGGCCGCTGCGATGACTTCATGGAGACGCTGCCGGGGGCTGATGGTCTGACCTGTATGACAATCGGCTACGATGTCACCGAGTGTGTAAATACCGAATTCAAACTCCGGCACGTTTTCTTGTGGAACGCTGTTATTCATAAATGCTGACCCCTTGTTCAATAGAATGTTAAATATAGTAAATGGTAGCCGGTCCGGTGTGTGAGGAATATTGATGATTATAACATAATAGCTTACAAAATGTAAGTATGTGAACAAATGATAAAGGTCTGTGAACCGCGGAGGTCTTTCAGTCGAGTATCTTCAGAAGAAGCCTATTCAATGCATCCGCTTGAATGAATGTACTTAAGTAAACAGCGTTTTTTCGCTATAAATGAAATGTGATGAAACAAGCCATTCGGTTCTTTTGTAAGCATAAAGAAGGTGTTCCAGAAGCCGTGAATGAATAAGGCTTCCGGGACACCCTCTTGTCGTATCCATGTATTAGCAGGCACTATGCAGCTGGACTGTTTTACAGCAGTTCCTGAATAGCCGGCTCAATGTCCAGCGGATCACTGTAGGATTCAAAACGCTTCACAACTTGGCCATCGCGGTCAATAAGGAACTTGGTGAAATTCCATTTCACTTCGTCGTCAGCCAGTGTTGCAGGCTCACGCTCCTGAAGCATGGCATGCAGCAGCTTCCCGCTGGCATTACTTTCATCGAAGCCTTCAAAGCCCGCCTGACCGGTCAGATAGTGAAACAGGGGATGTTTATTTTCGCCTTTCACATCAACCTTCTCAAATAGGGGGAAGCTAACTCCGTAGTTAATTTGACAGAAGACGTCTACTTCTTCGTTGGTTCCGGGTTCCTCCCCGAACTGATTGCTGGGAAATCCCAGAATTTGAAATCCGTCATCCTGATATTTCTCATAGAGCTTCTGAAGGTCGGAATATTGCGGAGTGAACCCGCATTTGCTGGCGGTATTTACAATCAGCAGGACTTTATCCTTGTATTGTTCAAGACTGGTTTCCTTGCCCCGAATGTTGCGTGCGGTATATTGATATATGCTCATTGCTGAATCATCCTTCCGCAATATGTAATGAAATATTCATATTAATTAAATTGTACACAATATAATTTTGTGTGTCAAATTGTGCAATGTATTTTTTTGTGTGTACGAAGCTGGCAGTTGAGATTATACTAAGGTGTACGAACCGTTCTTCAGCAGGCGGAGAGTCTCCCCATACAGTTAGACACTGACAAAAGAATATAATGCTGGAGGAAATTTGATGAGTACTACAGAACTTACTAGCCAACTTTCCAGCTACACAGGAAGACTGCTGAGAGAGCGCTTCGGGAAAGGGCCCGAATCCATACATGCATCTATCGGAGAGCAATGCATCGCCATGCATATCCGCAATTTTATCGGGCCTGTGGAGAAATTTTTGTTAAACAAGGAAGAGGAGCAAGCGTTCCGCTACACGCGGGAGCTCCTGATGAAATCACTGCTTCCCGAGCTTTCGGCTTACCTGAAGGATCAGATGGCTATTGAGATCAGCGAGATTTTTTATGATTGGGGCATACATAACGCGTCAGGAATGATCGTTGCACTCATCAAGCACAGCGGAGTGGCTGTTGACGATTATGCCGGGCGGGAAGAAGTCCATGCCCAGATTAATGAAGTAAGCAGGAAAGTGCAGAAGGAACCGGAATTTACTGACTCCTGGTGGCTTGGCCCACGCACTCTGATCATCAAGCGTGAGGGAATTCTGATTCCTCTGGAGAAGGAACTGATTGGCCTCGGCTATGAGAATACACTCAAAACAACGAAACGCAAAATGGAAAAACGTTATTTGGAGGATACCACCACAATTGCGCCGATGCTCGGCAAGGAGCTGTCTGACATTTATGTGGATTGGGATTTCGACAAGGATACCAGTGTGATAGCATATACTTTTCATTGAACATCATAAATGAGGTGGGAATGGGTCGGACATGCAAATGAGCCGAACATGAGCCGGAGAAGGGGGAGATGACCCTTTCTTCGGCTTTTTTATTTTTCCCTGACTAGGTATATTGCGCATCAAACATTTAGGGGGATTTGATGAATGGGGGAATACAAGCAGACGGTGCTCTATGTAGAAGATAATGAGCTCAACATGGATTTAATGCATCATATCTTCAAAAGAAATCTGCCCTCCGTATTACTGCTGAAAGCTGATACGGCGAAGCTTGGTCTGCAGATTGCCAGGCAGAAGCTGCCGGATCTGATTATTTTGGATATCGGCTTGCCCGACCTGAGCGGTTATGAGGCATTGGAGTCTTTGAAGTCGAAAGAGGAGACCCGGCATATTCCGGTTTTGGCGATCAGCGCCTTTGCCCAGAGCTTGGATATCGAGCGGGCCAAAGGTGCAGGTTTTGCCGGGTATATTACAAAGCCCTTTCAGGTCAAAGAAGTTACGGAAACTGTAGAGGCTCTGTTAACAGGGGGTTTCTGACACCGGACCGGGATTAGAGCAAGGGTGTGCAATCAAAGGTGGGGCACTGGGGAGAACTCCGCCGGAAGGCCGGTTTGCCGGCAAAAAGCCGTTCTATAAGGATTATTACGAAGCCGCTTTGTTAAGGGCTTCTTTGTATTTAACTGTTCTTGCCCGCGTATCCGGGATTAAACCTATGATAAACTAAAAGGAAAATGCAGGAACGGGGATTATATAATGGAATCTGAATTTGTGGACGACTTGATACATCATGCAGAAGAAGCGCTTGCGCTTTATTCTATCTCGGAACCAGCGATTGAATATATTAGACATAATGAAAATATGACGTTTAAGGTAACAGATACAAGCGACGGCAAACAATATTTGCTGCGCATACATAAACCTGCAACAGCAGGTCTGTTTGGTATACAGCATACACTTGAAGGCTTACAGTCAGAAATGTACTTACTTCAGGGATTATCCCAAAAGAACCTGCGGGTGCAGAAACCCTCTGTTAACCGTGCGGGCCAGTTTGTTTCAGAATACACAGCCAATGAATTTGGTTCTTGTTATGCAACCTTACTGGAGTGGATAGAGGGGTCAACGCTTACTTTGCAGGAAGACAACATAGGGCAGATTGTTTTTGCATTAGGGGAGAAGCTGGCGGATCTACATCATTTTTCACGGGAATCCGCACTGCCGGCGCTAACCAGACCTGTATATGACGCAGCAAGAATAGACCGTGCGATTGAGGAACTTAGATATGGAATTGAAGCCAGCCTGTACAGTCAAGAGCACTATGAGATCATTAAGGAGGTTCTGGAATATGTAAAGGGCCAACTGAGGGATTTGGATACTCAACAAGAGTGGGGGCTCATACATGCCGATGTTCAACTTGGGAATGTTATTATTACGAATGAGGGTCCCTGTTATATAGACTTTGGATTATTCGGTTATGGCTATTACCTATTTGACCTGGGCAGCGCATCTTCCATCCTTCCAAGCGAATTAAGGCAAACCCTATTGCTGGGTTATGCTTCAAGGTCCACTTTCACTTTTGATCAGGTACGGTATATTGAAGGATTGATTTTTATGGATATATTTATCAGCTATCTGTTTTTTATTCATGACCCTGACCGGAATGGCTGGATTAAAGAGGACGCAGCAAAAGTATGCGACACCCTGTGCAGGGATTTTCTTGCCGGAAAAGAAGTTTACTATTCATTCTAAGACCTGCAGAAAGTGAATATTTAATGCCTTGAATATTATAGCTGAAAAAGCGGGAATAACATTTGACTTTCGCCCGATTATACAAGATATTTATATTGAAGTTTTAAAATAAGTGAATTTCACTCAATACTCCACAAACGGGCGGTGGATCAGATGTTAAGACAGCATGCGGAGGTATATTCCCGCTTTGGACAGGCGTACAAAACGGGAAAGGTTGGAGTAGCTTTTCTTTCTATGGATGAGAAATGGACCCGTATAAATCCCGCGGTAGTTTTGATGCTGGGGTATTCGGAGGAACAGCTCCTGGAGCATGAATTCGGTGAGTTTCTGCATAATGATTCTTTGGCGGTATATAAAAAGATGATGGGGGCTCTGCAAGCAGGAGAGGCCCCCTTTTTTGAATGTGAAATTAAGCTGACCCGTGCCGCCGGCACACCGGTCCAGCTGCTTCTGCATGCTGTGCTTGTCAGCGATCCTTGTACGGGGGAGAAACTGCATTATTTAATTCATTTGGCTGAGATTCCGGAGGGGAATCCCGCCGAAATCATCCCTCCTCCGAGTGATGAACTCTACCGGCTGATCGCCGCGAACATAAGGGATATTGTGTATTATTCCACTCTGGACAACATATGCCTGTATTGTTCACCTTCGATTCGGGAGGTGCTTGGGTATGAGCCGGAGAAGCTGATTGGACGCGATATCCGCGGGCTGATTCACCATGAGGATCTTTCCGCTTTGGAGCTCTCTGAGCCTATGGAGTTTCAGAGCATTCAGCTGCGAATCCGCCATGCCGGCGGGCGATACCTCTGGATTGAATTCACCCTGCGTTTAATTGAGGACGGGGATAGCATGAGCGTGCTTGCGGTAGGCCGTGATGTAACAGAGCGCAAAGCCGTAGAGACGATGCTGCAGGAATCCATCGAGCGGTATACCTCCCTGAAAAAATATAATCATGATGCGATTATTTCCCTGGATCTGCAGGGCAATATCATAAACGGAAATGAACAAGCCTGCCAGTTGACAGGCTACACCATCCCTGAAATGGTCGGAATGAGTGTCAGTCTGATTATCGGCGCCCATCATCTGCATGATGTAATCGATTATTGCAATGGGAACAACAGCAAGGAGCGGAACATCAATCTGATCTGGCATAAAGACGGCCATACCGTCGAAGTGCTGACAACAATCGCCCCCATCATCATCAACGAGGAGCGGGTCGGATTCTATATTATCGTGAAGGATATTACCGAGCAGAAGAAGCTGCTCATTGCCAAGGAGATTGCTGAGAATACGAACAAGGCCAAAAGCGAGTTTCTGGCAATGATGAGCCATGAGATCCGCACGCCGATGAATGGGGTTCTGGGGATGACCGATCTGCTGTTGGACATGAGTGAACCGGGCTCAGTACAGCGAGAGTATCTTGATATTATCCGGCAGAGCGGTAATACGCTGCTGAATATCATCAACGATATTCTGGATTTCTCCAAGAATGAAGCGGGCAAAACAGCCCTGCATGAAGAGCCGTTTGTACTGAGGAACTGCATGGACTCCGCGCTCGAACTGCTGCTCCTTAAGGCGGAGGCGAAGGGGTTATACATTGAGGTTATGATGGGCGCAGAAGTGCCGGAGCATTTGATAGGCGACGCAGACCGGCTGAAGCAGATTCTGCTCAATTTAGTCGGCAATGCAGTGAAGTTCACCTATACCGGAGGTGTCACAATACAGGTCCGGACTGCGGCGAAAGCCGCAGATGGCATTACGCTGCAATTCACTGTTGCTGATACCGGGATTGGTATCCCGGAAGACTCCCGGGAACGGCTATTTGAGCCGTTTTATCAGCTTGAGCAATTTATGGGCCGGCGTCATGAAGGAACAGGCCTGGGCCTGGCCATTACCAAACAGCTTGTTGAACTGATGGGCGGTAGCATCGCACTGGATACGGGCACGAAGATTGGTGCGGCCTTTGTATTCACTGTGGTGCTTCGCGAGGAGGACAAAGGTTCAGACGGGGTACCGGGTACCGAGTTGCCGAGCCTGGGTCCGGTTGGCCGGGAGCTGCGTATATTAGTGGCCGAAGACAATGAAATTAACCGAATCGTGCTGCGCAAAATATTGGAGAAGCGGGGCTACGCTGTCGATGTTGCGGTAGACGGGCTGCAGGTAGTGGAGATGGCCGGCAGCAAGGACTATGACATTATTTTCATGGATGTGCAGATGCCCGGGATGAATGGGCTGGAAGCTACCAGGGTTATTAAACAGACGCTTCCTCAGGAGAAGCTTCCGGTAATTATTGCGGTTACGGCAAATGCGCTGAAGGGCGACCGTGAGCTTTGTCTCGAGGCCGGGATGGATGAATATATCAGTAAGCCGCTCAGAAGCGAAGCTATTTCGAATATCATCGGAAAATTTTTCTGAGGCGAAAAACAGGCTTGGGCGCTTAATCTTATCAAAGGTTATTTTAGTTGCTTAAAGCTGCGAAGCGGTACATTGATGTCTTGCATCAGAGGATCTTATTGATTAAGATAGCATCAACTGGCGCAGAAGAAGCACCGGCATATAACACAAATGACAATGACGAAGAGAGTAAGCGCTAGAAGCGGATCTTAACAGGGAAGGTGTGCCGGAGACTGAGAGCACCCTCATGAGACGATTAGCGCCGAAGTTCACTTCCGAGTCGGCCCCTGAAGTATTTGCTGCAGCAACTATGGGTAGGGAGGCCCGCGCCCCGCGTTATCGGGTGTAAGACAGGGTTAATCCCGGGCAGGAAATGAGCTTTCATTTTTTGTGCCGGCGGTTGTTTTTGATTAATCCTAAATAAGGGTGGTACCACGGCTCCTCGTCCCTTGCGACGGGGGGCCTTTTTGCGTTCATAGGTTGAATTAATCGAGAAGAGGGAGTGGAAGGTAATGAGCAACGTGGAATTGGATGGGCTGAGAGCCCGCCTGGATGAAATTAATGAGCAGCTGCTGGAGCTGATCTCCGAGCGTGCCCAGGTAGTTCAGGAAATTGGTGTAGTTAAAGAAAAGCAAGGCGTGCCGAAGTTCGATCCGGAACGGGAAAAACAGATGCTGGAGAAGCTGGTAGCGGGCAACAAAGGACCTTTCACAAGCGGAACGATCCGCAGCCTCTTCAAGCAAATCTTCTCCGCTTCTCTGGATTTGCAGTCTGCCGAGCATAAGAAAAGCATGCTTGTCAGCCGTAAGAGCCACAAAGAGGACACCGTTATTGTCCTGCCGGGCGATGTGACCGTCGGCGGCCTGTCGTCGCTGATGGTAGCAGGCCCTTGCTCCGTAGAAAGCGAACTGCAGACCCGTACGGTGGCCGCGGCGCTGCAAAAGGCCGGTATCCGCGTAATGCGCGGTGGAGCGTTCAAGCCCCGGACTTCGCCGTATGATTTCCAGGGCCTTGGCATGGATGGGCTGCGGATTCTCCGTGAGGCGGCTGATGAATACGGCCTGCTGACGATCAGTGAAATCGTCGATCCGGCACATCTGGAGCCGGCGCTGGATTATGTGGATATTATACAGATCGGCGCACGCAATATGCAGAACTTTGAACTTCTCAAGGCAGCTGGAGAACTGAACAAACCGGTTCTGCTGAAACGCGGGCTTGCTGCAACGATGGAAGAATTCCTCCATGCGGCTGAGTACATCATGTCACGCGGAAATACCCAGGTCATGCTGATCGAACGCGGTATCCGCACTTACGAGAAATGGACGCGTAATACACTGGACATCTCGGCCGTGCCAATTCTGAAGCAGGAGAGCCATTTACCGGTGCTGGTGGATGTGACTCACTCCACCGGACGTAAGGATATCCTGATCCCTTGCGCCAAAGCGGCACTCGCCGCCGGAGCCGACGGCATCATGGTGGAGGTTCATCCCGATCCGGCGACTGCATTGTCGGATGCTGCGCAGCAGCTTAATATCGAGGAATTCAATACCTTCTTCAATGAGGTTAAGGCTTCAGGACTGTACCGGTAATTTAAAACTATTGAATGGACTTGATTTTCGCAGCATATGCGAGAAAAAGACCGAAATAAACGCTTACAAGTACAGGCTGCACTTTTGTGGAGGTTATGGCGGGTCAGGTACAATAGGAAACATTGGCGTTGCACCGGACCGGACTGTTTGGAACAGTCCAATCAACCATAACAGAAACAGGAGGAAACAGAAGCTTGAAGCAGCTAAAATTAAATAACGGGTGGTTTTCCAATACACGGAGCGATGTTCTTTCCGGAATGACGGTGGCAATTGCACTCATTCCCGAAGCGATTGCATTCTCGATTCTTGCCGGAGTAAGCCCGATGGTCGGTCTGTATGCCTCCTTTTGCATCGCAATTGTAACATCGTTTGCCGGAGGCAGACCGGGCATGATCTCGGCAGCCACCGGCGCAATGGCACTGCTGGTCGGCAGTCTGGTAATCCAGCACGGAATTGAGTATCTGTTCGCAGCTACCGTATTAGCCGGAGTTTTCCAAATCGTGATGGGGATGCTCAAGCTGGGGAGATTTATTACCTTTCTTCCGCAGCCCGTCATGACCGGCTTTGTCAATGCGCTGGCTATTCTGATCTTTATGGCACAGCTTACGCATTTCAAAGGCCAAAGCTGGGTGATGTACGCCCTTGTAGCCTTGACTCTGCTCATCATCTATACGGTTCCGCTGTTCACCAAGGCGGTGCCTTCGGCGCTTGTGGCAATTATTATCGTTTCAGTGCTCAGCATCGTGCTTGATCTGGATGTGAAGACCGTGGGGGATATGGGAGAGATAACATCGGCTTTGCCGCTGTTCCATCTGCCGCAGCTGCCATTTACAATGGATACGCTGCTCATTATATTGCCATATTCACTGTCACTCGCTGTGGTGGGGCTGCTGGAATCGCTGATGACGGCAACTTTAATTGACGATATAACCGGAACCGGAAGCGACAAGAACCGTGAAGCGAAGGGTCAGGGATTGGCGAACATCGTTACGGGCTTTTTCGGAGGCATGGCAGGCTGTGCGATGATCGGCCAATCGATGGTCAACATGAAATCGGGGGGACGCACCCGGCTCTCCACCTTTGTGTCGGGGATATTCCTCTTGTTCCTCATCCTCGTTCTCGGTGATATCGTTAAGCAAATTCCAATGGGAGCGCTGGTAGGCGTCATGATCATGGTGTGCATCAGCACCTTTGAATGGGGTTCGCTGAAGACGCTGGCCCGCGTACCGCTAAGTGATGCACTGGTAATGATTGTAACGGTTGTTACGGTCGTGCTAACGGATAATCTGTCCATCGGGGTGTTGTTCGGTGTTCTGCTCAGTGCCCTGACATTTGCCTGGAAAATAGCCTCGATTTCCCTGAGCGTCCAGACATCCGCCGATATGGTTACGTATGTGGTTTCCGGCCAGTTGTTTTTCGGTACGACAAGCCACTTTATTCATGAGTTTAACTATGAGGGTGATCCGGAGAACATCAGGATCGACTTCACACATTCGCATGTATGGGACCAGTCAGCGGCTGGCGCCATTGCCAAGACGATCAGCAAGTATGCGGCGTATG
The DNA here is from genome assembly GCF_058791575.1 of Paenibacillus sp. EB106-06-01-XG199. Classification (NCBI taxonomy): domain Bacteria; kingdom Bacillati; phylum Bacillota; class Bacilli; order Caryophanales; family Paenibacillaceae; genus Paenibacillus; species Paenibacillus sp. EB106-06-01-XG199. The sequence goes on along the minus strand of NZ_JBYTDQ010000011.1, from coordinate 85,580 downwards.
GCAAAACGGTTACGATTACCGGGTTAAACGAGGAAAGCACACAGCTGGTAAAACGGGTTGGCTTGTCCTTATCCGGTGGACATTCGTAATTCATATGATTAATAATTCATCTTTTGAGCAGCTTTCTCTATGGAGAAGGCTGCTATTTATATATTATAGAAGAACGGTGATATTCCCGGCAGAAGGATTGGCAGAGGGTGGAAGGGACTCCCGTGCTTGAGACCTTAGAATACTTCCCTGCAAAAAAAATTCCTTGCGACCGCTGGTGCTGCACCACCGTATAGAAGGTTAACAATACCAAGCAGAGCATAATTAGGGAGGTTTCAACAATCATGGAGATTAATCCGAAATTGAAGCAGACTAGGCCAGGCAAACTCATAGGCATCGCGGCGGCGGTATTGGTTCTGGGGCTAATCGCCGCCAACTCATTTGCTACCGTAGAGTACGGGCATGTAGGTTTGTACAAAACCTTCGGCAAACTGAACAACAATATGCTGACGCCGGGCATTCATTTGAAAATCCCCTTCTTCCAGAGTGTAATTCAGGTCAACACGCAGGTAACCAAAGCGGAGACGGACACTACGGCATCGTCTAAAGACCTTCAGCCCGTATCTACCCATGTAGCTGTTAACTATTCCGTCAGTAAAGACTCTGCCTATAATCTGATGAATAATATTGGAGGCAATTTTGATGCCGTGATCATCAACCCGGCGATTCAGGAGATTGTGAAGGAGGTCACGGCTAAATACCCCGCAGAAGATTTGATTACTCGGCGTGATGCCGTGGCGGGAGAAATCAGTGGCCTGCTCACTGCACGGCTGGCCAAATATGATCTAGTCGTTAATGACATCAACATTGTCAATTTCAAATTCTCCGATGCCTTCAACCAATCGATTGAAGCCAAGCAGGTTGCCCAGCAGCAGGCGCTGAAGGCGGAGAATGATCTCCGGCGGGTCGAGATAGAAGCCAAACAGAAGATTGCCCAGGCACAGGCGGAGGCCGAATCCTTAAGACTGAAGAAGCAGGAGGTTACACCTGAGCTGGTGCAGCTGAAGCAAATTGAAGTCCAGGAGAAAGCGCTGGAGAAATGGAACGGTGTACTGCCGTCGGTAACGGGCGGGGCCACGCCATTTGTGGACATTGATTCGCTGACGCAAAAGTAACCATTGGCTACGGCATAAAGAAGAGCCTTGCTCCTGAATGAGAGCAAGGCTTTTTGCATGATTTTAAGAAGATAGCTTGTCCGGTTTCCCGTTATCAGTATTGGAAGAGCATCGTCGGAATTTGCCAGCCGGCGCCTACGGACCAGAAGAAGACATAGTCGCCGCGTTTGATCCGTCCATCCTCGACTCCACGCTGAAAGGCGATAAATGGACTGCTTGTGGCGGTATAGCCAAATTCGTCGCCAACATAGATGAATTTCTCTTCACTAAGGCCGAGTCCCTCTTGAATCAGCTCAATATTTTTGAGTGAGAATTGGGACAGGCAGAAGGCGGAGATATCATCGGTAGTCAGGCCGTTGCGGCTCAGCAGCTCTTTAATATCAGCTATGGCCGCATCCACGCATACTGTACCGTCAAACGGCGTCCAGCGGATTCGAATCTGCTCTGCTGTTATATCTTCGCGATAGATATTGGACAATCCGCATGCTGGAAACATGATGTTCTCGCAGCCTTCGGAATCTGTGTAGTACAAGGAATCTGTAAATCCCCCAGCTTCACTGCTCCGCTCCAGAATAACGGCGGCCGCCGCATCTCCAAAGTTAGGATAGGTAATTTCATCATCCGTATTGCAGTTGACCGAGCTGTAGTCACTCCCTGTGATCAGTGCATAACGGATGCTTGGGTTCGACTGCATGTAACGGCTCGCCTGTTCAACAGCCGCTACCATACCGGCGCAATTGGCATTGGAATCCAGAGTGATGGTGCGATGCTTGCATTGCAGTTTGTTGTGCAGCAGCAGGGCATTGGTAGGATAAGTATACTCCGGTGTCTGTGAAGCGAACACAATCATATCTAGATCTTCACTTTGCAGACCGGCATCCTCAAGCACCTTCTGTGCCGCCTTTAATCCCATCGTCAGCGAATTTTCATTTTCGTCCTTGATAATGTATCTATTCTTTCGGCCCATCACTTCGAGGAACCGCTTGATGTCTTTCCCCATCTGCGCGAAATGATCAAGGTAATAATCATTGCCAACAATGTGCTGTGGATGGTAGTACGCGGCATTGCGGATTCTAATGTTTTCTCCGGTATGTTTCATCAGGTTCACCTACACTTCGATAATTTCATAGTTTGCCAGTTTTGTGGAGCGAGCCACCCGGCTAAGCTGCATTTTCAGCACCGGACTTTTAGCGATTGTGAAGACTACTTTTTTGAACCCGGATTGTTGGTACAGAATATAGCATTGCTCCAGCATAGGCAGCACATCCGGAGAAGAAACATTCAGCGTAGTGCAGTCCAGGACAATCTCATATTCAGTCGGGTCAAACTTGCTTACGGTTTGATTGTATTCCTGAATAAACCGTCCTGCGTCCTCCTCTGACATGGTTCCTTCGACTTGTACATCCAGTTTGTGCTCTTTGGTGTTTGTTGCGAATTTAAAACTACCCATCTGTCCAAACATCTCCTTCTACAAAATAGTTGTGAAATCAATCCAGGAAAATATGGAAACCAATAATTCCATATAATTATTATCGTTGTTTTGAAAAGGTTTATTTAGCATAATTAAACTTTTTATTTTTTTGTATTTATAAAATAGGGTTTAATTCCATTCCGTGAAGAGGTACATAAAGCATATTGAAAGGTGTGGATCGTTCTCCCTCGCCTTTCCAAAGCGTTCTTCTATTGGTATGATTACAGGGTATGAGAATATCTACTGCTATGGAGGAATTAACAATGAGTGAGATTACATTATCCGGGATCATTGATCATACGCTGCTGAAGGCGGATGCACGGAAAGAAGATATCATCAAGTTGGCGGAAGAGGCCAAAGCCTATAAGTTCGCCTCAGTCTGCGTAAATCCAGCATGGGTATCTGTTGCCCATGAAGTCTTGAAAGATACACCGGAGGTAAAAGTATGCACGGTTATCGGCTTCCCGTTAGGCTCTTCAACACCGGAAACAAAGGCCTTTGAAACAACTGATGCAATAGCAAAAGGTGCAGGTGAAGTCGATATGGTGATCAACATCGGCGCTTTGAAGGATGGCAATGATGAATTGGTGAAGCGTGATATCTCTGCTGTTGTTGATGCAGCCCGCGGCAAAGCATTAACCAAAGTCATTATCGAGGCTTGCCTGCTGAGCGATGAGGAGAAAGTTCGTGCCTGCAAGCTTGCTGTTGAAGCGGGAGCGGATTATGTGAAGACTTCAACCGGATTTTCCACCGGAGGAGCCACCAAGGAAGATATCGCACTGATGCGTGCGGCAGTCGGTCCGGACATCGGCGTCAAAGCATCCGGCGGTGTGCGCAGCGCAGAGGATGCCCTTGTTATGGTTGGAGCCGGAGCGACAAGAATCGGCACCAGTGGCGGCGTGGCTATTGCCAAAGGCGAACAGAGCCAAAGCAGCTATTAAAGTTCATGCAGTCCAGCTACTCCAGCTACAAAAAACCGGCTGCGCCATCCTTGTATAAAGGACGGCGCAGCCGGTTTTTTTCTATAGGCAGGGCTTGATTCTATAATTCACATCATTAACTAGAGTAGTGTTTTCCGCTGCAATGTCCATTGAAGAGTACAACTGGTGCAGCTCAGATTAGACCAGTCCTTTGTCCATCGCTTTGCTGATCAGGGTGGCGAACAGGCTGTTAGACCAGGCGAACCACTCGCGTGAGAAATCGGCGGGATTGTCAGGGTGGAAGCCCTCGTGCATATATCCGGTATCCGCATCGGTCCGTATAAGCTCCATTCCGGAATACCCGGATGGCTGGGGGGAAGAGGAGGGACATTGGCTGACCCGGTCATCCATTCTGAAATTGGATAATCTGCTGGACTGGGAGTTTGTTGCGGACACGACACCACTGGATATCAATGACCGGGATAATATTCTGTTCCCTGAGAAAATAGGCGGCAAATTCGTGCTGCTGCACCGTCCCGAGGAATACGTGGGTGAAGCCTACGGAACCGAGAAGGCGGCCATGTGGATTACCTACTCCGAGGATCTTATCCATTGGGAAGAACCCAAGCTGCTTGCCACAGCCGGGAATCTATCCTGGGAATCGCGGAAGACCGGAGGCTCTACACCTCCGGTACGTACGGACAAGGGCTGGCTGGTGCTCTATCACGGCGTCGATGAGGACATTGTCTACCGTGTAGGAGCCATGCTGCTGGATTTGGAGCAGCCGGAGAAGATCATTGCCCGGACACAAAATTTCATTATGGTGCCGGAGATGTATTATGAGAAATTCGGTTTTCAGATCCCCAATGTCATCTTCCCGACTGGAAATGTAGTCAAAGACGGGCTGCTACGGGGTAACGGACACGGCGATTGCGCTCGCAACTGTTCCGCTGGATGAGCTGGTAGAGCATATCCTGAAGGAAGCACAGTAGCAAAATAACCGCACAAAGTGGGGCCTTAGCTTCAAATATAAGTATTTTTATGCTTCGCATTGTAAATTATCCTTCTATTTCTCGCTGAAACGATACCGTCCTACAAAAAGGACGGCAAAGCAGTTTCTACTTGGATGTTTACTCAGGTACTTTGCGGGGGCCCCAAAACATATAAAGAAAGGGCGTAAGCTTCGCCAATTTAAACCGGTCTTTTCGCAGCAGTTCCCTTCAAGGCATGGTCCTTGCGGTACTGTCCCGGCGTCAGACCGGTTTCTTTTTTGAACTTGCGGATGAAATTCGGCGCATCCAGATAACCCACCTGCTCAATGATTTCCTTAAGCGGTGCACTCGTATTCTCCAGTAGCCGGATCACCTCATCCACCCGCCGCTGCCAGATGTACTGTGAGAAATTGCTGCCCGTCTTCTCTTTGAAGCTCTGGAGAGCCTTCAGCCGTTGGCCGAGATGCCCGGAGTTTCGGTCCGCATCGTGCAGGATGAAGCGGGCAGAGCTATATTCCGTGGACGCATCCAGATTGAGTCCTCCGCTGCGGGGGTGGATGCCAAGACTGTCAATGACGGGCTGCGTGAGGGTGAGATTGCGGTGTATACCCGGGACTATGGCGTGAAGCAGGGCTATTTCGATATCGATCCAAGGTCTCTGCAAGGGGATGATCTTCAGGTCATCGTAAGCAGAATAAGCGAAATCGTGGGGGGGAAACCGAATGAATAATATTCAGCAGCGCTTCTATAAGAACAGAGCCGCACTTAATGTCTTGGCAGGCGGCATTGAGAACGCCAAGGAGATTTATGCGGCAGCGGAGGGGCATGTCCTGGTAGGCGTGCTCTCCAAAAATTACGCCACGGCGGAGGAAGCGGCAGCCGCCGTGACGGAATATGGTCGAGCTATTCAAGATGCCGTATCCATCGGCCTGGGAGCAGGAGACAACCGGCAGGCGGCAGTTGTGGCGGAGATTGCCAAAAGCTATCCGGGAAGCCATATCAATCAGGTATTTCCGGCAGTGGGGGCGACCCGCGCCAATCTGGGAGCCCAAGGCAGCTGGATCAACAGCCTGGTCTCTCCCTGCGGAAAGCCGGGCTATGTAAATATATCGACCGGTCCCATCAGCTCGGGGAACGAGCCGCAAGCCATTGTGCCGGTTCATGCGGCCATTGCACTGGTTCGTGACATGGGCGGCAATGCGCTCAAATATTATCCGATGCAGGGGTTGAAGCTGGAAGAGGAGTACCGTGCGGTTGCCAAGGCCTGTGGGGAAGCCGGCTTTGCTCTGGAGCCTACGGGTGGAATCGACATGGGCAACTTTGGCCCCATCCTGGAGATTGCGCTGCAGGCAGGCGTTCCGCAGGTCATACCACATATCTATTCCTCAATTATTGATCCGCAGACCGGGAATACGAACGTAGAGGATGTCCGCAGACTGCTCGAAACTATGAAATCGTTGGTGGATCAGTATGCCTAGGATTGCTGCTTTTGGCGAAGTGATGATGCGGCTGCAGGTTCCTGGCTATGAAACGCTGGTCCAGAGCAGCAGGCTGGAGTACTCTTTTTCAGGAAGCGGGGTTAATGTAACGGCAGCGCTGGCCAGATATGGCCATAACGGTGCTATCATAACCACCTTGCCGGAAACTCCGGTGGGTGAAGCGGCGATCGCTTATCTGCGCAAGCTTGGGGTGGATACGTCACTGATCAGCCGGGGCGGCAAGCAGCTGGGGATGTACTTTCTGGAAAATGGCTTTGGAGCCCGCCCCGGCAGAGTCACTTACACAGACCGGCCGGGCAGCAGCTTCAATACCGCCGAGGCGGGCAATTATGATATGGCAGCTCTTGCCTCCCGTGTAGACGTCCTTCATTTGTGCGGCATTACGCTGGCTATGAATGAAGGAGTGCGCAAGCAGATGAAGCAGCTTGCTGCGGAGGTGAAAAGCGCCGGAGGCAAGGTTGTCTTTGACTGCAATTACCGCCCCGGGCTATGGGGTATGGATGGCTGTGCCAAGGCCCGCCCGCATTATGAAGATCTGCTGGAGCTGGCGGATACGGTGATGATGAATGAGAAGGACGCGCAGTTTATTCTTGGCATCGGAACTGGAGAATATGATAGAATAACACAGTTGAAGCAAGCAATTCCTGAGGTGGCGAAGCGCTTCGGAATCGGAACGGCAGCGGGAACCCACCGTGAGATTAATGCTGACAATACGCATTCCTTAACGGGATATATCTATCATCAAGGTACATTCGAGTTTTCCCGTAAGCTGACCTTCCCTGTATTTGACCGGATTGGCGCCGGTGATGCTTTTGCCAGCGCCATCATCCATGGGGAATTGCAGCAGTACCCGTGGCAGCAAACAGTTAATATGGCAGCAGCGGCGGCAATGCTGGCCCACACCACCCAAGGCGACACCGCGCTTTTTACCGAGGGTGAGGTGCTCCGGGCGTTGTCAGACCATACCTTAGATGTTGAAAGGTAGTGAACGGCGCGTGTCACTGAAACGCAAGCAAGGTCCTTTATATCAGCAAATTCAAAAAATCCTCAGAGACCGGATTCTGCACGGTGTATATCCTCTGGGGAGCATCATTCCCTCCGAGCCGCAGCTGGAAAACGAATTTGGTGTCAGTAAAATGACGGTCCGCGGCGCGGTCCAGGAGCTGTCCCAGGAAGGTTATGTACAAAAGAAAAGCGGCGTCGGGACCATTGTGATGCGCAATACCTCCTATCAGAAACTCTCCAAGGGCAAAAAATTTACAGAGCTGCTCGTAGAAGAGGGACATAAGCTGGAAAAAAGACTGCTGGTGTCTGAACTCATTACGAATGATGCCGGTACGGAGGAATACCATCGCCACGGTCCCTATTGCCAGCGGATCGAACGTCTCTACATTCTGAACGGACAGCCTTATATTCATCTGATACACTTCCTGACAACAGAAGCGCTGCCCGGCGGAGGTGCCAAAGAAATGGGTGCGGATATCCAGTCGCTGTATGACTCTTTGGAGGAGAACGACATTGTGCTGGAGAACTTCAAGGACCGTTTTTTTGTGGAGCCGGCACCTCCTGAGGTCTGTCTGCTGCTGAAGCTTCCACCGGGGACGCATGTGCTCAAGCGCCTGCGCAACTCCTACGATGGGGAAGGCAGGCTGATCGAACACAGCGTAGGCTGCTATAACACAGAGCTTCATCCTTATCTGGTCAGTTATGACACTTGATTAGTTCCTCCCGGACTTTCGTTGCTTGCAGCGGGAGTCCTTTTTTCGATGCTGGAAATACTTCATAACAAAAACCTGATGGTCCGTAAGTGCTGAGTAATATGATAGAATGATAGGCAAAGTGCCAGCGGATTTGGTGCAACAAGTAAGTGCAAAGGAAGGAGAGAGAGCATTGACGAAGATGAATTACCCGGTCATTGAAACAGACAGGTTGAATTTAAGATTGTTGACGCTTGAAGATCGTGAGGCGGTATTCCGCCATTTCTCGGAGGAAGAAGTAACGCGTTACATGGATATTCCGCCTTGCAGGGACATTAGCGAAGCGGATGAAATTATACAGTTTCACATCGACGATTCGGGCTGCCGCTGGGGAGTATTCGATAAGCAGCAGGATCAATTGGCAGGGACCTGCGGCTATCATTGCTGGACAACCGGACCTGAGGGTAAAGCAGAAATCGGTTTTGATCTGTCCAGAGACTTCTGGGGCAGGGGACTGATGACCGAAGCACTCCTTCCGGTGATCACCTTTGGTTATGAAGAGATGGGGCTTGAGGTCATTGAAGCTACAGTTGATCCGGGGAACGATAGATCCCTTCGCCTGCTGACAGCGTTGGGGTTTTGTAGAGATGAGGAGCTAGTAAACAATCTGGTATACTTCTATATGCGGCGAAATCAATTTGCCGGCTAGACACTCTTGCCGTTTACGATTAAAGTCCGATACATAGCGATGAAGCCTGATATATAGTGAAAAATGAAAGCGTTATCCACGGGAGGAAGTGCGATCAAATCAATAGTTCCTCTAAACAAAATAAAACACAGTGGAATAATGAGATATTTTTCTTTTCAAATGACAGGGTTTGTGAGAGAATAGTTTCAATTCTAAATTAAATTGTTAACGGTTGCCAATTATGAATGGGAGGAAATACCAATGTCAGAAGACCGCAAGCTGTCGTTTGAAACTTTAGCCGTTCATGCAGGACAAGAGATCGATCCAACTACTTTATCGCGTGCCGTACCGTTGTATCAGACCACTTCCTACGGGTTCCGTGATGCGGAACATGCAGCCAATTTGTTCGCGCTCAAGGAATTCGGCAATATCTATACCCGTTTGATGAACCCGACCACCGATGTGTTCGAGCAGCGGATTGCTGCGCTTGAGGGCGGGGCAGGGGCGCTTGCCACAGCTTCAGGGGCAGCGGCAATTTCCTTCTCTATTCTGAATATCGCCGGTGCAGGGGATGAAATTGTGTCCTCCGCAAGTCTCTATGGCGGAACATACAACCTGTTCTCTACCACACTGCCCAAGCTGGGCATCAAGGTTCATTTTGTGGATTCGGATAATCCTGAGAACTTCCGCAGTGCGATTACAGATAAGACGAAGGCACTCTACGCCGAAACGATCGGCAATCCGCAGGGAAATGTACTGGATATTGAAGCCGTGGCGGCCATTGCCCATGAGCATGGCATTCCGCTGATTGTGGATAATACCTTCCCGAGCCCGTATTTGCTTCGCCCGATTGAGTATGGAGCCGACATCGTAGTGCACTCAGCTACCAAATTCATCGGCGGGCACGGTACCTCCATCGGCGGAATCATTGTGGACGGCGGCAAATTCGACTGGAAAGCCAGCGGCAAATTCCCGGGGCTGACCGAACCGGACCCTAGTTATCATGGCGTAGTTTACACGGAAGCTGTAGGACCGATTGCCTATATTATTAAAGCCCGCGTGCAGTTGCTGCGTGATTTGGGTGCTGCGATTTCACCGTTTAACTCCTGGCTGCTGCTGCAAGGGCTAGAGACTTTACATTTGCGTCTTGAGCGTCACAGCCAGAATGCGCTGAAGGTTGCACAGTATCTGGAAGCCCATGAGAATGTGGAATGGGTCAGCTATGCCGGATTGCCGAGCCATCCTTCCTATACACTTGCCCAGAAGTATTTGCCAAAGGGGCAAGGCGCAATCCTTACCTTCGGAATTAAAGGCGGAGCCGCAGCGGGTGTCAAGCTGATAGAGAATGTGAAGCTGTTCTCCCATTTGGCCAATGTCGGTGATTCCAAGTCACTGATTATTCATCCGGCGAGCACTACACATCAGCAGCTTTCTGCCGAAGAGCAGACAACAGCAGGTGTAACCCCTGAATTGCTGCGTTTGTCGATTGGTACGGAATCCATTGACGATATTCTGTATGATCTGGAGCAGGCGATTGCCGCCAGCCAGCAATAAAGACAGCACAGCAACTGCAATTAAATAGTTACGGCCTGCAGCGCTTCGCTGCAGGCTATCAAGGCCTTTGCCATTATGCGGAGCCGTTTCCTTCATAATTATGAATCAGATTAATTCTAGGTGATTGTTCACCTGCATGATCCTGTTCATACTGTGACAGGACGGCGCATGGGGCAGATGGCCTTTTTGCATAGCTGAAGGAATGCAGAATATCGTTTCCCCTCAAAGCATATGCCTTACACAAGGGAGCGCCGGGTGATTTCATGCTTCTGCAAACTCCGTTAAGAACTTACTCATTTGACAACGCTTGCATATTTCATGGCCCATTCCCGTATTTATAAAAAGAAGCAGCGTAACATGCCGGTGTTAACACGTCCCTAAAACGGATGCCGGCAGCAATCCAATGCCAAAAAGGTGGGTGCGGTGATGAAGGGTGAACAACAGCAGGATCATGTTCGGAGTAATGAGGAGCGCCCGTTCAAGTATAACGCCGGTGATCGGGCTATAGGAGTGGAGATGAGCCAGGCTGCATCTGTGGCTTCCGCTGCTGCGGAATTTATCGACGAAGGGGAGCGGCAAAAGGGAATGGGCCCATTAAACCGTGCTTATTTCAAGCGTCCGGGAGAACGTCCGGCCTTTCTGGTGCTGCGTGACGGCTGTGAGGATCGCCCGCTCTTCCGGGAGGATGCCGGAACGGCTCCAGTGGGCCCTTGTCTGATCCGGAGCGAAGAGTGGCTCAATACTCCCGAGCTAGCCGAGCTGTATGACAGCTGGTTGACGAGTGAAGATGAAGTCCAGACGGAACGGACCTTGCAGCGGATCTATTACCGGCTGCGGGCCGCATCCTTGGCGCTGCTGGAATCAGCAGACGGGGCCTGGACCGCAGTCACCCTGCTATATACGCCGGAGCTTGCCGCGTTGCCTGCAAGGCTGGCCGTGCTTCAGGATGCGCAGCTCGAAGCGCTGTTCTCCGCCGTGGCGGAGAGCCAGCGGCTGGGCAGCGACTGCCGCGTGGATCTGCTGGCGCCATACCCCGCCAGCGCGCCCGAATTCGCGGTGATGCGCGAATTCATCGAGGGCGTGGCCGAACAGACACTCGGCCACGCTTATGCGGCGGCTTGCCGCACCGGGGCGCTGATCGCGCCCGGTGCGCATCACGCCGCCGGGGAAATCGCGCGTATCGCCGATTTCCTTGTGCTGGACGGCGCGGCCTGCGGGGACGCGCCGGAAGCCAGCTCCGCCGAGGGCTTTGCCCGTGCGGCGGGAGAGATGCTGGCCGCCGTGCGGCGCGTGAAGCCGGCGGCGGTGGTGCTCGCCGCGGGGGCACCGGCGGCGGCCGCGCTTGCCGATCTGTATGCGATCGGCATGAGCGGGATCTTTTGCAGCGCTGGCCAGCGGACCGAAGCGCTGCTCAGGGCAGCCTGCCTGACCTGGATGGCCCGGCAGGACCATCACGAAGATCCAGCCGCCGGCGGTTGGCTGTAGGATTTCCTGGCGCCCTCCTGCTCTGGCAATAGCCGGCGAACGGGCGCCTGTCCAGTGAATATCCGCCATTTCATGCGGCGGCTCGCATATCCGTTATCATTGGTGTGCCTGTTCAAATGATTTCTGGTATTCCGGGCATCTGTACAACGAATAGCCCGCATCCGGGCATTAGACTAACTTCCCCGGAAGCTATTTAGCTTGATACTGGCTGGGGTAGAAGTCGCTGCAATTTAACCGAATGATGAGGTCTCGGGGGATAGTTGCACTTTGTACATTTATTTCATTACTTTTTAAGCTTTATTGAGCTATAGTTGCATTCAATACAGCTATAAAAGCAAAATCAGCCTGCAGAGGAGCAATCGGCTATTTTTAGTTGCATGAACTACAACTATTTCACTGAAACGTTTGTTTTTGCGGTGAATAGTTGCAGTAAATACACCTAGCCGGGCAGATAGCAGACAAAGCACTCGATCCATTTGGTTCAGCCAAGTGTTCCTTTTCTTGATTCTTAAAGCAATTAAAAACGTGGTAACCGATGCATCCCCTTGTTCCGCATTGCTGCGGTAAACAAGGGGATGTTTGCGTTCGAAGGGAGGGGGGCAGCACCAGCAGGACAAACCGTGTACGTTGTTGCTCCCATCCCCGCGATGTTGAGGTTACTTCAATCCCGCGAATTGATATCCCCGTGACCGATTAGTCCACGTACACCTTTGCTCCTAATGCCCGCGATGTTAAGGTTACCTCAATCCCACGAATTGATATCCCCGTGACCGATTAGCCCACGTACACCTTTGCTCCCAATGCCCGCGATGTTGAGGTTACTTCAATCCCACGATTTGATTTCCCCGTGACCCATTAGCCCACGTACACTGTTGCTCCCAATGCTTGCGATGTTAAGGTTACCGTCAAGCCTTGATATCCACGATCCTCCAGTTACCCATGTACACTGTGCTCATGATCCCCGCGTTGCTGATCCTACCTTTGTTCTCTTGATTCTTGCGTTACCCAATGTCCAAGTTAAGCCGTTGCTTACAATACCCAGTTTCCCCAAGCACGCACCCACACTCGTCATTCATTCATTCATTCATTCACACACACACACTCACTCACTCACTCACTCACACTCACTCTCTCTCCCATATTGCAATCGTCATCCCCGTACCCCCCTCAAAAAAAAGGCTAGTCTCCGGGTTTACATTCGAACGGAAAGTGGTATAGTATTACTATAAGTTGCACTGAGGAAATATATTTGCGCTATTGCAACAATGATTATCATTCTCATTTACCATGCTGTCCCGGCTGAGCCGGGGCAGCATGTGTCATTTTAAGGGCTTTAATAATGGCTCTCATTCTCAGTTGGCTGCTCTTCATCTTGTCAGGGACAGAATGCCAATGCTCCTAAACCAATCAGGAAGGTGATTTTACATGCATGCAACATCCAAACAAATGCCAAAACCAATAGCGCGCCAAGGCAACGCGCAGCAGCCCCGTACACCGGAGCCGCGACGTTTCGATCCGAAGGCTATACTGGGCAATTCTGAAATGCAGGCTGCCCTGGGCAGCGGATTACTTATGCTGATTGCTTGGGCAACCAGCGGCTGGTCGGAAATCCTCTCAGTGCTGCTCTATGTGATCTCTTACACGGTAGGCGGCTGGATTAAAGCGAAGGAAGGCGTGGAGACACTGGTCAAGGAACGCGACCTCGATGTCAACCTGCTGATGATTGCTGCCGCTTTGGGCGCCGCTTCAATCGGCTACTGGAACGAAGGTGCGATGCTGATCTTCATCTTTGCACTGAGCGGCGCTCTGGAGAGTTATACCATGGAGCGCAGCAAAAAGGACATCTCCTCCCTGATGGCCCTAAAGCCAGCCACGGCAGTGCGCATTGAGCAGGGGGCAATGAACGAGGTTGCAATTGATCTTTTGGCCATCGGAGATTTGCTGCTGGTGCGGCCCGGTGAACTGATTCCCGCTGACGGTAAAGTGTGCCGGGGCGAATCGGCCGTCAATCAGGCTTCGATCACAGGCGAATCATTGCCGGTAGAGAAAACAGCCGGAAGTGAAGTATTCGCCGGGACGGTGAACGGGGAAGGCCCGCTTTATATCGAAGTTACCAAGGCTGCAGAGAACACCCTTTTTGCCAAGATTATTAAGATGGTGGAAGAGGCGGAGAGCGAAGTGCCGGATTCACAGCGGTTTATTAAACGGCTGGAGTCGATTTATGCCCGGGTGGTTGTGGCTGCAACGGTTGCATTGATTGCATTGCCGCCATATCTGCTGGACTGGAGCTGGAGCGATACTTTTTATAAAGCGATGGTCTTTCTGGTGGTGGCTTCACCGTGTGCGCTGGTCTCATCCATCATGCCTGCCATGCTGTCGGCCATTTCCAAAAGTGCGCGCAAAGGCATCCTGTTCAAAGGTGGCGTGCACCTGGAGAATATGGCGCGGACGTCCGTGGTTGCTTTTGACAAGACCGGAACGTTGACTGAGGGAATCCCGCAGGTAACGGATTTTATCGCCGGAGAGGGGTATGACCGGAGGGAGCTGCTGGCGGTCAGCGCATCCATTGAGAAATTGTCACGCCATCCGCTGGCGGAGGCGGTTGTCCGCATGGCTGAGGAGGAGCAGGTGGAGCTGTACAATATCCAGGAGAGCAAATCTTTAACCGGCTGGGGGATTGAAGGCACGGTTCAAGGCCAACAATGGAGAATCGGCAAATCGAATCTTTTGGATGAGCCGGAAGTTCAGAGAGATGACGAACCAGTACAACACTGGAAAACCTTGCGGCAGCAGTTCGAGATGGATGGAAAGACCGTGTCGCTAATTCTGGCCGGTGACAAAATCGCCGGGATGATTGCGCTGCAGGATACGGTGCGTCCTCAGGCGGAAGTTGCTGTACGCAAGCTGCAGAAGCTGGGAATTAAGGTGGCTATGCTGACCGGGGACCGGGCAGAGGCGGCGCAGGCGATGGCAGCAAGAACGGGAGTGGACATGGTATTTGCCGATCTTTTGCCGGAAGATAAAGTAAGTCATATTAAAGCGCTTCGTGAGCAATATGGCCATGTGATTATGGTTGGTGATGGGGTCAATGATGCTCCGGCTCTGGCAACGGCCACCGTTGGCATGGGGATGGGCATGAAGGGCAGCGGCGCGGCACTTGAGATTGCCGATGTGGTCCTGATGAACGATAATATTGAAGAGATTTCTTCGACCATTGCGCTGGCCCGCCGGTCGCAGCGTATTGTGAAGCAGAATATGATCTTTGCTGTTACCGTGATCGTCAGCCTGATGCTGGGCAACTTTTTGCAGGGGATCGCACTCCCCTTCGGTGTTGTTGGTCATGAAGGCAGCACAATTCTCGTGATCCTGAACGGATTAAGACTTTTACGCTAATTAAAGCTGAAATTGACAAACCTACAGGGTATTCCGGAAATTTAATTGCTTAAAATTGAATTGTTCACAAAATGGGTACGATTACAGCGTGTCTGGCATATTGACAACTCCTCCTTGGGTGATCATAATAAGTACTACATTATAATAATTTTAATTAAGGATTGACGCTTAACCGTCCATCTCAAGGAGGATATAGTCATGTACAAATCCATTATCGTTGGTACCGGACCGGCCGGACTGACTGCTGCTATCTATTTGGCCCGCGCCAACCTGAATCCGCTGGTGATTGAAGGCCCGCAACCGGGTGGTCAGCTTACCACTACAACGGAAATTGAGAATTTCCCCGGATTCCCTGAAGGTATTATGGGTCCTGAACTCATGGACAATATGCGTAAGCAGGCTGAGCGTTTCGGTGCAAAGTTTATTACAGGCTGGGTGAACAGTGTAGAGCTGGGAGATCGTCCGTTCAAGCTGAACGTTGAAGGTATGGGCACATTGACTACAGATACACTGATCCTATCGACAGGTGCTACGGCAAAATATCTCGGCATTCCCGGTGAGCAGGACAATATCGGACGCGGTGTCAGCACTTGTGCGACTTGTGACGGATTCTTTTTCCGCGGCAAAGAGATCGTCGTTGTCGGCGGTGGTGATTCCGCCCTTGAGGAAGCTGGCTTCCTGACCCGTTTTGCTTCGAAAGTTACCCTTGTGCACCGCCGTGAAGAGCTGCGTGCTTCCAAAATTATGCAGGAGCGTGTCCGCGATAATGCCAAGGTGACCTGGGGGCTGAACCGTACTCCACTGGAAGTGACTTCCGGGGACAAAGGCGTGAACGGTCTGAAGGTGCTTAATAATGAAACCGGCGAAGAGGAATTCATTGCAGCCAGCGGTGTATTTGTAGCTGTCGGCCATCATCCGAATACTTCCTTCCTGGGTGGTCAAATTACAACGGATGCGAGCGGGTATATCGTGACCAATCCGGGCACCTCCGAAACCAATATTCCCGGCGTATTTGCTTGCGGCGACGTTCAGGATACCCGTTACAGACAAGCCATTACGGCAGCGGGCAGTGGTTGCATGGCAGCAATGGATGCTGAGAAATACATTGAAAGCCTGGAGCACAGTGCGGTTATTTTGTAACCCTCTATTTGGAATAAAAGGCACTCCGGTGCTACAATAGATACTACCCTGATCTATACTGTTCATATAAAATTAAGGAGGAAATCAACTATGGAGAATGTAATTGTATACACTTCTACCAATTGCCCGCATTGCCGTCAGGTGAAGAGCTTCCTGAGCGAGAAAGGTGTATCCTACGAGGAACGCAACATCGAGCAGAATGATGATTACGCGCAGCAGGTTTGGGATATGGGTATGAGAGCTGTACCTGTAACCGTCATCGGCGATTTCAAAATCGTAGGCATGAACAAAACGCAATTCGACAAGGCTTTGGCAACTGTATAATACAGCCTTTGCTCTTGAATAAGAGGATACCGGCCGCTTCCGAGATGGGGGCGGTCTTTGCGTTGCCGGACTTAATTCCGCCCGAATAGTTTAATGTACATATGGATCTCCAACCGATGAAAGGATGCTGCGAACCTTGTTAATGAATTTAAAGGACTATATAGATTGAACTTAAAAACTTGAGATAAGGAAAAGGAGGAACGGAGGGGGATTTTGGAACTGGAGGAGCGGTAGCGTCCGCCTTTGTCTTCGGATTTCTACCGCTAAGAGCGGTTAAAATCAAGAAATCTGAAGACAACAGCGGCCGGAAGTCCAAATATTCTCCGTAGTTGCGACTGATCCTGTACTCTAAAACCTTAAGTTCAATCTATATATAAGTATTCCGGGGCAGTAAAACGTTTGCTGGCCGAGTGCATGTGGGCTGCCGATGAGGAGCTTGATGAGAAAATCGAGCAGGTGCTTGCGGGATATATTACAAATGATTGTACAGAATTGCTGGGCTGCTTAGAGAATGGACGGTTGGCAGGGATCATCGGAATCATGCGGCATTCCAGGAAAGCGGCGGAGATCAGGCATCTTGCAGTTCAGGAGCAGTGGCGCGGGAAAGGGATCGGCAGAAAGATGATAGAGGAACTCGGCAGAACTGCTGAATATGACACGATAACCGCGGAGACAGACCATGATGCTGTTGGGTTCTACAGGAGTAGCGGATTTGCAGTTAAGAGTCTGGGGGAAAAATATCCCGGAGTCGAGCGCTTCATCTGCAGTCTTTCTCTAAATGACGCAGAACGTAGCTAAGGCAGTCCGGGGAGCAAGTTTCCGTACAAAAAATAGTCTGCTTTTGTGATGCCGGCTAGTTTTTGTACGGGCAGGAGCAAAGGAGTGGAAGCTCTCGCTTAAGCTTGGGTAAAGGACATGATTACTTGAAAAATAGCGTATACAACAACACCGCTGATAATAAGCATGAATCCCGATTTCTTCCTCGATTGGAACAGACGCAGTACACCGAGACTGACTAAAGGAGCAATGATGAGCAGCAGCAGCAGCACAGTGATGAACATCTGCACTGAAAGATCAGACGTATCAACATAGGTCATAGACTCACTCTCGCTTTCAGAAAAAGGGGTGATGGTGACATATGTCACACAGTTATGACCTAATTATAAAGGATTGCCCTGCTTATTGCTGCACTTTGGGCTGCTTTAAATGCGGCAAATTTACGTCAATTTGTCTACAGGGTTACCCTGATATTGCCGAGAAAATGCATCACGGCGGAAAAGCCCGCGCCGATCATGGTCCCGCGGCTGCCCAGCTTGGAAAAAGTGATCTCCAGCTGCTGCTTATGGTAGGGCAGCGTACGCTTAGCCACTACGCTGCGCAGCGGTTCGCCGAGCCAAGGCTCGGCCTCGGAGAGGGCTCCTCCGATAACTATCAGCTCCGGATTGAAGCTGTTGATCAGATTCGTGACGCCAATGCCCAGATATTCGCCCATGGTTGAGAAGTGGCGCAGCGTATCCTCCTGCCCGTCCAGCGCATGGCGGACCAGTTCTGTAGTAGTGCGGGCAGGTAATGACAAGTTTGAGTTGTCATAGGTCTTCTCGGAGGCATATAGCTCCCAGCAGCCCCGGCTTCCGCAGCTGCAGGGTTTGCCTTCCGCTTCAATGGTCATATGCCCGGTTTCTCCGGCATATCCGCGGGCGCCCTTGTACAGTTCTCCCCCGATGATAATTCCCGATCCGATCCCTGAACCTGCACTGATATACAGCAGGTGGCGCACGCCCCGGGCCGCTCCGAAATTAAGCTCTCCCTGTGCACCCGCATTGGCTTCATTGTCTATCGTGACGGGAACAGCGAAGGTACTCTCCAGAATGGAACGTAAATCCACCATCTCCCAGCCAAGGTTGGGGGCGAACAGCACCACGCCGTTCTCATCGACCATCCCCGGGACACCTACTCCGATTCCTACGATACCGTAAGGCGACGCGGGGGATTTGGTAATCAGTTCCGCAATGATAGCCTTCATCTGATTCACAACATAAGGGAAATCATGGGCATCCAACCGGCAATCCCGCTCGTGAAGTACGCCGCCGTCCAGATCGCAGAGCACCGCCGTGAGCTGCTTTACGCGCAGCTCAATGCCGATGACGCTTCCCGCCATCTTGTTAAAATGCAGCATGAGCGGTTTGCGTCCGCCGCTGGATTCCCCGGGGCCGGCTTCAGTCACAAGCTCCTGTCCGCAAAGCTCGGCGACAAGGTTGGACACGGTTGCTTTATTAAGGCCGGTCATCTCGGAGACTTTGGCCCGGGAGACCGGAGAATGCGTGCGGATCATATGTAAAATAATCGACTTATTGATTTTTTTGACCAGCGCCTGGTCACCGGTAACTTTCACGAAGTACACTTCCTTTTTTGACAACGTTCTCATTAGAGTAGTATGCCACTTAGTCTAGAGTGATGTGCGGAAAAATGCAACAGGAAGCGACGGAAGAAAGCGCGGGAAAGAGGACTGCTCTTTCAATACATCAGAGGGAATTCAGACTTTTTCACAGGCTGTTCTGAGGCTTAGCAGCATTGTGTTCAAACGAATGGCAACGCATAGGCGGTGCTGTCAAAGGGTACTTTATGGTCATGTTAAACGATAGAACGGGCAGGGTACGGGTATTTGGCCCTGCTTGCGGATGACAAGAAATAGACAAATAAAAAGTTGTTCAAAACTTTGTTTAACCAATATACAAAGTTCTGAAGATGTGTTAAGATGATGCTGTAAACGCTTGCGGGCGAAGCAAAATATCGAGGAGGATTTTACAAATGGCTTATTTTGAAACAGTGAGCAAGATCTCTTACGAGGGAAGCCGTTCCACCAACCCTTTCGCATTCAAATTCTACAATCCTAAAGAAATCGTAGCCGGCAAAACCATGGAAGAGCACCTGAAGTTTGCAATGGCATATTGGCATACATTAACTGCTGGCGGTTCCGATCCGTTCGGCGCAGAAACTGCAATCCGCAGCTGGAATCACCTGAGTGGCCTGGACAAGGCTAAAGCCCGCGCTGAAGCGGCTTTTGAATTCATGGAGAAGATGGACCTGCCTTACTACTGCTTCCATGATGTGGACATCGCTCCTGAAGGCGCATCCTTGCGTGAGTTCTACAGCAACATTGATACCATCGTAGATATCCTTGAACAAGGCATGAAGACTTCTGGCAAGAAATTGCTGTGGAACACAGCCAACATGTTCACTAACCCGCGTTATATGCACGGTGCAGGCTCCACTCCTAATGCTGATGTCTTTGCACATGCAGCTGCACAAGTGAAGAAGGGGCTGGAAGTTGGTAAACGTCTGGGCGCACAAAACTATGTATTCTGGGGTGGCCGTGAAGGCTACGAAGAATTGCTTAACACAGATATGGGCCTTGAGCAGGATAACATTGCACGTCTGTTCAGCCTGGCTGTAGATTACGCAAGGGAAATCGGCTTCGACGGTCAATTCCTGATCGAGCCTAAACCAAAAGAGCCTACCAAACATCAATATGACTTCGATGCAGCAACAACAATTGCGTTCCTGCAGAAGTACAACCTCGACAAGCACTTCAAGCTGAACCTTGAAGCTAACCATGCAACACTTGCCGGTCATACTTTTGAGCATGAACTGCGTGTAGCACGCATTAACGGCATGCTTGGATCGCTTGACGCAAACCAAGGCGATACATTGCTGGGCTGGGATACCGATGAATTCCCGGTTAACATTTATGATGCAACTCTTACGCTTTATGAAGTACTCAAGAATGACGGACTAGGCAAAGGCGGAATCAACTTTGACTCCAAAGTACGCCGTCCTTCCTTCGAAGCTGAGGATCTGTTCCTGGCGCACATCGCCGGTATGGACACTTATGCCAAAGGCCTTAAAGTTGCCGCTAAATTGCTTGAAGACCGCGTGTTTGAAGACTTCATCGCGAAACGTTACAGCAGCTTTAATGAAGGCGTAGGGGCAGACATCGTTTCCGGCAAAGCAACATTGGCTTCGCTTGCCGAATACGCGCTGAACAACGAAAATCCGCGCCGCAATGAGTCCGGACGTCAAGAACTGCTCAGAGCTACTTTGAACCAATACATCCTGGCTGAGTAGGATTAGGGCTTGAGCATACGGCTCAGACTTTAGTTCAGCCGATATTAACGCAACGGGGGTTGCTGAAGAGAGCATTCTTCGGCAGCCCCTTTTCTTGTAAATGGTGTTTCTTCATATAACTTTTAGCGGATGCTTACGAAGTGAGTTATATTGCGAAGTGGAGTCAAATGTAGTAATGCTTCATATAACTTTTAGGAGGATCAATATGAAATATGTAATCGGTGTAGACCTGGGGACCAGTGCGGTAAAGACTGTATTGGTTGATCCGCAGGGAAAGGTGGCCTTCGAGCATTCCGAAGCCTACCCGCTTAGCAGACCCCAGCCGAACTGGAGTGAACAGAATCCCGAGGACTGGGTGAAAGGAACGCTGGTCAGCCTCCGCCGTCTGATCGAGGTGTCTGGTGTAGATCCTTCGCAAGTGGACGGCATCAGCTTTTCAGGGCAAATGCATGGTCTGGTGCTGGTGGACAGCGAAGGCAATGTGCTGCGTCCGGCAATTCTCTGGAATGACACCCGCACTACGGCACAGTGCCGTGCAATCGAGAAGAAACTGGGAACAAAGCTGATCAACATTGCGAGAAACCGTGCCTTGGAAGGGTTCACACTGCCCAAAATCCTGTGGGTTCAGGAGAATGAGCCAGAGGTGCTGGCGCAGGCGCACCAGTTCCTTCTGCCGAAGGATTACGTGCGTTTCCGTCTAACCGGTGATTATGCGATGGATTATTCCGACGCGGCGGGTACATTGCTGCTGGACGTAGGTGCAAAGCAGTGGAGTGCGGAAATTGCCGAAGCTTTCTCACTGCCGGTCTCGCTGTGCCCTAGACTGGTAGAGTCCTTCGATCTGACGGGAACGCTGCTGCCTGAGATTGCTGAAGCTTCCGGCCTTCTGACTTCCACAAAGGTATTTGCCGGCGGTGCGGATAACGCCTGCGGCGCGCTCGGCGCCGGTATTCTGGGTGAAGGCCGGACGATGTGCAGCATCGGCACCTCCGGTGTGGTCCTCTCCTATGAGAGCAACAAGGATCTTAATCTGGAA
Organism: Paenibacillus sp. EB106-06-01-XG199; assembly: GCF_058791575.1. Classification (NCBI taxonomy): domain Bacteria; kingdom Bacillati; phylum Bacillota; class Bacilli; order Caryophanales; family Paenibacillaceae; genus Paenibacillus; species Paenibacillus sp. EB106-06-01-XG199. The sequence goes on along the minus strand of NZ_JBYTDQ010000011.1, from coordinate 64,093 downwards.
GGTAAGGTCCATTTCTTTAATCACGGGGAGAAGGATGCCTATTATATTATGGGCGTTACTCTTGCTGCAGGCCATAGTCTTACCTGGTTCAAAGAAACCTTTGCACCGGAGAAGAGCTTTGACGAATTGCTGCAAGGTGTAAACGATGTGCCGGTCGGAAGCGGCGGGCTGTTATTCACACCGTACATCGTTGGTGAACGCACGCCGCATCCGGACGCAAATATCCGCGGCAGCTTCATCGGCATGGATTCCGGCCATACCTTGTCCCACTTCACCCGTTCGGTCTTGGAAGGAATCACGTTCTCCCTGCGCGAGTCGATTGAAATTGTGCGTGAATCGGGTAAGGAAATTACAGAGATTGTGGCGATCGGCGGCGGTGCGAAGAATGAGGCTTGGCTGCAAATGCAGGCTGATATTTTCAATGCATCGATTATCAAGCTGGAGAGTGAGCAGGGCCCGGCTATGGGTGCGGCAATGCTGGCTGCCTACGGCAGCGGCTGGTTCCCTTCCCTTGGTGCATGTGCAGAAGCTTTCATCCGTCCTGCAGAAGTATTTAAGCCGAATGCCGGGCAAGTGGCGGTCTATGATGGATTATTCAGTATTTACCAGGACGTATACGGCCAGACCCGCGAATTGAATGATAAGCTGGCTGCATACCGGAAATAACTGGGCTTGCAAGAATGGGGCTGACGATCTGCCCGCGATACCCGTTAGGGCAGCGCTTGAGCTGTCCTTGCGGAATTACGCTTCTTAGGGGCTGAAGACTAATGATAAAAGTGCTGATTGTAGATGACGAGCCCAAGCTGAGGGAAGGGATGCGTACCCTGATCCCTTGGGAAGAGCTGGGTTACACCGTAGTGGCGACGGCGGCAAACGGATTCGAGGCGCTTGATAAGTTCTATAGCTTTGCTCCCAAGCTGATTGTCGCAGATATTCGCATGCCGGGAATGGACGGCCTGGAGCTGATTAATGAGCTGCGCAAAGAAAACGCTAACTGTCATGTGCTTATTCTTAGCGGTCATGCTGACTTCGAATATGCCAAACGGGCGATCTCCTATCATATTGACGGATATTTGCTGAAGCCGGTCGACGAAGAGGAATTGATCTCCTATCTTCATGATCTGCGTGTCACGATAAGCCAGGAGGAGCAATTGAGCCAGCTTCAGACGGATTTCCCGGTACGCGGCAATGAAGCGCTGCTGCGCGAGCTGCTTCAGCCGCGCGAGAATGGTTTTGACACGGCAGAATCAGCAGCCGGGCTAGGGCTTACGGGGTGGAGCTGTGAAATTGTACTGCTGGAGCTGAAGCGGGCGCAGAAAGGAGAAGACGGAAGTGAAGATCGTGTCCGCAGCTTGCTGGAGCAGCATTGGCCGGCAGAGGAAGCATTGTTCTTCACCTTGCCTCCATATATGGGGATCCTGTTAAAGGAACCGCTCAAGGACGGGGTTGCCCGCACAGCATTGTGGAATGACCTCAATAGAGTTATTTCCAAAGAGGGATTGGATTTTTATGCCGCTTCCGGAGGCGGAGTTGCCGATCCTCAGCTGGCAAGCCAGTCTTTTTCTGCAGCCCGCGAGCTGCTGGAGGCAGCTTTTTTCGGACGGAGGGAAATTCTCCTGAGCGGACAGCCAGATGAATGGCTGGTTCGGATCGAAGAGACTGAAGACATTGAGGAATTGGAACGCGATGAAGAGATGGAACTGCTGCTTGCGATTGAAACCGGGAGTAATGAAGCCATTCAGGCGCTGGTCGGGCAGATCATCCGCAAACTTGTTGCTATAAAACGCAATGAGACGTATATCAAAGATAATCTGATCCGGATCATGAGCAGTACGATTGCCCGCCTGGAGGCAGCTACCCCAGACATCCGTTCCTTTATTGCGGGCAATCCTTCTCCCACTGGGGAAGTATACAGCAGTTATTATCTGAGCGATATTGAGAATATGGCCGGGAACTACCTGGAGCAAATTTCGAAGCAGATGAACAGCGGCGGAAAGGGCGATGAGATTAAACGGATCACAGATTTGATCCAGCGCCGTTACAATGAGAACTTAAAGCTGGGGATGCTTGCGCAAATTTTCAATTATAACAGCGCCTATCTGGGCAAAATGTTCAAGAACCAGATGGGCGAACATTTTAATACCTATCTGGACAAGGTGAGAATTGAGAAAGCGAAGCAGTTTCTGACACAGGGCATGAAGGTGTATGAAGTGGCTGAAAGAGTCGGGTATATGAATTCCGATTATTTCAACGCCAAGTTCCGCAAATACGTCGGGGTATCCCCAACCGCCTACCGTAAGGAAAATTAATCCTGGGCGACGCACTTGCCGAACGATCAACGTGGGCATTATGATAGACAGGCTGTTCCCTATCTGCGGCAGATGAGGGAGCGGCCTGTTTGCCATGATTCGGGTGAACAGATTAGGAGAGGAGGGAACGTTGTGAAAAATCTGGTGCGGATGATCAATAATATGAAGCTGAAATATAAGTTCATTCTGTTCTACATTGTAGTTGTTATGATTCCTGTACTGATTATAGGCATTGCCCTAACCGGGTATTTTCGCGGGGCTGCCTTGGACAGAGCCATTGACCAGGCAACCAATAATTTGGAGAAAATCAAAAGTCAAATGGCAAGCAAGCTGCGGGTTCCCATGGATATTTCGAATCTGCTCTATTTCGACAGCGATTTCAAGACCCTTGTCACTACGAAGTATCCCAGCATCCTGGAGCTGACGAAGGCTTATATAAATTTTACAGATTTCAAGGATTATATATTGCAGTACCGCGAACTCTCCAACATCCGTTTCTTCATTGATAACCAGACGCTGGTTGATAATATGTCTATCGCTCCCCTGACGCCGGAGATTGAATCCAGATCATGGTATCAGAAGGTTGTGGGGACCAAAGGAATACACTGGCTGTACATCCCCGACAAAGAGGAGTACAAAACCAGTGAGAAAGGGACCATTAATAAGTTAAGCCTTATCCGTCAGGTCCCTTATTCAGAGTATAAGAAACCCGGTGTATTAATGGTGCAGGTAAATCCCGATGAGCTGAACGGAATGCTGTACCAGGAGCCCTTTGAAACGATTATCACAGATGAGCAGGGGTACATTACTGCCGCCAAGAACCGGGAGCTCGTAGGGACTACGCTGGATGCCTTTGATATCGGTATAGACTTGAGTACGAAAACTAAAGGCGTGTTTAGAACCATGGTGAAGGGCGAAGATTCCTATGTTATTGTCGATGAGATGACTCCTTCATTTAGCATCAGTCAGTTGAAGGTCATTACCGTATTTGAGCGAAGCAGCATTCTTAGCAGTGCGAATAAAGTGAGCGTTCTGGGGCTGCTGATCATCGTCGGGGTGCTGCTTGTTGCGCTGGTGCTTGTCTATACCATCTCTTTATTGACGACCAACCGCCTGCTCCGGCTCAGCCGCCAACTGAATCAGGTAGCCTTAGGCAATCTGAACGTAGTCTCCCATGTAGACGGGACGGACGAAATCGGACAGCTGTCGCGGCAGTTTAACTATATGGTGGGAAGCATAAACCAGCTGATCGCCCAAGTGATAGAGAGCAATGAGAAGAATAATAAACTGGAAATCGCTCAGAGAGAAATTAAGTTGAAAATGATGGCCAGCCAGATTCACCCGCATTTCCTGTTTAATGCCCTGGAATCCATACGGATGAATGCGCATCTTAAAGGAGAGAAAGAGATCGCCAATATCGTCAGACTTCTCGGAAAGCTTATGCGCAAAAATCTGGAGGTAGGCAGAGAACGGGCGCCGATGAAGGAAGAGATTGAAATGATCCGCTCCTATCTGGAGATTCAGAAATTCCGGTATGAGGACAGGCTGATGTTTGAAATAGATTTCGATGCCAAAGCCTCCGATATCCTGATTCCGCCGCTGATCATCCAGCCGCTGGTGGAGAATTCTGTTGTACACGGACTGGAGAATAAAGAAGGAACGGTTAACGTGCGGGCAAGTGTCGTTTTGTCTGACGATGAGATACAAGTGGTTGTGGCAGACGACGGTGCCGGGATGACAGAAAAGCGGCTATCCGAAATCTTGGCGGTAATTGACCAAGCCGAGGAAGAGCAGCGAAGCCGGATCGGTCTGCGAAATGTGCACCAGAGACTCGTCTTGTATTATGGGGAGAAGCATGGACTGAATATCGAAAGCGAAGAAGGGAAGGGCACAAAAATTTCCTTTTCCATCCCGCATGATAGCGATTTCAGACAGTAGGCTGTTGAATGTCTAATTTACACAGGATTTTACGTGAAATCTGTCGGGTATTCGCTTACATTTGGGTGCGGTATGATATGAATATAAAAACAAAGGGGGAATAATGGACGTGAAAGCGCTCACTGAAAACGGTGTTACAGCAAATGAAAGCGTAACCCCCCACCCACCTGCGAAGCGGAAAAACGGATTTTGGAGTAGCGTACTGCAGCAAAAGTACTTGTATCTGATGTCTCTTCCTTTCGTGATCTGGGTATTCATTTTCAGCTATGTGCCCTTATGGGGATGGTTGATGGCATTTCAGAAATATAAACCAGCCAAGTCGTTTGGGGATCAGAAGTGGGTTGGATTGGATAACTTCAAAGAGCTTTTCCATGATGAACGCTTCTACCTTGTGCTAAGAAACACGCTTGCAATGAGCGGTCTGGGCTTGATATTTGGCTTCGTTGTTCCGATCTTGTTCGCTGTACTATTGAATGAGCTGCGGGGCAATGTCTTCAAAAGAACGGTTCAGACCGTATCTTACCTGCCTCACTTTGTATCTTGGGTTGTTGTAGGCGGGATTGTCTACAAGACACTCGCAATCGACGGAGGGATCGTGAACGATTTGCTGATCTGGCTTAATGTCATTGATGAGCCGATCCAGTTCATGGCTAAAGGTAAATATTTCTGGGGAATTTTAACTGCAGCTGATATATGGAAAGAAACTGGCTGGAATGCGATCATCTATTTGGCAGCGATTACAGGGATCGATAAAGAGCTGTATGAAGCAGCAAAGGTGGACGGGGCCGGAAGAATCAAGCAAATGTTCAACATTACATTGCCGGGTATCCGCACGACAATCACGGTTCTCCTGATTATGTCCATCGGCCACTTGGTCGGTATCGGCTTCGAGAAACAGTTCCAGCTGCAGAACAACCTTGTTACCGATTATTCGGAAGTGCTGGATTTGTATGCGCTTAAATATGGTATTCAAATAGGACGTTTCTCCTATGGTACCGCAATCAGTATGTTCACCTCAGTAGTCAGTGTAATCTTGCTGCTTGTCGCTAACGGTGTAATGAAGAAAATTACTAAAGAAAGCATCATGTAAGGAGGGGATCTTAAGTGAGCAGCAAAGCTTTTCAAATGTCAAAGTCTGAACGTATATTCGACATCTTCTTGTATATCTTACTAGGGTTGGTCATGATTGTGACTCTATATCCCTTCCTGAATGTGCTGGCGATTTCCTTCAATGAATCTACAGACACCGTTCGAGGCGGCATATATATTTTCCCGAGAGCCTGGACGCTTGAGAACTACGAACGGATCTTCAGTTATACAGGTCTGATTCAGGGTTTCAAAATCTCGATATTGCGGACCGTTTCCGGTACAATTCTCGGACTTGCAAGCTCCGCCATGCTGGCGTTTACGCTCAGCCGTCCGGATTTCCGGGCAAGAAAATTTGTTTCGGTATTCCTGGCACTGACCATGTACTTCTCCGGCGGTATGGTGCCTATGTACATTCTGATGAAAGATTTAAATCTGATCGGAACGTTCTGGATCTACATTTTGCCGGGTGCGGTTTCCGCGTTCAACGTATTCGTCATCCGTTCCTTTATGGATGGTCTGCCATACGCCCTGCAAGAGTCCGCTAAGCTGGACGGAGCCAATGACTTCCTGATTTTCTACAAAATCATCTTGCCGCTCTGTAAGCCGGTGCTTGCAACAATCGCACTTTTCCTGTCGGTAGGACAATGGAATGAGTGGTTCACAACCTATCTGTATAATGGTAACAAGCCACATCTAACGACACTCCAGTATGAGCTGATGAAGGTTCTGTCGAGTACGAACCAGGGCAGCGGCATGGCAAATGCCAACGATTTGGCCCAGCAAATGGCGCAAATTTCACCAGAGTCCATCAAGATGGCTATCACCATTGTAGTAACGGTACCTATTCTTGTAGTGTATCCTTTCCTGCAGAAGTATTTCGTAAATGGTATGACACTGGGAGCTGTAAAAGCCTAATCCCTGCTAGACAGGGCTAGGATAAGAGGGACGTATTTCTGGCAGGAAAATTGCCAAGCAGAATTACGTCCTGGCTTATCCGTTAAATGAAAGCGCTGGATTGGATTTATTATTATATCGTATTTGCAAGCGCTAACAATGGTATATACAGGTTTAACCTGATATGCATAGATGAACTAATACAAATTATCAAGGGGGATACACAAATGAAAAGCAAGAGCATTAAGACTGCTTTTACGCTCATGCTCATGAGCTCTATGCTGATCGCAGGCTGTGGCGGCGGCAACAACAACAACAAAAATGTTATCGACACTCCTGCCGACAATGGGGCGAAAAACACCGGCAACAATGCTGCTGACGATACTGCTATGGATACAAGCCCTTTTACTATCTCTTTCTTTGGTGGGGATGCCAGTCCAAACTGGAACAAAATGCAGGATGAAGTGGGTAAAGTAATTACTGAGAAAACTGGTGTAACGATTGATGCAGAGTTTGATGTAGGCAGCGGCGGCGGCGATCAAAAAATCCCAATGATGGCTGCCAGCGAAGATGTTCCTGATTTGATCTTCGCCAAAGGAAATCTTAGTATCCTGGTGGATGCTGGTCTGGTTATTGATCTGACCGAACTAATTGATAAATATGCTCCGAACCTGAAAAAAGTATATGGCGATAACATGAACCGTCTGAAATACAGCCTGGATGACCAGAGTATCTATCAAATTCCTACGAACATGGGGGTCGGCCAGCAATCCTTCGACGCAACAGGCGGATTCGAAATTCAACACCGCGTACTGAAGGAACTGGGTTATCCTAAAGTGAGGACCCTAGCCGACTATGAAAAAGTGCTGAAGGATTATGTGGCGCTGCATCCGGAAACCGATGGACAGCCTACGATTCCGCTTACGCTGAATGCCGATGACTGGAAGATCATGATCACGGTTACAAACCCTGCCTTCACTACAACAGGGGCACCGGATGATGGTGAATATTATGTCGATCCGGAAACTTACGAAGCAAAACTTCACTACAAACGCCCTGAAGAAAAAGAATATTTCCGTTGGTTAAACGGCATGTACGCTCAAGGTCTGCTTGATAAAGATTCCTTCGTACAAAAAGACGACCAATATAAAGCCAAAGTGGCCAGCGGCCGTGTGCTTGGTCTGATTTCCCAGGAATGGGAATATTCCGATGGTGAAAATGCTCTGAAAGCAGCCGGTAAAGATGAGTACACTTATGCTCACTTCCCTGTAACCCTGTCTGAAGAGTATAAAGATCATTCTTTCATGTCAACAGGTATCGACGGCTATGGTCTTGCGATTACAACTGCAGCTAAAGATCCTGTCCGGATCATCAAATGGCTGGACTGGATGTCTTCCGATGAAGGTCAGGTTTTGAGAAGCTGGGGTATTGAAGGCAAACACTACACTGTAAATGCAGATGGCAAACGTGAAGTTCCAGCTGAAATTTCAGACAGAAAAGCCAATGATGCCGCTAACTTTGCTAAAGAAACAGGTATCGGACAATATCTGATCTTCGGTGCACGTTATGGCGATGGTGTGAAGGATTCTACTGACAACTATTACACTGCAACCTTCCCGGATGAAATCGTAGCTGCTTACTCTAAAGCTGAGAAGGAATCACTCGCAGGATACAAAGCTACAACATGGAAAGATCTGTTCCCTAAAGAAGATGAATTCCCTGTCAAAGAAACAGGCGCTCTGTACAACATGCCAGTTCCAACTGATGGTCAATATCAAGTAATCTTCAAAAAGACTCAGGATATTGTCCGCAAACGTATTCCTGAAGCCATCCTGTCCAAACCTGCTGATTTCGACAAAGTGTATGACGCATTCATTGCTGAGCTGGACAAAGCCGGCGCTCAGGATATGGAAAAAGAGTTTACAGAACTCGTGAAAAAGAGAGTATCTCTGTGGACTGGAAAAGATTTGTAAGCAGCAATTCTCCTTGTTAAACAAAACTAATGCAACAGCAAGGACCCGACATTTGTCAGGGTCTTTTGCTGTATTTTGAACTCATGTGGAGGGCAAGTATATGAAGGAAGAGATCAAGGAGCATCCTTGGAAATTAATATACAACCAGCCTGCGGCTATCTGGGAAGAAGCGCTGCCGCTTGGCAACGGGCACATGGGGGCCATGGTATTCGGCGGCACAGCCAGGGAACGAATTCAGTTAAATGAAGATACATTATGGTCCGGATTTCCCCGGGATACCAACAATTATGAAGCGCTCCGGTATTTGAAAAAAGCGCGGGGTCTGGTAACGGAAGGCCGTTATGCGGAAGCTGAAGCAACTATTAACGCCCGCATGCTAGGCGTAAATACGCAGGCCTATCTGCCGCTGGGAGATCTTTACCTGGAGCATGGCGGTGCGGAGAATTTCAGCCATTATCAGCGTGAGCTGGACCTGGACAGCGGGATTGCCAAGGTGGCCTATCATACGGAGACGGGGGGATTTACCCGCGAAGCCTGGATCAGTGCACCCGACGGTGTATGTGTCATTCAGGCCAATAGCAGTGTTAAGGGGGGCCTTCGGCTTGCACTCTCTTTGGACAGCCTGCTGAAGCACTCCGTGGAACCAAAGGGAGAAAACGGGCTTGTCCTCAAGGGTAGCTGTCCTACACATATGGCGGATAATTATCATAAGGATCATCCGGGTGCCATTCTGTATGAGGATGGGCTGGGTCTAACGTTTGAGCTTCACCTGCAGGTAATTCTCACAGGAGGAAGCGTAGAGTACACAGACGGCAAACTTGTTATATCGGGGGCGGATAGTGTGCAGCTGCTGCTTGCCGCTGGCACTGATTATGAAGCGCTGAGAAGCCGAGCATCGCATCTCAAGAAGCGCAGCACCACAACGTATGGAAACATTCTCAGCCCGGCAGAGAGCTGCGAAGCAAGACTGGCGGCAGCGGCTTCCAAGTCCTATGAAGAGCTGCTGGATCGTCATACAGAGGATCACAAACGAATCTTCCGCCGGGTCGACATGGATCTCGGCGGGCGGGAGAGAGACGGATTACCGACTGATGAGAGACTCATGAAGTATAAAGCGGGACAGGAAGATCCTGCACTTGAAGCGCTGCTGTTTCAATATGGCCGCTACCTGCTGATGGGAAGCTCCCGTACCGGCACGCAGGCTGCCAATTTACAGGGGATTTGGAACCATCATCTGACACCGCCATGGAACAGCAATTATACAACCAATATCAATACCCAAATGAATTATTGGCTGGCCGAGGTTGGCAATCTAAGCGAACTCCATGAACCTCTGATCGATATGATCCGAGAGGTCAGTGAAACGGGAGCCCGGACGGCAGCAGTTCATTACGGAGCCCGCGGCTGGGTAGCCCACCATAATGTTGATCTGTGGCGCAGTTCTTCTCCTTCAGGCGGAGATGCCAGCTGGGCATTCTGGCCGATGGGCGGCGTGTGGCTGTGCCGCCATTTGTGGGAGCATTACAGCTTTAATCCTGACGCTGCTTATCTGGAGGAGACTGCTTACCCGCTCATAAAAGGGGCAGCATTGTTCTGCCTTGACTGGCTGGTGGAAGGTCCGGACGGTCTTCTGGTTACGAACCCGTCCACTTCGCCGGAAAACCGGTTTATGACGAAAGATGGCCAGCCGTGCAGTGTCTCGATGGGCTCCGCGATGGATATCAGCTTAATCCGCGAACTGTTTGAGCATTGCCTCCATGCTGTGCGGATTCTGGGCCTGGATTCCGAGTTTCAGCAGCAGCTGGAAGAGGCGCTCTCCCGGCTGTCTCCGCTCAAGATCAGCAATGACGGACGCCTGCAGGAGTGGAACGAGGATTTCGCCGAACCGGAACCGGGACACCGTCATGTATCGCATTTGTATGGACTATATCCGGGAGAGTTCATCAATGGGCGGGAGACTCCAGAGCTGTTGGAGGCAAGCCGCTTATCACTGCAGAAACGGATCGCCTCGGGAGGCGGACATACCGGCTGGAGCTGCGCTTGGCTAATTAACCTTTATGCACGGTTGAAGGATGGGGAGGCCGCTTACGGCTTTGTCCGTACGCTTCTGTCCCGCTCGGCTTACCCTAACCTGTTTGATGCCCATCCGCCTTTTCAAATTGACGGGAATTTCGGCGCGGCTGCCGGCATCGCAGAAATGCTGCTGCAGAGTCATTTGGGTGAAATCAACTTGCTTCCCGCACTGCCGGACGCTTGGAAGAACGGAAGCGTCAAAGGGCTTAGGGCCCGGGGCGGCTATGAGCTGGAGATCGAATGGCGGAACCATAAGCTGGTTTCTGCAGTCATTGCTGCCAGCCGGGATGGGATTTGCCGCTTGAATTATCAGCAGCAGGAACTTCAGGTACAGCGCTCTGACGGCACCCTATTGCCGGCAGGGAATGCCCTGGATATGAATGCGGGAGAAGTGTACCTGGTAACGGTTTGACGATCCATGATCCAATGATGCATAATAATAGATTGAATCGAAGAGACAACTGCCCCCTGGCAGAGATTATCTGCGGGGGCAGTTTTTTGCGTGCATCTAGGAGCTTTCACTCAAAAAAGCCTTATCCTCCGGGTGTGCCGGGCCGATAATAGTGAATATGAAGCTTTTGGGTGGAATAAATTAAGCTAACGTGGGGTTTAAGGTTGTGCGGAGTAAATGTTCAGCATCTACTATAAAAGTACAAACCAATAAGTGGGCTATTACTTACAGCAGGGGGCACAGAAGCGAAATGGGAAAGAAGAAACAACTGCCGTTGATGAAGGCTGTTCTTGGAGGAATGCTGGTTTTTGCTGCGTTGCCGCCTGGTCTCTATTGGAGCTGGGGGCAGGCTTATGCTGCCGCTGATTCAGCATCGCTGCGCTCGGTAACTGAAATGACGCAGAAGCTGACCGCTGCAATGAATAACCGCAGAGAGACGATAACCTTTGCTTATCAGGGGAAGACGTCCAAGCTGAAGGCCCAGGTACAAAGCGCGATAGATCAGGCGATGGGCAGCGACCCTTATTTGTACTACACCATTGACAGTTACGCATTTTCCTACCGGGGGAGCAGCAGCTCGGCTAATGTGACGGTACAGGTGGAATACCGCGAGACACTGCAGCAGACAGCTTTTGTAAATAAACAGGTAAAAGAGATCTTGAAGCAGATCATACTGCCGGGAATGAATAATCACCAGAAGATAAAGGCTATTCATGATTGGGTTGTGCTGCATCTGAAGTATGATAACTCCTACAGCAAATACACCGCTTATGAAGGACTTCAGAGCGGCAGTGCTGTATGCCAAGGTTATTCGCTTCTGACGTATAAACTATTGCTGGGCGCGGGGATACCCAATAAAATCGTTGAAGGAACGGCGAAGGCGGAAGGGAAAGCTGCCCAGTCGCATGCCTGGAATCTGGTGCAGCTGGAAGGGCGCTGGTACCACCTGGATACCACCTGGGATGATCCGACGCCAAATAAGGAAGATGCTCTCAGCACGGCTTACTATATGAGAACCGATGCCCAGATGCGCCTTGACCACAAGTGGACCAAGTCATACCCTGCTTCATCTGTCGGCTATGCTCAAACGTTGTCTGAACTGATCAGCCGCGGCGGTCCAAGCGTGGCTGTATATCAGGAGCTTGAGCGGAAGCTTGACTACAGTCTGTATCAGGAGGATTTGATTGTCAGCTCCGGCTCAGAGCTAATGCTGCTTGCCAAACAGGCCGTTGCCTCCGGCCAGGCATCCTTGTTGTTCCGCTATGACGGCAGCGAGAAATCGCTGAAGACTGATCTTCAGGAGCTGTATGCGCTTGGAATGGACCATCTTTCTTACAACAGCTCACCCTTCGATAACACGGGCGATCTGAAGGTATATGTGACTTGGGAATAATAATTACAGAAAAGGGATGCTTCGCTAAAATGGCGAAAGCATCCCTTTGTTGCGTGAATAGGCGGTAACAGGTAGAATCCGCATAAATCGAGGAAGGATTCTACTCTGCGTGTGTGCTGAGATCGCATTTGTCGAGAGGGATGAGGCTGCTCTTTCTAAACCAGCCATAGCCCAGCCAAATCAAGAGGAATAGCGGCAGGCTGATATAAGAGACCAGAATACCGTACCAGTCGATCGAATCGCCTGTGAAGGCGCCCATATTCTGTCCGAATACGGCAATCAGACATAACGCGAAAGCAAACAGCGGGCCAAACGGGAACCATCTGGCCCGGTAAGGCAGCTCATCGAGTGAATGTCCCTGCTTCACAAAGGCGCGGCGGAAGCGGTAATGGCAGACGGCAATCCCCAGCCAGTTGATAAATCCGCACATCCCTGAGGCGTTAAGCAGCCAGTTGTACACAGCGCCGTCGCCGAAGAATGAGGCAAGGAAAGCCAGCATACCGACAGCGGTGGTTACGAGAAGCGCACCTACAGGCACGCCGCGGCGGTTCAGCTTGCCGAGGGCGCGCGGAGCCATGCCGTCCTTGGCCATCGCGTACAGGACGCGGGTGGAGGCGTACATCCCGGAATTTCCGGCAGACAACACGGAGCTTAAGATGACAGCGTTCATGACGGAAGCGGCAATGGCCAGACCTGCTTTATTGAAGACGATGGTAAAGGGGCTGACACCGATATCATCAATGCCGCCACGCAGCAGATCGGGATTCGTGTAAGGAATCAGCAGGCCGATCACGAGAATGGCGAAGATGTAGAAAATCAGAATGCGCCAGAATACCTGACGGATGGCGAGCGGAACATTGCGGCGCGGATTCTCGCTCTCACCCGCGGCAACACCGACCAGCTCTGTGCCCTGGAAGGAGAATCCAGCGGCCATAAACACACCGACAAAGGCGAAGAAGCCGCCGTGGAACGAGCTGCCTCCAAGCTGGAAGTTGCTGAAGCCTACAGCTTCACCGCCCATGATGCCGAAGATCATGAGTACACCGACTCCCAGGAAGACAATGACCGTGATGATTTTGATAATCGCGAACCAATATTCCGATTCACCGTAGCCCCGCGAAGACAGGAAGTTCAGGCCGAACATCAGCAGCAGGAACAGGAGGCTCCAGAGCATCGAGGAACTCTCGGGGAACCAGTATTTAATGATGACGGTTGCTGCAGACAGCTCGGCGGCAATCGTAACCGCCCAGTTATACCAAAAGTTCCAGCCAATGGCGAAGCCGAAGGCGGGGCTGACGAACCGGGTGCCGTAGGTGCTGAAAGAACCGGAATCCGGCAGATAGGTGGCCAGCTCTCCAAGGCTGGTCATCAGGAAATAAACCATAATACCAACCGCTGTATAGGCCAGAAGTGCTCCGCCCGGGCCGGATGAGGCGATGGCACCGCCGCTGGCCAGGAACAGACCTGTACCGATCGAGCCGCCTAAGGCGATCATTGTTAAATGTCTTGCCTTGAATGTTTTGCGCAGTGCCGTGGGGGCAGGGGAGCTGCCGTGACCCGCAGTCTGCTGCTTATCTCGCTTAGCTTGCATGAATAGGACACTCCTTCAGAAGATCATGTTTCTGTTCATGAATAGGGAGTGCTGAGTCGCCGCCTTCCCTTTATAAGGGAAAGGGCATCCTGAAAGCGCAAAAAAAACCGCAGACGGATTCTGCGGTTTCCTGTATTACAGCTCCGCATCATACTCCCTGTTAAGATAGCGCAACACAGTTGCAGCCCGCGGTTTCTGACCGGCGGTGCACTGTGACAGTTCCGTGCCTTTCGGCGACGGCCCCAGTCTTGCAGCTGACAAGAGCGGCTGCAGAGACTTCGGCGGATATTCCTTTCGGCGGCGTTTCACAGACGGCTCTTTAACGTCTCCACGCGCGTACTCTTAATATTCGCGACCTCTACCTCATCTTAGGTATGATGAGGCTATCTTTATACTATGAACACAACAGGAATTAGTATAATGCAACTTGGCATAGCAAGCAATGACAAATATAGGGATGTTGGCGTCAGTTGCGGCGGCGCTCCGACATCTGCTGCCAGACGGTTCCGGCAGCTTCTTCACCGGAGGAGATGCGTTCCAGCGCCATTCTGGCCTGGAGGCCCACCTCGAACTCCGGATCGTCTGCTGCCGCCTTCAGTGCCTCTTCGGCTTCAGCTGTGCCGACCTCATAGAGGAAACGTGCAGCCCGCCAGCGCACAAGCTTGCTGGCGTCTGTCAGCGACGCCGTCATCACCGGCGTCGCTGCCGGATCGCCGATGTCGGAGAGCGTATCGCCGGCTGTGCGCCGCACCGCCGGGGCGCTGTCTCTAATCGCCTCGTAGAGCAGCTCCATCGCCTCGGGCGTGCGAAGGTCGCCCAGGTACACGACCGCAAGCCTGCGGAGCTGCAGCTTGGGGTCATGCAGCGCCGTGCGCAGCTCCGGCAGGAGTTCTGCCGTAGGCAGAAGGTCCTCCAGCGCGGCGTAGCGCACGCGCCAATCCTCATGCTTCAGGTCTCGCAGCAGCTCGGCCTGATCCTTCTTCTGCCGCTGCTCGATGAACTCGCCGGCGGTCCCGTGCGCGATGGCCTGCTGCACGAGCGAGTCGAGGCGTTCCTGCGGATACGCCGCTTCCAGCTCCTGCTCCACCTCCCGCGCAATATCGGCCGGCTCGCCGTAACGCACGCCGTAATCGGTGAGCTTGCGCTCTTTGATCATCACGGCGCTGGCCACATCCGTCACCGCCTGCGTGAAACGGGCGGCAAGGGCGATGCGCTCCTCACCCGCGCCCGTCTTGACGCGGATCTGAATCGGGATGCCGCGGAACATCTGCACGAATACCTGTGATTCTCCGAAGTGGGCACCTGCATTCTCATCGGCGAGGTCGAAATCCGCGCTTAGGCCGTCAGCGCCGAATCGGCTCTGCACCTCGCGGAGGATCGCTGCCCAATCGGCGCTGCCCTTGCGTTCAAGCGCGGCGAAATCGGCAGCATGATAAATGCTCGTGACGCCTGGAATGCTCAGCATATCCCGTGCCCAGGAGGGCGCGGTGCGCTGGCTTTCCGGTGTATAGGTCCGGCGTATTCCGGGCTCCAGGCTTTCATCCAGATGAAGCTTCATCGTATTTGGACTTGGAGTCGGTTCAATAAATGTGATCTTCATACGTTAGGCTTCCCCCTTGAACGGCATTCGTGCCGTGTTCTTTACCCGCATTTTACATCATTTCATGCCTCAAATCCAAAAGGGTTACCGGGGTAGCCGCTTAAGTCCAGTCGGAAGTGGGTAAAATTTGTACTAAATGTAGGGTGCGTCTGGCCGGGACGCAGAGCTTCATCGTTCCTTTCGGGTTGACTGGAGCCTTGCTTTGCCCTTGGAATTTTGCAAATGACTATGCGGAACCATATAGTTAAGCTATTGAGCTTGCCCTGTAGTTCTTCCGGCAAGCCTTTTAAGGAGAGGTGCTGGAATGGCTAAAATCCGATACAATAACGTCGATAATGTCAGTACAGACAAAACACTCAAGGAATTCCGCCAGTGGCGCGAGGAACGCCGCCGCAAGAAGAAGGATTATACCTATAAAGTGCCAAACCATCCGCCGCAGGTATCTTATCTGGCCGGGAACCGGCTGGAGACCACAATCACCTGGATCGGGCACTCGACTTTTTTTCTGCAATATGAAGGGATGAACATTATTACCGACCCGATATGGGCGCGGCGGCTCGGCTTTGAGAAACGGATCGGCCAGCCGGGCATCCCGCTGGGTGAGGTTCCGCCGGTTGATCTGATTCTGATCTCCCACTCTCACTACGACCACCTCCATATTGCCTCCATCCGCAAGTTATACCGGACAGGTACAACGCTCGTTGTACCTGTGGGCCTGAAGCGGAAGATGCTGCGCAAAGGGTTCGCCAACTGCCTGGAGATGCAGTGGTGGGAGGAGCTCACGCTGGGGGCGGTTAAGCTTACATTTGTGCCAACCCAGCACTGGACCCGGCGGACGCCGTTCGATACGAATTCGTCTCATTGGGGCGGCTATGTGCTGGAGCCTGCCGACCCCGGCAAACACCCGAAAGGGGAGGGGGACAGAGCAAAGCCGAAGCTTCCGCCGAATCTATATTTTGCCGGAGACAGCGGCTTCTTTCCGGGCTTTAAGGAGATCGGCAGCCGGTTTAAGCTCCATGTCGCCCTGATGCCGATCGGGGCTTACGAGCCGGAGTGGTTTATGAATTCGCAGCATGTGAATCCCGAAGAGGCGGTTCAGGCCTTTATAGATGTAGGAGCAGAATTGATGATCCCGATGCATTTCGGCACCTTCCGGCTGGCTGACGATACGGCGCGGGAAGCGCTGGACCGGATGGAGCTGGCCCGTGAGGCTCATGGAATCCGTGCAGAACGTATCCGCAGACTGGGTTACGGTGAAACATTGGTGGTGCATCCCGAAGAGCGTGATTCCCGCCAATAGCCCGGCCGGGCAAGCGGCGAACGCGGATTTTCCGCAATTCGGCCTATTTGATGTTGGATGCTACGGATCTCTGTATTTTGCCAAGAAACGGCCAGTTTGCTTGAAAAAGACGGCAAAGCAGTTCCTTCTTGGGCCTCTTTTGCTTGATTTTATGCTATAATGAGCCGAAACCCTAAGTGAAAAGGATGGTAATGCTTAATGATTAGCACAAGCGGCGTAACACTCCGCTACGGAAAACGCGCACTATTTGAGGATGTAAACATAAAATTCACACCCGGCAACTGCTACGGCTTGATCGGAGCGAACGGGGCCGGCAAATCGACGTTCCTGAAAATTTTGTCCGGT
This sequence comes from Paenibacillus sp. EB106-06-01-XG199, assembly GCF_058791575.1. Lineage (NCBI taxonomy): Bacteria > Bacillati > Bacillota > Bacilli > Caryophanales > Paenibacillaceae > Paenibacillus > Paenibacillus sp. EB106-06-01-XG199. Next base: position 47,137 of record NZ_JBYTDQ010000011.1, on the reverse strand, counting down.
GAAATTGAAGCAAATGTCGGGGACGTGCATATCACCCCCGGTGAACGGCTGGCGATACTGAAGCAGAACCATTTCGAGTACGATGAATTTTTGGTGCTGGAAACGGTAATTATGGGGCATACCCGTCTTTATGAGATCATGAAGGAGAAGGATGCGCTGTACGCCAAAAGTGATTTCACAGAGGCTGACGGACTGCGCGCCGGCGAGCTGGAAGGCGAATTCGCTGAACTGAACGGCTGGGATGCAGAGCCTGATGCTGCCGCCATGCTGATCGGACTTGGTATTATGCGTGAAATGCATGACAAGAAAATGGCCGAACTCAGCGGTAACGAAAAGGTACGGGTGCTGCTTGCGCAAGCCCTGTTCGGACGTCCGAACAACCTGCTGCTCGATGAGCCTACCAACCATTTGGATCTTGAATCCATCGGCTGGCTGGAGAACTTCCTTATGGACTACGAAGGCACCGTTATCGTCGTATCCCATGACCGTCACTTCCTGAACAAGGTATGTACACATATTGCGGACATCGACTTTGGCAAAATTCAAATGTATGTCGGCAACTACGACTTCTGGTATGAGTCCAGCCAATTGGCCCAGGCCCTGCAGCGCGACTCGAACAAGAAGAAGGAAGACAAGATGAAGGAGCTGCAGGCATTTATCCAGCGTTTCTCGGCCAATGCCTCCAAGTCCAAACAAGCGACTTCGCGTAAGAAGCAGCTGGAGAAAATTACTTTGGACGACATCCGTCCCTCCAACCGGAAATATCCGTTCCTCAACTTCAAGCCGGAACGTGAAGCAGGCAAGCAGCTGCTTACCATCAGCGGGCTGAGCAAATCCGTTGAAGGCGAGAAGCTGCTCGATGAAATCAGCTTTGTGGTGAACAAAGGGGATAAGATCGCTTTTGTAGGTCCATATTCACAGCCTAAATCATTGCTGTTTGATGTCATCATGGGTGAGAAGGAAGCGGATGCAGGTGAATATGCATGGGGAGTAACAACAACCCAGGCCTATTTCCCGAAAGACAACTCCAGCTATTTCGACGGGGTAAACATGAACCTGGTAGAATGGCTGCGCCAATATTCCAAGGATCAGGATGAAACCTTCCTCCGCGGATTCCTCGGCCGGATGCTGTTTGCCGGTGAAGAAGCGCTGAAGAAAGCAAGCGTCCTGTCCGGAGGCGAGAAGGTCCGTTGTATGCTGGCTAAAATGATGCTGAACGGTGCGAATGTGCTAGTGTTTGATGAGCCTACCAACCACTTGGATCTGGAGTCTATCACGGCGCTGAATAACGGGCTGATTGATTTCGACGGAACCATTTTGTTCACTTCGCATGACCATCAGTTCATCCAGACGATTGCCAACCGTATCATCGAGATTACCCCTACCGGAGTTATCGACCGTTCGATGAGCTATGATGAATATTTGGAGAACCCGGAAATTAAGGAAATGCGCCAGCGCATGTATCCTGTGGAAGCTTAAGAGATAACTGAAAGAATGAACAGTAATTCGTTCATAGCAAAACGGCTGCGTTACCCCTATGAGGGATAACGCAGCCGTTTATGTTCAAATACAGTGTGAAATGCGACTTGCACATGCCATAATCCTAAGAACCACCTGTACGGCGGCGCTGATTGTTTGGCTTCTTGTTATTTTGACTCTTTAAAGGCTTCGCTGAACCGGCTTGAAAGGAAGAACCCGGTTTAGCGGATGACTGCTGTTTCTTCTGTTCCAGCTTCTGGCGGATGGCATCAGCCAAGTTGATCTTTGGTTTATCATTACTTTCGCTCATTATGTTAACCCCCTTATAAAGCAAGTCCTTTACTTTATTCTAATTGTTTTTAAATGCAGTCACAAGGGCAAGAATAAATCAAAGCATGATTTACCGGAGGGGTAGTAAAGAAACCGGGTATAGGGGGGACAGGAATTGGCCGATATTTATGAAGATATACGCAAAGGTGAACGGGGGGCCTTGATCAGCATTATTGCTTATCTTATTCTCTCCTCCTTAAAGCTGGTCAGCGGATACTTGTTCGCTTCCAGCGCGCTGCTTGCAGACGGATTCAATAATCTGACGGACATTGTTGCTTCACTAGCTGTACTAATCGGACTGCGCATCTCGCGGAAGCCGCCTGACTCGGATCATACGTACGGGCATTTCCGCGCCGAGACCGTAGCTGCATTGCTGGCATCCTTTATTATGGCTATGGTCGGAATTCAGGTTATTGTAGAAGCGGTCCGGTCTTTATTCGAAGGAGCCAAGGAGGTGCCGCAGCTTTGGTCAGCAGGTGTGGCGGTATTGTGTGCGGTTGCCATGATGGGAGTATATATCTATAACAAGCGGCTGGCGAAGCAGATTAACAATAGCGCACTCATGGCTGCGGCTAAGGACAATTTTTCCGATGCAATGGTAAGTATCGGTGCTGCTGTAGGGATCGTTGGCGCACAGTTCGGACTGCCGTGGATCGATTCCGCTGCTGCGGTTGCTGTCGGTCTGCTGATTTCCAAGACAGCTTGGGATATTTTTCGTGATTCGACATACCGGTTGACTGACGGCTTTGATGAAGATAAGCTGCTGGATTTGCGCAGCACGATTGCCCGGACGCCGGGTGTGGAAGGGATCAAGGACCTCAAGGCCCGTGTTCATGGAAATCATGTGCTGGTGGATGTTGTCGTGGAAGTGGATGCCGGAATCACCGTATTGGAAGGTCATGAGATCAGCGATTCCATTGAAGATAGAATGAGCAAATTGCATAATATAATGAATGTGCAGGTCCATGTAGAACCTAAAGGTTAAAAATTCTTAATTTCTTCTAGTTATCTGTAATTTCCACCAAATCCAAGGAGAATTCAAGACTATAGACCTGGTACTTACCATAAAGTGGCAAGCTTTTTTGTGAAATTTGGAGCATGTTCCAATTCCCGGCTAAGCCTATAATGAGGGCAGAAAGCAACAAACGTAGCGCGCGCCGTTGTTGATTTTCTCATTTTGCTAAGCGGGGGAACGCTATGATCACATCACATAAGCAGATTGCAGCAACGTTACTGGTCTCAGCATCACTTGCAGTATCATTGGGAGTTTTCAGCCCGCAAAAAGTGCAAGCAGCTTCGGTTTCTTCAGATTTCGCAGTGACAGCAACGTCTGGATTAACCGGTACTATACAATCTTCAGTTCGTCTGCGCACGAACGCTTCCACAAGCGGTAGTGTGCTTCGTTATTTAAACGAAGGTGAACAGGTAACAATTTTGGAACAACCGAATAGCTACTGGTACAAAGTCAGAACTTCGGATGGAACGGTTGGTTATACCAGCGCGGGAGAGCAGTATATTCGAGTGGTTTCGGGATCTGGAAATATAACTTCCGGACAGACAGGGGTTATACAAGCTTCGGTCCGTCTTCGGGAACTGCCTTCTACAAGCGGGAAAATACTGGGGTATTTAAATAGAGGCGATCAAGTAGCTATTCTGGAAGAAACGAACAGTTACTGGTACAAAGTAAAAACTGCAGACGGAACGGTAGGCTATACAAGTGCTGCAGACCAATATATCTCGGTAGGTGGCGGAACGTCTACTCCAGCTCCAACGCCAATACCGACACCAACACCAACACCGAATCCAACACCAGCGCCAGATCCAACGGCTCCGTCACAATCAGCAGTGATTGAACGGGTCATTGCTGCGGGCATGGGTTATCTTGGAACTCCCTATGAGTTCGGATCAAGCAGAAGCGACACGAGCACTTTCGATTGCTCCGACTTTATCCGGCAGATCTTCATAGATGCAGCTAATTTGAAACTGCCTGCTGATTCACGTCAACAGGGAGCCTGGGTACAGCAGAACAGCAACACTGTCACAGATATTTCCGCCCTGAAACGCGGGGATCTGATGTTCTTCATGGATTACAAAGGTAGTTCAGTTTCTGCTTATGCAGGCATCGACAAATCTGCGGCAAGAATTTCACATGTAGCCATGTATCTGGGTGACGGACAAATGCTGCAAACGTATTCCGTAACTTCAGGCGGGGTACGGGTAGATAAATTAAGCGCTTCTTGGGTGAACCGTTTCCTTTACGGAGGTTCGGTCATCCGCTAAATATAAATGCATACAGGAAGCGACAGCATCGCAAGTTTGTGACGGGTGAACTAGGGCGGATGTTTTGTAGGGCTATCCCATCAGTAGAATTTTCTGCTGAGGGATAGCCTTTCCTGTGTTTAGGGCATGCAAGAAAAAAAGCCCGTCAGGACTTTTGGATGTCCGCAGGCTGTTTCACTATACACCCTCATAAGGGTGTATCTATACTAAAAAGGCAAGTCCCCGCATGGCTATGTATGAGTTTGGGAGCGGGGCGCTGACCGTAAAACTGATTTATGGAGTGATTACATAAGCGGAGGCGGGAACCTTCATCCAGCGCATGCCCAACCAGGTGTATATCTCTCTCCATTCATTGCCGTTCGAATCAACCAGGATATTTCCTGTAGTGTCAAGGGTTTGAGCGCCGAGAAAACCCGTAGCAACGGGGCTGTTCATGGAAGCGTAGAAAGGTGTTGCTTTTGTCAAAATAATCTGAGGAGTTGCTGGTCTAAGGTCTGATTGTGTGATTACTGTCTCAAACCGGGGGCTGTAAGTCGTTTCCGTTACAGTTGTTGTGTTGGTTACTTCTGCAGCTGAAGCCGTTGCGGCTATGGAAGCCATAAGACCCATTGCTACTGTTAAGCTGGCTAATTTTTTCATTGTGATTCCTCCCAGAGTTGGTTTTGCGTATATTTACCATGTTTGCGATGTGTTAATAAGCTTGTAAACAAAAAGTGGATACAATGAACCAACCCCTTCGTTTTTTATGAAAACTATCGTGAACAGAGGAATGAAGGCGACTTACGGGTGACAATCCGTATGGAAAGGCCTATACTTTCTGCATGGTGAATATGATGTATGGAGGGAAAAGGGGGGAGGGAGCTCTGGCATAATCAGACAGCGGCAATCGCTGCTATACATAAATCAGACCCGAACTCCTTTTCGGAGTCCGGGTCCTTAGCACCTGTAATGTGATGTCGTTTTTAATGTTCTTTTACAGTTACAATGATCTTCCTCTGCGTCCTGTAAAGAGCGAAACTATGAACAGCACGAGGAAGATAAAGAACAATACTTTAGCGATTCCTACTGCCGCCCCTACGATATTAAAGAAACCGAATACACCGGCAATCAATGCAATTACCAGCAGAATTACTGACCATTTCAACATGTGATGTCATCCTTTCTGTGTGGTGATGTAGTCAATTTAAACGGGCCGCTCCCCTTTGAAACAAAATAGGAGAGGTAGTCTTTAAGTCGCTTGACAAGCTGTTTCGGCCTAAGTAAGTAAGGGTAACTATGCAGTATCAAGGCAGAGCAAGCCGACATTTATGATTTGGAAGGGGTTTTCGTAATGATCATTGAACTTAGCGTTGCACTTGTTGCGATTGCATTCACCGTACTCGTTTTCTTTTTAATTAAAACCTTAAAATCAGCGAAAGAATCCCTCGACAAGGTCAGCCAGACTCTGCAGGAAGTCCAAAAGACGGTGGATGAGCTTACTTATGAAGTAAAAACAACCGTCAGACATGCCAATGATATTACGGCCGACGTCCAAGGCAAGATCCAAAAGATCGATCCTATTATGGATTCAGTGAAAAATCTTGGCGATGTAATGAACGAATTGACGCTTACCGTGAAGCAGGTATCAGTGACTGTGATTGAGAAGTACCGGAAATCACGCGAGCTTAAGGAGAAAGCCAAAGCCGTCTCCATTGAAGATGCTCCGCTGACACCTGCCGAAGAACGGACAGTGAAATCCTATGATGCCGCATATGCCAAAAAAGGTTCGGGGAAAATAGGAATGGCGCTTAAAGGCGTTGACGCTGCAGCTACTATATGGCAAAAATTCCGGCATTAACTAAGTAGGCGGCAGTGAGAAAGGCGGGATGATTCCATGAACATTGTCATTCTTTTGCTAAGTCTTCTCTCTCCATATTTAACACCGTCTCCGCAGAAGGACCATGTCCCTGCCGCCCTTTTTACCATGCAGCCGCCAGTGGTGTTGGCCATTGAACGCAGTATGGGTGTAAGCCCTTATATCAGCAGCTTTAATTCTTTGGCAGGGGCATCCCTATATATGTCGGAGGAAGAACTGCTGCTGGCTAAAGGTTCGCCGCTTAGCATTGCTCCTGATCCCTGGCAGGAATGCCTGGAGTATCAGTACGCCGATATGTCGGCAGGAGTTTGTGGAGGGGTCGTGCTGTATGTTCACGTAACGCCGGCACAGGCCGGGCAATACGGATTGCAGTTGAATGAAGAAAAACTGGATCCGGCGCGAAACAATTTTCAAGAGCTGCTGGGAACTCCGGATTTTGTAGCTGAAGACGGCGATGTCTATTTAAGAGGAAGCGCTGCGCTGAAGATTTACCGCAATCCGCAGACAGGAGAATGGGAAGGTATCGATTTATTTGATGGAAATTCCTCCTGATCTGTTTCACGGTCCGTAAATAAGGTTAATGAAGGAACAGTTGTCTCATTTGGCATTATCCTCATTAATCTAACCATAGGAGCGTGATTTCATGGATTCAATCGGTACACAGGCGTATGCCAAGCTACTGGAAAATGGTGTTCAGGCGATCGAAGAAGTGAATCGGCTGCGCAGCAGCGGCTATTCCAGAGATGACATTTATGTCATTAGCCACGATCAGGTCCGTGAGGGCCGTATCGTTGATGCTGCAGATACTAATGAGGTCAGTCTCAGTGAAGAAGGGTTATTTGGCGCGATTGCCAATCTTTTCCGTTCGCGGGGGGATGCGCTCCGTTTCAAAATTACTTCACTGGGTTTTAGCAGTGCAGAAGCAGGCTTCTACGAGAAAGAGCTTGATTTAGGCAAGGTTCTCGTCATCGCCAAAAGAAACCCGCAATAAACGCCGGTTTGTTTATGAGAACCTATAGCCCAATAGCGTAACCTCCAGCTCCACTATAATTAGTGGGGCTGGAGGTTACTTTGTTGAATGCTGATACAATATATTACTCTACTAGTAGATTGTTGGCAATTGGAAAGACGGCGTTCAAATATCGTATGATAGAATTATAGATGTAAGGGATTTGTACGGCTCTAATACTAATCGTGCGAGGTGAAGATGCTTGAGAATTTTAATCGTAGATGACAATCCGACTAACGTAATCATTATCCGTGAAATCCTGAAAAAAGAAGACTATCGAAATTTCATAACAGCATCATCCGCCAAAGAAATGCTGAAACTGCTTGGCATTGGAGGCGAAAAGAAAGGACCGCTGCAGTCGGATATCGATTTAATTCTGCTGGATATGATGATGCCAGAGATGGATGGAATCGAGGCTTGCCGTGTGGTTCAACAATATGAGCATCTAAAGGATATTCCGATTATTATGGTTACCGCTGTGGGGGATTCCAAGAAATTGGCCGAGGCACTGGATGCCGGAGCTGTGGATTATGTTACGAAACCGATTAACAAGGTTGAACTTATGGCGCGTATCCGGCTGGCGCTCCGTCTCAAGCGGGAGAAGGATTGGCATAAAGAGCGGGATCAGCGGATGCAAGATGAATTGAAGCTTGCAGCACTTGTGCAGAATGCTGTACTCAGTTTGCCAATTACGGATGAGGTTTTGGAGGCGCATGCCATCTATCAGCCTTCCGCTGAACTGGCTGGGGACCTGTATGCCTGGTATCCGCTGGGAGACGGCAGGTATGCCGTGATCCTGCTGGATATGATGGGACACGGGATCTCTTCGTCGCTTTTCTGTATGTTCCTGGCCTCTGTGCTTAAGGATACTGTGACTACGTACGTGGAGCCGGAGAAGGTAATTCAAGAGCTGAACCGGCGGTTTAACCAGCTCTATATCGAGAAACAGCTGGTTCAGTATTACTTTACCGCGATTTATCTTGTGATTGATACGCGAATGAAACGAATTGACTATGTAAATGCCGGACATCCGCCGGCGCTGCTCTTTGAAGGCAACGCCAAGAAACCAGTGCTGCTGGAGAGCAACTGCCATCCGGTCGGGTTGTTCGACCGAATTGATATTCAACCGCAGAGTTTGAGTTTCGAAGAGGAAGGGCATCTGGTAATGTACACTGACGGTCTACTGGAAATGGCCCCAGGTGAACAGGAAGAGCAACTGGACTTTATGATCGGGAATCTGAACGGGGACCACGAATGGCGTGAAGAGGTTATGCAGGAGGCTTTTTTCACAGATGAAGCGGATCAGGAACGAGATGACGACAAATGCCTGGTGTGGATCACGCTGAAGAAAGGAACGGATAAGGAATGAAGATAAAGGCCAAGCTGCTGATCGGCTTCAGCGCGATGCTGGCAATTATGTTGGCACTTACGCTGATTGGATACGATCGGCTTAATTATATGAGCAACCAGCTAGACGGCTTTCAGGACAGGTACAGCAAGGGACGTGCTATTTCCGGACTTCGGGGCGAAGTCAATGATATGGCGCGAATCCTGACCACATCGATGCTGAATGCCGATACGCTGTCTGTGGGAGCCCAGAAAACTGAGATAGACGGCAAAGTCATTAAGGCGGAAGGGTATTTGAAGACCATAGAAGCTTCGATGAGTGCTGCGGAGGAAATGGAGTTTTTGAGCCGGATTAAGAAAGCTAATTCCGCTTACCTGAACTATCAGAATAAAGCGTTGGAGATGCTTACAGCCGGTTATTTTCAGAATGCCAACACCTACCGCAATACAGAGGGACAGGCCATTCAGAACGAGGTGCTGGACAGTCTGAATGCCCTCGCTGATTACAATGCCTATCAGATGACCGAAGAAAATGCCATCGCGCAGAAAGCTTATGAAAGATCCATTCAAATGGTAACGCTGATTATGATTGTGGGGCTGCTGCTTGGACTTGGTGTCGTCCTTTGGGTGATTCCAAGCATTACGCGCGGTCTTAATGTCGTTTCCATGATGATTACTAGCTTCGGAAACGGCAAGATGCGGGCGATCCGCAGGCTCAAGGTAGTCTCTAAGGATGAAATCGGTGATGTAGCCCGAGTATTCCAGGAGATGGCAGAGGACATCGAACAAAAGCAGCAGCTGGAAAAAGCTTATGCGCAGGCTCAGAGCGATCAGGCCTGGCTGAATGCGAATATCGCACAGGTAACAGAATTGCTGCGCGGCGTCAGTTCACTTGATCAGGTGTCGCAGACCTTTATCAACGAGTTCACTCCTGTGCTGGGAGCCCAATACGGAGCGGTTTATTTGAAGGATAGCAACAATCCTAATCTGCTCACTGCAAGCGGCTATTATGCCGGTGAAGGGGGCGACAAGCCGAAAGAAGGGTTTGAAATCGGCCAAGGGCTTATCGGACAAAGCGCGCTGGATAAGAAGCCGATCAAACTCACAGAGGCTCCGGACGATTATATTTCCATTTCCTCAGGTTTTGGCGATTCCCATCCTCAACATATATCTATTTATCCGTTGTTGTTTGAGGATGAACTGCTTGGCGTTGTTGAATTTGCCTCCTTTACGCCATTCACAGCGCTGCAGAATGAATTGCTGCATCAACTGACGAATAATCTCGGTGTCATCCTGAACAATATCAGCCGCAGACTCGTGGTGGAGGAGCTGCTGCGCGAATCACAGGCACTCACGGAAGAACTGCAGTGCCAGTCGGAGGAGCTCCAGACCCAGCAGGAAGAACTTCGCCGCTCCAACGAGAATTTGGAGGAGCAGACCGATGCGCTTAAACGTTCGGAGGAGCTGCTGCAGCGGCAGCAGGGGGAACTGGAGCACTACAATAGTGAACTGGTATCCAAAACCCGCGCGCTGGAGGATCAGGTCCAGGAGGTTGAAGAGAAAAAGGATGAGATTGAGCACGCCCGTGTCCAGTTGGAGAAGCAGGCGATGCAGCTTGCTGTAACGAGCAAATACAAATCGGAGTTCCTGGCCAACATGTCCCATGAGCTGCGGACTCCGCTGAACAGTCTGCTCATCCTTTCGCAGCTGCTTACCGAGAATAAAGAAGGCAACCTGTCGGAAAAGCAGGTTGAATTCGCGCACACGATTTATATGTCCGGTGCGGATCTCCTGAAGATGATTGATGAAATCCTTGATCTTTCCAAGGTCGATGCAGGTAAGATGGAGCTGAATTATGAAGAAGTTCCGCTGACGGAGCTCAAAACCTTTGTGAAACAGAATTTTGCTCCTCAAGCCCTTAAGAAAGGGCTGTCTCTGCGTCTTTCCTTTAATGAGCCGCTGCCGGACAGTTTATTTATAGACAGTCATCGCCTGAAGCAAATTCTGCGAAATCTGCTGTCCAATGCCTTTAAATTTACCAGCGAGGGTTATGTAGGATTTGAGGTAAGCCGTGCAGTGCCTGCTCAATTGCCGTCCTTCCTTCCGCCGGAGTATGACTATGTTTCCATAGCCGTGAAAGACAGCGGTATCGGGATTCCTGCAGACAAGACAGATATCGTATTTGAGGCGTTCCAGCAAGTGGATGGTACGACCAGCCGCAAATATGGCGGCACCGGTCTTGGCTTGTCGATCAGCCGTGAATTAGCACGGTTGATGGGCGGTGCCATCGGGCTGGAGTCGCGTGAGGGACAAGGTAGCACGTTTACGCTGTATCTGCCGGTCCAAGGGAATTACAGACTGCTTCCTGGGGCGGTTGAGGCGGCAGCGGCCCAAGAGGCGGCGACACTGGTAGAATACGTGGAGGAACTACAACCTGCTAAATCCGGAGATATCATACCTGCCCCGCTTCATCCAGTGATAGTGGAGGATGACCGTGAGAATTTGACGGCAAATGATAAGGTTCTGCTCATTGTTGAGGATGATGAAAGTTTTGCTAAAATATTGCTCGATATGGCCCGCGGACGCGGCTTTAAGGGATTGGTGGCGCTGCAGGGGGATATCGGGCTGCAAATGGCCAAATCCCACCTGCCGGATGCGATTATTCTGGACATCCAGCTGCCGGTTATGGATGGCTGGGCGATACTCAGAGAGCTTAAAAGCGCATCACAGACGCGGCATATTCCTGTTCATGTCATCTCTGTGAATGATGAGATGAAGCAGGGCCTAATGATGGGTGCGATGGCTTACTTGAGAAAACCTTCGACCCGGCAGGCGCTGGAGCGGGCATTCTCACAAATTGAGAGCTACACAGCCAGTACCCTGAAGCATCTGCTGATTGTCGAGGATGACGAAATTCAGCGCCGTTCCATTATGGAGCTTATCGGCCATGATGATGTCGCCATTACGGCGGTTTCAACCGGACAAGAAGCTCTCGGTGAACTGCGTAAGCAGAAATACGACTGCATGGTTCTCGACCTGATGCTTGACGATATGAACGGCTTCGAACTGCTTGATCAGATCCGCGATGATGAGGAACTGAATGATCTGCCGATCATTATCTACACAGGCAAGGATCTGGACAGCAAGGAAGAGACGCAGCTGCGGAAATATGCTGAGTCGATCATTATCAAGGATGTGCGCTCGCCGGAGAGACTGCTGGATGAGACTACCCTGTTCCTCCACCGGGTAGAAGCCAATCTTCCGGAGGATAAGCGTAAAATTCTGCAAAAGCTGCACAATAAAGAAGAGCTGTTTGAGGGGAAAAAGATTTTACTCGTGGATGATGATATCCGCAACGTATTTGCCCTCTCCAGCGTACTGGAAGAATACCACATGGAAGTGAAGTTCGCAGAGAATGGCCGTGAAGCACTCGATATGCTGGTTGAACAGGAAGATTTTGATCTCGTGCTCATGGATATGATGATGCCGGAAATGGACGGATATGAGGCGATGCGCCGGATCCGCCAGATGCCGCAGTATCATAAATTGCCAATAATCGCGCTTACGGCCAAGGCAATGAAGGAAGACCGGGCCAAGTGTATTGAAGCAGGAGCCTCGGATTATATGAAGAAACCGATCGGTACCGATCAGTTACTTTCCTTAATGCGCGTTTGGTTGTATTCGTAAGCGTAAATTTGGGGTAATAGCATTACAGCACCAACAAACAACAGACCGGAAATACGGCAAATGCAAGGGAGCCTTGATAACATGACAGCTATGGAACGGGGATATGATGAGGAGCTCACCCAATCGGGAAGCAAGCAGGAGCTAGAGCAGATTGAAATTGAGCTGCTTCTGAGCGGCGTGCATCGCTTGTATGGATATGATTTCAGAAATTACGCCATGCCTTCTTTGAAACGGCGTATCTGGCATCACGTCCATGCCGAGAATGTGCCGAGCATATCTGCGCTGCAGGAGAAGGTGCTGCATGACCGCGCCTGCTTTGAACGGTTCGTCTACAGCCTTTCCATCCCCGTGACGGAAATGTTTCGGGATCCAGGCCTCTTTTTAACTTTCCGCCAAAAGGTGATCCCGTTGCTGAGAACTTATCCTTATATCAGGATCTGGCATGCAGGCTGCTCCACTGGCGAAGAGGTATACTCCATGGCGATTCTGCTGCACGAAGAAGGGCTCTACGACAAGGCGCGCATCTATGCCACTGATATGAACGAACGCTCGCTGCAGCAGGCTAAGGAAGGTGTATATGAGATCGGTAAGATGAAGCAGTATACCAAGAATTATATGGAGGCGGGCGGGACCCGCGCATTCTCTGAATATTATACAGCGAAATACAATTCAGTCATTCTACAGCCGTACTTGCGTAAAAATATTATCTTTGCAGAGCATAATCTGGCAACAGACACCTCATTCAACGAATTTAATGTCATTTTTTGCCGGAATGTCATGATCTATTTCAATGATGAACTTCGCGACCATGTGCACGGCTTGTTCTATGAGAGCCTCAGCCGGTTCGGAGTACTGGTGCTCGGTTCCAAAGAATCTATTCACTTCACCAGATATAGCGACAGCTACGAGCCACTGGATAGAGTAGAAAAAATCTATCGTAAGAACAAATAGCGGGATAGGAGGGGCCTATGGGGGTTCAAGAACCAATTCATATATTGCTGGTTGACGACCGTCCTGAAAATCTGCTGGCGCTTGAAGCTGTGCTTGAGAGTCAACACTATAAGCTTGTCAAAGCCAATTCCGGCGAAGAAGCGCTGAGATGTCTGTTAAGATATGAGTTTGCGGTGATTGTGCTGGACGTACAAATGCCGGGTATGGATGGTATTGAAACCGCCAAATTAATCAAAGCCAGAGAAAAGACGAAGGATATTCCGATTATTTTTATCTCTGCCAACAGCAAAGAGGCAGAGCATCTGTTCGCGGGATATTCTGCCGGGGCTATTGATTATATGGTCAAACCCTTCATTCCGCAAATCTTGAAGTCCAAGATTGAGGGCTTCGTTAACATGCACTTAACTAACAAGAAACATCAGATGCAGTCTATGCTCCTGCAGCAAAAGACGCAGGAGCTGGAGAAAATCAACGGAGAGCTGGTTAAAGCTAAGGAAGCGGCGGAGATTGCCGCTAATGCCAAAACCGAGTTCCTGGCTATGATGAGCCATGAGATTCGCACGCCGATGAACGGTGTGGTGGGAATGATTGACCTGCTGATGGAAACTGAGCTGGCTCCGGAGCAGAAGGAGTATACAGAGATTATCCGCAAAAGTGCCGATAACCTGATTACGGTCATTAATGATATCCTTGATTTCACGAAGATGGAATCCGGCAAGATGGAAATGGAGGAGCAGTTATTTGAGCTACAGACCACTGTTCAGGAGGTATTTAGCTTATTTTCTGCCGAAGCAGGAAAGAAAAACCTGGAATTAGCCTATTTCATTGATCAGAATCTTCCAAAGCTGATCTACGGAGATATGGCCCGTTTGCGTCAAGTCTTAATCAATTTAGTCGCCAATGCGGTGAAGTTTACCAATCAAGGTGGAGTTTACCTTGTTGCATCCAGCGTGCCAACAGCAGATAATAAACTGGTAGTTGAGTTTACCGTGAAGGATACGGGCATCGGGATTTCTCCGGAAAAATGTGACCGTCTGTTCAAACCTTTTTCCCAGCTTGATTCTTCTATGACACGCAAGTACGGTGGAACCGGTCTCGGGCTGGCAATCTGTAAATCCCTTGTCGGGATGATGGGCGGCGACATACGCGTAGAATCGATGGAGGAGAAAGGGGCGACCTTTGTATTCACCATTCAGGCAGCGTTGCCTGAGGACGAGCTGGCAAGGGGATTTCAAGAGGTGGAGCCATATGAAGACGTGGATAACCAGAGATGGCGGAGAAAAGTCCTGGTTGTAGATGATCACCCGATCAATCAGCGGCTTATGGTCAGCATGCTGGATAAGCTGGGTTATGACGCCGACATCGCCGAGGACGGCAGCCAGGCGGTGGAGCTGGCAATGAAATATGCTTATGATTTTATTTTTATGGATCTGCAGATGCCGGTTATGGACGGTCTGACGGCGACCTCCAAAATCCGGATCAGCCATGGGCCATCCTCCGAGAAGGCGGTCATCATCGCGATGACGGCCAATGTCATGGAGGGTATCCAGAACCGTTGCATGGCTTCAGGCATGGACGGTTATATCAGCAAGCCGCTGAAGCTTAGCAGTATTAAACAAATTATTGCCCGTTATTCAAGACAGGATAGTCACGTCAATGGACGAAATAAGACCCTTTTCAAAACATGAACCAGTATTTGTCAATGATGCAGAATTAGTTTTTTTGTTTCAAACCTAGGTCTTTAGGGTTATTGGTAAAGAAAACATTTAATCAGGAGAGTTGTCTATGAATACACATAAAAGCGAAAAGTTCCATGCAAAAACCGAAACTGAAGGCAGCGTTTGTACCGTTTCCCTGATTGGAGAACTAGATTTGTCTGTTGCTCCCGATTTCCGTTTGGTCATGGAGCCGCTTGTGGGAGATACGGGGCTTGACCTTGTTATTAATCTGAAAGACTTGAGATATATTGACAGCACCGGTATTGGAATCCTGCTCTCGATCCTCAAAGCAAGACACGGGATGGACGTTAAGTTTACCGTTGAAGAAGTTCCGCCGCAAATCCAGAAGCTGTTTGATATGACCGGTATTTCTAAGTTTTTTGCCCCCCAAGAGAATTCCCACTAGGAAAGGACCGAACTAAGGATGAGTGATGACGTGCAAAAAGTAGTTCTTCAGTTACCTGCGAGTGCAGAATATGTCGATATCGTTAGACTGAATTTATATGGCATTGCCTCAAAAATGGGTTTTACCTATGAAGATATTGAGGATATGAAGGTAGCGGTTTCGGAAGCCTGTAATAACTCTGTATTATATGCGTACGGCCAAGAGGATGGTTTGGTCGATGTAATCTTTGAAGTAGGAACAAGTGCCTTGTCCATCACCGTCAAAGATGAAGGGGAGAGCTTTGACGGATTGGATTCGCCCGACGGACGCATTACGCTGCATGATAAAGAGCTGAATGATGTTCAGGTTGGCGGACTGGGATTTTATTTAATGCAAGCGCTCATGGATGACGTAAGCGTCGTGAGTGAAGCAGGGAGAGGGACAGTCGTTACCCTGACTAAGCGGCTTAATTTCAGCGAGGAGAAAGTATGAGTGATAAAGTGACTCCCCCAGAGTCCATGAACGAAGCAGTAAGTTTGATCTGGGAATATCAGCAGACCAAGGATAATGAAATTGCCACCGTGCTGATCAAGAAATATGAGCCGATGGTGAAGATGGCTGCCGGGAAAATTGCCCGCAACCGTCCGGATCTTTACGAAGATCTGTATCAGGTTGGGCAGATGGCGCTTATCCGGTTGCTGCAGCAGTACGATATCAGCTTGGGCATCCCGTTTGAGCCGTATGCGATGAAGAGCATGATCGGGCATATGAAAAATTTCCTGCGGGATAAATCCTGGTACATACAGGTCCCAAGACGGATTAAAGAGAAAGGCGCCCTTGTGCAGCAGGCCATTGATGAACTTACCATCAGGCTGGAACGTTCTCCTGCTGTGGAAGAGATTGCCCATTATCTTGATCTTACTGTGGAAGAAACTGTGGAAGTACTGGCCGGCAGGGAATGTTATCATTACGTATCACTGGATTCACCCCTCTCACAAGAGGAGACGGGCGCTACGCTCGGCGAGCTGATCAGCTCCGAAGCCAACGATTACGAGACTGTGGAGAAACGTATGGATCTCCAGCAGGCGCTGGGCCAGCTTAAGGAGCAAGAGCAGCAGGTGCTGCTGCTGGCGTTCCAGGACGGCCAGTCGCAGCGTGCCATCGCGCAGAAGCTCGGCGTATCACAAATGAGCGTCTCACGGATCCAGAAGCGGGCCACCGAGAAGCTCAAACAGATCATGGCGAACTCTTCCTATTGATTTTTATCGCTAGTCCCCAAGATTAGGACATACCTTATCCCCGCCGGGGAAGGGTATGTCTTTTTTAAATGATAAGAATTTATAGGCTTCACGCCATAAATTATCCTTCTATTTCTCGCTGAAACGAATACCGTCCTTTTGAGGACGGCGAGGCTGTTTCTGCTTGTTTGTTGTATTCAGCCTGAAGCGGACATACACATCCACCCCGCTAAGCAGTCTGTTCAGCAGACTGCTTAGCGGGGTGGATAACGATGCTATCAGTTATTGGCATCAGCTGTTGGCATCAATATACTTTTTGATTTCTCCAAGATATTCACCGATAACGGGTACATCAAGAAACAGGCTAAGAATGTAACCCAGTAAGCCGAGTATCACGAATGTACCGAGTGAAAGCCCGAGACCCCGGGATATCCCGGCCATAAGATTCGTAATAATCCGCTTTTTGGGATCCGTATAATTCTCAAGGATATCCTTGAATTCGGATTTTTCCAGTGAATCGGCAATTTTGTCGAGCCTTGCGTTCAGCCGTTTGACTTCATGCCGCAATTCAAAGGGATGCTCTTCGACTTCGTAGGTTTTGGTCTTGCTGCCTGCATCTCCCATAAGGCGTCCCTCTTTCTTTAGTCGTATAAGGGCTTTGATAAAAATGCAGCTTCTTTCGAAGAAGAAGCTGCATTCCTCATAACAACAGCCAGCTGCGGTGAGCTGGCTGTTCTCAAATTTAGATCAAGCCGTGAATCACCGTAGTTTAATAAGAGGACTTGTAAGACGCTTTTACTTCCTCTTTGGCATCTTTGGCTTCATCAGCTACCTCTTTAGAGGATGCTTTGGCCTCATCGGCTACATTCTTAGCTTCCTCTGCTACCTCTTTAGATGCATCTTTTACGTCAGAAGCAACATTTTCGGAGACTTCACTGATGGAATGGCCCAGTTTTTTACCTGTTTCCGCCAAGGTGGCAGCAATTTGCTGTTTGCTGTCGCTTACGGTAGTGAAGATGTCGGAGGCTTTGGCCGATACAGTGCTTGCTAGATCGGTCGCTTTTTCTCCAACAGTAGTCGCAATTGTTTTGGTCTTGTCCGTTACGACACCTGCAACCTCTTTGGTTTTGTCTGTAGCCAGCGTAAGCTTATCAGACAAGTCACTGCGCATTTCACGGCCGGGCTTAGGGGCGAACAACAGAGCAGCGGCAGCACCGAGCAAACCACCAATAAAGATTCCTTTGAAAAAAGTGCTTCCGCTTTCTACCGGATGTTCCGTTTCTGCTTTATTCATGATTAATCACTCCTCATTAGATTATGGTATTCCGAAATTAGGCGGCTGCCGTCATTCGAATTCAGGATAGCCTGAAGTATCTTACTTCGTATATAAACGTTGGCGTATAGGCTGAAACAGCAGACAAGCATGGAGAAGAATGGGAGAGACTAGAGCAGGATACGTAAACAAAGGAGAATTTTCCTATAAAAAACAACGAAATATGAAGCTTTACAAATATCCGCATGCGGAAATACGAAAGTTCACACGTGATAGTAAATTGTGAGGTCTTTCCTATAGTCCTGATTCTTTCGGTGTAATCATAAATGATTGACCGGGAAAGGAACAGGGTAAGAAATACTTAATTAAAGCGCCTATAACAATTTAAATCGAGGAGCGGTTTCGACCCGTTAAGCACGGAGAAGGTTCCAACATCTTTGGAGGTGCATGGTTATGATAAAAGTAGTTACGTCAGCAGAAAGACATACTTCGAATAGAGAATGGATTCACAGTGAGTTCAGTTTTTCCTTTGCCGATTATGATGATCCCAGCAATGCGCACTTTGGTGCGATGCTTGCACACAATGACAATGAGCTGAAACCGGGACAAGGGATGCATGAGCATCCGCATCATGATCTGGAGATTATCACTTATGTTGTTTCCGGAGTACTGAAGCATCAGGATAACCTCGGCAATCACGCGGATATTCAGTCAGGCACGGTTCAGGTCATGAGTGCGGGGACCGGGGTTAATCATTCGGAGACCAATCCTTCGGAGAGCGACAATGTGCGTTTTCTACAAATCTGGTTGCTTCCTAGCACACCGGGGCTTGCACCGAAATGGGATGCAAAGTTTTTCCCGCGTGAATTTAAGAGCAACACGCTGTTGCCGGTCGTTTCGGGGAGTGGTGAGGAAGGTACATTGAAGGTGAACGAGGATGCAACTTTCTATCTATCGGTGCTGGACACGAACAGGGAGCTTCATTATGCGCAAAAAGAAGACAGGCGGACGCACATCTTCCTTATCTCCGGGGATGTAGAAATCTCTTGCTCAGATGGCACTTTTCAGCTGAAACCAGGCGATGCCGCACGTATCCGCAAGGGTTGTGACTTGACGATCAAAAGCATTGGCAGTGAGGGCGAAGCGGAACTCATACTGATTGATTTGCCGTAAGCGTTAAATCGTGCCCGTTGCATTGTACTTGTAAGCATAATAATCCTAAAGGAGCTCCTTGCCTGACGGCCATCCGCACGGATGGAATCGTAGGCAAGGAGCTCCTGTGCATGACAGGTCTATTTCTCGCTGAAACGGATACCGCCCTTTTGAGGACGGGAAGCCGTTTCCACTTGTTTCTATTTCTTACGCAGGCGTCCAAGCTCGGAGACAAGCGCTTCCACCTGCGAGATGCTGAGCCGGTCACTGCTCATGGCAACTTCATAAATATCAAGAATATCATCATAGTTGTTCACTGAGAAAGCAGAAGCCTGCATGGCTGCGGCGCTGGCCATCTTCAGCTTGCTCTTGATGCCCTCAATCATATATTCCACATTTTCCTGGCTGGGCTGCGATAAATCCATGGGGTTAAACAGTCCTCTCTGTGTTTGGATTCAAATATTCTATCATGATTGGGGAAGGAAACACCATTTTTTTGTTGGCTTCATCTAAATCATGTTAAATTAAAAGAAATAAACGAAGGTTTCTATATAAGATGAACTAAAGAACTACCTAGAGGCAAAAGCAGCGGAGGGGAAGTTTGGAACTGTAGGAGCGATAGCGACCGCCTTTGTCTACAGATTTCAACCGCAAATAGCGGTATAAATCAAGAAATCTGTGGACAACAGCGGCCGGAAGTCCAAACATTCACCGCAGTTGCGTTCTATGCCGGCCCGGTAAATCTAAAGTTCAACTTATATAGACAGGAGGGAGTCAGGAATTGGCGATCAGGGAGCAGGACAGCAGAAAACGGGTTAAAAAAGACGCGGCCGGGCTGATTACCTTCTTCCAAAGCATTGCGGATCATCACTCGGCAGAGCAGGTCACATTCTTGTGTATCGGTACCGACCGTTCCACAGGGGATGCCCTTGGACCGCTGACCGGAAGCAGGCTGGTGGAGCATGGCTTCCCGAATGTTGTAGGCACGCTTCCATCGCCTTGCGATGCGGATACTCTCGTCAACAGGATATCAGGGATTCCCGCGGGGCAGATAATTATTGCCATTGATGCTTGTCTTGGACCGCCGGCGGCTCTGGGCTGTTATTTTGCAGCCAGTGAGCCGCTGCGGCCAGCGCAGTCGGTCGGTGTGAGTCTGCCGGCAGTCGGGCATTATAGTCTTGCGGCAATTGTCGATATTAACGGACCCCGCCCTTACCGGACCCTGCAGACGACGCCGCTGCACAGGGTAATGGTTATGGCCGGAGAGATTGCCGCAGCTGCGGCAGAAGGCTTTGGGTTGAAATAGAGGAGACAAGTTTCAAGATGGGCAGTTCTGCTTAAATAATTAAGACAAGCAAATGGCATTCCATTTAATTGCAGACTCATCGGTATACCTTGTGTAGCTACTACATAGAAAGAAGGAATCAGCCCATGGAAAATGTTCGATGCGATGGAACCAATATTTGTTACAGTGATCAAGGCGAAGGAGACGTTATCGTACTTCTGCACGGCTTTTGCGGAAGCTCCGGATATTGGGAGCAGGTCATCCCTTATCTTAGCGGAAGCTACCGGGTGATCGCACCGGATTTGCGCGGCCACGGAGTTTCGGATGCTCCGCTCGGAGCTTACAGCATCGATCAGATGGCCGATGATGTTCTTTCCCTGTTGAATGCGCTGGAAATCCCTGAATGTTACTTGCTGGGTCATTCGCTTGGCGGCTACATAACGCTGTCCTTCGCCCAGCGGCATGCCTCTCGTTTGAAGGGCTTCGGACTGATTCACTCCACGGGTTATCCTGACAGTGAAGAAGCCAGGGAGAAGCGCCTGAAAAGTGTCAGTACGATCCAGAATGATGGAATTACTACGTTTGTGGACGGACTGGTGCCTGGACTCTTCGCTCCTGCTGCAGCACCGCAGCTGTTGCAGCGGGCGAAGGAGATCGGCTATAGAACACCTCCGCAAGGCGCGGCCGGTGCCGCATTGGCCATGCGCGAGCGACCTGACCGCCGTGATGTCATTTCGGCTACGGCACTGCCGGTGTTGCTCGTTGCCGGCGCGGAAGATGGTCTGATTCCTGCCGAGCGGACCTTCACGTCCGATAAGCCCAATGTAACCAAGGCGACGATTTCGGGAGCAGGCCACATGAGTATGTATGAAGCGCCGGAACGTTTATCGGAAATTATTAAAGACTTCGTGCTTGCGCAAGTTAAGAAATAACCGATACTTGAGATCTCATAAATAACGGGTGAAGAAAACACTTCACTTGTATAAAAAAGGCAGCATCCGTCTATTGACGCGGTGCTGCCTTTTTATAAAACTCTCTTTCACGCTGGAAATGTTTAATTGAACTTGCGGATTGCAGGAACACATAGAACAAGAGCGATACAGGCCATGCCAAGTCCGGAGAAAATGGCAATCGTAGCTACACCGCCTATAAGATCGGCGAGCCAGCCTACAAGGATGTAGCCGACGGGCAGCAAGGCGAAGGAGCCGAATAGATCAAGACTGGCTACACGTCCGAAGGCTTCTTGCGGAACGAGTTCCTGCAGGCTGATCTCCCAGATGAGGATGAAGACCATGAGGCCGAATCCCTCCAGGGCGAACAAGGCAATAGCTGCCGCAGGGCTAGTAACAAACGGCAGGATAAGCAACGCGAGGCCGCCTAGAAATGCTCCTCCGTAGGCGATAATGCCGCGGTGGTTCCATCTCTGCTTCATGCCGATGATCAGTCCGCCCAGAATGGCTCCGACACCGGAGAATGTACCGGCAAGCCCGTATACATATGGCTCCCAGCCATGATGAACTTTGAAAAGCCACGGCACAAGGATGCTGGTGACGCCGGCGTAACAAATATTGATGAAGCAGAAGGCGAGGATGGTAATCCATAACCAGGGATTGCTGCGCAATACAGCAATCCCTTCTTTGAAATCCTCTTTCCAGTCGTTATGAGGAGAGGCTGCCGCAGCTGCGGCGGTTTCAAGTGCCTGAGGTGACGAGGCTGCGGACACTGCAGCCTTTGTTCTAGGCATCAGCGCTTTGCGCAAATAGACGAGACAGACCAGGGAGAACAGGTAAGTAAAGGCGTCGAGCCCAAAACCAACCCCAGCCGAGAGATAGGTGATAAGCAGTCCTCCGAGTGAAGGGCCGATTAAACGAACCATCTGTATAGTCATTTGCGACAGTGAGTTGGCGGCAACCCTGATTTCCGGAGTGAACACCGAGGCCTGGACTCCAGCGTAGGCGGGACGGAACAGACCGTCAAACAGACCGTAAGCCCCTACAAATATACAGAGCAGCGGAACGGTCAATAGACCGGTCAAAGCCAGCAGGGCTGTTATGATCATGACGCCAAAACGGGCGATATCGGCAATCATCATAATCCTGACCCGGTCGTAGCGGTCTACAATATGCCCGGAAATCGGCAGCATAATCACATTGGGCAGCATATAAACCGCCATTACGAAGCCCATGGTTGTTGTTGATCCAGTCAAGGAGTAGACCATAACCGGGAGAATGATCATGGTCACCGAGCTGCCCAGGACGGAAACCAAATTTCCCAGCCATAAAAAGGGGAAAGTCCGTGATTTGGCAAAGGGTTCGGCGAATCGGCGCAGCGGATTGTTTTTGGTATGTTCGGGTGCAGCAGTAGGGATCATCTAGGGACCATCCTCCGGTTCTATAAGGGAATCTGTATGCAGGCGGCCGATAATGACATCGATACCGTATTCCTCTCCATGGGTGACTTTCGATTCCCAGCTGGAAATGAACTTCATCATCTCCTGCTGGAAAGCCTTCAGCTCAGCGGGTGATAAGGATAGTCTTGTAACGAAATGCTCCACTGTATCCTCTTTGCGGAATTGGAAGCCGCTGAAGTTCCCGGAGCGGAAGAAGGTAGCTTTGGAGCGGTAAAATTTCTGGATAATACCTCCGGCTGTTTCCGTACGGACAAGCTCCAGTAGACCGCCATCGAACAGCTTGATGATATGGTAGTGGATATTGCCGGGTGTCTTGTGCAGCTTCTCGGCAACCTGCTTGGAGGTTAGCGGTTTATCTGCCAGCGCATGCATAATCTTGATTCGCAGCGCACTTTCCAGCAGCTTGTTCTGCTCTGGTGTAACCTGCAGAGGTTGGATAGAGTCTGCTTCCTGCTGCTGTTCCTGATCTTTGTTCCGGTCTTGACGAACCGGCAGTTGTTCCAGGCAGTTCTCCGTTTCCGGCTGACTATGCCAGGTATTGTCTTCATTCATGTCTATTCCTCCTGCCCGTGCTATCTCAATTTCGCTGCATTCAATGTTCTTCATTCTGTACTTTAGATTGATCTGGAATTCAGATCGTTAAGGCCAGTGAGGTTATTATAGGGTAGCCTTTGTTTTTTTGTCAAGGAATTCCAAGGCGTGGGTACGGTGAGGTGGCACGGAGCGGTGGAATGGTTTAAGATTGTTTTAAAACAACTGTAATCATCATTGGTTTAGTTTGCTGAGGAATCGTGGCAGGATAGTATTGGAGAGGGGTGTGCAGGATGTTCCGAAGAGATTATATCGTCCGGATGATCGAGGATATGTCGGCAATGGTTGCCAAGGTGCTTACATTGAAGCAGGAGAAGAAGACCACAGAGGCATTATGGGAAGTGGATGAGCTGCTGAACCGGCATTTTCGCCTGAACTCCCGCCTTTTAAACTCATTGTCCGTAGAGGATATTATAGATATGTTTCGCCTGGGCGGCGTAATCGAGTCCGACAAGCTTCAAGGCGTGGCGCGGCTATTAAAAGAAGAAGGCGGCATCTACAGTGCCGGCGGCAATAAGGATGCGGCATTGTTCAGGTTTATACGGTCGCTGCATCTGTTTTTGTACGCTGATCAATACGGTGCTGACCGGGAGCTGCTGCAGATGACGAAGGAAATAGATGAACTTTTACAGGAAACCGAAGGTTATCTTCTTCCGGTGAAGACAGAACGGCTGCTCCTGCCCTATATGGAATCAATCGAACGCTACGGCAAGGCTGAGGACAGTCTGTACAGATTGTGGGAACAGGGAATAGATGTTGCAGCTGAGGGAAGGGAGCTGTACAGCCGGCTGCTGCTGCTGCCTCCTGAAGCTTTGGAGCTTGGTGATCTTCCGCTGGCAGAGGTTAGGCAAGGGCAGGAGGAGTGGAATAAACTTACCGCTGAAGCGGCAAAGGAGATGAAACCTTCTTGAATACCCCTCTATTTATTGTAGACGCTTTTGCGGACAAGGCGTTCACTGGAAACCCTGCAGCCGTCTGCCTGCTGGAAAATCCCGCAGATGAGGCCTTTATGGCCAAAACGGCTGCGGAAATGAATCTGTCCGAAACGGCGTTTCTGTGGCCGGAGCAGGATGGCTACCGTCTGCGCTGGTTTACGCCTGCGGTGGAGGTGAATCTGTGCGGTCATGCCACTTTGGCCAGTGCGCATGTCCTGTGGGAAACCGGGCGGCTGGGTTCTCACGAAGAAGCGAGATTCCACACACGCAGCGGGTTGCTGCGGGCAACAAAATCAGAAGAGATGATTTCACTCTATTTTCCTCCATATGAAATTACAGCTTCACCTCCGATAGCCGGGCTCGCGGCAGCGCTGGGGCTTGAGGAGGCACATGTGCTGGAAACCGTGCGGTATGCCGACAATGTGCTGGTGCGTCTGGATCATGAGACAAGGGTGCGGGGGCTCTGCCCGGATTTTGTCCAGGTGGCCAAGCTCCAGCCAAGGGCTGTCGCGGTTACGGCAGAATGCGCTGCGGATCGCATTGATTTTGTATCGCGTTTTTTTGCCCCGGGCATTGGTGTCAATGAAGATCCCGTTACCGGCTCGCTGCATACTGCCCTGGCTCCCTATTGGGCCGGCCGGTTAAACCGCACACAATTGACTGCATATCAGGCTTCAGTTCGTGGGGGGATGCTGCAGCTTGAAGTGAGTCAGGATCTCGTTACTTTATCGGGCCGGGCCGTGACCGTGGTTAGCGGACAGTTTCATGTACCTCCCGGAGCAGTTGGCGAGCTACTATGATATCGTATAGCAGGACATGCTATAATGTAGTGATATTCAGGAGAGCCTGCTCTCCATTTTGATTGCGAAAGTGAGATGTACCCTGTGGAATCTTTGAAAACTCTGATTGATCAAGTGGTAAATGACCGTACCCTGATTACGGCAACCTTAAGCCAACTGCGCAGCAAAGGCGAAGTTGCTTACAGCAAGGTGCAGATTAAACCAGTTGAGCTAAAAGGCAAGCTGCATTATCAGTTTGCCTATACCATCGGCCCCAAAGTGGAACACCGTAATATTCCGGCAGACACTGCTGCGGAAGAAATGATGTCACTCTTGAGAGCTACCTTCCGGCAAGCGCTGATCTGCACTGTAGAAGCTGATTACCAGGTGCTGATCAGTAAAAAATACAAGGTTTCTATTCTTACCAAATCGGCCAGCAAGCAGGAGGCGCCAGACTTGGCCCACAACCGCCGCAAACGTTATGTGCTGGACGAGGGAGAACCAGTCCCGTTCCTGGTGGAGCTTGGAATTATGAACAGCGAAGGCAAGGTGCTGGCCAAAAAATACGACAAGTTCCGCCAGATCAACCGTTTCCTGGAGATGGTTGAGGATGTGCTGGGGGATCTACCAACCGGCCGGCCGCTGACGATTGTTGATTTTGGCTGCGGCAAATCCTATTTGACGTTTGCGCTGTATCATTATTTGGCTGTCCGCGAGCGGCGGGAGCTGAATATTGTCGGACTTGACCTGAAAGCAGATGTCATTGAACATTGTGGAGCGCTGGCGTCGAGGCTGGGTTACGATAAACTGCGTTTCCTGGTCGGTGATATAGCCGATTACAACGAGCTGGACCAGGTGGACATGGTTGTGACACTGCATGCCTGCGATACGGCAACGGATGCTGCATTGGAAAAAGCGGTGCGCTGGGGTGCATCGGTTATTCTCTCGGTGCCTTGCTGCCAGCATGAGCTATTTGGGCAGGTGGAGAACGAGGTACTCAGCCCGCTGCTCTCGCACGGAATTCTGAAGGAACGTTTCTCTGCACTCGCCACTGACGCCATCCGGGCGAAGCTGCTTGATTTGATGGGTTACCGCAGCCAGCTGCTGGAATTCATCGACATGGAGCATACGCCGAAGAACATCCTGATCCGGGCCGTCAAAAGCACAAGCGGCGACAATGCCGTCAAATGGCGCGAATACAGCGCTTTCCGTGATTTCCTTGGTGCTAAGCCGTACCTTGAACGCGTCTGCGCCGACCTGCTGCCTGCGGAAACTCTTACGCAGGGATAAACCGGGCATTATGAGCTGTATTCAGCTAAAGCCTGCCAATAGGCAAAGCGGAAGAATCTGAGCTCTGACCGAATGGCATATGTCCGAAATCAATACACTGCGGTGATGCCAAATGATATCACCGTATTGCTATCATTGCAGAATCTGCAATAGAATGAGCTGAAATTGCCCCGAAATGGCAATCTGTTGCACTTTCTACACTGGAATCCGGTAAATGTTCCGGAAGTGAGATCCTGCTCTTTTGACTGCAGAAACTGCAATAGAATCTGATTCCGTTCACGCAATTTCAAATACTAAGGCAAAGAAATACAATTACCAAGGAATTTGGTGAATTTTTGCTGAACATACATCGCATATGTTCTGAACGTCATTAACGGCATTAATATCATCATGGGATTAACGCCATTAACGTCATAACGGCATTAACAATACAAACGCGATAAATAAGCAGGACGGTGAGTCTCCATGTGGAGTCAGCCGTCCTGTTTTGTGTTTTCCTTTTGGTTCAGGACAAATCTGGAAAGACTAAAGAGAACTTGAATTCTACGGAGGAAGTTGAAATGCATAGTGGCTTGGCTGAGCGGCGTTTGCAGGTGGCAATGGTATTTGTTGGTACAGGTTTGGTGCTTGCTGCTGTTACGGCAGGTGTATTGCTGCGCGGGTTATTCTTTGCGGGGGAAATGTATCTGTTGCTGACGGCATGGTATCACCTGTGTGCTGTATTCCCCGGGTTATGGCTGGTTGCAGCGGGTCTGCACGGGCCTTCAGCCAGCCTGCTTAGCATTGACGGGAACCGCAGAGCCAATAGAAGGGCTGCGGCGCTGCTGTTGATCTGTCCGCTTGCCATCCTTGCGCTCTACGGTATTCACTGGCACCGCGGACCTTTATCAGCCCAGGGGAATCTGAATGAGCTGCTGCGCTGGGGCCTGTACGCCAGCTTTGCTTATTGCGCTTATTATTGTGCAGGCCATCGTTGGGGAGCCCGTTTTCTTAGCGCAGTGTGGAGCTTGCTGGGCATGCTTATTAGTATAAGTGCCTTGTTAGCCGTCTGTGGAGGGCTGAAGCTTCCCTTTGCGATAGCTTACAGCACATCACCGGAGGTCAGTGCTACAGGTGCCCGGCTAGGGGGATTACTTGAGTATCCTAATGCTTTCGGTGCAGTAATGGCTGTTTTTTTGCTGGAGCGTCTGTTTGCACTCGCTGTCTGCCGTGATGCAGGGGAATCGGACAAGAGGTGCGGGAAAGTGCAAGGGCGGGATGACGGCAGTGCCGTAAGGGGAGCGCCAGCGCTGCCTAAGGAAGCCTATTCGGGCTTGGGAAATACGGAAGGGGGGCGGGAGAAGCGGCGTGAAGCAGAGGTTGGGAGAATCAGTTTCAGTGGCGGCAGGGCCTACGGAGATGAGGAGCGGGAGGAGAGAGGTGAAGCAGAGGAGGGGAGAACCAGATCCAGTCGTGGCAGAGCCTACGGAGAAGTGGAGCAGGAGAAGTGGCGTGAAGCAGAGAAGCAGACGCTGGCTCGTACAGTAGCTTTTGCAGAGCAAGAACACGGTGAGCCCGCTGCAATAATAAGCAACGAACTCAACGAATCAATCGGGCACGTATCCAAGGCAATCTCCAGCAGAACCACGATCAAGCTGCTGCTGCGGATGCTGCCGCTGTTTCCGTACGCCGCCGCGCTGCTGCTCAGCGAGTCGCGCGGCGCATGGCTTGCTGCGGCTGGCGCCAGCGCCGCCGTCCTGCTCTGGAAGCGGCGGCTCCTCGCGGCGCTGCTTGCCGCTGGCGCCGCGCCTCTGGCTGCCGCGGCGCTGCTCTACCGCCAGCTGGCCCGTGCCGGGCTGGCGGTAGAGCCTTTACCCGGCCTGCTGCTGCTGGCCGGACTCTGGGCCGGCGCGCTGCTGGCCGGCCTGTGGCTGTACCGCCGCAGCTCCAGCGCGGCGGGTGGGGTCCGCGCCGCCATGCTGGTGCTGGCGGCGGCAGGCTGGACGGCGGCGGGCAGCGCCGTCCTTGTCCAGGTAAGCGAGCGGATCACCGGACCGTCTATGACGGTCGCCGCTCGCGGACTTTATTACCGCGATGCCTGGAAGCTCGCGGCGGAAGCGCCCTGGCTGGGGCGCGGGGGCGAGACTTGGCGGTACTCGTACCTCGCCGCCCAGTCCCGCCCCTATGTAGGCAGCCAGGTGCATAGCGGTTATCTCGACTTCCTGCTGAATCTGGGAATTGTCGGCCTGGCAGCAGTCCTGCTTCTGCTGCTGGCGGCAGGATGGGTGGTAGGAGCAGCCGCTCCAAGGCTGCTCCCGTCACTGCTGGTCATCGCCTTGCATGGGGCGGTTGATTTCGACTGGAGTTACGGGCTTACTTGGCTGCTGTTGTTTCTGCTGCCGGCGCTCGCGTTTGCCGAGGTCCGGCAGGAGGCGGATAACTCGTCCGGCACTACTGCAGTCAAGGCCGCTCCAGGAATAGCTGTTATCCCTTCGGCAGACCGCATTCCGTCAAATGCCGCAGTCAATGAGTGTTTAACGTTACCCGAATCTGGAACAAAGGCATCTTTCTGTGCGGTCACCACCAGACCGGATACATCCATTCAGGCACGAGACCTTCTTCCTGCTGCCGCCCATGCCAACAGTCCCGGTACTAAGCGTTTTCCCCGCTTGTTGAGCAGAGCTCAGCGGCTCGGCCACTTCGTTTTGAAGCGAAGGGTAAGGGCTGCTACTGCTGCGGTCTGCACCGGGTGCCTTTGCTTGGCGCTCAGCCTGCTATCCTTTCAGCTAATGAAGGGGGCGGAACTACATAGGGTGGCTGCCCGTGAACCAGACCCTGCAGGGAAAATTGCGCTGCTCCGGCAATCGCTGGAATGGAACCCCCGTGAGCCCCGGGCAGTGGTTAGTCTATCAAGGCTGCTCCCGGACCGGGAGGCAAAGGATCTGCTGACCGGGAGCTTGGCCTACGCGCCAGAAGATGCTACGGTGCAATGGGAGATAGCGGTGAGGTCGATGAACGGGAGTAATCCGGGAGAGTCACTGCACTGGATACGAAGAAGTTTGAAGGCGGATGTCTATAATACCGCTAAAAGGGTAAAAGCGATTGATGGAATGCTGGACATGAGTCAGCGCAGGCTGAAGGCGGGGGATAGAGCGGGAGGGACAGCCAGTGCGTCTGCGGGACTTAATCTGCTGCATCAGTTCCGCCTGCAGGCGGACAGCGAGTGCCGCAAAGGACAACAGCACAATGACCGGCGGTTTGGATTCACAGCCGAAGCCGAAGCATTGGAGCTTCGGCTCAGAAAGGTTTTGGCTGCAGCACACAGCCCGGATGCAGAAGAACGCCGCGTCAGCGTCCAGACGCCAACAGCGGCGTATTGATCAGCAGATATATCAGAAAAGTCCGTCTCTCGCTCCAAATTACTGCAAGCAGCTACACTATATGGAATGCAGCCGGCAGGCCTACTCTCATGCCTTCATCCGCTGAGAGGTGAACCAGGAGTAGATGTACGGGATGATGGTCGCGATCAGCAAGGCCGCGATAATCATACTGATGGACATGGTTTTTGGCATAAATGCGCCAAGTGCAATCAGCAGCCCGCCCAGCATCCACATGAACCCTGAGAAACGGTGGGTTTTCCGCCATACCTCCGGACTGGCCAGCGTCCATGGGGTGCGGATGCCGGTGAAATAGTTATCTTTAACTTGCGGCATGTAATTTCCAATAACAATGAACAGCAGGCCAACTGCTACCATAGTTAATTTGCTGACCGGAATATTTTGGTCAAGACTACTGGCTACGGTTAGGAAAAGTATAGTATCGGCGAGCACCGCGATAGCCAGGCGGGTCATTTTAAAAGCACCTTCGAATTTCCGGTAATTCTCTTTCTTAGGATCGATATTCCGTATGAACTGCATTCCAATGGGAAATGCCAGGCCCATGAATGCCAGCAGTGCAATCGCTGACCCTTTGCTCCCGTACCGGTTAACCTCTCCAGTAATGCTGAACTGGACAGGGAGCTGATCAGGCAGTTTGCCATAATTAATAAGCGCATAACCAAGAGAAAGAAGCCACAAAATGACTATTAGTGTGTCCTGCCACTTCCATTTGAAATTTTTCATCTTTACTCAACCTCCAAGTTAGAATGGTGGTGTTGCCTTTTGCCGTCTTCTGCAGGTAAATGATCTGATGCACTTCCTTTTCCCGTGCCGGTCAATTCCAGGAACCATCCAAGCACCTCTTCAAGCACAGTGGTATCCAGTGAATAAAGAATGAACTGTCCCTTCCGTTCATCCTGCACCAGACCGGCATGCTTCAGGGCGCTGAGATGATGCGAAATGCTTGGTTTTGACATCTGAAAATAATCGGCGATTTCTCCGGCAGTACGGTCTTTTTCCCGCAACAGCTGGATGATTTGCCGCCGGGTAGGATCGGCCAGCGCTTTGAAGGATTCATTCATTTTCGATCCGACCTTTCGATATTTAAATAATTATCTAAATATAGAATTGCACTGACTTCATAAATTGTCAATCTGTTGAATGCCATAGATTCCATCTTCGTAAGTAGAAGTCGTAAGGCCGCATATGCTAGAATAGGCTAGAAGAAGCTGGATACATAGAGCGGAAGCGTTGTTCGTCTGAGCCTGAAGGGCGCTAAGCCTAATTCCGCAAATACGGGAGGAGGAGCTGCATTGCATTTTTTTTCTGATCTGGTCTCGCAGTTGTTTGAGTGGATTCAGAGTCTTGGGTATTTCGGGATTATGATCGGACTCATGATTGAAGTAATACCGAGTGAGATTGTGCTTGCTTTTGGCGGATACTTGGTTTCGCAAGGGCAGATTAACTTTTTTGGCGCAGTTCTTTTTGGAACGGTGGGTGGGGTCATTGCCCAGATCTTTGTGTATTGGATCGGTCGTTATGGCGGCAGACCTGTACTGGAGAAATACGGAAAGTATATTTTTATCAAGAAGAAGCATATTGATCATTCCGAAGAATGGTTCAACAAGTACGGTACCGGTGTTATTTTTACGGCCCGCTTCATTCCGATTGTCCGCCATGCCATTTCCGTGCCGGCAGGGATATCACGTATGCCGTTAGGCAAATTCACTCTGTTAACCACACTCGCGGTTATTCCGTGGAGCGCACTATTTGTTTACCTGGGCTACACTCTGGGTGACAAATGGGAGACGATTGACGAGGTTGCGGCCAAGTACACCCATGAGCTGATTCTCGTTGCAATAGCCATTATCGTTATATATTTTCTGTTCAAGTGGTACAAATCCAAGAAGAAAGGTAGTGCAGTATGAAGCAGAATGTAGCCCATAAGTTTGGTCAAGGTGTTACTCCGCGCCAGTTCGTGGAAGGGATGACGAAGAATCAGCAGGCATTTGAGTCCTGGTATGAGAAGTTTGCCTGGGATAACGAAAGCGACCGGGAATACTTTGAGAGCCTGAACCATCGCGATGATCTGCGGGTGCTGATCCTGGCTGCCGATTGGTGCGGTGACGTAGTGCGTAATGTGCCGGTTGTATTCCGCATTCTTGAGACAGCGGGGATTAAGACTGAAGTGCTGATTCTGGAAGAGCATCAGGATGTCATGGATGATTTCCTGACGATGGGTGGCAGATCGGTGCCGATTGTCATCTTTGCCGATACTGGAGGTTATGTGCTCGGTCATTGGGGTCCACGTCCGGAGCATGTGCAGTCTCTGATGGCTGCATTCAAACAGGAGAATCCTGACCGCGAAGCTGCGGATTACGAGAGCAAGATTGCCGAAGTACGCAAGGCGATGGGACAAGCCTACGGGGAAGGAACGGAATCGCACGCAGTTATCGCGGGAGAACTGCGCAGCCTGATCTCCGGCTTTTAAATTATGCTTAATATACGTTCCTATAATCTAGGGCCGCTCCAGACCAATGCGTATTTGTTGACAGGGGCAGACCCCGGGCGTGGCATCATCATCGACCCCGGTATGAACCCCGCCGGTCTTGTGCGGGCTATAGAAGGCATGGAGATTGAAGCGATTTTGCTGACACATGCCCATTTCGATCATATCGGCGGCGTAGATGAAATACGCAAAGCCAAGAAATGTCCTGTCTATGTTCATCCTCTGGAGAGTGAATGGCTGAGCAGTCCCAAGCTGAACGGCTCACTGATGTGGCCGGAAGCCTCGCCTCCGGTAAGCACAGATCCTGCAGAGTATGATCTGGCAGAAGGACAGATTCTGCAGCTGCTGGGCCTCACCTTCCGGGTGATGCATACCCCCGGGCATTCTCCGGGAAGTGTCAGCTTCCTGTGTGGAAATGATCTGTTTTCCGGGGATGTGCTGTTTAAGCTGGGGGTCGGACGTACCGATCTGCCCGGCGGCAGAGAGCGGGATTTAATTGACTCCATCCGCGGGAAGCTGTACCGGCTGGATGAAGAAGTGAAGGTATATCCGGGACATGGTCCGCGGACAACCATCGGCTTTGAACGTCTCCGCAATCCTTACGTTCCCATGCAGTGACCTTATTCCCCTGGATGCGACATGAACCGGGAAAATAGAGATGGACATTAAGGTACAAAGTTGCTACAATAATGTTAATTAAATGTAACATTTACCTCGCGAAGCACGCAGACTGTGGAATAATCCCGGTTTGCGTTCTTTTTTTTGTCTACATAATAGGTCGAATGCATGGGAGGAAGCGCCTTGAAGAACGATATACATTACCAGATGGATGATGGAAAGCCAGATACAGCTAGTGAAATCTTCGCAGTCGGTATTGGGAAAGAAACGGAGTATACTGCTCTTGGCAGAGCTCCAGACCGTTTGGAGCGGACTTTATTCTGGCATTTCCCTGGAGGGAAAGGTGCAGTGCAGCCTTGGCGGCGGAGACTTTGGGAGCTGCAAAATAATATGGATCACGAATGAACGAATTGATATAGCTATTCGTATTACGGTGTGAATGAAGGAAGCATGGAGGGATCAATGAGCGACGTGACGCTGGAGAGAATCAAGCTGGCACAGCAGGGCGATGCTTCGGCGCTTGCGTTACTGCTGCGGGAGCATTACAGCTTTTTGTACAAATACCTAATCAAGGTCACCATGGACCCATTGCTCGCCGAGGAGCTTGCCCAGGATACTATGGTCAGATGCATGGAGAAGATTAGAAGCTACGATGGTTCCTCTTCTTTTTCCTCATGGCTGATCACGATCGCTACCCGTCTTTATATCGACCGGAAGCGGAGATGGAAACGTGAAGCGGAGTGGCGGCGCCAGGAGCAGGGCGTGTTGACCATCCGCTGGCGGTTTGAGAGCCGGAATATAGAATGGAGCGATCTGCTTGATGCGCTCTCCCGGATTCCCTCACCTCAGCGGATAGCCGTACTGCTGAAGCATTATTACGGTTACAGCTATGAAGAAATCGGTGTGATTCTGCAAGTCCCATCGGGCACAGTCAAATCACGTGTGTCTGCCGGCCTTAACCACCTGCGAAAGGAGCTGAATGAGGATGAAACCTGATGATGAGGAACTGCTGGTCCAGTTGAACGCAGAATTGAATATTTTGGATGCGCAATTTGATGACATTTCACCGCCATCTATGGTGGTTATGAAAGAACTCATTGCCGCCGAGACCCTCCGCAGGCGCCGTAAGAGCCGCAATGAGCTGCTGCTGTTCTTGTGCTTGGCTCTGATTGTGCTCAGTATCATTCTGACTGCATTGGGATCAGCCCCTGTATTTTATTGGGTACTACAGGCGATGTTCCCCCTCGCGGCACTTGGCAGTCTGGGGATTTCGCGGATCAGACTGCGGCGGGAGGATACGGAAGAGTGAGTGAACTGAAGGATGTGCCTTTATGGTTGTGGATTTGCTTAGCTGCCGTGCTGATGCTGCAGGGGACATGGATATTCCGGGATGCGCAGAAGAGAGGCAAAGGTGGCATGGCATGGTTCTGGGGAGTCTGGGGTCTTACCGGAATACCCACGCCGGCAGTTTGTTATCTGTTGTTTGTGATTCTGCCAGATAGACGAAGAAGAAAGCGGGATTAATCAATACAGGATGTCAGGAAAGATTCTTCTGTATGCGAAGAATAGAACGGGGGATGCTGGGATGGACAAAGTGAATTGGGGTTTGGTTTGGCCGCTGCTTGCACTTCAGATCCTGCTGGCCATTGTCGGATTGATATCTTTGGCCAGAGCGGAGAAAGTGCGGGGGCCGAAATGGATGTGGATTATTATAATAGTATTTGGCAATCTGCTCGGCAGTATTGCTTATTTTACGGCAGGAAGGAATGAGAACTGATGCCGCTGCTTAAGGTTGCCGATCTGCATAAACGGTATGGCAGACATATCTCCGTAGATGGTATAAGCTTTGAGATCGAATCCGGGCGCTGTGTCGCCTTGCTGGGACCAAACGGAGCAGGCAAGACCACAACGCTGCGCATGCTTGCGGGTCTGCTGCCGCCTACGTCGGGGGAGATATCCTTTGCCGGCAATCGTCCGGGAACGGATTACCGCAAAGCGCTGGGATATTTGCCGCAATCCCCGGCTTTTTACAACTGGATGAGCGGACAGGAATATGTTGTCTTTGCTGCGAAGCTGAGCGGCATGCGCTCCAGAGAAGCAGCCGAGAGGTCGGCCGCCGCACTGGAGCGGGTAGGTCTCAGCGAGTCGGCGCGCCGCCGGATTTCCGGGTATTCAGGCGGAATGAAGCAGCGGCTCGGCCTGGCGCAGGCACTGGTGCACCGCCCCCGGCTGCTGCTGCTTGACGAGCCGGTCTCAGCGCTTGATCCGATTGGACGGCGGGAAGTGATGGAACTGCTGCGGGAGATCCGTGAAGAGACGACGGTCATCTTTTCTACACATGTGCTGCATGATGCCGAAGAGATATGCGATGACATCATATTAATGAACCGCGGTGTGATAGCTGAGCAGGGGACATTATCCTATCTCCGTTCACAGTACAGTCTTCCTATTATCAGATTATATACAGAGAAAGAGGATAAGGCATTCCGGTGGCTGGAGGATCTTGTGAATAAACCTTTTATTGTTCAGTCGCAGATTATTGCAGGTAAAGCCATCTTTAATGTGAGCGATGTAGAACTGGCACGGCGGGAGATTCTGCAGGAAGCTGGCAAATTGGACATTCCGCTGCTACAATTCGAAGCAGGCTCTTCCACGCTGGAAGACTTGTTCATGAAAGTGGTGGGCTCATGAGAAGTTTCTGGACTTTATACTCGAAAGAAATGCTCGAGACGCTGCGAAGCTACAAACTGGTCTGGATACCGATTGTATTTATCATCTTGGGCATTATGCAGCCGCTTGTGACCTATTACATGCGCGATATTCTGGAAGCTTCCGCAAATGTGCCGGCAGGGATGCTGGAGAGCTTTGAAATGCCGGAGGCAGCTGCGGTAATGGCGCAAGCGCTTGGCCAATATGGGACGATTGGCATACTGGTTCTGGCGCTTGGGAGCATGAATGCACTGGCGGGAGAACGGAGCAGCGGAACGGCTGAGCTGCTGATGGCCAAGCCGGTTACTCCGATAGTCATTATCATCGCCAAATGGGCTGCACAGCTGACCCTGCTTGTGATTGCACTTGGATTGGGCGCGGCAGGGGCCGGGTATTACACGGAAGAGCTGATGGGTCCGCTTGCCTGGGGTGAGGTTGCAGCTGCAACCGGAATCTATGGGCTATGGCTGCTCTGCGGCGTCTCACTCACACTGCTGTTCAGCTCCTTTCTTCGTGGGCCTGCCGCCGTGTTTCTTGCACTGGCGCTCGTTGCGGGGGTATCGCTTGCCTATGGTCTGCTGCCAACCCGGCTTGCATGGACGCTGGCTGCATTGCCCGGATTGTCCGCTGGAGTTCTTGTAGACAGCGGCACGGTTGGAGTAGGCCCTTTTCTCTCAGCAGCCGTGCTGATTGTGCTGTGTATTGCCGGGTCTGCTCTGTTAACGTCCAGGAATAAACTCCCAGTTTGACGGAAAAATAAGAAAAATGTTGCTTTTTCTCGACATTTCTGAAAATTTCAAAGGAAATTTCATTGAACTCTCCTCCTGCAGCTGGACAGCTCTATCTTTTTTTAGTAGACTGTTGAAACAAGTAGAACCATGATAGATTTTGGCTCAGGAGGTAGGACGATGCTGCGTTTAGGAGAGAAAATTGTCATTGTTGCAGACGCTTTTGAGCAGAGTCTTCCTATTGGAGACTACGGCTACCTGATTGCTTACGACCGCAATCCTGACAATGCGTTTGATTATGTGATTCGTGTCCCTCAGGCTAACAGGAATTTTTATGTTACGGCAGAGGATATTGAGGCGGAAGAACAATTGCTGGTGGTAGAGGCTGAGAGAGCAACGCATGAAGCATTGATCGACTATGCTTTGTCGACATACAATGAGAAGCTGTTTCATCATTTGATGAACGGCGAAGACATGGAAGCAGAAGAGGCGGAAACGACGTCTACGGAAAGTATGTCCCAGGCGGAATTCATCAAACAGGTGAATCTTCGCGCTTGGATTTAGGTAAGGCCGGCGCAAGCCGGCTTTTTTGAAATAGAAGAATTTATATGTTCCACGCCATAAATGATCCTTCTATTTTTCGCAGAAGCGGCTGCCAGTCCTAAGAGGACTGCAAGTCTGTTTCTTCTTAAAATGTAGGAATCTATAGGGTGCACGCAATGCTTTATCCTTATATTTCTGCTGAAACGGCTGCCGTCCCTATTAGGACGCCATAGCCGTTTTTTCTTGTTTCATGTACCCACAACCTGTAGCGCCACCAGCTGTTGTTCGAATTGCAGCTTTATGAACATGACAAGCTCATTGAATTGTCCAGGCTTCTACAATATAATTAAAAACGTTATCCGGGCGCTTTAGCCCTTTAAACAGGAGGGATATTTCTTATGAGCATTACCGTCAAAGATGTGCAGCATGTGGCCAAGCTGGCCCGCCTGCAGTTAAGCCCGGAAGAAGAGGCTACTTTTACTGAACAAATGAATGCTATTTTACAATATGCGGAGAAATTGAACGAACTCGACACGGAGCATGTGAAGCCGACAACGCATGTGCTGCAGGTCAGCAATGTGATGCGGGATGATGTCGTGAAGGAGAGCCTTTCCCAAGAAGAAGCTCTGCTTAACGCACCTGAACATGAAGACGGACATTTCAAAGTGCCGGCAGTTCTGGAATAACGACAATAGAGAGGAGGAAGAAAGTTGAGCCTGTTTCAATATCGACTACCCGAAGTACATAACATGCTGCACAGCAAAGAGATTTCGGTCAGCGAACTGACGGAAGAATCACTGGCTGCCATTACCGGGCGTGACGGGAAGGTGCATGCATTTTTAACTTTAAATGAGGAGGGCGCGCGGCTGTCCGCACGTGCTCTGGATGACAAGCTGGCTTCCGGTGCAGCGCGCGGTTTGCTGTTTGGTCTTCCTGCAGGAATTAAAGATAACATTGTGACCAAAGGACTGCGCACGACCTGTGCCAGCCAGTTTCTGGACAATTTCCAGCCGATATATGATGCAACAGTTGTTTCCAAACTGCGTCAGGCTGATGCTGTAACCATCGGCAAGCTGAACATGGACGAGTTCGCCATGGGCGGCTCCAATGAGAATTCTAGCTACGGGGCTGTGCGTAATCCTTGGGATCTGGAACGTGTTCCCGGGGGCTCCAGCGGCGGCTCGGCAGCTGCAGTAGCTGCCGGCGAAGTCTTTTTTGCCCTTGGCTCCGATACCGGCGGGTCCATCCGCCAGCCCGCTTCGTATTGCGGTGTGGTAGGACTTAAACCGACTTATGGTCTGGTTTCGCGTTACGGCCTGGTGGCATTTGCTTCGTCGCTCGATCAGATTGGTCCGCTTACCCGCACAGTGGAGGATTCCGCTTATGTGCTGCAGGCGATTGCCGGATATGACGCCCAGGATTCCACCTCGGCCAAAGTGAATATCCCTGATTACTTAAGCGCGCTTACCGGTGATATTTCCGGGCTTCGCATCGCTGTGCCGAAGGAGTATATCGGAGAAGGTGTAGATGCCTCCGTCCGTGAGAGTGTGCTGTCTGCACTTAAGGTGCTGGAAGATCTGGGTGCGGTCTGGGAAGAGGTTTCTCTTCCGCATACTGAATATGCTGTGGCGGCGTATTATTTGCTCTCCTCTTCGGAGGCGTCTTCCAACCTGGCCCGGTTTGACGGGGTGCGTTACGGTGCGCGTATAGATAACGGCGGCGGACTGCTTGATTTGTACCATAATTCCCGCAGCCACGGATTTGGGCCGGAAGTTAAACGCCGGATTATGCTCGGCACTTATGCGCTCAGCTCCGGTTATTATGATGCTTATTACTTGAAGGCGCAGAAAGTGCGCACCTTGATCAAGCAGGATTTCGACGAAGTATTTAAAAAATATGATGTCGTCATCGGACCGACTGCGCCAACTACAGCTTTCAAGCTGGGCTCACAGACGGAAGATCCGCTCACGATGTATTTGAATGATATTTTGACCATTCCGGTTAGTCTCGCCGGTATTCCTGCCGTCAGCATCCCTTGCGGTTTTGCCGAAGGCCTGCCTGTAGGTCTGCAAATTATCGGCAAGGAATTTGATGAGAGCACGGTACTGCGTGTTGCACACGCTTTTGAACAACATACAGATCATCATAAAGTACAGCCACAACTATAATTGCAGTCTTCGAAGCTTAGGCTCACAAAACTTTTAAGGGATGAGATCATTTATGTCTAAATACGAAACGGTCATCGGGCTGGAAGTTCATGTGGAGCTTCATACCAAGTCCAAAATCTTCTGCGGCTGCTCCACAGAATTTGGTGCTCCGCCCAATACGCACACCTGTCCCGTCTGTCTTGGTCATCCCGGCGTGCTGCCGGTGTTGAACCGCCAGGCGGTGGAATACGCGATGAAAGCAGCCATGGCGCTGAACTGCACCATCGGCGATGTCAGCAAGTTCGACCGCAAGAACTATTTTTACCCCGATTCGCCCAAAGCGTATCAGATCTCGCAATATGACCAGCCGATCGGCCTGAACGGCTGGATTGATATCGAAGTGAACGGTGAAACCAAACGGATCGGAATCACCCGCCTGCACCTGGAGGAAGACGCGGGCAAGCTGACTCATGTAGACGGCGGATTTGCTTCCCTCGTCGATTTCAACCGGGTAGGCACACCGCTGATCGAAATTGTCTCCGAACCGGATCTGCGCTCTCCTGAAGAGGCGCGCGCTTATCTGGAGAAGATACGGGCCATTATGCAATATTGCGACGTATCCGATGTGAAGATGGAAGAAGGCTCCATGCGCTGCGATGCGAACATAAGCCTGCGGCCGGCAGGTCAGGAAGAGTTCGGCATCCGGGCGGAGCTTAAGAACATGAACTCCTTCCGGGGTGTGCTGCGCGGTCTGGAGTACGAGCAATTCCGCCAAGGGGAAATCCTTGATGATGGCGGTATCGTCGTGCAGGAGACCCGCCGCTGGGATGAAGCGCAGGGCAAGACGTTATCCATGCGCGGCAAGGAAGAAGCTCACGATTACCGCTACTTTCCAGATCCGGATCTCATTGTCCTGCATATTGATGATGCTTGGAAAGAGTCCATCCGCGCTACGATTCCGGAGCTGCCGGATGCCCTCCAGCTGCGGTACAGTGAGGAGTATGGCCTTACCGCTTATGATGCGGGTGTGCTGACCTCTTCCAAGCCGCTGGCCGATTTCTTTGAAGGCTGCCTTGCTTATACAAAGGATGCCAAAGCTGTGGCCAACTGGATGATGGGCGATTTGCTGGGTTATCTGAACGGCAGCAATCTGGAATTGTCCCAGGTGAAGATTACACCGCAGGGTCTGGGCGAAATGATCGGCCTGATTTCAGGTGGTACGATCAGCAGCAAGATTGCCAAGACTGTCTTCAAGGAAATGCTGGAAAGTGGAAAGCTGCCGGGTGCAATCGTTGAAGAGAAGGGACTTGTTCAGATCAGCGACGAGGGCGCAATCAAAAAAATCGTTGAGGATGTAGTGGCTGCCAATCCGCAATCGGTGGAGGATTACAAGGCTGGCAAGCAAAAGGCAATCGGATTCCTGGTAGGTCAGGTTATGAAAGAAAGCAAAGGCAAAGCTAACCCGGGTCTGGTAAATACATTGCTGGCTGAAGTTTTGAACAGCTAGATTCCGCTTTTGGGTAATAGTAGACTATAGGATTATTAGCTCAGGGCTTGTCGGCAACGGCAGGCCCTGAGCGGCATATAAGGGGACTGTGCGGATGAACACAATTATCAAGCTTGATCTGCAGGATGAGATCATTCTTAGTGAGCTATGGAGCCTTCAGCATAAAGCTTACCGGCTGGAAGCGGAGATGATCGGATTCCATGAAATTCCGCCATTGCTGGAGACCAGAGATATGCTGAGCCAGTCTCAGGAGGATTTCTACGGCCGTTTCGACAGCAGCGGCGATCTGATGGGGGCTGTTGCCGTGCTGGAAGAGTCACCGGGCAAGCTGACTGTGACCCGAATGATGGTGAGTCCTGAGTATTTCCGCCAAGGGGTGGCAGGAAGCCTGCTGGAATTTATCTTTGCCCATTATCCGGGAATGGAGCAGTTTATTGTATCTACAGGGAAGCTCAATATTCCTGCAGTTACACTGTATACCAAACATGGGTTTATTCCAGCCGGAGTAGAGGAAGTAGCACCGGGTGTGGAACTGATTGAATTTTACCGGAGTGGTATGCTTTGAAAGTAATACAATTCTTTATGGAAGGAGGAGCCCGAAATGAGTTCTGAAAAGAAAGATGATTCCGCCAAGCTCCCGACAGAGGAAGGGATATATGATACAACTGCACAGGAGCAAGATGACGGGATAGAGCAGAAGAAGCCCTCAATCCCGCCTCGTCCAAAACGCCGTCCCCATCGTAAACGCAAATTTATTGCCGGACTGCTATCCGCATTAATTCCGGGGACGGGACATCTATATTTCGGGCTTCTCCGCAAAGGGATTTCTTTCATCTTTCTTATCCTGCTTGATATTGCGGCGCTGCTTTATTTTTCGTCCATCGGTATGCAGATCAACGTTCCGCTGCTGATATTGCTGGCCCTGATGATTCCGGTGCTGTATTTCTACAATGTATTTGATGCCCTGCAGTCTGCTGACCGGATTTTGCGCTTTCCCGGGGAACAGGACACTGAAACGCCAGCCCCTTCAAAATATGCCAAACGCCGTACCCTGGTGAGTGAGCCGGGAATCTCGTTTGGCCTGATGCTGCTCTTTGGAGGAGTGCTGCTGTTCCTGTTCCGGCAGAAGCCGGCCTGGCTGCAAATGTTCATTCAGGATTATGCGGGAACGGTAATTGCCGCGGTGCTGATCGTCGGTGGTTTTTTACTGGGAGTCCGTGAGGTTGCGAAGGGATTATCCAGGAGCAGAGGCAATGAGCGGCGCACCCGCCGTGTCGGCCGATATACGGCCGCAGTCCTGCTTGCCAGTGTCGGCGTTCTTTTGCTGATGGATGCAAGAGATGGAACACATAATATGCTGCTGCTGCTAAAATGGTGGCCTGTTATACCGGTGCTGTGGGGTGCGGAATACCTGCTCATTTACTTTTTCTCGGGCCGCAGAGGTCAGACTGATTATGGTTCAAAAGCCCGGATGGATTTGCGCGGTCTGTTCTCATCTCTTATTTTGGCCGCCAGTGTATTTATCGTGGCAGAGCAGGAGCATTATTTGCATTTATGGAACCGGGTCAGCCTTAACCTTACCGCTGCCGCAGTGGATTACGGCGAAGCCAAGGGTAGCCATTTTCAAAAGCCCCCATTAATCGTACCGGTTGAGCTGGGCACCTCTAAACTAACTGTTGATGCCATCAACGGCGACATCATGATTCACCGAGCCCCGGTAGAGGATATTGAAATCACGGCTACAGTATGGGTGGATCAGCTTGATGGTGCAGTGGCAGAGGCGATATCGGAACAGTCCTTTGTGGAGGTCATTGAGGGTTCTAACATCAAAGTAACCCCAAAAACCAAGACTTATGGAGACTCCGGCAAACGCCAGCCGCGTATGGATCTTGACATTTCGCTTCCGGAGGACCGCCGCTTTAATCTGGAGGTGCGGACGATGAATGGCGGAATTACGCTGCAGAACGTGGAAGCCATTGAGGATATCTCTCTGGAGACCGGCAACGGCGCGATTGTTCTATACCGCATATACGGAAATGTAAAAGGAAAGACACTAAACGGGGAAGCCCGTGCCAGAACAGTTCAAGGGGACGTTGAGATGTCAACGAGCGGCGGGAATATGGCAGCTTGGGATGTTACAGGGGCATTGAAGCTGTCGACCGCTGTAGGCAATATAACGGCATCCGGCAACGGTGGTGAAGTGGATTTGTCCAGCAAGAATGGCAATCTGGCAATTGACGGTGCAATGGCTAAACTGCATGCTGAATCCCTAAATGGCAAAATTAA
This sequence comes from Paenibacillus sp. EB106-06-01-XG199, assembly GCF_058791575.1. Lineage (NCBI taxonomy): Bacteria > Bacillati > Bacillota > Bacilli > Caryophanales > Paenibacillaceae > Paenibacillus > Paenibacillus sp. EB106-06-01-XG199. The sequence continues at coordinate 4,740 of NZ_JBYTDQ010000011.1, read as the reverse complement.
TGCCCGATCAGAGTCCGTCGGAGGAGACTGGGATATTTACAGCGCAGTTGGCGACATTGATCTTTACGTGCCTTTATTTGGCGATTATAAGGTGGATGGATCCAGCGGTTATGGAGATATCGACACCGACCTGCCAGAGCTGACTATCGACAAAAAGACAATTTCCGGCAAAATCGGCAATGGCGAGTTCAAACTGCGAGTAGAAGGAAACAGCAACCTAAATGTGAGGAAATATTGAAATAAGTAATTTTTATTATATAATAATGAATATAATGTATCGACTCCGTTGACAACATCGAAAGTCCGGTCTTACAATTACTTTATAGCTTTATTATGTTTTTATTTTAAAGGCGGTGGAATTGATGGGTAGTGGCGTACAGCATGCATTGGAACAACTGAAGACTACCGGTGTCCGTATTACGCCTCAGCGTCATGCGATTCTTACGTATCTGATGGAAGCGTTGAATCATCCTACGGCAGACGATATTTACCGTGCGCTTGAGCCGCAGTTTCCGAGCATGAGTGTGGCAACTGTATATAACAATCTAAAGATGTTCATGGAAGCCGGTATGGTTCGCGAGTTGACTTATGGTGACAATTCAAGCCGTTTTGATGCAAATGTATCCGATCATTATCATGTCATCTGCCAGGTGTGCGGGAAGATCGAAGATTTCAGCTACGCCTCGCTGCATGAAGTGGAGCAGGCTGCCGAACGGGCTACAGAGTTTAAGATCCATGGTTTGCGGATGGAATTGTACGGTGTGTGCAAATGCTGCAGTGACAAGAAGCATTGAGATAACAGATTGAATAACATTATAGGTATAATCGACTGCTATGTTTCGGACTGCAGGAGATTTGCCGGTTTTTCCAAAACGTGCGGAATCCGGAAGCGGAGGCTGCACGTTTTTTTGATAATTCTGCTATGACTTACTTAATCTATGAATAACTTCCAGTAGATTTTCGCAACCAAAGAGACTCACATAGCGTATACTTAAGATTGGATTGGTTATACGCGCACGCAAAATTAACTAAATATGTGGAGGATACATTTTGGACAGAAGACAGAGACAAAGACGCACCAAGAAGCGTGGAGGTCTTTTTCGCCGTTTATTAGGGCTTGTCATAATAGCCGCCGCTGCTTACTGGATTGTATTTTATGTACTGCCGAATCGGCAGCATATTGATCCTGACTGGAAAGAGATGGAACACCCTATTTTTGTCAAAGGAGAGTTTACAGGTTTTAACGCTAACGGTACAGGAGAGAGTCTGCTGCTGCCTCTGCCGCTTTTGCAGAAGTATGTTGATTCTTCCATTCGTTATGAAGAGGAGAGCAAATCAGCCATTCTTTCGACTGAGAGCGAGCTTCTATATATGCAAGAGAATTCAACCTCCGCCAGCCTGAACAACCAGCCGATTCAGCTTCGGCTTGCTCCTGAAGAAAAGGATGGAGTGACCTATCTTCCGGCCGATACCCTCGAAGATCTATATGGTTTTGAGGTAGAAGAGGATAGTGATACCGGAGCTGTACTGCTGATGACTGCCGGGGAGACAGTTCCGCTGGGCAAAGTGAAGGGGGAGGAAGACGACAGAACGAAGGCACTGCGCAGCGAGGCGTCAATTCATGCCCCCATTATCGCGGATATGCCTCGGGGAGCCGTGGTGAGGATCTGGAAGGCTGACAACCCGGACTGGTTGTATGTGCAGCTGAGCAGTGGGTATACGGGATATGCCAAAGCCGGTGACATTCTGTCAGACGGGCAAAAAACTGTAGAAGAAAAAACTTCCACACCGTCGAGAGCGGAACGTAACTGGAAGGGCAAGCCGGTAAATCTGTTCTGGGAAGCAGTATACGAGCGTAAACCGGATCCGGCTAAGTTCGGTGATTTGCCTGGAGTCAATGTGGTTAGCCCTACGTGGTTTGAGATTGTAGACGTGCAGGGCAATGTGCGCAGTAAAGCGGACAAGGCTTACGTGCAGTGGGCGCACAAGCAGGACATGGAAGTCTGGGCTCTGCTCAGCAACAGCTTTGATGCCGATCTGACGACTGAGGCTTTAGCGAGCTATGAGAAGCGGATGAATACGATCGTACAAATGCTGGAATTTGCTGATTTATATGATTTGGATGGTATCAATATCGACTTTGAGAATGTATACACCAAAGACGGTGAGAATGTTACGCAGTTTATGCGGGAGCTGAAGCCAATGGCCCAAGCCAAAAATCTCATTGTCTCCATTGATGTGACGCCTAAATCGAAGAGTGAAATGTGGTCTTTGTTTCTGGACCGGCGCGCACTCGGTACAGTTGTTGATTTCATGATGGTCATGGCGTACGATGAGCACTGGGCATCCAGTCCAAAGTCGGGCTCTGTTTCCTCGCTGCCTTGGGTGGAGAGCTCCATCAGCCGCATTATCGAGGAAGACGAGGTGCCTGCCGAGAAATTGATTCTCGGTGTCCCGCTGTATACCCGCATCTGGTCGGAAACAACAGAAAAGGGTAAAACCAAGGTGAGCTCCAAGGCTGTGAGCATGAATGCGGTTCAGGAGATTCTTACTGAGAAGAAGCTGACACCGAAGCTTGATAAGGATGCGGGCCAGAATTACGTTGAGTACAAGGAAGACGGGATTCTCCGTAAAATATGGATAGAGGATAAGCTCTCACTACAAGGGAGAGTTAAACTAGCCAAATCGTTTGGACTTGGCGGAGTGGCCTCCTGGACACGCAGCCTGGGCAATCAGGAAGCCTGGGAGACCCTGCAAACAATTCATCAATAATATAATCTGTCAGTAAGATAACAAGGGGCTCCCAGTCTGGGAGCCCCTTGTTTGTATGATTCATTCATTGGCTGTCGTTATTGCTTGAGCTGCTGAGTTTCGAGCTGCTCTGCAGTTATCGTAGCCTGCGCCGGATCCCTTGTCAGAAGGGTATGGCAGAACATGCAGCGGTCTGTTTTCCCGAGCATCTTGGTCAGTTTGTGGCATTCCGGACATTCCAGCTGGACTGCGCTGGTGGACAGCATGCCTGCCCAGAAATAAATGGCGAGACTTGCCATCATGGAGATCAGGCCGATGACCAGACCGATAGCCGCGAATACTTTGCCTGCTGATCCCCAGAATACGATGCCTGCCGTTCCCAGAATCATGAGTCCCATTCCAAGCATGGTAAGCAGTAGTCCCCAGGTGCGAAAAGCATTGATTTTAGCCGATTTTAGCTTCATGAGTATTTACTCCTAACTAAAATATAGTTCGGTCGTCCAGGAGGAACTGATATGAATATGTAGAATATTATTATTTAAGAGGATTATAACTGACTGGACGCAAAATCGCCAAATTTGATGGAGGGAAGTATGGAACTATCCAATTTGACCCTGTTGAGTGGAGAAACGTTTGATGAGAATGTTCTGGGAGCTGTCACTTTGAGGCAGAAGGGTAATGCTCCGTTTCAGAGTGCGCTTCTTCATGACTTCGATATGGTAGTGCTGATGCTGCATGAAGATGAAGAGAAAGAACGGACTATAACCCATAGCATTGCCGGTGACCGTCGCACGCAGTCTGTGCATGTAGGCTTATCTGCCCTGGAGCGGGCTGTAATGGCGGGTGATAACAATGAACTTCTTACCAGCTTAATAGCTGGAGATGTGATTTGGGACCCTAAGGGAATATTAGGGGATATGCGCAGGGAGATCATGCAATTCCAGGGCCCGCTAAGAGAGCGGGTGCTGTTTATGGAATTTGCACGCTTTCAGCATATGTATGTTAAATCCAAACGGTATCTGGAAGCAAACTGTACCATGGATGCCTACAACTGTGTTTTGATTGCTTTGTATCATTGGGCGCGGATTGAAGTTAGTGAAGCGGGATTTTTCCCCGACCCTGCAGTATGGGAACAAGTCAAGAGTCTAAACACCCCTGTTCACAAGCTGTATGAAGAGCTTACGGTGAGTACCGAAACTCTAGATCAACGAGTCGAACTGATTCTGCTTGCCTGTGAATTTGCCCTAATGTCGAAGATGTCTGATTGTTGCAGATTGCTTTTGAATATCCTGGGCAGCCGAAAGGAATCATGGAGTATCAAAGAATTACTGCAGCATTCGGGCCTCAGCCAATTGGAAGCTGAACTGCCGCTTGTATTGCGCAAGCTTGTTTCCCGTTCACTAATAAGAGAGATTACTTCCTGGGCGGATGATGCCGGTGACGGTCATGCGGTACGTTACACCCGGTAAAGATAAAGAGCAGGATAGAGTGGCTATCCATAACGGGATGTTCCACCTGACAAAAGAGCATATGCTGTAGGATAGGGAGAGGCCGGGCGCTCTCTTTTTTTATTTGTACAGTTTCTGAATGAGATGATAAACGCAGGGAATATTTATAGTTGACTCTTTTGTTAATGGTGTGTTAAATTATAACTCGGCCCTCAGACACAATGACAAGCTGCAAAGCAAGCGTAAATCAACCGAAAAAAGAAATTAAAAAAAAGGTTGACTAAAACGAGGTCGCCGTGATATATTATAAAGGTCGCTGCTGACAAGCGCCGACGACGAAAAACAAGAACTTGATCTTTGAAAACTGAACAACGAGTGAGTATGGAAATCACGTAAGTGAGATCCAAAACTGATGAGTTTCACAGCGTATTTATACGCTTTAGAAATTTCATTGAGAGAATGTAAAATTCTCGTCAGATGTTTCAAATTGAGCAATCGCTCTTTCTAAATACCAATTTGGAGAGTTTGATCCTGGCTCAGG